>DASQGJ010000063.1:0-251048 GCA_035632675.1 Candidatus Dormiibacterota bacterium
GGAAGTGAAAGTGATCTTCTTGCCGTCGACCGAGATGGTTGCTTCGGCGTCGTAGCCGGGCGTGTCAGTCAATTGCTTGAGATTCGAGCCGTCGGGACTCGCTGTGAAGATGTCATAGCCCGAATACACGCCCCAAACATAACCTTTCGAATAGTCCGGTTTCGGCGGACATTCGGGACTTGCCAGATGCGTCGAAGCGTAGAGAATTCTCTTGCCGTCGGGATAGAAGAAGCTGCAGGTGGTGCGTCCCTTGCCGGTGGAGACCATGTGCTGGTCGCTACCGTCAATGTTCATGATGAAAATCTGGTCGCACTTCACGTCGCCGTGGGATGACTGGAAGATCAGTTTCTTGCCATCGGCGGAAAAGTAAGCTTCGGCGTTCTGTCCGCCGAACGTCAGTTGATGCACGTTGCGCAGATGCTTTTCCTGCGCGGTTGCCATATCGGGCGGGTTCTGGGTCTGTGCGATCGCCGGGCACGGCACAATCGCTGCGAGTAGGAGAGCTGCCAGATACGAGGACTTGCGCTTCATAGGGTCAGCCGCTAGTGTAGCGCGGGAAAAGCATTCACCACAAAGGACACGAAGGAAGTGCAGAATTTCTTTGTGTGGCTTCGTGTCCCTCGGGGTTACTTGTTTTTCTTGTGGGGAGTAAAATGGCCCCGCAATTTCTCCGGAGGTTCTCATGAAGTCGTTGCTGCCCATTCTGGTCGTTTCGTTTCTGGTCGCCACCATTGTGTTTCCCATGAACCGGCCATCGGTGTCCGCCTCGCCGAAGGCCAGTGCCGAGACACTGAAGCAACTCGAAGGCGAGTTCATGAAAGCCGCCGCGGAAAAAGGGTCCGCCGGATACATGTCGTACTACGCCGATGACGCGGTCGAGGTCCCGAACGGGTATGGCCTGATTCAAGGCAAGGTGGAGATCGCCAAGACCATGGGATATCTCAACGACAAGAACAATCGCCTCTCGTGGACGCCCGTTGGCGCGGACATCTCCACGGCCGGCGACCTCGGCTATACGTATGGCAACTACGAATTCAGCTCCAAGGGCAAGGACGGCAAGCCGGTGGTTCAGCACGGCAAGTACACCAGCATTTGGAAGCTGCAGAAGGATGGCAGCTGGAAAGTCGTGCTCGATATGGGGAACGCGAGTTCCGAGCCGAAACCCTAAGCGCCGAATGGTCCAGTCGACACGCGGGCAAGGTTTTCGAGTTCCTTGACGTACATCGGTCGCAGCAACAATGTGGAGAGCGTCCTCTCGATCTTTCCCAGGAAGCCGCCTCTTACTGGCAGCTCGGTTGAGATCGTCACGCTGGAATCGGCAGGGGCCGTGCCGGGACTCACCGTGAAAGTTGTCACTGCGCCGTTGGCATCGAGATCGGTTTCAACCAGCACGCGGCCCGGGTCGGGTTCGGTAATGGCCGCGCGAAACGTCTGCTTTCTCCCAAACACGCTCATCTGAAAACGGATCACCGTGCCGGCGCCGACGCCGCCCTGTTCCACCACCAGGCCGGAGAATTGCTTGGGAAGAATCCGCGGGTGGCCGTCGTTGTAGTTGGCGATCAGCGAATAGACACGCTCGCGGCGCGCGGGAATGATGGCGGATGCGGTAATGGTGTGTTTTTCCGGCTTGTTGTTGTCCATGTTTCCGAACTGATGTCCCCCAAGCTCATAATGCGAACTTGTGATTGAATCTTACTGCTCGGGATTCACTTGTGGAAGTGATTGCGAATAGCCTCGGCCTGCACCCGGGTGACAACCGCCGACAGAGCCGCTGCGTCTGCCTGCTTGACCGCCTGCACGCTGCCGAAGTGTTCGAGCAGTCGGCGCGTCGTGCTCGCGCCCACGCCGGGAATCTCCAACAATTCCGTTGAGCGATCGCGCATCTGCCTGCGCTTACGGTGGAAGGTCACCGCAAAGCGGTGGGCCTCGTCACGGATGAGTTGAATCAGGTGCAGCACCGGAGAGTGATGATCGAGTGCGATGGGGTCTTTTTCCTGCCCGTATACATACAGAATCTCTTCACGCTTGGCGATTGCGGCCAGCGGTTGGTTGATGATCTCCAGCTTTTCGAGGGCTTCGGCCGCGGCGTGCAACTGCCCGAGGCCGCCGTCGATCAGAACCAGGCTGGGCATGGGCTTCTGCTCGTCCTGCAGGCGCTTATAACGGCGCGTGACCACCTCCCGCATCGAGGCGAAGTCGTCAACACCTTCGACCGTGCGGATGATGAACTTGCGATAATCCGACTTCTTCATCTTGCCGTCTTCCCAAACCACCATCGAGGCGACGGTCTCGGCTCCCTGAATGTGAGAAATGTCGAAGCACTCGATGCGCTTCGGCAGTTCCGGCAGGCCGATCGCTTCCTGCAGTTCCTCCTGAATCTTGCGCGCATTCGGCTTCAGGATGCGGAAGCGCTGATCGTAAGACTGCTTCGCGTTGTTGCCGGCCAGATCGATGAGAGAGCGCTTGTCTCCGCGCTGCGGGACGAGAATGTGCACACGCGCGGCACGAGAGTTCTCGCTTGCGTCCTGCTCAGTGAGCAGATCCTCGAGTTCTCCGCGATCCTCGAAATCAACAGGGACATAGAGATTGCGGGGCACGTACGGCTGGCCGATGTAGAGCTGCTTCAGTAACGCCGAGAAGAATTCTCCGGGATGAAAACCTGCAGCGGCAACCACCCCCTTGTCATCCTGAGGCCCGAGTTCTTTGCGGGCCGAAGGACCTATGGAATCGCCGGCAGCCGTGGTCCTGACAGCGGATTGCATAGGTCCTTCGGCGCCAAAAGACGGCGCCTCAGGATGACAAGTGGAGAGAGTGTCGGAAGATTCTGGGCAGGCCATAGCGAACTCCGGCAAATCCTCCCAGAAGAACTCCCGGCGGTCGACCATCTTTCCGCCGCGCATGTGGAACAGGTTTACCGCCAGCATGCCGTTCTCGTAGTGATAACCGAATACGTCGGCGTCATCGCCTTCGGCGGCGGCGATGCGCTGGCGCTCTTGCAGTTGCTCGACGGTGGAGATCAGATCGCGATAGCGGGCGGCACGCTCGTATTCTTCGGCGGCAGCGGCCTCTTCCATGCGGCTCCGCAGCGAACGCGCCAGGTCCGTCGGCCGTCCTTCGAGAAACATTTTCACGTCGTGCACCGCCTCCTGATAAATCTCGGGGGTGGTCAGGTCCTGCACGCATGGCCCTAAGCAGCGCTTGATGTAGTACTGCAAACAGGGCCGGGGATGAAAGCGCGTCAGGTCAACCTTGCACGAGGGAATCAGAAAATTACGGTGAATCAGGTCGACAATGCGATAGGCGAGGTTGGCTGGGAAGTAGGGGCCGTAGTAGTCGCTGCCGTCTTTGCGCAACCGGCGCGTCACGTAGACCCGCGGCCAGCGTTCCCCCAGCGTCAGCTTCACGTAGGGATACGTCTTGTCGTCGCGCAGCAGAATGTTGTAGCGTGGCTGGCGCTGCTTGATCAGGTTGTTCTCGAGCGCGAGCGCTTCCTTGTTGTTGGCGACCACAATGTATTCCACGTCGACCGCTTCGCGCACCAGCGTTCCGGTCTTGGCGTCTTCCCATCGTCCCTCATGAAAGTAGCTGGACACGCGGCTGCGCAAGTTCTTGGCCTTGCCCACGTAGATCACTTCGCCTTCGGCGTTTTTGTAGAGATAGACGCCGGGTTCGGTGGGGATCGTCCGGATTTTTGCCTGCAAGTCCATGCCCGCGAATTCTTATTCTATTGGATGGAAAGCGGACACGTTGTGTTACAAGAAGGCAGATGAGAGACCACGAATCACGTAGCCCCCGACGCTTTCGTCCGGGAGCACTCGCAGCGGTACTGTTACCGCTCCTGCAAGTTACTTGCCCGGCGTTTGTTCAGAGCAACGCGCTGTCGCAGTCAAACCAGTCGGCCGAGAGCGCGACCGCGAAATCGGAGGCCGGCAAGAAGAAGGAAGAAGCCTTGGCGGCCGCACACCACTTCGACCGCATCCTCATCATCGTGCTCGAGAACGTCGACTACGAACGCGCCATCCAGGATCCGAGTCTTATGGCGCTGGCCGCGCAGGGCGCCAGCTTCACGAATTTTCACGCCCTGTTTCATCCTTCGTATCCGAATTATCTGGCGATGATCGCAGGTACGGATTTCGGTATTCACCGCCGCGGAAGTTTCTTAGGCGACAAGCAGGTGAATTTCCCGAACGATGCCGGACACAAAACCATCGCTGACCGCCTGATCGCCGCAGGACTCGACTTCAAACAATATGCCGAGGAACTGCCCGACGGCACCTGCCCGTGGGACATTTCGGGGCAGCATGTGGCCGATAAACGCGGGAACTACGTGCGCCGTCACGTGCCCTTCCTCAGCTTCCGCGAAATACAGGAGAAATGGTGCGATCACGTGATCCGCGTCGACTCCGGCAAGTCCGACAATTATTTCGCACGGGATGCGAACCAGGGACTAGTCGCCTATTCCTTCTACACGCCGAACATGAATCATGATGGCCACGACACCACCGCTCAAGTTGCGGGCGGATGGGTGAAGAAGTTCCTGGATGAATCGTTCCAGGAGAAACTGCGCAAAGGAACGCTGGTCGTCATCACCTTCGATGAATCCGGCGGCAACGAGGACAATCGCATCTACACGCTGTTTCTCGGAGACATGGTAAAGCCCGCGAGCCAGCAGGACCCGGCTGCGCTCGGCAAGCGCTACAACCACTACAGCGTTTTGCGCACGATTGAAGACAACTTCGGACTCGAGCCTCTGACCGTGAATGATCGGGATGCCAAGCCGATCACCGACATTTGGAAGTGAGATGCGACCGGCCTCCGTCCCGGCAAAAAGCCAACCGCAGAGAGCGCAGAGAAACCCCGCAGAGGTCGCGGAGCAGACCGCTTTCTCCGCGTGCTCGGCGGGGTTTCTCAGTGACCTCTGCGGTTAATTTCGAAAGTCGCGTTCTACAATATTGCTGTAATGTGCCATACGCGCAGAGGTTTTTCGAAAAAATGACCGCCCTCGCTGACTTCGTTTACATGCGGGGAGCGGGAAACGATCCCCCTCCCCTGCCCACCCCGGGTGACGTAATCTGAGCTCGACTGTATAAAATTTCCATTCATGGTGTTGGGTTTGCGTTGCAAGGCCGATGGTGCGGCGGTCGGACCAGTATCTTTATTTTACCCAAGCTGTTGAAAACGTATATACTTACTCCGGTTCTCGCGAGTTCAGAAAACTGGCATCAGCCGTGCAAAATGGGAATCGGGACTTGTACTCTAGTAAGTCATCCCAGGCCTTAGAGATTGCATTCCGCGCGCGGGGGAACCCGGACGCGCATATTCGAGATGGAAACCAAGGAGCCTCACCCTATGAATCGCACTTCGTTAGTCATTTGCCTGGCAGTCAGCATGGCAGCCACTGTGGGTTGCGCCAGCAAGAACTACGTTAAACAAGAGACCACTCCGCTGATCAACAAAACCAACGAGCTTGACGACCTCACCGCCAAGAACTCGCACGACATCAAAGACGTGGACGCTCGCGCGCAGGCCGGCATCGCGGCTGTGAACGCCAAGGCTGCCGAAGTTGACCAGAAGGCGCAGACCGCCGGACAGAACGCCGCCCAGGCGCAGCAGATGGCCGACGCCGCCAGCTCCCGCGTAGGCGTGCTCACCAACACCGTCGCCAATCTCGACAACTATCACGCCGTCGCCGAAACGTCGGTGAAATTCGGTTTCAACAAAGACAACCTGACCCCGAAGGCGAAGGAAGCTCTCGATCAGCTCGCGGCCAGCATTGCCTCGACCAAGGGCTACATCGTTGCCTTGGAAGGTGGAACTGACTCCGTGGGCTCGGCCGACTACAACTATGATCTGAGCCAGCGGCGCGCGAACTCGGTGATCCAGTACCTGGCCACCAAGTACAACGTGCCTGCGCACAAGATCTATGTGATCGGACTCGGCAAGGACAAGCCGGTGGAGTCGAACAAGACTTCAACGGGCCGCGCCGACAATCGCCGCGTCGATGTCCGCCTGATGACCAACACCGTGGGCGGCAGCACTCCGGCATCGACTCCGGCCACGACCACGGGACAGGCTAATCCGTCCTCGATGTAAGAGGGCAACAAAGTTTACCCTCCTCCCCGGAGGACTTCGCCAACCAGGCTGCTCTCGCCTCCCCCTGAGCAGCCTGCTTTTTTTCTTGCGGAAGTGTTGACGGCGATTCCGTCAATCGCTTACTTCTGTTTCTTGTCCCACTCCTCCCGTGACATGGCCTTGAGGGGCTCAGCGTTCTTGCCATGAAGCGCTGTATTCAACGGCGGCAATACCGAGCCAGTGATCGACTGGAACTGGCTCGTCGCGTCGTCCATCTTCTTCTGAAATGTAGCCGTGCTGTCGATTTGTGACCCCGTCGGACGTCCGCAGTAGCCGTTGACCCCGCCATACAGCTCGCCGAGTTTCTCGCGAAGCTTCTTCTCGCCGGTGATCATGCCGCCTTCTTTCACCGACACGAGCGTCGAGCGGAAATCCTCGAGTTTCTGGATCATGCCATTCAGTTGATCCTTCAACGCGCTGTCAGTGGCGCTGGCCGCCCGCGCCCGTGCCTGGTCGCGCAAGTCGTTGGTGGAGTCCACGATGAAAGTCAGTTGCCCGAGCATGTCGTAGAGCTGCATGACAGTCTTATGCTGCAACGCTCGATCGGCAGCCGTGCTCTTGCTGCGTGGATCGGGGACCAGCTTGACTTCGGAGGCGTACGTTTCCTTCCCCTTGCTCACTTTGACTGTGTAGGTTCCCTCCTGCACCTGCGGTCCCAGCATGGCAAACTCATTTTGCACCAGTCCGGCCGCAGGAGGCATCTTCGGAGGCTTCGCTCGCTCTGGCCACTGCAGACGGTTTAACCCCTTTCGCTTGTCTCCCTGAATCGAGGTCAGCAGGTTTCCCTTGCTGTCAGAAATATCCACTTTCAAGTCGCCGAAGATGTGGCGCTTTTTCTGGTAATAAACGATCGTTGCCGCCTCGGGCACCGTGCGTCCCGCAAATTCCGAGTCACCGTCGAATCTCTGCTCGCCCGCAGCCAGCGTGAGCACCGACGGACGCGAGGGCAGCATTGCGAAATCCTTGCCGAGGATCTCGGGTGTGAGAGCGCGGATCGGCGTCAGATCGTCCAGAATGTAAATCCCGCGCCCATGCGTGGCCACGAGCAGGTCAGACTCGCGGGGATGAATGGCCACGTCGCGGACCGCCACGTTGGGCAAGCTGCCCTTGAACTGCGCCCAATGCGCTCCGCCGTCGATCGACAGGAACAGTCCAAACTCGGTCCCCACGAACAACAGGTTCTTGTTGACCAAATCCTCCCGGACTACGTGGGCGTAGCCGCTCAGTTCTGGCGTCGTAAGCGAAGTCCAGGTTTTCCCATAGTCCGCGGTCCGGTAGACGTAGGTCTTCATGTCGCCGCCGGCGTGGCCGTCGAAGGTTGCATACGCGACCGCCGGATCGAAATGGCTGGCTTCGATCGTCGACACCCACGTATTCGCGGGCAGGCCGGAAATGTTCTTTACGAGATTCGTCCAGTGCTTGCCACCGTCGCGCGTGATCTGCACATTGCCGTCGTCGGTGCCTGCCCAGATCACATTCGCGTCCTTCGGAGATTCCGCAATCGTGTAGATGGTCTCGTACTTTTCCGCGTCGGAGTTGTCGATGGTCAAACCGCCCGACGTTTCCTGATGCTGGCGCGCCGGATCGTTCGTCGTCAGGTCCGGCGAGATGCGGTCCCACGATTCTCCGTGATCGCGCGAGCGGAACAGGAATTGTCCGCCCAGGTACACCGTTCCCGGCTGATTGGGACTCAGATGAATCGGCGCATTCCAGTTGAAGCGGAAATCCGGTTCGCCCGGCCGTGGCAACGGCTTGATGTCCTTCGCCTCGCCGGTCGACTTGCGGAAGCGAGAGATCATTGCTCCCTGATATTCGACGTACGCGTAGTCGGCGTCTGCCGGATCGGAGAATGCCCAGAACCCGTCTCCCATGCCGATCACCCGCCAGTGCCGGTTGGCGATGCTCCCCACCGCGCGCGATGGCCCCATCCACGTGCCATTGTCCTGTAGTCCGCCGTAGACGTTATACGGGTCGGCCATGTCAAAGCTCACGTGGTAGAACTGTGAAACTGGAAGGTTGGCCAGGAAGCGCCAATGCGTGGCTTGATCAAGCGACTGGTAGACGCCGCCGTCGCAGCCCACCAGCAGTTGATCAGGATTTTCAGGATTGATCCAGACCGCGTGTATGTCGCTGTGCACGCCTCCGCCCGACTCTCCTTCGCTCATGGAAAACGCCGCGCTGAAACTTTTGCCCCCGTCTTCGCTGACGGTCAGGAAAAATCCGGGCTTGTACAAGCGATCCGGATTCTTGGGATCGACCGCCAGCCGTGCAAAGTAAAACGGACGCCCGCTGATGTTGAACGAACTGTTGACCTCGGCCCAACTGTCACCCGCATCGTCAGACCGGAACAGGGCCGTGTGGTTCTTTGCTTCCACCACGGCGTAAACGCGCGAGGTCTTGCTGGCGGCGATGCCGATTCCAATTCGTCCCAGATCGCCCTCGGGCAGTCCCTTGCGAAGTTCGTGCCAGGTCGCGCCACCGTCCGTGCTTTTGAAGAGCCCGCTGCCCGGGCCGCCCGAGCGAAAATTGTGGGGCTCGCGGCGCACGTCCCACATGGCCGCGTAGAGCACTCCTGCATCCTGCGGGTCCATGGCGAGTTCCGCGCAACCGGTGCTCTCGTTGCGGAACAGGATCTTGTTCCATGTCTTGCCGCCGTCTGTGGTTTTGAACACGCCCCGTTCGGCGTTCGAATTCCAGAGGTGTCCCAGGGCGCACGCATACACCGTGTTGCTTTCCTTGGGATGAACGATGATGCGGCTGACGTGCTCGGAGTCAGGAAGGCCCATCGCCTCCCAGTTCTCGCCGCCGTCGCGCGAGCGATAGACGCCGGTCCCGACCGATACGCTGTTTCGGACCCATGACTCACCCGTGCCCACCCACACCGTTTTTGAATTTTGCGGATCAATGGCGATTGAGCCAATGGAAAGTGAAGGCTGCTTGTCGAAGATGGGCTTGAAGGTGGTGCCGCCGTCGACCGACTTCCACACGCCACCGCTTGCCGAGCCGACATAGATGGTCAGCCGTTGGTCTTGGCGCACTGCCGCTATGTCGGCGATGCGGCCGCCCATGGCGGCCGGGCCAATAGCGCGGATGGGTAATCCACTGAGGGTGTCGGAGTCCAGCGTGACATCCTGCGCCGACAGCGTCAGGGCCAGAAAGAGGAAACAGAGAACCATCAACACACGCGAACGATTGCTCATGATGACCTCACAAGGAAAGCGCTTTTCTTACGAACGGCTTTGACAGGCACTATTTCCCAACCGCTTTGCAGGACATTATTCCAACGGCTTTGCACTGCCACGGCTTTGAAAGGGCGCGGCTTCAGCCGCGCCGCCCGACGCGCCGGAAATCGCGGGCTTTAGCCCCCGAGGTAGGCCCCCAGGGGCCGAAGGAACCTCAAGTTCGACGCGCAATCACGCACTAGTTCTTGGGTGGATCCGTCTTGGGCGCGTCGGCCTTCGGAGCGGCGGCAGGCATCTTAAACATCGCGTCGTCCGCAGCAACATTCAGCTCGACCTTGGTAATCGTGAGTTTCTGCTTCTGATCGCTTCCCTTGATGCCACTCTCTACGGCGAAGGGGAACAGGATTCCGTTGACTTGCTTGTAATCGCCGATCGAGGATTCCACTTCCTGCTCGCTGCCGCGAATCGTGCGCTTGGTTACTTCCTTGATCTCCAGGAAAGAATCGGAATCGATGTAGACGGTCTGTACGTCACCATTCTTGAGCGTGACTTTCAGCTTGTAGGCGTCGGTGCCCTCGATCTTTTCCTTGCCGAGCAACTCCACCTGATGTCCTTTGCTCTTGTAATCCACCAGCGGACCATCAAGATCGGCCATCTCTTCGGTTTCCTTCGCTTCATCCGCCGACATCAGTTCGGGATCCTTCTTCCCCATGAACGGCATGATCTGCCAGGCATTCTTCCCGTCATAGGCCTGCACGGCGGTCAATCCCTGCACGGTGAATTCGAGCCGCGCCAGAGCGGGCCGCTTCTGGATCAGAATGCCGGGAGCTTCCATCCCTGGTCCCATCGACATGGTCGCGGTCGACTTGATTGACTGGACGCCCTTCAATTTATCCGCGCCGCCTCGAGCTTGAACGTTCTTTGCGATGATCTCGTCCACGGTCTGAGCCGACAGACACGAAACTGCTGCAAGCAGCACGATGATGGGCAGCCACACTTTTCGAATCATGAGTGATCTCCTAAGAATTCCAAATTCCGTCTTCGCGAAAGCAAGCTATTGTACCGCTCAACTGGCTTATGAGGTTGATTCGCCAGAAATCGTGGAAGGAAGGCTGCTGAGTTGAGTAGTTCGAGGCTTCAGTGGAACTGTTCGGATTCCCGGATCAGCCGCAGTCCGGTGCGCGCGGTCGCGTTGTTGCGATCGAGCTTGAGGATGAGGTTGTACTCGTATCTCGCCAGCCGATAATCCCCACGCCGCGTCGCCATGTCGGCTACGCGCAGCAACTCGGGGACATTCTTTCTGGTGAACCCGTCGACGGTCGCGGGAAGCTGGTGAGGTGGATTCTTCGCGGGTTGCGTAGCGGTTGCCGCTTGTGCTTCCGTGCCAACCGGCGAAAACGGCGATCGCTCTTGGGTCTCAGCTATTGCTGGCGGAACGCTTCCGGCTGTTCCGGATTGTGTCCCGGCGCCTGGCTGCGCGGCCGTATCTGCCAACTGAGCCGGCTGACTTGGTTCAAGCACGGTGCCGGCGCCATCGCTCGCAACTTGATTGCCGGGCTGGCCTGCGGTCGGCGTTGGCGGCGAGGCCGGAGTCGCAACGGCAGAGCCGTTCGGAGCCTGCGCGATCGCTCCCGTAGCATGGTCAGGGGCGGACGCCGCCTGCGCGTCAACGCCGTTCGCGGAGTCCGCGTCGTTCATTTTGCCGCTTTGAGCGTTCTGGTCAGCCGCTTTCGCCTGCCCGGCAGGTTGCGCGGGCTTCAGACCTTGAAGAGCCTGTGGCAGCTGGCGTGAAGCACCCACAAGGCTGTTCACGTACGCAGGATAAGAACCCGTACTCGAGTGGACGTAGAAAGCCCATCCCGCAGTTCCGATAAACAGGAGCATGAGTGCGATCGGCCAAACGCTTCTGCGCTTCGGAGCAGCCTCGGTAAGCAGGAAACTCGGCAGCGGAGTCGCAGCTTGTGGTCTCGGCTTTGCCACCGGCATCGCCACCGGACCGACAGCCGCCAGGCTGATGTTCAGGCGCGCGGCTTGTTCCGCAAACGCCTTTCGCAGTTCCTCGCACTTCTGGAAGCGTTCCCGGGGTTCCTTGGCCAGCGCTTTCCGGATCACGGCGTCAATCCCGCCGGGAAGGGCCGGGTTGACCAGCGACGGCGCAACCGGATCTTCATGCATGATCTTGTAAAGGATGGTGGTGACATCGCCGTGGAAGGGCCTCTCCCGGGTCACCAGTTCATAGAAGACCGAGCCCAATGAGAAAAGATCGGAGCGCTGGTCCACCTTCTTGCCAGCCAGTTGTTCGGGAGCCATATAGCTGGGCGTTCCCACCACAAGCCCGGTCTGGGTGAGCGAGGCGTTCTCGATTTTGGCGATCCCGAAATCGAGCACCTTGATTACGCCCTCTTCGGTCACCATGATATTCGCGGGTTTCAGATCGCGGTGAATCACGCCACGGCCGTGAGCAAAACCGACGGCGGCACAAATCTGGTCAGCCCAGGAAAGGAAAGTCGCGAGCGACGGGACGCCTACATCCGCCAGCAGCGTCGCCAGCGTGATCCCCTTCACATACTGCATGCTCAGATAAACAACATCGTCTTCCTGCCCCACGTCATAAATCGTGATGATGTTGGAATGATCCAGTCCCCCGGCGGCTTTGGCTTCCTGCTTGAGCCGTTCAATCAATTCATCGCGGTTGGGAGCGTTGTGGTCAATTGTGATGGTCTTCAGCGCAACCGTTCGTCCGATGAGTTCGTCATACGCTTTGTATACCGCGCCCATCGCGCCACGGCCCAGTTCTTCCTGGACCTGGTAGCGGCCCACCGTTTTTAGTCCGGCCCGGCTGGCCTGGCGCAGATGTCCGTAGGTTGAATCGTCGGTCCAGAGCAACTCGTAGATCGCCTCCGGACCAAAGCTCTCTCCCGCTTCCCGCACGGGCTTGGGATTGAACCGAAAGCCCGGCACGCTTTTCATCTGCTCGTAAATACTATCGGCAACGAGAATTTGCGCCGAGGTGACATTGGCCAGCATGTCCTCAGGAGAAGCGGCGTCGCTCTCGGAGACGTGCTCAGTTCTTGTGTCGTAAATGAGAATGGACGGAACCACCTGACGCGGTTCCGTTTTTCGATGGAATGTCAGGAATCGCTGCTGCAGGGTTTTCGCCGTCGCGACTGCGTGCGGCGCATCGTCGAAGTGAGCGGACCACAATTCCGGCAGACGCTCCGCAATTACTCCCTTGCCTTCGCGGACGCTGTCCTGAATCAGAGTTGCGATCTCCGGATCCTGCTCGGGAGCCAGCCCGGTCGGCGGCTGCGCTGGACCGCCATAGCTCCACAGACGCAGAAATAGCGACACACTCCCGCCCATCATTTCTCCGTCGGAAGCGGATTCGCGGTGCTCGAGGTTCTGTGGCGACTTCGGCAATTCCATGGATCCCGGCTGCGCTGGAGCCTCGCAAACATGTGTAAACACATACGTTTGCGAGCCTGGGGCGACAAGATCAGAATACCGGGCCTGTCAGTTTTTTCCAGTTACTTTGGTCTTTGACCAGAGCGCTGGACGAGGACACCCGCCGCATTTGCAGCCAACTGGCCTCGCCCGTTAGAAGCCACCCCACGGGCTCGTGACCGAAGTAAGATCGACAATCCGAAGGCAGGGAATTACGCTACACCAACGGCGGCCGCGCACTTGGCTTTCCGGCGCGCGAAAGGATTTTGCAGTCATGGCTATTGCTCCCAAACAGGACCCGGAACTCCCCTCTCGTCTGAAGAAGTCCAACGACGAGCTGAAACAACTTGAGAACTCCGTAAAGACCGGCATGATCGATGTGAAGGTTCTCATGGATTTCCGAACCGCCTCCGAGCGAGCTCGGCAAGCCAGTGCAGCCGTCCAGCGCTGGCTGGAGAGTCAGGGCAAAGGCAACGATCCGTATCAGTTGATGAACGAAGTCATGCGTCAGCGGGTGGACATGACCACGCAGCTGGTCAAAGATGTGACTCGCGACCTCGAGAGTCTTGATATGGATTTCGATACGCCCGGTCTTCCCGCATTAAACCAGGCGGTGCGCACGCTGTCCGAACGGCTGGCCAAGCTCTTTCCTCAGTGACATTGCAGGTTCTGCAGACCCCATCGCCGACCGCCTGAAGACAGCGCTCGTCTTGGCGCGCGGGCGTGCCTAAACAGGCCGCTCTTCGCACTTGCTCTTCGCATTCGCGGAGCGGCCTGTCTCTTTCTCGGCGAACAGTTCTTGCACGATCTACTTACACACCCAGGACGATCCAACCCGCACCGCCAGCGATCCAGAACCAGCTGTGGAGCAAGCTCCAATGGAACAGTTCGTGCAATAGGCCAGCGAACCCGACGGCGCGGTGCTGTAGTTGCCCCCGCTCAGTCCGCTGGAATTTGTCGATGGCAGCACTTGCGGTGTGTTCGAACTCGTGCTGATCAGAACTCCACCAGCGGTGCTCATCACGTACAGCCCGACTGAGGCATCAGTCAGCGAAACCGAGTTCACTTTGTCGATGATGGACCGGGCTGTGCCGCTCGTCGACAATGCCACGTCCTGAACAACGACTTGCGATGCGTTCTGAATCTGCACGCCGCTGTTGCTCGAACCGCTGACCAGATTTGCCGCTGTAACGCCATGCACGCCAACTGCAACCGTGGGATTCGTCGTGTTATTCGTCGCCGGACCGATCGTGATCGCGTTGGTTGCGCGCTCACAATGGAGATAGTTCACCTGCGTCCCGAACCCCGCATTGATGAGCAGGCACGATCCGGAGATGGTGGTTCCGTTCGAGCCTCCACCGGGGATCGTGACGCTCGTGTTGGAGATTTCCGCGATCCCGTCAGTCGCATAGAGCACGATTCCGTTGAAAGTCACAGCTCCGTTCGACGCGTTCGGCAGAGTGCAATTCACATTGCGCAGGACGGTGTTCGAAATGCCGGCGGTTCCGGTAGCTTTTGTGCTGGCATCAAAGTCCACGCAGGTCACGAGCTGGTTCGTAAACGACACGGTATCGAAGCCGCCTTGCTCCTGGACTTGTACCGATGCCCCTCCTAGGCAACTCGTGCTGCTGTTGCAGTCGACAGCGAGGTTCGAAGCTCCAGCCGCGAAGGCGTCGGTAGGATTCCAGCCGCCGGCCAGAGAACCGGGATTCCCGACGAAGAGCACAGGACAGTTACTGGTCGAGCTTCCGTTAAGGTTAAGGGACAGCGCGCAAGCCGAGGTAGACCAGTTATGCGCTTGAATGATTGTGTTCTGACTCAGGGCGCCACTTGATGTGCCGACGCCCCGAACCCAGAAGCGGGTTGGAATCGTCCACGTAGCTTGCGCTTGAATCAATGCGTTTCCTAACAGAAGCTGTCCCTGAACGTTGAAGATCGTACTCGTTGACGTGTTCAAGAATGGATTCGTGGCACAGGCGACAGTTCCCGTGATCCCGCGAGCGTCCACCGTGACTGCTGACCCCGAAGCAGCAGTCGCGAGAGCAGAGTTGATGGCGGCGCAAATGTCGGTGGTGAACCAGTTCGAAGCGTTCAACGTTATGGTACTGCCTTGCATTGTGCAAGTCGTGTTCGTGGCATAAAAGCTGCCACCGGCGACGCTGGTGCAGGCGGCCGGAGTCCGGAAGGCCTGGCCCAATCGTTCCGGCTCCTGGGCCATAGTAAGGACAGTCGACACGAATAGCAGCGACATCAGCACGAAAAGGTGCTTCATAGCATTCTCCTTCTGAAAGTACGTGACAAGCGGCGGCATGCCGCGTTTTGAGTGAAGAGCCCAGCAGACAGACTCCAAGTTGGACGCGAGTCTAGACGCAGACCTTGTGAATCGCTGACACCGGAGTTTTTCCGTTCCAGAATCCGAATGAGCGTGTGGAATCAGCGCATTGCAACGTAGAAGAATTCAGCAGAGCGGATGCTGTGTTCGGATAGTGGAAGATCCTGCTGCAAGAGGGCGTTGCCTGTATTGGCCTGCCGTAACTTCCGCTGGAACTAGTCGGATCGTGGAGTAGGATGTCTGCCATGAAGAGAACTTCTTTTTCCCGGCGGTCATTCCTCGCCATGTCAGCGGCGCTACCCTGGATTGTCCGCGGAGTCGCTTCCGGCCTGGCGGCTTCAAGTTCCATCCCTGTCGGCCTTGAGCTCTACTCCGTGCGCGAAGCGCTCAAGAAAGATCCCCATGGTACGGTGCGCGCCGTTGCGCAAATGGGATATCAGGTCGTCGAGTTCTATGGCCCGTATTTCGAGTGGACCGAAGCTCAGGCAAAAGACATGCGCAAGTTGCTGGATGATCTGGGCATTCACTGTCTCTCCACGCACAACGATGAAGACAATTTCGGCGCCGCAAAAATTGAACACACCAAAGCTCTCAACCTGATCTTGGGCGCGAAATATGTGGTGCAGGCGTGGAGCGACCCCAAGCCGACGGTTGAGGGATGGAAGCAACTGGCCGACAAACTAAATGTTGCAGCCGAAAAACTCGCCCCCGCCGGACTCAAAGTGGGCTATCACAATCACGACGCCGAGTGGAAGGCGGTAGCGGGTAAGCGTCCGATCGAGATTCTCGCAGCGAACACCAAGGCGGACGTGATGCTGCAACTCGACGTTGGTACCTGTCTGGAGGCTGGCGCCGACCCCGTGGCCTGGATCCGAGCCAACCCGGGACGCATTCGGTCCATCCATTGTAAAGACTGGTCTCCCGATCCGGACGTAGGCTACAAGACGCTGTTCGGAGAAGGGAAGGCGGATTGGAAAGCCATCTTCCATGCAGCGGAAAACGGCGGCGGAGTGGAATACTACCTGGTCGAGCAAGAGGGCAGCCGCTTCCCTGAGCTGGAGACCGCACGCCGCTGCTTTGAAGCATTTCGCACGACGCACGGAGGTTAAAATAGAGTCATGCGCAGTTTGTTCGTAATCTTGTTGCTCGCCGGCTGCCTGGCCGTGCAGGCCCAGAATTCGAGTCCGGCTGCGCCGTCGAAGTCGCAGGCGCCGGACTCCGCCTCCACGTCGAAACCCGCACAGACGCCGAATCTCGCGCCGCCTCGTTCCGATCATGTTGACGCCTCTTCCCTCGGCGACGAGCCCGGTGACAGCTCCAGCAAGGACACGCAAATCGATCTGAGCCCGCCACCCGACGACGTCAAAGCGCATCCGAACAGTTCGGACGCGCTGGTGGATGAGGGTACCGGCGACGCCAGCGAGATTCACCCGTGGGATCCGCACAAAGCGGCAAAAGACATCGAGGTTGGCGACTTTTACTTCAAGAAAAAAAACTACAGGGCCGCCGAGGACCGCTACCGCGAAGCGCTGCTCTACAAGGAAAATGACGCGATGGCGACCTACCGCCTCGCCGTCTGCCTGGAAAAAATGGACCGCCCGGACGAAGCCCGCGCGGAATACGAAAGCTACCTGAAGATCCTGCCTTACGGCCCGCTGGCTCCGGACGCGAAGAAAGCGCTGGAGCGGCTGAAGAGTCCTGCGGCGAACGCGAGGCCCGCGCGGTAACAGGCAGTGTCGCCGGAAATCCGTTACTTCGTTCGCCTCTTCGCTTTTGATTTTCTGCCTGTATGGCCGCCGTTCCCCACACGGCTCTGCTCGGCCTCGCCCAGAATCAGGTTTGGCGGCCACTTGGGTCCGGAGCACGCCATCGTTTTCGGCCGCGCCGCCAGCACGAGCAGACTCTCGACCGCGTCCACGCAGGCGTGGATGGCCTGCGTACGCAGTATCCCTTCGAACCCACCCCGGATGATGAGCATCGCAGTGCCGTGCATCAACGACCAGATGGCCAGCATCAACCGGTTATGCTGACGTGGAGATCCTGACAACCGTTCGGCCAGGCGCTCGCGCATCAAATTGAAGGAAGGCCAAGGTTCGTACAGCGACGGAGGCCGGCCAACGCCGTCAAACAGAACTTCGTACGAGTGTGTATTGTCCAGGGCGAACCTCAGATAGTTCTCGATGGCTTCGCCCAGGCTGCGGGTGCGGCTCAACGCCGCGAACAGTTCACTCCGCGTCTTCAGCCGTAAGGCGCGAAGAATGTCGCTGCGGTCCTGATAGCGCTCGTACACCGTGGGAGTCGTGGTGCCGGCGGCTTTGGCCACCGCGCGCATCGTCAGGGATTTTTCGCCGCCCCGCGCCCACAAGCGCGAGGCCGCCGATAGGATGCGTTGCTCCAGGTCAGGGTCGGGATGTCGCGGCACTTTGCCTCCAGCAAACTTTGGTAAGGAATTACTTGAACTGCGTATTATTAACGATGTATACTTTATCTACTGAGCAAGACGAACGACCTCGCAGGGTGGGTTCCGTCGTGTTCGAAAGTGCAGTCCTCCCAATTACGGACCCCGGAACCCGCCTGCGTTTCCTCCTAATAACAAAACAAGGAGTTGTGAAAAATGCAGTCTGGAAGTAAAAAGCAGGTTGACGTTGCACGCCTTAAAGCTGATCTCGCTGCTGCCGGTGTCGAGGTATTGAGCGCACACTGCGCCGCAGACCGCGTTCGTCTCCAATATTCTCCTCAAGACATCGTGGCGTTCGGTGAGAAGACTACCTTAAAAAGAGCGATCGCTTCCTCCGAAGCGCTCTATCGTTTTTTTGCCCTGATTGAGGCCCAGATGAAGCGCAAGGACGATTCCGTCACCTAACGCCCGTGCTCGGCTCCACCGCGAAGTGGTAGCCCGCGAACCTCTACTTCTCGACTCGGATGAATTCCCCGGTCGAAGCGTTGGCTGAAATCGTCAGCTTGGGCCCGTCGTGGGGTGCGAAGGTGACGTGCCAGACCAATTCGTTGGTATTGTGGTTCCAATCGCAGACGTAGGTGACCGGAGTATCGGCAGCTTTCTCGACCACTTTGTCGCCACCGTGTTTCAGGGCGGTAGCCAGTACCTGGTCCGAATCGATCTTGAGAAACGCGATATCGAAGACTTGGGTCGACGCATTGGTGGCGCTATAGCTGTCTTCGGTTCCGGGATTGATGCCGCGCGAAGGGGCGCCATCCGCCGCACTTCCGGACCACGTATAACTCTTCTCTGAGCGCTGAGCCGGCGAAGCGAAACTGGCCCGCCACACTGCCCATTTTCCGTCTTGGCCCTTCCCGTCACTGGTCGCCACCGACTCGATGCGGTATGGCTTGGCGTCCTGACTCCAGCCGCGCGCCGCGACATAGAGCTTCTGGAAGGCCGAGCGTGCCGTGATCAGTTCCGGTCCCTTGACTTCAGGTTTCGCAGCTTCCTCAGGCTTGTTGTCCGAGGAGCAGGCGGCGAACAGAGAGATCAGCACTAGAGCTGCGAAGATCGCCGCGAATCGGGTCCAGGACGGTCGACGACGGTCGGATCCTGCGTTCTCACTGCGAGAGGAAAGCATTGCGGTTGTTTCCCCCGAGACAGCGGTGAATCGCAAAAGTGCGGGGCTAGCCGTCTTCATGGCATCCTTCCTGATATAACTGGCGTGAGTTTATTGTGCGGCAACAATTCTAACCGAAAGACCGCACCAGGGGAGTAACACTCGTGGACCCTCACCTGGAGAGGCTGCAGCGGGAAATCGATCAGGCAGTGGCAGGCTTGTCGGCGGAGCAGTTGAGCCGGCACTCGCCGGGAAAGTGGTGTTCCACTGAGATCCTCGAACATCTGTGCCTGACGTATACGGGGACGATCAAAGGATTCGGACGGGTCGTTGCAGCGGGCAAGCCGCTGGCGACAACGCTGACCTGGAAGCACCGCGCGCAATCGCTGCTGGTGGTCGGATTCGGATATCTGCCGCCCGGCAGGGAAGCCCCGGCCGTCGCGCGCCCGCGTGGCATGCCACCCGAAACTGTGCGCGCGGAGATTGGCCAGAAGATCGTCGAGATGGATCAAGTTCTCACGGAGTGTGAGGCGAAGTTCGGAAAGCGAATCAAAGTTCTTGACCATCCGATTCTCGGGCCCTTCTCGATCGCACAATGGCGGAAATTCCACTTGGTGCACGGGCGGCATCACTTGAAGCAGATTCGCCGGCTGCAAAGCGACGCGAGAGCGGCGTGAGCCCGACCCGGCAGTACCGTGGAAGAGCGGCCCTTTAAGGGCTGCGTAAGCGTATTGAGAATCAGAGCGGGCTTCAGAGACCGCGTGGTGCTTTCCCCATCCTCAGAAACAATCCCTCATCCGAAGGCTCCTCCCGTACTTCACAAAAACAAAAGCGCCGGAGCGTGAACTCCGGCGGTTGATCGTCTGTGCAGTTGGTTCTTACGGCTCGCGGACGGAACTGGGGACGCCCGCCTTCCGGGCTTCCTCCTGCAACTCGTCAAGCTTCTGCTTGGCATCGTCCAGAGTCTTTTGCTTGTCCGCGATCTTCTGCTTGTAGTCGGCGTCCTGCTTGTCCCAGTCGCCCGAGTTGCGCAGGCGGTTGCCGGCGTCGGCATACATGGCAGCGGCGCGTACCTGATATTCGCGCTGCAGTACATCGAGTTCGCGCTGCAGCAAATCGATCTGCTGCTGCTGCGCCGCCAGCCTCTCGCCCCACTGTTTCCATGCCGCCTGTCTACCGGCTTCATCCATCTTGCTGGTGTCGGTTGGGGGTTTGTTCTCAGTGGCTGCTGCCGGAGCCGCCGCGTTAGCCTGCTCTGCCGGCTTGGACTCAGCGGAGTTGTCGGGCGGTGGCGTCGATGGCGTGCCTACGACCGAGAGCTTGTCGACTCTCGGAAGGTTATCGTTATCGAATACCTTGGCTTTGCTCTTAGCCTCTGGTTCCTTGCGAATCTGGCGAGCATAATCGCCCAGCGATGTCGGGGAGGCCGAGCTTGGGGGGTTCGACGGAGCCTGGTTCTGGGCGCTCGCCGGAACTCCGGCAAGGCTGAGAAACAGCGCGATTCCAATTCCACCGATTGCGATACGTTTCATAGTTCCACCTCCTGGTTAGGACTGAGTCTGTTCGTGGGCATTATGCCCGTTCTGGCTTCTTTCGAAATCAATCTGCACCGCCGCCTGCAGCGGCCCTGCGCTTCGTCGTCAAAAATCCGCCGATGCTTCGGTCCAGCTGCGCCGCTTCCTGCGCAATATCGCTGGCAAGATCTTTGGCGAATTCTGGATCGCGGTTGTTGGCCAGTTGCTGCGCAAACCCTGCGATCGTGGTCAGCGATGTCCGTAGCTGCAGCGCCATCTCGGCGGAAATTTCTCCCTGCAATTCCTGCTGTCGCCGGATGTTCTCCAATTCGCTGAGATCGTTGATCAGGCAGGCCACTCCAAGCAGGCTGCCATCCGCTGCGGGCACTTGCGAGACCGTCATGGAAAGAAATCGCTTCTCGCCCGCTGGCGTTTTGTAATCCGCTTCTACCTGGCGGCGCTTGCTGCCTTCGCGCAGCACGGACTGAATCTCAGCCACTACGCCAGATGGCTCTGCGATCGTTTCGTCCGGGAAAATTACGGGGCCCGCGGCCTGCGCCGAATGCACCGCCGCTCTTCGAAAAATGTCGTCCGGGCTCATTCCTGTGGTCGAGGCGAATCCCAGGATCGCCTTGGCCGCCGGATTCGCCGTCTTGACCAATCCGTTCGCTCCAAATACCAGCACGCCGCACGAAAGATTGGAAAGCACCGCATGGCTGAAGTTCTCGCTGATGCGCGCGCGATTCTGTTCCGCCTGCGACTGCACCTGTAACTCATGTTTCTGCTGCTTCAACTGCTGGATGACCGTGTTGTAGAGATGCAGCGGCAGTGCGTCGAGCTGCGGCGCAGCCTCGTCCAGGAAGTCGAGTTCCTTCGCCAGGTTCTTCCGCAGTCGCCGGACAAAGAACAGCCCCACCAGGAAGGCCAGGGTTGCGCAGAATAGCACCGCGGCGGCTCGCAACAAGATCGGATTTGCCAGAATCCTCAGAAGAACCTCCCGTACCAGCGAAGAAACCGGTCGCCGAAAAAGAGCGCCAACAGGGCCATGCCGCCCAGAAACACGCCAAACGGCATTTGATAGTTTCGATAGATGACCTGCGCCGACTGCCAGCCGCGACGGCGCGCCGCCGCACCATCCGCCAGGCGCTTGGCAAAGCGGTGGGTCCGCTTCAGCCAGACGACGAGAACAGTCGTCAGACCAAACAGCGATCCCGCCAGCGATGCCGTAAAGATCGTCAACACCGTGAGCTTCACGCCGAGAAACGCGCCCACCATTGCCATCAGCTTTACGTCGCCGAATCCCATGCCCTCGGTGCCGCGCCACCGCAGATAAATCGCCCCGGCGCCGTAGATAAACGATGCCCCAACCGCGGCGCCCAGCAAGGAGTCAAACAAAGAGACCATACGGGCGAAGAGGTCGCCGCTGACTGGCAGGCTCACCACCCCGGGCAGGAACTGCGAAATCAAATCGTTAACCGGAACGAACAGGCTGAACGCCACTCCCAACGCCAGCCCCGGCAATGTCAGCTTGTCGGGCAGCAGTTTGGTTTCGGCGTCGGTGAAAATCAACCCCAAAAGCAGGAATCCGAATGTGCAGTACTTCAACGTCGCAAGCGTGAGTCCGAAATACCAGTAGCACGCCAAAAACAGCCCGCCCGTCAACAACTCGATGAACAAGTAGCGGGGTGAGATCGGCGCTTTGCAATGGCGGCAGCGACCGCGCAGAATCAGCCAGCTTAGCACCGGCATATTGTCATAGAGTGCGATCCCCTGCTTGCATTTTGGACAGGCCGAGCGCGGTGTTACCACCGACATTCCCAGGGGCAGACGGTAGATACACACGTTCAGAAAGCTGCCGAAGGCCAGCCCGAGAGCAAATATCGCCGCTGCGAAAACAGGGTCCACGTTGTTCCTGAAATACATTGCAGGAAATCGCCCGCACTCAGCACGCGAGCCTCTCCTGGAAGAACGCTAGATTGCACAGTTCTTGGTTGGATTATAAGTCTCTCTTCGAATGAGAACTAAGGTACTGAAGTCACTGGCCAGGCGGCCAGGGGCTAGTAAGCCATTGCACGTCCGATATTTACACCGCGAGTGGAAAAAGGACAATGGGAATGACTTCCGGAATCCCACTATCCAGGCCCCTAGGCAGGTAAGAGGCCTTCGAGGGCGCCAATGGCGCCCCCGATGCCGTTTACCACGGGACTTCCAAAGTTCGAATGGTTACTTTGCCTGCAGAGTCTCGATGTAGCTAACAAGATTCGTGATTCTCTGCTGCACCTGGGACTCATGGCCCTGGCTGATGCTCGAGAATAGAGGGCCCCATACGGGCATTTCCTGGCTGCCATGAGACGGAGTGGCTGCCTGCCCACGAATGACCGCTGCGACGTGGGATGCCGGGTACTTCTTCCCGCTGTCCTTTTGAGCAAGCAGCGTGAGATCGGTGGGTGGAGTCTTCATCGCGGGGGCTGCTGGTCCGTTACCCTTCCCGTCGTTCCCATGGCACACGGCGCAATAGCTTTTGAACATCTCTTTTCCCGAGTTCGGCGGAGCATTGACAATCGGGACGCGCTTCACGGTGGTCCCGCTCTTAGCGGGGGCTTGCTGCGCCGCGGCAAAGGCGGACATCATTACCAGAATCACTGTCAGACTGATGAATTTCATTACACGCATAGATCTTCCTCCAGGGGCTATGAGGCCCAAACTGCCACAACTGGGCAGTCTAGGCGCGCGCCCGCTGCAGGAATGTGACCGAAATCACAGGCGGCTGTGACGGATGGGCAGGGAAGTAAGCAGCTTGCGGCTTACGCAGAATCAGCGGTCTGGAGCCGCTCCGTCCATGAAGAACGCATTCGACACGGTTGCCGCCAGTCGCAGAGCCTTCAACTCACGGTAGTCTTCCGAGTCATACCACCGGCGCGCCTCTTGCATACTGGGGAATTCGATCATGACTGGGAACACGGGCCGGTAGGAGCCCTCCACCACTTCAGCCGGACCGCCGATCACAACGTAGCGCCCGCCGAAATGCGCGACCACCGGAGCAATCCGCGCCCGGTAGTCCTCCATCTTCGCAGCGTCCCTAACCTCTCGAACATCGACCAGGTAGTATGCGGCCATGTCAGTCCCTCATGGAAAAACGAAGTGTAGCAACTCGCCTTCGAGCGCCACGGCGGACGGATCATTCGCGGGTAGGTGTCCATGCCAGCGGTTCCAGCCGGCGGAAACCAGACGCGTCTGAGCGGAAGGATTCTCCACCCATCCTTCGGTCGTTTCTTCACGCAGAAACACAGAGAAAACGGCAGCCGCCGCGACGGGCTCGGATTTCCACTCGAACAAACTCGCGGCTAACGCTTCCGTCAGCGATTCCCGCGGATCAAGACACAGGATCCATCCCGAGTTCACGCCAGCCAGGAATTGTGCGCTCGCTGCTGTCTGCTCGGCGGCGACGACCCTTGCGCCATATTCCATTGCGACGCGTAACGTGCCATCCCGCGATCCATGGTCGACGACCACAATTTCATCGCAGGGATAGAGCGTCTCGAGCGCGCGTCCCAGCCGCAGCGCGTCATTGCGGGTATGCAGCACAGCCGTAAGCGCAGGCATCCTGCGACAGAGTGTACGCGAAGCTTACCGTGGTTTGGGAGGCAAAACCCGGAACCACAAAGAACACGAAGGAACACCGGCGTTCCTTCGTGTCCTTCGTTCATTTCGCGGCTCGTCTGCCAGCGCTGATGCCGGCTGGGACCTACAAACTTCGCAAAAAGTTCAGCAAGTCCTGCTGTTGCGAACTGGTGAGTGCGTTGTAGTTGTTGATCACCGAATTCGCTTCCGAGTTGCACGAGTTGCTGTAGAACTCAGGCTCGTAGACACTGTTGGTGGTCAATACGTAGAACAACTGCGCCGTCGACACCTGCGTGCAATAGTAGTTGGTGCTGAAGTAGTGAGACTGGATCGCCGACACCAGGTCAGTGGTGCGTCCGTCGTGCAGGAAGAAGAGCCGCTGCCCCAGCCCCCACAGGGGAGCCGTGCGGAACTGGTCGGCCCCGGCTGCGCCCTGCTCAATCCCGTCGGCCAGGCCCGCTCCCATGTGATGGAGGGCAAAGTCCGAGTAAGGATGGTAGGTCACATTCGACATTCCGGTGAACGGTGATGTTCCGGTGGTGAGACTGGTGGAGTGGCAAAGGTTGCAGCCGATCTGGCTGAACAGCGTCGAACCGTTGCTGATCGACGAATTCGATTGAGCCGGCGTCGGCGGTGCCAGCAATCGCATGAACAGGGCGAAGTTCACTACGTCGGAGGACATCTCCGACACGGTGCCGATGGTCGTCCTGAAATTCACGCTGTTCTGATTGGGATTCAGGATATTGCTGCCATCCTCCGGCGTGGCGTTGAATACGCAACCCGCTGTGGTGTTGCGCTCGTTGGGGAATCCTTCGTTCGTGACGCCCTGCTCTACGTTGTAAGCTTCCGAAGCGAAAATCAGCAGGGACTTGTTCTGTGCCTTCCAGCCGAAGCGCGTGATCGTGCCATCGTTGCCGCTGGTGTTGAAACTGCCTGCGATGCCGAGGTTGTATCGGGCGCTGGAAGTCGAGTTTAGATTCGACTGCAGCGTTGCGTCCGGCGTATTCTCCACCAGGCCCAGCCCGAACAATGGTGTAGGCGTGCGGAAAATCACATTCCCATACGATTGCTGATAGGAGAAGTTCGGCTGGGCCAGGATGCAGCCCTTGGCGTCAGTGCGTCCCTGAATCGTGTACAGGTCGTGCACTCCGCCATCGAGGCCCGAATAGACGTTGGTGGGATCCGTTGCCACAAATCGAGCTTCGCGCACCGGACCGTTGGACGTGATGAACGACGGCACCGTATTGGTTGCGCCGTCGAGTTTGGCCAGCGCCACCTGCGGATTCGGTACCGGATTCTGCGGGCTGGTTTGTCCGGGGCTGCTGCCACCCATGGCGGGCTGCGCATGGCACATGGCGCAACTGTTGCCGTTAAAGGTCGGCCCCAGCCCAACGCCGGACTCAATCGTGCCCGAGACCGAATCGACTTCTGCGAATCGCAATTGCGCTTGCGAGAACAGCGTCTGTTCGTTGGAATTCAGCGTGGAGAAAAAGCCTCCGGCCCCTGCCGCGCCCGTGCGCGGGCCCGGGTCCTTGGCTTGTCCAAAGGCGAGCGGAACAGTTACGGCTGGGAGGAAAAGCAGAACTACACAATACAGAGACACACGAATGGCCTTCCCCGCTGGGGGGATGGAATACAAGCGGAGCATGGCTCCTCCTTTCGGGAGTGATGTCGAGAGAACCCCAGTTGGAAATATGCGCGAACCGCTAGAGCATCGGGAACGTGCGGGTGCAGGGGCGTTCCGGATGCTGCGCACTAGCGCGAGGTTTGTAGTCCGGAATTGCGCCAGCCGGAGAAGAAATTGTAGAAAGTTACGGACTCAGAACAAGCCGCTCAGTAGCCCTGCCAACAACCGTCCGAGTTTCGTAGTGGATAGGCGCGGTCAGGCCCTTGCAGCTCGCACTCGCAAAAGAGTGAGAGAAATCGCTGGAAATGTTCCGAAATGCGAAACACAGAAGTGCATTTGCCCGGTAGCGCCGGCAACTCACCCACATCGCCGTCCGCGATTCGAAATGCTGATGGGTTCTACATAAAAGCGCGCATCCAAACCAGCCCTCCTGCCGACCCTACTTCTGATCCTGCAGCTTCGGCCGGTTGGCATCGCTTGGCGTCGTCTGCACCACGGTGATGGGCTGTTGCAGGGTAAAGTTCAGCACAGTTTCCGAAGGCAATTTGATCTGCTGGCTTTTAGACGCCGCCTGCACAGCGCCACCAGCGCCGGCGCCGGCCGCCGCCCCAATCGCTGCTCCTTTGCCGCCACCCGCGATGGCACCGATAATGCCGCCCAGCACTGCGCCTCCTCCCACCTTCTCGGCCGTGTTCTTTCCCCGCGACGCTCCCTCTTTCTTGTACTGATCGGTCTGCAGACCGTAGGTCTGGCCGCCGACCGTGAGGCTGTCGAGTTGCATCACGACAACGGACTTCCCAGCAAACTTGCTGGCGCTCTTCACATCGACCAGGTGCCCAGTCAGTTCCACGCCTGCCGGCACGGCTTCTTCTCCGTCCGAGGCGAGCGGCGCGTTCAGCGTGGCGTGAAACGTGTCTCCGGCGATGTTCTTCTCGCTATCGATCGGATCGATGAGCCGCACGGTGAGTTGTGTTCCCTGATCGATGATCAATTTCTTCGGCGAAGGAGGAGGCGGAGGAGTCTGGACTGCCGGCTGGTTGTCCGCCGCGTCTGCCGTGGGGTCGTTGGACGCGGGGGGCGGAGCTTCCTGGCCGGCACTCGCCGCATTGGCTCCGGTGTCGTCCGCTGAGTTCCTGGCCGGACCAGAACTTTGGCGAGGCTTACTGGACTTCGTCATTTTGGCCGACTTTGAAGTCTCTGGAGGAGCAGCGCTGGCCGGTAGCGTAGTCACCGGCGTCGTCGCTTCCGCAACCGCGCTCGGCTTCCCCACATTGCTCACCTGCAGATTGTTGATCACGGTCTTCACGCCCGAAACACTCGCTGCCTGGCGTCCGGCCGCCTCCCGTTGCGCGTCGGTGTCCACCGTTCCCGACAGCGTGACCACACCGCCGTCGGCCTTCACCGCCAGTTGCTTCGTACCCAACCCCGAATCCTGGCTGAACCTGTCTTGAATTTCGCTGGAAATCTTGCTGTCGTCCGGTTTCTTGGCGCAGCCAAGTCCCAGCCCGAAAATGATCGCGAGAGATAAAACGATAAGAGGAGAAACTTTCTTCATATCCGGCTCCCGGTGCGGGCCCACGCATACCCAGGACCCGTCCCTCTCCAGTTTAGATGCTGGCGGCTTTCTTTGCAGATGTATAAGGAGAAGCCCGAAGCGCCGGCTGTAGCGTGGGCGACTCAGACGCGCAGCCGGCACAATTCGAAATTGCCGTTCGGTTGGAAGGGAATCCGGACCGCTAGTGGATGAACTTGTAGTCGACAATCGACGCCGCCAGCCCCGTCTTGTCGTCCTCGGGTTTCGGCGCGTCTTTGGCGCGCATCACGCGGCCCTGGCACACGACATTGCTGTTCTTCTGCCCGGAGATCTCTTCCGGCATCTCGAACACCATCTCGATCAGGGCATTGATGGGGAGCTGTTGCGGTCCGAGGAACAGCACACCGCTCTGGCTGATGTTCTCAATGATCCCCTCATACCAGGTGCTGGTCTTGTTGACGCGATAGCGCAACGGGATATCGAGCTTCAAACGGCGCGCACGGGGTACCCACGACGGACGCTTCTCGCGCGCATGGCTGCGCCGAATGCCTGTCTCGGGCTTGGCGTGCTCCACGCGCTCGGTGCGGCGCATGGTTGTCCAGTCATACTTGTATTCCGCGGCACAGAGCAGGCAAACCTGGTAGTAGTTGCCATCGGCACCACGGCGCGGCCAGGAAAACTCGTGAGAGCAGCGCCCAAGCATAAGCACATCCATGAATTTTTGCGGCATGATGGGTTACTTCCGGGTCAGTGGAACCCTCGGACGCATCGCCATCATCGCGCGAACATCAGACTTTGGGTAGGTTACTTTCGTGCATCAATAACGCCCGTAGTAGCCGCTGTCGCGCGGCCCGTCTCCGCCCACGCACCGGCCCCTGTTCCTCACCACCGGCCCCTGTTCCTCACCACTGGCCCCGTTTTTCACCACCGGCCCCTGATCTTCATTACCGGCGTGTCCCTGAAGGTGGAAGAGCGGCCCTTTGAGGGCCGAGTACAGCGATCTGTTCAGCGGGCTTTAGCCCCCGTGGTCGCTTTTTCTTTGCCGTGTGAGGATTTCAACTTCGATGATTCACATTCTCCCGCGTGTATGATCCCCAAATGCAAACCCTGCCCGACGTATCCGCCTTCGTCCTCGCTGGCGGCAGGAGCACGCGCATGGGCACCGACAAAGCCTTCATCCTGCTCGATGGCCGGACGCTGCTGGCGCGGGCCCTCGATACGGCGCGATCGGTGACAGCCGACGTCCACATCGTCGGCGATCCCGCAAAGTTCGCGCCGTTTGCCCCCGTGGTCGAAGACGTATTCCCCGGATGCGGCCCGCTCGCTGGCATCCACGCGGCTCTGCGAATGTCCGAAACGGATCTGAATCTCATCCTCGCCGTGGACCTTCCATTCGTGACCCCGGCACTGCTGCAGTTCCTAATCACGCAGGCGAGAGGCGCTGCGGCCCCAACCGTGACGGTCCCTCAAACCTCCCAAGGCTGGCAACCCCTCTGCGCCATCTACCGCCGCAAGTTTGCCGATGCTGCAGAGAAAGCTCTGCGCTCAGGCCGCTACAAAATTGACGCGTTGTACAATCCGGCGCTGACCCGGGTGATCACAGAAGATGAATTGCAGTCCGCCGGATTTTCTGCGGCGGCATTCCGCAATCTGAACACTCCGGAAGAACTGGCCGCGGCCAGTGATTGATAAGTTGAGCAACTCCAGCGGTGATATGCTTGCCGCCCATGTTCTCGCGCACACTAACTTCCATTTCGCTCTTGATCGCTCTCACAGCTACATTGACAGCGGACGGGGGCGCGCTGTACTCGCACCATTGCGACGACCGTGGCTCAAGAACGGGGTGTGAAGTTTCGCGAACTCGATCCCAGTTCGGCTCCCTAGTACCCGTTGAGGGATTTTTTGCGCTATGGCCGGTTTACGTCAGTTGATTTCCTGCGCAAGAATGTAAGGCTAGACCGATCCAAATGATGATGCGTGCAATGGACGTTGTTCAACGCTTGCTGTCGCTTGTTTCCTGCCTTCTGGTGATGTCCCTTTGCGGTCATTCTCAGGAAAATGGAGCGATGACGTTGGAGGGTTGCCGGGCAGTAGACGTGGACACCAGCTTTCAACTCACGAGTGGAACGGACGATGAATTCACTGTTGTTTTTGGTATGCGCAATACAACGGGCCGCGCTTGTATGCTGGATCGGGGCAGTTACGGAGCTAACGGGTCCCCCACCGTTCCTGACAGAACTGAGCCATGGGGAAAGGTTTTCGTCCTGGATCCGGATTCCAACAACCGCGTTTGGGGAACTGGCAGGACTGCGGAACAATCGGTAGCTGTTCTTGACCCAGGCAAGTATGCTTATTTCACGATTCGTTGGAAAACCAAGCCATCCCGTCAAAATGACCCCTGCGTTCAACCCATTGCGGTGAGCTGGCCGGTACAGATCGTCGCTCCTTCCTTGTTGAAACCACTTTGCTCAGAAATTTCGGTTAGTTCTTTTGCTCTCGGCAGCATACCCAACCCGGCTGAGCTCAAAGCCGAAGCTGGGCAAAATTCGAATCCCCAGATCCTTGCCTTGACGTCAAAGCGGAGTACGTATCATGAAGGCGAGGGACTCCTCTTACACGTTTCCCTGGCCACCGCTGATCCTGCCAGTCTTGTCCGCCAAGACACCCACCCGACCGTCTATTTACAGCAGAGATCTTCCGACGGCACAACCGAATTTCGGGCGACTGGTCCCCTGCCGCACAGAGGTTGCCAGCCAGGTGACCCGCACGTCCGGATAACTGCCCCCATACTTGAAGACATTGACTGGGAAAAAGGGTTTGATTTGGACCCTGATTTCTGCGGTTCCGTTATCCGACCGAAGCGTCGTGCGGACTATAGTTTTCAAGTATTCAAGGCCATTGTTTCTTCGGACTCTGGCATCCGATTTGTCCATTCGAATGTTCTTCACGTTCAATTCGACGATGCGACGCCCACATTGCGACTCGGGGCTGAACATCAATGAACATTCCGCCAGACGAGCGGTTTGAACGCTGACGTAATATCGCCATGGCACCGATTAAGGCCCTTCGCTGCAAAGCTCCGCCCCAAAATTTGATAAGGTTAAGGGGTTCCTGGCTCATTGCTCGGAGCTTGCAGCTCAAAGCCGAGAGCTGATAGTTGAAAGCTTCATCCATGCCGCCCTACATCGAATTCCGCGACGTCTCCAAAGCCTTCGGCGACAACGTCGTGCTCGATCGCGTTAGCTTCGACGTGCATGTAGGTGAGACCGTTTGCATCCTTGGACGCAGCGGAGTGGGCAAATCGGTTTCCCTGCATCACATCATGGGATTCCTGAAACCCGACGCAGGCCGGATCGTCGTCGCCGGCGAAGACATCACCGACTACACGGAGCCACAGCTCGAACTCATCCGCAAGAAAGTCACGATGGTGTTTCAAAATGGCGCGCTGTTTGACTCGCTCTCGGTGGGGGAGAACGTGGCATTCCCGCTGCGCGAAACGCCGGACCACAGTGAAGAACAGATCTACGAGGTTGTCGACGAATTACTGCGAATGGTCGGCGTGCAGCAGATGCGGGACTTGTTGCCCTCCGATCTCTCGACGGGCATGAAGCGGTCGGTGGCGATCGCGCGGGCCTTGGCGGCGCGTCCGCAGTGCATTCTCTATGACGAACCTACGACCATGGTCGATCCCCTCATGGCGCAACTTCTCGGCGACCTCATTAAGCGCCTCAAGATCCAACTGCACCTGACCAGCATCGTTGTTACCCACGACATGCGCCTGGCCAAGAAACTGGCCGAGCGCGTCGTCTTCCTGCACGAAGGCAAAGCCATCTTCTTCGGGACCTACGCCGCCATGGAAAAGTGCCCCGAACCGATCATCCAGGAATTCTTGGAATTAGACGAGCTGAAGCTGGAAGCGTAAGAGGAATCCGTCGTAGAGAAGTAGCTTGCTACGTCTCCCTCGCTACGAAACCGGGTTGTTCGAGATCAGGTCCGCTTGCCACGATTGGTGCCGCTACGGCAGAGACGTTGCAAGCAACGTCTCTACGACTAAAACCCCTGCTCCACCAGGTCCTCAATCGTCAGTGAACTTGTCGTGTCACCCTTCATCATTTTTTCCACATACTTCGCGATGAGATCGGCTTCCAGGTTTACCGGATCGCCCGCCTTCAGCGAGTGCAGGTTCGTCATCTCCACGGTGTGCGGAATAATCGCGATGGTGCAGCGATCTTTCTCCAGTTTGGCAACGGTCAGGCTGATGCCCTCGATCGAAATCGACCCCTTATAGACGGTGTACTTCTCGATCTCTTCCGGGAGTTCGATGTGCAGCCACCAGTTCTCAGAGTCGGCGATGCGCTCGAACTCAATGAGTTTGCCCACGCCGTCCACGTGCCCCTGCACGATGTGTCCTCCGAATCGCCCATCGGCCTTCATAGGGAGTTCAAGATTCACCAGCGCTCCTTCGTGAATGCGCGAGAACGATGTGCGCACCCACGTTTCAGGCGCGAGGTCCGCACAAAACGATCCCGCCTTGATGTCGAGCGCCGTCAAACACACACCACTCACCGAAACGCTGTGTCCGGTGCCAAGCTCTTTGGGAGTATTGTCAGCTGAGATGGTGATGCGCCGGTTCTCCCCGCGCTGCTCAATGCGAGTGATGCGTCCAACTTCTTCGACGATGCCAGTAAACATGAGTGCCCTCCGGGATGAACTGACCATGATAGTCCACCGATTCACGGGAAATTGCTGATTGTTGATTCTTGATTAAAAGACCGCCGGTCACCGCCCGGTTTTTTCAATCAACAATCTTCAATCAACAATTTCTTCACTCCCCGTACGGATCCCGTAAGTATCCCTCCACCGCGAAATCCTCGCCGAAGTGGTGCAGGTGCACGTGCTTCACCTGCGCGGCCTGGCTCATGTGGCGGAATCCGGCGCCGGCCGCGAAGGGAATCGAGCCGGTGCCCGCGAGAATCTTCGGCGCGTAATACAGGAAGACTTTGTCGACCACGTTCGATGCCAGCGCGGTCCAGTTCACGGTCGCTCCGCCTTCAATCATCACGCTGGTAATTTCAAGTTCTCCGAGCCGCCGCAGGATCCCATGCAGATCGGGCCGTCCGTCAGGTTCGATGGCAGGAACGTTCTCGACGCGGATTCCAACGCGCTCCAGTTCCTCGCGTTTCTGCTCGTCCGAGGAAGAACAGAAGACGAGCACGTCGTTCTTGCGCTCTGCGGCCACATTCTGCACCAGCCGCGATGTCAAAGGCAGCCGCAATCGCGAATCCAGAATCACCCGCAGCAACGGACGCCGCCTCGGCCGCCCGCTGCGGTCGGTCAGCAGGGGATTGTCTGAGAGAATCGTGCCGGCACCAACCAGCAGCGCGTCATGCTGATGGCGCTGGCTCTGCACGTGGGCGCGGGCGACTTCACTCGTCACCCAGCCGCCGGCGGGAGTTCCGCTGGCGCTGGTCAGAGCTTCGCTTGGCGGGGGCGCGATCTTGCCGTCGAGCGTCATGGCGGCCTTCAGCATGACTAGAGGAACTCTGTGACGGATGTAGCGGGCGAACGCCTCGTTCAACCGGCGGGCCTGCTCTTCGAGTCTGCCGACCTCAACGTGGACCCCGGCCGCGCGCAACTGCTCGAAACCGCGGCCGCTTACTTTCGGATTGGGATCGGGCATCGACGCGACGACGCGGTGAATTCCGGCCGCGATCAGCGCATCAGTACAGGGAGGCGTGCGCCCCTGATGCCCATGCGGCTCGAGGTTGATGTAGAGCGTTCCGCCACGCGCTCGCGAGCCCGCAGCTTCTAGAGCGAGGATCTCAGCGTGCGTCACACCCGCGTAGGTGTAAGTTCCCGTGCTGGCGACCTGGCCGTGAGCGTCGACGATGACAGCCCCAACATACGGCCCCGGTGATGCCAGCCCGATGCCCTGGCGCGCCAGTTCAAGTGCGTGCTGAAGATGTTGTTCGTCGGCGGAGTGAGCGGACATTCAGGGATGAATCTATCACGGAGGAGCTAGATAACCTTTTCATCACCGATGAGCCTTGTCATCCTGAGCGGCGCCCTTTGCCGCGAAGGACCTATGGATTCGTTGTCAGCATCGATGCTGCCAGCTATTGCACAGGTCCTTCGCTTCGCTCAGGATGACAATGCAATCGCAGGGATCATTTCACTGCGTTTGCCCGCGCGGTGGAAAGCTCTGGTACGAATCGTCCTCAATCTCAGCGACCGCCGCACCGCTGCGTCCCTTTGGGCCGCGCCGCACAGGCGCCATGACGTACGCGTGCGGATCGCCAGGCGCCGCAGGCTTCCTGCCGAGAAGCCGCTTCAAGAAATCAAGAACGATTCGAAAGCCCGACCGTTTTTCTCCAGCATCACGCATAGGCACTCCTGGTAGCGCTGACCACGATTTCCCCCCGTGTACCTTCGTGTCCTTTGTGGCTTAAGGTTTTCCCGATCTATTCAAACAACGAATCCACAAATTCTTTCGGATCAAACGGCAGCAAGTCGCCAGCTTTCTCTCCCACGCCAACGTAACGCACCGGCAAACCGAGTTCTCGCGAAATCGCTACCACAACGCCGCCCTTTGCCGTCCCATCGAGCTTCGTCAAAACAATTCCCGTGACGCCCGCAGACTGCGTGAACAGCCGCGCCTGCTGCAATCCATTTTGCCCGGTGGTTGCGTCCATGACCAGCAAAGTTTCATGCGGAGCTCCGGGGATAATCCGCTGCGCCGTCCGCCGCATCTTCTCCAATTCCGCCATCAGGCTGGCCTTAGTGTGCAGGCGTCCCGCGGTATCAACGACCACGTAATCCGTCTTGCGCGCCACTGCCGCTTGCAGCGCGTCGAACAGCACGGCGGCAGGGTCGCCTCCCGCTTTCGTCTTGATAACTTCCGTCCCGGTGCGCTGCCCCCAGATTTCCAGTTGCTCGATTGCGGCAGCGCGGAAAGTGTCGGCAGCACAGAGCAGCACATTTTTTCCCTGAGAGCGAAACACTTGCGAGAGCTTGCCGATGGTCGTCGTCTTCCCGGTCCCATTGACCCCCACCACCAGGATGACTTCCGGCGTTCCGTCCACCTTGTTGACCGGACGCGAATTGGCAGCGCTCAGGATTCCAAGCAGCTCTTCCTTCAGCAGTCGCTTCAGCTCTACGACGTTCTTGATCTGCTTGCGGTCGGCTTTTTCGCGCAGCTTGCCCAGAACTTCCTGCGTAGTGGTCGACCCGAGATCGGCGCCGATGAGCGTGGCCTCAAGGTCGTCGAGTGTGTTGCGGTCGATCTCCTTGCCCAGCGAGACAACTTCTTCGATGCGCTCGGCGAGATTCTCGCGCGTGCGCGTGACCGCCTGCTTCATGCGGTCTAGAAAACTGGGCTTCTTCTCTTCCTCAAGGCTGCCGAACAAGGTCTGAATCATAAGAAGGCCAAGCGTTGATTATACGGGGATTGTCGTAGAGCCGGCGCTTGCCGGCTGTCGCGAAGGCGTCTCTTGCCCGCCGTGGGCGCTGCAAGATGTAGATGGGAATTAAGATGTGGATGAAGAAGATTCGTATCAGGGATCGCTTCAGCTATGCGGTAACAAAGATTGAGATATCGCGGCTTCAGCCGCTGGCGCCAGACCTCATCCGCTCACTCACTCGGCCCGCGCGCCACGGTACATCCCGCGCAACCATTCCACTTCACATAGCGATAGAACCGCGCCACTCCTCGCCCTCGCCAGTAGCGGCTCTGGTAGTCATCGATTCCCGGACCTCGACTCAAGAAACTATAAAAGGCGTGGCGTGTCGGACGAATCACAATCCCCACGTGCCCGGGCCACACCACCAAGTCGCCGGGCTGCGGCCGAGACACTCGCCGAAATCCTTCCGTGCCGGCGTAAATATCGTCCGAATCCGCATAGGTATACGGAAAGCCCGCACGTTGGTAGATCGAATGCACTAAATGCGAACAGTCGTGCCCCCCACCGGGTGACTTCTTCGACTCAAGCGCCGCCGCAATCACCGATCGGCGCTCGTTCATACTCAGCCCACTCTTCTGTCCGCGACTCGAGGCCGTCGTCGCAGTCTTCAGGCTCTTCGCAGCATGCGGATCCTGGTCCTGGGCCCATGACACGCAACAGGGCAGCCCGAAAGCCAGCACCAGAGTCACGGCTTTTCGCCGAATCCGCATCGTTCCATTTTGATGCCGAGTACCCCGGCGGCGCTGGTTACCTTTGTACACGGACTCTCTCGCTCGTCGCCCAAACATGTGGATCCGAGGGGCTCCACCTGCCGAGAAGGCTCAAGAATCGACTGCTGCCGTACTAGCTTCCGTCGGTACTCACCACTCTCGGTGACCTCAATCACAGCCGGGTTCGTGCCTTCCGGGTTATAAGGGTTAGTGAGGAATCTGCCCGCATTGATTGGCCACACTGCGCCCGGGCAGGCCTTGTTTGCAGACATTCCGCCAATCGATCCCCTCGCAGCCGCGACGGCAGAAAGGGGGTTCTAGCCGCTTGTTCTCCTTGTACTTGCTACCGTTCCTGGTCGTTGCTCTGGCCCTGCTGGTCGGGTTTTCCCGGGCCCAACATCACGAACAAGAGAGAATCCTTGCCGAATTGGAGCAGAGCCAGGCGGTGATCCGCCAGCGGGAAAAGGAGCGCGACGCAGCCCTCCAGGAACTGTTCCGACGCTTTTACGAAGAGGGCAAACTCACTCGGGAGAAGAGCCAGTTTCAGGCCAAACTGGCGGAATACGAGAAGTACGCTGCGCTGACGCAGTTGGCCCTGGGCGCGGCCCACGAAATCAACAACCCGCTGCTGGGGATTCTCTCGCACCTGGAGTTGGAGCTGAACAGTGCCCGAGAAGAGGATTGCGCGGAAATCGAGCAGTGTATCGAAGCCGCCAAGCGCATCTCGGTCACCCTGCGAAGCCTCATGAATTATGCCCGCCCCGGCCCGCTGGTCCTGAGCAAGCTGAACCTTCACCGGCTGGTATCGGAGACCCTTGCATTTCTGCAGCATCAGCCCATGCTGCACGGCAGGATCCTGGAAAACCGGGTGCCCACGAATCTGCCATTCATCTTCGTCGACGCCAACCAGCTTTCACAGGTACTGATGAACCTGTTGCTCAACGCGGCACAGGCGACGCCTGAGGGAGGACGCATCACGGTGTTTGGCGAACCATCGCGCGCCGGCGACGTGGTTGAAATCCGGATCGTCGACACCGGGTGTGGCATTCCGGCGGACGTGCTGCCACATGTCTTCGAGCCTTTTTTCACCACCAAGCGCGGAAAGGGAACCGGCCTGGGCCTGAGTATCAGCCAGACCTACGTGCGCAGTCACGAGGGTGAGATTCAGATTGAAAGCGCCCCGCAGCACGGCACGACGGTGACCATCTCGCTTCCGCTACGCCAGCCCGAAGCCGTGTTCGCTGAAGGGGAGCGCGAAACGAGCAGCGAGGTGATCATTCAATAGCCATGGCATACTCCGTCCTCATTGTCGACGACGAAGCCTTGACTCTCCGCACCATCAATCGCGGATTGAGTGGGGAAGGCTTCGAGGTCCTGACTGCGGCATCGGGCGAGGAAGGACTGAAGATATTCGACGAAGAGAAGCCCGACCTCGTCCTCCTCGACATTGTCCTGCCGGGGATCGACGGAGTTGAAGTCCTGCGCCAGATCAGGACCTCGACTCCAACTTGCATCGTGGTGATGATGAGCGCCTACCACATGGTCGACCGCGCGGTTGAGGCGATGAAGTTGGGCGCCTACGACTACATGATCAAGCCATTTCGTCTCGCCGACCTGACCGCCACGCTGCGACGCGCGTCGGAAATGCTGGCTTTGCGTGTGCGCGTGCGCGATACGGTGGAAACCGCCAAGGGACAATATGACTTCGGGCGGGTGGTGACGCAGAATCCGGCGATGCGCGACATGCTGGAAGTCGCGCGCAAGGCCGCCGAGACCGACCACACCACGATTCTTATTCAAGGCGAGAGCGGAACCGGGAAGGGCGTGCTGGCGAGGGCGATTCACTACTCCAGCCCGCGCGCCAGCCAGCCTCTGCTGGAACTGAACTGCGCGACGCTGCCCGACGCGCTGCTGGAGAGCGAATTGTTCGGCTTCGAACCCGGCGCATTCACTGACGCCCGCCGCCGCAAAGAAGGACTGCTGGAGCGCGCCCACGGCGGAACGCTTTTCATGGACGAGATCGGCAACATGTCGCCCAGCGTGCAAGCCAAGCTCCTGCGCGTGCTTGAAGACGGGACCTTTCTTCGGCTGGGAGGGACGAAGCCGATAAAGGTCGACGTACGCCTGATCACCGCAACAAACACGATCCTGAAGGAAGCGGTCGCGCAGGGGCGTTTTCGTGAGGATCTGTTCTACCGTCTCAATGTGGTTCCACTCTTCATTCCACCGTTGCGCGAGAGGCGCGAAGACGTCCTTCCCCTGGCGCTCGACATGCTGCGCCGCTTCAACGAGGAACTGAAGAAGAACTTTCTCGGCTTTACTCCCGAAGCCGCGGATCTGATTGTTAGCTATACCTGGCCCGGAAATATCCGTGAACTGAAGAATGTAGTCGAACGGACGATGATCCTGGCACCGGAGGGGTATATCGACTCCAACTCGCTGCCGGAAGAAATCCGCGACCACCAGGAACCGCCGAAACCGGAGTTGGCTTTTAGCGATGGCAACCAATTCACCGGAGACATGCTCGTCAGTCTGCGGGAACTGGAAGAAGACTACATCCACAAGGTGCTGGCGGCGACCGGCAACAACAAAACACAAGCCGCAAAAATTCTCGGAATCCATCCGACCTCATTGATGCGCAGATTGAAGAAAGATTCCGTCCTGAGCTAGTACGTCCCTTCGCGAATTCTTCACCACTGCAAAACGCAGCAGCAAGCTGCAAAGTGCAGTGGTTCGTGCGTCCACCGCGAAGGGCTTTAGGCGTGCCAAGTCCTTGCGAATCAGTGTTTCGCTGAGTCAGAGCAGATTGCTATCAACGTGCTCTCTCATGTGTGGCGGTCGCCTCGCAATGAAAGGCGCCACCGCAGGACGGAGGGCAATGTGTCCATACTGTTCGTGCTTCTCACTTATCTCGTCGTGATTTCCGTCAACTACTTATGGTTTCGTCCTCCACAGACCCAGGCTGCCGCTCCAGGACGTTCCATTGCTCCTCCTGCGCCGGTGATGACCAGGCAATACGGATTTTCCATTCCTCAGGGATATTGCTTTCATCCCGGTCACACCTGGGTGACGCGAGAGGGGCATGACGACGTCCGTGTGGGCATAGATAGCTTCACCGCCGATCTACTCGGGAAAATCGATCGCATCGACGTCGTCAAACCCGACCGGTGGATTCGCCAGGGGCAGAAGTTCATGACCGTGCATGCCGACGGTGTTTCCTTCGAGTTGGTCTCCCCGGTGGAGGGAGTTGTCACGGCCGTCAATCGCGATGTGGTGCAGGATCCCACGCTGGCCGTGCGCGATCCTTACCACGATGGATGGATCGCCACGGTCAAAGCTCCGGACTTCTCCACTAATCAGAGAAACCTGATGCAGGCATCGATGATCGCTCCCTGGATGCACTACAGCCAGACCAGGCTCAATGCGGCGGTAGCGAAGCTGAATCCGGCGCTCGCACAAGATGGCGGAGTGCCCGTCAACGGGCTGCTGCTGCGGGTTTCTCCGGAACTTCGCGAGAAACTGATCACCGACTTCTTTCTGAACTGATGAATCCTGTCCCGGCCGGAAGGAGAAGAGAGATGGCTAAGACGAAGGCAATACTGATCGATATTACGCAGTGCATCGGGTGTATGAGCTGCGAGAAGGCTTGCAAGGAGATCCACGGCTTCCCGCAGGATGTCGAGCCAACGCTTTCACCGACAGCGCTGACGGTGGTCGAAGAGCACGGAGACCGGTTCGTGCGGCGATTGTGCATGAACTGTCAGGACCCGGCGTGCGCCTCGGCATGCCTGGTGGGAGCGCTCAAGAAGACGGAACTGGGACCGGTCACCTACGATGCGTCGAAGTGTATCGGCTGCCGCTATTGCATTGTGGCGTGTCCGTTCAATGTCCCGCGGTATGAATGGTCGAAGCTGGTGCCGTTCGTGAAAAAATGCGACATGTGCTACGCGCGGCAGGTGAAGGACCAGCCTCCCGCGTGCGTGGAAGCGTGTCCGGTACAGGCTTCGATTTCCGGCTGGCGGGATGAAATTCTGGAGGAGGCCCATAAGCGCATTTTGCTGGACTCGAAATATGTGAAGCACATTTACGGCAGCGAGGAAGTTGGTGGCACGTCGGTGTTCTTCATCTCGGATGTGCCATTCGAAAAGCTGGGCTTTGGCAACGTTCCGGCACAAGCGATGCCGGTGTTGACGGCCAACGCGCTGGGAGACATCCCGACGGTGGTGCTGGTCGGCGGCGGATTGCTGGCCGGGCTCTATTGGATCACGAACCGCAGGAAACAGGTGGCCTTGGCCGAAGCGCAACCATCATCCGGGCCAGGCGGGAGAAAGGATCAGGGTCATGTCTAGATATCGGCTTCCCAAATTAACTTTTTGGCGCACGGTAGTGACAGTGATTTTTGTTGCCGGAGCGTACGCGGCGTATGCGCGCTTCGCGCTGGGCTTTCAACAATCGACACATTTGACCGACTCGCAGCCTTGGGGGTTGTGGGTGGGGCTGGGCACGCTATGCGGAGTTGGAATTTCCGCTGGCGGCTTTGCCATCGCGGCCGCCGTTTATCTTCTGGGATTCGAGCGTTACCGCCAGGTGGTGCGCGCCGCCGTCCTGCTCTCGTTTCTCGGCTACCTGTCGGTGATGGTGGGAATGTTGTACGAACTCGGGTTGCCGTGGAGAATCTGGCACCCGATTGTGATGTGGAACCGACGCTCGGTGCTGTTCGAAGTGTCGTGGTGCGTGATGCTGTACAGCACGGTCCTGGCGCTGGAATTCTCCCCTTCGCTGGTCGAAAAGATTCCGTGGGTTGGCCTGCGCAAGCTCTACCTGAAGTGGCATCACCATCTTTTGATCGCCCTGGTGATGGTGGGCGCGATCCTTTCTTCGCTGCACCAGTCGTTTCTGGGCGGGCTCTACCTGCTGACCAAGGGCAAACTCGATCCGCTCTGGTACAGCTCCTACCTACCCACCCTGTTCTATCTTTCGGCGGTGCCTGCAGGGCTGGCTGCCACCATCATGGTCGTCTACCTGTGCAACCGTTCCTTGAACGCGCGCGTTGATCCGGGCGTGCTGGCGGAGATGAGCCAGATAATTGCACCGCTCTTGTATGTCTACGCGATCCTGCGGGGCGTCGACCTGTTCACGCACGGGGGAGCAAGCTACATGTGGATGTGGCGGGAAGAAACTCTTCTGTTCTGGCTTGAGATTGGATTGTTGGTCGTCGCTCCGGCGCTCCTGTTGAGCCGGTCGAGCGTGCGCAACAACCCGAATGCTCTATACGGAACCTGCTCTTTGGTCGTGATGGGCTTCATGGCGAACCGGCTGAATGTCTCGATCACGGGCTTTCAGGCAACCTCCGGCTTCTACTACGTGCCCAAGTGGACCGAATTCGCGCTGACGCTGGCGACGGTGACCGCTTGCGCGGTTGCATTCCACTACGCAGTACGCTACCTGGAAATTCTGCCGAGAACAGCGTCGACGGACAAGTTGATTGCAACTGCGTAATGTGGTGCCGCCGGATCGCCTATTCGGATACGAGTAGGCGGTCCGGCACTCCGTTGGTCTTTTGCAAGCTTCCGAACTTTGCGAGTCTTCCGTGGGCAGCGGGAATCCAAACAGCCAAGGGTCTTCCTGGCCGGTGTCGCGTCAGCTTGCGCGCTCTCGTGCGAAGATAGACTGCTGATACGCCGCGTTCGCGCCCATGCAAACCTCGACATTCCGCAGAGTCTTCAAAGCCTTTCACTATCGCGATTTCCGCCTCATGTGGATCGGTGCCTGCACCTCGAGCATTGGCACCTGGATGCAGATTGTGGCCCAGGGATGGCTCATCTACCGGCTGAGCCATTCGTCGTTCCTGCTGGGACTGGATCAGTTTCTGGCAGGAATTCCAATCTTCCTGTTTTCGCTGATCGGCGGAGTGGTGGCCGACCGCACCGAGCGGCGTAAGATTCTGATGGTCTCGCAGTACATCCAGATGGCGAGCGCTGGAATTCTGACGATTCTGGTGACCCTGGGCCTGCAGCACGTGTGGCCGATTCTCTGTCTCTCGTTTGTCTCAGGCCTGGCGCAGGCGTTCGGCGGACCGGCGTATCAGGCGCTGATTCCTACCCTGGTCGATCGCGAGGACATGCCGAACGCGATCGCGCTGAACTCGATCCAGTTCAATCTGGCGGTCACGGTGGGTCCGGCGCTGGCCGGGATCACGCTGGCCAAGCTCGGGGAGAAGTGGTGCTTTGGGTTGAACGCGCTTTCGTTTCTGGCTCCGATTATTTCGCTGTCGATGATCGCGGCGCGATTCCTACCCGTCCCCACGAAGGAGTCGATCTTCAGCAGCCTGAAGGAAGGCATCCGGTTTGTCCAGAAGAAGGAAGCCATGGAGGCGCTGATTGTGCTGGCGTTCATGATGACCTTCTTGAGCATGCCGATGCGCACCTACATCCCGGTGTTCGTGAAAGACATTTTCCGTCGTGGTCCGGAGACTTACGGGAACCTGCTTTCGCTGATGGGAGTGGGCTCGATCTGCGGGTCGCTCGGAGTCGCGAGCCTGGGGAACATTTCGAAGAAGGGACGATTTGCGCTGACCATGCTGATCTTGCTGGGTGCGGGGATTGCAGGATTCTCACTCTCGAAAGTCCTGCCCGTGTCGTACGCAATGCTGGTACTGGTAGGTGCGTCGATGATGGCTGTGTTCGCGACGGTGACATCGCTGGTGCAGTTGATTACGACTAACGAAATGCGGGGGCGGGTGATGAGCGTCTACAACTGCGCGTTTCGCGGCGGGATGCCGATGGGCAATATCGTATCGGGCTGGCTGGTACCAGCGTTTACCGCGCCGCGGGTGTTGGCGGCGAATGGGTTTCTGCTGATTTGTGTGGCGCTGTATTTCCTGGGAGTGCAGAGGAGGGTGGCGGAGTTGTGAGCTTGGCAGTCTGCTGAGGAACCGCGACCACTGGGGATGAAGCCCGCGCGGTCATTCCCATTCGCTTAACGCGGCCATTGAAGGGCCGCTCTTCCACGGTGGTGGAATGATCTGGATTGAGGCTCATGTTGAGAACGGGGCGGGGTTGACGCGGCGGATTTCTTATTGCGATTCCCAGTCTACCGAGTAGACGTCCTGGCTGCCGGTGTCGTGCAGCAGAAGCGGAGAATCGTCGGGCGCTAGCGCTAGAGCTGTCCCATAGCGGCCGGTGCTGGGGAGACCTTTAACGTCGGCGATCTTTTCGATCTTATGGTCGCTGATGCGAATCCGAAGCACCGCGTTCTTTCCAAGATAATCCAGAACGTAGACATACTGGCCGTCGTGCGACCAGTTGAGCCAGCTCAACGATCCGCTGGCCAACTCGGTCCATTTCTGCGATGGGATATCAAACAGAAGAAGCGTCCTCGAATCGCCGGAGAAGGCGGTGATGTAGTGGCCGTCGGGCGACCAGCGCGGCGAGTAGAGTCCGTGCGATCCCGGCAAGTCGGACAGCTTATGGCTCGCAACTTCGAGAATATGAATCGCTGACGAAGGGTTGTTGGATTCTCCGGCGAAGATGATTTTAGTTCCGTCCGGCGACCAGTTGGGATCGAGTTGTTGCGTGTGATCGTCGGGGAGAACGAGGCTGGGAGTTCCACCGTCGGTGGAAACCTGGTACATTCTTGCCGGCTTGTCGGCTCCGGAGCCGAATTCGAAAAAAAGAATTGTCTTTCCATCGGGCGACCAGCGCGGAAGTACAGGAGAATACGGCCGGTAGGTCAGTTGCATGCGCTGGGTGCCATCTGTCTTGCTGCGCCAGAGCGCGCCGTCGGGATAGGAAACATATGTGACCCACTGGCCATCCTTTGAGAAGGCAACGTACTCCGCGGAGAGGCCACCGAGAAACGGCGAGAACTTTGCCGACTTCCCGTCATAGCGCATCAGTTCGCCGCGGTAGGTCCGGCCAATGATGAACAGCTTCTTCCCGTCCTTGCTGGGAAGGGGCGACGAAAGCGACATGGGGCTCGCGGTTAACGCCACGGGCTTGGGATCCGATTGAAAAAGTCTGCCGCTCCTGGGGAGAGCCCAGATCTGTCCCTGCGACTGGAAGATGAAAAACTTTCTGTCTGCGGTCCACCTGCCGCAGCATTCGTCCGGCGGATTGTGCCAGCCCTCCATCAATCGGTGCAGTCCGGTTCCGTCAGACGCGACCTCCCACTCCAGTCGCTGGCCCACGGTGCCGGCAGTTTCGGAAGAGTCGAAGCGCAAGTGGCTGGCGTCGGGTGACCATGAGACATTCCGGATGTCGCCTTGCACGGCAAGTAGTTTGTGTGGCTCAGTCCCGTCTGCCTTCGCCACGAACAATTCACCAAGATTCGTATAAGCCAGCATCTTGGCGTCGGGAGACCACGCTGCAGTCTCTGCCACGAAGTCACCGATTCTGCGAGGGGAGCCTCCCAGAATCGGGACGCTCCGCAGCGGTCCCCTGGGAGGAGCGCCCTGGCCGTCAACGACGAGAAGCGTAGAGCCGTCCGGCGAAACGCCGACAGGGATCATGTCGGGAGAAGTCATCACCTCGAGCTTTCTGGGCTCGCCCCCTGTGATCGACATTTCGGCCACGTCATGGGAAGAAAAACTCGCCGAGCCACCGACGCCCAGACCGAGGTAGAGCCGCGCGCCGTCAGCTCCGATCAGCGCCTTGGGTTGACCATCGTGGGAGAGTTGCACGTAGCTGGCGATCTTGGGTAAAGGCGTGGGCTGAAAAAGAAAGTAGCCCAGCACGACTACAGCGATCGCAACCAGCAACGCAGCAGTGAGCCACTGGGTTCGCGGACCAGACTCGGCCCGCGGAATCGCGTGCGCGCCCGTTGGCACCGAAAGCGAAGGGTCCGACAAAGCTTCCAGGGCAAATGCCAGGTCGGAAGCCGAATGAAACCGCTGCTCGGGATTCTTCTCCAGACAGCGGCGGATCACTCGCTCCAGGGCCAGAGGAGTGTCGGGCGCGAACTGGGAAATTGGCGGCGGCTCTTCGTTCAGAATTGCGCTGACGGTGTCGGCTTCGGTGGCCTTCTGAAAAGTCCGCTGGCCCATCACCATTTCGTAAAGGATGGCGCCAAAGGCAAAGATATCGGTGCGCTCGTCCGTGGCTTGTCCCCGGACCTGCTCGGGAGACATGTAGCCGACGGTCCCCATGGCCACTCCAAGCCGCGTAACGGTGGGCGCCAGACCGGTTGCTGCCTGCTTTGACGGTAGGACCTTGGCCAAGCCGAAGTCGAGAATCTTGACGCGTCCATCTTTGGTGACGAAAAGGTTGTCGGGCTTCAGATCGCGGTGGACGATTCCTTTTGTGTGCGCGGCGGCCAATCCGTGGGCGATCTGGACAGCATATTGAATCGCCTGCCGCTGAGGCAGGGGACCGCGCCGCAGGCTCTCGGCCAGTGTTTTTCCTTCCAGCAGTTCCGACACGAGGTAAGGTACGCCCTCGTGCGTTCCCATTTGATAGACCGAGAGGATGTTGGGGTGATTCAGCGCCGCCGCAGCCTTGGCCTCGATTTCAAATCGTTGCAGGCGGTCCGGTTCGGCGGACAAAAGCTTGGGTAGAACTTTGATGGCAACATCCCGGTTGAGGCGGGAGTCGCGAGCGCGGTACACCTCTCCCATGCTGCCGGCGCCAAGGGGCGAAAGAATCTGATATTGACCAAGCTTCGTGCCAGGGGCCAGGGACATGTGGCGCAATTATAGCGCCTCAGATTATTAGGGCCTACGAGCCCTGCGTCAAGATGCGTTCACTTGACGGTTTCTTTGAAGCTGAGCGGGCCGAGTGTGGAAGTCGTGGCATTGATCGTGACGGTCCCAGTATTCGGCCCCGTCGTGTAGGTCACCGAGGCCTGTCCGAATGAATTGGTCACTGGGGTCGTAGTGGAGAAGCTCCCGCCAGCGCCGTTGTCGTTGAACGTGACGGTAACTCCCGAGATGGGATTGAAGTATTGATCGGTCAATTTCACGACCAGCTGCTTGGGAAGAGCCGTGTTGGGATGCGCCGATTGATTGTTCCCGCTACTAATTGTGAAGTTGGTGGGCGAACCGACTGTCGCAGTCTCAGTGACTCTCACGCTCGCGCTGCCGCTGGATGCGGTGACGGTGTAGGTCTTCGGGGACTTGGGCAGGGTGTACGACGTGCTCGCTTGCCCGTTCGATCCGGTGATGGCCGGGTTCGGCGAGAAGGTGCCGGTCGATCCGTCGCTAAAGCTTATGGATGCGCCCGAGACGAGGCCACCAGACGAATTCTTCGCCTTAATGACGATGGCAACGGGCAGAGTCGTTCCGACGATACCCGATTGCTTTCCGCCCGAAACGACGGTGAGAGTCGCGACTCCGCTGGTGGCGGTCTCGGTGAAAGACGCCGATGTGTAGCCGGAGCCGCTGGCCGTGATCGTGACCGTCTTCGCCGTGGAGGGAAGTGTGTAGGTACTCGATGCGGTACCGCCACTGCCGGTGGTCGTGACCTGTGTTCCGAAGCTGCCGCCCGCGCCGCCATCGCTGAAGGTGACGTTCACACCCGCGACGGGAATTCCGTTGCTGGTTGCTGTCACCGTCAACGCCGTGGGCAGCGTCGTGCCCACGTTTCCACTTTGATTATTGCCCGCTGTGGCGCTCAGGGCCTGAACCGCGGCGGTCTCGGTGAAAGAGGCTGAAGTGTAGCCGGAGCTTGATGCACTGATGGTGACCGCTTGCGCGCCCGACGGCAGTGTATACGTGCTCGACGCCAGACCGTTGCTATCGGTGGTTCCGATCGGAGTGCCGAAGGTGCCGCCCGCGCCGCCATCGCTGAAGGTGACGCTCACGCCCGCAGCAGGATTTCCATTGCTGGTCGCCAAAACCGTTAGGGATGCGGGCAAGGTAGTTCCCGGGTTGCCGCTCTGGTTGTTTCCTGCGTTTGCACTCAGAGATTGAACTGCGGCCGTCTCGGTGAAAGAAGCCGGCGTGTAGCCGATGCTGCCGGTTGTGATGTTGACAGACTTGGCGGTGGTCGGCAGCGTATAGGTGCTCGACGCCAGGCCGTTGCTGTCGGTGGTCGCGACCGGAGTTCCGAACGATCCGCCGGCACCGCCGTCATTGAAGGTCACGGTCACGCCCGGAGCAGGAGCGCCATTCACGGTCGCCAAAACCGTGAGCGAGCTCGGCAATGTCGTGCCAACGTTTCCGGTTTGATTGTTGCCGGCATTGGGAGCGAGAAGCTGCACAGCCGCCGTCTCCGTGAAAGAAGCCGACGTGTAGCCCGAACCGGAGGCCGTGACCGTGACCGCCTGGGCAGTCGATGGCAGTGTGTAGGTGCTCGACGCGAGGCCATTGCTGTCGGTGGTTGCGGTCGGAGTTCCAAAGCTGCCGCCGACGCCGCCGTCGCTAAAGGTCACGCTCACGCCGGGTGCCGGCGTTCCATTGCTGGTGGCCAGAACCACCAAGGCTGTGGGCAAGGTTGTGCTCACGTTTCCGTTTTGGTTGTTGCCCGCGTTCACCGTGAGAGATTGCACGACGGCGTTTTCCATGAACAGCGCCGACGTGTAGCCCGAACTGGAGACCGTGACGTTCACCGTCTGGGCCGTTGCGGGAAGCGTGTAGGTGCTTGAGGCAAGGCCGTTGCTGTCCGTGGTCACATTGGGATTGCTGAACGTGCCTCCGGCACCGCCATCGCTGAAGGTAACGCTGACGCCAGGGACAGGATTCCCATTGAGTGTTGCCATGACGCCGAGGGCCGCCGGTAGAGTCGTGCCCACTCCGCTCGTCTGGTTGTTGCCCGCATTCACGGACAGAATCTGAACGTTCGTGGCGGTCTCGCTAAACGAGACGGTGTTATAGCCGGAACTGCTCGCGCTGATTGTGACCACCTGGGCAATGGACGGCAATGTATACGTGGTGGACGCCACGCCATTGCTGTTAGTGGTCGCGACGGGGGTGCCGAAGGAGCCGCCGGCCCCGCCATCGCTGAAGGTCACGCTCACGCCAGGGGCAGGATTTCCATTGAGTGTTGCCATGACGCCGAGGGCCGCCGGTAGCGCCGTGCCTACTCCGCCCGTCTGGTTGTTGCCCGCATTCACGGACAGAATCTGAACGTTGGCCGCAGTCTCGCTAAACGAGACGGTGTTATAGCCGGAACTGCTCGCGCTGATTGTGATCACCTGGGCAATGGACGGCAATGTATAGGTCGTGGACGCCAAGCCGTTGACATCGGTGATTGAGACCGGAGCGCCGAAGGCGCCCCCGGCTCCGCCATCGCTGAAGCTCACGCTCACGCCGCTCACCGGGTTCCCGTTGCTTGTGGCAAGCACCGTCAATGCGCCTGGAAGGACGCTGCCAACGGTGCCGGATTGATTGTTTCCTGCGCTCACCGCAAGTAGCTGAACGTTGTTAGCGGTCTCGGTGAAGGAGGCGGACTTGTAGCCCGTACTGGTCGCGCTGATTGCAATCGTCTTGCCTGTGGAGGGCAGGGTGTACGAAGTCGTTGCTGTGCCGGTGCTGTCGGTTGTAGCGACTGGCGCGCCAAAAGTGCCACCCGCGCCGCCGTCGCTGAAGGTCACAGGCACGCCCGACTGGACCGCGCCACCGTTCTGGTTCGACGCGACCACCGTCAGGGGCCCAGGCAAAATGGTTCCGGCATTCCCAGTCTGATTGTTTCCACCCGTCGGAGTGAGCGTGAGCGATGGCGCGAGATACCACGGAATCGTGGTGTCGTCGGTCTTCAGGAAGTTAAGGAGCGCGGTCGAGACCTTCAACTGTCCGTACGCCGACGATGGATGCGTGCCGTCGGCGGAGAAGTCTGCGCAATCCCACTCCAGCCCGTCACTGCGGCCGAGCATGCCGTTCGACCAGTAGTACGGTCCCCAGGACATCCACGGAGCGACCACCGGACCCAGCAGTGGGTTGTAGTTTAAATTGGCGTTGCCATTGAGCTGGTCCTGAATCGCCCACTTCACTGCGTATCCCACTTCGAAGGCGTAGGGCTCGGGATTGTCCGGTTTGCCCACGCCATTCGAATATCCGCCATAGACGCGCGATGAGAAGTACACCAGCTTCAGGTTCGGGAAGAGGGTGTGCATGGTCTGCATCATCGTCTCGTACTCGGACTGCATGGTGGTGATGTCGCTGGGGAACGATCCGGTCGCAATGCCGTCGGTGTCTTCCATCCAAACGACGACCACCTGGTTTGGAGTGACCCCGTTTTGCGGCAAGTAATTGTTGAGGGTGGTCGCCCAGTACGCCGAAGTTGGGCTGGTGAAGTTTTGCGGCGTGGCCCCACCCTGGGCGCCATTCACCATTACCAGGCTCGGGTTTTTTGCCGGGTCGGCATTCGCGATCGGCAGGAAGCGATTGAACTCGTTCTGTGCAGTCGATTCCCCCACTGCCAGCAATACGTATTTCCCCGTCGGACTGTAATTGCCATTCGCGTCCAGCGGCTGAATGCCCAGGGCCAGGGCGAGTCCGTCAGCGTCATGCGACGAGGGCCGCACATTGCTGCCGTTGGGATACAAGCCTCCCGCGGAGCCCTGGTAGGTGCCCGTACCAAGGTCCGTCAGCGCGACGATCGGAGTCGTGCTGTTGGGCACATTGAAGGAAAGGTCGGCGCAGTTGTCGCCCAGATTCGCCAGGACCGTGAGCGTGAGCGTGCTGATGGCGGTCGCACTGGTAGCCGAATCGGTGACCTGCACAGTGAAGGAGTAGGTTCCTGCCTTGACCGAGGGATCGAGTGTGCCGCTGATGACACCGTTGGTGGACAAGGTCAATCCCAGGGGCAGGGTCGATCCATTGCCGAGGGCCCACGTATAGGGACCCGTCCCACCGCCGGCTGTAAGAGTCGCTTGATAGGCGGCACTCTGCGTCGCCTGCGGCAGAATTGGCTGCGTAGAGACAGTCAGCGCAGTGGCTGCGATTCCGTTCCCTGTGAGCGAGCTTCCGTTGTCGGGAATACTGGTGTAGGTAAAGTCGATCGCGCCCGTTTCTGAAGTTACCTGCCCGGGTGTATAGAAGACGGACACTGGCAGGCTCGAGCCAGCCGGGATCGTGAACGGCACCGTGATCGCGTTGGTCGTGAAACTGGGCGGCGAAACGGTGATGGAGTTCAACGTCAGCGAACTTGTGCCATTGTTCGTGATGGTGACGATCTGCGGTGCGCTGCTGGTTCCAGCCGTTTGATTGGGAAAATTCAGGCTCGAGGGGCTGACGCTGGCCGTGGCGGTACTGGTCAAGCCCGTGCCGCTGATGGGGACATTCAACGAGGTACCATCGTTGAGACTGATCACGAAGTTACAGTTGTAGGGTTGGGCGGCGCTGGGTTGGAAAAAGATGGAGTAGTGCGTGATTTTCTGATTTTGGCCCAGGGTAAAGGGTGCGATTCCGGAGGAGATGCCATATCCCGGGCAGGTGAAGCCGATGCTTTGGATGATGATCTGTCCGCTGGTCGTAAGGTTGTTGATAGTCAACACCTTGCTGCCAGACGCCTTGCCCACATAGGTATTCGCAAACGACAGAGAACTCGGAGTGGAATTGATGTCGTTGGTTTGGGCGAACGACGACAGCGTCGCAGCCAAGAGCAGAAGAACGTAGGACAGACTCCGGCGCATCCGTGCCCTCACCATCAAAACTCCCATCCTCGATAACGAGTGGAACCAAGAGAAAATGTGACTACCGGGTGGTTGCGGGAGCCCCCTACACGTTCCGGTCGCGTGCCTATCCTTACGTCTCATCCAACCGGGCTTGCCACTGTCGAGAGCGAGCCACTCTGGGGAAGGAAAGCTCGGTCATTGAGACCACGAATCTTTGGGGGCAATCCGGCATCAAACCAGCAATCGCCGTTCGAATGCGACTGAGGTCAGGCTGCGCTCGCTACGAATCGAAAGTGCGCTGACCACAACTCATTTCGTCGCGTAGAACAGGACGGCCCCAAACGCCCTGTGAATCGCGGTCTTTGGCATTCTGGGTGGGGCGGTTAGGCCTGTCAAGGATGAAGGTTCTTGCACACCGGTCCAAATCCGAAACGACCACAGTGATCACACTTCGATGGAGCGGACTACACGCGGGTTCGTTCGAGAGTGGTGGTCTCGGCGGCAACTGCGCGGGCAACGGCAGGCGCCGTGGGCCCAGTGGCGGCGCTTTCTGCCGGCGGCGCTGCGATGGGCCGCTTGATGGTGAAGCGCTGAATCTTGATCTCACCCCGTTCGTACACCGTGAGAAGAGCCGCGACACAGGCGGGATCGAGACGCTTACCCGCCAGGTTCTTAATAATCTGTAGAGCCTGATCGGGGGTGTGCGCCTGCTGGTACGGACGGTTCGTCGTCAGAGCATCGAACGTGTCGGCCACGGCGATAACCCGCGCCAGCAGCGGAATCTGATCGCCCTTCAGGCCGTAGGGATATCCGCGGCCGTCGAGCGCCTCGTGATGCAACTCGATGCCGGGAAGCATCTCGGCCAGCTGCGTGACCGGGCGCAGGATGTTTGCGCCCTTGGTCGTGTGCGTCTTCATGACTTCAAATTCCTCTTCGGTCAACGCCCCGGGCTTTTTCAGAATGTGGTCTTCAATACCGATCTTGCCCACGTCATGAAGCTGCGCCGAAATCTGCAGCGTCTCCATAAACGATGCCGGCAGGTGCATCTCTTTCGCGATCATCAGAGAGTAGCGCGTGACGCGGTCGGAGTGGCCGCGGGTGTAAGGATCCTTTTCGTCGACGGCTCCGGCGAGCATCTGAATTGAGCCCATGAACAACGCCCGGTTTTCGTCGGCAGCGCGCTTCAGGTCTTCGACGAAGCGCTCGAGTTCTTCGGACATAGTGTTAAAAGTCTGGGCGAGTTCGCCAATTTCGGTGCGGCTCCACAGGTGAACGCGCTGGGAAAAATCTCCACGAGCCAGCGCGCGGCTGGACTGGGTCAGAATTTGCAGGGGGTTGGTGATGCGGCGTGCCGCAAAAATGCTGACGCCGATGCTCAACAGCACCGCGAGAATGGCCAGCAGACGGGCGGTCCGCTGCATCTCGTAGACGCCGCGATACGCCTCCCGCCGCGGCTTTTGCACCACCACCGCCCAGTTCAGCGACATCACCGGGCTGTAGGTGCCGAGCATTTCCACGCGCTCCGAGCCCGACTTCATGTCGAACTCTCGGGTCTCGACGAACTGGGCTTTGTTCCCGCCCTCGACGAAGGTGCGCACAATATCGAGGTTCTTCATGTCCTGTCCGGTGGCAAATTCTGGAGTGGCCGCGGCCACCAGGCGTCCCTGCGAGTCCACCACGTAGGGTGTCAGCCCGCCGCCGCTGGCTTCGCGCAGGCCGCGAATCAGAAACTGCAAATCGACCACCGACGCGATCATTCCCAGAAAGCGCGGACCGTATTGCACCGGGGAACTCACCAGGAAGACGGTGTGGGTGGTCTTGCCCTCGCCGACCACCAGTGCCTGGCCGCTGTAGACACGGCCGTCACGGGCTGCAGCGTAGGCGCGCTCGAGTTCGCGCTGCAGGAATGCGTCCGGGCTGATACGCCCGGTGTAAATTCCCTTGCCTTCGGAGTTAAGCAGGGTCGCGTACGCGATCTCATCGGACGAGGAAACGAAATTCTCAAGCAGGGCGCGCAGTTCGGGAGCCTCAATATTTTTGTCGCCGATATCGCCGCCGCTGGCCACCTGAATCGCCGACGACAGGTTCGAGAGCATCATGCGCAGCGAGCGCTCGTGCTGCGACAGGTCGTCAGCCAGCGACCGGGTCACCGTGTTCTGCAGCAGCATCTCATTCGTCTTCAGCCGGTCGCGGTTGATCGCCTCAACCTGGGCCGAATAAAAGTACATCGGGACGATGCTGATGACCAGCAACACACCGAGAATGAGATACAGAATCGGGACGCGCGCGTGATTGGAATTGCTCGAGGACAAGTCTCTCCCTTCACTCGACGCAGACGCCGATGGCGAAGTGGCGGCAGCTTTCAAGGGTATCTATAAGAATTTTATCGAGGAATAGAGCGAATGCAGCGAAAAGCCGGACGGTCTGGCATTACCAAAGTACCTTCCGGAAGTGCCCGCTGGGCGCGGGTTTTGGCAGAATAAGATTTTCTTCCTCGTCTCGAAAAAACGGGCGTTGGAACTCCCCCTATTTCAATGAGTTAGTTCAGCAGCTTTTTCAAGTCTTTCCATTGGACGAGAATCACGTGATTGTCGTCCAGCGCTTTCTTGAATTCGGGGCTGGTCATGGCATCGTAGTCGCGCTGGCGCCACCCGGCTCCGTAGTCAGGATGGTCGACCGTCACCGCTTGCAGTTCCGCATCATCGTGGCCGAGGTGGACGATGATTTCGGTCAGGCCCGGTTTCAGGTTCTTGATCGCATCCAGGTAGAAATTCTTCCAGTTTGCCGGCTGGACATTTGGGCCGGCGATGACGACGGCGTCCAGGAGAACGTCTTTCTCGGAAAAAGCGGATTTCAAATTCGGCGGCGCGTTGGGGCCTAACATTCCCAGAAACGGCAGCTTGTATTCATGCGCGACTTTCACGTACACGGCGATCAAGTCCGGCCGGGAGAAGAGCACGCCCATGTGGCTGTCGAGGTGCGTCGGGTGTATGCCCATCGCGATGGCGCGTTCGACTTGCGCACGGATTTCGCGCTCCGCCTCGTCGGCTTTGATGTGTTGCACGGCGGGTTGAACTTCGGGCCAGAGATAGCCGGCGGGATCAATGAGACTCGGCACCTTGTCCTTCGATTCCACCGGACCCCATCGATCCGTCTTCCATTCGGCCGTGAGTGTAAGGTGCAGGCCGAGATCGGCGTCGGGATGAGCCTTGGCGTAGTCCGCGACTTCCGTGAGCCAGGGGCAGGGAATCATGATGCTGGCGGAGTTGACGGCGTGCCTGTCGAGTGCATCGAAGCTGGCCGCGTCCTCGGAGTGGGCGACGGCCAGATCATCGGCATGGATGATCAGCAGCTTGGAATCGCGGGGATAGCCCAGCCGCTCAGCAGTGTTCTTGGATTGCCCCAGAGATGGGTTCAACGCGGCGAGAAGAAAGAGGACGGTGACGGTACTCGTGTTCAGACGCATGAAAGCCTCCCATGAAGCGTTCTGAAAACGGTCAAGGTTAACACGGGTAACAGAGCGCCGCTATGATCCAGCGCCGGTTTCGCTCTTCCCGCTGCGCGTCATCAACTCCTGGATCGCCTCCCGTGGGGATTTCCCGTCATGCAGGATGGCATGCATCTGCTCGGTGATGGGCATCTCCACTCCGCGGGCATGAGCGAGGCCAACGGCGGCGGTTGTGGTGAAGACTCCCTCGGCAACCATGCCGTGCATGCCGGCGATGATGTCCGGCAATTTCTTGCCGCGTCCGAGTTCCACGCCCACGCTGCGATTGCGCGATAAGCCGCCAGTGCAGGTGAGCACCAGGTCGCCGAGTCCGGCGAGTCCCGCCATGGTGTCTGCCCGGCCGCCGCAAGCCACGACGAGGCGCGTCATCTCCGCCAAGCCGCGCGTGATGAGGGCGGCCACCGAGTTGTGTCCGAGACCCAGCCCGTCGCAGATTCCTGCGGCGATGGCAATGATGTTCTTGAGTGCGCCGCCCAGTTCGACTCCCACCACGTCGTTGTTGGTGTAGATCCGAAGACTCTGACCGCTGAATTCCTGCTGCACGGTGCGCAACAGATTGGCATCGCGCGAAGCCACGGTGATCGCCGTTGGATCGCCGCGGGCGACCTCCTGCGCGAAGGAGGGGCCACTCAGAGCGCCGATGGGCGCCTGCCTTTTAAGCACCTCGGCAATCACTTCGGTCATGCGCAGCAGAGATCCCTCTTCGAGACCCTTCGTCGCGCTGACGATGAACGTCTGCGGCGGTATCAGCGGCGCCATCCGCTCGAAGAGCGCGCGGCAATGCTGCGATGGCATGACGCTCACGATGATGTCCGTGCCTTCGAGAACGGCAGCGAGCTCGTTACTGGCCGTCACGGAGCCCGGGATGTTTCGCCCGGGAAGAAATCTTTCATTCACGTGCTTCAGCGTGATCGACTCGCAAACGTCGGCCTCGTGCGCCCACAGGCGGACGCGGTGTGTGCCTTTGCGTCCGAGGACGATTGCCAGGCCGGTGCCCCACGCGCCCCCGCCGATGACTGCGATCTCGCTCATGCGTGCCTCGATCCAAAGCGGTTTTCGGTACCTGCCAGCAGACGCCGGATGTTTTCGTGATGCTTGGCGATCACCAGCACGGATGCGATTGCGATGGGAAGAAACGTCAAGAGACCCTCGCCGCCGCGATGTCGCAGCGAGATCCACGCGAGTATCGGCAGGCTCACTGCGGCGGCAATTGACGCTAACGAAACGTATCTCGATATCAGCGCCACGATCACGAAGATAGCAAACGCTCCGAGAGTTGCGCGAGGAATCAGAAGCGCGAACGCGCCGACGGAAGTGGCCACGCCTTTGCCGCCACGAAACCGCAGCCAGACCGGGAACATGTGGCCAAGAATCGCGCAGAGTGCCACAAGGGACAGCGGGGCATAGAGACTAACATCGACATTGCCGGGCGCAATCCGCATGAACACCACATTCGCCAGCAGTACCGCGCAGGTCCCTTTGAGCGCGTCGAGAAACAGGGTCAGGATTCCGAGTGTGGGAGATTTGCGCGAGACGTTGGTGGCTCCGATGTTGCCGCTGCCGCTGTCGCGGACGTCTTCCCCACGGAAGATGCGGACGAGGAGATACCCAAAGGGGATGGAGCCCAGAAGGTAGCTCGCGGCGGCGATGAGCAGAAGAATTCGCATTGTCCTGATACTGACTGCGGGGGGGGCGAGATGCCCCGCGGTTTCGCGCTACGATAAAGGGAATCCGGCCAGCTTTGTGTACTGCGATCCTTTCGGCGAGAGTCGGCTTTGGTACAGAAAAAACTCGCGGGGCGTCATGGTACCAAACTCAGGCGCGGGCAGCGCGGCCAGTTTTTCCTGCAAGTGCTGAAAAGTGCGATTCGGGCCATCTCTTTTCTGATGGCGAGGTGAGCCCGAGCCTCCAGCGCCGCGGGCCAGGGTGAGGTGGGGGCTGAACGGGCGACCCTCCTTGGGGATTCCGAGGGTCGCCATCTTGTCGTCGACCGCTGCCGCCAGTTCTGCGAGCTGGGGTCCGGATTCCATGCCAATCCAGAAAACGCGCGCCGACTTTGCTGTCGGGAAAAATCCGTAACCACGAAAGTTAATTTCGGTGGCGTCGACTATAAGAGTCCCTAACGTCTCCTTGATCTTTTCCGCTGCAGCGTCAGGCTGCTCGCCAATAAACTTGAGAGTAACGTGCATCGATTCGGGCTTCATCCAGCGCGCATCCGGCGCGAAGTTGCGCGTGCCCTCAACGTAGCGCGCGATGCGTTCGCGAATTCCGTCGTCGATGTCGAGAGCGATGAAAAGGCGCATATGAGCAGCTCTTAGCCATTAGCTCTCAGCCTTTAGCTCAAGCACCCATGGCTCATTCCGCGAGAGCAGTAAGCTAAGAGCTAAGAGCTAAAAGCTAAGAGCTTCCTCTACATCAACTTCCGTCTCACCATATCCAGCGCCATGGTGGATGCAAAGCGGCGGATGCGCTTGCGGTCGCCGGGGAAATTGCGCTGGACCACTTCCGTCCCCGCGTCGCTGGCCACGGCGTGAAAGACCAGGCCCACCGGCTTTTCTGGCGTTCCGCCACTTGGCCCCGCCACGCCCGTGATGCCAACGCCCAGCGTCGATTCACAGCGATAGCGAATGCCTTCGGCCAAGGCCGCCGCGACCTCGCGGCTGACAGCGCCGTGGCGGAGAATCATCTCCGCCGGAACGCCTGCGAACTCGGTCTTTAGATTGTTCGAATAGACCACGGCCCCGCCAAGAAAATACCGGGAACTGCCGCCAACCGAAGTGATGCGCTCTGCCAGCATGCCTCCGGTGCACGACTCCGCCACCGCCAACGTCGCATTACGCATCTGCAACCAGTAGCCGACGATCTGTTCGAGCGACTCGCCGTTCCGCGAGTACACGGCGTCGTCCAACTCATCCTCCACCAGTCCGGCGACTTCATCGGCGCGGGCTTGAGCCGCGTCCAGAGTCGCGGCCCGCGTCTTGAAATGCAGTTCGATTTCTCCCGCCCCAGCCAGGATCGTGGTCTCAACGTCGGCGTAACGCTTGTAAATCGGGGCAACACGGGCATCCACCGCCGATTCGCCCAGCATCGCCACTTTCAGCGTGCGGGTGAAAAGGTGCGCGGGCGGGACTTTCGCACGCAGCCGCTCACGAACCTCAGCTTCAAACAGGGCCTTCAATTCATGCGGAGGTCCGGGAAGCAAGATGACAATGCGTTCCCGCCCCTCGAACTGTCCCGTCAGCCACTGGCCTGAGGCGGTGCCATTCGGATTCGGAAGCACCGTGGCTCCATCCAGAACGTCCGCCTGCTTGGCATTGTTCGGCGCCATCCTCCAGCCGCGCGCGGCAAAGCGCTGCTCCAGCCGCGCCAGGATTTCCGGGTCGCGCCGCAGGCTCACGCCTAACGCCTCGGCCACCGCTTCTCGAGTGAGGTCATCTTCCGTGGGCCCCAGGCCACCGCTGAAGACGATGATGTCGGAGCGGAACAGGCCGTGCTGCGCGGCCGCCACCAGGCGTCGAAGATCGTCACTCACAATGCATTTGAAGATGACGTCGACGCCCATCTGGTTGAGCTGCTCGGTAAGATAGAGCGAGTTGGTGTCCATGCGGTAGGGAGTCAACATCTCCGACCCGACCGCGATGATTTCGGCATTCACGCTGATGAGTTTAAATGAAAAAATCGGAAATGATAGCCGGGGCAGACCCAAAGGATACGGAGAGCCTGAGAGAAAATCACTCGGGCACGAGCCGCATACCCTGAATGTTCCACGAAAGATGATGAACGGCGTTGGTCGTGGCCAGGATCACGCTTCGACCTGGAGCGAACGCCAGTCCCACTAATCCCTGCCCAGAGACTTCAAGCTTGGCGTTAGCGTCGGGCGTGATCTTCACGATGCCGCGAGTGCCGGCCAGCGATGCCGCCACGTAGAGATTGCCGTCCGCATCGAATGCGAGCCCCTGCGGCCGGCCCAGCCCTTTATAGAACGTGCTCACGCTCCCGCGCGGATCGATTTTGAAGACGCGATCGTTGGGACCGGTGACGAACAGGTCTCCTTGCGGGCCAAACGCCAGATGATAAGCCGACACGCTGAGTTCAAGCGTGGCAAAAACGAACACTTGCTGGTCGCGCGAAATCTTGAAGATGGTGCCGTTGCGGTCGCCAACATACAGACTCTGGTCGCGATCAAAGGCGATGCCAGTCGCGACTCCCATGCCTTCGGCGTAAGTCGTCATCGTTCCGTTCGGAGCGACGCGATATACCGCACCGTCGAGCCGGGACGAGACATACATCTGCCCCTCGCGGTCGAAGGCAATCGAAGTGGGATTCATCATCTCGGAGACGAATGGCTTCACCGCGTAGTTCGTATCGATCTTGTAGATCGAGACCGGAACCTTCTGGCCGCGCGATCCGGAGAACGTGACATAGATGTTGCCTTCCGCATCGAGAGCAGGGTTGGTCACGGGATGAAGGTTCTCTGCGATGGGAACCGCAACCTGTACCGTCTGCGCGTTGCTGACGTGGCCATCGGTCGCCACCACCACCGGGCCCGAGATTGCACCCTCGGGAACCCGCGCCACGACGAAACCGTCGGAACTGACCACGATCGACCCTTCATAGTCTCCGAACTTCACTCTGGGGCGCAGCAGTTCCTGCGGACGCAGGCCGGAACCGGTGATGCGGAGTTCGCCTCCGGCGAGCGCGGAGGAAGGCGCCACCGATTCAATGCGTGGCGCGCCGTTGACATTTTTTCTGCCGAGAATGCGGTCGGAGAATCCCATGAGAAGAAGAGTACCGAGTACCGTGTACCGAGCACTGAGTCAGCCGAGCTTCTGTCCGGTAACCCACTACTGGCGCCGGGACTATTTTAGTATCCCTGAGCGGAGGAGGATCTGCATCACTGCTAAGGCGTAAATTCCCGCCGCAACATCGTCGAGCACGATCCCGGTTCCCTCAGGCAGTTTTTCGAGTTGCCGAACCGGCGGCGGCTTGACGATGTCAAAGCCTCTAAAAAGTATAAAACCCGCAAGGAAAGTTTGCCACGCGAGAGGGACGGCAATCAGCGCGATCAGTTGCCCGGCAACTTCGTCGATGACCACGAACTGCGGATCTTTGTTGCCCGACGCGCGCGCGACCTGCGTCGCTGCCGGAATGCCAATCAAAATGATGAGGATGGCGAGGGCGATGACCGTCGGAGTTCGAACGGCTGGCGGCAAAGCGTAGGCCAGCGCGGCCCACAGCAGCATGGCCGCCGCCGATCCCCAGGTTCCCGGTCCCGGCCGCAGACGGCCGATGCCGAAGAAAGTTGCGACGAGTGTGGCCCACAGCGGACCGCCGGCTGGATGATCCGTGGAATCAGTCTTCACGAGTCGTGCTCCGGATCGTCCGTGTCGCTGATGCCTTCCTCGGCGTCCGTAACCGGCGACGAAATGACATATCCGCCGCTGGCCCATTTTCCCAGATCAATCACCCGGCAACGATCGCTGCAGAAGGGAAAGTCCGCGTCGGTGCTCGTCACGGCTTTCTTGCAGATCGGACACTTGAGCTTCACGGTACGTTTGCGCGGCATAGGCGGCTTCCATTGTAGAAGGAGATTTCAGCTCGCAGGTTTGAAAACCGCACTCCGGCAACCTTAGACGATCTTTGCCACCAGGTCGTAGTCGTGCGCTTCGGTGATCTGGCAGCGATAGAACTGGCCGGGCTGAGGCGTGTCTTCTTCCGGAAAGTCATTGACGAAAACTTTGCCGTCGATTTCCGGCGCATGCATCGCGGTGCGGCCCTCGAGCAACAGTTCAGTCTCTTCCGATTCGCCTTCCAGCAACAGATCGAACTCGCGTCCCACCAGCGCTTTCTTTTTCTTCTTGCTGATCTGCCGCTGGATCGCCATCAGATGCTTGCGGCGGCGCTCGATTTCGCGGGGCGAAAGCTTCTTCTCCAGAGAGTAGGCACCGGCACCTTCCTGATCGGAATAAGAGAACGCTCCCATCCAGTCAAATTGCGCTTCGCGCACGAACTCGCAGAGCTCCTCAAATTCCCTCTCGGTCTCCCCAGGGAACCCGACGATGAATGAGGTTCGCAGCGTGAGATCGGGCACCAGGCGCCGCATCTTGCCGATCGACTTGAGAAACACATCGGCCCCGCCGCCGCGCTTCATCCGCTTCAGCACCGAGGCCGAGGCATGCTGCAGCGGCACGTCCATGTACGAGCATATCTTCTCGTGACTAGCAATCGTTTCCAGCAGCTTGCCTGTGATCTTGTTGGGATAGGCGTACAGGAAGCGGACCCAGCGCAAATCTTCGATCCCGGCAAGCTTCTCGAGCAACAGCGCCAATCCGTCTTTCAGGCCGAAGTCTTCGCCGTAACAAGTCGTGTCCTGCCCGATGAGCGTAATTTCGCGTACGCCCGACTGGGCCAGCCGTTCGGCCTCAGCAATCACAGATTCGAAGCGCCGTGAGCGGAACTGACCGCGCAGCTGCGGAATGATGCAGAACGTGCAGGGATGATCGCAACCTTCGGCAATCTTGATATACGCCATGTGGCGCGGCGTCGCCAGGATGCGGGGCGTGGCGTCATCGTAAAGATAGTTCGGCAGGTCGCCGACTGCGCCAGTCCAGGATTCGCGAGCCCACGATTCGCGGGAAAAACGTCCCTGCGCGGCGCGGGCATCGCCCTCCGGCCGCGAAGGCAAAACTACAAAGGGAGAATTGTTCGGCGGCGGAGCGGCAGCGACGCCTGTCGCAGCCAGGATGTTTTCCAGTTCACCGGTTCCCACAACCGCGTCGACCTCCGGAATGTCTTTGCGAATCTGGTCGCGGAAGCGTTCCACCAGGCATCCTGCGACGACTAGTTTCTTCGCCTTGCCGGCGGTCTTGTGGCCGGCCATTTCGAGGATCGTGTTCACCGATTCCTGCTGCGCGCTGGCGATGAACGAGCAGGTATTGACCACGATCACGTCGGCGTCTTCGGCGCGGCGGGTCAGTTCGGCTCCAGCTCGCGCCAGCATTCCCATCATCACTTCGCTGTCGACGAGGTTCTTGGGGCAGCCCAGACTGACGAAGCCGACCTTCTGCGGCCGGTCAAATGGCGGCGGTTCGAACTGCGAATTCTCCTGAGATTTCTTCTTCTTCAACTCGGGGAAACCGCTCACAGTGAGGTCCTTCACAGGCATGCAATCTTTCTATTTTAGCATTGGCGCAGCACTTCCTAATCCCCGGTGGGCGTTTGCGGCGAGGTCGAACCTGAAAGATTAGATACGCGAAACGTCCAAAAACACCCAAGGTCGTGCTAGGCTTAGGTCTTACCGCCGTAAACAATTAAAGAGAACCACCTCTGTTGGAGGGGAAATGTCTGGCAAACGGCTTTGCATTGCGGTCCTGCTGGCGACGATGCTCGCTGCGTTTGCGGTTGCGCAAGATGAAAAGAACGAAATCGGCGGCAGCCTTGGCCGAACCTTTATCAGCGATCAGGGCATCAAGGGCGCGACCTACTTTGATCCCATCATTCATGCCGGCAAAGGGCTGACGCTGCAAGGATCGTACGCTCGGCGGTTCTGGGTCATGCCGCTGTACTCAATTTCCGCCGAGGGGTTGGTCATGTGGAACCACGACGTGGATCTCAACGCCGGCCAGTACGGCCATTCGGTGGTGCCCTCCGACATCCGGGAATTATTCGTCACTCCCGCCGTGCGTGTGAACCTGTTTCCAACTACCGCAGTTTCTCCGTGGGTTAGCCTAGGCGCGGGTTTCGGCCACATCAGCGAGAACACTCAACTCATTTACGGCGGCGTGAACCCCGGAAAATCCAAGACCAGCTTTGCCCTGGAGGGCGGATTCGGACTCGATGTAAAGGTCTGGAAGAAACTCAGCATGCGAGCTGAGGTGCGAGACTTCTGGTCCGGTGAGCCCGACTACCCGCTGGCTCCAACGGGAAAGACTCGCCAACACAACTATTTTGTGGCCGGCGGAGCATTCTGGCGTTTCTAGGGCCGGAGTTTCCGCCCGGGCCATGATTCAACTCTTCGACATCCATTCCGCGCTGAGCAGAATCCGCGGGGACATACGCGTCTCTCCCTGCATTCACTCGGAAACCTTTTCCGGCCTGACCAACAACCTCATTTTTCTCAAGCTCGACAACCAGCAGCGCACCGGCGCTTTCAAGGAGCGGGGCGCACTGAACAAACTGCTGACCCTGACGAGCGAGGAGCGTTCCCGCGGCGTGATTGCGGCCTCCGCCGGCAACCACGCGCAGGGAGTCTCCTACCATGCCGGACAGCATGGCATTCGCGCGCGCATTGTCATGCCCTTGCCGACACCACTGACGAAAGTCTCCGCCACCCGCGCCTATGGCGCGGAGGTCGTGCTGCACGGCGCGAATTATGACGAGGCCTACGGAAAAGCTGTCGAACAGAGCGAACAGGACCACCTGACGCTCATTCACGCCTTCGACGACGATGCCGTCATCGCCGGGCAGGGGACGCTCGGGCTCGAAATCCTCTCCCAGCACCCGGATATCGAAGTCATCGTGTCGCCGATCGGCGGTGGAGGCCTCATCGGAGGCATTGCCTGTGCGGTCAAGGAAACAAACTCCGCGGTAAAGATCTTTGGGGTGCAGTCCGCCCGCTTGCCCTCGATGAAAGCTGCCGTGGCCCAAGGCAAGCCCGTCACGCTCGAGTCAGCAAAGACCATCGCTGATGGCATCGCCGTGCGGCGCGCTGGAGAACGCACGCTCCCCCTGGTCCAGAAGTACGTTGACGATATCGTCACGGTGGAAGAAGAGGAAATTGCCAACGCGATTCTCCTGCTGCTGGAGCGCGAAAAAACTTTGGCCGAGGGTGCTGGAGCCGCCGCCATCGCTGCGGTGCTGAATCGCAAACTCCCGTTGCAGGGCAAGCGCATCGCCGTGCTGGTCTGCGGCGGCAACATCGATGTGACGCTGCTGGCGCGCATCATCGAGCGCGGCCTCGTAAAAGATGGACGCCTCGTCCGTCTCCGCGTTCACCTCCCCGACTATCCCGGAGCATTACACCGGCTCACCGGGATTCTGGCCGACCACCGCGCCAACATCGTCGAGACCGCCTACGATCGCGCCTATCATGGCGTGAACCTCGGCGACACCGCCATTGACATCACCATGGAAACGCGCGGCCCCCAGCACATCACCGAACTGCTGGCGGCCTTGGTAACCGCGGGATACACCCACGAACGAATCCTCTGAAGGGAAGGGCTGGACCTTCACGTACGCGGTTTTGAAAGGGCGCGGCATCCAGCCGCGCTGCGATGAAGCGCAACAATTCTAGTGCGCGGTGGACCGTCGTAGCGTCAGCAACGTGATCTCCGGCGGACAGTTGAACCGCACCGGGAGTTGCACCGTCCCGATTCCGGCATTCGTGTACAGCGTAAGCCCGCCGATGTTGTACAGGCCCCGCACATATTTCTTGGCCAGGTCCGGCAGATAAAGTGGCCGGATGAACGGGAATCTCACCTGCCCCCCGTGAGAGTGACCTGAAAGCTGCAGGTCCACCGGATACCGCGAAACGTAATCGGCATAGTCCGGCTCATGCGCCAGCAAAACCGCTGCTTCATCCGGTGGAACGGTGTGCAGCGTGCCAGCCAGATCGGCGGTACCACTCAGCACATCGTCGACTCCACTGAGCCAGAATCGTGCTCCGTTTCTTTCGATCGGAACCGACCGGTTCGACAACACCGGAATCTTCTGCGCGTGCAGCGCGCTGGTGACGCGTTCCGCATCAGAAAAGACGTCATGATTGCCCAGCACCGCCCACAGACCCGACGGTGCATGCAGTTGGCGCAGCAGTTGCGCGCAGGGCTCCGCGAGAGCCGCCCCTTTGGTCGGATCCCCAAACCAGGGCACGGAGACAAAGTCCCCGGTTAAGGCAATCAGATCCGGATGCAACTGGTTGACGATCGCTACCGCCCGGCGAATGGGATGAACCGAAAAATACGAGTCGTAGTGAAAATCGCTGAGCAGCGCGATGGTAAAACCTTCCAGACGGGTTGGCCAGCGCTGCAGGGCGATGTCCTGCCGAACGAGTTGCGGCCGGTTCGGCTCGAGCAACGCGGAATCGGCGGCGAGCGCCGCTACTCCCGCTGCCGCCGCCAGCCGGATGAACTTTCGCCTGTTGATCGGAAGAAAAGCCAATCGTTCTCGAATCTAACGCCGCTGAATAATCCGGCAACTCCTGCCCTTCAGCATAACCTGAGGCTGAAAGTTGGCATATGAAGCCTCAGGTTCGCGGTCAGAAGCTGAATGTGGCCTGCAAGTCGATTCTCCGGACGGCCGAACCCGTCGAGAACGGACCTCCCTGCAACGCGTTCGGGATGTCAAAGAATGAGGACCCCAGGACACCAACGGGATTCGCGGTGTTTACTTTGTTGAAGACGTTGCGCACGTTGACCCCGAGCGTGAGATTGTAGCGCCGGTCGGTACTCGGGCCGCTCATCATCGGCCCGCCTCCGAAGAGGGGACCGTGGCCCCCGCCGCCGCGGGGACCGCCTCCGCCGCCAGGTCCACCCTGGTTGCCCGAAGTCCCCTTCACTTTCGCGCCGAATCCGATCGCCTTGGTCAAACGCAAATTCAAGACAAAGTGCGAAGGGCCAGTGCCGTAGTTGATCGGAGCCAGGGGGACGCCCGCGGATGCACCCGCCGCGTCGAAGGTTCCGATGGGGGTGCAGTAAATCGTCGACGCGGGTGTATTCGAAGTCGTGGCGCAAGTGGTGTGCGATACAACTCCGGGTCGATCGTTAAAGATGGAGTCGCCATTCAGGTCGTTCGGCGCGGTGATGTTGAAGGGCGAACCGGAACTGGCCACCATGAAGGGGCTCAGACGAATGGCGTAGGGGAAGGCGATGCTTCCCCCCAGGAAGAGCCGGTTCCGCGTGTCAAACGATGCGCGTCCGTAGTCCTGGCTTATGTTGTAAGAATTCGAGGCGAAGCTCGAGACACCGGAGGAATCGCTGTTGGCGTAATTGAGCGTGTAATAGCCAAAAAGCTGCACCTTGGAGCCGACCCGCACATTGCTATTGGCGATGAGTTGGTTCTGCCGGAAATTCGCCTCCGACACGTACTGGTAACGGTTTCCGTTGGCCGGGTTATACGGCGGGCCGGGCGCATTGGCATTGATGGTCGTGAACTGATCGAACCCGCGCGAACTCAAGTAAGTCAGCGAGAGCGTTGCCGACTTTGTGACCTGCCGCTCCACGCTGACCGCAGTTTGCAACGTGTACGGTGCGTGCAATCTGGGACTGATCTCGTAGATGGTAGGAATGGCCGCTCCAACGCTGGAAAGATCGCAATTGGTTGCGATCGGATAACATGTGGGGTTATTGATGACGTACTGTTGCTGCACCACGCCGTCGACGCGCTCGGTCTGAAGGATCTGGTCCGATCCAAAGCGGTCGTAGAACATCCCAAAGCCGCCGCGAATCACGACCTTGGGAGGCGCGCTCCTGCCGCCCACGCCCCAGGCGAATCCCACGCGCGGCGCCCAATCGCCACGATCGTGAATGGCATTCTGCGTTTCGAAGCGCAGACCATAGCTGAGCGTGATGTTCGGACGTACTCGCCAATCGTCTTGCACGTAGAGTCCCGCGTCATAAGTCGTGAGGCTGATGCTGGGAAGACCCGTCGTAATTGACAACTGCGTCGCATAAGGAGTTCCGCCACCCTGCACTTGCTGTTGGGCGTACTGGTAAGACACCGGACAGGGGGTCGTCGACGGGAGAAATCCTGGATCGCCAACGACGTGGCAGGTCAGATCGGTAGATCCCGCCAACGATGAGAACGTGAACGTACCATTGAAGCCCGAGGTCGATATGTTCGCGTCGTGCAAGGCGCGGACTCTGGCGCCAAACTTCATGGTGTGATTGCCATGAATCAGCGACGTGTAGTTTTGCACTTCGTAATGATTCTGCTGATCGCTGCTCGTCCCCTGGCTGCTTCCACCCCCGCCAAAGGCCCCGCGAACGCTGATCGCGGGATCGGTACTGAGCGGGCTTTGGCTGCTGCTCTCGTGCAGAAACTGGAAGCGAGTCTCGTTAACGATTTTCGATCCGTAGACCTGGGTATCGCCGATCTGAAAAGTCTGTTCGGTGGAAGTGTCATTGTGACCCTGCGAAGGCAGGCTGAACTGGCCGACTCCGTTGTTGTCTTCCGTATCGCGGTAGTACTGGTAGCGAGCGGTCAATGTATTGTTCTTGGTGACGGCATAATCCAGCCGCGGACTGATGTTGGTGCGGTGCCGCGGGTTCGCCACCGATTCCTGGGTCAGCAGAGGCTGGAAATTTTGATCGAGAGTTTCCGCACTGATTGCGGCCAGATCGTTGATGTTGCGGCGCTCCGCATTGAAGAAGAAAGACGCGGATTTTCCGAGCGGCCCACCAACGTTGCCGCTGTACTGAGTCGTATCGTAACCCGGTTGTGGTCCCGCAAAGGGGTTGTGCGAGTTGAACGCAGAATCATTTCCCTGCATAAAGAACTGCCCGTGGAATTTATCGGTTCCCGGCTTGGTGAAAATTTCAATGCGGCCGTAGCCCAGCTTGTCGTATTCGGACGAGAAAGGATTCTGGTTGATGCGAATCTCGCGAATCGAAGCTTTGGGCGGAAGTTGGCCGGCAGTGAAGCCGTCGATATACATCTGTCCGCCATTCGGTCCGGCGGCGGGTCCGGCCAGCGCCTGCAGGTCCGACAGGAGTTCGTCGGGATCGTCGGGCAATGCCTCCAGTTCTTTACCGGAGATCGTGATCGCGCCCGCGTTGCTGTTGGGATTCACATCGATCGTGGCCGCGGTGTCGGACACCTGTACCTTTTGCGTTTCGACTTCAATGGTTAACGCCACGTTGAGCCGCAGAGGCTGATCCGCGACCACCACGCCATCGTTTTCGTAGAGAGTGAATCCGCTAGCGGCCACCGTGAGGATGTACTTGCCCGCCGCCATATTCTTGAACTCATACGTTCCTTGCGCACTGCTCTGGACCACGATGGGAGCGCCCGTGGCCGGAGTCAGGATCACGCTCGCGCCTGGAATCGCGGCTCCCGAGGGGTCCGTTACCTGGCCGCGCAAAGCTCCAGTGACATCTTGCCCGAACGACCAAGGAACGCATAACGACAATAGAAGCACGACGACTATAAATAGATAGTTCTCGACCTTCATGTGCGACATTCCATTTCTGGGTAATCCATAAAGTTGTGGAAACAAATTTCGATAGGCACTCTTATTGCGAATCGCCTCCGGGGGCTCCGCCGCCCAGACTCCAGGGCGTAAGCATCATGGCCTGGCTGGCGCTCGGCACGGCCTGCAGAATCGGTTCCACTCCGCTGAGGAGCGTTAATGCAGTCCTCGGGCTCGTCGCCGTGCCCTCGGTAGCGAGGATGATCACCGCATCTCCTTTTTGCAGGTTCAGATCGGCGAGCGTGGAAGAAGGCATCCGGCTTAACATCCGCTGCAAATCCGGTGAGCCGCCTGGACGACTGCCACCACCCGCGGCCCCTCCACCCCAGCTCCCGCCCGGAGTTCCACCCGCGGCAGCACCAGACTGACCGTTCGCCGCAGCAGCGGGCTTGGATCCAGTCGGCGAACCGGGCGCCGCACCCGGCATTCCCGCAGGCATCATGCCCTTGAGCCGCAGGGCAAAGCCCTGAGCCATTTCGACGGGGATCTTGTGCAGCTGAGAATCAGCGGTGATCTTCAACTCCACCGTCTTCTTGCTCGACAAATCCAGAACGCTGACCGTGCCCGCATTTGCGTCCACCGACTTGATCGTGGCCGCAAATTGCGGAAAGACGCCCACGTAAATCTCTTCCGCGGTCAGATCGCTGCCGTCTGCGTTGCGCTCGCCGCGAGCCCGCAACTGGTCGCCGGGTTGAATCTGCTGCAGCGTACTGGGCTTGGCATCTTCCGGCTTGGCCGAGTCCGGGGCGTAACGGTACACGACGGTGGTCTTGGTGGTGTGGACGACGACAGTTTTCTTCGCCGTCAGGCTCGGGATAAAAATCGTCACGGTTCCCGCAGCAGCATCGACCGAGTCGACCCGCCCGCCCATTCCCCGCTTCTGCCAATCCTGGCGAATCTGGTCGCTTACTGCCGTCACCGCCGCCTGCGTGATTACAAGAACCTCGAGCGCGGAGATCGAATTGCCGTCCGCCGACCCCGATCCGCGCACCCGGATCGTGTCGCCCACATGCAAATCCTGCGCCTGTAGCGGCGTCGCGTTCTTCAGATCTTTGTCACCGGGCGCCAGCCGCAGGATGCGCGCGTTGGGCTGTACCGTCACCCCCACTTCAGGGCCTGACGCAGGGGCCAAAGTCACCGCCATCCCGTTGATCGCTTTGATGGTGCCAATGCGCTTCGTGATCGTAGGGGCACCGGCATCCGCGCTTTGCCCAGCAGGCGTCTGCGCTGCTGAGAAACTTCCAACCGCAACGCCCGCAGCCAACGCCAGGAGCGCCATCCGCACAGCTTTCTTCCAATTCATAGGTTCACCTCTACTTTACCTCGTCCGAAGCGTTGCAAGTGCATGATTTACAAAGTTTTACCAATGCGAAACCACGATGACAGAAAGCTCCGGAAGACTCCGCGCAGGTTTCTCAGGCGTCGAGTTTTCCTCAACCTGCGCACCCAGACAGCTAATAGACGTTGCATCAACCCGCAGCTAGGCTATTTATCAGGGAGTCTGTGTCTAAATCAGGCTTGCGGATGCGCGTATCAATCTTACGGAATGTCCTGTGTTGGACGATGGCTGTGCTCTGCCCGCTTTCATCCTTGGGGCAGGGGGTGCCGGGTCAAGCTGCGGCCCAGCAGCCGGCGGGAGCCATTCTGCACTCGCAGGGTGGCGTCTGGGTCAACGGATATGAAACCCAAGACTCATCTGCCGTCTTTCCCGGAGACGTAATCGAAACCAAGTCGGGTGCCACCGCCGACTTGCGCCTGGATGGATCCACGGTCCTGATTGCGCCAGAGTCGGTGGGAAAGTTTCAAGCTGACCTTCTCGAGTTGGATCACGGCAGCGTCTCGGTGGCAACGTCCAAGAGTTTCAAGGTGCGAGTGAATTGCATTCTGGTCGTACCGGTTCTAAACGAATGGACGCAATATGTCGTCACCGACGTGAACAGAAGCTTGCAGGTCGCGGCCCGGAAACTCGATGTCAACGTCGAGCACCAGCAAGGGCAAGGCAAGCCGACGCCGGAGAACGAGGCGCCCCAGCGGGCCTCCGTTCACGAAGGCGAACAAAAAAGTTTTGACGAGTCGGAGGTTTGCGGACCGGCGACTCGTCCGACCAGTGCCCTGTCTGGCGTGAATCCCAAATGGATTGCGGCCGGTGCAGCCGGAGCTGGGATTCTCATCTGGATCCTGGTCCATGGCGGAGGGGGAGGGAAGCCTCAGATCAGCCCTGCATCCCCCTAAATGTGCAACCCATTGCAGTTGTCGGAATCAGATGCGGGAACCGTGGATCAGTAAGTCTCGCCTGTGCAATGTCTTCGAGAATGGCAGCGGTGGCCGCTAACTTGCGAAACAAGCGTTGGAGTATACTGCTTCTCCTCGGGGATGGGGTGGAACCCAATGCTTGGTGGCGTCCGGCCTGCGATGTTTTTCCTGGCAGTTTCGATAGTCTCGGGAGCAACCACGTCTGCAAAGCCGCTGCGCTCACCGGCGCTGGAGCAGCGTGAGCGCCAGGTGTCGAGAACCCTGACTCGGGCTGCGCAATATGTCGACGTACCCCACATCAGTTCGCGCCCGGCCTGCCAGGATGTGCAACCACCCGAGGCGCTGACCACGCCTGATCCGCTTTTTACCACAACCGTTAATGGGCACAGGGTGAAGGTCAGCTTTATCATCGGCACCGATGGCCGCGTTCACAGCCCCCTGATTCTGGAAAGTGCGGGTCTCGCCGGTGATCGTCGCGTTCTGCAGACGGTACGCACGTGGAGGTACCGTCCCGCAACCTGCAACGGCGTCCCCACCGAGACCGAAGGTAAGGTCGAGTTCTCCAGCCGATAGCAACGGCTGCGCCGCTGGACTAGAATTCCCCCAACAGGTGATTCGATTCGTGGATAAAGACAACAAGAAAACGACCCCGTTCGCCCAGCCGATGGAAACTCCGGTCAAGAACGCCGATATGAAGGAGCTCTACCGCAGGCTGCGGCCGGAAATGCGGCGTCCTCAGCCCGGCGCCGAAGCGATCGCCGCCGCGCTCGAGGCTGCGCAGCGTCTGGCCGCCGAGGCGGACGCCGAAGATTCGGCAGATGACATGGCCAGGGAACTCACGAGCGAGTCCAAAGTGGTCGCCTGCAAGATTTGCGGGTATGCCAATCGGGAAGGCAACAAGTTTTGCGGGATGTGCGGAGTGAGTGTGGACGAGGCGGAAAAAGCGGCCTCGTCGACTCCCCCGACGGAACATACCCCACCATCGACCGCGATCGCCCTTCCTCTGAATCCGTTCGCGGAGCCGGAGATGCGGCCCGCCATGACGCGGCCAACAGGGAATGAGACGCATCACTACCATCACCACTACCACCATCACTATTTCCCGGGAGCCCAGGACGGAACGTATCCGCGTGCGGCTGAACCGGCGCGCGATCCAGCTCGGGATTCCGCCCGAGAAGACAAGCTGCGTTCGACAGCCGCGGCTCTGCGCGGGGACATGAGCCGCGCCGAGGCCGCGGTCCGCGCCATCACCCAGGAGTGGGTACTGGCCTGCAATACCAAGCATCTCGACGATCTGCTCGAGCTCTACACCTCGGACGCGCTGGTGCTGCGGTCGAACTATCCTCCGATTCGCGGCGCTGCGGCGGTGCGGGAGTTCTTCTTCGGCGCGCTCGATGCCGGGCTGGGAGAAGTAGAGGTCGATCCGCTGCGCGTCGATGTTGTCGGTGACATGGCTTACGAGGCTGGCCGCTGCAAGGCCTTGATCCCCGGTTCGACAGGGAAGCGGCGAGAAGAGCGTGGAAAATATCTGTGGGTGTTTGCCCGGCAGGCAAACGGCGAATGGAAGTTGGCCGCCGATTGCTGGTCGAGCGATCTGACGCTGACCACGGCGGAATCCGATGTTCCGACGACTGCGGGAGTGAAGACCGCGCAACCGCGGAAGAATCCGTAATGAAGAATCCGTAATGTGGGAGAGCGGCGCTTCAGCGCCGCGTCAGACCCGAAATATTTGGGCTTTAGCCCCCGCGTTGTTACGGAGCGACGCCTAGCTTCTCCAAGTCCCCTCGCAATTGCTCCAGCGTATTCATCTGGATCGTGTGCATTCCCATCTTCGCTGCGCATTCCAGATTGAGGGCGCGATCGTCGATGAAGGCGCATTCTTCACCAGGAATCTGTGTCGTCTCCAACGCCAGGCGATAGATGTCGCGCTCTGGCTTGCGCAGGCCGACGAAGCACGAACTGATGAAGAGGCGGCATGTCTTCCGCAGGCCATATTTTTCGATGCGGTAGTCGTTGAGCTCGCGGGATTCGTTGTTGATCGTCCCCATAAAATATTTGCCGGTGTCGCTCAGAGACCGGGCGAACTCCAGCACATCTGGAAAGGGCTGCGATAGCGAGAACACGTAGTCGCGAAATGCGTCACGAGTGAACGGGCGTGGGCGATAGAAGACCGTGCGGTCGAGGTACTCGTCGAGGGTGATCTTGCCGCGCTCGAACGACGAGACCAGCATTTCGTGGCGGTCGTGAAACTCCTGTTCGTCGAGTTGAAACTGCGAAAGTGCGGCAGAGCGCTGGGTATGGTCCCAGGCGTTCGTGAGCAATACGCCGCCGACGTCCCAGAAAAGTGCGCGAATGGCTGACAAGAGATTCCTCCCTGTGGAGTGTAGAGAGTTTAGATCAAACGCGCTTTGATCGCAGCGTCCACGGGGATGAGTTCCAGCCTGTCCTCCCAAGCGGCTAAGTGGCGCATGTTCGGGCGCCCTCCGGACCCGCGTTGACTTGTCACCACTATCCCCCTAACATTCCACCTTTCGCACAATCATGATCGGACAGACCATCTCGCACTACCGCATTCTCGAAAAACTCGGCGGGGGCGGAATGGGAGTCGTCTATAAGGCCGAAGACCTGAAACTTGGCCGCTTCGTTGCCCTCAAGTTTCTTCCCGAGAACGTCACCCAGGATCCGCAAGCATTGGCTCGCTTCGAGCGCGAGGCGAAGGCCGCTTCGGCACTGAACCACCCCAACATTTGCACGATCCACGAGATCGATCAGGAAGGCGGCCAGCCCTTCCTCGTGATGGAATACCTCGACGGGATGACGCTGAAGCACCGCATCGCATCCCGGCCGCTGGACAACGAGACTCTGGTTTCGCTGGCGATCGAAGTGGCCGATGCCCTCGACGCCGCGCACGCAAAGGGCATTGTGCATCGCGACATCAAGCCGGCGAATATTTTTGTGACCCAGCGCGGCCACGCCAAGATTCTGGATTTTGGCCTGGCGAAGGTGGAGTCCAGCGGTGCGGCCAGCAGGTCGGACAACACGCTGACGCGCAGCGTTGACGAGCAACAACTGACGAGTCCGGGATCGACGCTGGGCACCGTCTCCTACATGTCGCCGGAACAGGCGCGCGCCAAAGACCTTGATTCACGCAGCGATCTGTTTTCCTTCGGAGCAGTGCTCTACGAGATGGCAACGGGCACCCTGCCGTTTCGAGGCGAGAGTTCCGCAGAGATATTCAAGGCGATTCTTGATGCCGCGCCGCCGCCGGCCGTGCGGCTCAATCCGGATGTGCCCGCGGAATTGGAGCGCATTATCAACAAGGCGCTGGAGAAAGATCGCAATCTTCGCTATCAAAGTGCCGCCGATCTGCGCTCCGATTTGACGCGGCTGAAGAGGGATCTCGACTCGGGGCGAGCAGCAGGCATCTCCGCCCCCAGCGGGATTCCGGCGTCCGCTGCAAGTTCCTCGTCCGCCTCTGCGGCAGCGCGGAAGCGCAAATATGCCGTCGCCGCAGCGGCCGTGATCGTTGTTGCGCTGGTAGTGGGCGCACTTTACTGGATGCGCGGCCGGCCGCAAGCCAGCAAGATCGACTCCGTGGCTGTCTTGCCCTTCGTCAACGCAACCGGTGATCCGAACAACGAGTATCTAAGCGACGGATTGACCGAGAGCTTAATCAGCGGACTCTCGCAGTTGCCCGATCTCAAGGTTATGGCGAGAAGCACCGTCTTCCGATTCAAGGGCAATCAGGAAGAGCCGCAAAAGATCGGGCAGACCCTGCAGGTAAGTGCTTTGCTGATGGGACGCATTGCGCAGCATGGGGATGAAGTCAGCGTGCAGGCGGACCTGGTCAATACCTCCGACGGATCGGAGCTCTGGGGCGCGCACTATGTCCGCAAGGCGGCGGACATCACCGAGGTGCAAGGCGATATCGCACGCGACGTCGCGAAACGCTTGCGGCTGCAGACCAATGCGGGCGAGCAACGACGCCTGGGCAGCGCAGGCACGAACAATCCCGAGGCCTATCGTCTCTATCTTGAAGGACGACAACAGTGGTACGGACGCACGCCGGAGGGCCTGAAGAAGAGCATCGATCTGTTCCAACAAGCCATTGCGGCCGATCCCAATTACGCACTGGCCTACACCGGCCTGGCTGATGCCTACAACGTGATACCGAGCTACTACTCGGGAATTTCCTCGCGGCAGGCAGGGACGCTGGCGGACGAGGCGACGCGAAAGGCGCTCGAACTGGATGACTCCCTGCCAGAGGCGCACGCGGCGCGGGCCGATGCGCTAACGTTCTCTTATACATGGGGCGAGGCCGAGAAAGAGTTCAAGCGAGCTCTCGAACTGAATCCCAATAGCGCAGCAACCCACTACTTCTACGCCTTTACCTTGCTGGTGCCGGAGAAGCGCTTCGACGAGGCCCTCCAGGAGTTCCACGTAGCATTGTCGCTGGATCCGCTTTCTCCCATCATGAACACGAACTACGCGGCCACGCTGTCGGATGCGCATCGTTTTCCGGAGGCCTTGGCGGCATTCCAAAAGGTACTACAGAGTGATCCGAACTTCCCGCCCGCGCATCACAAGCTGACGCAGTTGTACGCGGCGCAGGGCGATTTCGCGCATGCCGTCAGCGAACTGCAGAAATTCCTGTCAAAGCCGGGCTTGTGGAGTCCAGATGCGAAGGGTTATCGGGAACTGGCAGAAGCAGGATTTTCGGACCGGCCGGAGGCTTCGACCTGGCTCGCGCTCAATGCCTCGTCCACCGGCGATCACAACAAGGCTTTCCGTTACCTCGAGAAGGCCTACGCCAACCAGGAAATCGAACTGATCCTGTGTATTCGTTATCCCACGCTGGATCCCATTCGGTCCGATCCACGCTATGCCAGCCTGGTGCGGCGTATGGGATTGCCCGAGTGAAGCCAAGGTAGCTCCGGACTTCGTTAGCGCGAAAAGGATGGGAGGCGGCGAAAAGGTCGCCGCCTCCGAGTTAATGGGTGTTACGCTGCCGGTTGATGCGGCCTGGGCCGATGGCCGGGCGTCCTGTTGGCTTTGTGCAAAATGTGCGGATTGATCTTGGCCTGTGCAGCCGCGCGAAGCGTCTGGATCGAGGGTTTCAGAAGGCTTTTCTCCTGATTCGCGGCCGAGGCCCCTTGGTTCGCGATGTAGCCGGAGAAAACCAGGCGGTCGGCATATTTGAGGGTATTCGGGTCAAAGTAAGGTTCGAGCCAGCTGTCATTCGGGGTTAGGGTCGGCGGGGTCGTCCGCCGCTTTGCCGTGGGATGGCTGGTGACATAACGGAACCGATAGTGGTCGTAGATGCGCATGATCTCGCAGGCGAAATTGTCCGCCAGATCCGTGTCATCGCGGATAATGGCGGCATTCTCATCGTTGCTCGCTGAGGCGTTCGTGGAATAGTTATGCGAGCCGCTGATCACGATGGGATGGTCTGAGGTGAAATCCACCACAATGCATTTAGTGTGAATCAGGATGCTGCCGGTCTGGCCTTTGACATGTTGCTCCTGCAACCAGCCGTCGAGTCCCTTCGGGAGCATGGACGCGGCGGTGAACTGAGCCGTATGATCGGCGTGCATGCCGGTAATATCGCTGGCCTTGTCCTGCACGCCAAAGCGCAGGATGGCGTCGTGGGGCTCGCCAGCCAGTGCTTCCTCCACGCTCTTTTCCAGACCGAAGGCGGTGGAGAAGAGCACGTCCTGCTTGGCGGAGTTGATCAGGGTTACAAAGCAGCTCAGGTCCGTCTTGCCGGTTCGCGGAGAGAAGCCGACTTGCATGACGGCTGCGGGATCGTAGATATTCTGCGCGCTATCCCGGGCCTTGGTTTCTGCCACGGTTTCGCCGCCGAAGATGTGCTCGAATTGATTGAGGTATGTCTGGGCAATCGCCGCTTCGGTGCTGACGTACAGGTCGTTCGCCTGACAGTAAACGCCGTTGAACGTGAAGTTCGTCGAGCCCGCGAGAACGGCTTGGGGCTCACGTTCCTCGCCATTCATCTTGCTCAACACGATGAATTTGTGATGGAAGATAGCCTGCGTGACTCGCGCTACCTTGTCCGCCTTGGGCAAGTGTGCCGCACTCTTGCTGTTCTTGGCCGTCTGCTTGTCGTTGGGTTTGGCATGGTAGATGAGGCGCACTTTGGCACCGCAGTCGAACGCCGCGTTGACGGCATCCACAATTTCGGGAAGTTCGTACTGGTAAATGGCCACGTCCAGGGCCCAGGATGAGTCTTTCGCTTGCCCGATGAAATTTACGATACTTTCCTTGACCCCGCGGCTCAACCACGCCAGGGCTGCCGGCGACAGTGGGGGGACTTTCCGTTTGCCAAGCGGCTTCTTTGCGTTCTTTTCGAGAGCCGCATTGATCTTGTCGTTGTCTGGCTGGAACTCCCGGGCAAAAGCTTGCGACGCACCCGCCGCGCGATTGAAGAGTGCGTAGCGTCTGTTCGGGACACGTAGCATTGTGTTTACGTCCCACGTGCCTGTCTTCACAGTTACTTCGACGGGAACATGAATGTCGGGTTTTTGTGCTGTGCCGTAAACGGGACAGACACGGTACGTATAAGTCGTGCCGGAACGAACCGCATAATCGGACCAACGAAACTTCTGGATGGGAGAAACACTAGTGGGAATCGGGTCGCCGGGTTTGTGCGTCTGACCCGGGAAGAGAAGCATACCGGAGAGCCAGCTGAATCCGTCCGCGTCTGCCGTAGGGTCAGGAGCGTTTCTCGCTGGCGGATTTGTTCCCGGTTCCGCATGCTTCTTTCGTTTGATGGCAAATCCTAATAGTCCCGTCTTCTTTGATTCGTCTTGTACGTTGAAAGCGAGCAGTACGCCCGTAACTCCGGCGTATGCCTTTACCATAACCTCCGAATTTGAGTTTGTGACGCGCATAGAACCTCCTTACTAGGCCGAAGATACGCCCGCGCCCTCGAGTTAGCAATGTGAATAGCAAAGTGAACAGGCGCAGTTTAGTTCGGGAATATACGAAAATACGGTAAGAGCTACAGGGTGGCTATCTTGTGCTCGAGCTCGATACTCAGTGCTTATAAATCGATGTATCGGGATGGTAGTTACGCCAGTCGAACCAGTAGTCTTTCAACGCCGAGACGCGGTCCAGGCACTTGCCTCGCGCGGGGCCGGAGATGGCACAGCCCTGGAAATTCCATTCACTGGCAGTGGCGGTGTCGAGGAGAAGCCAGGGTTTGGTCGGCGGGGCTGAACTCGCCTGCGTCTTGGGTGGCTCTCCGCTGCTGGGGCGAGACGCCCCAGCGAGAGGCGGAGCGACGCCGGCGCTACTTGTCGCCGGCTTCGCCTCGGTTGGCGGATCACTCTTTGATGCCGATAAGTCCGGTGCGTCTTCCGTTTCGCCCTTCAGGAAAAACTCCGCGTCTTTGCCGTCGATGCGGCTGATAAAGACGCGGAACGATTTGCTGTCAGGACCGACCGCGACCAGCAGCGGCGTGCCATGAACACGGTCTACGACCGGCGATTGCTTCACCAACGTTTCCCAGGGATAGGCGCGGCTGGCGCCATCCAGTTCGAGCCCGACCACGACGTCGCGAGATTTTAGTTCGGTGCCGGGGAAACTGATCACTACCGGAAGCTTCAGAACCTCCGGTTCCCAGTTGCTGTCGTATTTCTTGGTGTACTTCGCGACCGGCGCGAAGACTTTGCCGTCGGATACTTCCGACTTCCATTCGCCGAACGTGAGTTCGTCGTAGGGGACGAGTTCGAGCCCTGTACCCTTCAGCGGGCCGTAGATGGCTTTGCCGGTGATCTGCTGCCACCACGTCCCCGTTTCCTTGTCGCGCATCAAAAAGTTCTGGTTGTTGATGCCCGCCAGATAGAAATGCAGCGCCTTGCCGTTCACCGTGCGTGTCCACACCAGACCGGTGTGACAGAGCGTTCAATAGGTGACGGCGATCGGAACTCCGCCGACGACATCGTTCAGGATGTGATGGTAGGCCATCTGGCGGATGGGGTAGGCGCGCGCGTCGTCGCCGTAGCGGACGGCGAGAATCATTTCCTTGGCGTCGAGTCTGCTCGCAGACTCGGCTTCAAACTGCGCATTGCTGACAGGATGGAACATCCATTCGAGGTAATTCAAGCGCGACATGACGGCAGAGAAGGCCACGGCCAGCAGCGGCAGCGCCAGCAAGCGCTTTTGCCATTTGCCGCAACTCGACCACAGCAGCGGCGCCAGTGCGAAGCAGATCAGCGCGCCCAGCAGAGAAACAAGGGGAGCTCGCTGATTGATTGCCATCGCCCACACCAGGCCTCGTGCGCTCTGCCGCGTGAAGGGACGGATAATGTACGCAGGAATGAAGAACGCCGCCGACCCGATCAGGGCTGCAGCGATCAGTGCGATCCAGAGAGCTCGCGAGCGGGTTGAAGTGGAGGATGTCACGAGTAAATACTTAAAAGGATTTCGAGTCCCCAAACTCGACCGAACGCACGGAGATTTTACTGAATTCCCCCCGTGCGAGGTTATAACCCAAAAATATTAGCCAACATTTCTGGTGGAGAGCAAGAAAAAATGCCCCGGTCTTTTTTTCCCTTTAGGGAAAGACAAGACCGGGGCAGGTTGCTTCAACTTGCCATTACTGCGGTGTGAAGTTCTGGTGATAGCTCAGGCTGACCACGTCCTGGAACGAGGGCGTTCCGGGCGGCAGATTCGCCGGGTTCAGGAACTGAGTATCGAAGAAATAGTTACGAGTCGGAGCGCCGTATACCGCAGTACAGCACTTGAAGTTTCCAGTGTTGTACTGCGAGTAGTACATGCTGATCAGCGACCCGGCGTAGTTGACCGTCGCGCCGTTGGCTCCGCGGTCTTCCAGATAACGCAGGAAGTTGTGCATGCCGCCGTCGGTGCCGAAGTCCTGTCCACCCCAGGCGGGTTGCGGGAACGGAACGCTCTTGCCGGCTGCAATCGCCATGCGGTAGTAGCTGGTATTGCCAGGACGACTGCCCTTATTCGCCGGGAACCCAAAACTCTCGAAATCCGTCCAGCCGTAGTTGGCGACTGGCAGGCTGTTGGCGGCCGGCGGGTTCGAGAGCAGGGTCACTGAATCCGCGATGATCGCCGCAGCAGAGTGCGGAGTTGTGGTCGTGTTCTCGCTCGGCCAGAACGGATCGGCGGGGCCGGTGTTGTAGTCTCCCCAAACGTAGACCGGTTCCTCGGAAGCGACCGTGAAGCCGTTTCCGTTGTTCGCCAGGCTTCCGTTGGTGGGTGGCAGGTAGCTTTTGCCGGTGGTATCCATGCCGCCATCCACCAGGCGCAGCACATGCCGCGGTCCGGTCACCATGTTCCACTCAGCTGTAGGAACGTTGTAGACCGGGGAGACTCCAGTATAGGAATAGCACTGAATTGCGTTCGCGTTATTCGTGGTGCCGTAAATGTAGTAAGGATCCTTGATGTTCGCCGCTGGAATGCCAAAGCCGACGCCCAGGTTTGCCTGACCCCAGTTGTCGACCTTACCAAGGTTGACCCCTGCACCTTTCACGGCTACGTCTTCCGGTGAATACGGAACTGGTTTTGTTGCGTAGTAGGAAATCGGTTCCAGGTTTCCATCTGGCACGCCGGTGGCCGATGAAGTGTTGACCACGTCATTCAAGCCGGACATGCCGGAGAAGCCGTTGTAGAAAGTTGTGAGCGGGTACTTATCAGCGATCATACCGCGATGGTCCGCGAAGTACAGGATGTACCCGTTATAGTTGGCGGCCGTAACCAGCTTGCCGCTGCCCCCGGAATACGGGCCCGAGGCTTGCAGCCAGAGCCACAGATTGCCTACGTCGAGTTCCACCGAGTTCATGACTCCGTTGGGGCTGCAGTAAACGCCAGGGTCGCTGGCATTGCGCGCATCGCGCGGTTCGCCTTCGCGGGCATCGTAGAAGTTGAGCGGCAGCCAGGCAAACTGCGAGGGCGTGGTTCCGATACCCTGTGTGACCGCCTTGTTGACCTGCAACTGCTGCAGGATCAGGATCGCCGGGCTGAGTCCGTTCTGGCACTGCGCGGCCGGATAGTTGGGATAGTTCTTGCACAACGGCGCCGTCGCCGTAGACGCGTTGTAGGGGTGCGTGGGGGGCTGGTTGTAGTTGCGGCCAAACCCGTAGCTCAGCCATTGCGTCGTGACGCCGATCCATTGACCCGCGGCGTTCTGATATTCCACACGCAACCAGGCGCCCTGGCACAGCATACCCGCCTGGGTGACCTGGCCAAACAAAGGCCACGACCCTGAAGCCGGGCAACCGGTCGGCACGGTGGCCCAGTTGTTGGTGGCGGCCTTCGCCGAAGCCGTCGCAAAGTACATGGTGCCCGCGGTGACGCCCGGAGCGGCCTGCGGGACCGTGATGAATGCGCTGCCCGAGTTGTTGGTGAACGGGGTGCCGATCTGTATGTCTTGCGTGGCGCTGTCAGAACGGGTTTCGCCCGGATACAGATCGCCCTGCGTGTCAGCCAGCAGGATGCGGATGGAAGCTTCCGTGTACAGGCGCGAGTTCAGCAGAAGCGTGGAGTCGCCCGCGGTCGGTTTACGAATGATGTCGATCGCCCCGACTTTGGAAGAGTTCACAAACGGCAGCTGCAATCTGCTGGCGCCGGTTAGTCCGTTCTCAATAAATCCGTTGAAAGTTGATTTGGAAATTCCGGTCCATGCGGCAACTGGCGCACCAGTAGGAGGAAAGCCGCCCGTCCAGCTTCCGGACGGCAACGCAACACAATTCGCGGCTGGTCCAGTACCGGGAGCGGCGGGGCATCCGCCTGCAGCGTTGGGTACATAAGCCGTACCGGTGTAGCCCGCGGACGTCGAGTGGCCGTTCTCAAGCTGGTCGGTGATCACCTGTCCGACGGCAGCGATCTTGTCGGTGAAGGTGAGTTTGGCGCCCGAAGCCAGGAACAGGTTTCCGTTGGTGTGAACGCGCCCGCCGAAGTTGAAATTGGGGCCGGCAAAATAGTCGCAGTCGCCGTCGCAGAATACGCCGAATTCAAACGCGGGTAGCAGCGCGACTTCGACGGTGCGGGTCAAGTTTACCGAGGCGCCGGTGGCGGCGGCGATGTTCGTAGCGCTCTGTCCCGACCCGGCCGCACGCGTGGCCGTGACCTGCAGCGTGAACGGGATCAGCGTTGCCACCATGCCCTGGTCCGGACCGGAGCCCACGATGTCCCATGATCCGCAGGGGTTCGGAAGGTTCGGACAAGGCGTTCCGTCGGTCTTGGTCGAAGGCCAGGTGATGGTCTCGACATAATTCATATTGGTGATATTCGAGCCCGAAACCATGGTCGGAAAGTTGGTCGCACTGGTCAGCGCGGTGATGGAGGCGGCATTGGGCGATTGCGAAGTCTGATAGAGCTGGGAGAGCTGCGAGGTCAGGTTCTCGATCCCCGCCTCGGCGCCGTAGTACGCCAGGTTCCCCTCCAGGTCGTTGCCGCCCATGCGGGCTTCGTTGGTGACCAGGAACAGCAGTCCCACCGCGACTCCCGACAACAGAACGGTCAGCAGCAGGGCTGCGATTAGAGTGAAGCCTCGTGAATTACGCTGGCTCATTAGCATGGTTCTCCCTTCAATTGCCCGGGTGCTCATTGGCACGCCGTCGTGCTGGAACTGTAGGAATTGCAGAAGCTCATATCCCGCGTGCTGACCGCAGTGGCCAGGTACATGTTTTGCGCGCGATTCCCGTCCGTCGTAAGGCTGGTTCCCATCACCCAGAGGTTGACCTTTTGGATGAGGCTGGGGGACTCGCCGGCTCCGATGGGATTCTGCTGGTTGGCCACCACGGTTCCAGTGGTTGAATCGATCACGTCATAGGTGAATTGCAGATTGATGATGTTGTCCGCCACAGGGACGGCATTGAGTCCGTTGACCTGGCGCATCAGGCGGGGAGTTTGCACGGTGCCGCCAGCGACCGGAACCTGCAGGAAGTAAGTCACAACCTGCAAGCGGCACGCGCTGGTCTGTGCTCCTGCACCCGCCGCCGCCGAAGCCACGGCGGCCAGATTGTTGGTTCCGGTGGCAAAGTTGAAATTGAGGGCGTCGCCGGTGGCAAAAGTCAGGGCTGTATTGCTCGGAATGCCGGTGACCTCCGCTACGACTGCGGCGTTTTGCACCAGGCTGGTTCCGCTGGCGCTTTTGCCATTGCCAGGAGTGGATACCGTAAACAGAATCAGATCTCCAACCTGCAGCCCTCCTGGAGCCAGAATGTTGTTGGGCGTAATAGCGGCGTTGATGACGCCCACCGTGGCAGATGTCCCGGCGGCGGGAATGGCGAACGTGAAGTTCGACAACGGAAAGTTATAGTCGCAGTAAACCGACGTGATGCTGCTGTTGGTCTGTCCCGGAGCCGCGGTGATCACAGCGGCGTTCTGCACGCCGGTGCCGAAGCCGGGCTCAATCGCATACATGTAGTTGGGGCTGCCGGTTGCGCTATTGGGGTAAGTACCGCCCGTCACGTAACAGGTGCCCGCCTGGTTGCAACCGAACTTGGAAACCCCGGCGCTGCTGAGCTGCAACCCGCCGGAAGGTATTCCCCCGCCGGCCAGGCTGATGTCTTTCGTCATGAGTTGCACCGCTGCGCGCAGGTTCTGCTGCGTTTCGGCGCGTTGGGTGACCTTCATGGTTGCGTCCATGCCAGTCTTGAAAAGGCTGGTCATGACGAGGATGACCGTCAGGCCGATGGACGAGGCCACGAGCAATTCCAGCAAGCTGAATCCGTGTTGCGATTTATTCATTCGCATATTCAAAGTCCTCGTCGGCGCCTCAGTGATAACTCGAAATCAGCCCGTTGGCGGTAAATGAGCGGGCTGGCAGTCCAGCCTTGGTGTAACTGATAGTGATGGTGATCGCCATCATGTTGGGATTGACCTGGCCGGCATTGGGCGACCCGGCGGGATACAACACCGTATTGATCGCAATCGTCCGCGAAAAATTGCCCAGGCTCATGGTCACGTCGTCGGCCGTGCCGAGAATGCCATCATTGCCCGGAAGCACCATGCATTCGGCGCCGCCGTCGGGACAATTCGCACCCGCCTGCGTCTTGCAGGCAACATCGTCCCCGGTGCCCACCAGACCATCCGCTCCAGCGCAGAGCAGAGGCTGGGCTCCATCCACGAAGATTCCGCCGTTGGAAACGTTGGCCACGGCGGCGAAGGGGATCTGCTGGCTGTTGCGCGCGGTGTAGATGCTCTCCATCGCCTCCAGCACTTTCTGCCGGGCGATCAGGTCTTCCTCCGCCGATTGGGTCGCAGCCACGGCGGTGGCGAACGATGCAATCACCGCCAGGATGCCCACCGACATCACTACGATCGCGATCATGACTTCGATGAGAGAGAAGCCATTTTCACGATCGCGCTTGCCTGCCTGCGCTTTGCTGATCTTCTTCTGCATCATTGTTGTACCCATGTAGAAATGCCGGCTTGCTGATACAGGCGCCATCCCCGAATGCGGCCGGTTGCGCCCCAAACGCTGATGGCTCGTGCGTTGTAGATCGTCGGATCCGACGTACGGGAAAGGTAGATCACGCCGCTGTTGTAGTTGCCCAGATTGTCTTGCGAGGAACCGTCGGGCATAAAGGTGACGTAGTTGAGACTGCCCCCGCCAAGCCCCTGCCCAAAGTCGATGGCGGTGATTCCGGTGCCGAACGAATCGGGCGCACTTGCCGGAAAGCCTGCCATCACGTTGAAGCTCACGTCCTGAGGCAACGAGTAGGTGGCCACCTGTTGCACGGCCGGGAGAATCCCACCCACCGCCGGCGGCTGATAACTCACTTGGATCGTGCCCGCGGGAAATCCGGCCGGATTGAAATTCACGTAGTACTGGTGGCTCTGCGTGATGGACAGGTGCCGCGTGTTCCGCATCACACTGAGCGTGGTGTCGTATGCCAGTTCCACATGGTTCCGGTTGTAGATCGGCATCAGAGCGATGAAGGTGATGCCCGCCATGGTGAAACCGATGGCCACGACGATCATCATTTCGAGTAGCGAAAATCCACGCTGTCGATTCAAGGTCATAAAGGTCTTCTCGGGAAGGAGGTGCCGGACTTCGGAACGCCCTCTCCCGTCCAAGAACGCCAAGATGGGGGCGGATGGCACCCGTTCACAGACAACTAGGACGGGCGCTCTCCTCATCGCGTCACTGTCCATCCTAGGAAGGGGTGGGGTCCGCGTCAAAGCACTACGGGTCAATGGCCGGACCCTGACCTTTTGTGATGTCGGTGGTTACTGCCGTCATCGACTGCAAGTGCACCAGTTAACTTCAGAAAACTCTTATGGAATCCTCTGCATCGTGACTCCGGTAACCTTGTTCGCGGAACCGAGGGAACCTACGATTGTGGCCACGTATGACTTTATCTGCTCTGCTAGTGTGCGTGGACCAGGCGGCCGCCGAGGTTCTGCAGCGGGTGCTGCAGGAACTCAGCATTCGAGTCGAGTCCTGTCCGGATTTCGCGCGTGCCTCCATTCGAGCTGCGCAGGAGCGGTTCGATGTGATCGTGGTCGACGGCGAATCCACCGCGGCGGTGCTCTCTTTATTGCAGGAAACGCGCATGTCGCGGCTGAACGACTCGACGCTCGCGGTCGCCGTGGTGCCCTCGCAAGAGAGCATCCGCGAGCTGTTTTCGCTGGGTGTGAATTTTGTGGTTTATAAACCGGTCGCGTATGACCGGGCATTGAGCAGCATGCGGGCGGCGCGAGCCGTCATGCGCAAGGAAAAGCGCAAGAGCGCGCGGGCGGCTGTCCACACCCATGCCACGGTCGACTACGCCAACGTCGAGCAGCAGAAGGCCACGCTGATTGATCTGGCAAAGGATGGAATGTCGGTCACTTTCGGCAAGAAGCTTCCTCCTACCAGCAAAGTCTACTTTCAATTCAAGCTTCCGGGGCAGTCGACGAGTATTCGACTCTCAGGACAGCTGCTCTGGCAAGACTGGAACGGCCGCGGGGGAGTTCAGTTCGTCGACGTGCCCAAAGCCTCACGGCGTCTGCTGGACGAATTCCTCGGTGCCAACCTGCCGAAAGAAGGCCATCGCGAGTTTTCCGACGTCACAGTGGAGATGGAAGACCCGCTGCCGCTGCCGACCGTATCAGTCGTCGAACAGACTCACGGGAAGGCTCCGCAAGGCTCGCAGGCAGCAGTCGCAAAGCTGGAAGCTGTTTCGCCCGCGGCCGCGCGGGTGGTCGCGGACACCGATAACCGGCGCTCGCAGACTCGATACAACTGCCGTCTCGGTGCTGAGGTTTATCGCACAGGAATTTCCGTTCCCCACTATTGCTGCCTGACGGACCTGAGTTCCGGCGGATGCTACCTCGAGGTGCCACTGCCTTTTCCGACGGGAACTTCCGTCGAGATTCTGGTGCGGACTTACGAATTGAAGCTTCGCGTGCGCGGCACGGTGCAGGCTTCGCATCCGGGCTACGGAATGGGAGTCGCGTTCGAGCTGAAGACGAAGGAAGAACAATCCAGCGTGAAACAGCTGACCGATTTCGTCGCAACCACCTGCGACCCTGCCTGAAGAGTCCAGGTCAGCAAGTTCACCACCGATTACTTTTCGAGAGTTTGTCCGCAGGCCCTATTTCAACGCGCCTTCTTCCGCGACCGCCTTCTTGAAATACTCCAGCGAGAGGCGAAGGCCAGACTCCAGATCAATCTTCGGCTCCCACCCTAGCAGCGTGCGCGCCTTGGTAATGTCGGGACGGCGCTGCTTGGGATCATCCTGTGGCAGCGCCTCGTGGCGGATGCGGCTCTTCGATCCCGTCACCTTCAAGACCAGCTGCGCGCATTCGAGAATCGTGAACTCGTTGGGATTGCCGATGTTCACGGGCAGATGCTCGTCGGATTTCGCAAGGCGCAAGAAGCCGTCGATTTCGTCGCTGACATAGCAGAAGCTGCGCGTCTGGTTGCCGTCGCCGTAGACGGTCAGCTCGTCCCCGCGGAGGGCCTGCTTCATGAAGTTGGGGACGACGCGGCCATCATTCAATTGCATGCGTGGGCCATACGTATTGAAGATGCGCACGATGCGAGTGTCAACCTGGTGATAGCGCTGGTACGCCATGGTCACGGCTTCGGTAAAACGTTTCGCCTCATCGTAGACCGAGCGCGGGCCGATGGGATTGACATGTCCCCAGTAGGTCTCTTTCTGCGGATGTTCGAGCGGATCGCCATAACACTCCGACGTCGAGGAAACGAAATACTTCGCTCCGTACTTGAGCGCGAGATCGAGAGTGTTGAATGTTCCCAGAGAGCCGACCTGCAGAGTAGCGATGCCGTGAGTGTGATAGTCAACCGGGCTGGCGGGGCTGGCGAAATGAAAGACGTAGTCGAGTTTTCCCACGTCGTAGGGAGCGCAGATGTCCTTTTCGACAAACTCGAAGCGGGGCTCGCGGGCCAGGTGAGCGATGTTGGCGCGCCGTCCGGTCAGCAGGTTGTCGACGACGACCACGCGCCAGCCTTCCGCAAGCAGCGCGTCGCAGAGATGAGAGCCCAGAAAACCTGCACCGCCGGTGACCAGAGCGCGTTGTTGGCTCATGCCTTCTTGCCGTTTTTCAAGACTGCCGCCGGTGCTCCGTCGGGGTGGGAGGCGGCGCGGCCGATGCTGTAGTACGTGAATCCTTGCGCGGCCATCACTTCGGGATCATACAGGTTGCGGCCATCGATCACGATCGGGTATTTCAGTTCGCCGCGCAGGCGGCCCAGATCGAGATTGGCGAATTCCTCCCATTCGGTGAGGATGAGCAGCGCGTCGGCGTCGTGGGCGGCCTCGTAGGAAGAATTCGCATAGCTGATGCCATTACCCACCACCTCACGGGTGCGGTCCATGGCGGCCGGATCGTAGGCCGTGATTTTGCCGCCTTCCTGCAACAGCGCTTGCACGATCGCCAGCGCCGGCGATTCGCGGATGTCATCCGTACCGCCCTTAAAGGCCAGGCCCAACACCCCGAGCCGCTTGCCGCGCAGGGTCCACAGGGCGCTGTGAACCTTCCGCAGGAACCGGTTCCGCTGGTCTTCGTTGATGCGCATCACCTCATCCAGCAGCCGGAAATCGTATCCGCATTCGCGCGCTACCGCGCGGAAAGCCATGATGTCCTTGGGGAAGCAGGATCCGCCATACCCCACTCCCGGATTCAGGAAGCGCGGGCCGATGCGGCTATCCGTGCCGATGCCGTGGACAACTTGATTCACATTGGCGCCCACCGATTCACAGACCGACGCGACGGCATTGATGAACGAAATCTTCATGGCCAGAAACGCATTCGATGCATGCTTGATCAGTTCGGCGCTCTTGGTGCTGGTCACAATCAGCGCAGCTGGAATCCGGGCGCGGTCGGGCTGCGGTATGGCGTCGGCACGGCCGTAATAGCTGCCATCCGCCAGGGGACGGTAGACCTCGCGCAACACCCCGGCGGCGCGCTGGCTGTCGCAGCCGACAACGATGCGGTCAGGAAACAGAAAATCGGTGACTGCGGTGCCTTCGCGCAAAAATTCCGGGTTGGAGGCGACGTCGACCAACTCGGGGTCGGTGCCGTTGCGCAGGATGATTCTTCGAATCCACTCGCTGGTGTAGACCGGGACCGTACTTTTCTCGACGATGACTTTGTAATCTTCGATGCCGCCCGAGATCTCGCGTGCCACGGACTCCACATACGACAAATCTGCCTCGCCGCTTTCCGTCGGCGGCGTGCCGACGGCCACAAAGATGACGGAACTGAGACGGACTGCTTCCTTCAAGTCGTCGGAAAACTGCAGACGATGTCCCCGGTGACGGCTTAGCAATTCCGGAAGAAACTTTTCGTGAATCGGCACCTGGCCATTGCGCAACGCGGCCAGCTTTTGCTGGTCATTGTCGACCAGGATGACGTCGTGACCGAGATCGGCGAAGCAGGCGCCCGCGACCAAACCTACATACCCTGAACCCACCACAGCAATGCGCATTACGTTTGTTCCTTTGGGGCTTCCGACCATCATCACGGGCCATCGAGCGGGGCGCCGCACTCAAGTTCGCAGCTCGATTCTACAAGATTTTTCAGCGGTTATTGAGGGCGCACAGGGAAACTTTGCGCGGACATCTCCGGAATAACTCAATTATGGGAATCGCCGCGCCACGCGCCCTTGCGAGTGTCCCATTTTAGATTTTCTCCGCGACCTTTGCGTGGGTTCTCCGCGGCCTTTGCGGTTCTAGCTTTTGATTCCCAGGCAAGTCGTAAAGACTTTAGCTGCAACGTTACGCAACAGAGCACGCCTGAAGTTCGCAAAGAAAAACCAAACTGGGACACTACCGCGCCCTTTCAGTTGTTGAAAGGCTGGCGGAATCGCCGCATAATGAGGCTGTCCAGAGTCGTGATGTCTGGTCACGATATGACCCCTGATCCGAGGATGCGGGCGAGGTTGTCGAATGCGACGCCATCCTGGGATGCGAATCCAGCCGATCACGCTACGTTATTTTTTTCCGTGGAAGAATCCAGCCATGTAACCGATGTTGCCCGGACGCTGGCCGCGCACGGCGGCGGTGCGGTTTCCGTGGACCTGGCTTTTGATCTCGTATTGAACGAGGTGGTCGGGGAGGCCCGGAACGCGAGTGGGGCCACGGGTGCGGCGATCGCGTTGTTTCGCGACGGTGAGTTGGTGTGTCGCGCGACCTCTGGCGAGAATGCTCCCGACCTTGGCGTGCGGGTTGAAACCGCCTCGAGCCTTGCTGGGACTTGCGTGACCACGGGCGAGATGCAACTGTGCCGGGACACTGATTCCGATCCGCGCGTTAATGCAGAAGCATGCCGCAGGCTCGGCGTGCGGTCGATGCTGATCGCACCCCTCGTGGATACGCAGAAGGTGTTTGGGATCCTACAGGTGTTCTCCGCCTGGCCCAACGCTTTTGGAAACCGAGAGATCAGCGCCGTGCAGGTGCTTGCCGGAAGAATCGCCGAAAGCAACCGAGAGGCTCAGACTGAAGCGACCGCTGGACCCACCACTGGAGCGGCCGTTACGACCCCTGACGCCGTGCGCACGACGCTCGACACACCGCAGACGCCGGAGCAGCGAGAACCGAGCCCGGAACCTGAAAGCGCGCCCTTCAGCGGGCTCATCGAAGATGAGGCCAGACCGCCACGAACTGAGACCTGGTCCGCGATTCTGGTGGTGCTGGTGATTGCAACTGCGATCCTGCTCGGCGTGGTGATCGGGTGGCGAAAGGCGGCCATGGGAACAGGTGCCAGGGCTCAAGTCCAGGCCGTTGCCGTTGCGCCGCCCACTCAGACGACTGACCACAGCGTCGTGGAAACGCAAACTACACCTGAGGCCGCAGATTCGGCCGAAGCGCCAAAGGCCGCCCCTGCGGTCAAAACTTCGAGCGCATCCCCAGCGGTCGATCCTCCCAGTGGAGGGCTGGTGGTGACGCAAAACGGCAAGGTCATCTACCGTTCGCCCTTGCGGCCCGCCCCTGCTCCCGCCAAGCCGCAACCTTCCACCAACCGGCTCATTTATCGCGTCGAGCCCGAGTATCCGGCGCAGGCAAGAGAGCAAGGCGTGCAGGGCGCGGTTGTGCTCGACGTGCAGGTACTGGGCACAGGCACGGTGGGAAACATCACAGTCATCTCCGGCGATCGGCTGCTCGCCGATGCGGCGGTTCATGCTGTGAAGCAGTGGCGCTACCAGCCTTACCTTGTGGACGGCAGCCCGGTCGAGAGTGACACCAGAATCACAATCCGGTTCACTTTGCCCTCCAACTGACGAACTGGGCGACACACTGACAGCCGCGCTGCACGATCCCTCAGCGGCAATCTCTTCAATACAAAATCAGAGCGAGCCCAGGAACGCTTTCAAGTTCAGAGCGTCGGTAGTGTTCAACCCTTCGTAGTTCGAAATCACGGTTGCGGCCTCGCCGCCGTGCCTCCGGATGGCTGCGTCGATGGAGACCGAAAGGTTGTCATGCATCAATCCCGAGGACTTCGCCAGAGTATTGTTCAGCCCCCACAGCGGCGCAGTTCGCCACATCGTCAGCGTGGCCTGCCCCGTGAGATTTGGCTGGAACGGAAGGCCGCCGGATTCCGCCGACCCCATGTCGTGAAGAAGAAAATCGGAGTACGGGCTGAAAGTGACATTGCTCAGCGATGGGATCACAGCCGTTTGCCCGCCCGTGGTGGTTCTTAGTTTGACGTTTTGTTGGGTGGTGAAATTCTGAATGTGGCATACGCTGCAACCGAGGTTGTTGAACACTTGTTCGCCCGCGATGATTTGCGAGTTGGGCGGCTGCGGCGGAATCGGAGCCAGCAGCGACTCAAATTGCGTCATCTTAATCATGTTCGACTGACTCACGTCTTGCGGCGAGTTGGGGTCCGTCTGGCATGCCTTGGGGAACGGCTGTCCCTGCGGCAAGTGCTCGGTCGGATTGAACTGACTCGCCACGCCGAACGGTCCGGCGGAGGTCGTGATGCCCAATTCGTTGAACTCGGCGTTGGCAGTGAATTGAAACAGGGAAACAATGTTGAGCTTCTGCCCGAACTTTCCGGGTCGAATCACTCCATTCTCGTCGGGCACCATGTTGGCGATTCCCGTGATGCCGAACGGTTTGGAGATGGCAACGTTGGCCAGAATGGCGGAGTCCGGAATATTGTCGACCAACCCCAGGCCAAACAGCTGCGGCGAGCGAATGTTGGTCACCACTGTTGCGTCAGTGGGCAACACCTCGTGAGGCAGATTTTGCGCCGTGCCTCCCCCCGAAGGGGCCAGCCCCGAAGTTGGAGCGGTAAACGTGAAGCTGGTGGTTGTGGGCACGCTCACGATGGAAAAGGTGCCGTTGTACCCACTCACCGGCACGCCGAGAATCTGTGCATTTTGCCCCGGGCCGAATCCATGGGCCGCGGTGGTGGTGATGGTGACCGTTGTGCCCGACTCGGTTGCGCCATTCGTCTTGGCAATGCTCATTACGTTGCAGCTGGGAAGAGTGCCGAAAGCTGCATTGGAAACTCCGTGAACGATCGGGCCTCCCTCGTTCTCGGGAAACGTCCCCGTTCCGTCGAGGTAGTTAAACGTTCCATCGGAATTCCACTTGCCATAGCGCACCCCAGTGGCTGAGCTGGTATCTCCGGCCGTCCCCGTGAGCACATCGACACCTGCTCCATGGCAATTGAAACACCCTGTCTTTGTTGACACCGGTCCGAGGCCTCGGACCGGGTCCCACTTGATGACAAATGTGCCGTAGCCGCCGTTGAACAGATTGGTGATGCCAGTAGTGAGTCCCGCCAGCGGTCCGCCAAATTGTCCGACAGTCGGCGGCGGTGGCGGAGGCGGTGGGCAGGTGGGACACACGGCCTCGACTTTCTTCATCATGCGCGAGGGCACAGCGAGCATGCAAACCAAGGCCAGAAGGCACAATGCGAATATTGCGAGACGGCGAGACTTCATCGTAGAACTCCTGAAGACAGGCATGGGATTCCCCAGACAGAAATCTTCGCCAGAGGAGGGGTGCGCGAAGAGCATTGCATTGATGGCCTTACGTCCGAAAAGCTTGCTGAGTGCCAGGGATTACCCAGATGGCCCTTGGATAAGCGGCAAGCTTCGTCCCAATATGAATCTCTGTCAAGGATGAAAATTCCTGCATAGCTTGGACTCGTGAACCACGCTGTTTTTCGGCCGCTGAATCGCAGTCTGGAACCCGGCGATCGCGGCTCAGTGGCGCATTATTTGCTGCTAGGGTCTTTCTTCTCTATTGAAAATAAGCCATTTACCCCCACCCAAGTCTTTCGTCACTGGCACTTTCTTCCCATTGCAAGAATTTGCAGGAATCGTTAGATTCAGTCCACTTGATGTTGGACTAACGCCGAGAATACAAGCGGCGATTTCACTGGCAGTTAATCCCCCCATACACGAAATGCAGGCGATGGGTTCTCGCTTGTCCGACGTTTTTTGATCGGTGGCAGTTAAGCGGAAGAGTTCGCATTCGGGGACCGGTGTGGTCGGTACGAATGTGACTGAGAGGGCGGAGCTATGAACGGTGCGGTCTTAACTTACTCGCCAGACGGTTGTAATGCGGCACTGGAGCAGCCGCGTTGGTACGCCGTTCGCACCCGCTCGCGCCACGAAAAGCTGGTCTCCCGGCAGCTGGAAACCCAAGGCATCCAATCATTCCTTCCCGTCGTTAACAAAATCCATCAATGGAGCGATCGCCGCAAAGAGGTTCAGGAGCCCCTGTTCTCCGGCTATGCCTTTGTGCACCTGGATCATTCGTCCAACGATCGCGTCCGAGTTCTTCGTACCCAAGGCGTCGTCAATTTCGTCGGCGTGCAGGGGGTTGGCATCCCGATTCCCGATCAGGAGATCGACAATATCAACACTCTGCTGGCCAGCCGGGCCAGTTATCAGGAACGTCCCTTTCTCTATGTCGGCCAACGCGTCCGCGTATGTGGTGGCGCGCTGGATGGGCTGGAAGGCATTCTCACCGCGGAAAACAGCGATCGTAGCATCGTGATCTCGGTCGGATTGATCCAGCGGTCGTTGAGCGTGCGAGTGGCCGGTTACAACGTGGTACCGCTGTAGTCCTAAATCTCCCTTGTGAAAAAACTGAGTTGAGGTGGTTACGAGGTGCAATGGTTATGAGCGAAACGCAGACCAAGACAATGAAAACTGACCCTCAGGTAAACGGCAAAGCGTCCCGCAATGATAACGGCAACGGCGAGAAGCCTCCTTCTCTCCGCAGCCTGCGGGTTGAGGCGGAGATCTACGCCATCAGCAAGACGCTGGAATACACGGGGTGGAACCGCCGGCGGGCAGCCCAGTTGCTGTCCATCAGCTATCGCGGAATCCTCTACAAGATCCGTCAGCACAACCTGACCCCTCGCCCCCGCGGGCAAGAGGAATCGATGGGGCAGATCCTTAAGGCGGATTCCCAGAGCTGAAGCGCCAGTTGTTGGCGTGCGGCCCGGGACCGTGGACCAAAACAATGGCCGCATCGGTAACACCGCCTGTATTGGGTCTTTCGCTGTCGAAAGTTGTGATCGTGGCACAAGGCATTTAGTTCCATAGGGGTGCAATGATGAAAACAAATTTGGCGACACCGATTCGATGGCTAGTCGCGCTGCTGGTAGTTTGCGGCTTTTGTATGGGCCAGGAATTCAAAACCACGGGGGTCACTACCGCCGATGCCAAGCCGGTTCCCACGGCCGATGCTGCCAAGCCGGCGGCTGCAGCTCCCGACTTTAAAGACCGGAGCCCGCGTTACCGGATCGAAGCCGGCGACTCGTTCGACGTCTCGTTCGAACTCAGCCCGGAATTCAATCAGACCGTTTCCGTTCAGCCCGATGGCTTCGTGACCCTTCGCGGCGTTGGAGATCTGAAAGTCGCCGGAGAGACCGTTCCGGAGTTGACCTCGACGCTGCGTATGGCCTACTCGAAGATCCTGAACGATCCGCTGATTTCCGTGGTGCTCAAGGAATTCGAGAAGCCCTACTTCGTGGCCGACGGCCAGGTCTCGAAGCCGGGCAAATACGAGATGCACGGTCAAATGACGCTGACCCAGGCCATCGCGGTTGCCGGCGGCTTCAATTCCACCGCCAAGCACTCGCAAGTTCTGCTGTTTCGCCGCGTTGATGATCAGTGGACCGAGGCCAAGCTGATCAACGTCAAGAAGATGCACAAGGAAGGGAACCTGAGTGAGGATCCGTTCCTGCACCCCGGGGACATGCTGTTTGTTCCCAAGAGTGTGATGTCGAAGATTGACCGCTTTATTCCGAACCTGAGCATGGGTACGTATCTCCCCCTGACGATCCCGTAGGAATCAGCACAGGCTTGAATTGAGAGATACGGATTAACAAGGAATTACGGAGACTATATGAACGAATCATTGAACGGCTACGGGCACCGCTCCTACTCGTTTACCGCGAGAGACGTGGCCGCGATTGGGTTTCGCCATAAAAAAGTGATGGTGTTGTGCTTCCTCGGAGTCGTTCTCGGAGTCGGTCTTTCCACGCTGATCCTTCCGAGCAAGTACCGGGCGGAAACGAAGCTGCTGGTGAAACGCGAGCGCGTCGACCCGGTCATCTCGCCGGATAAGGCCGCGCCTATGACTTTCCACGACACGGTCAGCGAGGAAGAGATCAACTCGGAAGTGGAGTTGATCACGAGCCAGGACGTGCTGCAGAAAGTCGTCACCACCTGCGGGCTGGACCAGAAGAAATTCATCTCCGGCATCCTGCACCCATGGCAGACGCAGCAAAACCGTACCGACAAAGCCGTCGTCGACCTGCGGTCTGACCTGCAACTCGAAGTGCTGAAGAAGACCAACGTCATCAGCATCGCCTACGAATCGCACGATCCGAAGACCGCCCAGAAAGTTCTGGCCACGCTGAACGACACCTATCTGCAAAAACATTTGGACGTGCACCACCCCGCCGGGCAGTTCGAGTTCTTCGATCAGCAGGCGGCACAGTACAAGAAAGACATGATGACCGCCGAAGGCCAGCTCAAGCAGTTCGCCGATCAGCAGGGGGGCGTGGCGCCTGCGACCATGCGCGACATGACCTTGCAGAAGCTGACCGACTTCAATAGTCAACTGTCGACCACCCGCGCATCGATTTCCGAGACGCAGACGCGCATTGCCGACCTGGAAAAACAAGCTCAATCCACCCCGTCGCGCCTGACCACACAGATGAAGAAGGGCGACAACGCGCAGGTTCTCGAAAACCTGAAGGCGACCTTGCTGACCCTTGAAATGAAGCGGACCGAGTTGCTGACCAAGTATCAGCCGACTTATCCGCTGGTGCAGGAAGTCGACAAGCAGCTTGCCGACACGCGCCTGGCGCTGGCCAAGGAAGAGAGTTCGCCGGTGAAGGAGGAAGTCACGGACCAGAATCCGACCTACGCCTGGGTCAGCTCTGAGTTGGCGAAGGCCAAGGCGGATATGGCCGGATTCCAGGCTCGCGAGACCGCTTTGACCGCCATCATTGGCAGCTACAGCGATCAGGCCCGCAAGCTCGAGCAGCAAGGCATTCTGCAGGGCGACCTAACCCGCCAGCAGAAGGCGGATGAGGCCAACTACCTCCTGTACACGCAGAAGAAAGAAGAAGCCCGCATCGAAGACGCACTCGATCGCACCCGCCTGCTGAACGTCTCGGTGGTGCAGACTCCCGCCCTGCCCAGCCTGCCCACGCGATCGCCCTTTGTCTTTGGGCTGGTTGCGGTGCTGCTGGCCTGCGCGGTCAGTATCGGAGTGGTGTTTGCCATCGATTACGCAGACCAGTCGTTCCGTACACCGTCCGAAGTTCTGCAGGAACTGAGAATCCCGGTGCTGGCGGCGGTTCCCACGCACTACAACCTGATCGAGGGCGTGCGCCGTAACGGAAACAGCAATGGCAACGGCAACGGTCATCATCCGTCCGACATCAACCACGATTCGGCGCCTAACAGCCCAATCATCGAAGAGCGAGGGTAAGAACGATGTTTCTCGACTTTTTTGGACTTAGAGAGCAGCCCTTCGGCGTGACGCCGGACCCGAGATACCTGTATCTCAGTCCGGGTCATCGTGAAGCGCTCGCCTCGCTCTACTATGGGGTCGAAGCGAACCGGGGCTTCATGTCGTTGATTGCCCGGCCGGGTATGGGCAAGACGACGCTGCTGTTCCATCTGCTGACCAAGTTCGACCGTACGGCGCGCACCGCGTTCCTGTTCCAGACGCAATGCAGTTCACGCGAATTCATGCGGTTCCTGTTGGCGGAAATCGGCATCGAAAGCGACTCGCAGGATTTTGTCCGCATGCACGAGCAGTTCAACCGCTGCCTGGTGCAGGAGGCGCGGGCCGGGAAGCGCTTCATCGTTGTCATCGACGAGGCGCAGAATCTCGACGCAACCGTTCTCGAAACCGTCCGGCTGCTTTCCGATTTCGAAACCCCGCAGGCCAAGCTGTTGCAGATCATTCTGGTTGGCCAGCCCGGCTTGGCCGACAAACTGGCGAGTCCATCGCTGGTACAGCTGCGACAGCGCATCACGTCGGTCAGCGGATTGAGTCCCCTGACGCGCGAGGAAACCGGCCGCTTCATTGATCACCGCTTGCAGGTCGCGGGATACCACGGTGCGAGATTGTTCTCGCCCGATGCGCAGGAATTGATCGCGCAGATCAGTGAAGGCATCCCCCGTCAGATCAATAATTATTGCTTCCACTCTCTTTCCCTCGCTTGCGCCATGCGAAAGAAGACGGTCGATGTCGGCATGGTGCGTGAAGTTCACAACGATCTGGATATCACCCGCTTCGTTTCCGAGGTCGGTGCTTCGTCGCACCGGCACATCGCAGCCAGCGAATCGCATCCCGACCCATTTCACCCAGTCGAGGAATTGGCGGGCGCAGCACGGCAGTACGCAGCTTCGGCCAGACCAGCGGATGTTGCTGCGCAGGATTACCTCAGCCCCGCGGAGGCGATCGAGCACATGCGGGACGTAGCGCGCCTGTTACACAACTGGCGGAGCGGGTCCGGGCGTATCGACCGGCGCTCAGCCTAAACGAGATTAGAGCTGAACAAGATCAAGGAATGAACGCGAAACCTAACCACCGTCCAAAACACTATAAAGAGACCCTATGAGCAGAAATTTTGAGTTGATGCAGAACCTGGGCAAGGAACGGGAGATGTTCGAAGCCGCCGCGGAAATGAGCAGCGTGGTTGCAGAACCTGCTGCCAAGTTTGCGCCGGCTCCGGTTGAGTTGCAGCCACTTCAGTTGCAAATGGAAGAAGGACAGCGCGACGAGGTCTTCAAGCTCGTGCAGCGCGTGTTTCTGACTGCCGGAGCACAGAGGGGACGCGTGGTGGTGGTCGCCGGGATGGAATCCGGCAACGGCTGCAGCTGGATTTGCGCGCGCATGGCGGAAGTTCTCGCGTCGCAAGTCTCCGGTTCGGTGTGCGTCGTCGACGCCAACCTCCGCGCTCCTGGCCTGCACCGCGAATTCGGAGTGCCCAACCATTACGGCCTGACCGATGCACTGCAGGTGGGAGACCCCATCCGGCGATTTGTCACGTCCCTGTCCCGCCCCAACCTGTGGCTGCTCAGTTGCGGCGCCGAGGTCGAAGGCATGCAGACCATGCTCGGCTCCGATCGCATGAGGTCAATTCTGCCGGAATTGCAGCGGGAATTTGATTATGTACTGATCGATGCTGCGCCGATGGACGCCAGCGACGACAGTGTGATCTTGGGTCGGGGCGCGGAAGGGATCGTCCTGGTGCTGCGGGCTCACTCCTCCCGCCGCGAGACCGCGCGCAAAGCCGTGCGCGATCTGGAAAACGCCAGCGTGCGCGTCCTTGGGGCCGTGCTGAATCGCCGCACCTTCCCGGTTCCTGAATCCATTTACCGGAAACTGTAGATCACGAACTTTAGAGACCACGAAAATGTTTGAGACCTTAAAAGCAGACATCAGCAGGGCGATGCGGGAAACCCGCAACGATCCCGACTGGAAGCCGACCTGGAAGGACAAGCTCAACGTGAGCATCCGGCACGCGACTTGGCCAGTCATCGCCTACCGTTACGGGCACTGGACGCTCGGCGTACGAATCCCGGTGATCGGATTGTTGCTGCGAATCAGCGGCCTGATCTTCCGCAAGTGGACCGAGCTGTTCACCAGCGTGCACATCGATGTGCATGCAAAGATCGGTCCCGGATTCGTGATCCATTCCGTGTACGCCATCAACCTGGGCAAGACCACGATCGGCGAGAACTTCACGATTGCGACGGGATGCCTGATTTCGCACGCCTGCCGCGGCATCGGCGACAACGTCTACTTTGGCCCCGGAGCAAAGTTGGTGGGCGACGCGAAGATCGGCAGCAATGTGGTCATCGCGGCCAACAGCCTGGTGCTCACCGACGTGCGCTCCAACATGATGGTGATGGGAGTTCCGGCGCGCATCAAGTTACCCGGCGGACGTCCACAACGTTTCGTCAAAAAGACGGGCGAGGCGGCCGTTCCGAAGGCGGTGGCTCCGGCGACAGTCGCTCCCGCGGCGGCAGGGAAGTCCGCGCAAGAGCCGGTGGCAGCACAAGTTTCTGTGTAACAAAGCTCAAGGTTTCTTGGGCCAGAACGACAACTTAGGAGAAAGACGACCTTGGACTTTGCATGGAGTGAAGAGCAGGCGGCGTTTCGGAAAGAGGTTCTCCGCTTTGCAAAAGAAGAACTGAAGGACGACGTCATTGAGCGCGATCGCAAGGAAGAATTTCCCAAGGACCTCTGGGAAAAATGCGCTAAGTTCGGCATTCAGGGCCTGCCCATCCCGACCGAATACGGAGGCGGCGGTGCTGACACGCTTACAACCGTCTGCGCGTTAGAAGCTTTGGGTTACGGATGTCACGATAACGGCCTGCTGTTCTCGATCAACGCGCACATGTGGAGCTCCGAGATTCCGATCTGGAATTTCGGCACCGAAGCGCAGAAGCGGAAATATCTTCCCGGCCTGGTGAGCGGCGGAATCGGCTTGCATGCGATGACCGAGCCGGGTTCCGGTTCGGACGCGTACAGCTTGAAGACGCGAGCCGAAAAGAAGGGCGACCGCTACATCCTGAACGGTTCGAAGACGTTCAGCAGCAACGCGCCGGATGCCGACGTGACGATCGTGTTCGCGAATCTCGATCCGAGCCGCGGAGCGAATGGCGTCACCGCATTCCTGGTCGACAAGGGCACGCCGGGCTTCAGCGTCGGAAAGAAGCTGCACAAGATGGGGCTGCGCACTTCGCCGATGGCGGAACTCTCGCTGCAGGATTGCGAGATCCCGGTTGAAAACCTGCTGGGGAAAGAATTCGGCGGGCAGGCAGTCTTCACCTCGTCGATGGAGTGGGAGCGGATCTGCATTCTCGCGAGCCATCTGGGCGCCATGCAGCGGATCATGGAAACCTGTATCAAGTACGCCAAAGAGCGCAAGCAATTCGGCGAATCGATTGGGAAGTTTCCGGCGATCAACAACAAAATCGCCGACATGGATGTGCGCCTCGAGACCGGACGGCTGGCGCTGTACAAGGCGGCGTGGCTCAAAAGCCAGGGACGGCATCCGTTGCGCGAAGCTTCGATCGCGAAACTCTATGTCAGCGAAGCCTGTATCAAAAGCTGTCTGGAAGCGATCCAGCTGCACGGCGGGTACGGCTACATGGTCGAATACGAACTCGAAAGGGAACTGCGCGACGCGATTGCGGGAACGATCTACTCGGGAACTTCGGAAGTGCACCGGGTGATCATTTCCAGTTATTACGGACTGTGAACGAGCGGTAAGTTTCGTCCCCCACACTAAATCCAATTGGGCTGGGTTCTGAACGATGGCATACATACTGCAGCAACTGTTGACGAAGAGCGCGAAGAACTATCCGGATAAGCCGGCGGTGTGGGCGCGCGGCAAAAGCATCACCTATCGTGAACTGGACGAGCGCTCGAACCAGGTAGCGCACCTCCTGCGCCAGCGCGGCGTGCAGAAGGGCGATCGGGTCGGCCTGTTCTTTCCGAAGTGCGTGGAATCGATCGTCAGCATGCTCGGCGTGCTGAAAGCGGGTGGCGTCTATGTTCCGCTCGATCCGCAAGCGCCTGCCGACCGCGTCGGCTACATCATCAACAACTGCGGCATCCGGATCCTAATCACCAATGCGGAGCGGCGTGCGGCGCTCGCTCCCGAGACGGTGAGCACGCTCGACGTCTGCCTCCTCACCGAAGGAGAAGGGAACGGCGGCGACCTCGTGGCGTGGTCGCAGCTCTCTGAATTTCCTTCCACCCACGCTCCGCAGGTCACGCTGGTTGAAACTGACCTGGCCTACATTCTCTACACCTCGGGTTCGACGGGCCGTCCCAAGGGCGTGATGCTCACGCACCAGAACGCGCTGACCTTCGTCGAGTGGTGCGCCGAAGAATTTCAAGTTCGCAGCGACGACCGTCTTTCGAACCACGCTCCGCTGCACTTCGACCTCTCCGTCTTCGACGTGTACAACACGCTCGAAGCGGGCGCGACGGTTTATCTCATCACCGAGGATCTGGCGCTGTTCCCGACCAGCCTCAGCAACTTCATTGAAAACCAGGGAATCACCATCTGGTACTCGGTGCCGTCGGCGTTGATGCTGTTGCTGCTGCATGGCCGCGTCACTTCCGACAAACTGAAGAGCCTCCGCATCATCCTCTTCGCGGGTGAAGTTTTCCCGATGAAGTACCTGCGGCAGCTTGCCGACGTTTCGGCCGGCAGCGAACTCTACAACCTCTACGGCCCGACCGAGACCAACGTCTGCACCTACTACAAGGTCGAGCGCGAGCGCCTGGCCACGCTGGAGAAGTTGCCAATCGGCATCGCCTGCGCGAACACCGAATGCTTCTCGGTCACGCCGGAAGGCCAGCTGGCGCAAAAAGGTGAAGCCGGCGAACTCTACGTTCGCGGACCGTCCGTCACTTACGGTTATTGGGCCGATCCTGAGAAGACGAAGAAGATGGTCGTTCCCAATCACTTCCAGGAAAACTTCGAAGAGAAGATGTACCGCACCGGTGACATCGTCACCGTGGGCGACGACGGCAACTACTACTTCCAGGGACGCCGCGACAGCCAGATCAAGAGCCGCGGCTACCGCATTGAACTGGGCGAGATCGAAAGCGCGCTGCTCAGCCACCCCGATGTGCGCGAGGCGGCGGTGCTGGCCGTTCCCGATGAAGTGATCGGCAACCGCATCCGGGCAGTGGTTGCGCCGCACGTAGCAGGTTCGCTGGGCGTGCTGCAACTGCAGCAGTACTGCGCATCGCGCGTCCCGAAGTACATGATTCCGGAGCTGATCGATCTCTGTGACGAATTACCGAAGACCTCGACGGGCAAGATCGATCGAGTGAAGCTGGCAGCAGAAGCGGTCGGCGTTCGCTGAACGGCCAAATTTAGTTGTTGATGAAGCGGCACCAAATTCACTGAATAACACTTGGGGAGAACAAACAATGATTGAGTCGGCAGCTGTGAAAGACCAGATCCGCGAATACGTGCTCGAGGAGTTCGCCAAGACCAAGGGCATCAACCAGATCACGGATCAGGAAGTATTGACCAAGAACGGCATCATTGATTCCATGGGCATTTTCCGCCTGGTCGCGTTTCTGGAAGAGACGTTCAACGTGCGCGTCGGGGACGAAGAAATCACCCACGACAATCTGGAAAGTATCGATGCCATTGAACGGCTCGTAATCGCCAAGAGCAAGAAGTAAGCGCAGTCGCTGTTGTTGCAAGGCGGGCAGGGGCTGCCCGCTTCCCCCCGCAGTCGATCCTCCCCCGGATCGCGATAGATCGCGGAAGTTCTGGTGACCGTCTCTCAGGATCCTTTTATGCGTATAGGCCGAAAAGTTTTTTCAAACGGGTTCAAGCTGTTTGATTTGCTCTTGATGATGGCTTCCTTCGCCGTCGCGACCCTGCCGCAGTACGCGCGGGTCGGAAGATTTTCTCTGGCGGAGTTTTTCGAGCTGCGGGTGAAGCTCGGGAACCTGATTCTATTCCTCAGTTTCCTCGTCATCTGGCACATTCTGTTCAACGTATTCGGTCTCTACGCCTCCAAGCGGATGGCCAGCCGCTGGGACGAGATTTGGGACGCCCTTCGCGCCACCAGCACCGCGACCATGGTGATCGCTGTGTTTGGCCTCACCTTCCGCATATGGGTGGTCAACCGCATCTTCCTCGCGTTGTTCTGGTTGATGACTACCTCGCTCGTGATTCTCAGCCGGGCAGCCATCCGTGGTGTTCTGCACTATGCACGGCGTCACGGAAAGAACATGCGCAACATGCTGATCATCGGCACCAACCCGCGCGCCCTCGAACTCGTCAAGCGCATTCACGAGAAACCCGAACTCGGATATCGCATTCTGGGATGTGCCGACGAAGACTGGGGCGGCATCGAAGAGTTCAAGAAGGAAGGCATTCCGCTGGTTTCTGACCTGAACGACCTGCCGACCTACATGCGCCGCAACGTTGTGGATGAGGTCGTGCTGGCGCTGCCCATCCGGTCCTTCCACACCTACGCTTCGCAGATCGCCGTCGCCTGCGAACAGCAGGGAATCATCATCCGCTTCCTGCCGAATATCTTCGACCTCAAAGAAGCGCGCCATCGCGCCGATGAACTCGACGGCGACGCCCTCATTAGTCACGAAACCACCATCACCGATTTCTGGGGCTTGGCCATCAAGCGCGCTATCGACATCGGAATTTCCCTTACGGCGATCATTCTTCTTTCGCCCGTACTGTTGCTGGCGGCGCTCGCCGTGAAGCTGACGTCGCAGGGTCCGATCTTCTTCGTCCAGAAGCGTCTTGGACTCAACAAGCGGATGTTCAACATCTACAAGTTTCGCACCATGGTCATGGATGCCGAGGCCCGGCTCAAGGAACTTGAGCACCTGAACGAGGCCGACGGCGCAGTCTTCAAGATCAAGAAAGATCCACGCATCACTGTGGTCGGCGCCTTCCTGCGCAAGACCAGCATCGACGAACTCCCACAGCTCTTCAATGTTCTGAAGGGCGAGATGAGTCTGGTCGGTCCGCGTCCCTTGCAGGTGCGCGACTATGAACTGTTTGAAACCCACTGCGGCGATTGGCAGCGGAAACGGTTCAGCGTTCGCCCGGGTATTACTTGCCTCTGGCAGATCATGGGCAGAAGCTCCACCACGTTTGAGCGCTGGATGGAGTTGGATTTGCAGTACATCCGTACCTGGTCGCTCTGGCTCGACCTGGAGATCCTCGCCAAGACTGTACCGGCCGTCTTGCGGGGTTCCGGCGCAGCGTAAAGTTCACCTCAAACAACATGGCCACCACCGTCAATTCGTCTAGTTCCGTAACTGAAATCCGTTCCGCAAGTCTTCTGGGGGCACAACCCCATGCTTGCGTGCACGAATTCGTGTCGCAACGAGGGGCTGAAAATCCGAAAGCACTTGCGGTATCGAACCGGAGCGAAGATCTCTCGTACGCCGAGCTCGACCGTCGTGCGAACCGTCTCGCAAATTATCTGGGTTCCATCGGTGTTCATCGAAATGTCGTCGTCGGCCTCTATGTGGATCGTTCTCCGGCGATGGCCATCGCTGCGCTGGCGATTCTGAAAGCTGGCGCTGCTTACATTCCGCTTGATCCCGTGCATCCCGTCGATCGCTTGACGTTCATGCTGAACGATTCCGGCGCTCGCGTTGTGCTGAGCACGACTCGTCTGATGCAGTCGTTTCCGCAAGGCGCATGGCAGGTGGTGACGCTCGACGGCGACGCCGAAAAGATCGCGGCCCAGCCGGAGACCCCGCCCGATAGTGGCGTTCGGCCCGATGACCTGGCCTACATCATTTATACGTCCGGTTCGACCGGACAGCCCAAAGGCGTGGAGCTGCTTCACTCCGGTCTGTCGAACCTGGTTCGCTGGCATCAGCGCGCGTTTCAGGTTACGCCGGCCGACCGCGCCAGCGCGCAATCGACCTTGGGTTTCGACGCAGCGGTGTGGGAGTTGTGGTCGTACCTGTCCGCGGGCGCCAGCTTGCATCTGCCGGAAGATTCTGTTCGCAACGACGTCGTTGCCCTGCGCGACTGGATCGTATCTCGACAGATCACCATCACGTTCGCAGCCACGGCAATCGCAGAACGACTGCTCCAACTGGAATGGCCCGCAACCACGGTGCTGCGGTATCTCTTGACTGGAGCGGACACGCTGAAGTCCTATCCCGGGTCAGGCTTGCCCTTTGTGCTCGTGAACAACTACGGTCCAACCGAGTGCACCGTGGTCAGCACCTCGGGTGTGGTGCCGGCGGCAAGTTCCGCGCCGCAGGCGCCCTCTATCGGCCGTCCCATCGACGGAGTGGAAATCCACATTCTCGATGATCAGAAGCACCCGGTCGCCAATGGCGCGGCGGGGGAAATCTACATTGCCGGCGCTGGCCTGGGCCGCGGATATAGAAACCGCGCAGGTCTGACCAGCGAGCGCTTCGTTTTCAACCCGTTTGCCGCTGAGCCCAGTGCTCGCATGTACCGCACCGGCGATCTGGGACGCTGGTTGCCGAACGGCGAGCTAGCATTCCTCGGGCGCGTCGACGAGCAGGTAAAGATTCGCGGATATCGCGTCGAGCCCAGCGAAATCTCGGTCGCGCTCGGCCAGCATCCTTCGGTGCAGACCAGCGCACTTCTCGCGACCGAAGATGCCCCGGGCGAGACGCTGTTGACCGCGTACCTCGTCCTGGCGCAGGGTGCGACTGTGACCGCTGCCGGATTGCGCGACTTCTTGCGCCAGCGCCTGCCCGAATACATGATTCCTGCCGCCTTTGTAACCATTCCCAGCCTGCCCGTCACCGAGCAGGGAAAGGTCAACCGCGCGGCGCTGCACGTGCTCAACGGCAACAGGCTCTCCGACGAAGCCTACGTCGAGCCCCGGACCCTGGTGGAAGAAGAACTCGTAAAGATCCTCGCCCCGCTCTTGAAGCTTGACCGCGTGGGCGTGAATGACAACTTCTTCCTGCTCGGTGGCCACTCGCTGCTCGGCACGCAGGTGATCGCCCGGGTCAGCGACACCTTCGGCGTCGACCTGACGCTCCTGAAATTGTTCGATCATCCCACGGTCGCCGAAATGGCCGCGGAAATCGAGAATCTGATTCTGGCCAAAGTGGCGCAGTCCGCCAGATCCAGCCGACCAGGAGAACAGAACGCCGGTGTCTAGTCCGACTCCAACCCGACTGGAAGCGCAGGGCGCGACGATGAGCCTCTATCACCTCCTCGATCCGGAGGTGCTGGCCAATCCATACCCGCTCTTCCGCCGCATGCGCTCCGAAGATCCTGTACATTGGGATCCGTTTCTTCATGCCTGGGTCGTGACCCGCTACTCCGATGTGCTGGAAGTGCTGCTGTCGTTCTCCGCCGATCGCACGCCGACTCCGGAACAGCTCGATCAGATGGGGCTTTCCTCTCTGACCCCCATCGCGCGCGTGATGGTGAAGCAGATGCTGTTCATGGACGCTCCGGCCCACACCCGGCTGCGCGGGCTGTCTTCAAAGGCATTCACTCCGGCGCGCGTCGAGCAGTTGCGGGGACACATCCGGGATATCGTCAAAAGCCTGCTCGATGGTTTGCAGGGAAAAGATGAGATCGATGTGATCGCCGACATCGGCGAGCCGCTGCCGGCGATTGTCACCGCCGAGATGCTTGGCGTTCCGACTCGCGATCACGTGCAGCTCAAGCAGTGGTCGGCCGACTTCGCCGAGATGCTCGGCAACTTCCAGCACAATCCGGAGCGTTATCCCCGGGTGCTCAAGACCGTCGCCGACATGACCGCGTATTTTCAGAATGCAGTGCGTGAAATGCGCGAGCATCCCCGCGAGGGCCTGATTCATTCACTGCTCACCGCCGAAGTCGACGGCGATCGCCTGACCGAAGAAGAAGTCATCGCCAACTGCATCGTGACCATGGTTGGCGGCCAGGAGACGACCACCAATCTTATCGGCAACGGCCTGCTCACCCTGCTGCGCAATCCCGGAGAGATGCAGCGATTGCGCAACGATCTGTCGCTGATTCCTTCGGCAGTGGAAGAGATGCTGCGCTACGAGAGTCCCAGCCAGCACACGGCGCGCATGTGTCCTTCCGATCGCGAGATGGGCGGCAAGCTGATTCAGAAGCGCCAGGCGGTGATCGCCGTGATGGCCGCCGCGAACCGTGACCCGGAGCGCTTTCCCGACCCTGACCGCTTCGACATTACGCGTACGGATAATCGTCACTTGGCGTTTGGCTACGCCGCACACTTCTGCTTCGGCGCTCCGTTGGCGCGGGTGGAAGGACAAGTCGTCCTCGACGCTTTCCTGCGGCGCTACCCGAATATCACGCTCGCTCCTCAATCGCTGGAGTGGCGCTCGAACCTGGGGCTGCGCGGGTTGAAAGCGCTGCGAGTGAAAGTGGGCGCGCCATCCGCCGCCCAGTCTTCTGGCGGATCGCAATCGCAGGTCAACGCCCCAGCGGCGCCGGGCCCCAAGGCCTCCGGTTGCCCCTTCGAGCACGGCAACGGCGATAAGCAGGCATTGATTCGGAAATACCTGCAGTCGCGTGCCGGCGAAAAGATCGAAGCCATACCAGCCATTCCGCGCCGCCTCGAGTCCGACCCTGCGCCGCTTTCGTTTGCCCAGGAGCAGATCTGGCTGCACTGCCAGTTCGCCAAAGATCTCTATAACGAATCGGTCACCATCTACCGCCGCGGGCCACTGAACGTGCCCGTATTGCAACGCGCGTTGAACGAGATGATTCGCCGCCACGAAGCCTGGCGCACCACGTTCACCATGGTCGACGGCCGCCCGGTGCAAGTTGTGAATTCGCCGTTTGAACTGTCGATCGAGATGGTCGACCTGCGGAACTTGGCGGCTGACAGGCAGGAAGCCGAGTCACTGCGTCTGGCACGCGAACGGGCTCGGGTGATTTATGACATGGAGCGCGGCCCGCTTGTCCGCGCGATGCTGGTCCAGTTCGGAGAGCAGGATTACCGGCTCTATCTGTTCCTGCACCACATCATCTTCGACGGCTTCTCGGTGTACAACGTCCTGCTGCCCGAGCTGGTGAAGGTCTACAACGCATTCCTGGCGGGGCAGGCTTCTCCTTTGACCGATCTGCGCCTGCAGTACGGCGACTTCGCCCAGTGGCAGCGCGCTTCCATCAACCAGGATCAGCTCACTGAGTCCCGGGAATTCTGGTCGAGCCAGTTGAACGGAGAATCTCCCGTTCTCGAACTGCCCACCGACTTTGCCCGCCCCGCACTGCAGAGCTTCCACGGCGCGATGCACCGCTTCGCGCTTTCCAGGGAGCTTTCCGGACGGCTGCACGATCTGGCCAACCGTGAGCAAACCAGCTTCTTTGTCACGATCCTGACCTGCTTCGCCGCTCTGCTGCGGCGCTACAGTTCCCAGGAAGATTTCGTGATCGGCACAGTCACGTCGGGACGTAAGCACTCCGAACTCGAATCTCTTCTGGGCTGTTTTCAGAACCCTCTTGCCCTCCGCCTCAAGCTGGGCGGTGACCCGAGTTTTCGTGAGTTGCTCGCCCACACCCGCGACGTCACGTTGAGCGCGCTCTCGCACGACAACGCCCCCTTCGAGCGGCTTGTCGAAGAACTCTCTGTGCGCCGCGATACCAGCCGCAACCCGATTTTCAACGTGATGTTCTCGCTGGCTCCGCCAACGCCGGCCTACGAGGCCGGTTGGGATTTGAACCAACTCGATCTGGACACGGGAACTGCGAAGTTCGATCTCGATCTTGAGCTGGATGACCGTCCTGCGGGCCTGCAGGGCCGCTTCGTCTACTGCACCGATCTGTTTGAGGCTTCCACCATCGAGCGCATGGTCGGGCATTTCCAGACGATGATTGAGGCGATTGTCGCCAATCCGGACGAGACCGTTTCCCGCCTTCCGATGTTGTCGGCAAAAGAGCGGCAACAGTTCGCTGCATGGAATCAGACCGAGAGCGAGTACCCTCGGCAGTTGTGCATGAACGAACTCGTAGAAGCGCAGGCGGCGCGCACTCCGAATGCCAGCGCGGTCGAACACGGCGGTCAGGCTCTGACGTACCGCGAACTCAATGAGCGCGCCAACCAGTTGGCGCACTTCCTGAAAAAGCACGGCACCGTTCCTGAATCCAAAGTCGGCATCTGTCTGCGCCGCTCAATGGAACTGCCCGTAGCCCTGCTCGCGGTGCTCAAAGCAGGCGCAGCCTGCGTTCCACTCGACCCGGCCTATCCGAAAGAGCGCCTGACGTACATGCTCGAGGATTCGCAGGCGTCGCTGGTGCTGACCCAGCCGGGCCTGCTGGCCGAAGTCACGGACTTCGATGCGGAAGTAATCAACCTCGAGCCAGACTGGAAACTGTTCTCCGCGGAAAGCCGCGAGAACGTGCAGAGCGGAATCAAGCCTGAAAATCTGGCCTACGTGATTTACACATCGGGTTCAACCGGCAAGCCGCGCGGAGTCCTGCTGACGCACGGCGGCCTGGTGAATCACAATTGTGCCGCGGCGAAACTTTTCGGAATCACGTCAGCGGAGCGCATGGCGCAGTTCGCGTCGATTTCATTCGACATCGCCATCGAGGAAATCTTCCCAACGTGGATCTCCGGTGGCGCACTCGTGGTCCGCGAGGAAGACGCATCGCTGGCCGTCGGCGACTTCCTGCGCTGGGTCGATGAAAAGCGCGTGACCGCACTCGATCTTCCCACGGCCTACTGGCACGAATTGGTCCGCGAACTTTCGGAATCAAGTCTGAGCCTGCCGAAGAACCTGCGCATCGTGATCGTCGGCGGCGAGAAAGCCTCTTCTGCCGCGCTGGCCGCCTGGCGTAAGCTCGCAGGTTCGCGCGTGCGCTGGGTCAATACCTATGGCCCTACCGAGACCAGCGTGATTGTCAGCTCCTTCGAGCCCAGGATTTCGGAAGAGATTCCTGCGGTGCTCCCCATCGGCCGTCCGATCGCCAATACCAAGATTTACATTCTGAGCAAGAACCTGCAACCGCTTCCTGTCGGGATCGCCGGCGACTTGTACGTTTCCGGACCGGGCCTGGCGCGCGGCTACCACAATCGCCCCGAAATCACGGCGGAGAAATTCGTCGATGATCCTTTTAGCGACAAGCCGGGCGCGCGCATCTACAAGACCGGCGATCTGGCCCGCTACCTCGCCAACGGCGACATCGAGTTCGCCGGCCGTACCGACGATCAGGTGAAGATTCGCGGCTATCGCGTCGAACTCGAAGAGATCGATGCAGTTCTCGGCGCGCACCCCGGAGTTCACGAAGTGGTCGTGATGGCCCGCGAGAACGCATCCGGCGAAAAGACTTTGGTCGCGTATCTGGTTCCTGCCCGCGAACTGGTTCCGACCGCCAGCGAACTGCGGTCTTACTTGAAACAGAAGTTGCCGCACTACATGGTGCCGTCGGCGTTTGTGCTGCTCGAAGCCATGCCGAAGACGCCCAACGGCAAGGTGGACAAGCGCGCGCTGCCCGCTCCCAAGGCCGCCGATTTCGCGGAGACTCAGGAATACGTCGCGCCCACCAGCGAACTGGAAACGAAACTCGCGGCGATCTGGGAAAATGTCCTCGACAAAAAGCCGGTCGGCATCCGCGACAACTTTTTCGAACTTGGTGGGCATTCTCTGCTGGCTGCGCGACTCATGCACCGCATCGAGCAGCAACTAGGCGAGCGTCTTCCCCTCGCGGCCCTGCTGCAAGCGCCCACCATCGAGCAACTTGCCGCGCTGCTGCGGCACGACGAGGCTTCGACTGCGTGGTCATCTATGGTGACCATTCAGCCCGAGGGTTCGCGGCCTCCGTTCTTCTGCATACATGGTGTCGGCGGAAACGTTGTCGGCTTCCGCGATCTGGCGCGCCACATGGGCAACGATCAACCCTTCTACGCGTTGCAACCGCAAGGCCTCGACGGCAAGCGCGAATGCCTGACCAGCATCCCGCAGATGGCGGAACGCTACATTCAGGAAATTCGCCGGGTGCAGCCCGAGGGTCCGTACCGCATTGGCGGATACTCGTTCGGCGGTCTGGTCGCCTACGAGATGGCGCAGATGCTCGAAGCGCAAGGAATCGAAGTCGCGCTGCTCGCTCTGTTCGATACCTATCCCGGCAAAATGGAATCACGCAGCTCGCAGTTGAAGAATCTGTTCTCGCTGCCGCTGAAAGAGCAAGCCAGCTTCGTCTGGAAGAAGGGCACGTTCGTTCTCATGACCCTGCAAAAGCGGCTTGAACTGCGAATGCTGCCGCGGGCGCTGCGCAACGTCCGGCAGGCGTGCTCGAAAGCCGCAGGCGATTACGACGTACAGCCGTATCGCGGACGCGTCACCCTGTTCCGGGTGCGCGAAAAATCAGTGGGAAGTTTGAATGATCCCTACGCCATCTGGTGGCGCGTGGCCGCCGGAGGAGTCGATCTGCGCGAGATCAGCGGCGATCACCTCAGCCTGCTGAAAGAACCGCAAGTAAGATTCCTCGCCGAAGAATTAAGCAACTGCCTGGCGCAATCCACAAAAGAAGAATCACTCGTGGGAGTTGGGGCCTAGTCCTGAAAATGAGTTCATTGAACACAGACGAGCTGTTGGATCCAGTCGAAGAGTCGCTACCGACCCCAGACCCCGGCCCGGACGTCGATCGCGGCGGCCTCGCCAAGAAGCTCGCGCGCTGGGGCACCAAGGGTGGCCTCGCGATCCTTGACCAGGGCCTGATCTCGGGATCCAACTTCCTGATCGGCATTCTGCTGGCTCGCTGGCTCGTGCCGGCGCAGTACGGAGCCTTCTCGCTCGCGTTTTCGGTGTTCCTGCTGCTCTCCTACGTCTACCACTCGCTCCTTTCGGAGCCGCAGGGAGTCTTCAGCGGATCGGCGTACAGCCAGTGCCTGCGCGGATATCTGAGAGCGCTGCTGAGCATCCAGTTGGTGCTCACCGTCTTTGGCATTGTCCTGCTCGGAGGCTCTGCCGCAGTTGTCTACGCCATGGGCAAAGCCGACGGCCTGCCCGGAGCGCTCGCCGGAGTCGCCATCGCATCTCCGTGCATCCTGTTCTTCTGGCTGCTGCGTCGCGCCTACTACATGAACCTGGCTCCCGCGCGAGCTGCGGTCGGCGCCTTCATCTATTGCGTGCTGGTCACGGGCGGATTGTTCGTCGCCTACAAGAAGGCATTGGTCTCGCCCTTCTCCGCATATTTGCTGATGGCGATCGGCGCACTCGGCACAGGATTCTTCCTGCTGTCGCAGGTGAACAAGGCTCTGCCGCCCGACACGGAAAAAGGTCCTACTGCCGCTCAGGCGTGGCGCAAGCACTGGGAGTACGGACGCTGGGCGCTGGCCGTTTCGGTCGTGACCTGGATTCCTTATTACATGTACTACCCGCTGGTCAGCTACTTCGGCGGTATGGCGCAGGCTGGACAGTTGCGCGCTCTGATGAATCTGTCGCTGCCGATGGAGCAGAGCTATACCGCACTCTCGATTCTGTTTCTGCCCTATGCGGCGCGAGTCTGCCGCGAGAAGGGCATCTCGAGTTCTGGCCCGCTGGTCCGGCGCATCACGCTGGTATTCATCGTTGGCGCGTTGGCCTACTGGGCCGTCCTGATTCCGCTCAAGGGACTCGTTTTCCACGTGCTTTACGGCGGAAAGTATCTGGAAGTTACGCCGCTGATTCCGTACGTCGCTCTCGGCACTACATTATGGGCGGCGGCATTCGGCCCAGCCATCTTGCTCCGCGCCATCGAATCCCCCGACTCAATCTTTTACGCTCGCATCGTAGCCAGCGTCCTGTCACTGGTCGTCGGCGTGCCGGCTACGAAGGCCTTCGGTCTTTGGGGAGTGGTCTCGAGCATCATCGTCGCCAACCTCGCGGCCTTCTTCATCTCGATGTACATCCTCCAGCGCAAGGCCAATTCAATCCTGGTACCGAACCCGATTCTGGAAGGGGAAAGTTAATCAATGAACGCCATCAAAACACTTCGTTTTAAGGCATCCCGCACGAAACTGCGTGCCCCCAAGTCGTGGTGGGAGCATCGCGGCCTTAATGACAATGATGTGATGTTTGCATCGTTCGAGCGCTCGGGAAATACCTGGCTGCGCTTCGTGCTGTTCGAGATCCTGACCAGTGATTCAGCCGGATTCCTTAACGTGAACCAGTTGTTACCGGAATTAGCAACGCATCAGAACGCGAAACAGGTGCTGCCCAACGGGGGGCGTTTCATCAAGACTCATCACCAGTACCGCTCGGAGTACAAGCGCGCCATCTACCTGATGCGCGACCTGCGCGACGTGATGCTCTCCAACTGGGCGCGCGACAAGGAAATGGGCTTCTCGCAATACTTCGACAACGGCAAGGGAATGGATGGCTACGTCGAGTCGTTCCTCAAAGGTAAGGTCACGCGCTTCGGATCGTGGCAATCCCACGTGGATTCGTGGGTTAACTGTCCGCTGGCCAAGAATGGCAACCTGCTCGTGGTGCGCTACGAGGACCTGCGCAAAGACACCGAGAGCGGCCTGGTGGAAATGCTCAGCTTTCTCGGAATGGACCGTGACCGCGAGCTGATCCGCCGCGCTGTCGAAAACAACTCTCTGCGGGCAATGCGCGAGAAAGAAGAGAAGGCGAAGAAATCGGGCGCCACGATGGGGAAGGGAACTCTGCTGCGCAAGCACAACGTGGACCGCGAAGACGCGCGCTTTGTGCGCAGCGGATCGGTCGGTGGCTGGCGCGCGAAGCTGAGCGACGCACAGATCGCCATGGTCACGAAATACGCTGGAGAAGCGCTGGTGCGCGCTGGCTATCCCGCCGGGCTGGAGCAAGAGGCTCCCGTCGAGATGGCTTCCGCCGGAAAGTAATCAGCAGACGGTAACCAGCGAAAGTATGACTGAAGTCATGAAGAAATTAGGGGGATTTCTGGCGATGATGTTCGTACTAGTCCCCCTTGTGGTATCGCAAACGGCGCCGAAAAAGGACGCCGCAGCCGATACCGGAACTCTCCGCCAGGCCGCCGACCCGATGGGGTTTTGGGTAGGCACGACGATCCAGGGCCGCATGTGGAATCAGGACCCGGGATACAAGCCGGTGCTGGGGCGGGAGTTCAACGCAGCCGTATCCATCGTTTTTCAGGGCATCACTCAACCGCAGCGTGGACGTTTCAATTTCGATCCGATGGACGAAGCTATGAGTTTCGCGAAGTCGCACAACATGAAGCTCATGGGACACTGCCTGGTCTATCGCAATATGACGTCAGCGCCGTGGCTGAACTTCGCCAACGCGCAGTGCGGTGGATGGTCGGCGAAGGAACTCGATCAGATTTTGAAGGAGCACATCCAAGCCGTGGTCCGTCACGGTGGCGACACCTACTACTCGTGGGAGGTCGTGAACGAGCCGACCAATCCCACGCATAACGGCTGCTGGTCGCGGGTTCTGGGCGAAGACGAATACATGGTGAAGGCGTTCACATACGCGCGCGAAGCCAATCCCAACGCCCTGCTGATCTTGAACGACACGTTCGGACAGGGCGGCATCGACAAAGAACGCGCCGATGAATTTTTCGCGCTGGTAACCCGGCTGAAAGCCGCGGGAGCTCCGATCGACGCGGTTGGCACCGAGATGCACTGGGAACTGCCGCAACTGCGTCCCAACTATCTCGACGAGTTCAAAGGCTTCCTCGACAGCGCGCGCAAGGCCGGCGTCAAAGTGCATGTCACCGAGATGGACGTCTATCAAGGTCCAAACGATACGCCGGAAGCCTTCGCGAAGCAGAAAGAAGTCTTCTCCAACGTGGCGCACACGTGCGTGAAGGATTCCAACTGCATTGGCTTCATGACCTGGGGAATCGCCGATCGTTATAGCTGGCTGCGCACTTCTGACTGGAAGAATCTTCCCAACGCGAAGCCGGTTCTGTTTGACGAGCAGTACGGGAAAAAGCCCGCCTACTACGGCGTGTTGCAGGCTCTGAAAGAGGGGCGTTAGAACCGCATGGGTTCCAGCATTCTAGAACGGACGAGAGGAAACGGCGGGCTGCCGGTTCGCGAGAGCGAGCCCCGGGGCGCGTCCCAGCCTCGCTTCGGCAAGTCCGTGTTGATCGTCCTGCTGTTCATCCTCGTAGGCTGTGGGATCTCGGTTGGGGTCTCCATGCTGGCCGGATCGTCGCCCTACGGAGTGCTGATCGCCGCGGTCGCAGTCGCCGCCGCGGTGCCTCTCCTCGCGCTGATCATCCAGGCGGCTCCGGAAGCCATGGCGAATGCGCGCCTGCTTTTCCGCAACTGGACCTGGTGGCACCCGCTCTGGTTCTTCATCTTCTTCAGCATGCTGGTGTTCCGCATTCGTGATGTGAGCGATGCGAAGGCCAATCCGCTGGACGCATTCGCGATGCTCCGAATTTTGCCGGAAGCGTTTGTGGCGTTGACGCTGATCATCCGGCTGATTCTGAAAAAGCCCAACTGGCTGGGCGCCTTGTTCCGCGGCATCCCCGGCGCCATGGCTGTTTATTGCCTGGTCTGCGTGGCGACCACGCCGTTCTCGGTCAAGCCCGACTGGACGGCTTACAAATCTCTTGAATTCCTGGCTGACGTCTCGCTGCTGGCCTCGATCGTGGCCAGCGCCGAGGGCTTCTTCACCTACAAGAATCTCGTCGACTGGACTCTGACCTTCTATGGCCTGTCGCTGATCGGAGTCTGGAGCAATCTCCCGCTCTGGCCGACAGAAGCCATGGATGGCGGACGCCTCACTGGTGTGATTCCCGTGGAAGCGTCGAACAGCGTCGGTACCTCAGGAGCCGTGCTGGCCATCGTTGCGCTGTGCCGTCTGAGTCCAGTTTTTGGCCGCGCCAAAGATAAAGCCTGGTACATGCTGCTGCTGGTGTTTGGTCTGGTTTCCATGGTGCTGTCGAAGACCAGAAACGCCGAGGCCGCGTTCGCATTTGCAGTGGTAGTGATTGTGATTGCTTCGCCACGCTGGCGCAAGATCGCAGCCTGGGGCAGCCTTGCGGTGGCTCCTCTTATCGCCATGGCAGCGATTTTGAACGACCGGCTCTTACCGCAAGCATGGGACTTGGTGATCAGCATCGCGCAACGCGATCAGTCCGACGCCGCGCTCGGATCGCTCAGCGGACGCACTGCCTGGTGGGAATACGGCATCCAGCAGTTGATGCATCATCCCTGGACCGGACTGGGCGCGTACGCGGCCGGCCGTTTCGCGGTGCTCGGCAAACTCGGAGTCGGCTCCGCCGCCATGATGCATAGCGACTGGATCGAAGTGCTCATCGGCACCAGCATCTGGGGACTGATCCCGTTCGCCGGAGCCCTGATCGCCGCGTGGTGGTACCTGATCCGCTGCATTCGCAGCGACGTTTTCACCGACGATCAGCGCCAGTTGGGGCTCGAACTTTTTGCTCTGCTCGGAATGCTCACCATGCATTCCTTCTTCAACGACGAGTTGAGCTGGCACTGCCCTCTCCTGTATTTCGCAATTCTGGGATACGCCGAATTCGTTCGAACCTATCCCAAGGTCCAGCCCGGGCTCGCGCTGGGGCGAAGACCGCTGTGGTCCGAGAGGATCGATGCAAGCAATACCGCAACAACAGCTTTTCACCAAAACTGAAAACCGCAACACAACTTTACTTGGGGGAGTAAAACGCAAATGGCTAACAAGACTCGGATTCTGGTAACTGGAGCGGGTGGGTTCATTGGTCATCATCTGGTCAAACGTCTGAAGAAGGATGGCCATTGGGTACGCGGGGTCGACATCAAGTATCCCGAGTACGAAGCTTCAGCTGCTGACGACTTTCAAATTCTCGACCTGCGCCTGTGGGAAAACTGCCTGACTGCCACGCGCGACATCGATCAGGTCTACAACCTCGCGGCCGACATGGGCGGCATCGGCTACATTACCGCGTTCCTGGCCGATATTTCCAAGAACAACATTCTCATCAACGCGCACATGCTCGATGCCAGCAAGCAGAACGGCGTGCAGAAGTATCTCTTCTCCTCGTCGGCCTGCGTGTACGCGCAGTACAAGCAGAAGAGCGCCGACCTTGTCCCCCTCAAGGAAGAAGACGCGTATCCTGCCGACCCCGAGCCAGGTTACGGCTGGGAAAAGCTTTTCGCCGAAGAACTCTGCCGCTACTACTACCACGACTACAAGTTCGAAACGCGCATCGTGCGCTTCCACAACGTCTACGGGCCGCTCGGCACCTACGATGGCGGCAAGGAGAAGTCTCCCGCTGCCATTTCTCGCAAAGTCGCGAACGCCAAAGACGGCGGCAACATCGAAATCTGGGGCGATGGTCACCAGACGCGCTCCTACATGTTTGTCGATGATTGCGTGGAAGGCCTGATCCGCCTGATGGCTTCGAACCATCGCGAGCCGCTGAACCTTGGCACCGACGAGATGGTCTCGATCAACCACCTGGTCGACATGATCTGCGGCATCGCCGGAAAGAACCTGTCGAAGCAGCACGATCTGACCAAGCCGCAGGGCGTGCGTGGACGCAACAGCGACAACACCCTGCTGCGCAAGGTGCTCGGATGGGAACCCAACACTCCTCTGGAGAAGGGCCTCGCCATCACCTACAAGTGGATCGAAGGCGAACTGAAGAAGAAGGAAGCCGGCGAATTAGCGGAAGTCGCAGGCGACTAATCACGTCGATGGGTGCCCCACATCTCGCCGCTTTTGCGAGATGTGGGAACCGCTGAAATTCTAGGCTTCAGCTCCAGCTTTGAAAGGGCGCGGCTTCAAGCCGCGCCGCAAAGCGAGCCAAGAACGCGGGCTTCAGCCCCTGAGGGATGCGCCTCAGGGCCTGAAGGCCGAATGATTCCGCATCTGGATCGGCGCGGCTGGAAGCCGCGCCCTTTCAAAACGCGAATCGCTTGTTTCATCGGACAAATAAGGGCCATGTCGAATCCTTCGGTTGACAGTTGCGTGAAAATCCTGGGAGTGAAGGTCCATGCGACGAGCATGGACCGCACGCTGGCCAGGCTCGAAAGCGCCGTGCAGAACGGCGAAAAGGGCTATGTCTGCGTGACGGGGGTGCAAGGCGTCATGGAAGCGCAGATGGACGCGAACCTCAAGCGCATCATCAACGGCGCGCTGCTGACCATTCCTGACGGACGCCCTACCGTCTGGGTCGGATGGCTGCGCGGCCTGTTGCAGATGCGCCAGGTGACCGGTCCCACGATGATGCTGCGCATCTGTGCGATCTCGCCCGAGAAGGGCTACACGCATTTCTTCTACGGCGGGAACGACGGAGTTGCAGATCAACTGAAGGCTTCCCTCACGCAACGTTTTCCGGGGCTTAACGTGGTGGGTACGTACTGTCCTCCGTTTCGCCCGCTCACGGCGGACGAGGAGGCGGATCTCATTCGCAAAGTGGCAGAGCTGAAGCCGGACTTTTTCTGGGTCGGACTCAGCACGCCGAAGCAGGAACGGTTCATGGACCAGTACATGTCGAAACTCGACACCAGGCTGATGCTCGGCGTGGGCGCAGCGTTCGACATGCACACGGGCCGCATCAAAGACGCCCCGTACTGGATGAAAGTAACGGGCACGCAGTGGATGCACCGCATCTGGCAAGATCCCAAGCGGCTCTGGAAGCGCTATCTGGTCAACAATCCGAAATTCGTCTGGCAGATCACGCTGGAACTATTGGGTATCTCCAAGCAGCAGGAAGCGTAGCTTCACGGAACGTGTGCACAACCGTGAACGTGATCAGCACCGTGGAAGAGCGGCGCTTAAGCGCCGCGTAAGATCGTAATCAATCGAAAATGGGCTTTAGCCCCTGCGCCGACACATTCATGCATGCGAATTCTTCTCGTCCACAGCGCGTACCAACAGTTCGGCGGCGAAGACTCGGTCGTCCGCGCTGAAACCGAGTTGTTGAAAAGCCACGGAGATGAGGTCTACCCTTACTCCCGGCATAACGACGAGATCAAGGACTTCGGGCTGGTACAGAAGGCGCTGTTCTTTCCCCAGAGCGTCTATTCGTGGAAGACGAGCGGCGAGTTGGAAGATGTAGTCCGGCGCGTGAAGCCGGATGTGGCGTTCATTCACAACGTATATCCGCTGATTTCTCCCGCGGCGTATCACAAGCTGCACCAGATGGGCGTGCCCGCGTTGCAGGTGCTGCACAACTTTCGTCCCTTTTGCCCAAACGGTTTCTTCTATACCCAGGGACAGATTTGCGAAGCCTGCAAGGGCGGCAATTACCTGAACGCCGTCAGCAAGCGCTGCTTTAAAGACAGCGTCACCCTGAGCGGGCTCTACGCGGCCACGCTAGGCCTCAACCGGCTCAGTGGCGTGGTCGACAAGATTTCCGGATTCATCTGCCTCACCGAGTTCTTCCGCATCAAGATGCGCGAGGCCGGCGTTCCGGAGTCGAAACTTTTTGTTCGTCCGAATTTCGTAGTGGCGCCGCCGTTAAAGACTGAAGAGAAATCCGGCCAGGATCACGCGCTCTTTATGGGCCGCCTCTCCGCGGAGAAGGGCTGCTGGACATTGATTCACGCGTTTGAACAGTTGCCGCTGGTGAAGCTGAAGATTGTTGGCACAGGCCCGATGGAACAGGAGTTGCGCGACTACGTGCGCGAGAAGGGAATCCGCAACATCGAATTCCTGGGCTTTAAGAGCGGAGACGAAAAGTGGCAGATCCTGCGTAACTGTCTGTGCCTGGTGCTGCCCTCGGAATGGTACGAAAACTTTCCGGTGACGGTGCTCGAAGCCTACATGGCGTCCAAGCCGATGGTGGCGTCGCGCATGGGTGGATTGCCGTACATCGTGGAAGAAGGGAAGTCGGGCTTGCTGTTCGAAGCAGGGAAGCCCGAAGAGCTAGCGAAAAAGATTCAGTACTTGGTCGACCATCCCGACGAAGCCGCGCGCATGGGCGCCAGCGGACGTCAGTTGAGCGAGACGAAGTACGGACCACAGCAGGCGTACAGCAATCTGATGAGCATCTTTTCTCAGGTGCAGTCGCGTAACTGAACATGAGCGTAATGGCGCAAGAGACCGCAACCGAGGCCGCAACGATGACGAGCGCGCCGCCAGATCCGGGCGTCATGGCCCCCGGCCCGCTCTTCGTGGTCGGCATGTGGCGTTCCGGCACCTCGCTGCTCTACGCCCTGCTCAATCAGAATCCGCGGATCGGACTGATGTACGAATCCGACATGCTGACGCTCTCGCCGCTCTTCTTCATCCCGCGCAAGAGCGCATGGTGGCTGAACAAGGTCGATGCCTGGAACGGCGCGTTGACTCGCCACAAGATCGACCCGGCGGCCATCGATAAAGACATCACCGATTTGCCCAACGCATTCCGCGCCGTTGCTGAGCAATACGCGAAGGCTAAGGGCGCGACCGTATGGGGATGCAAGTCGCCAACCTACTACGACTGCATGAACCAGGTTGCGGACTGGTACCCACAGGCGAAGTTCATCGTGATCTGGCGCGATCCCGCCGACGTCTGCCGCAGCATCGTGCGGGCCGCCGTGAAGGCCCCTTGGTTCGCGAGGCCGGGCATGGATCTGCGCGCGATCCTCGGCTACCGCCGCATGAAGCAGGAAGCCGACGAACTTGTGCGCCGCGGGGCTGCTGTCTACCAGTTGCAGTATGACGATCTGGTCCGCGATCCCGAACCCACGCTGCGAGCAATTTGCGACTTCGTTGGAATCCCATTCGATCCGAAGATGGCATCGCTCGAGGGCGCCGACCGATCCGCTGTCTACAATGGAGAGCACCACGCGGGAGTGAAGAGCTCCGCCATCGTCGCCAAGCGTGAGCGCGCGGAAGTTTTAGCGCCGGAATTGAAGAACAAAGTGGAACGCTACGTCGTCTACTGGCGTAAGCAGTCTGCGGGACAGTGGCCGGTAAACGCAGCAGTTTCCGATGGCACTCCCGCCGCTTCGTTATTTGAACGAACCAGCGACCGCATCCGCCACCGGATCCTGCGCACCAGGGACCTCTTCGTCCCCTACGCGTATGCGCTCGTTCCCGTGTCTCTCTGGCAAAAGTACCGCAAGGTGAAATCCCGTTACCAGGATGTTGCACCTAAGCCTCCCCAGACTGAAGTAAGTTCTTGAGGTATCCGCGCAAGCAGATGAATCTAAAGCTGTAATATCGCAATGATCTTGCGTAGATTGGAAGCTCAAATGCACCAGAATCACCCTGTACCATTCCCCACAAATCTGATTAGGGAGCATCTCGCATTGACTCTACGAGCCAGGCTATTGGCAGTTCTCACGGTTCTGATCCCGACGATGTGCGCTCTGGTATCCGGCCAAACCATGAACACTTTTACCGGCCTGAACACCGTCCAGAACAGGATCAACTCGAGCGCTGCTCCGGACGTGACCATAGCGGTCGGCCTGACCAATTATTGCGAGCACGCCAACAGCGGGTACCAGTGCTGGTACAAGGCCACGAACCAGCCAGTGATTTTTTTCGGCAACGCGAATGTGAAGTCCGACTCCGGCCCCTGGACGCAAAACAGCAACAACAGCGGCAACACTCCGCATTGCGGGACGGCTTTTACGCCGAACTCCCAGCTTCTTCATGACAACGTCTACAACCTCTGGATCATGGAGAAGCGCATTACGGCTTCTGGCGGCGGGCACAATTACATGTGCGTAGCCATCAGCAACGTGGACGATGTTTCGAACTCAACTTTCGCTTGGTTCGCTTTCGAGTTCGATCTCGATACGGTCATTCCGAAAAACGCCCAGGGCAATTTCTACTACCCCGACTATCCGCAGACGGGACTTTGGCAGAGTTCGACCAGCACCGTTCCTCCGTATACGCCAGCCAACGATCAAGCGCTCTGGATCTCTTACGATCTGCAGGATCCGAACAACAACAGCAACATCAATGGCGTTCTGCTGTGTGCCGTGGATTTGGCCGGCCTTCGCGCCAGCACGTCCAACCCGTGGGTGAACAATTCCAAGACTCCGGCCTGCGCCGTGGCCCATACACTGGGCACTTACAACCAGCGCCGCAGCTGGGTGCCCGCCAATAATTCCGACACGACTCCGCCTCTGTCCGGCGACGGAGAGATGTTCACGTACATGATCGAGCCGCCGAAAGACAACAGTAGTTTTCTGACGGATCCCAATCACACGCAAGGGGTTGAACAGTGGACGATTGACTGGTCCGCCGGAACGCCCGCGCCAAGTTTCGTGAATAGCTGGGATCTCCCGTCAACGCAGGCGGGCGGCGATCAATTGGGCTGCTTTACGGCCAGCAATTACTACAACACGATCTGCATCCCGCAGCCCTCGACGGCCACCACCAATATCAAGATTGATTCCGTCGCCGACCGCATGCAGCAGTTCTTCCACTACACCTCGAACGGCGGGCAGGGAAGCATCTGGACTTCGGCGCATGCCATTCAAATCGTCCCCAGTTCTTCGAGCCTGACGCAGACCGAGGCCGACGTCCGAATCCTGCGCAAGGATACTGCGGCCCCGAACCCGATCTATGTCGCCGCCGACTATCCCATCGTGGATCCGACCGACACCAGCGCCTACGTATTTCTACCCAGCATCGCCCGCGACAAAGCTGGTAATCTGCAGGGAATTCTTGGGACCTCCGGAAGCGGCGTCAATGAGCATCCCGGCCTCGATAGCCTGAATTTCAACCCCGGAACGCGGCAGGCGTCGACCTGGGGATACATTGCCAGCCCCATCACAGACGGCGACGCAGAAGACAACGATTCCCTGAACTATCGCTGGGGCGATTGGTCCAGCGCCGTGCTGGACCCGAGCGACTCCTGCACCGTATGGGTCGCCGGAGAATACCTGGCCTCCAACCGCACCACGGAGCCGTACTGGTACACGGAGATGGCGACGCTTCCTCCCGCCAGCACCTGCGCCGGTGGACCGGTTCTGCTAACCAGCGTGAGCCTCGCTTTCGGCACCCAGCAAGTTGGTGTCAAGAGCGCGCCCCTGGTCGTGACGTTGACGAATAATCAATCGGTCGCGCTGAATGTAAGTTCCATCTCCGCCAGTGGCGACTTCAGCCAGACCAACACCTGCCAACCGTCGGTGGCCGCGCATGGCTCCTGCACCGTCAACGTATTTTTCACGCCGTCCACCTCCGGCACGCGTACCGGCACCTTGAACATTACGGACGACGCCAATAACAGTCCTCAAACCATTGCGCTTACCGGGATGGGCGCTTCGGCGGCAATCTCCGTAACTCCCGCCAGCTTGAGCTTCGGGAACCTGGTTATCAATACGACGAGCGCGGGACAGAAGATCACGGTCACCAACAGTGGTTTTAGCACCGTGACCATCAATTCTGTGCAGGCGAGCGGCGGATTTACCGAGACCGACACGTGTGCGGGGAACATTCTTACCGCCGGTCAGAAATGTACGATTACAGCCAGTTTCGCCCCGGTCGTCACCGGAGCGCAGTCCGGCACGATCACGATCAATGACACGGCGACGGGCGCGCCGCACATCGTCACTATGACCGGAACCAGCCAGTTGGCCGTCTCCCTCTCCGCTAATCTCAACTTTGCAGCCGTCAACGTCGGCAGTTCGAGCGTGCCCCAGACCATGACCCTGACCAACAATCAGAGTTCCACTCTGAACTTCACCTGGACGACCAGTGGAGACTATTCAGCCGTCGGGAATGGCAGTGCTCCGTGTAACGGGACATTGGGCGCCAAAGCGAAGTGCACCTTCGCAGTGACCTTTACGCCCACCACGAACGGCCAGATCAAGGGAGCGTTGACCGTCAGTTACAGCGGCGTCGGCAGCCCCGCATCGGGCGGTTTGACCGGTACGGGCCAGAATGGCCCCACCGCGCCTCTGTCCTTCACGCCCACGAACCTCAGCTTCGGCAACGTCGTGTTGAACACGGCGGTCTCCAAGACCGTCACCATCAAGAACACCGGAACGGCCGCGGTCAGCATCACCAGCGTGACGGGCAGCGGCCCCTATGTGGTGACGCCGAGTGGGACCACACCCTGCGGCGGAACATTGAACGCGGGCAAGTCGTGTACCGTAACGGCAACCTTCACGCCGCTGGTGACCGGTTCCATCATTGGCGGTGTCACCGTGATCGACGACGCCAGCGTCAGCACTCAGGTGCAGAATGCGAGCGGCAGCGGGGTGTTGGCCGTAACCATGTCACCCACCTCGCTCTCATTCGGAACGGTTTCGGTGGGAAGCACGAGCGCGGTGACGGTCATTACGGTTACCAACAACCAGAAAGTGGCGACCACAATCAACAGCGTGGTGGCGAGCGGCGACTACATCTACACCAGCGGTGGCGGCATTCCGTGCGGGACCAGCATCCTCGCAAACTCGACCTGCACCCTCGGGGTGGAATTCAGTCCGACCGTCGCCGGCGCCATTAAGGGCGACCTCACCCTGAACTACGCAGCCGGCAATTCCCCGCAGGTCGTAACACTCACCGGCACCGGCCAGTAGCGTATGTCGTTGAAGTCGTCATGCTGAGCGGAACCGAGAGGAGAGCGAAGCGATCCTTTCGGTGGAGTCGAAGTATCCCTACCCCAGTCCCACAACCTTCCGCATCAATTCCAGCACGGGCCACTGGCTCTCCAACAGCCGTGGCTCAAGTTCCTCGATCGTCATCCAGCGCGGTGATCCCTCCCACGAATCCTTCAACTCCCCTCCTGCGTCCGCGCTGAACACTGAGATATTGCAGGGCACATCCGCGCTACTGAAATACTGCATCTGCAACTCCGCACGCGTCACGCTCAGCCCCGTCTCCTCCCGCACCTCGCGCCGCAACGTCTCCTCCACCGCTTCCCGCCATCCGGCAATTCCGCCCGGCAGGGAGACCCCGCGTCCGTCATTGCGCTGAATCACGAGGATCCTCTGATCGCGGAGAATGATTGCAATCGAGGCGCGCAGCGAGCCGAACAAGGGAAACCAGCGATAGAGTTTGAAGCAGACACGCGCGACAATCCAGAACAGGCGCCGCTTCAGGCCTTGGAGAGCGATAGACAAGCGGCCAGTCTAGCACGCACTCGGGCGGGATTCGTTCTTGGGGCTTTTCGAAGAATAGCTCCGCATTTGCTTTTCTGATACTCCACTCGCGATTCTCGTTGCGTGTCCTCGCGCTCTCCGCGTATCCTTCTTCCCACGATTGACCGGGGTCTCGTTTCCGCTGAGCAGAATCCCCATCTGCTGAATGAAACAGCGCGGGCCGCGTTGTACCAATCCCAAGGTATTTTATGTATTCGCGCTTCAGAAATCTCTCAGCATCTCTGTGGTCGCGCCCCGACCCGGTTCTCGCCCAGGCCGCCGTCGCCGGTGAACTACTCGTGGCCAGGATCCGGTTAGGCCTGGCCTCCGTGCTCCTGCTCATCCCGCTGATCGACACGCTCTTCTTTCCGGACGACCCGAAAGAGGCCATCGTCGGACTGAGCCTCACTGGCGGAACATTCCTTCTTTCTCTCACCGTTTTCATTCTGATCCGCCGCGAGTACAACCCCTCCTGGCTCAGTTTCGCCAGCAGCAGCTTTGACGTGACGCTGGTGAGCGCCGCGCTCGCTCTTTTCCTCGTCATGAACGAGCCGCACACCGCCGTCAATAGCAAAGTCGTCTTCGAGGGATACTTCCTCGCCATCGCCGGCACCGGCCTGCGCTACGACAAGCGCATCTGCATCACGGCGGGCGTTCTGGCGTTTGGGGAATATCTGGCGATTGTCTCGATCGCGGCGGCTCACTGGGATCTCAACAACCTGAAATACGCGCCTTTTTCCTATGGCATGTTTGCCTGGTCCAACCAGGTTTCGCGCCTGATCATCATGGCGACGGCGGCGATGCTCAGCTTCGCTCTCGTGGCCCGCAGCCAGAAGCTGCTGCAGTTGGCAACGCGCGACCCGCTCACCGGCCTGTTCAACCGCGGATACGTCGACGATCGCTTCGCGGTCGAACTCAGCCGCGCCCGCCGCTACGGCAAAGCGCTCACCATCGCTGTGATCGATGCCGATCACTTCAAGTCGTTGAACGATGCGTACGGCCACCCCGCCGGCGATCTCGCCCTGCGCAAAATCGGCGAGTTGCTGCACGACTCCTTCCGGCAGAGCGACACCTCCGGCCGCTATGGTGGAGAAGAGTTTGTCGTGATCCTCCCCGAGACCGATCTCGAAGCCGCGCAGTCCAAGATGGAATCATTGCGCGAGACCGTGGCAGCCACACCGTTCCTGTTAGGTGCGCATGGCGAACAAGTGCAGATGACGATCAGCGCAGGCCTGGCCTGTTTCCCTGACGATGGCGTAACTGCGGCGGATTTGTTCGCCCTCGCCGACGTACGAATGTTCCAGGCTAAACGCGAAGGCAGGAACCGCGTCGTGGTCGGGGATGAAGTGCTCCGCGCGTAATTCGTTCGCTCGTACCAAATAGAACGTAAATGAATTTGGCCGGGGTGCCCCATTTCTCGCGCGTTCTGTGCGCGAGAAGTGGGGCTTTTTGGTTGAACTACCGAGGGACGTTTACTGGTTCGTGAGCAGGATTGGCTTGTACCCGATCTGCACCGTCGACCCGCTGAGCGCAAACTGGCTGCTGCTCATCATGTCTTTGTACCAGACGTACTTGGTTGGATACGTATAGTTCGACGTTGTGCACACGCCGCCGCTGCAGGATTGCGCGGTGTCCCACACAATCTCCCCGCTATCGAGCTGGCAGGTGTAGACGGTGCCGCTCGCGGTGCACGCGCTCATGGAGTGGCCGATGAGCCACCCCGCCACCTGATCCCACGCGGTACCCGATCCGTTGCCCTGCAGTCCATACGGAGCGACGCTGTCCCACATGTAAACGTACTGACGTTGCACACCAACGCCGGCTCGCAGGATCGCCTCGCGCGCCACGTATCCCGCCAGCATGTCAGGATCGGTCATCTGACCTTGCAGAATGCCGTGTTCGTCATCCCATACCGGCAAGCTCGTCAGGTTGCGCGCCTGCAGCTCCGTCTGCACTTGTCCCCAGACAGTCAGGAACGATTCGGGATTGACGTTTGCGCTCCCCTGACCGCGCATGTGGACGTTGACGATGTCAAAGTCCGCTGCGCCGCCCGCGGCAATGTACCCATCGAACCAGGTTGCCATCGACGGCCCATGTGCTGACGGGCTCAAGATCTTCGCGTTCGGATCGAGTGAGCGAATAATCGTTGCCGCGTCTTTGCTCATGCGGACCAGTTGTGCCGTGTTGCCGCTCCAGAAGCAGGTGCAGTCCGGCTCGTTCCACAGTTCGTAGTAATTGATGCGTCCCGCGGCATGCGTCACCAGAGCCGTCACAAATGCCTGGAAGTACGCATCGGTGCCGGTTCCGTCCGCATTCACGTCGATCGGCGGTGCACAGCTGTACGGGCCCGCCTGCAGGCAGGTTCCCGGCGGGGTCGTGATGGCCGCAAACTGTGGCGTGTCGCCGAATGTATACAGCACGTCCATTCCAACGGACTGCGCATTGCCGAGAAAAGTGTCGAGCGCGGTGAAGTCGTAAACTCCATTCGCAGTATTGATCTGGCCCCACTTTACGCCGTCATCCCACAAGCGGATGCCTGACAGCGTGGCGCTCTGATTGAGCCCGTCGGTCGGCGGCCAGCCTGTCGCTTTGTTGAAGTCGGCGGCGAAGAACGACTTGGAAATCGTGGGCCCCGTAATCTTGCTGTTGACGGTCAGCGTAAAGGCCTTGCTCGCGGTCTGCGGCGGAGACGACGAATCGCTCGCCTGGATGGTTAGAGTGAATTGTCCCGTCTGCGACGTCGTTCCCGACAGCGATCCGCTGCTTTGCAGGCTAAGGCCCGTGGGCAAAATTCCGGAAGAGATGGCCCACTTGTATGGGGCCGTGCCGCCGCTGGCCTGCAGGGTGTCCGAGTAGGCTGTGCTCGCGGTGGCTGCCGGCAGCGAACTGGTCGTGATCGAGAGTGACGTCGATCCCGCGGTAATCGTCAGCGAAGCTTTGCCTGACTTGGTCGGGTCCGCTTTGCTGGTTGCGGTCACAGTCGCAGTCGAATTCACGCTGACCTTGGGCGCGGTATACAGACCGCTGCTGCTGATGGTTCCCGTGGTAGCCGACCACGTGACTGCTACGTTCGAGGTATTGGAGACGACTGCGGTGAACTGCTCTGTGGCCGATGATGCGATGGTCACGGTCGCGGGGCTCACCGTCACGTTGATCGACCCCGCGCTGGAGACCGTCAGGCTAAATGTGTTCGAGCCTTTGATGCCCGCGCTGTCCGTAGCCTGAACGGAGAAGTTGAATGCGCCACTCTGGGTCGGAGTTCCCGAGATGCTCCCCGAGCTTTGTCCCAGCGACAAACCCGCCGGCAGTGCTCCGGACAGCACGCTGAATGTGTAGGGGGCCTTGCCGCCGCTCACGCTCAACACCGCGTTGTAGGCAACGCCGGCCTGGGCCGCAGGCAGCGTGCCCGTCACGATGAGTGGACCGTTATTGTTTCCTGAATTCCCGCTGCTGAGACCCGCACAGCCGGTGAGCCACGGAAGACAAACTGCCAGAACCATCACACCAACAACACCAAAAACGTTAGAAGCCGAGACAGCATCGCAGTTCCGTGCCGGGGGAAGTGCGCGGGACGCCTTCATTTGTTACCTCTCGAATGGGGGTTCGAAAGGACGCCATCTCTGGCTGTCCTACGAGGTAAACACTAGACAAGTGACAGAGATAGGCCCAGATGCCCAAGGTCCAATGGCCTCAGAGCGACCGGAAGTACATGGGTGCGGGAGAATGCCCGCGAGAGGACGGGCCTAACTCGCGCGCCGGGTAACGGTGGCTCTCAGCGCTTCATGAATCGGACCGAGGGATCGGTCCGCGCACCGAGCGAGGCAGGAACGGTGTCTTTCTTTGCAGTGACGGGCGCATCATTCTTGACCACCGGTCCCTGGTTTCCCAGCGCGTAGAGGACGACCTCGACGCGGCTGGAAACTCCGAGCTTGTCGAAGATACGAAACAGATAATTCTTCACGGTGTGTTCGCGCAAGGTCAGCCGCTGAGCGATCTCGCGGTTGCTCAAACCTTCGGCCACGCAGCGAACCACATCGAGTTCGCGGGCCGACAACAAAGCGTCCCCGCTCGCGCTTAGGAATGCCATCGGTGTCGGTTCCGACATGGCTTCCAGCAGGAAATGCAGTTCGCTGCTGCTCGCCCAGATCTGTCCTTCATGCACGCACTTGATCGACTTGGCCAGCAGCTTGAGAGACTCTGTGCGGCAGAACACGCCGCGCGCTCCGGAGCGGAAGGCTTCGATGACCTGCGTTCGCTCGGAAGAATCCAGCAGCATGATCACGCGTGTTCCTGGGGAACCGGTGCGGATTTCTCGGCTCAACCCAAATCCGGCGCGGCTGTCGGTACCTTGCTTTGCGCTGATCAGTGCGATGTGCACGCGCTCCCGTTTTACCGTCGCGAGAATCTCGGCGTCTTTCGCCGCCGGTGTGGCTACATGGAATTGCCCGTCGCGCCCCAGTGCCTCCACCAACAACTGAGTGTTCATCGATGTGTTGTCAGCCGCGAAAACCCGAATTCGATCCTGCAAGGGAAAGCTTGTCAGTTGAGCCATGATTTGGGAACCGGCACCGAAAAATGTTAAGGAGTCCTTCGTCTCTCAGCGGCCAATTTTGTACCAGGTAGTTCGTTTCGAGCAATTGTCAGGGGGGAAAACAAAGTTAAACCTAAGTCACGGGTCCAGAGTCTCTGCGTGGCGACTCTCGTCCGCTCCCCAGGAACACAACCTTATACAGAAAGGTAGTCGGACCGCTTCGCTCCGGTAAATGGCACTAGGGGGCCATTACCCAGACAGTTACCTTACATTTTCTTTACATTGTGGGGCCTACAAAACGGGCTCCGAGTTGGATTGTGTGCAAGATTCTTCACGGAGTCAATCCTCTCATTGACACGCTGTTGAGCGTGTACTACGTTAGCTCCAGATTGATGTGCAGTTGTTGTTGCACGAGTCCTAAGCAGGAAGCAATCCCCCTAACATCTTCCTCGTACGTGGCCGCCGAAAAGCGGCACAACTAGAAAAGCACTGGTCAGAACAGGACTGGAAATCCATGCGCAGATCCGACAATTCTCCTATCCAAGACAACTCGGGAAGCAATTCCCGTCGACGGGTTCCTTACTACCTGGCGCTGATGTTGCTGTTTGTGGCGGCGCTGGCTGCGTTGATGACGCGCCCAGCAGTCGTGCACGGCTCATCGCTGGCAGTGGACCCGGGTCCCAGGCCGCTACCCGCAAACGCCGGCAACTTCTACACGACCTTAACGGCGAATCAGAATTCGATTACCACCCGTTTGACGCAGATCTTCACAGAAGTGAACTTCGTCGCCGGTGGGCCGCTGGTAAAGACCGTGGGATTGGGCCCTCGCTTCAATTCCAACTCCTGTTCCAGCTGCCATGCGTATCCGGCTGTGGGTGGATCCAGCCCGCCGAACAATCCGCTGTTTGGCATTTACCAGCTGCAGGGCGCGACCAACAGCATGCCGTATTTCGTCACCGCCAACGGGCCGGTGAAGGTCGCGCGCTTCCCGTACAAGTCTGACCTGAAGACTCCCGATGGCGGCGTCCATCAGATGTTCACCATCTCGAATCGCACGGATGCGCCGGGCTGCACGACCATGGTTCAGCCGGACTTCACCACCGCGCAGCAGACCAACAACATCATTTTCCGCCAGACGACGCCGACCTACGGCACTGGCTTGATGGAGCTGATTCAGGAAAGCGACATCATCAACAACATGAATGCCAACCAGACGCTGAAGCAGTCGCTGGGAATTTCGGGACATCCGAACTACAGCGACGACGACGGCACCATCACGCGTTTCGGCTGGAAGGCACAGAACAAATCGCTGCTCTATTTCGCGGGTGAAGCCTACACCGTGGAAGAGGGCGTCAGTGACGAAGCTTTCCCCAGCGAGAACGACGAGTCGATTCCGAGCTGCCTGCCGCCGTTCCCGGTGCCGCCCGGAACCAACAAGACCAAGGGCGTTCCCGACGATCGCAACGACACCGGCGAAGCTCCCAAGGCTCCGGTGAACTTCCCGGGTGACCTGGAGCGCTTCTCGCTGTTCATGCGCTTCCTGGCTCCGCCGACCCCGGCTGCTTCGACGCAGTCGACGATCAACGGACTGGCCCAGTTCAATGCCATCGGTTGCAACCTGTGCCACAACAATTCGTTTACGACACCGGCGTCTTCCATTGCAGCTCTGAGCAACGTGCAGGCCAACCTGTATTCCGACCTGCTGGTTCATCACATGGGTCCGGGCCTGGCGGACAACGTCGGGCAGGGCAACGCTGGCGGAGACGAGTTCCGCTCGGCGCCACTGTGGGGCATTGGTCAGCGCTATTTCTTCCTGCATGATGGCCGCACCACCGACATCGTGCAAGCCATTGAAGATCACCGAAGCACCAGCAATGGCGTGTATCCGGATTCGGAAGCGAACCAGGTCATCAACAGTTTCGATGGCCTCTCGCAACAGAATCAGCAGGATCTGGTGAACTTCCTGCGCTCGCTGTGATTCTTAAGGAAACGACCAAGGCGAAGGGAAACGACATGTCATTCTCGAACGAAATGAATCAGCAGACTCAACCGAACCGCTGGAAGTGGGTCCGGATCGTGGCTCCGATCGCGCTCTTGCTGGCGATCTGCACGGTTGCGACCGCCTACTTCCCGAAGGGCGCAAAGGCGAACAAGACTGCCGCTGCCGGGTTGCGGACCAACGTAACCCTTCCTCCCAGCGTAACCGCGACCGATCCTGGTCCGCGTCCGCTGCCCGCCAACGCCGGCAATTTCCTGGCTTCGTTGAGCGCCAACGAGCAGCAGATTGAGCCCAGCATCACCACGGAGTTCAACCGCGCGCACGACGTGCTCGTCACATCGCCAACCGACGGTGGACTCGGGCCGCGATTCAACGGCAACTCCTGTGCGCAGTGCCATGCTTATCCGGCGGTAGGCGGTTCCAGCCCGCCGAACAACCCGCTGTTCTCGCTCTACAACGCGAAGGGCGCGACCAACACCATGCCGTTCTTCGAGACCTCGACGGGTCCGATTCTCGAAGCGCGCTTCATCAACCAGCCGGGAACCACCACTCCGGATGGCACGGTGCATCAGCTCTTCACCATTAAGGGCCGCACCGATGGCGGCAGCTGCGGTATCACGCAGCCCGACTTCACGACCGCCGCTTCGCAGGGCAATCTGGCGCTTCGCCAGGTGTCGCCGACGTATGGCGATGGCCTGATCGAAGTGGTTCGCAACATCGACATCATCAACAACATGAATGCGAACCTGACCCAGAAGGCGTCGCTTGGCATCACGGGACATCCCGTGTACAGCGGCAACGACGGCAGCATCCAGCGTTTCGGCTGGAAGGCGCAGGTTCGTTCGACGCTCATCATGGCCGCGCAACAGATGAACGTCGAAATGGGCGTCACCAATGAGACGTTCCCCAACGAAATGGACCAGACTGCGGGATGCGTTCTGAATCCTGTGCCGGAAACGGTCACCAACTTCACGCCCGGCATCCTGACGGAAATGTTCCCTGGCGATTCGGAGCGCACCGAATACTTCATCCAGTGGATGGCGCCGCCCACACCGGGCCCGTCCAGCAGCTCCACCAAGAACGGCAAGACCCAGTTCACCAACGCGGGTTGCGTCTACTGCCACACGACTTCGTTCAAGACGCCGCCGACTTCGCGTCCGGCGCTGGGCAACGCCACCATCAATCTCTACTCCGACCTGCTCGTACACCACATGGGTCCGGGATTGGCGGATGGTCTGGCGCAGGGTAGCGCTGGTCCGGACGAGTTCCGTACCGCGCCTCTATGGGGCATTGGACAGCGTCTCTGGTTCATGCATGATGGCCGCACCAACAACATCGTCACGGCCATTGAAGATCACATGAGCCTGGGCAACACGCAGTATCCGGCTTCGGAAGCCAATCAGGCTGTCACCAACTTCAACAACCTGAGCTCCAAGAACCAGCAGGATCTGGTCAACTTCCTGCGCTCGCTGTAAGGCGAACAGGACCACGGTAGGACAGGGCCGCGCGTAAGCGCGGCCCTTTTTGTTTTGAGGGACGGTTCCGTGCCTCGAGAGCGCTTCAATCCCGCGGCAGAAGTCCAACCTGTCTTCCCACTCGATGCGTGTCATATCGATATTTCGCCAACAGCGGCAAGTTTCCGGTTTGCGGTGATTCGGAAACTAGCCGCTATGCGTCCGACGAACCCTTCCGAGAATGCTTTACCAACTACTTCGAGCACGCCCAATTTTGAGCCTGAGCCGGATCGCCTGTACCGTTATATGTGGCAGCGGAGGGATAGGGGCAAACAAGCCGCATACGCGGGACTTGACCGTCCTCTTCTACGCGAGAAACGACGAATGCCTCTGGAGCTTCCCCCTTCTCGACCCAATGCTCCAGAGCCGTCAGCATGTCGCGTTTTGGTTCAAGAGGAATATTTCTCGCTAGTTCTGATTGAAACAGCACATTGGCACCCGGGCCTCGGCCACAATGAGCCATGCCAGGAATCATGAAAAGGCGATAAAAATCCTTCGTCCGAGTTGTGCCCAAAAACTTGAGCACAGAATCGAAATAATTCACGGACCCTTCGGAAGGGACCATATCGTCGGCCCAGCCGTGATACACGATCATCTTGCCGCCATGCTTGGCAAACTGCGATAAATCCGGATTGTCTGGATTGAGTGTGTTGCCGAGTTTCTTGCGCGCCAGCTCGGGATCGCGATCGAAATTCATTTTCGGAAGATCCCATGCCTCGTCGTCAAAAACCATGTATCGAAATACGCCCTGCCAGCTCCCACCAAGACGCTCGGGATTCGACCAAAGCCAATCCCAATCACTTTCACCTCCGCGGCTCAAACCGGGAGAAAGTTGTACACCATCCGACTTCTTTGGCCCGGCGTACATTTGATGGACGGCTTCGACTTCAGCACTCGTGAGGCACTGGTGGTCGTTCGCATCCTTGCACAGAAGACTGGCGGGATCGAATGAGCATTTTCGCGGGTCATTGATGAGTCCATCTGGACCAGCGCACGCCTTTATTACTGACTTTGCCAACAAGGGAAGTTTATCTTTTGACAATGCGTGTGAAGGTATCTGCTGGAGAGCGCGGGCATTCCATGCCTGATCCACCATTTCGTCGGTCCAACTGTAAACCGGCGCACCGGCGATGATGCCGTCGTAGTCTTCTGGAAAGCGCTGCGCTTCAGTCATGCCGTGATGCCCGCCTTGAGAACATCCGACGAAATATGAGTACCGTAGCGCGCGGCCATAGAAACGTTGAGTTAGAGTCTTGGCTGCCTGAGTGGCCAAATGTTGCGCACGATAGCCGAAGTCAATGATGCGCTCGGGGCGATTGAACGCCCAAATGACGCCGCCTGTGCTTCGATGGCCGCTATCCGTCGATACGGTTGCGTACCCCCGTACCAGCCCGCGCATCAGCGCTCGGTATTCAATCGTCCCGCGCGAGTCTCCGCTGCCCACGCCTTGAAATTTCGAATTCCAATCCGCCTGTGGTGGTAACCACAGCTCGAACCGGATATCTGAGTCGTTCGTCGGCCTCAGCGCGCCTACGACGCGGCAGAACGGGACATTGACGGTTATCGGGGGAACTGCTGTTCCGCCGGCGGCTGTTCCCCCGGCGAATGCAGTGAAGGGCGGCCGGACGAATTCAGCCGAGTCCACAGGTCCACCGGCGCGCGCTAACGCGACGCATGCTTTTTGATCGGGCTCGAAGCTCTGGTGCCCCTGCGCCCACACTGCCAAGCTAACGAACAAAATAGGGAAGAATCTCAAGGACGAGCATTTCATGTTGCGCGCTACTCTATCGCAGCCCTCGATCAGAACAAAAGATACTCCAAGAATCTACGAATTGTCTCTAGTAGATAGCGAGTGACGGGCTACCCGGAAGTTAACTGTTGAAACCACCCGTTTGCATTCGTTGATCCATCGGCAATCAGCGCGAGCGCTGCAACAATTCTCAGTGCGCGCCCAGCCAATTCGCCCTTAGCCGCGCTTCGGCTGCTTTGGTCACGCGCCCCTGCACCTCGTACAGATTTGCCAAGCCGAGCCACAATTTCGCGTCGTTCGGCGCGAACTGCACCGCTTCTTCCTGATAGCTGACGGCCCGCGCGGCGTCTCCCAGTTGGTACCATGCCTTCGCGCGGCCGGTCGCAACCATCGAATTGAAGGTGCCTCCCATCGCCTCTCCCTCCTCGTGAAACGGGCTTGACGCCACCGCCTTGTCGAGCGCGTCCAGCGCTGGTTCTGGCTGGTGCATCTGCAGGTAAGCCTGCCCCAGCATCATCCACATCTCGTGCGGACGCGACGACGACTCGGCGGAACTGCGGAATAGATTCACAGCATCGTCGTACCGCCTCTGCCCCATGAAGAAGAGTCCGAAATCCATCCAGGCCTCGTCGCTCGGCTCAAGACTCAGGCTGGTGCGGAACTCCGCTTCCGCCTCGGCCGCCCGGCCGGTCTGTTTCAGCACCAGGGCGCGCAGCAGATGCACGCTGGCGTTGTCGCCAAAGATCGATTGCGCTCGATCTAAGTTCTCGAGGGCTTCCGGGTACCGTTCGAGACTGTACAGCACCCCTCCGGCATTTGCCCAGAAGTTGAACGCGACTGCTTTGTCTCGTGCGGGCGGAGCCGCGCCGGGCGGATGAAACGAGGTCGTGTCGCAGTCGATTTGCAGCCGGTCGAGCAGGGAAGCATTCTGCGGAGTGACGCGAACGAACACGCCAGAAACTTCATCCAGATACACGGGCCGCCAGGCCTTGCTTCGACAAAACGCGTGCAGCTGCGGAAACAGCGTCATCCCCTGATAACGCGAGAGGGGAATGACAATCGTGTTGATGCCGCGCGCGTCGGCTTCCTGCTGCCACGTCACCGAGTTCGGCGGTTGCGCCGCAAGATCATACGCGCGAAAGAAGAGTTCCGGACCAAACGGCAAGGCGCGGCTGTCGATGTAATCAGGGTATGCAGGGAAGAGGCGCCACGTGAGATATCCGCCAAGGCTGTAGCCGTTGAAGACGTTGGCCGGAAGCTTCTCGCGTTCTACGAAATCTACCGCGCGCTCCGGAAACCACCCCGACAGGCCCGCTCCGAAAGAAGATAGCTGGCTGGATCGCAGGTAATAGCGATTAGAAATCAGATCGGCCGATCGCACTCCGCTGAGAAGAACCAGGAATGTAGTCAGCACAACCAACGCAGCCAGCTTGAAGCGAGTATTAAACGGTGCGGGGTGCCCCATTTCTCGCGCGTTCTTGGCGCGAGAAGTGGGAATTTTACGGGAACCTGCGAACTGCTTCGCCGTCGCACGCGCAAACTCGTCCAGCAGCAATCCTCCCACCACGACCACGACGCATGCAAACAACGCCTGCAACCGCACATGCCGCATCGCGAGATACGCAGCTCCGGCGAGCCACAAGGCCGCGCCCCACTGCCTGCGCCACAGCGCGAATACGACGCTGACGATCACCGCCACCAGCAGCCACCAGAACGAGCTTTGCGGATCGCGCCAGCCCAGCGCCTGATGCAGGCTCGCCCATGAGAGCCGAACGCTCTCCCACTCGACCACCCACAGATTGTGCAGGGCCTGCGCCCGCTGCTGACGCACCAGCGCCGAATAGATGAGAGGCCCCCACGGATTGAGAAGCGTCGCAACACAAGTGGCGGCGAGCCACGGCCAGGCATGCCGCAATCGAGCCAGCGCAGCCTCGCGCTTCTGGCTGGAAAGCAGGTCGAGCGCCTCAAGTAACAGATATCCCGCGCTCAACGCGAGCCCCGCCACGAATCCCGGATGCAGGTTGACCCACAAGACCATCAGGATCGGCAATAGCCACAGCGCTGAACGTCCCGTCCGGTAGTACTTCCACAGCAGCGTAAGAAACGCCGCGAACAACACTGTCGTAAACATCTCCGCCCGCGGCTGTGTCCGGTTCGCAATCAACGGCGCCGCCAGCACAGCCAGCGCCGCCGACACTGCCAGCCTGTCGGGGCGAAGCAGCAGCGCCACCGTTCCCGCCGAAGCCAGCGCACCCAGCCACGACAACAGCGCATATCCCCCCGCCAGGAAAGCGATGTAGAAGATCACGCCCGAGAACGCGGGATAGATCCACGGCTGTCCAGCCGCGGTGTAAGAGAAGACATCGGCAGAGAAGACACGATGGTGCTGCACGACCCAGCGTCCGGTAGCGAGCTGCCAGCCGAGATCGAAGTCTTGCAGCGTATGAAGGCCGGCGAGCAGCGCATAAACCACGGCGGTTGCTGCTAGGATCCAAGTGGCAAGCCGGGTGGAGGACGAGAACCTGCTCTGGGGCGCGGAAGCCTCATCCGGTGGAGGAGTGGCCATTTCGAGAGAGACCGCTCTGCGTGGAGAATTCCAGCCAACGGCGTTTCTTCCGTCGGCGCCTTCAAAATAGCATACGCAGCAGGCCCGTGCTGTCGATTAGTTCGCGGGCGAACCTCAACATTCACGTGCGAGTCGTCGATCCGGGCGGTGTGCAAGTTTCTTCATCTTGACAGGGGTCGGATGGTCGGCAAGACTAAGAACCGCTTAAGTTTACAGATTCCTCCTCCTCCTCGTTGCATCATTTCTGGCCACTTGAATTTCGTGTCTGGGTAGCAGTGCGCACGGCGTTCTGCGGCAGTCTGAGCGTTCCGACCGATGATCACGGCAAGTGATACTTGTTCGATTAGGGAGTGTTGTTCAATGAAGGTGTGGCACCCGGCCCCGCTCAGTGTTCTTCTCGCACGCCATTCTGTTTTTCATTACTTTTTCTCACGGACTAACGCAAACGGACTCCTATGAAACTGAAGCGCGCTCTCTTTACGTTTTCGATGTTCAGCACGTTTGTATGTGGCACGTTGCTGAATGCTCAAGTCTGGACCCTCGAAGGTCCGTCTTCGCGTCACTCGCACACTGCCGTCTTCGATCCGGTCAGCGCGCAGATGATCATCTTCGGGGGGCAATCCTCTGCGACCGGGGCCAGCCTGAACGATGTCTGGCTGGGCGTGACGTCCAGCACTCAGAGTGACAGCTTCACGCAAGAGTTTCCCACAGGAACCGCGCCGCAAGCGCGTTATGGCCACGTGGCGGCCTACGACTCGGGCAGCAATCGCATGACAATTTTCGGCGGGGCGCTGAGCGCCTCGTCGTGCGCCAACGATGTGTGGATTCTTGACGGGGCCAATGGACAGAGTGGTACTCCGGCGTGGGTCACAGGCGCTCCTTCCGGCACGGCGCCGACTCCGCGCGTCAATTCCGCGGGCGCTTATGATTCCACCACGAGCACCCTGATCGTGTTTGGCGGCAACAATTGCTCCTCGGGATATTTCAACGACGTTTGGGTGCTCAGCCATGCCAATGGCAATGGCGGTACGCCCGCCTGGACGCAACTCGCCACCTCCGGTACTCCGCCCTCAGCGCGCCAGAGCGCCAGCGCCGTCTACGACTCCGTCAACAACATCCTCACGGTGTATGCGGGCGATGCCGGCATCAAAACAACTCTCTTCAGTGATGTCTGGACGCTCTCCAATGCCAACGGCAACGGCGGCACACCTGTGTGGACGAAACTCACCGTCACCGGTACCGCCCCGTTCGCCAGAACCGGTCAGAGTGCGATCTATGACACCGCCAGTAACCGCATGACCATCTTCGGCGGCTCGAGCAAGACACAGACTATCTTCGACTCATGGATTCTCACCTCGGCCAACGGCATTGGCAGCCCGAGTTGGATTCAGCTCAAGAGTTCCGGCACCGCGCCCAGCCTAGCGTACCACAGTGCGGTCTACAATCAGTCGCTGGGATATATGTACGTCTTCGCCGGGAGCAGCACCGACCCCAAGCTGGCTACGAATTCGCATGCCTTCACAATGACCGGCGCCAATGGCCTGGCAAAAGTGACTCCGAAATGGATTCTCGGTGGGCCCGCGGTCCGCTACGGGCAATCGGCTTTTTATGATTCCGCCACCAACAGCTTCTTTGTCTGGGGAGGCCAGCACTCCATCAACAACCTGAACTTCAACGATTACTTCCAGGCCTCCAACGTGATCGGCTCTTCCAATCTCAAGTGGAGCATGGTCAACGTCAAAAGCGCGCCGTCACCGCGCTACGGACAAACCGGCTTGTACGACAGCGGCAGCGATCGCCTGATGATCTTCGGCGGATCGACCGGAACCTGTCAGAACGACTACCACGTCCTGCAGCACGCCAACTTGCAGGGAGGCACCCCAAGCTGGCTTTCCCTGCAGCCCTCCGGCGTCGTTCCCCCGGCGCGCACGCTGCAAGCCTCGGCCTACGATTCGGCGACGAATACCATCGTGATCTTCGGCGGCTTCGGTTGCGCCGCGGCAACCTACTACAACGATGTGTGGATTCTCAGCAACGCGAATGACGTAACCGGAACTCCCGCCTGGACGCAGTTGTCGCCCGCGGGAACGCCGCCCAGCGTCCGCGAAAGCAGCAGCGCCATCTACGATCCCACCTCGAACTCTCTCATCGTGTTCGGCGGCGATGCCGGCTCAACGCCCTTCGGTGATCTGTGGATTCTTTCGAACGCCAACGGTACGGGTGGAACTCCCACCTGGACGCAGTTCCTTCCGCTCAATAGCGGCCCCGTTGCCCGTTCGGGACAGACCGCAATCTACGACGCCGTCAACAACATCATGACCATCTACGGCGGCTACGACGGAGCCCACGTGCTCAGCGACATCTGGATGCTCTCCGGCGCCAATGGACAGACTGGCAGCGCCTCGTGGACCCAGGGAGTCTCGGGCCAGCCGCGCCGCTTTGCCAGTTCCCAGTACGATCCGGTTTCGAACCAGATGATTACCTTCGGAGGGTCCAGCAGCACGGCCCCGCTGGTTCCGTCCGCTGACCTGTACACGTTGACGGACGCCAACGGCCTGCCGTGATGTAGATGTAAAAATGAAACGCGGCGCAGGAAATGAGGGTCCCGGAGGGACCAACGACAGTAGCCCGGCGTTCTCAAGGCCGGGATAGCGTGCACGCGCAAGGGAGCGCGTCCCGTAGAGACGCCCGACACGCCTCGTCGTACCTGTCTGCTCTACGGCAATTTCCCTGTCTCCAGCAGTATCGGCTTAGCGCCGATCGATACGCTCGATCCGGCGTTGGTTTCGTTCCCGGCAACGTCCCGATACATCGTGTACCCGGAAGGTACGGTGTACGCGGTGCTGGGACATGACGTGCTGGTGCAGTCTCGCGATACGTCCCAGACGGCGAGGGCTTTATATCCGTTGGATCGGGAGAATCCGCACGACCAGATCGTCGACCCGCCCGAGACCGGAGCGCAAGCGTTGGTCAGAGTCGCACCCACCATCCACTTGTAGACTTCGCTAAAGGCGGTTGCCGCCGGGGTGGCACCGCCACTCTGCGTCCACAAACTCCCGCCGTAGGTTTGACCGCTGTCCCAGCGGTACCAATAGGCCCTCTCAAGTCCCAGGGAAGCCTGAAGCAGGTAATACCGGGGAAGGAACGCAGCTTGCCGGTCAGGGTCGGTGAAGCCTTCATCCGGCGCCTGACTCCAGCCACCCTCGGTGTTGAACCACGGTTTGCCGGCCTGGGACGTTCCACTCACCACGTTCTTCAGATCATCGATAACCGTGTTCACGTCCTCCGCGACCGGACACATGCCGGAACCCTTGCTGGTGCCCACGTACGCGTGGAAGCCGAGAATGTCAGCGAACGTTCCCCCGCTGTATCCACCAACGGAAGTGTTGAAGTAGATAGAAAAGTTAGTGGATACGGCGTTCAAGTTGGTGTGCGCCCCGACCGGAGACGGGGTGATGATCTGAGCGCTCGGATCGATGCCGGTCCCGCTCGGGAAACTGCTGCCGTTTTTCGTGCACGACAATCCAGCCGGGGGACCTTCCACGACGCAACGTGCGTCTTGCTCCATCCGCACCAGTTGGGCAGGTGTACCAACCCAGAAGAGCGGGATGTTCCACTCGTTCCAGATTTCGTAGTACTTGATCTTGCCCTTGTAGCGACTAGCCACCGCGGTGACCCAGTTGATCCAGTCCTGGTCCGAGCCGCTGCCGTCGCTATTCAGATCTTTCGGTGGATGGCATTGCCCCGGCCCACCCCCGATGTTGTTGTAGGCACAACTGGTATCCGACGGGCCCGACGATGCCCACGTCGGTGTGCGTGCGAGGTTATACAAAAGATCGACACCTTGCGCTTGGGCTGCGGAGGAAAAACTATCGAGGTTTGACCAGTCGTAGGTGCCGTCTGCGGTGTTGATCTCGGCCCAGCCGGTGCCGGTGTCCCACAAGCGCAAGCCGCCGTACGGGACAGTGACCGAGGACAAGAGATTTGCGCTGCCGACGTGCAAATCCATGAGCGTGCCGGCCACGATTTTGTTTACCCCGTTGGTCGTCGTCGCAGCGCTCGGGATCGTAGTCGGCAGAGCGCACTGGGCGCCGCCGCCGCCTCCACCGCCGCCGCCCCCCCCTCCGCCACCGCCCGGCCTGGCATAGCTGCTCCCGCAGGAGGTCAGGCCCGCGAGCGCCAACAGCGGCAGAATAAGGCTCAGAAATTGAGAGAACGTGTTGGGGCTTGGGGAAGACCTTCTAGCCATTGATTTTCCTATGCTCCAGGATTGAGAAGCGAACCCGAGTTGTTATGGGATGATAACCCAGTCCCACCTGCGAAGTTGCGCTTCCGCAGGGGGATGGTTTCGGCGCCTGAACCACCCGTACAGCGCATTCCGAGCGGGCCTGGATGGGGCTCCAATCGGCCATCTCAGCAGCACCCGTTTTTCCCCCTAAACCAAAGACTCTGTGCAAGTTCCTTCATCTTGACAGGCCCCAGGAAGGCAGCGAAACTGAGATCCTCGACTCGGTCTTTGCCGTATCCCCCATCCGCCGAGACCACGACCTGGGTTCCGACTAAACCTACTCATTTTGAAACATCGACGAGGGAGATGACTCCGTGAATATCTGCCAACCGCAGAGTGCCGAAAATATGGGTGAGGGAATGCTCTCACAACGCCGCAAAAATATAGTGACCCTGGCCTTGATTGCCCTGTCGGTGTTGTTGCTGGGAGCTTCCGCGCTGGCGCAAAACGCCATTCCACTGGTCACCGCTCCACTCGTGCCCGGAACCAAGTCGCCGGGCTCGGCTGCCTTCACGTTGACCGTCAACGGCACTGGCTTTGTTTCTGGCGCGACCGTGTATTGGAACGGCAGCGCCCGCACTACGACATTTGTGAAGAGCTCGCAGGTAACGGCCAGCATCAACGCCGCGGATGTTGCCACGGCGGGGACAGCGAATGTTACCGTGGCCAATCCCGCGCCCGGCGGAGGCATGTCCAACGTCGCGCACTTTGAAATCGTTAAGACCGGCCTCGTGTTGGCTTACGGCAAGCTCGAATACGGCACCGACCTCACGCCCCAGGATGCCGTGAGCGCCGACTTCAACGGGGATGGCAAAGCCGATCTGGCCGTCGCCACTGGCAACAACAGCGTGTCGGTGCTTCTGGGAGCCGGAGACGGAACGTTCCCGACTCACGTCGAATATCCGGTCCCGGGACATCCAATCGCGATCATCGCCGCTGATTTCAACGGTGACGGAAAGATCGACCTCGCGACCGTAGATCAATTTCAGAGCGAAATCACGATCCTGCTGGGCAATGGCGATGGCACCTTCCAGGGCCACGTCGAGTATCCCACCGGCAATCAGCCGGTCGCGCTGGCGACGGCGGACGTGAACGGCGACGGCAAGCTCGACATCATCGTCGCGGATTTCAACGACAACAAAGTCGCCGTGCTGCTGGGCAATGGCGATGGAACCTTCAAAGCGCACGTGGACTACGCAACGGGCAACGGTCCCTCGGGCGTCGCCATCGGTGACTTCAATGCGGACGGCAAGCTGGACTTGGTCGTCGCCAACAACACGGATTACACAGTTGCCATTCTGCTCGGCAACGGGGATGGAACCTTCGGCGGTCCGACTCCTTTCAACACCGCGAAGTTGCCGAACAGTGTCGTCATCGGCGATTTCAATAACGATGGCAAGCTGGATGTCGCCGCCGGCACTTCCAACAAATCCGTCTCGGTGCTGTTGGGCAACGGCAACGGCACGCTGCAGAACCACAGGGAATTCTCAATTGGCGCGAACGCCGTAGTCGTCGCGGCTGCCGACGTGAACTCCGACGGCAAAGTGGACCTGATCTCGGCCAATTACAACGACAATTCGGTTTCGGTGCTGCTGGGCAACGCTGACGGAACCTTCAAGGCGCAGTCCGTCTACCCGACCGGTGCTGGTCCGAGCGGAGTCGCGGTGGGCGATTTCAACAACAACGGCAAGCTCGACATTGCAGTGGCAGCCGCGACCGCGAATACGGTATCGGTGCTGAAAGACGATGTCATCACGCTTTCTCCCAGCACGGTCGTTTTTGGAACACAGACCTCCGGGTTCAAGAGTGCGGCCAAAAGCATCACGCTGAAGAATAACGGCACGACGACCTACACGCTGGGAGCAATTTCCTTCACGGGCGCGTCCTCGACCGACTTCAGCCAGACCAACACCTGCGCTGCTACGATTGCGGCGGGCACGACCTGCGTGTTCTCAGAGTTTTTCACTCCCACGGCGTCTGAAACCGCCGATGCCCAGATGCTGATCACGGCAACGAACGGCACGGTATACGGAGCGGTGATGACTGGAAACGGCAACATTCCGATCACCCTGACTCCGCGTACCATGAACTTCAACACTTATCAGCTCATCGGCACGACGTCCGCGCCGAAGACGGACACCTTCACCAACGACAGCGGCGTGCCGATCACGTTCAGCCTGATCGATCTGGAAGGCGCGAACCCGAACGAGTTCAACATGACCAACAACTGCCCGATCAGCCCAGCCACCCTGGCACCCGGCGCGAGTTGCACTTCCACCGTCACCTTTAGTCCGACCCAGTCCGGCGGGGCGAACGTAACACAGGTGTATTACGGGAACTTCACGCTGGCCAAGCAAGGACTGCTGATCAGCGGTCTCGGAACGGCGGTGAAAGTGTCACCCACAACGCTGAACTTCGGGACCATCAAGTCTGGAAGTTCCAGCAAGGCGATGACCTCGACCTTCACCAACGCCGGTTCAACCGCCATGACCCTCAGCAGCGAGAATTTCACCGGTACCAATCCGTACTGGGCCCTTGACCCCGCAACCACGACCTGCCCGGCAAACGGAGGGGCCGTGGCCGCCAATTCAAGCTGTGCGTTCGGGTTCATCTTCACGCCGCAAGCCGTGGGCACGTTCACCGCAACGTTCAGCATCGGCGATACCGATCCAACGGGACCCCAGAAGATTACCCTGAACGGAACAGGAAACTAACTCGAAAACTCTAGGAACGACCGGGCGGATTCTCGAAAGAGAATCCGCCTTTGTTCTTAAGGAATTTTCTTACCCACAGAAAGTGACCTGAGAAATTCAGAGGGGTGCGGTGTCAAGACCCGGTCGGGAGTCGCTGCCTCAGAAGATGTGCACCAGTCTGTATAAGCTGATGATTTCAGGGATATTCGGCACATCAAGTGCGACATAAAAAGGATCTATGTATCGTATTGAAATAACTATAGTTACTGTCATGTCGTTTAAATCGCTTTAGCTCCCCGCTGCGCGTCCCAAATTCAAGCTGGAGCATGGCTTCTTCCGAGCGCTCAAATGTATCCCAGGCGTCTGAGACCATCCGCAAACGGCAACTCTCAGAGCGATCCGCCGTGCGGAATCAGGGTCGATAGATCCAGGTTTTGGCGACGCCGTTGGCGGAGGAGTCATAGCCGCCAAAGATTCGTACCGAGCCATCCATGAGCTGAATGGCGGCGGAACTGTGGTGAGCAGCATCCATAGATCCCGTCACGGTGCGGAATGCTCCGGTTCTGGGATCGAAGATCTCAGCGGACGCGGCGCCTCCGACGATCAGCGCGCGGCCATCGAGCAGGGAAGCGCAGTCTGGAAGCTTGGTGCGGGCTTCGTTCAGGTTTCCCGTCTGGGTGAAAGTGTGAGTCGCGGGATCGTACAACTCGGCGGATGCGAGCGTCCCGTCTGGGCTCGAGCACTTTTCCCCGAAGCAGGTTCCGCCGACGATCAAGACCTTCCCGTTGGTGAGAAGGACGGCGGCGTGATGGAATCGCGCCTGGTGCATCTCGCCGGCCGGAGTGAACTGCTTCGTCTTCGGATCAAAGATTTCAGCCGATGCCAGCACGGTGCGATCCTTGCCGCCTCCGCCGACGATCAACACACGGCCATCGGGAAGCAGCGTGGCCGTATGGCCGACGCGCGGGGAAGACATCTTCCCGACCAGCGTCCATTTGCCGGTCAACACGTCGTAGGTTTCGGCCGAGTCGAGGGGCGCGCCGTCGGTGCCGCCGGTCACGAGTGGACTGCCGTCGCGCAACACGGCGACGGCGGCGCGTGCCCGCCGCGCGTGCATGCTTCCTCGTTGCGTGAACTTGCCGGTTTCGTAGTCGTAGTCTTCCGCAGCCGCGAGCGGACCGCTGCGGGGGTTGTCGCCGCCCGCGATCAGAACTTTGCCGTCGGACAGCACGGCGGCAATGTGTTCTTGTCGCGGCACGATCATCGGCGCGGCCGCGGTGAAAGTCTCTTTGGTCGGATCGTAGATTTCGGTGCTGGCCAGCGCAACGCCCCTCTTGCCAGTGCCTCCGGCGATGAGCACACGAAAGTCGGGAAGAATCGTCGCTGTGTGCGCGCCGCGAGCAGCGCTCATATCCCGACCCGCGGTCAGATGGCCCACAGGTAGCTCCGGCCTTCGCCCGGGGGTCTGTGAACTGGCAGCGCTCAGCAGAACGGCGCACAGAGAGATTGACAGGGCGTTTCGCAATTTCATGAAAGTAGTTCGGTCACTCGGTGATCCCAGCCAATTCTATCCGGGACGGACTGGTCCGTGAGATTGTGCGATGTGGTACGGGGGCACGCTTCACTGGATGATTGATCTTCCATCTTCTCCTTCATCGATGAGGTAATGAACTGGCACACCTCGCCAGAGATGGAGTTGCTTGCGGATGATCGCGCGCGAACAATGCGGGTAGCACATCACGAGGAGAGAGTGCTGTTTTTCAGCCTCGGACAAGCCGTCAAACTGAGGCCAGCTATCCATTGGGGATGTGACTCCAATCTGCAGGCGCGGATTGTCGTGGTCAACCTCAAAGACGACTTCGGAATCGCTATAATCGGCTCGCTGAGGTGCTGGTTCGCTTATCGGCCGCAGTGCCGCAACCCATACTTCTCGAGTTTTGCTCGACAATCGGCAAGAGCAAGTCTTTGAATAGATCGTGACCGACCATTTCGCATCCGGTGTGAGGTAAGAACTCGCCAGCACATTTTCAATGGTGCAAACGGGGTACAGCAGCACTGTGGCGGCAGCCGCGACCGCGAGAAGTCCTGCCATCGCCAGCATCCAGCGGTTTCGAGTCATCTGTGTACCTATTCCGGCGGGCGATTTCCCTCAATCGTGAGCCATCAACTGGCTCATTGCGAAGTCGTCGTCCGCTAATAGCCTAGATCGCTCGGGGGAAGTTCGATCCGAAACGTTTGACCGTAATCCGAATACGTCACCACCCCCTGCGGATGATCGCGTTCGCCCCTTATGTACTTCCGGGGAAGACGATCCCCTACCGCGATCCAGACCGTCGCGGGAGGGGCAACCTGATCGTCTTTCGATATGGTCCAGACTTCACAGGGGACGCCATCGATGGATTCGTTCCGGTCATGGGTGACGGTGGTCCCCGGTTCGTTGGCAAAGGCAAAGAAGGGTGGCAGAGTGCCTTCCCAGTCGGCCACAAACCCCTGGTTCGTCGAGTACTCTTGAACGGCAGGAGACTTCAGACGGGCACAGACCCCATAAGGAAACCGTTGCGTCCCCGTCCTTTGCCAATCGACTGCGTCCGGCTCCAGGGTGCGAATGAACTTGTATTTCGCAGTTTGAACAACCTCCTGCTTAAGACTGGGAGCCGCGGGCATTTTTTGGGTTTTCGTGTAATGAATAACATCCTGATCGCAGGCAAATTCCTCGTCGGCCATATACGTTCCATTCGCAAATTCGACGTGTATGCGAAGACTCCGGACGGCATCCAAAGCTGCCTCGGACTGCAGAAGCACCTTCCTGCCGTCGGGTGCGTTCTTACACCCGGAGGAAAACAGAGTGAGCAAAAAGCCGCTCAGGATGAGGGGAATCGCAGACCTCTTCGTGGATCGGTACTCTCTGGCTCGACGGACCACGTCTGAATGTTACTGCGTTGCAGATCATTCGAAACAGTCATCAACTTGCAGATTGTGCACGAAAGTCACGACAAACACGGGGCGAAAACGCGTTTCGGGGAACAGGACTGCGCCAAACCCAAAGACTTGAAGGCCCTTCGCCTCAACAGTACAGTGCCAACGATGCAACTACTAGGACACTACCTTTTTCCGCCCAATCAAGTAAGATTTTTTGAGGCCCCGCACAACGGGGTACGCCTTGAGAATTTGCTCTTCCATATCCAGGTTTGATCTTCGAGGCTAGAGCACTTGGAGAAGAAGCGCGACCTGCAAACCGAATCCAAAACGCAGCTCGTGGAGCAGATCAACCTCTGCCTGCATTCGGGCGACTACTCTCGCGCCCTGGACGTGTTGCGGGACGCGGCCGCCGAACTCCCCAACGATGCGGAGTTGTCCGAACTGGAAAAGCTGGCGCACGATGGCGTAAAGCGCAAGGCCGAAGCCGACCGCCTGATCACGGAAAGCCAGGAACTCTTCGCACAGCGGAAGTCCGCCGAGGCGATTCAGTTGTTGCGCCAGGCCCACGAGCTGGATAAAAGCAATCCTCTGGCCCGCGCCATTCTGGCCAACGCCCTCGTTGAGCACGCGCAATCCCTGGTTGAAACGGACTGGCTGAAAGCCGAGACGCTCACCAATCAGGCGCTCCAGTTGAACCCCGCGCATCCCACCGCCAAAACGATCCTCAGCCGGATCGTTAGCAGGAAAGAAACAAGCTCTGTCGAGGACTGGGTTTCGCAAGCCAGTAAGCTGCACTCCTCCGGCGATCTGTTCGCAGCCTTGGCGTGGGTTGCTGAGGGATTGGCGGTTCATCCCCACGATCCCAAGCTGCTTCAGATCCAGGATGCAATCCAGCGCGACCAGGATACTCGGCGGCGTCAGGCCCGCCGCGGCGACTTGGAAGACCTGCGGCGCCTGCAGCACCAAATCGGTGGGGCCGCGGACGTGGCCGCAAAACAAGCCCTGGTCGAGCGCATACAAGCGGTGGCCGCCAAGCATTGGACGGATGGCGAAATCCTGTCCATCGCCAATGCCCTGCTCCTGCGCCTGGGATTGGTCCCCCGGGAGAGTTCGACCGCGTCGTCGCGCAGCAAAGGCGCGGCCGTCATTTTTCACGTCCCGCGCCCCAGCGCTCCGGAGGCTTCGCCAGCGGTTCCCAGCCCGGTTCCGCCGGTCCCGGTTGTGCCGAGCAGCGCTCCGCCGAGCCTGGTGGCACCGAGCCAGATTGCACCGAGCCCGGCTGCACCGAGTCAGGTTTCGCCAAGTGCGGTCTTACCCACGCCGAGTCCGCAAACGCCGGTACCGCCAAGCCTAGTTCCATCTGAAGGCGTTCCCACTGCCACAGTTCCGCCGGTCAAAGCTCCGCCACCAAGAATTACGCCCCGCATGGCCCCCCGCGGCAAGGTCCGGAACGCTCCGGCGAAGCCGCAGTTGCTCCCGCCACCACCTGCCAGCATTCCCGCTGCCGATCCTTTCACAACCACCGTCAAGCCCACATCCCAGTCATCGCTCCGGCCAATACAGCCGGCGAAGTCGAGTTCCACTGGACTAATCCTCATCTCCACCGCCGGAGCGATCATCCTGGTCGCAGCGATCTTCTTCTTCGCGCAAAAGCGTCAAGCGCCGCCAGCAGCGAAGACCGCCGCAGCCGAGCCCGCTGTCTCTGCGCCCGCTGTCGCCGCTCCCGCGCCAACAACTCCGGAACCATCTATGCCTGTGTCGAGCTCCTCTTCCGACACCGCTGCCGGAAAAGTCACGCCCGATGTACAGCCGCCCGCCGAATCAGCTCACGAGCTTGGCACACTCCTCGTCGTTGCCGGTCAGGACAATGCAAAAGTTTTTCTCAACGGAAAACTTCAACGGCAACTCACCCAAGCTGGCCAGCTGCGCCTGCCGAATCTCGAGCCCACCGACTACCTAGTACGAATCTCTAAGAACGGCTTTCAGGATCCTCCCGCGCAAAAGATCCGCATTCGCAAGGGCGAACTGGCCAGCCTCGTTTTCAATCTCCAGCCGCAACCTTCGCCCCAGCCCCAGCCGCACTTGGCCTCGCTGACCATCCAGGGCGGCGCTCCCGGAACCACCGTTCTCGTCGATCAAACTCTCGTCGGTACCATTCCGCCCGATGGCACTTTCTCCGTCTCCACGGTCAACCCTGGAGACCATACCGTCGAATTGCGCAAAGACAGATTCAAGCCCCGGCAGTTCAAGAAACACTTCGTTGCGGGCGGAGCCATATCTCTCGCCGCTGCGGATGCCACGCTGGAGGCCGCTCCCGGCGAATTGAAAATTACCTTCGCGCCCGCCGACGCCAAAGTTGCAATCGTGAAAGGGGAGCTTCTGAAGATCGTAAGCAGTGGCGTCCCGCTCAATCTGCCTGCCGGCACCTACACTCTTACGGCGCGCACCGCCGAAAGGTTCACGCGCTCGTCCACGCTCGAAGTCATCGCCGGTCAGTCCAGGACTCTGGATCTGTCGCTCGCCCCGACTGGTATGTCGAAGTGGGATGACCCTGGCGCATGGAAGCATGAGGGAGATTCTTTCACTCGCAAAGGAGGGGACTTCGTCTTATACGGAGTCGTTCCTGCCTCGGGCACCTTTGGCTTTTCCGCGATGCTTACCAAGGGGCACCTCCTGCAATGGGTGCTCAACTACACCGACCCCAAGAACTACGTCCTCTTCCAGATGGACGACAATAACTTCTACCGCAGCGTCATTCGCAATGGGATGAAAACGGACGAGATCATAGTTCCCCATAAAGAGGACAAGAAAAGTTTCCGCACGCTGCAAATCCGCGTTAGCCCCACGGAACTCGTCCACCAGATTAAGCACGGGGACAGTTGGACTGTCCTGGATCGCTGGACGCAGCCCGGCGCGAATCTCAGCCTGGGCAAGTTTGGCTTCTACATCCCCGGCAACGACCAGGTCGCGCTCTCCAGTTTCGCCCACTATGCTGACCTGAACATCCGCTAGCAGCCTGCGGCCCACTTAAGAGGGCTCTGGATGGCTCGCCTGGCATCACGGTTAATCTTCAGCCACGCTAATCAGAAGCGCGAGAGACAACGTCTCACGGCCCCAACTTCGCTGATTATCTCTGCACGGTCGGCAAAACGGAAACCGTGGTGGCGAGCGCAGCCCCTGTGCTCAACCTCTGTGGTAGATTGCCCTCAGTAGACGCCTGCTTTGACGGTGCCGTCTTGTTTCGGAACGTACGCAGAAATCACGTCAGGACTATCTTTCAGCCATTGCGGGTATTCGCCGACGGCGACCAGCCTTCCTCGCAGCCCTTCCAGGGCTTGCTGTAGCTCATCCGTGGACGCTCCAGCTTGGTGGTGAAACAGCCACTGCTGCGTTGCCATCCGCGGGTCAGTTTCAAGAACTAGAAATTCTGTACCCCCTGGTATAAAGCTCAGACACTTGCCGATGAACTCATCATCAACACGGCCCCGCAGCGGGAGTTGAGGCTTGCGGAACGCCGTTACACTGGTTTCAGCTTTCAACAAAGCCAGCCTCGCTCTCAGCGCAGCGAACGAAGTAAAAAACTCGAAGGACTTGCTTCCCGCCGCACGGGAATAGCGAACGAGGATCATGACTTCTGATTGCCCGCCCAGCCAGTCTTCCAAAGATTTGAGAAATTGTTTGTCGGTAGTGGAGGGGAGAGTCGCGGGGGCCTCCTCAACCGCGCCCATGATCGTCAGAATGGCTCCCGCGACAATCATTATCAGTACAAACCAGTTGCTGGAGTGGAAGTGCCAAGCTGCAAACCCGGCGTACACAACGTAGGGTCCTAACACGAGCTTCGGCAGTTTTCCCCAAGGAATCCACCGCTCCCAGGGAAGCCACCACGTTATTACCATAGGAGCGAGGGGTATAACTGGGATCGCAATCAGGACATCAAGCGTCGTCATAAAGCGGAAGTTAGACCGCTGAATTTCGAGAAAGTCTAGCACGACAACTTTCGAGAAATCCCCGTATCACTGCGCTGGCTCTCCGCCGATCAGAGCTTCTACTGAGCGAAGGCCCATGCCTCGTTGGAATCGCACTTAGCGGGTGGTGGAGGAGTGAACATCCAGGGTGAACCCAGCGGTGTGGAAGTAAGCGGAATCTGCGGTCCTGCCGATGCGGACGACGACTTGGCTGAGATACCGCGGATGTACCGAGACGTTGGCTGAACAAATGCGCGGCACGGCCCAGCCCGCTCCGGCCATGGTCATGATCCACAGCACGAACGCGGCGATTCGGATACCGATCCCGAACCTGTCTTCGACTACCGCCGTATGCGCGCACATGTCACCAACGCGCTGGCGAATGTCGGAACAGCAGGCGACCGCGGCTCCCACCAGATAAAATCCAAGGCCGTCTACGATCCTCAGGAGATTGCGAACCGCGCAGGCAGCCAAGGCACCACGTTGCGTAGTTCGCACGATTCGGATGCCCACCAGAGCCTTGCCGAGCGTTGCGCCACATGCGGCTTCCAGCAGCCAGCCATAGAGGAAAAGTATGGTGGCGTTCAGGGTTACAGCAATCACGAGAGAAGCGGTGGTGAGCTGCAATTCGGTCCCGTCGAACATGGCCCATCGCATAATGACCCAGGCATCTACGATGGCGAAGAGGCCGAAGAGTAGTGCGATATCCAGCACAAACGCGATGAATCGATCGCCGAGCCGCGCGAAACGGTACCGGGCACCCGTGCGAGCGGGCGCGGGCGCGGAAGTGGCAGGGGTAACGGCAGGCGAGGACTCCGTCAGTCCGCACTCCTCCAAAAGATACTGGCCGGAAGGAATCGCTCCACCGCAGCGCTTGCAGTGTTTGGAGTGCGAAGTGACCTGGCTATGGCAATGCGGACATTCCATCTTCTGTGAAGGCCCTCACCGTCAGTTCATCCAGCATACGTCCTGCAGCCTTGGACCTCATATCACCAAAGGACAGCGGTCAAACGGCCAGTGTCCGGTTGGAGAATGAGGCAAGTTGGATGCGATTCGGGGTTGAGTGGAACGGCCTGATACGCCAAACTGACGCCACAATCTTTTTGCAATGTCAGTTTGCCCAACGAGCCGTTCCGTGTATCGGGAATCGGGCGAGTTAGCTTAAAATCCGGAATACGAACGACTCGCAGTGGCCAGGTCGTGAGGAACGTTTCGACCGTGAGTGCGAGTCCGATCGCGATGTTTCTCTGTGGAACAACTGCGTCACTTGTGCGGATGCGTGTAAACTTCGAGGGAGAATGGTGGGGGAGTGCTCATGGAATGCGAGGTTAAGGATCGACTGGAACAACACTTGTCAGACATTCGCGCGCTCGCTGCGCGTCTCGATCTCAAGTCCGAGGCGGAGAAGATCAAGGCAGCCCGCGCAGAGCAATTTGCCATCACACTCCTGAAAGAACACGACGCATCGGGGCACGGCGGAAAGAGATGCCCATTCGCCACCCACTTGTTGGGCGGCAGCGTCGGAACCTGAGACGAGATTTCAGATTCTGCATGGTGGCTACACATACGGCAAGTGGGTCGTCACGGGGCACGGTCTGATCTGACATGGACCGGTTGTTGGCTAGCATCGCCAATCCACTTATCGCCCGGGATTCAGAGTAACCACTTGCTTTCGACAGTTGAGAAGATGTCTGTTCGGCTCGGGGTGATATAAACTCCCAGTGCCGCAAAGGATTCGGCAACCGCCAGGGTGCTCGCCCGGCCGACTCCCGTCGAGTTGTGCGGCGCCACGTCCCAGGGTTGCGTTCGACCGGATCGAGCGACGGCGTCCGGTCCGCGCGGACGGCGCGTGGTCGGAGACTCGTGTTCGTGAAGATCAAAACGAGGGCATGGACAGGAGAATCGATTGAGCGAAATCAAATCGGTTGACGGCTGGTCGGGCGTGATCAAGGGCCGCCCCAAGGTGGGCGATTCTGCGGAGCGGACTCGTCGCACGCGAATGAAAGACATCCTCCTCTTCACCGAAATGACGGGCGATCGCAATCCGTTGCACTACGACCAGAAACTCGCGGAGGAATCAGTTTTCGGCAAGCTGATCGTGCAGGGCGGGGTCACATCCGGCATCCTGAATGCCCTGGTAGCTGAAGATCTGCCTGGCCCGGGAACGGTTTTTCTTGCCGTCGAATGGAAATTTGTCAAAGCGGTTGGGGTGGACGAAGAAATCACAGGCCGGGTGGAAATCAAGGAAGTCCGGCCCGACAAGCCGATCTGCAAGATCGAGACTACAGTGCGCAATCAAGCAGGGGACATGTGCCTCACGGGCACCGCCACGGTCTACACGGTGCCGCTCCGCAAGTCCTGAGGCAACGATGCCCACAACGCCGTCTACAACATCGGCATCACCGCACCAAGCCGCCGACGCATCGCGCTGGCGAGTACTGGCGCTACTGGCCGTTGCAATTGTCCTGTCACTGACGACCTGGTTTTCGGCGACGGCGATCACGCCCGAACTAAAACGCGAATGGCACCTCTCACCGTTCGTTCTCTCCTGGCTGACGGTTGGCGTGCAGATCGGGTTTGTCTGTGGTGCCTTAGCTGCCAGCCTGGTCAACCTTCCCGACATCGTACGTCTCAACCGGCTGATGGGGCTGGCTGCTTTGTTGGCGGCGGCTGCGAACGCGTCTCTTCTTTTGAAACCCAGTCCCATGGTCGCAGTCGTAGCCCGCATCGTGACCGGATTTGCCTTGGCCGGCGTCTATCCGCCCGCTCTCAAGCTGGTCTCCACCTGGTTCAATCGCGATCGAGGCCTGGCGCTCGGGGCCGTGGTCGGTGCGCTGACCATCGGATCGTCCATGCCCCATCTTTTTCGCAGCATTTCCGGTGCAGTGGATTGGCGGTTCGTCGTAAAGATGTCTACTCTCGCCACGTCGGTTGGCGCATTCCTGTTTTCGTTTTTCGCCCACGAAGGCCCATATCCGTTCGGACGCGCGCTGTTCGATCCGCGGCAGGCCGGAGCTGTCTTCCGCGATCGGAGCCTCCTCCTCGCCAACCTTGGCTACTTCGGACACATGTGGGAACTCTACGCAATGTGGGCATGGCTTCTCGTCTATGTGGACCAGGCGCTTGTGACCCAGCACGCATCGGTGATGGGGCGCGCGTCTCTGCTCACTTTTGTGTCGATCGGGACCGGAGCGGTTGGCTGCTTCATAGGAGGGCTCTTGTCCGACCGGATCGGACGCACCGCGACTACGGCTGCGATGATGATCGTTTCCGGGACATGTGCCCTTGCGATCGGGTTCGCATTTGATGGGCCGGCATGGGGATTCATCGCGATTCTGGTGGTTTGGGGCGTCTCTATCGTCGGTGACTCGGCGCAGTTTTCGGCGATGGTTACCGAACTCGCTGACCAGCGCTTTGTTGGAACCGCACTCTCGGTGCAACTCGGTCTGGGATTTGCGCTTACCGTCGTGGCGATTGGACTGTTGCCCCGGCTGGCCGAGTTTCTGGGCTCCTGGCGATGGACATTTCTGGTGCTGGTTCCGGGGCCGTCGATTGGCGCTTCAGCCATGTTGTTGTTGCGGAGAAGCCCTGCCAGCGCGCGGTTGGCCAACGGACTGCGCTAAGGGCTGATCGCATTTCGTTCGCGGCAGTCCTTACTCCTCGCGCCGCATCATGCCCAGCACTTCCAACGACATTGCGGCCATTCGCGGAGCAAGCCAGGCGCCGTTCATTTCGGTTTGCCGCTCGGCTCTTACGCCGTCTCCAGCTTTGTTAAGCTTTCGAGTCCGCGTTCTTTGGTTTCAAATTCCCGGATCTTGAACTTCTGGATTTTTCCGGTCACCGTCATCGGGAATGCATCGACAAACCGGATATGCTGAGGAATCTTGAAGTAGGCAATCTGGCCTTCACAGAACTTGCGGACCTCGTCCTCGGTTGCACTCTCGCCTGTTTTCAATCGGATCCATGCGAGCACGACTTCACCCAGGCGCTCATCTGGGATCCCGACCACTTGTACTTCGGCCACTTTGGGATGGGTATACAAGAACTCTTCCACTTCCCGCGGATAAACATTCTCTCCGCCGCGGATGATCATGTCCTTGGCCCGGCCTGTGAGGTGAATGTATCCGTCCTCCCGCATCACACCGACATCTCCGGTATGGAGCCAACCCTCGCGATCCACTGCCCGCGCCGTTGCCTCAGGCTCGCCGTCGTAACCCTTCATCACCATGTATCCGCGTGCGCAGACCTCCCCACGCTCGCCGAGGGGCGCCGTACTGTTATCCAGTGACACGATCTTCATTTCGGTGCAGGGCAGCGCTTTACCAACCGTCGAGACCCGGATCTCCGCGGGATCATCCACGCCCGACATGGTTACCACCGGAGTGCTCTCCGTCTGACCGTAGCCGATTATCAGTTCCGGGCAATGCATCTCGGTCATCACCCGCTTCATCACCTCTACGGGGCAGGGTGCACCCGCCATCATGCCGGTGCGCAGACTCGTCAGATTGAAGCTCCCGAATTCGGGGAGGCCCAATTCTGATATGAACATGGCGGGTACGCCATAAAGAGACGTGGCACTTTCGGACTGTATCGCCTGGAGAGTGGCGCTTGCATCAAAGGTCCAATTGGGCAGGACAATCGCCGCCCCGCTGGCCAGAGCCGACATGGTACCGATCACGCACCCGAAGCAGTGGTACATCGGAACGGGAACGCAGATGCGATCGCGCTGCGTATAACGCATCCCTTGCGCCAGCAACTTGCCGTTGTTGATCTGATTGCGATGCGTCAGCATCACTCCCTTGGGCATGCCGGTGGTGCCTGAGGTGTACTGGATATTGGCGACATCCTCGGGTTGGATCGAGACCGCAACCTCGCTCTTCGATCGCAGAAACTCATTCCACTCCGGCGTCCCGAATAGAACCACGTGTTCCAGTGGAAGAGCCTGTCCGTGTCGGGCCTCTTCGAGGATCCGCGCATACTCCGCGCGGTTGTCACGCTCCCACAAAAACAGCGCTCTCATTCGGGATTTGCGGAGTGTGAACGCGAGTTCATGCGCACGATAAGCTGGATTCACATTCACCAGGATCGCTCCCGCAAGGGCGCAACCCAGATGGACCATCACCCACTCCACGCAGTTTGTCGACCACAGGCCCACTCGGTCACCGGGTTCGATGCCGAGCGACCACAACCCGCGCGCAACGCATTCCGCCAGATCGCGCAATTCGTGCCACTTGTACCGCTTCGATTGATGACGGGACACTAGGGCCAGACAGTCGCCCGAATGTTCTACAGTCTGATCGAGCACCTGCCCAATTGTCTTCTCCCAGAGCGGTTCGTCCGGACCAGACCAGTAGCTCAGCATTCCTGCTGCCTCCGGAATGTAGGAATTTGGGACTGCAATGGTTTCTTGGCCACGAAAACGGCAGGTCTCGTCCACCCTTAAATTGCCGAGGAAGTATCTCACCACGGCAAGTCTCTGTATAGTCTGCGGCCGGATGGGCATCCAGGAGGCCCCCAACGGCCTGCTCCCAGCGCAAGCGCGATGTCTCGTATCCGGCGGTTCATTCGCGCCGGTCCGGTTTTTGAGGTAGAAGATTGGTACGTACGATCAGGCGGAAGGCGTCATCTTTTGGCTATGATTCGTTCACGCTAAGGAACCGGACCCATGAATAAAGCGGATGGTCAGAACACGGCAGGCCGCCTCGCTGAAATTGTGGCGAACTCCCTGGACACTCAAGCGAGAACCGAGGATCTGGCGCGACAAGCCTATCAAAGCCGTACCCAGTTCCACCGGTTGTTCCGAAGCGTGGTCGAGGAAACTCCGGCAGCCATGCGACGACGCTTATTGTTGGAAAGAGCGGCATATCAACTGGGGCATACCGGAGTGTCGGTCACCGACATCGCTCTGGACGCCAACTACGGTTCGCTGGAGGCGTTCACTCGCGCTTTCCGAAAAGCTTTTCGGACTTCTCCCAGCATCTACCGGCGCATGCGTGATCCGCACTTTCATTTGCCGGCGTCCAACAAGGTTCACTTTTTTACCCCTGGTTCCGTAACAAAAGGAGGAATAGACATGGATTTATTCGATCGCTTTGCAGGCAACGACTCCTGGCACACGCGGCGTTTGTTGGAGTACGCGGGTACCCTGACAGAGGAACAATTGGATCGTCCGCTGCCCACGGTGGTAGAGCTGCTGCCGTGGCGGGAGGCGAACAAGACTCTAAGGCAGCTGCTGGAAAACATTATCTTCACGAAGGAAGTCTGGACCGCCGCGCTGTCGGGAGCCGAGATGGACATGAACGGCCCTCCTAAATCGCAGCGCTCCCCGCAAGCGCTGTTGCGACGGCTCGAAAAGACGGATGCGGAACTGCATCGTATTTTCGGCGAGATCCGAATCCGCTCCGCCTGGGATGATACGTTCGTCGACGCTCTGTGCGAACCGGCTGAGACCTTCACCTTCGGCGGCGTCTTCGCCCACATCATGACATTCAACGCGCATCGCCGATTGATGGCCTTGGACGCTCTCCGCCAACTCGGCGTCCAGACCGAAGGTTTCGGTGATCCCATGGAGTATGAGGAAAGTGTGGCACCCTGGAACCAGCGGGTAGCTCTCAAAACACCATGACCATGAGGACGCAATTGCTGCGATTCAACGGCGCTGTCGAGCGCGATCCAGCCATCGATGCGTGGATGAAAGAGCATGCAGGTGAATTGGGAGCCATCGCGCACCAGTGGTTTGAGGTCATGCGAAAATGCGGCGACGAAGTGCGGGAACTTTTGCATGACGGCTGTCCGGTTGCATGTTTGGGAGATGCGCCCTTCGGCTACGTCAATGTCTTCACTTCACACGTAAACGTGGGGTTCTTTCACGGCGCCGCGCTGTCGGATCCGGCCCGCTTGTTGCAAGGTACGGGCAAGTTTATGCGCCACGTGAAGTTGAGGCCGGAAACGGCCACAAACGCCGCGGCGCTGAGCGGGCTTATCGAAGCGGCGTACTGGGACATAAAGGCGCGCGTCGAACACGGCTAACTCAGAGATAGCCTTGGAATGCCAGCCTGCCTGTTTGGATCAACGCTTTAGCTTCGGATCTGAGCCGCGGTCTTCGGGAGGGATGCCCCAGCCCGGATGGATTTGGGCAAAGGAGTACGTAATCAAAGCAGGTCTGCGTCGGCGCTTTTCCCGGAGAGTGAACATGATCGCAAGCAAGAATCCGGTCAGAGCCCCCAGACATCCTTCCGTAATCGACAGGCGGTTGAAAGTTCGCAGGCCCTGGCCGGTCAGCATGAATCCGGTGTATGCCATCGCTACAGTCCAGAAAATTGCGCGAAGTTTCACGGCCCTCACACCTCGGCGGGATTTCCAATATTGTCACAAAGATGCTCGTGCCGCTCATAGATGTCATAAGGGCAGGGAAACTGCGTCTAGTTGACGGTTAGCTGCGTGGTGACAGTGCGCGTCGTGCTTCCCTGATTGGCGATCGCGGTAATCGAATACGTGCCTTTCGGGGTGCTGGAGGTGGTGGTGACCGTCAGGGTGGCGGTGCCCGATTTTGTGATCGAACTGGGGCTCACGGTTGCGCTCAGGCCCTTGATTCCGGTGACGCCGTCCAGCGTGAGAGTTGCGGTCTTCGTGAAGTTCAACGGCGTTAGCGTCAAGTTATAGGTCGCGCTCTTGCCTTGCTGCACGGTCAACAGAGCGTTGTCGATGGTAATCCAGAAATCCGTGCCCACCGGCGTCAGGCTGCAGGCCGATCCGGGACTGCCCGACGGCGCGGCGAAGCTGGAGTTGGAGTCCTTCGAGGTTGCGCTTTTCCAGCCGGAGAAATCGTCTTTCGTCCCCGCCTTCGGAGTTGGCAACAGATACGGCGTGGAGGAATTGTAGGCGTTCCACCAGGTGTTGTTGGAAGACGTCAGGGTACTCTGAAAGGTCGACCAGTCGGTACCGTCGAGATAACTGTCTTTGAACACCAGTTGGCTGCTGGTGGTTCCCTGAATGGTATTGGATTTGTTCGTGAAGTTCTGCGTGATCAGGTTCGTGGTCACTCCCGTTTCCCAGTTGGTGACCTGGATTCCGCCTTTGATGCCGATCATGGCAATCTGGGCGTTGTTGTTGTCGAGCAGAACGCTGTTGGTGACCGAGACGCCCTCACTGTTCCGCAGGACGAATCCAGCTACCGCCGGGGTTGCGTTCTGATGGCAGAAATAGCTATTGGAAAAGGTGATCGGTCCTTCATCTTTTTCCATGAACACACCCGTCAGCAGATTGCTGGTTGCATTCAGGCCGGTGTTCGAGATGCTGGCATTGTCGGTGTCCCAATGGATGCCATACGTCTCGTTGAAGCTGGTGGTCAGGCTGTTAATCGTGTCGTTGTGCGCTCCCCAGACGTGCAATCCCGAGGTGTTGCAGGCGTAGAAGGCGCCTTGCGCGCCACGCCAGTTGTTGTAGGACGTAGTGTCGCTCTGCCACAGTCCGTACTTGGTTTGGGACTCCTGGAAACCGCTGTCGCCGTTATGCTGGGCGGTGCTGTTCTCGACCGTGAAATAGGTCGTCGGATTGGAAACGCTCAAACCCTGTCCGTTGTTCCACTGGAAGGTATCGCTGTCCAACAGAATATTGCTGGAGCTTCCCTGAACCACCACAGCCGCGGACGCATGGCACGTATTGGCGTATTGGAACGTGAGGCCGCGAACCACGATGTTGTTCTTGTGCTGGATCGTAAACAGGGTGGGCGTCTCCGCTACTTCCACCGTCGCAGCATTCAGGTTGATGCCGGACGCTGGCCACACATACAGCTGCGCGCCCTGCTCATCGACGTAGAAGGTGCCCTGCGTCATCGCATTGATCGACATGACCTGCGTCAGGACGGTTCCATTCACCGCCACCAGCTCCTGTCGCATCACAATGTCCTGCTGATAAGGGCAGGACGTTTGCTGCGGACACGTTCCCCACTGATGGGTCCATCCGGTCGTATAGATCTTGCTGTTCTGGGAGTACGTTGCCCATCCGGTGTACACGGTCCCGCCGCTCACAATGACAGTTCCATTGGTGGCCGCCTCAAACGTGATCGGAAGGCTGGTGTCTTTCTTGTTGTATTGCAGCGAGACGCTCTCGCGGTAGGTTCCGGGATTGATGGTCACCCGTGAGCCGATGCCACTCTGGTTGTTGGTTTCGGCCATGGACGCGGCCGCGCCAATGGTCTTCAGTGGTTTCGAGGATGAGCCTGAATTGGAATCCGATCCCTTAAGAGCATCCACATAGATGTATGCAGTTTCCAGACTTTCGTTAACCGTGGCTTGTCCGACAGAAAAATGCGTTAAGAATAGAACTCCAGCCAGACCGCACAGGGCGGACCTATATCGATACATTGTACGAATACCTCCACCAGGACTCGGAACGACTCGACTGATTGGCCAGAGGTGAAAGAAACGCGCTTGCGAAAGCATGCCGCCTGCGGCAAATTGCTGAGACGCAAACACAAAGTCGACTTCTTGCTAGACGAACGTGGCAAACGCAGGATATCGAATGAGGATCAGGCAGGGAACAGCGGAGATCACAGGCGAGTTACTCGAAGGTACATGTCCCGAGCGTTCCTTCGGGAACGTCAGGATTGATGCGGGGTCTGCTTCTTCCCGAAAGTGGACGGCGGTCCAAAAAAAATGGCTACCGCGCTTTCGCCGCGATAGCCCATTCTTGTCGGCTTGAAGCTAATCTACCGTCTCAGTAAATGTGGCAGACAGCGTTCCATAGGTTGCGTTGATCGTCACGGTCCCGGTAACACCAGGTGTCGTGTATGTCGTCGAGGCGCGACCGATGGTGCTGGTGACCGGAGTGGAATTGGAGAACGTGCCGCCAGCGCTGTTGTCGGTGAAATTCACCGTGAGTCCGGAGAGTCCGTTCCCGTACTGATCGGTGACCGCAACGATGAGAGTCTGTGGAAGCTTGTTGTGCACGTGGGCGGTTTGATTGTTTCCCTGGATGATCGGCATCAACGTGGGCGGTCCGGCAATCGACTGCTCCGTGATCTTGGTGCTGACGCTTCCAACCGACGCGGTGACCGTCAGAGATACCTTCGCCGTCGTGGGCAGCGTGTAAGTCGTGCTCGCTTGACCGTTCGATCCGGTAGCGGCGGGATTGGGAGAGAAGGAGCCATTCAGTCCGTCGGTGAATGCAATCGATGCTCCCACAACGACATTGCCCAAAGAATCCTTCGCCTTCACCACGATGGGAAGCGGCAGGGTGGTGCCAACGGTTCCACTTTGCTTCGAGCCCGACACGACGGACAGGCTCGCGACCGGGCCGGGATTGTCCTGCTCGGTGAATGTCGCCGAAGCCAGACCGGGACTGGAGGCCGTGATGGTCAGGGTTTGAGCGATATTCGGGAGCGTGTAGGTGGTGGAGGCCTGGCCATTCGCATCGGTGACTGCGGTGGGATTGCTGAATACGCCACGCTTGCCGCCGTCGCTGAAAGTCACCGTGATTCCCGGCATCGGTGCGCCCGTGTAAGGATTAGTCGCGACGACGGAGAGAGGAGTTGGCAGCGTGCTGCCGGCGGTCCCTGTTTGACCGCCCCCTCCCGTAGCGCTGATCAGATTGAAGAGCCCGTAGGCAACCAACTGGGTCTGAGTTCCTGCGTAAACCTTGCCGTTGGCGACCGTGGGCGTGGCAAAGTGGCCGATGATTCCCAAACTGTCGCGATTCCCGCTGGCCTGGCTTGAGTCATAAAGCAGGAAGAGGTGGATGGCGTCGTAGGCAGAGAGCAAGGGAACGCTCTTCACGCTGCGGACCAGCCAGACGATGCCATTGCTGGTGCCGTTGGCCGAAACCACCGGAAGTCCAATCGTGGTCAGTTTTCCGCCCGTCATCGCAACCGGAGTGAGGACGCTATTGCCGCTGCCATCGACGCCGAGCGAGTAGGACCTGAGGTAGTCCTGGTGGGCCAGGAAGAAGATGGTGTTGTTCCAGTAGACCGGATTGCCAAAGAACTCTCCCCCGAGCGCGGTGGGAAGGTATTGCGGAATCTGCGAATTGTCGATGGGGTTGTAGCCCCCCAGGTTGTCGCGATTGATGAGATAGATGTCCTGGTCCTTGCCCGAGGTGACCAGCAGATTCGGCGTCGAACTGGATTGCGGCGGCAGAAGAGTCACGCCACCCGAGCCCAGATCCATATCGCTGGAACCCATGTTGGCCTGGTCAAAGGGCGTGAAGTAATCATTGACCGTGAATCCACTCGATCCCAGCGAAAGCTTCAGGACGCTGTCGCCGAGATCGAAGGCGCTGAAATTGAAGGTTCCATTTGCGGTGGAGAAGTAGAGATTGCCGGAGTCGTCGGCGGCCGGGCCAACACCGCCCTGCCAGATCGAACTGCCATAGCTGTTGTCCGGCTGCGTGGTCATAACCGTCAATTGCTGCAGGTTCGATGCGCTGTAAGCGTAAAGCCAGCCGCGTGCATTCAAGTCGCAGCCGTTGGAGCCGAAGCCGAGATAGAGCGTGCCGTTGGAAAGCAGCAATCCGGGACGCTGAATGTGCTTCAGAGGATTGAAGGTCAAAGTTCCGACCGTCGCCGAGATCGTTACCGGGCCTCCGAGTGTTTCCAGGCCGGTCGTTATGTCGAGAGCGTGAAGCGAGTACGCCGCCGCGTTGCTGACGTAGGTCTTCGCGGTCACGTACATCGTATTGGTCGTGGGATCGATGACCGGAGTCGAAAGAATTCCGAGTTCGTTGAAACCGGTGACCCCGCTGCAACCCTCGGTGACGCTGGGAACGGTCGGGCCAAAATTGTTTTGCCACAGCTGCGCGCCGGTATCGGCGTCGAAGGCATACACGCTGTTGTGCAGGGTCGCGACGAATACCACGTTGTGGGTGCCGCCATTGATAGAGAGCGAGGACATGTATAAGGGCTGGGCTTGAATGTATCCGTCGACCGCCGAGGCGAACAACTTGCCAAACTGGTTCGAGTTCACGGTGCCGAGCGACAGCAGCGTCTCGTTCGTGTTCTGTCCGGTGCGCCCGTTGTCCATTTTGTCGGTGAGGATATTGACTTGAGCCGAGGCGCGTGGAAGGCCGGCAAGACCGCTGACCAGCACGGCGAGGAGACAGACTCCCATCAGTCTCCGGAGACGGGTGACATGCATTGGTGCGCCCCTTTCAAACACAGTGATGAAGTGCGCGGACCTTGTTGCTGCCCAAGGTCGTCATACATCTTGTGGCTCGCCTCGCGTTTCGGCGCGGCAGCCCACAATCAGGGGGATAAGAATCTACTGGCAACAACGTGGGGAAAGCAGGGTCCGTGGTGCAATTTCCCGGGCTGTAAGTCCAGCGCTGGTAATCACTTCCTAACTACTGGCGCAGAACCCACCGATACTCGAACGCCAGCCACGAAGGGGGAGCCTGCGCAAGTCAATTGGATCGCGCAGAATCGTTTCTTCATTTTTGGGGGGACGGCATGCAAAGTCAAGGATGAAAGTTCTTGCATACTTTGCCTGCGAGTTCTGCAACAACGAGTGAGTCTTTCTTCTCCTAGGCCGAACTGAAGTCCCGTGCTAGTCTCGAAGCAATCCTCCCCAAACGCCTCAAGCGACAGAGTTGCAGACGAAATAGTATCCGGAAAAACCTTATGAGCATTCGAACAGCAATCATGGCCGTTCTCGCACTGGCCGTTCCATGTCTGGTTAACGCCCAGACCGTGACGTCGTTCGAGGGCATGGATGCTTCGCAGATTTCCGGCCCTGGTTTCGACGTTGATCCAAACGGGGCGGTGGGAACGAAGCAGTACATGGAATGGATCAACACCTCGTACCAGGCGTACGACAAGACGTCATTCGCGCCGGTGTGGGCGAGTCCGCAGAACGGCGACACCCCATGGCAGAACAGCAATATGCAAAACTGCTATGGCCAGGGCGGCGGCGATGGCATCGTCACCTTTGATCGCATGGCCTCGCGCTGGGTGATCGCGCGGCGCGCCAGCAATCTGGGGAACTACTACTACTGCGTGGCGGTTTCTAACACCGACGATCTCTCCTCTGCGACGCTGGCGTGGTTTACTTACGGGTTCGCGCTCAATTCAGTGCTCAGCACCAATTCCCTCGGACATGTGTATTGGCCCGACTGGCCCCGGTTTGGCACCTGGATTGACGGCTATTACGTCAGCTTTGTTCTGCAGGATCCCGACAACGTCTACCAGAACATCGGTGTCGTCGCCTGCGCGATGGACCGCACCAACATGATCATTGGAGGCACGGCGCGCAACATGCAGTGCTTCAGCGATCCGAAGCCGATACCGCCGAGTGGCGCGCTCTATCTTTCGCACAGCCTGATTCCCGCGGACGCAGAAGGCTCAACAGCTCCGCCCACCGGACGGCACGAATATTTTCTGAGCATTCAAAATCCGCCGAACGACGGAAAGACGACCACCTCCACGAAACTGAACTTGTGGAATTTTCATGTGAACTGGAAGACGCCGTCGCTTTCGACGTTTACCAAATCGAAGCTTACCGTCACCAGCTACACGCCGGGCTGCTACGACCTGACCCAACCGGCCATGACGAATTGCGTGAATCAGCCGTCCAGCGCGACGTCGGGATGGTTCCTCGATTCCGTAGGCGACCGGCTCATGCCGCGTATGGCGTACCGGAACTTCGGCACCTACCAGTCGTTCCTGGTGAGCCAGACCGTGCAGGTGACTCCGGGCACCAACCAGCAGACGGGAATTCGCTGGTATGAGCTGCGCGGGAGCGGCATCCCAACTATTTTTCAGAGTGGCACCGTCACCAGCGGAACCACGGTCTATCGCTTCATGCCCAGCATTGCGCAGGACAAGGTAGGCAACGCCGCGGCCGGGTACAGCGTGTCCGGCAATAACACGCATCCGGGCATTCGCGCGGCGTACTGGAGTTTGCCGAACAAGACCGCTGCCACGGAAATCAATGTCAAGACCGGCGTGGGTGACGAGGAAAATAGCGGACGCTACGGCGACTACACCAGCATGACTGTCGATCCCGCCGACGACTGCACGTTCTGGTATGTGAACCAGTACTACCTGGCAAACGAGATCACAACGGTCAACTGGGACACCCGGATTTCCTACTTCAAACTGTCGACGTGCCAGTGAGAGCTGTTTAGCAGGAGTCGCGAGTAGCGAGCTTGAGATCCTTGCAAGAAAGAACCCGCCCGGTCGCGGCGGGTTTTACTTTGCGCTGGTTAGTGGCAGTTTGCGACGATGTCGTTTGCGATCTGCGTTGCGCCGGTAGCGAAGCTGGGAATATCGTGCTGCACGCCCGCCAGGCAGGCAAAATGCGGTACGGGCGATGACGGTGAAGGCGTCACCTGTCCTTCCCAGGTCGTAGCTTGCGGAACCGCATTGCTGGTGTCGTCATCGCCAAGCAACTGCATCAGGACCGTGTTCGGCATATGGATGTTCTGGCTTGATCCTCCATACAGAATGCTGTCCGAGAGAAGTTGCGCGGCAGTATTCGCTCCGGAAGTTCCGTTGAGCGCATCGGTGCACGGAGTGGGTGTGCTTGCGCCGTTGCTCTGGTAGGCCTCGTCAATGATCTTGGCGTCAGCAGCCAGGTAGCACATGTTCGGCACATTGTTGGAACCCGGGCAGATATTTCCGATAGCGCTGCACGTGCTGCTGCATCCCTGATCGATGCGCGACATGACGGGGCCGCTGGTCGGCTCGATCATGGCGAGTTCGGAGTCCAGCCCATATTCGAATGCCGCGTAAGCGACGGCGGCCGAGCCTCCGCTGTTGCCCGTGGCGCACATGGGCGCGCTGTTCGTGACCGTGACCGGGACGCCAGGATTGATGATCTTGGGATGGTTGTAAACCCAATCGGCAACCGTCGCGTAGCGGCACGCCAGACGGCGCACGCCTCCCGGCCCGGTCAGCCATCCGCGCGGAGTGGTGCCGTTGTCGAATGGCGCTCCAAACGATACTTGCACCGTGTTGTAGTCGTTGTTCACAAGAGACATGACCACATCGCTGCCATGGTCATATCCTCCGGCAGTGGGATCGTCATAAAGACCGCTGCCGCCCGTCCCCACGCCCAGAAGAACCGTGCCCACCGGTGCTCCGGCAGGGTTATTCACCTTCAGATATGCGGAGAAGTCGGCGACGCCGGGGCAGGAGAGCGCCAGTTGATAGCACGTCCCACCGCTGACCGAGCCCGCACAACTTCCAAGCTGCGACGAACTGCTGACCGTCCCCAGGGGATCGGTAGCCTGTACGGTGATGGTTGTATTTTTCTTAGCGCTGGCGTCAGCCGCTGCGGTGGCAGTGATCGTTACCGACGCCGGACTGGGAACGGTCGTGGGTGCAATGAACAGGCCCGTGCTCGAATCGATCGTGCCGGCGGAGGCCGTCCAGGCGACCGTCTGATTTGTCGTCCCCGTGACAGTGGCGGTGAATTGGTAGTTTGCGCCCGTGCCGATGCTAGCCGGCGCAGCGCCAATCGATATCCCCACGTTCGGCGGCGGTGGCGTAGTTGATGGAGAACCACCGCAGGCGGCGAGGAGGGCACAGAAGGCAAACGGAATTACCGCTCGAAGCCATGGTCGACGAAAGGAATTAGACAAGGGTCACCCACAAAGTGATAACGACGACTCAATAGAACCCGAGCGGACGAAAGTTGTTGCGCTCGGAGAATATCACTTTCTGTCTTGTCGGCCATCGCTTGCCATGGCAAGGAAACCGTTCTATTTGCAGCTGCCCGTAATATCGGTCACGATATCGGACGCCGAAGTTGCGTCGTTGGGCAAATTCCGCGACGCGGTATTTTCACATTGAGCCGTCGGGTTGTTTTGCGAAACGCTCTTGTTCCACGCCCACCCTTGGGGCTCGTCGCCCCCAGTATCGAGCAGTCCGAAGCGCATATTGAGCACAGTGGTCGGAAGAGGAAACACAGCCCCTTTTCCTCGCTGATACAGAATGCTGTCCGAGCGAAGCAGGAGATTGTTGCTAATATTCCCGCTCGAGCAAAGGGCTGGCTGGGAGTACGCCGCATCGATGGTTGTCATGCCGCTGGTGAAGCACAGGGGAGTGCCCGGGCCAGTGGTGTTACAGGGCGGGTTAGGCGGTCCCACGCCGCCGTTGCTGCAACTACAACCTTCATCCAGTTCGGTCATCACGGGGCCGCTGGTCAGTTCGATCATCTTGAAAATCGAGTTCAAGCCATACTCGGAGACGGCATAGCCGATGGCTCCGGCACCTTCAGCATTGCCGGTAGCGCAGAAGGGCGCGCTGGTGGTGGCTTTGCTATTGATGGTTTGCGGATTGTTGAACACCCAATTGGCGAGCGTGGCATAGCGGCAAGCCAGCCTGCGAACTCCGCCGGGTCCCGTTAACCATCCATTGGGGTTTGCGCCGTTGTCGAATGGTGCTCCGAACGAGATCTGCACGGTGGTGTAGCCCTTACTAAGGACACCTCCAACCGTCGTACTTCCGGAGGTGTACTCGGTATCGTAGAGGTTGGCGCCGCCCTCGCCCACGCCAAAGAGCACGGTGCCCGACGGAGTCCCGGAGGGTGCATTGACTTTCAGGTATGAAGTCCAATCGGCCACACCGTCGCACGACACCGTCATTGAGAAGCAGGTGCCATTTGACAACGTGCCATCGGGCGCGGCCGGGCACGAAGACGAAGACAGGGTCTTCACATTAGAAACTGTACCCAAAGGATCTGTTTGCACGACCGTGACAGTTGTGGAGGTCCCCGCGGCGCTCTCTGAATCTACCTGCGCTTGGGCGTTGATGGTTGCGGACAGAGTCGTGGTTCCCTGGGTAAGAGGGGGTGCGATGTAGATTCCCTCGTTGCTCGGAAGCCATGGAACGTCCGCGGCCGGCACGAAGGCACCCGTGGTGGCCGACTGTACGGACCAGAAGACTCCCTGGTTCGACGTACCTTTCACCGTTGCGGTGTAAAGGAGATTCGCACCTTGCCCAATCGTATCCGTGACGGGCGAAATGGTCACTGTTACATGAACATTCACCAGGGCCGACGCGGAATAGATTGAATTCTGCTGGGATTGAGCCGTGATCGTCGCCTGGAAAGGACCCGATTGGACCGATGACGGAATCAGGGAAGGAGCAGTGTAGAGTCCGGTCGCGTCGATGGTGCCGTTGATCGCGTCCCCACCGGGAATGTTGTTGACCAGCCAGTTGACGGCGGTATTGGTGGTGCCCGTCACCGTGGCGCTGAATTGCTGCTGACCATCCACGGGTAAAAGAAGATTTGGAGGTGTAACCGGCGAGATCGTGACCACGATTGGTGTGACCGTTACATTTGCGGTCGCATTCACCGTGGAGATCGCGACCGATTGCGCTGTGATCGTGACCGTAGTGTTTTGGGGAGCGGTCTGCGGAGCGGTATAGACGGCGGTTGATCCAGTCGCGGTGCTGGTAGCGGTGATCGTTCCATAAGTCGAATTGCCGTTCAAGATGCTGTTCACGTACCAGCCCACCGCGACGTTGGTAGTTCCGGTTACCGTTGCTGTGAAGGTCTGCGTTCCACCAACAGTAATATTCGCCGTAGTCGGTAACACAGAAACCTGAACATTGGGTGCCGTAATCGTGACCGTGGCAGTGTTTGACAGCGTGTTGTCCGCGACTGCCGAAGCTGTGATGGAGGCGGTGTTGGGAGTCGGCACACTCGGTGGCGCGGTGTAGAGCCCGGTCTGATCGAGCATCCCCGCCGATGTCATCGTGTTGTTGCCGGCGGTGCCATTCAGGTTCCACACCACATTCGTGTTGGGCGGGCCGGTGACGGTAGCGGTGAACTTCTGCGTATTGGCGCCCGATACTGTGGCTGTCGCAGGTAACACAGTTACGACGGTCTTTGGATTCCCGCCGCCACCCCCGCTGCCCGGCGCTTTCGCGATGCAGCCTGCCAGCGGCAGCATGGCCGCTATGGCGATTATGGTTAAAACCTGTCCCCAACTACACGGTGTGGAAGTTCGCACGGGAGCCTCGTTAGCCTGAAGAAGGATAGGGAGTCGGTAGGGGGGAAGACCGGGGGTGAACTCCGTGGCGCTCATGTTGTCACGGTTGCAATCATGTGTCAAATGTTTGCGCGGAAGCATGTGGGAAATGTCTTTTCCGGGTGTGCAAAAGCTTGGGGGCGGCTTTGAGCACCAGGAAACCTCTCTTGCTTATCGTTTGAAAACAACCGTCTTATACCGCTGGCGACTGGTACAGTGTGTGCACCGGGTTACCTGGGGTTGGACAAGTTCTCAGTAGTACCCCCACGAACGTGCCGTATGCAAAAAGTTTCACCCTTGGCGAAGAGCCAGAGTTTTGATTTACTAGAGGAACACAACGCGGTCGTAAATGTAGCGTCCCCCCTCGAAAAATTTGGCGTACCACTGTAATCCCCCGCATTGCCTTTGGTGGATGTGTTTTCTGTGAGCGGAGGAAGCGCCGACCGTGTCATTGCAGGGCTTAGGACCAGAAACAATCAGCCGCTTTACCAGATTTCGATACAGACTGAAATGACGTATTCCGAACAATCATCCCTGGGAGAAGACAGCAGACATGAACGCATCTGTGCCTGATTTTGAGGTGGGAATCATTGGAGGCGGACCGGCCGGCTCAAGCATGGCGGCCTATCTCGCCAAAGCTGGCGTCAACTGCGTGGTGTTCGAGCGCGAATTGATGCCGCGCGAGCACGTCGGAGAGTCGCTGGTACCGTCCTCGACCCGCGTGTTCAAGGATCTCGACTTCCTGCCCAAGATGGAAGAAGCCAAGTTCCCACACAAGTTTGGAGCTGCCTGGACGGCGGCGTCCGATGCCAAGGTGTACAACATGGACTTCGGCGGTGTGTCAGCCGACTGCCACGTGGACATCCGCTTCTCGGAGCGTGAGCAAGCGGGCGTGGGCCAGAACTACACCTACCACGTGGACCGCGGCAAGTTCGACCTGATGCTGCTGCAGCACGCCAACCAGTTTGGCGCCAAGGTCTACGAAGGCATTCACGTGAACGGTGTGGATTTCACCGATCCCAACTGTGCCACCGTGAAGTACAAGATGGGCAAGCGGGATATGAGCACCACGTGCCGGGTCGTGGTGGACGCCTCGGGCCGCAAGACCCTCCTCGGCAATCAGTTGAAGTGGCGTATTCAGGACAGCGTGTTCGATCAGTACGCGATTCATACCTGGTTCGATGGCTACGACCGCCGCTGCATGGCTTCGAACAAGCAGACCCAGGGCGACTTCATCTTCATCCACTTTCTTCCGATCACCAACACCTGGGTGTGGCAGATTCCGATCTCGGAGACTGTCACCTCGATCGGCGTGGTCACGCAGAAGAAGAACTTCGCGGGCAGCAAGGAATCGCGTGAGAAGTTTTTCTGGGAGTGCATCAAGAGCCGTCCGGAACTGTACGAAGGCCTGAAGGCGCAGGGCTCGCAACAGATCAAGCCGTTCAAGGACGAGGGCGACTATAGCTACGCGATGAAGCAACTGGCGGGCGACCGCGTGGTGCTCGTCGGAGACGCGGGACGTTTCGTCGATCCCATCTTCTCCACCGGCGTAAGCATCGCGCTGAACTGCTCGCGCTTCGCGCACAAGGACATTCTGAAGTCGCTCGAGACCGGAAACTTCAGCCGCGAGTCGTTCCAGGAGTACGAGTCGACTCTGAAGCGGGGCACAAAGAACTGGTACAACTTCATCACTGTGTACTACCGGCTGAACGTGCTGTTTACGGCGTTCGTGCAGGATCCGCGCTACCGCCTCGACGTGCTCAAGCTGCTGCAAGGCGACGTCTACGATGACGCCGAGCCAGCCGTGCTGACCCGGATGCGCAACATCGTCCGGCAGGTTGAAAAAGACCCCAACCACGCGCTGCACGGATTCCTGGGCGACCTGACGGCCGACGCCTTTGTCGAAGCGACGGTGTAAGGGTTTAACCGGAACGGATAACTGCAAACTGCTTTTGGGAGAAATCATGAATCACTCGGTTCCAGATTTTGATGTAGCGATCATCGGCGGCGGGCCCGCCGGATCGAGCATGGGGTGTTACCTGGCCAAGGCCGGCGTGAAGTGCGTGGTGTTCGAGCGCGAACTGTTTCCGCGGCCGCACGTTGGGGAGTCCCTGGTTCCTTCTTCGACGCGCGTGTTCAAAGACCTGGACTTCCTGCCGCAGATGGAACAGGCGAAGTTTCCGCACAAGTTCGGCGCGGTGTGGACCACCAACGATCAGAACCCGGGATACGTTCATGACCTCGACGGGCTGTCGCCGGATTACAACGTCGACATCCGCTTCGAAGAGCGCAAGCAGGAAGGCATGGAGGACCGCAACTACACCTACCATGTGGATCGCGGCAAGTTCGATCTGATGCTCCTGCAGCACGCCCACAAACTCGGCGCCACGGTGTACGACGGCGTGAAAGTCGCGCGTGTGGACTTTGGGCCGGAGCATCCCGATGTCTACTTCACGATCGGCTCCAAGGAAATGCACGTGAGCTGCAGGATGGTGGTCGACTGCAGCGGACGCCAGACTTTCCTGGGCAACCAGCTCAAGCTGAAAATCAAAGACACGGTATTCGATCAGTACGCGATTCACTCCTGGTTCGATGGGTACGACCGCAAGGTGTTCGCCAAGCGCGACACGAACCTGGATTACATCTACATCCACTTCCTGCCCATCTCAAATACCTGGATCTGGCAGATTCCGATCACCGACACCGTCACCAGTCTCGGCGTAGTCACGCAGAAAAAGAACTTCGCCAAGTCGAAGGAAGACCGCGAGAAGTTCTTCTGGGAGACCGTGGGCAGCCGTCCCCTGATCGAGGAGACGCTGCGCAAGTCGGATCGCATTCGTCCCTTCAAGGAAGAAGGCGATTACAGCTACGCCATGAAGCAGCTGGTCGGCGACCGTTTCATGCTGGTCGGCGATGCCGGGCGCTTCGTGGATCCGATTTTCTCGACGGGCGTCAGCATTGCGCTGAACAGCTCGCGGTTCGCGCACAAGGACATTCTTGGCGCACTGGAAAAGAATGATTTCTCGCGCGAAGCTTTTTCGGCCTATGAAACCAAGCTGCGGCGCGGCACCAAGAACTGGTACGAGTTCATCTCGGTGTACTACCGGCTGAACGTGCTGTTCACCTACTTCATCAGCGATCACAATTACCGGTTGGATGTTCTCAAGCTGCTGCAGGGCGACGTGTACGACGAAGATGCGCCGGAAGTGCTGACGAAGATGAAAGCAATGGTTGCGAAAGTGGAGCAGAACGAGAAGCATCCGTGGCATAAGCTTCTGGGCGATCTGACCTCCGACGCGTTCCGTCCGTCGTTTTAGGTTGTAGTTGAATATTTCGAGGAAGTTCGACGGGTGTCGAACGTCCTTGCGTTTCTCAGGAAGTTGGGGTAATACCTGTGCTGCGTTAGGGTACAGCTTTCTGGTTCGCCAGAGCTGAGAGGGCCCATGTCAAGCACGAATCGTAGATTTATCGTGGCGTACATACTTCTGGTGGGCTTGCCCCTGGTGGGATTGGCGGGTGTGCTCAAAACCGGTCGCGCTCTCAACGCACCCATATCGATCGACGGCGTCTGGAAGCTTGATGCCCCTGCGAGCCATCCAGTCAGTCAGTCGTGTGATCAGGCGGTTTCCGCTCTTCTAGCCTCGTCTCTGCTGGTTTCGCAATCGGGCAAAAGCCTCGCTCTCACCTTCAACGGAGCGTCCAAGACGGCATTCTCCGGGGAACTCGAGGGAAGAAACATCAAGGCATCGATCGGGCCTGTCTCAGGCTGTGTGAACGAACAACCTGTGATGCTGGCCGCGTCGGTTGATCCGAAGTCTGAGCCGAAGTTGTTGACTGGGTCTCTCACGGTGTCGAACTGCGCTTCGTGTTCGCCGGTGGAATTCCGCGCGGTCCGGCAGCCCCGTCCGCAGAGCGCGGGAGGGGCACACTGATGCCGAATCTCTTTATCCTCACTCTGCAACTTGCGGTTGTGCTCGCTGTCTGTCGTGTCGTCGGATGGCTGTTCCAGAAAATTCACCAGCCTAAAGTCGTAGGCGAGATGTTCGCCGGGATCATGCTGGGGCCCTCCCTGCTTGGGTGGATGGCGCCTCACCTGTCGTCCTATCTGTTTCCCGCGTCGAGTCTTGGGTTCCTGAACGCGCTGAGCCAGGTCGGCGTGGTGGTCTTCATGTTCCTGGTGGGGTTGGGCATCAATCCCGGGGAACTGAAGAAAGAAGGCCACGCGGCGGTTCTGACCAGTCATGTCAGTATTACGGCGCCGTTCGTTCTGGCGGCCTTCCTGGCGCTTTACCTGTACCCGCGGCTCTCGGATGACAGCGTTGCGTTTACGAGCTTCGCGCTGTTCATGGGTGCGGCCATGAGCATTACGGCCTTCCCGGTTTTGGCGCGAATCCTGGCGGAACGAGACATGTTAGGCAGCCGGCTGGGCACGGTCGCCATCGCCTGCGCGGCGGTCGACGATGTGACCGGCTGGTGCATCCTCGCTTACATTGTCGTGCTGATCCGCTCGGCCCACTCGGCCACTTCCATCTGGGTGACGATTGGCGGCATCCTGGTGTTCGCTCTGGCGATGATCCACGGGGTAAGGCGCCTGCTGCGCGGCTTTGAACGCGCTTATCGCAAGAAGGGTGCTCTCAGCGAGAACCTGATGGCGCTGATGTTGCTGCTGGTTCTGGCGTCGTCGCTGTTCACCGAATACCTCGGCATTCACCTGCTGTTTGGTGCGTTCCTGATGGGCGCCATCATGCCCAAGGAAAGCCGCTTTGTCCGCTACGTTCTCGACCGCTTTGAGACCATCACCGTCACCTTGCTGCTGCCGCTGTTCTTCGCCTTTACCGGATTGCGGACCAACATCGCGGCCGTGAAAGGGCCGGAGATGTGGATGTACTGCGGCCTCATTGTCCTGGTCGCCACGGCAGGGAAGCTGGGCGGGTCAACTCTGGCTTCGTGGCTGAGTGGCATGCCGCTGCGCGAGGCCGCCGGGCTGGGCACGCTGATGAATACACGCGGCCTGATGGAACTGGTCATTCTGAATATCGGACTCGACATCGGAGTCATCTCGCCCGCTCTGTTCTCCATGATGGTGATGATGGCCTTGGTGACGACCTTCATGACTACACCGGTGCTGAGCCTGATTTGTCCCAAGGAGATGCTGCAGGGCGCGGCCGCGAAGTCGGCTGCGGAGCGAGTCGCCGCTCCGCCTGTGAGCCTGCACGAGGGCGAAGGCGCAGCCGCGTAAAGACCGCACTTGGCATTTAGCACTTAGTCTTGGCGGAAGCCGGAGGCTAAAGCTGAGAGCTGAGAGCTGTTCCTCCCACCGTGGTACACTCGATGCACTGATCGTGGGGCACCGTTGTTGGCCCGCTCCACCATTCCTGATCTCGAGGAATCCAGATGAAACCAGCCATCGAGACGCCGGGCGGCGTCTCTACCGATCCCTATAGTAAAACAGTGTGCTGCTTACGGTGTGAGCAGAAACTGCAGCGATATCAGTTGATGCGGGTCAGCCTCGCGCCGGGCGCGGGACACGCAATTCTGTCGTGTCCGCGGTGCGGGCACGTGGAGTTCGTGTCCGATTCCAGTCCGCTGCTGCAGCACCTCGAACTCATAGCGGTCGACACCGGGGACGGGGATTAGGGCCACACCGGGGCTGAAGCCCCTGCTTTCTTGAGCCTCTACGCGGCGCTGAAAGCGCCGCTCTTCCACGCTAGCTCCTGCTCTTGAACGTTGATCCGGGAGGGTCTTGGGTGCCCCATTTCTCGCGCGTTCTTGGCGCGAGAAGTGGGGCTTTTTGATTCAGTAACTCGCTGCCCGCGATGAGGGCGAGACGCCCTCGGGACAGCGGCGCTACTCAGCTAGAACGGAATATCTTCGTCGGTGATCGGGCCGGCCGGGGCGGGCTCGGCTTCCGGAGTGCGCTGGTCAAAGTTGTTGCCGCCGCCTGCAGAAGAAGACGCGCCGCGCGAACTGCCCGCGAAATCTCCCCCGCCGCCTTCGCCGCGTCCACCGAGCAGGATCAGGTCACTCGCCACGACTTCAGTCATGTACTTCTTCTGGCCAGAGGTCTTGTCGTCCCAGGAACGGGTTTGCAGGCGTCCCTCGATGTAGACCTTCCCGCCCTTCTTCAGATATTCGCCGGCAATTTCGGCCAGGCGCTGCCAGAGCACGACGTTGTGCCACTCGGTGCGGTCCTGCCACTCGCCGGCCTTGTCCTTGAAGCGCTCATTGGTGGCGATGGTGAGCTTGGCCACGGGCGTGCCCTGCGGCGTGTATTTGACTTCGGGATCCTTGCCCAGATTGCCGATCAGTTGAACTCGATTCAGACTCTTTCCTGCCATATAGGAGCTCCTCTGCAGGGCTTCACTATAGCAGAATGGGGGCGGTGGAGATCGTGGGCGGATGTCACAGGGCGCGGCCATATTTCCGTTTTGGGCTGATGCGGCTCGGCATAGCTTTGTCATCCTGAGCCGCGGGTTTTGCGGCGAAGGACCCGTGCAATCCCTTCTACTGCATGAGCGCTGGCGGGATCACGTAAGGTCCCTCAGCGAGCGCAAAACGCCCGCTTCCGGATGACACGGACATTGGGAGTGTTAGCGCTTTACCAGAAACGGATTACTCTCCCGCTCCTCGCCAATCGTCGTCATCTCGCCGTGGCCGGGGATGACCACCGTCTCGTCCGGCAGCGCCAGCACGGTGTCGTGCAGCGAGCGCATGATCTTCTGCGTAGAGCCCCCGGGAAGGTCGGTGCGGCCGATCGATCCGGCGAAGAGCGTGTCACCCGCGACGAGTTTCTTGTCAGCGGCGAAGTAGAGGCAGATGCTGCCTTCGGTGTGGCCGGGCGTGTGCAGAATCTGGGCAGTGTGCGATCCGGCGGAGACCGTTTCCCCGGTCGAAACGCTGCGGTCGATTTCAACCTTGCCCGGAGCGGGCACGCCGACCCACGCGGCTTGCACATCGAGCATCTTCAGCAGGGCATAGTCGTTCTGGTTGAGCAAGATGGGCGCGTCGGTCGCGGCGCGCAGCTTCATGGCTCCGCCGACGTGGTCAATGTGGGCGTGCGTGATCACGATCTGCTTCACCTGCAGTTTGTGCTTGCGGATCAGGGCGAGGATGTCTTCGATCTCGTCTCCTGGGTCGATCACCATGGCCTCGTGCGTCGTTTCGTCCCCGATGATCGAGCAGTTGCACTGCAGCGGGCCGACGGGCAGGATTTCGTGGATCATGGGACTATTGTAGCGAGTAAATCATTGGCCACGGATTCGCACGGATTTCCACGCATCAAGAACAAAGTAGAAAGATCTGGATCTTGATCCGTGAGAATCCGGGTTGATCCGTGACTAATGTGTTGTTCCATACGACCACTTGCCGGTTGGGCAGGCTCGGGTGGACAATACGGCCACGTGCTTGGGGAGGAATCTGTGGCGAAATACCGTCAACCTGGATATCAAGACAGTGATCGTGATCGGGAACCGCGTCGTCCGGAGACGGCGCGGAAGGCGCCACCGGAGCGCAAGAGCGGTCCGCCGCGTTGGGACCACGCGATGGGCCCGCGGCCTGTGAATCTGCCGGGCACGCGGGCTGTCTCGCGCTGCGCGCAATGTGGAACGGTGCTGCAGGGAATCCCCGCGGACGGGCAATGTCCGAAATGCGCATTTGAGCTGCACTCCTGCAAGCAGTGCACGTACTTCGATCCCGGAAGTCGCTTTGAGTGCATGCAGCCGGTGAAGGAACGCATCGCGAAGAAGGACGTGCGCAATGACTGCACGCTATTTGAAATCCGCGTGACGCGCGAGAAGGAAACGTCGACGCCGGCTGCCTTGAAGCCCACTAGCGCACGGGCGGCGTTTGATAATTTGTTTAAGAAGTAGAAGGGCGGGCTTTCGAGAGCGGGCTCTCGGCTTCCGGCTTTCGGTCCTAGACTTCGGACTTCCACCGAAAACATCTCACCACAGAGGGCACGGAGGTCCACAGGGTTAAGGTCAAAAGCTGCGGAGCTTCGCTCCGCGGACAGCCGAAGGCGGCCGCCGCCATCTTCTTCGTTCCCCGACGCCCAAAGCCCAACGCCGAACGCCGGTCCTTAGGGCTTCTGCGTCGGCCTGAGCAGAATCTCACTCATAAACGACTGCGGCGCCTGCGTCACCAGCATCGCCACGGCGTGCGCCACGTCGTCGGGCTGAAGCATCTTGTTGGGATCTTTCCCCGCATGCGGGCTGAGTTCTGTCTCAACCGAGCCGGGGCAAACCACGGATACCCTGACATTCTGCCCGCGCAACTCTTCCGCCACCGAGTAGGTCAATCCATTCAGTCCCCACTTCGATGCCGCGTAGGCGGCGCCCTTGGGCAGCGCGTTCTTTCCTGCCAGGGAAGAGATGTTGATGATGTGTCCCGAGTAGGCGCGAATCATCAGCGGGGCGAAAGCGCGGATGGCATAGTAGACGCCGCGCAGGTTGGTGTTGAGAATGCGGTCCCATTCGTCGGGCGGTAGAGTGTGAAGGGGATCGTTGAAGGCGCCGACTCCTGCATTATTGACCAGTATGTCGAGGCGTCCGAAGGTGCTATCAACCCGTGCAGCCGCGTATTCGAGTTGATGCAGGACGGTGACGTCGCAAGGGATGACTTCGGTCTTGCCGCCGGCATCCAGAATGGATTTGGCGGTCTCGTCGAGCGTGGACTTGGTGCGGCCGCACAACACGACGGAGGCGCCGTGGGCGGCGAGTTTGCGCGCGATGGCTGCGCCGATTCCTCGGCCTGCGCCCGTAACCACTGCGACTTGCCCGGCAAGGGGTTGCCTGGTGTCCATAAGAAAGAGGCTCTCCTGGCACTCAAATTAGGGGCGGAGGGGCCTACGGGAAACATCCGCACTCTCCGCTATGCGCATCTTAACAATAAAGAGGAGGGTGAATGGGAAGTCGCTTGCCTTCGGAAGAAGAGGTACTTATAATCCGGCCAGCCGGGAAAAAGGGTCAGCCGCCTCATCGCTCCAACCGGGTTAACCCCTTAGATCCCGTGGGCCCCCTGCCAGGAAGCCGGGCATTCTCGAGCAGGATCCGAACGCAATGCGGTCCAGGCGGAATGCAGTCTTAAGTTTGCAGGAAGTTGAGTCCCAATAGCTATTTCCCGAAAGTCTAAGGAGCCATACTGATGAAAAAGATTCTGCTTACGGTTGTGCTTGGAGTAGCGGCGGTCGCGGTAGGACAAGATGCGGCGCAGCCTGCTCAGGGACAATCGGCCACGCCGGCGCAGGGTCAGCCTGCCGCGTCCCAATCGTCGGGGCCGGTGATCAAGGATCCCGCCGAATACAACGCCTATGTGGCAGCAGTGCAGCAGAAGGACGCCAACGCGAAGATCAGCGGCCTGGAAGCCTTTCTCACGCAGTATCCCAGCAGCGTGATGAAGAATCAGGCGCTCGATATCTTGATGCAGACCTACCAGGCGAGCAATAACGCGAAGAAGACCATAGAGACCGGCGCCAAGCTCGTTGCCGCCGATCCCTGCAACATGCGCGCATTGGCGTTGCTGGCATATTTCCATCGGGCTCTGGCGCAAGCCGGCGATCCGAGTGGAAATCTGGCCGATGGAAAGAAGTACGGCGAACAGGGAATGGGGTGCTGGCCCAAGATTACCGACCCGGACATTTTGAAAATGAAAGATCAGATGTCGGGGTTCTTCCAGTCGGCCATCGGTATGGCGGATTACCAGGCAGGTGATTTCGCGGGAGCGGCCACCGCGTTGAAGCAAGTGGCGGACGCCAACCCGGCAGATTTCAGCGTGGTCTACCCGCTGGCGCTGGCATATCTCAAGCAGACGCCCCCGGATTATCAGAATGGAATCTGGTTCGCGGCGCGGGCGTCCGCGGTAGCCCCTGCTTCCGCTGCGCCCGGCATCGAGAAATACGCGCGCTCGCAGTACGTGAAGTTCCATGCCGGCGATGACGGCTGGGCGGCGTTCCTGGCCGCAGCCAAGGCGGGTGGGGCGCAGATTCCGGTTCCGCCGGCGCCGACTCCGGCTGATCAGGCGCACAAGATGGTTCAGGAAACCGCGCCCGACAAGATGGACTTTGCGACTTGGGAATTCGTTCTGACCAACGGAACCCAGGCCGATCAGGACACGGTGTGGAACGTCATCAAAGGCAAGGCTGTGCAGATGAACGGAACGATCATCAGCACCGAGCCAACCCAGTTCATGATCGCGGGCAGCCAGGACGACATTGACGCGAAGAAGGCGGACATCACCTTGCAGTTCGAAGATAAGATTCCGGCAAGGCTGATTCCGAAAGACGGCGCCAGCTTTGACTTCCAGGGCGAGCCGGCATCTTACACCTCCAGTCCGTTCATGATGGTGATGGATAAGGGACGACTGCTGAATGCCAAGCCGGCAACTCCGGCCAAGAAGCCAACCGCAGCTACGCACAAGAAGCCTGCGGCACACTAGCAGCCCGGTAAACGAGCAGAACAAAGGCAGCCCGCAAGGGCTGCCTTAATTTTTGGATCTGGCTACCGGCCTTCGGAACATCGGCCTTCGGAACGTCGGGCCCGAAATCGAAAGCCGGCTTTCTAGCGGACGATCTTCTTCTCCATCGTCATGGCGCGGGTGCTGCGGGGTGGGCGCTTGACGCCATCGCGCAGCTGACGGACATCGATCTTAAGTTCGGTAATGGTGCGGCTCAGGGTGTTGCGGTGCATGCCCAGTTCGCGGGCTGCGCGGCACTGGTTGCCTTTGTTCTCCTGCAGAACCGTCAGAATGAATCGTTTCTTGAATTCCCGCACGCCTTCGGAATAAAGAATATTGCTGCGGTACATTTGCAGGACAAGTGCTTCCAATTGATCTTTCACGATATGTGTTCTCTCTTTGCCAGGAATTTGATCACGGCACCGCAGCCTATTTCGGCGAAGAAGCAGGGGAGCCACTTAACTTCTGGGGAGCCTGATGGAGTAGACCAAGTCCCTGATAGAAACGAGTTCGCAACTCCGTAGGAGCCAGCCAAATGGCCGCCCGCCCGACCACGAGAAAATAGGGCGCCAGTTGCGAATTCTGCAGCAGCTTCGACGCTGGTTCGAATGCCGTCATTCCCATCAGGATCACCGCTACCATCAGACCGCCCCGCAGCAACCCCAGGATTGCGCCCAGGAAACGGTCAAAACTGCTGAGCCCCGCCTCTTTCATGACCCAGCGTGCGATCCTGGCGGCAATGCCGAACAGGAGCAAGATGGTAAAAAAAATGATCAGAAAGCCGAGAATCTCAGCCAACCACGGGTTCTTCAAAAAGCTTTCCAGCAACTCCGCGAGGTGGCGATACTGCCACGCCGCCACGATGTAACCGACAATCAATCCGGCCGTCGTGAGGGCTTCGGAAAAAAAGCCCTGCATGGCGGCGGTTATCACGCTAAACACCAGGACCGCGCAAATGAACCAATCCACGACTGTCAGGGTCATAAGGCGTGCCCGCTGGCACCGGCTTCCCACCGGTCACACATCCACCGACCGCACATCCGCCGATCACACATCCAGCTTGTGCCCCGTAAGCTGGAAGTAAGCCTCGAGGTACTTTTCGCTGGTATGCCGCGCCACCTCCGGCGGAAGGCCGGGAGCGGGTGGCTGCTTGTTCCAATGAATCTGCTCGAGGTAATCCCGAACGTATTGCTTGTCGTACGAATCCTGCGCCCGGCCCGGAGCATACTTGTCGGCCGGCCAGAAACGCGAAGAGTCTGGAGTGAGGACTTCATCCGCAAGAGTGATGCCGTGCGGGGTGCGTCCAAACTCGAACTTGGTGTCAGCAATGATGATGCCGCGATGCAGGGCGTACGCCGCCGCTTTCTTGTAGATGCGCAGCGTCAGATCACGCAGGTGGCTGGCGGCCTCCACACCCACAAGGTCGCACATCTGATCGAAGGAAATGTTCTCATCGTGCCCGGTCGTCGCCTTAGTCGAGGGCGTGAAAATCGGCTCGGGAAGCGCGTCGGATTCCTTCAGCCCCGCGGGAAGCCTGAGGCCTGAAACCTTACCCGTCGCCTTGTATTCCTTCCACGCTGAACCTGAGATATAGCCGCGGACCACGCATTCGACCGGGAACATCTCTCCCCGCCGCACCAGCATGGAGCGCCCACGCAACTGGTCTGCGTACTTGTGGATGGAGGCCGGATACTGCTTCACGTCGGCGGTAATCAGGTGGTTGGGAACGATGTCGGCGAGGTAGTCGAACCAGAACAGGGAAATCTGGTTCAGGACCTGCCCTTTGTAGGGGATGCCGGTGGCCAGGATGTAGTCGAAGGCGGAAATGCGGTCGCTGGCCACGAAAAGCAGCTGGTCGTCGCCGATGCTGTATACATCCCGCACCTTGCCGCTGGCGTGGAGTTTGAGATCTGGGAAATCGGTACGTAAGAGAACGGAATCGAGAAGATCGGGGCTCATGTTGAAATTTTACAGGTAAGAGGCGAGGCGTATTCTAGCTGGTCCGAAAAAATTGTCAACGATTCTCATCACAGTGGCAACTGAGGTCGTGGAATCAGCTTGCGGGAAAAACGTTGACAGCAAAGCACATGGCTCAAATGGGCCTCGGGGCGCGGTTTTCGGCCCGTGGTATTTGTGGAAAACCTGAGGATGGAAGTGGATAACAGGGCAGAAAATCGGATAGCAAGCTCAAAAGCTCTTAGGCCAGCGGCGGGCGGCATGGAACACGCGCAATATTTCTACGGTGTCATGCCGCACACGATAGGGGACGATGTACGGTGTTCTGGGGACCACCAGTTCTCGGGTACCCATCACCCGTCCGGGACGGCCCATTGAGGGGAAGCGTCGCAGGCTCTCGATTGCACGAGAGATCGTTGTCACCATCCGTGCTGCCGCCGCCGGATCGTCTCTCGCAATATATTCCGCCTCGGCATCCAGGTTGGCCCGGGCAATGCGCAGCCACTTAACGCGCACGGCGCGTCCATTTCTTGACCGTGCGCTGTACCTCCGCATCGGACGCAAAGTCTCCGCGATCGGCCTCTTCGAGCGCCTTCTTGGTCTCTTCGATCTGCCAATTGTTCAGGGCCACATATTCGCGAATCGCCTCTGCGGCGACAAACGAGCGGCTTCGGCTGGTCGCACGCGACAGGCGATCGAGCTGCTGCTTAAGTTTGGGATCGAGGCGCAGCGTTAGCACAGAAGATCCTGCCATGAGTACCTCCTGTGTTCATGCTACATCAATTGTATGCGTTTGTAGTCGCCCGTATGGCAGCTCTACTGTGTTCCGAACCGCACCGATACCAGCTTCGATACGCCTGGTTCCTGCATCGTTACACCGTAGAGCACCGGAGCGATGCTCATCGTCTTCTTGCTGTGGGTGATGAGCACGAACTGCGTCTGCACGCTCATTTCCTTGACTAGTTCGGTGAAGCGGCCGACGTTGGCCTCGTCGAGCGGCGCGTCGACTTCGTCGAGGATGCAGAACGGGCTAGGCGCGTACTGGAAGATTCCGACCAGCAAGGCCAGCGCGGTCAGTGCCTTCTCGCCGCCGGAGAGCAGTAGCACGCTCTGCAGTCGCTTGCCCGGAGGCGATGCCACGACGTCGATGCCGCTCTCGGCGCTGTTCTCCTCGTCGGTCAGCTTCATGAAGGCGTGGCCGCCGCCAAAGAGTTTCTTGAACGTCGCCTGGAAGTTTTCGTTGATGCGGTTGAACGCCTCTTCGAACTTCTGCCGCGAGATCTGATCGATCTCTTTGATCGTCGCGGTCGTGTTCTCGATCGAGGAGATGAGGTCCTTGCGCTGCGTTTCCAGGAACGAATGGCGCTCCGCGGTCTCTTTGTATTCTTCCAGCGCCATCATGTTGACCGGGCCCATCGCTTCGAGCTTCGTGCGCATGTCGCGGTAGAGTTGGTCCTCGGCGGCGAGCTCTTCGCCGGTAACGACGGGCAGGGAAGTGTCGGCGACCAACACAGCACGCTCCACGCCCAGTTCGTTCAGACAGGTTTCCGCCATGTACTGCGCGTCGGACTGAAGCTTCGCGACGGCCGCCGCCAATTCGCCGCGGCGGTCGCGGGCCTGATCCAAAAGAAGCCGGCTGTTGTGCAGCAGGTCGTCGATCTCGGCAAGCCGGGCGCGCAGTTGTTCGGTCTCGAATTGCAGCAGGCCCTCGCGCGTCTGCGCGGCATTGCGCTCGGCGTCGAGGTCGGTGGCCTGCTGGGCGAGCTGTTCGTTCTCGGATTCACGCTGCAATTTTTCCGCGGCCGCTCCCTCAATCTGTGAAGCCAGCGCGTGGACACGCTCGCCCATCTCGGAGAACAGCGACTCGATCCGTTGCAGAACGGCCGCGGCGGAGCGGTGCCGTTCTTCGAGCGTTGCGACGCGGGCAGCATGTTGCGACGTCGTCTGCGCCGACTCCTCGCGGCGCAGGCGCAGGGCTGTGAGCGATTCCTGGGCCGCGGCGATCTGCTGTTCGAGTTCGATGCGCCGCAGTTCGTGAGTTTCGATCTCCGATTGCCGGGCGCAGAGAATGCCTTCCTGTTCGGCACGCTCGGCGGCCAGGCGGCTCAGTTCGAGTTGAGCCACATGCAGGCGCTCGCCTACGCGAGTCATCTCGGAATCTAGTTGTTGCAGCATGTGGCGGGACGTCATCACCTGATGCTCGGCTTCACGCTTCTCGCCATCGAGGCGTTCCAGCAGGGAACTGAGCTCCTTGATTTCGCGGCCGAGGGTCAGCACTCGCATCTCTTCGTCGCGCAATCCGCGTTCCAGATCTTCCAGTTGCCGCAGAACTTCGCGCAGCTCGCGCTTCATCGAGAGCGGGCCCTCCGAGCGCTGCTTGCCGCCCGTGACCGTCACATTGTGGAAGCACTCTCCGGATTGCGAGAGGAAGAACGCGTCGGGATTCTCCAAGGCAAGACCGCGGGCAACGCCGGACTCCGGAACAATGTAGCCATCGCGCAGCTTCGGAAGAATGACTTCCAAAGAACGTCCAAAGCCGTTGAGCACGCGGATGGAGTGCTTCAAGGGCACGATCTGGGCTGTAGGCGGAGCACAATGCGCAGCCTCATCGAGCACGAAGGAGAACTTGGCCTGCGAGTCTTCGGGATGGACAAGGAACGTGGCGCGCCCGTCGACATCGGTGCGCAGCATGCGCAGGCCCTCGTCGGCCGCGTCCCAGGACTTGACCACGATGTAGTTGAGTTCGTCGCGCAGGAAATCTTCAACCACGCGCTCGTATCGCGGCTCGACTTCGAGGAAATCGGCCAGCACGCCCACGGGCGCGAGTCCGCTCTGCATGACCCCTGACTGGAACAGACGGCGGACAGATTCCGTGGAATATCCATGCTCGGCGATGACCGCTTCGAGCGAGCCCTTTTTGCCCAGCGCAGTAGCGTACTCGGCGCGTAGCCCATCGAGATTCGTCTTGGCGCGGGTTTCGTCGAGTTTCTTCGTTTCGATCAGGCGGCGAAGCTGGGTGATTTCTTCGGTGATTCCGGATGCACGCTGCGTAATCGTTTCGAACTCCAGTGCGAGTTGGCCGCGCTGTCCGCCAAAGGCTTCTACCTGCGTGTTGGCGTTGGCAATCTCGGCTTCGAGGCGGCGGGCTTCGCGGTCGGCTCCGGCGAGGCGTTCTTCGGCCTGCGCCAGTTGATTGCGCAGGCGCGACGCGGCGGAAACCGTGTCGAATACCAGCACGCGCGATTCTTCCTGCTGGCGCTCGATCTCGGCGAGGCTGGCGGCTGCAGCTGCGGCGTCCTGCTGGCACAGCGCCAGATCGCTCTGCGCAGCGGCGAGATCGGCGGAGGCCGATTCCAGAATCTGACGGTTCGACTCGCGCTCCGCTTCGAGCGCGGTCAGGCGATGGCGGGCCTGGGCGAGCTCCGCTTCCGCCGATGCCGAACGCACCAGCAACTCGGCGCACCGCTCTTCGTTGTGGCGGCGGCGCGCGTGGGCGCGATCAATCTCGATCGTGATCTGGCTGATGCGGTCGCGGTTCTCGCGCAATTCGCTTTCAATGGAATATCCGCGCTGCGTGCGCTCGGCGTGCTCGGCTTCGAGTTGATGCACTTCGGCCGTGCGATGCTGCATTTCGTCGGCGAGAGCGTTGAGTTGCGAGTCCAGTTCGGCGCTCTCGTGCTCAATCGCCGCAAATTTGCTGGCCAGCACCACGCGCAGCTTGGCACGCATCTCGTCCCGCAGGCGCGCGTAACGCTCGGCCTTCGATGCCTGGCGCTTCAGCGAATTCATCTGGCGCGTGACTTCCTCGAAGATGTCGTTGACGCGGGCGAGGTTGAGCTTTGCGTCTTCCAGGCGCGCTTCGGCGAGGCGCTTCTTGGTCTTGAACTTCGTAATCCCGGCGGCCTCTTCGAGAATGGCGCGGCGGTCGGTGGGGCGGTTGCTCAGAATTTGCCCAATGCGTCCCTGCTCGATCAGCGCGTAGGACTCCGGCCCAAGGCCCGTCCCCATGAACAGTTCCTGAATGTCGCGCAGGCGGCAGAGCTTACCGTTGAGCAGATATTCGCTGTCACCCGAGCGGAACAGGCGCCGCGTGACCACGATCTCGCCGCGGTGAAAATGCTGCTGGCTGAATTTGCGGCGGCGAATCTTCAGGACCACGTGCGGCGCGGGAGTCCCGATTGAGGCTGCATTCGCGGGTGCGGTCACCGTGTGCGCGGGCAGCGCGAATATCGGTTCATCCTCCGGGAACGCGACGGCAATCGTGTTGATCTTCGAGCGCGGAACTTCGACCTCTTCCACTTTGCCGGGCTGCGCATCTTCAACGGCCAGTTCGGTGTCGGCGGCGGCGCGCGCGCGGATGGAGGCTTCGTCCCAGTCGTCGGCCACGTGGGACGCGGCGGACTCGGGCATCTCGTCCTGAATTTCGATTTCGGTGGCTGCGTTCGCGTCGGGTCCGGCGTAGGCTTCGGGATCGATCAGCGTAAGCGAGACTTCCGCCATGCCCGTGGGCTTGCGGTCGCGGGTTCCGGCGAAGATCACGTCTTCCATGCGCGATCCACGCAAAGTCTTGGCCGACTGCTCGCCCAGCACCCACGAGATGGCGTCGGAGATATTCGACTTGCCGCATCCGTTGGGCCCGATGATGGCGGCAATGCCGTCCCCATGGAACTTGAGTTCCGTGCGGTCACAGAACGACTTGAACCCGAGAATCTGAAGCCTCTTCAGTTTGAGCAACGTGAGCTCCTAAAACAATCTGTGGCCGGTTGCCGGTCTCTACACCGGGTGCCCCATTTCTCGCGCTCTCTTTGCGCGAGAAGTGGGGTTTTTCGTCTGTTAACCAGACGGATTCCCCCACCGCCGGTTATGATGCCCGCGCGGTGCGGTCCGTCGCTATTCTCGGCCCCGGCTGGATAGGGCAGGCACAAAGTTAAGCTACTGTAACGGTGAAATCGGGGCGGGGTCAAGCAATATAACACCATATATGGTGTGGGCTTACGGCCGACCGCGCCAGGTTGCACAGACATTGCAGCAGTACCGCAGTTTTAGGGTGGAGACGGAAAGTGAGGTGGGAGAACCGCGAGAGCAAGATAAGGCTAGCGCATTTCGATCAAGAAGAGCAATGGCGATGATAGGATCCGGCGGTTTCGAACTGTCTCTTGCACTGTGGAATGGAATGTGGAGTAAAATCGACAGTATGGAAACGATTCAGATTGTGCTCGACAAAAGGCTTTTACAGGCGACCGACCAGGCTGCACGCCGGACCAATCGAAATCGCTCCGCCTTGGTACGCGACGCATTGCGGGAGCACCTCCGAAGATTAGAGGTCCGCACCAGAGAAGAGCGCGACCGTCAGGGCTATTCAAAGCGCCCTCAGGGGGACGATGAATCGCTCGTTTGGGAGCCGGAGGCAACATGGCCGGCGGGATAGCGCGAGGGGATGTCCGCTTCTACCAGTTCGCTCCGCCGGACAAGAAAAGACCTGTGGTCGTGCTCACCCGCGACAGCGCCATCGCTTATCTCTCGACTGTCACCGTTGCACCGATCACGTCCACAATCCGGGGTGTGCCATCCGAAGTCGTTTTGAACGAAGAAGACGGCATGAAAGCGCCATGCGCAGTGAACCTGCATAATGCGGTCACCATTTCTCAGAATCGATTGGGACGACGGGTCGCTCAGTTGAGTTCCTTCCGAATGGAGGAAATCTGTCTGGCTCTGGGCTTTTCTCTCGGATGCGATCTCGGTTAAGTCGCATGGGCAGCGATGTCAGGTGCGGGGTGGATGGGATGACAGCGAGGAGCCGACACGGCAATCTCATCAGCCTCTACTGCCTCAAGAACTGTCGCCCGAGCCGGTCGAGACTGAGTGCGAAGCATTTTTCGCTTTCGGCCTCGGCTTGAGGGGTGATCAACAGGACATTGATATCCAACGAGTTGAACTCGGGGGCGCGAATCTTTGTGGCGGTGTCAATAGCGTCCGCCACAGTTTGGAAGGAAACGTCGTTGTCAGAAAGCAAGTAGAGGTCACGGCGTGCGCGTGTCCTGTAGATGTCCGAAAGTCGGCGCGGGAGATCCGTGAAACTTACCGGCTCCGCATTGATGAACAATTCGCCGCTCTTCGTGACGCGCAACACGATGATTCGATCGGACAGCACGTCGTGTTGGCAAGCAAAAGACGGCAGGAGGACGCGCAAACCTGTCGGAACCCGATAGGGGTGAAAGGGAGTGAAGAGACAGACGACGGAGGCTAGAGCCGGCGCCGCCAACAACGCGAAGGGCGGCAGGCCTGAGAATCTCTTCTTCAAAGGGAGCGTCTGGGCATATTGAAAGGAGCTTATCCCGTCCGGAGCGGGATCCTCGGTCGAGAACGAAGTGCTGGTAAAGCTCTCGATGCGCGCGCGCAACAGGCTGTGGCAGACCGCTGCCGGTGTCGCGACCAGAATTCCGGAGAGCGTCGTCGTGAAGGCAAAGGCGATTCTCGTGAACAATATGGCTATGTAACGTTCCGGAGAGCCGCTATAGCTGAACCACAGGGCGGCCAGAATTCCGTAGCTCGTTCCCGCCAGCCCGAGGAATGGCGCGGTAGAAGCGATTGATTTAAGAGTTCCCAATCCCAGGCTCAATTCTGCGATGAGCATTTTTCGGTTTCGGAGGTATTCAGTGCCGGACTCCGTCTTAAAGTCGCGTAATTCGTGGCGGGACAGGTAGCAACGGCGTAAGAAGCGGATGAGGACAAAGAAGGTGTAGGCCAGCATGAGCGCGAGGCCGATGTAGAGGGCGTGCTGGACTATGTCGGACGAACGCCAGATATCCCAAGTACTCCACTTACACTCTTCGGTTGGCCAAAGGCTTAGGCAGGCTCCGGGCATGAAAGGGGACGTGCTCTTGGTTGCTCGACTACATTAAGGAAAGACACCACGGGGGCTGGTCTGGTTCCACGGGGAGCGGTTTCAGCAGCCGTCCTTCACCTCTGCCGTCAGATTGCTCCAGTACGAAGGCAGCGCCAGCCACGGGTTCGGCAGTCCCAGGTCGGTGACGTAGACCCATCCGACATTGCGCTGGGCGGAGAGCGTCACGGCCTTCGTCACCAGTTCAGACTTCGTCGAGTACACCAGATGTGAGAACCGGTCACTGGGGTAACTGAAAGCCCACGAGGGGATCGTCGCGTTTACGTAGTCTTTGTAGGCTCCCTCAAAGACGTTCACCACCAGCGATGAGTTCGACGGCACGCTGATATTCAGATAAGCCTGATCGGGATAGACTCCGGGATTGAACATGACGCCCGCGCCGGATTTCTTGCTGGTGACGTAGGTGGCCAGCGTCTGGTAGTAGGTAGAAGCCAGGGCACCGGAAGATGCGGTTTCGTCGATGAAAATGCCGTCGACTTTATACCAGGCGAAGTACTTGTCGATATCGTGTTCCACCCTGGTCAGCGCACGCTTGCCATATCGCGTGTAAACGTAGCCGTAGACCAGAAATCCGCGACCGGCGGCGTGGACCTTGGTTGTGGCTTCGAGGTAGTTGCGATCGAAGGTCTGGTCGGGGCCGTTGTTGGGATTCATGATCAGAATTTGCGCTCGTCCTTCTGGCAGGGGAGCGTTGTCGACGGCGATGCTCCACAGCGAGTGGGGCTGGTTGGGATAGAAATACGCGGGGATGACGATGTTCTCGCAGCTCTGTGCGCTGGAGGGAACACCGCTGAGCATCCCCGCCAGCGCGCATAGGACAACCATGGTTCCACGTGTAGTCATTGAAAACTCCCCACTCGAAAAGCGCTACTGTTCGTACGCTCCAACGTTGATCTGCCCGCTGCCGTTGACCCGTGCGTTTCCAGCATAGTCCAGAAGGCCCACCGTGTTGACTCCAAGGTTCGTTCCGGCATTGATGGCCGGCGAGCCCGACGCCAGGTCGAAGTTGTACGGCGGCGTCGTAATGTTGACGTACAACGGATCGGCAAACTGCGAGTGGACTTCCTGGCCGGACGCGGTTCTGTAGGCCGAGAATCCCGTCAGGGCCTTGCTTTGCCAGTCGAACAACGCGCCGCTCGCTCCCGCCGTGTCGTAGTAAACGTTGTAGTCCATGGTTGCGGGATTCGCTACGCTGGTGGTGAAGTCGTACACCAGATATTTCGTCGAGAGCGTGTTGTCGTCGAAGATATTGTTCTCGACGGTGTTGTTGGTGGCGTGATACTGGATCTGGAATTCTCCCAGCCCGCTGCTGCCGTGAGTGCCGTCGTTCCACAGGGAATTGTTGACGATCACGATGTGGTCGCTACCTCCCACTTTGCTGGCATAGCCGCCAATCGAAAGCCCCACATAGAGCGAGTTGTAGATGATGTTATTTCGGAAGATCACGTAACTCGAGGTGTGGCCGGAGTGCTCGCTGGCCATCTCGCTGAGGTCGGAATCGTGAATCAGGTTGCGCTCCACGATCACGCGCGTGCATCCATCGCAATAATAGCCGTCGGCCCCCACCTGGTTGTGATAGACGGGGTTGGTCGTGGAACTGATGTTGTAGATCGTGTTCTGGAAGACCCACCCGTCGCGGGCCTGATCGTAGGCCGAGTTCGGCGACACGCCTTCGAAGCCGATGTTGTCGAGGCCGATGTTGTCGCCATCGTGAACCGTGTTGTTGGCCATCACCCAGTATTGAACGTTCCCATCGAACGAGACGTTCTCGCTGCAGCCAGTCGTGTTGTGATCGATCTGGTTGCCATAAAAAGTGACGTTATTGATCGAAGCCGGGGCCTGCGTGCCATAGAGGGCGACGCCAAGGGCATTGGCGGCGCTGCAACTGGTCAGAGTCTGAGCGATGTTGTGGATGTGGTTGTTGACGATTTCGATGTTGCTGCCCGCCCCTTCGAAATCAATTCCCACAGGAACTTTGCCCTTGGTCGAGCTGGAGAAGTTCCGAATCTCGAATCCCTGAATCACGATGTAGTTGAAGGTTCCTTCCAGGCTGAACAGGCCGGTCTGGCCGCCGGCGGCCAGTCCCGTGCCGTCGACGATCGGCGCCTCGCCGGGATAGTTCTGGAAGGTGATGTATCCCGACGTGGCGTTGCCGGAGGTCTTCATGGTCACGATTTCGTTGTATGTGCCAGCGCGGACTTGCACGGTGTCCCCGGCCTTCACGGTGTTTGCGGCTTTCTGGATCGTGCGCCAGGGAGTACTCAGCGATCCGTTGTTGTTGTCGTTGCCCGTGGTCGAGACGTAGTAGATGGTGCCCGAACGCGACGGCAGTTGAACAGTGACCGTAGCTGTCGCGGATTTCGTCGAGTCGGCCTGCGAGATGGCTGTCACGGACACCGAGGCCGGGCTGGGCACGGCGGACGGAGCCAGATAGAGCGCCTCATTCGAAGTATTCAAGACGGTGGTCGAGACCAGACCATTCGTAGAGTTCCCGCCGCTGACGCCGTTCACCTGCCACGTAACCCCGGTGTTGGTGGATCCGGCGACGGTTGCGGTGAACGATTGCGTGCCGAGCGTTGCCAGCGTGACGGTGCTGGGCGAGATGGTGACGCTGACCTGGGACAGCAGGTTGGGGGAGAGCCCGACGATCCATGGAATCAGAAGGGCAATTCGCAAAGCGCAGGCGAGACTGCTGTTTTTCATGTGTCCTCCCGGGGACGGAAAATTGAAAATTAAGCCAGTCTTCGCTTTATTACGAATCGATGTTACGTCTAATTACGAATACGTTCTTATTCATGCGATGAAACACCTCGCTTGGAGGGTTGTCAAGCCGTTGGCTTTTAAGTTACCCCCGGAGACAAGTGAGGAGGGGACAGCCGATCAGCAGAGATTTGTGCGATTGTGACAGGGATCCCTTCGACTCGGTTGGTCTTTGCGCTTCACGCGCAAAGAGCAATCCTGGCTCAGGATGACACGCACGAAAAAGAGAGCGTCCGCCTGGACGCTCCCGTAAATCCCGAATGGCTAACTGCTAACTGCTAAAAGCTCGCAGCTAACCCAGCTTCTCGAAGAACCGGCAAATCGTCTCGATCCCCCGGTAGAAGTTCGGAATGTGGAACTTCTCGTTGGGGGCGTGCAGGTTGTCGTCGGGGAGGCCGAAGCCCATCATCACCGATGGAATCTTCAGTACGTCCTGGAAGTCGGTCACGATGGGAATCGATCCGCCGCTGCGGATGAAGACCGTGTCCTTCTTGAAGGTGTCGTGCAGTGCCTGGGTGGCGGCTTCGATGTACTGGTTGTCGGTGCTAACGACGCAGGCCGGGCCCTTGCTCCACACTTTGACTTTCGTCTCGATGCCTTTCGGCGTGTGCTTTTTGATGAAGGCCATGTATTTCTTCAGGATGTCGTCGGGATCCTGGTTGGGGACCATGCGCATCGACACCTTTGCTTTCGCTTTCGCCGGAATCACGGTCTTGGCGCCATCGGCGATGAAGCCTCCGGGCATGCCGTGCACTTCGAGCGTGGGACGCGCCCAGGTGCGATAGAGAACGGAATAGCCGGGTTCGCCGGTGAGAACTTTTGACTTGACCTCGGTTTTGCGGTAGTGCTCTTCGTTGAAAGGCAGGCGCTTCCACGCTTTGAGTTCCGCTGCGGTCGGCGCTTTCACACCTTTATAAAAGCCGGGAATCAGGACTTTGCCTTTTGCGTCCTTCATCTTGCTGATGAGCTCAATGAGCCCGAAGAACGCGTTGGGCGCAGCTCCTCCATACATACCGGAATGCAGATCCGTCTGGGAGCTGACGGCTTCGATCTCGGTGTACACCAATCCCCGCAGGCCGACACACAACGTCGGAAGATCGGGCGCGAAGAGTTCCGTGTCGCAGACCAGCGCGAAGTCGGCTTTCAGCTTGGCTTTCTGCTTGCGGATGTATTCGGCGATCGATTCGCCGCCGACTTCTTCTTCTCCTTCAAAGATGATCTTCACGTTGATGGGCAGCTTGCCACCGCCGGTTTGCATGAGGGCTTCGAGGGCTTTGACTTCCATCCAGAGCTGGCCTTTGTCGTCGACGGCGCCGCGGGCATAGATGTTGTTGTTGCGCTCGGTGGGCTCGAACGGCGGGCTTTTCCACTCATCGAGGGGCTCGGCGGGCTGGACGTCATAGTGCGCGTAACAGAGGACGGTCGGCTTGCCGCTGGCGTGCAGCCAGTCGGCGTAGATGAGCGGATGTCCCTTGGTCGGGATGACCTCGACATTCTCCATGCCGATGCGGCGGAGTTCGTTGGCCACGTAGTCGGCGGCTTTCTGGATGTCGGGCTTGTGCTCTTCAAGGGTGCTGACGCTGGGGATGCGGAGAAGGTCTTTGAGTTCGTTTAGAAAACGCTGCTGATTACTGCGCGCAAAATCGACTGCGGGAGAGGCCATGGTGAGTCCTTTCGTATTTTGGCGATCTGAATCTCGGCAGGCATCGGATGACGGCGGATCAGGGTGCCGCGGAAACGAATCAGTATAGCGCGAAGCGGGGTTCGTTTTTGCCGCTGACAGAAGTTCCAGCTGATTTCATTGGGTCTGTCATCCTGAGTCCGGCGATAGCCGGGCGATGGACCTTACAAAGCGGGAATGGTTCGTGCCGCGGGCGGGCACGGCGCGGCTGCGTAGGCCGTGGGACGTTCCTCTCCTCTGCATCGGCTCTCTCCGCTGTCGTGCGGTCCCTCGCAGCGCTTGGCGCGCTCCTCAGAATGACATCCCCTTTTGTGGTCATGTGAAACGCTGCGGTGAGAACGCGGTCAGGTCATGCGAGAGCGTTTCGTTGCTGATGACTTGGGCCATGACCTGCGCGGTAATGGGAGCCAGCAGGATTCCATCGCGGAAATGGCCTGTAGCAACGTAATAGCCGGGAGTCGGCGTCCCGCCCAGGATCGGGAGCGCGTCCGGCGTTCCGGGACGCAGGCCTGCCCAGGCTTCCAGAATCCTCGCATCCTTCAGTTTCGGCACCAACTGAAGGGCGGCGCGATGCAAGCGCTGGATCGTCTCAGGATCGGTGCGCTTGTCGAATCCGGCTTCTTCCACGGTTGCACCCACCAGAAGCCGGCCGTCACTGCGAGGGATGAGATACACCTCGGGTGTGCGCACGACGTGGCTTAGCAAGTCGCGTGACGGCATGGCCAGGCAGAGTATCTGGCCTTTCACGGGGCGGGTAGGGAACTTGTAGGGGCCGATCTGCCCCGACCACGCGCCGGCGCAGTTGACGACTTTGAGTGCGCTGAAAGAAGTCTTGGCGGTGGTCACGCCGGCCAGTTGGCCGTTCGTCACATCCACGCTCGTTACCGGATCCCCGGAGGAAAAATCCACACCGAGATTCTTCGCGGCCTTCCACGCGGCCGCGGAAAGCGCGCGCGGATCGGCACTGCGCTCACGCAAGTACAACGCTGTGCCGGGCGCGGGCCTCAGCGCGGGCTCGATTTCGCGGAGGGGTACAGGAAGGGGATGGCTCGCCGCGAATTCCGGCGCCTGCCGCGCATGCTGGGGAGACAAGAAGAAAATCGTGCCTTGGTCCCGCAAGTCCACTTTCATTCCCGACTCGACCTCGAGTTCGTGCGCGAACTCGGGATACATCCGGGCGCTCGCAGTGGCCAGAGTCTGGAGCACCGCAGGCGTCTCAAGAGGACAATCGACCAGCATGCCACCGGCGGCGTGGGAAGCTTCCCGGCCGGGCTCTCCGCGTTCCACCACGAGAACCATCGCTCCGCGCTTGCGCAGCGCGATCGCGAGCGAGAGGCCGATGATACCTCCACCGACGATGATCGCGTCCCAAGTCTTCACCTCGGCATTGTAAAAGAGCTGCGACACGGACGCGCCCCCGAGTAGCACCCCTTATACTCCGCCACCTCTGAGGCTAAGAGCTTTTGACCGCAGAGCACGCAGAGAAATACCGCGCGCAGGTCGCAGAGAAAGACATTCCTCGGAGACAAGATGACAGCGCTCGTGCGGCCTACTAAAATGACACGCATGAACAAGTGCATGGGTATTTGGATCCTGTTGGGGATGCTCGTCCTGCCCGGCGCGGGTTTCGGGCAGAGGGATAAAGACGAAGCGCCGACCTCATGGTTGTATTTTGTGGTGATCAAGGACGACAACGGCAAGCCCGTGCGCAACGCGGCCGTGGTTCTGCACCCGGTGAACGGCAAGGGCAAACAGGAGCGCGGGGGGCTGGAGTTGAAGACCGATCCTGAGGGGAAGGCGGATTTCGACGGCATTCCCTATGGCGTGTTGCGGGTGCAGGTGCTGGCGCACGGCTTTCAGACCTACGGCGAAGACTTTGACATTCAGAAGCCCAAGACGGAGATCAAGATAAAGCTGAAGCGGCCGCAGGGGGAATACTCCATCTATGATGACCGCGCGAAAGACGCCAATGCGCCGCCGAAGCCGGATGCGCCTGCGACCGATCCGAAGGACAAGAAGCCGAACTGAGCGGCGGATTTCAGATATTAGATTGCAGAGTTCAACTGGAATCAGGTTTTTCAATCTGCAATCTGAAATCTGCAATCTAGAATGTCAACCCTATGGACTACCTACTGAAAACCGAACCGTCCACTTACTCTTTCGCCGATCTGCAGCGTGAAAAGACGACCGTCTGGGACGGCGTGTCGAATCCCGTGGCTCTTAAGAATCTGCGCGGCATGAAGCCGGGCGAGCGACTGGTCATTTATCACACCGGGGACGAGAAGAGCGCGGTGGGAACGGCGACGGTGGTATCGGTCGACGCCTCGGACGCGCGGAATCCTCAGGTGAAGATCAAGGTCGGGAAAGCCATCGCCAAGCCCGTTACGCTGGCCAACGCAAAGGCGAGTGATGTTTTTTCCGAATCTCCCCTGGTACGGCAGGGACGGCTCAGCGTGGTTCCGCTCAACGAAAGGCAGTATAAGTTTCTGACCGGGGAGTAGAGGTCAGAGTTCCCTGAAATCAAAAGCCCCACTTCTCGCGCAAAAGACGCGCGAGAAATGGGGCACCCGTTTCGTTCTTCGTCACCGCATCCTCGTAGATCCGAAATCCTCAGATTCCGCCTTTACGACGCGCGGGCGTCGCGGCGAATCAGGGCTGAATCCAGAAAATAGCCCAGGCCGAGAGTAAAAGGAATCGCTCCGAAGGCCGCGGCCATCATGGCGTCAGGTTCAACGCGGGCTACGATGGTGAAGGCCATCATCCAGCCAACGGACCCCGCGGTCAGCAGAATCCCTGCACGGCGCGACTTGGCCGACTCGGAAAGCTCCGGCTCCATCGGGATGCTTACCCCGCGCTGCATGGCCGCGAGACGCTCGTCGGTGCGCAGTTTGCGCACGCGGTAAAAGGTGTAAAGTCCGATCACTGCTACGGGTAATGCGAAGAACATGACGACTGCTGCGAGGCCGGTGAGTCCTTCCATATTGATTTCTCCTTCCGGTTACGCTTGATTCCGGATGCGTGAGTTCAATTCACTTTCTAAAGTGAGGTACGCAGGAGGAAGCGCCGAAGTTCCAAAGATAAAAGCCCCGGAAGAAAAGCAAATCGCCCAGTCTGCGTTGAGTTTCAGACTGGGCGATTCGTTAGGGTAAGCGCCGACCGGGAAGTTGAAACCTAGTGATCGTGCCCGTGTCCGTGACCGTGCCCGTGATCATCGTCGCCGTCACCGAAGGGCGGTGTCAGACCGGTGTAGTCGCCGATGACCTTGGCGTCATAGGGGCCGTTCAGCATGTTGAATCCGGTGCCTGAAACCGCGATCATCCCCTGACTCCACACGATGTTCATGTTCGGGTCGACCTCGATCACCTGCATGTTGTACTGGTCGCTGATGAGGGTGTTGCCGTTCTTCAGGCGCACCGCGCGGGTAGGCAAGGGGTTCGAGACGCTGCCGTTGCGCGTGTTGGTGGAGTAGGTCCAGACCGCGTTGCCGCTGGAGTCGACTTCGAGGATGCGGTTGTTGTTCGAATCCGTGATCAGGGTGTTGCCGTTCGGCAGACGGCTGGCAAAAGCGGCGCCGCTGAGCTGCGTGCAGGTGGAGCAACCGTAGCTCCAGATGATGTTCATCTTGCGGTCGACCTCGATCACACGGTTGTTGTTTTCATCCGCAATCAGGATGTCGCCGTTGTCGAGAAGTTCCGCGCTGTTGGGATTGTTGAGCTGGTTGAAGCCGTCCCCGGTCACGCCGGTCTGGCCGTATTGCCAGACGATCTGTTTGGCCAGATTGACTTCGATTACACGCTCGTTGCCCTGGTCGGTGATCAGAATATCCTGGTTCGGCAGCCAGGTATTCTGCACGGGCGTATTGAGTTCATTGTCGCCTGATCCTGTAACTCCGGCCTGGCCGTACTGCCAAAGGATCGCGTGTTTCGGGCCGATCAGCATCACGCGGTTGTCCGGACAGCCATTGGGACAGTTGGGCTCAGCTCCCGCGGGCACGCCGGTGCCGGCGACCAGCGTTATGACACCGACACGCTGCACATCATTCACTCCTACGACAGAGTGCGGTCCGGCAATCCAGGACCCGCTCCCGAAGCGCCAAACCACCTTGTGGTTGTCGGGGTTCACCTCGATGACCCGGTTGTTGTACTGGTCCGAGATCAGAATGTTTCCGGGTGTGTTGAATCCATTTCCCTGGGCCTGAGCAGTGAGCGCGCCAGCGGCGGCGAGCGAAGCTGCGCAAGCCAGGGTTTTTAGCGTCGACAAATTCATGAGATTCCTCCTTACGAGTCCGCCGCCGTCCCGCGAAGCGGAGTTGCAGGGCTGGGCATTTGCGGGGCACGCCTGCGGTGACATTTCCCTGACGGCGTGCTGGCCAACGAGTTTGTAATGTCAGATGGAGGGAATTGTCAGGAGGATGTCAAAACGGTGTCACTTATGGGCGTAAACGGGGCAGTTTCGTCGCCAAACCAGTCCACTCCACAGGACAAAGAAATGCGGCGGAGACTCGGCCTAACCTCAGGCGAACTCCGCCGCAGTACCTCGACCCGGCAACGGTGGCTTACGGCGCCACGCTGCCGCCGAACAGTTCCTCGTTCTTGTCGCCGGTGCGCGAATCGGTCCAGGAGAAGCGGAACGTGCCCGCCGTGTCGACAGCGATTCCCTGATAGTCCCCGTACTGATTGACGTCAGCCGATCGAACCGTTTCGTCCGACTGCGCGCTGGTGACTTTCAGATTCTTGGTCCAGGTCACTCCATCGGGCGAGAGGCTGAGGTAGCGGTCGGTCTTCTTGTTGGCGGTATCGCGGCGCGTGTCGTAGAAAGAGACGCCTACGCGGCCGTTGTGCGCCACCACGATCTGATGATGGAAGTGATAGGCATTGACCGAGTCGTCGTTGACTTTCGCTTCCGTCGACCACGTCGCTCCGCCATCGTCGGAGAAGCGCACGTAAATGTTGGTATTGCTGCCCGTGGTATTGAGATCGGTGTAGGAAACGTACAAGCGTCCGGCGTGCGGGCTGCCCGACGGGGCTACGGCCGTCATGGGATAGGGCACAATCCCGCGGACGTTCTGCGGCGGAATGAACACGAAGAATCCAGCCGTGTTCATGCGATAGCTGGTGACGACCACGCCCGTGCCGAAGGTGGCTCCGCCATCGGTTGACTTCGAGCAATAGCTCTTCTTGCCGGAGTAGTCCAGCCAGCAGGCGTATACCGTGCCGTCGGGTCCGGTGGAGACGTTCACGCCGATGGTGGGATTGGTGTGCGGAATGGCCGCGCTGCGAGCCCAGTTGGTCTTGCCATCGCGCGAGTAGAGAACATAAGGAGTGTTGTTGTTTCCGTTATCGTCGTAGCCGATGTACACGCTGCCAAAAAAAGGACTCGTCGAAGAGTTGTCGACGGTCATCATGTCGCGGTCAGGAGCGCTTCCCGCGATGGTGAACTTGGTTGCGACCCAGGTGGAGGTTCCGGCCAGCTTGTAAGCGATCCTTTGATCGGAACATTCAAAAGAGACGAAGGCGTCACCGGTGGCGTTGAAGCCAAGCCAGGTGTCGTAGCAGAACGCGCCGCTGGTAGTGAGATTGCTGTTGGTCCAGGTGTGCCCGCCATCGAGAGATTCGTAGACGGCCGCGGTATTCGTCAAGTCGTTCACGCTCTCCAGAATGTGCGAGACGTTGGTCGGGTCGACCGCCACGCTGGTTTCGCTCTGCGCTCCGGTCTTGTTGGTGATGTTCACGTTGCGGCCGAGTGTGAACAAGGGGTCCGCATCCTGCAAAATCGGTGCGGCGAATGGGTTGTGGACGGGAACGGTGCTGTAGGGATTCTGGGCAAAAGCGCCGAGCGACGCAGTCATGACGATCAGTCCGGTTACCAGAAAGCTCGCACGAATGCGAGGGAAATTCGTTTTCATTGTGTCTCCTGTTATTTTTTTCCTGAGCGCAACTCGCTGCCGGTGGGACGACACAGGGGAAAGCTCGGCTTCAAATTGCGAAGAGCCCTGCCACTGTATGTCAGTGTTTTGCAGCCGTCAATGTGCAGGAATTTGCATGTGAAGGAATTTGCGACGTGCGTAGTTGTGGGAAAGGCCGCGCCCATCAGGCCTTCAGGACGCTTCTCAATTCGCGCCGTAGGATTTTTCCGGAGGCTGTCTTGGGAATGGAATCAACGAAACGAATTTCGCGAGGCTGCTTGTAGTGCGTGAGCCGGTCGGCCACGAAGCAGCATAGTTCCTCTTCCAGCTTCCGGTTCTCGACGAAGCCGGCACGTAGCGCAACGAACGCGACCGGGATTTCGCCCGCATCCGCGTTAGGCCGCCCCACCACCCCGCATTCCTTCACCGCCGGATGCTCGAGCAATACCGCTTCGACTTCCGCGGGGGCGACCGGAAAGCCTTTGTACTTGATCATTTCCTTGCGGCGATCGACGACGCGGTAGAAGCCTTCGCTATCGCGCGTGACGATATCGCCCGACCAATACCAGCCATCGCGCAGAACCGCGGCGGTGGCGTTGGGCTCGTTCCAGTAACCGAGCATGAATTGCGGCCCGCGCATCACCATCTCGCCGGGCTGACCGCACGGGGGCTCAGTAAGGTCGTCGGGAGTGTCTGCGGGATCAATGTCAGTCTGCGCGAGAATGCGGCAGTCGGTTTGCGCCAGCGGCTGGCCGATCGAGTCGGGATGATAGAGCGCCGGATCGAGGTATCCGACATGCGTCACGGGAGAGGCCTCCGTCATGCCGTACCCCTGGCACACGAGGATGTTGGTCAGTGCCGTAAAACGCTTGGCCAACTCGGGAGCAAGGGGCGCGGCCCCGGACTTCACCCAGCGGACTTTGTGATCGCGAGGGAACTGCCCGCCTTCGGCCGCCTGGCAGAGCGCATTGATCGCCGGCGGGACCAGCGGCATCATCGTGATGTCCTCCTCCACCAACAGGCCCGTGATCTGCTGCACGTTGAAGCGCGGCATCAGGAACAGCGTGGCCCCGAGCACCAGGGATGGGTTGAGCATCACGTTCAGTCCGTAGATGTGATAGAGCGGCAGACAGCAGGCAATGTTGTCGGAGGCGCTGAGTGCGGTCCCGTTCGGCCCAATCAACTGGTAGATATTGGCCACCAGGTTGTAGTGCGAGAGCATGACTCCTTTGGGCAGGCCAGTGGTGCCGCTGGAGTAGGGAAGTGCGGCCAACTTTTCTTGCGAGGATTGATCGGGTTTGGGATAGGCCGCCGACACAGGCTTGAGCAGGTTTGCGAACGGCTCCGCACCGGCAGCATTCTGGCGGGTGGTGTACACGCGGCGGAGATTCGGCAATCCGGCAAGGCTGATGCCATCGAGGTTCGCCCCATCCGTGATCAACAGGGTGGCGCTCGAGTTTTCCAGCTGGTACCAGACTTCCCGCTCGCGATAAGTCGGATTCAGCAGAGTGGGGATGGCTCCGGCCAGTTGCGTGGCATGAAAGGCCACGCAGAATTCCCACGAGTTGGCGAGGAAGATGGCGACCACATCGCCCGGCTTGATACCGGCAGCGATCAGGCCACGGGCCAGGGTTTCGACGGTTTCTCCATACTCGGAATACGTGAGCCGCCGGCCACAGGAGCCGTCCACCACAGCAGTCTTGTGAGGATTGCGGCGGCAGGACTCGAGTACCAGGTCGTGGAGAAAGAGATTGTGTGGGTCCGCGTAGAGTTCGGTGCGCAACATGGCCGGGGAGGATTGTAGCGGAAAAACGCAGGTTCCGAATGAGAAAAGGGGCGGCTCGATTGGCCCGCCCCTCAAGGTTCTATCGTGCGCCGGGCAAGGGGACGCGGCCCCGCGCCGCAAAGCGCTCCGACCAGCGAATTCGTCCCGTCGCCTGCATCACGACGAACAAAGTAATGATCGCAATGATCGTGATCGCCAGTCCGGTGAAGCCTCTCCAGAAGAACGCATACGAGAACAGAACCAGATAGATCAGCTGCGCGGTTCCGGCTTCCAGAGCGGCAAATCGCATTCCGACCACCAGCCGCAAATAGCTCACCACCAGTGCGACGGAAACCACCGACGCGAGGACCATCGCGGCGTGGATGGAAATGTGATCCACCAGGTACGCGAGCAACAGGTGGAAGGCGAAGAAGGCCGTCGCCAGAAAGAAGTAATTCAACGGATGCAGATCGATGTTGCGCAGAGTGGTGATGATGAAGATCAGAAAGAAAAAGAAAAACAGCGACACCGGCGCCGCGTAGCTGATTTCCCCGGCGAGCGGTCCGGGCTGAAGTTTCTCGGGCATCGTCATGCCGATCTGAAAGCCGGAGACCAGGTTCGAATATTGCCAGGTCATCTGCCAGCCTCCGGGGATCAGCGTCTTGGACGACGGGGAGAGCGTGTCGTCGGCGAAGTCGATGTCGTGAAAATTGGTTTGCATCACCAGTTGGAAGTCAGGCGACTGCGAGATGCCGTCTCCAAGCCGATATCGCCACGAGTCAAGCCCCTGCGAACGATAAGCCACGTGCAGCCTCGCTTCGGATTGAGGCGGCACGGTCGACATGCCGACTGTGCCTTGTTCGTCGGTCGCGAGCGGAACCAGTTGATCGTTGACCTTCATCTGCAGGCCATCGTAAATGGCTTTCTGGGCGGGAAATTTCAGGCGGAAGGCCACGCTGTGCGGCTCAGAGGTGTTGTTGCGGAACACATAATCCCCGGCGAAATCGACGGTGTAGGTCGTGTACCACAGCAAGCCCTTCTGCCGGGGATCGAGCTTGAGCCCGACGTGAATTCGGCTCGCCTGGATGGGAACGGGAACATCGCGGTCAACTTTTTCCTCGCGCACCACGATTTTGCCGTTCTCCACCGTCGTCGAACTCTTGGTGTCGGTCACGGTGTAGTGCGCGGTGGGCGGGGATTGTTCCTGCGCCGTGCCCCAGGTGGATGCCACGTGGCCCTGCAGTTGCTCGTTGGCGCCGTAGGTGCGCGAGAAGATGGTCGCGCCCAGAATCACCCAGGCGATGGTGGTGCAAACGAAGATGAATGCAAGTGCGAGAATCTGACGAAGCAAGGGATTCCTCCAGTGATCTTGAAGTCGCACTCCACTGGAGTGCAGGGAGGGTGCCGGAGCCGATGCGTTGATGGGGTTAACTTTAGGAAGCGCGCAGTTCCACCGGCGTGTCAGAGGATACACGTGTGTGTCACAGCATAGACGGCGTGGGCGAGACTACGCGCGGCCCTAGCTGACCAGCTTTCGCAGGAAGTCCTGCTCGTTCATGTGATACTTGAAGGCCTTGCGGCCGTCGATGAAGACGACAGGAACTTCGTCGTTGAACTGGCGCCGGAGTTCGACGTCGGCATCGACGTCGATTTCTTGCCAGGTGAAGCCGCCCCGGCGGGAGAGTTTGGCGAGGCTTTCTTTGACGACTTCACACAGGTGACATCCCTTGCGGGAGTAGACCACCACTGTGCGAGGGTCCGGCATGCGAGAAGATTTTAGCGCGTGGAATGGGGGTTTTCCAGAGAGAACGTGAGTGCAGACAACAATATCGTTAAGGTAATGGCCATGGCCTCCCGCTATCGTGCGACGCGGTAGAATCCACCCATGCAAGCCCTCGAGCCAAAACCTCTTCACGGCAAGGCCGCCCTGGTTACCGGTGCCGCGCGACGATTGGGGCGGGCGTCCGCGCTGGCCCTGGCCCAGGCGGGTGCCGATGTCGCCATCACATTCCGCGACTCGGCCCGCGAGGCGCGGGAAACCGTGGTGGATCTGTCAGGCCAGGGTGTTCGTGCCTTCGCGCTGCATTGCGATGTGACGGATGAGTCGAGCGTTCGCGCCATGATGAAAGAGGTGGGCCGCGAGTTGGGTCGCATCGACATCCTGGTCAACAATGCCGCCAACTACGAAACGGCAGAGTTCGAGAAGCTGACGGTCCGCCAGTGGGACGCGATCTTCGCTTCGAATACGCGGGGACCATTCCTGGTATCGCGCGAGGCCCTGAAGTGGATGCGGCGCAAGCGTGGGAAGAACACTGGACCGATCGAAGCGAAGATCATCAACATGGGGTCGTTGGGCGGGCTGAGGCCATGGGCGACCCATGCTCACTACTGCTCGTCGAAAGCGGCGCTTCACATGCTGACAAAAGTGATGGCCAAGGCGCTGGCGCCGGAAATTGCCGTGAATGCGGTGGCGCCCGGGATGATCGACTTGGGAGAGAAGTCCGCGGCGGCCTTCATGCGGCGCATGGCCAAGCAAACGCCAATGCAGCGCAACGGGAGCGGAGAAGAAATTGCCGCCGCGGTCCTGTTTTTCGCAACCGCACCCCAGTTCATCACCGGACAGATTCTGGCGGTCGACGGAGGGCTGGGGCTGTAAGACCGGGTGGGTCTAAGCCCCAGAATCCTGCTAGTGGAGGTGGTATCCCAATTTAGATTTTCTTCGCGACCTTTGGGAAAGTCTTTGCGTGCTTTGCGTTTAAAGTCTTTGAGATTTCCCTGAGAAAATCAAAAGCTCTAACCGCAAAGCACGCCAAGAACCTCCGCAAAGTTCGCAAAGAATACCGAACTGGGGCACTACGCAACTGGAACGGAAATAGCCATCGCTCACAGCGAGCGGTATATTGAGTTCGAATGAAGAAATCGAAAGGCAAGTCTTCCTCATCCGCGCATTCCTCATCCTCAGCGCCCCGACTGGCCATCGCCATCATGGCGGCAGGTAAGGGAACTCGACTCAAATCGCAGCTTCCTAAAGTGTTACATGAAGTCGGCGGGAAGCCACTGCTGGAGCACGTCATCCGCGCGGCGGTGCATCTTTTACCGGCCCAGGACGTGTTCGCCATCATCGGGCACGAGGCCGAACGCGTTCGGGCAGCGATGCAGCACACCGGTGTCAACTTCGTGCTGCAAGCCGAGCAGCGGGGAACCGGGCACGCTCTCATGGTGGCGCGCGACGCCCTGGCCGCCTACGACCACGTGATCGTGCTTTCCGGCGACGCGCCCCTCATCACGCCCGAGACCATTGGGAAGTTGCGCGACTTTCATCTTCGAGAACGCGCCGCCATGACGCTGCTCGCCGCCGAACTCGAGAATCCGACTGGATATGGCCGCGTGTTGCGCAAGGGGCCGGGCAGCGCTGAAGTGCGAGGTATCGTCGAAGAAAAGTCGGCCACTGTCGCGCAGAAGAAGATTCGCGAGATCAACTCCGGCTTCTATGTGTTCGCGGTGAAGGATCTCTATTCGCACATCGGGGAACTCTCGACGGCGAATGCCCACGCTGAGTACTACCTGACCGACATGGCGGAGGTGTTTCGCAAAGCTCGCGCCCGCGTCGTGGCGTGGGAGACAGCGAACCCCGCGGAGGTTCTCGGCGGCAACACGCGGGCGGAACTGGCGGATATCGACCAGAAGATGCGGCTGGCCAAGTGCCAGCAGTTGATGGCGGACGGCGTCACGATCTTCTATCCGGCGACCTGCGTGATTGATGCCGACGTCGAGATCGCGCCTGACACAGTCATCGAGCCTTACGTGCAACTTGGGGGCAAAACGAAAATCGGGACAGGCTGCCGCCTGTGTTCTTATTCAGTGATTCGCAATTCCGAGTTCGGCGATGGAGTGACCGTGCGTCCCGGCTGCATCATGGAAGGCGCTCGGGTGAGCGCGGGAGCGATTATCGGGCCATATTCGCACCTCCGCCCGGGAAGCCAGATCGGCGAAGGAGCGCATGTCGGAAATTTTGTCGAAACTAAAAAGATCAAACTTGGCAAGGGATCGAAAGCGAATCACCTGACCTACCTGGGCGATGCGGAGATCGGCGCCGGGGTCAACATTGGTGCGGGCACCATCACCTGCAACTACGACGGCGTTCACAAGCACACGACCGTCATCGACGATGGAGCCTTCATCGGCAGCGACAGCACTCTGGTTGCGCCCGTACGCGTGGGCAAGGGCGCTTACGTGGGAGCCGCGTCGTGCATTACCGACGACGTTCCCGACGATGCCCTGGCGGTTGCCCGCGGGCGCCAGGTCGTCAAAGAGGGCTGGGTGCGGCAGAAGAGGGCCGCGCGCACGAAGTCCTAGTGAGCTCTCTGCGAACTCTGCTCCTCTGCGACCTCTGCGGTCAAAGACTCACCGCAGAGAACGCTGAGAAAACCCGCGGAGCACGCCGAGAAGATCGTTGGTTGCTGAATAGAAAAGCACCGCCCGGATGCGCGGTGCTTTTTCGATTTGCCCGTCTGCTTTTAGTGGGTGACTGCCGCGAACAGCTCCGAGTGCATCAACGACTGGAACTGCTGGTCGTTGGCTTTGAAGTGCACCTGCACGTTCGACCCATCGTTCTCAACCGCGGTATTTTCTACCGCGACCTTTTCCGCCGGGCTGGCGCTCACCTTCTTGTAAAGCATGTAGCCCTTCAGTAGAGAGGAGACGGTGGCCGCAGTTGTCGTGTCGGAAGTGATAACGGTCATGTCGAAGTTCACGCCGCTGTTGAAGCTCATCGCGTAGCGCGAGCCCAGCAGGCGCTTCTTGATGTTTTCATAGTCGGCGATCTTCGATGCGTCGCCCATGGCGGAGTGCAGCGCGTTCTGCGTCCCGAGTTGGTCGAGAATGCTCCACACCGGAGCCGAGTCCACATCGGTCATCATGTCGGCCATGTTACCGTTCGTGTCCAAGCCAAGGATCTGGCCATTCCGGGTATCGAGCGCGACGCGGATCGATGTGCCATCCCCGAACAGCAGCGTGCTGTCGTCTAGGAAGCTCATGACGAAACCGCCGTCCATCGGGTAAATGTCGGAATTTCCGTACTTCTTGGGTACGTACTTCTGCAGCTTCATCTTCTTCAGAACGGCCTTCATGTTGAATGGGCCGGCGGCCACGCCCACGGTCTTCACGCCCTGCTTGCCGGAGCGGAACGAAGCGAATGTCAGGGTGTCGACATCTTTTTCAGGATCAAGCCCGATCCCCTTCAGAGCGGCTTCAAACTGCTTGATATTGTCGGGCATCAGTTGCTGCTTCAGGGCCGTCGCAGTGGGCGAGTCCTTGAGCGCCCGGTAGTCCACCGAGATCAACTGCAGCAGATCGGCGGGAACGCAGGAGCGGGCAGAAGAGTTCAACGGCATGGCGTAGGCCATGCTCACCAGGAGGATAGAAATCACACAAACCTTCAGAAGTCTCATAACGCCTCGAATCAGAAAGTGGTCAAAATAGCGCACGCTCTTGCTTAGATGCGTGATCGGGCCATCCCGTTCTTAGATCGCTTTATTCTATTGTACTTGCAAAGTAATAGAGCAAAACAAAGGTACAGTGACCGTTGACCAGTCGGGCGCGCCTCGGAGCTGCGCCACCGTCGTTCGATCCCTCACAAGCTAATCATCGTCTGGGCCTGCCGGCGGAGTCTTGTCGCGCAGAAAATGACTGGCAGGCAAGGGGGCGTTGATGGTCTTGAATATGAGCGGAGCCTGGTTGAAATTGAAACAGTCCGAGAGATCGTCCGCGGTCGCATCGGCGTAACCCAGCGATTGCAGTCCGAAGGTGTCTTCGATGAACTTCAGAACGCTGCCGAAGTCGTGGTTCACGTGAGAAATGTACGCCGGCTTCGCATATGGCGAGATCACGATCAGCGGCACGCGGAAACCGTAAACGTATCCGGACCCCCAACTGGTGCCATCGTTGATCAGTTTCGGTGCGACGTGGTCGTACCAGCCTCCCCAATCGTCCCAGGTCACGATGATGGCGGTGTTCGCCCAATAGGGACTCCCGCCGATGGCATTCACAATCGAGGCCACCCACGATGGTCCACCGGTCGTGCCGGTCGAACCTGCGTGGTCCGAATTCGGGCTGGAGGGGATCACCCAACTCACTGTCGGCAGCTGGCCGTTGGCGATGTCGGTGAGGATCGGAGCGGGAGCGGCAGTGGTGTACAGCACGACATGGTTGACCCAGTCGCTGCCGATACACTGCGTCGCGTTCGGAGGCGTGGCATTGGGGCCGCACACGTGCTGAATTGCGTTGGGGCCCGTCCACAACGATCCCGCAGTGGGAGTGTAGTAGCGCCAGCTGATTCCTTTGGTGTCCAGTTGATCGGTAATCGCGGGATGGTCGGTGCAGGGGTAGATATTGCTGGAATCGGCGCCCGAAGCGTCCACCGTGCTCACGTACTCCGCGGGTGGTGCCGTACAGCCGGTGTTTTCGCCGGCCATGGGTACTCCGGATGCATTGTTCGATACGAACGAGGTGCTGGTCGCGGTGGGCGCGGACGTCCCGGAAATGATGAATTGGTGCGCCGGGAAACTGGGTCCCTGGTTGGTCTGAAACATCCGGTCGCCGAAAGTATATTGCTCCGCCATCTGAAAATACGGCTGCACGTCTGAGGGATTCACGTACAGGTATTCCGGGTTCGGCGGCGGGCAGGGGTTGCCTTCACAGTTAACCCCGATCAGGTCGGCGCCATCCATCTTGCCGCCGTCATACGTGGTGAGAAACGCGTCGTGACTGTGGCTGAGGTCGTAGCCGACGCCGAGCGAAATGGGAGTCAGCGGCACAGTTTGTTGCTTGGAGTTGAGTCCGCTGCTGGCGATATCGGCGCCGGCATTGATCAGAACTTGATCGTGAAACAGATTGTCGGGAGTGCGGTTCTCCTGAAAGATGACCACGACATGCTGGATCTTGGGCTGGGTGAGGATGATCTGGCTCTGCCCGGATCCCCCACAGCCGTTGAACAGCAGCAGAAGGCAGCTGGTGACGGCCAGCAGGAAGATCAGTAGAAGCGCGGCTCGACTCATAGGGGGTAACCTCGTCGGTGCGGGAGCCACAAGGCTTGAGATCTTCAACCCCAGAAGAAGAATTTCCACTCGCACGAAAACATGAAAGAGACGCGCGAAATTGGAGCCGAGAGTTTTCGCCGAAGCGGAAGAGCGGCAAAATCTATTATATTCAATGAGTTAATATCAATAGCTGTAATAACGCTTTAGGTAAGAATGGCCGCCGTGCGCCGCCGCACTTGCTCCGCGAAACCCTGATCTTTCAGCGACGCGAGATTGATCTCCACGTTGGCCAGCGCTCCGGTCATGGCCGCGCCCGCCAGAGCGAGAGCGGTAGTCAAATCAGATTTCATGTTCGGATTCGTGATCGGCTCGAGCGACTTCGCGATGTGTACGATCTCGCGAGCCTTTTCCGCGACGCCCAGGGGAATCGCTGTCGCCTCTTTCAACGCGGCGTCGATCACGGCCTCGGCAGATTTTTCGTCGGCCGCCGACTTTGCCGCCTTGTAGGCCTGCATCACGGAATTGTAGGACTGGGCATCCGCCTCGACCGCGGCCTTCAGTTCCTCGCGCAGAGGCGTGAGACGCGCGATGGCGGAGCTGAGTTGTGCTTCAAACTGCAAATAGGCTTTCTTGCCACGCGACATGGACGCCACCATCGCGGCGAGTGCGGCCGCCATTGCAGCCGCTGCCGCCGAGGCGCTTCCTCCGCCGGGAGTCGCGGTAGGAGCAGCTAATTGTTCGACAAACGGCTCCACCCCTGCGCGCAGCCCGCCCACCGCCGTCTTGCCGCCCATCACCGCAGCCAGGCGGTTCTCCAGAATCAGAGACGAATCGAAGTTCTCGACCTGCAGAAACCACTCGGCGGCCTGCTCCAATGCTTTCTTCGGAATCAGTCCCACGATTTCGCTGGACACCGGCACAACGCCGTAGCGGGCCGCCTCGCGTTTCACCATCTCGAAGACGCGGTGTACGGGCGTTTGCTCAAAATCGGTCAGATTCATGGACACCTGCGCGAGGCCACGCACCAGGAATCCCGCGCCCTTGACGAAGCGCATCCCGCCCGTGGAGAAGCGCACCGCCTTGGCGATTTTCTTGGCGATGTCGACATCAGGCGTGTTGAGAAAGACGTTATAAGCGATGAGAAACTTGCGCGCTCCTACGACGGTCGCGCCAGCCGTGGGATGCACGCGCGCCTCTCCGATGTCGGGACGCCGCGCCGGATTGGTCGCGATCTCCGCGCGGATGCCCTCAAACTGCCCGCGCCGGATGTTTTCAAGTCCCTGCCGCTCCGGCATTCGGGCCGCGGATTCGTAGAGGTACACCGGAATCTGAAACCGCTTCCAGATCTCCTCGCCCACGTGGTTGGCCATGGCGACGCAGTCCTCGATGGTGACACCGTCGATAGGGATGAACGGCACGACGTCGGCCGCTCCCATGCGCGGATGCGCCCCGGTATGCACGTTGAGATCGATCAACTCGGCGGCCTTACCCACGCCGCGGATAGCCGCTTCCTGAATCGCTTCGCGCTCGCCCACCAGCGTGATGACACAACGGTTGTGGTCGACGTCCATCTCGCGATCCAGCAGGTAGACGCCGGGCATCTTCATGGCGTCGACGATGGCGTCAACTTTGGCCTTGTCGCGGCCTTCAGAGAAATTCGGAACACATTCGACGAGCGTTGACATAACGGATGAGGATAACGGGGAGGGAGGAAAGCCTGCAACCTTGCAGGGTAGAGCTCGGAGGGTAGAGCGCGGTGTGGTTGGGGGAGGCGGAACCGCCTCCCCCTATGAAGAGCGGGCTACGGATTGAGGAATTGGCTGTAGTTGTTGCCGCCCCAACTCCAATTCAGCGAGCAGGAGCCACCGCTCCCCTGAGAAGCTCCGCCCGCGCCGGTTCCGGTTCCAGTATTGGGAGGTGTCGTCTCGGTCGTGCAGCCCCCTAGACTGCCGCAGATCGTCGCCGAAGCCGAAAGCAAAGTCGACTCATTACAAGTCACCTGAACGCTGCCGGCGACCACCTGGCCCGGATACGTACCCTGAACACTGCACGTCACGACGGCCGAGCAATACAATCGGTTCGGTATCTGGCCGTACGCAGTCAGAGTTCCGGCCACGCCGTTCGTGCCGTTTCCTCCAACATAGACTTTGCCGTTTGCGATCGTCGGCACAGAAAACTTTATCGCACCTCCAAGTTGATCACCCGGAATCATGTTGCTGTTGTACAACTCCACGCCCAGATTCGTCGCACTGAATGCGTGCAGGGTGGCGCAGCAAGAAGAGGCCCAACTACTGCTGTCCACGGCCCATACGATTCCGTTGGAGGTGCCGTTGGAAGACACCGACGGAGTCGGAGATGGCCAATAAATTGTCCCGGTGGTCGACGTGGGGCTGGTGGAGAGCTTTCCCGTGCTTGCATTGTAGGAGAACGCCTTCATCGTGTCGTAGCTGCCTTCCGCAGCACTGCCAAAGTATATGTAGCCGTTCCAGTACGCGATCGATCCCCAGAGTCCTTTGGATGCGTTCTGTATTTCCTGAACGATATTTGTGTCGTTGCCACCGCAGCCGCTGCAGTAGCCCCCCATATTCGCCGTGTTGATCTGATAGAGGACTCCAGGTTTTCCCATCTGGACCAGTCGAGAAGTATTCGGCAGGAGCAGGACACCGCCGGATCCAACATCGGTGTCCGCCCCATTGTTTCCGTAAAAGTAAGCATCCGAGGGCGTGAAATAATCGGCCACGGAGAATCCGGAAGTTGGGGAGAGAGTTAGTTTGACGACGCTGTCGCCGTAGTCGGGCTTTAGATATTCCTCGCTATTGCCCGTGGACAGATAGATGTTGCCACTGCTATCGGCAGCCAGGCCTCCTCCGGACATCCACACGCCCGCGCAGTGTCCGCTCGGCTCCATGTTAATAATTCCTTCCTGCTTTCCGGTCGACGCACTGTAGGAGAAGACCCAGCCATACCATGTCCCCTGATCGCAGTGGGATCCGGCCCCGAAAATGATGTGACCATTCTCCAGCAGCAGACCTGGCCGAATGTTCTGCTGCGATCCATCAAAAGTGATACCGGAATAACTTCCTGAGATTGTGACCGGAAAGCCAGACTTCTCCACACCAGTTCCCACGGCCAAGGCATGAAGCTCATAGTAGTACCCGTTGCGAGCCACGGCGTATAAGGTTCCGGAAGTCGTGTCAATGACAGGGGTGGCAGTGATTCCATACTGAGGCGTGATATTTGTGCAGGGTGAGTGACCATACGGCAAGTTGGAACTCGACTCGGGCGTGCCCAGGCTCACCCGCCAATACTGAGCGCCAGAGTTAGCGTCAAGGGCATAAACGCTATCGTTCTCGGTAGCGACGTAAACCACGTTGTGCGTCCCGCCGCCAATACTGACATTGCTCAGCACCAGCGGCTGCGCATAGACCTGACCATCAACGCCGACAGTGAACAGTTTCCCAAAGGTCGTGGTATTCACATTCGCGGTTGTTAGCACCGTCTCCGACGTGTTCTGTCCGGTTCTTGAATTGTCGTTGTGGTAGGTGGTGACGTTTACCTGAGATGCAGCGCTGGTTGCCAACAAGAGTGTGAAAGCGACTAAGAGGGGTAGACTGCCACATCTGGAACACCGGTGCATAGAGTGACCTCAAAAGTGTGTAGTTGCTAGGTGGGGCCTAACCGATGGGTAACAAGTAGCAGAGCGTAGATTGTTAGTCAAGAATATTTCGTCAAGATATACCAGGATAGCGGGACATTGGACTTTCTTCGACCGTTTCAACGTTGTTGGATGACAAGACTAATTCATGATCAACTCCCCAGAACTCTATTTGTGGCGCGAGAACACTCCCCATGCCGGGATGCATCGCGCGGCGCGGTGCATCCCAGGGATCGGTGTAATCAATCCTTTGCGTGCGGACCGCTTTTAGGGCACGCTGATGAATTGGCTGCCAGAGCCGTATGGCCAACTCCAACTCAAAGAGCAAGAGCCTCCGCCGCCTTGAATGCCATCACCCGCACCGACGCTGGTCGTGGGCTGCGGAGGCGACGCGCTATTCGTGACACAGCCATTGCCGCAAATCGTGGCCGAGGCCGAAAGCAGCATAGCCTGGCCGCATTGTAGAGAGATGCCACCCGCGACAGTCTGATTGGGCGGTGGGCCAAAAACACCGCACGACGTCGTCGGAATGCAGGTAGGCGCCGTTCCGCCATAAGCCGCAAGGTAACCGTTGCCTCCGACATACACCAGCCCGTTTGCGACTGTGGGTACAGAAAACTTGATGGTTCCGCCCAGTTGGTCGCGAGACGCATAGGTGTTGGTGTTATAGAGTTCGGTCGCCAGGTTGGTGGCATTATAGGCGCGCATTACAGAAGCGTTTGAGTCGATGGCCCACAGGATGCCGTTGCTCGTGCCATTCGAAGAGATGGACGGAGAGGGAGCAGGCTCGGCAAATTGCTCCGGCGTGTGCGAAGTCGGGGTAGTGGACAGCACCCCGCTACTTCCGGCGTTGAATGAATATGCCTTGATATAGTCAGAAACGTGCGCCACATCTTTGTTTCCGCTGCCGAAGTATACGTATCCATTCCAGTAGGCCGGCGAACCCCAGACGCCCTCGAGGTTCAAAGAGTTGCCACCCACCAGGGCTCCGGTCAACTCCTGTACGATTCGGTCCGCGCAGGTCGGGCTGCCGCAGTAGGTCCCCATGTTGGTACGGTCCACCAGATAGATCGTCCCCTCTTTTCCCGCTTGCACCAACAGATGAGGGTGCGACCCCGTCGTTAGATCTGGAAGCACAAGCACTCCTCCAGACCCGACGTCCCAGTCATTCGAGTTAAGAGTTCCCTGATCGTGAGGGGTAAAATAGTCCAGGAAAGGAAAGGCACCGCCGGATGGCTGCCCTAACTTGATGATGCTATCCCCAAATTCATCGGAAGCGTCATACAGCCCATCGCCAGTCGAGAAGAATATGTTTCCAGTAGGATCGGCAGCGACTCCATCGCCTCCCATCCAGACACTACCATTCGTCGTTCCCGGGTTGGTGTTGAATATCGCCTCCCGGGCGAGAGTGCTCTTGTTGTAAGACACTACCCAGCCATACGCTGTATTAGTACAGTGCTGGCCAAAGGCTATAACCACGTGACCGTTCAGCAGCAACAGGCCCGGGCGTTGAAGCTGAATCTCCGCATTGAATGTTGTTCCCCCGTAACTACCGGCGATGGTTACTGGACCGCCAAACTTCTCGCCTCCCGCTACCACGTCCAGCGCGTGCAGCTGTTGGTAATAGCCGACTCCAGATTTCTTGGTCGAGGTCACGAAATAGATCGTGTTGGTTGCGGTATCAATCACCGGCGTGCCGGTGATCCCGATTCCTCCCGTGATGTTGCCGGACCCGCAATAGTCGTCGCTCGTGGTATACCCGGCAGGAATAAAGTTCTTGTGCCAGTAGACGGTGCCATTATTGGCATCAATTGCATAGACCGTGTCATTCTCAGTCGCGACATAGACGATGTTGTGCTTCACCCCACTAATGGTTACGCCGCTCAAAACCAGCGGTTGAGCGTACACTTGTCCATCCACGGCCACGGTGAATAGCTTGCCGAAAGTATAGACGTTCACGTTTTGCGGCGTAAGCGCTGTCTCCGCCGTGTTCTGTCCCGTTCTCGCGTTGTCATTGTGGTAGGTGGTGACATTTACCTGCGAAGCAGCGTTGGCGGTGAGGGACAGAGTGATGGCGACTAAGAGGGAAAGGCTCTCAAATCTGGAGCGTGTGGACATAGATTAGCCTCTTACTAAGGTGTGCAGCTACTCAGGCGGACCCCACAACGATCGGTAACGTGTAACAGATGTGAGAGTGGTGAGTCAATAATATTTGGTACTGTGATATGTCAAGAAAGTTGAACTCTCGACAGTTGAACTCTCGACGATAAGTGGTTCCTGCCACCAGGCAACCATACTGAAGTCCGCGAGAGAGTCCTGGGACTTATGGGCCATGCCTCCGGAATTCACCCAGGCCCAGGCGCACCTGCACGGTGTTGACTCCGGGGTTCGGCGTGGCCAGTCCCGCGTTCGAAATATGCATGTAGCGTAGCTCCAGGCTGACGTTGTGCTTCGCTCCGAGGATGTGCATGCCCAGAGCCGCCTGGTCCATGAAGTTCACGGGGTTCGTCCCGGTGGGGACGTCGTGGCTGGTGAACAGCGTGCCGCCCGTGAGTTCGAGGTAGGGAGAAATGCGCCCGTGACGCTGGAAGTTCCACTTGAGTCCCAGCGGGTCGAATCCCACGCCGTAGGCGGTGTTAGTAGGCTGGAACACCAGGAAGACAGGGACCGCATCTACGGCATACTCGAAGCGTCCGCGAAGAAAGCTAGGGAGATGAGCGTCGGTGAGAATCCATCCGTAACGCAGCCCGGCGTTGAAGACTCCGGTATCGCCGCGGCCACCGCTGACGGAGTGGCCGCCGCCCGCCCAGACTTGGACCTCGTGTCCACCCTTCTCGGGAGCGGCCTGCGCAGCGAGAAAACTCGCAGTCAACACGATCAGGAGAGCCGGCAAGAATCGCATAGGTCGATGCCTTGGGGCGGAAAAGAATCGGAAGGCGACGGTTCACGATACAGGAAACATGGCCGGAGCTACAACACAAGGGAACTGGAGTAGTACCCGGACGCTTTCAAGCTTTTTTTCCGCGACCTCTTGCGGGTTTTCTCAGCGCTCTCTGTGGTAAAGCTTTTAACCGCGGAGTTCGCGGAGAAACGCCGCCGAGATCGCTGAGAAGAACGACAGCATTAACGCTTGCCTGCGGACGAGTTGAGCTTGCGCTCTTGCGATTCCGTGGCCAGTTCGAGCACGTCGTGCGCTGCGCGCGTAAAGTTGTGACGGGCAACGCCAGCTTCCTCGAGATAGTCGCCGAGCACCGGGATGACTCCCATGGCTTCGACGGCGTCGAGGTCGTTGACGATCTGGCAGGCGCCTTCGGACGCGTACTTCATCTTCATCTCATCCGAGACAGGAGTGCGGTTGATCAGGGCATAGTCGAAGATCTGTCCCTGCGCATGACGGTTCAGCGCGCGGATGTGATCGGCGGCGCTCAATCCCAGGCTCTCGTTGGCCTGGGTCATGAGGTTGCAGATGTAGACCTTGGTGGCGCGCGATTCGACGATAGCCTGCGAAATTCCGCGCACCAGAAGGTTGGGAATCAGGCTGGTAAACAGCGAGCCAGGTCCGATGGTGATGAGATCGGCATGGGCAATCGCTTCGAGAGTCTGCGGCATCGGTCCGACGTTGGGAGGAATCAGAAACAGTTCCTTGATTCGTCCTTTGCTGGCGGTGATGTTGGTTTCGCCGCGAACGCGCGTGCCGTCTTCCATCAGCGCTTCCAGTTCGATGTTCGAAGTGGTCGCAGGATAGATGTGGCCGCGCGTCACCAGAATCTCCGACGAAAGCCTTACCGCCTCGGAAAAGTCCGATGTCAGCGAAGTGAGCGCGGCCAGAAAGAGATTGCCGAAGCTGTGGCCTTCGAGCCCTGAGCCTTTATCGAAGCGGTGACGGAAGAGCTTTGACAGCAGGGCCTCGTCTTCGCTCAACGCGACAATGCAATTGCGGATGTCCCCCGGCGGAAGCATGTTGAGCTCTTTGCGCAGGCGGCCGCTGGAGCCACCATCGTCGCTGACGGTCACCACCGCGCAAAGATCGCGGATCAAGGGCGTGCCGGCCTGAGCCGAACTCATCTCCGCCGGGCTGAGCACAAACCGCTTCAGTCCCTTCAGAAGAGTCGAGAGCCCCGTGCCGCCGCCGATCGCAACCACCCGCAAACCTCCGGCTCGGGAGGTCTTCTCCCGTGTCCCGAACTCAGCGGTCTTGGTTTCCATTGGGGACGACCTCGCGGTGCGGCTAGACAGGTTCTTCTTCGCCCATTTCGTCAGAGGCTCCCAGTTCGGCACCGGGATCCGGATAGAGCAATTCCGTGAAGCGTGGATCTTCGGCAAGATTCTGGAAGTCCGAATCGTTGCGCGCCTGGAAGCGCAGCTGCGCATTCAGTCGGAGAGCTTCATCCAGATGCCGCAGCGAATCTTCGACATGACCGGTGAGGCAATCGAGCGCCGCCAGCCCGTAGATCACATAGTCGGCCTTGGCATTTTGTTTGAGCAGCTTCTCCAGATGCTCACGGGCAGTGACGTAGTCGCCCACGTTCATCAGTGAGACGGCGTAGTCGAAGTGCTCTTCCGCGCTCTTGAACTGAGTCGCGGTGGTCCGTTCCAGATGCTGGTTGCAGATATTGAGATGAACGTTGGCCCGATCGGCAAGCTCCTTGCTGGGTCCGGCGAGCACCTTCTGAAAATGAGGTTTCGCCTTCTCGAACTTGTGCTCCTGCATGGCACGCAGCCCAGACTCGTAGCTCTGCAGCGCCTGGGTATAGCGGGGATCTTCCGTGACCGTCTTTTTGGGGTTCGATTTCTGGGCCATGTGTAAGACTCTTCCTGTGCTCTTGGTAATGGCGGACTCCTTGCAATAGCGCGCTTGTAATCCGAGCAGTAAAGTATCGCCCAAATGGCGGGTGGAGAGCAATTCCTCCTCAGGGGCCAAAAGCCCGCGTTCTTCCGCGCTCCGGACGGCGCGGCTAAAAAGCCGCGCCCTTTCACGGCCGTTTATCGAGACAGATGCTAGTGCTGGCCCTGCGTGCTGTTGATGACCGCGGCGTAGGATCCATCTCCCGTGGCGCCAGCCTGGCCCTTCTGACCCACGGCCTGGAAGTAGGGTTCCTGATCCTGCGGGGGCAGAACGATGGTCGGAATGATGACGCTGCCCAAGGCACATTGCCCGTTGTCGGGCACATTCAGCACGCAGTAGTTCGGATCGTAAGCCAGCAGCGCATCCAGATCGTACAGCTCGACAATCGTCACATGGCGCTCCACCGCAAACGGCAGCAGGGGCCGAAGATCGCCGGTCAGGCTCTTGGTGAGGTGAGTGGGGTCCGACAGGCTGTCTTGCTGCAGTTCGAGCGGCATGCCTTGCTGGTAGTAGGTGTTGAACGTCCCACACCAATCGGAGGCGCAGTAGCCCTGCGGGTTGGCGTCGTAATTCGTTATGTCGCTGGACTGCAGTCCCTGGCTGCCGAAGCCGTTCGTTTTTCCAAAGGCGTTGTGGTGGGTGACAGCGATTCCGGCCTCGGCAGTTCCATAGCTTGGATCCGACGGCATGCCGGCAGAATTCAGCGGATCGAGAATCTGCATCTTCGGATTCTGCGCCTGCACGAAATCGGCGATGTCGGTGTAGTACTGCAGCCATCCACTCTTGCTGTACGTGTTGGGCGCGGGAAGCACTTCGAGATTCGGGGTGCAGTAAGGGAAGGCTTCTCCGCCCACGGATCGTCCGACACGCATGTAGGAAATCTGGGAAACATTTGGCGAGGCGTTGAAGTGCATGATCGCGGCCGCTATGAAAGACTCCCACGCGGTCTTGTACGGAGTTTCATAGGGAACGGGCCACGACTGCTGAGCGCTGACAACTGTGCCCGGAACGCTGGCACTATCGGCGGTCTGGATTCCTGACTGGTACTGGAAAGTATTCGCCGTAGCGTTTTGAACTTGAACTCCCTGAGGGTTGGCAGTGCCGGACGTTTCCGCCGTCGGACCGTAGTCGACGTGGGCAAGCGTCGCGGTAAATTGTGAAGGTGTCGACGAAACAATCGTGACCGTCTGCCCGTTCAGGAAAGTCGCGCTTCCGATGTTCTGGAAAATAACCTCCATCCCCACGGGAAAGCTGTTATTCGCGGTAATCGTAAGCGTGTTCGATGCGACTTGCACCTTGGCGACATCTTCTTGCGCAATGTCGTAGTTCGCCGGTGTGGTTCCGCCGATCCAGATCGTGTCCCCGGTGGAGTATCCGTGGTTGGTCCTGGTCACAGTCACCAGACCCGTGGCGTCGCGAGTCATGGACTGGGAGATATGACCCAAATTGTTGGTGCAACCGTCTTTATTGGCGTTGATGAAGTCCTCACTACCGGACGCGGTGTGCGCCGCCCACGCGTCGGTGGTCACGTAGTAGGGGGTGAGAGGATTCACGCAACTGTCGGTGATCAAACAGAGAGGCCCCGACCCACCGATCCCGTTCAACAGAATGTTGACCTTCTTCGTTCCACCCTGCGCGGCGAACCATGGAGCATTGGACGCATCAACGATGCTCCAGTTGTAGGTGTGCGTCCACCCGAAAGCATCCTGCTGGCAGGTGTCGGTGCCGACGGGACTGCAGGTCCCGGGGCCGGGTGTGCCGGTTTCCGCATTGATCCACGCGTTGGGAACGGTGACCCCTTCCACGGCCGCCTGGGTCATCACCGTGCTCATGAAATGCTGATTATTGGTCCCGCTGTCGGGAGGGAATACCACATACAGATGCGTGAACTGCCCCTTCGGAGGGGGCGGCGGTGGAGTGGTTGAGGAACCAGAGCCACCACAGGCAGTTAAAAGACCCAAAATCAGGGACACCCCGCACAACTGTAAGCGCATTCCTGTTCTACTCCCTGCGTCCGATGATCGGAAAATCTTGGGAAACACTACGGGTCTTACTCTGAGCAGGCTACCCGACGGTTCAGAACGACGGTCAGTTGATGGCCGCAGCCGATTGCAGATCGATCTGCTTCCACTCGCCTTTGACGATCCCCGCCCGGATTTGCGTGGCCGTCCTGCCCTTCTGGTGCTGCTGGTACGAGTAGTAGAGTTCTTTGAGGCAGGTGGCGCATTGAGCGCCGTGCGTGCTCTCAAAACAGCTGTGGAGGCTGTTGTGACCCATGCGGTCGCAGTAGCAATAGCAGGGCTGCTGATGCAGGACCGTAGGAATCTTCGCCGCCAGCTCGTAGGCGTGAGTCTGATACGGAGACTGGGCGTCCGCGCCCCACAATTCTGACTTGGCCAGGATTGCAGGCAATTTGGTGCCCTTGGGCGGCGGCGCGGCGTTGTAAGCCGGGACGCCTCCTTCTGCCTGCGGGGCAGCCCACTCGGCCGACATGGTCAGGGTCACCAGAAAGAGAAAGCTCAGGGTCAGAGTGCGGTAGACGATCGGCTTGCGAAACAGGCGATGTGTCATCAAAGGGTTCCCCAGGGTGTTCCGATATTGTAACCCGAGAAAGTGGGAAACGACTCGCTGGCACTACCACCCAAAGCCGCCGGAGCAGGTTCTGTATACAATAGATGCCATGGCCGGGACCTCTTCCGATCCTAGTTCGGCAGGCGAGATGGGAGTGGCGGTGCCTTCGCCGAACGTGGTCCCTGAGCCGGTGCCGCCGCCGGCGCCCCCCGGGCGGGCGGGCAGCGGCTTGGGCGTGTGGTTGCGCGATCTGATCATCTCTCTGGCCATCTCTGCTTTCATCATCATCTTCCTCTACCAGCCTGTGAAGGTGGAGGGCACCAGCATGATGCCCTCGCTCGAAGATCAGGAACGAATCTTCGTCAACAAGTTCGTCTACCGGTTAGAGCCCATTGAGCGCGGCGATGTCGTCGTGTTCAAGTATCCGCGCGATCCTTCGAAAAGCTATATCAAGCGCGTCATCGGGATGGCGGGCGACCAGATTCGCATTGATGCAGGACAGGTGTACGTGAATGGCCAGGCACTGGACGAAAGTTATGTGCCGCCGGAGTACGCGGATGCCAGGACCTGTCCGGAGTTGATCGTGCCGGCGAATTCGTTTTACGTTTTGGGCGATCATCGATCGATGTCAGACGACAGCCGTAACTTCGGCCCGGTGAATCAAAGTTACATCTACGGCAAGGCCGTGTTTGGATATTGGCCCATGGATAAGCTGGGGCGGGTCAAGTAAGACCTGCAACTTTTGTCGACACTTTTCTCTTTGTCTTACGTCTCACTCATCATGAAACGATTCGCATGGACATTGCTGGCGATTCTGGCCGTGGCATGGCCGGAGTCGGGCGGCGCTCAGACCGGACTCGGCCCAGAGAAAAAAGTGGATGGCTGGGCGGTGCCGGCCGCGCCCGAATCAACGGGCATGACTTCGAAGCCCCTGCGCGACATGGAAAGCGCGATCCGCTCCGGCGCGTTCAAAAAGATTGGCAGCGTCCTCATTGCCCGGCATGGGAAGCTGATCTACGAGGGCTATTTCGAAGGGGACGCATCCACCTTGCGGGATACGAGGTCGGCGACTAAAAGCATCACGAGCACGCTGGTGGGCATTGCCATCGCAGAGCAGAAGCTCGCGGGAGTGGACGCGCGAGTCCTGGAAATTCTGCCGGAACGGGCGCGAAAGATGCAGAATCCCGATCCACGCAAGGACAGGATCACCGTTGAGGATTTCCTGACCATGTCGTCGCCTCTCGAATGCGACGACTGGAACGACGCCTCGCGCGGCAATGAAGAGCGCATGTACGTGATCGAGGACTGGGCCCAGTTCATTCTCGATCTGCCGGTTCGGGGCAGGATGCACGTGGGCGAGCGGGTGGAGCTTCCGAAGTACGGACGCAGTTTCAGCTACTGCACTGGCGGTGTGTTCGTGCTGAGTGAGGTGCTGCAGAAGGCGACGGGCTTGCGCACCGATCGTTACGCGCAGGAGAAGCTCTTCGGGCCCCTCGGAATCACCGACGCGCTCTGGGTTTACTCCCCGATGAATATTCCGCAGACTGGCGGCGGACTGCGCCTCTCGAGCCTCGATCTGCTGAAGGTTGCAGAACTCTACAGAAACGGCGGCCAGTGGCAGGGAAGCCGAATTGTGAGCCAGACGTGGGTGGAAATCTCGACCCGGCCGCACGTTCAAATCGATGACCAGATGGAGTACGGCTATCTTTGGTGGCTCAAGACGTTCAAGTCTGGCGGCAAAGACTATCCGGCGTACTTTATGAACGGGAATGGTGGGAACAAGATTGCCGTGTTTCCGGAGTCGGACCTGTCGGTGGTCATCACCAGCACCAACTACAACACGCGCGGGATGCACGAGCAGACCGAGAAACTGCTGACCGACTACATCCTGGCGGCAGTCGAGAAGTGAGCGCGCGAGAGGGTGCGAATCCGCTTATCCACAGATTTTTTTGTGAGAAAGCGCGTTCTCCCCTTTGTTCCCGCGCCAATCCTTGATAAAATCCATAAAATCCACTCACCGGAGCGAGAATGCAGGCTATCCTTGCGCTGGAAGACGGCAGAGTCTTCCGAGGCAAAGGCTACGGCGCCAAAGGCGAATGCTACGGCGAAGTCGTTTTTAATACTTCCATCACCGGATACCAGGAAATCTTCACCGACCCTTCCTACTCCGGACAGATCGTCGTTCTGACGAATCCAGAAATCGGAAATTACGGCACCAACCAGGAAGACAACGAAGCCACGCGTCCGTGGATCGAAGGCCTGATCGTGCGCGAATTCTCGCGCGTCAGCTCGAACTGGCGCTCGCAACAGGTGGCCGAAGAATATCTGGAGCAGTTCAAGGTGCCGGTGCTGTCGGATATCGACACGCGGGCCCTGGTGCGGCATCTGCGTGATCACGGCGTGATGCGTGGCGTGGTCTCGACCATCGAGAGCGATGCTGACAAACTGATTGCCAAGGCGCGGTCGATCCCCAAGATGGACGGGATGGACCTGGCGAAAGAAGTCAGCACCACGCGGTCTTATGTGTGGGAAGTCGGCGAGCGCTCGCACGAGCCGGTGGCCGTGGTCGGAGTGAAAGATGAGCCGCCACGGTTTCATGTGGTCGCTTACGATTTCGGGATCAAGCAGAACATTCTGCGCAAGCTGCGCGGCGAGGGCTGCAAGGTGACGGTGGTCCCGGCGCAGACACCTGCGGAAGATGTGCTGGCTTTGAAGCCGGATGGAGTTTTCCTGTCGAACGGGCCAGGAGATCCGGAGCCCTGCACGTATGCGGTCGACTCAATTCGCAGGCTCATGGGGCGGCAGCCGATCTTCGGGATATGCCTCGGGCATCAGCTCACGGGGATCGCGCTCGGCGGCAAGACGTTCAAGCTGAAGTTTGGACACCACGGCGGGAATCATCCGGTGAAGCAGTTGAAGACAGGGAAGATTGAAATCACGGCACATAACCACAACTTCGCCGTCGATCCGAACTCCTTGGCCGACAGCGAAGTCGAACTCACGCACATCGATTTGAACGACGACACGCTGGAAGGCTTGCGTCACCGACATATGCCGCTGTTCAGCGTGCAATATCACCCGGAAGCCGCGCCCGGTCCGCATGACTCGCATTATCTGTTCAAAGAGTTCACGAAGATGATGGAGGAGTGGAAGAGGTGAACTGGATCTCCGATCCTCGGTTGGGGTTGATTGGGCTTGTTTTGATTGGGCTTGTTTGATTGGGTTTGCTTTGAAAGGGCGCGCCTTCAAGGCGCGCCGTAAAGATGCAACTTAAGATCTGCGGCTTTAGCCGCTGAGGTTCACTGATGAGGCCAACCAGAGAGCACGCCACGAACACCGGCCAGACGTACATGATCACGTCGTCGACGTGGGGCCGCCGCGCTCTCTTCTCCAGAGAGGTTTGGGCGAAGCTGCTGATCGATACGCTCTATCACTACCGCGGGACTGCCTACCTGCTGCACGAATTCGTGGTCATGCCCGACCACATTCACGTGCTCCTCACGCCAAATACGAGCCTGGAAAGAGCGGTCCAGTTCATCAAGGGCGGATTCTCTTATCGGGCAAAGAAGGAACTCGAATCAAATATGGAAGTCTGGCAGAAAGGATTTTCGGATCATCGCATTCGCGATGCCAGCGATTATCGGATTCATCAGATCTACATTCAGCAGAATCCCGTGCGGAAGCATCTCTGCGAGCGCTCGGAAGAATACACGTATTCATCGGCGAGGGTTGGATTCGACCTCGACCCGGTACCGCAGGGGCTAAAGCCCGCGAGTTCCGAGGAGCCCGATACGGCGCGCCTTGAAGGCGCTCCCTTTCAAAGCAAAGGCTCTGATGTGGCCTCTGAAGACGCGTCCTTTCAGAATAAGGGATCTGACCTTGCCGCGGAAGACGTGTCCTTTCAAAGCAAAATCGCCAGCAAGAGCGCCGGCGCCCCCATTATTCCGAGGAACAACAAGACCGCATAAATGCCCAAACGCACTGACATCTCAAAGATCCTGATCCTCGGCTCCGGGCCCATCGTTATCGGGCAGTCGGCGGAGTTCGATTACTCCGGCACGCAGGCCTGCAAGGCGCTCAAGTCTGAGGGCTACGAAGTGGTCCTGGCGAACTCGAATCCGGCCACCATCATGACCGACCCGGAGTCGGCTGACCGCACTTATATCGAACCGCTCACGCTTGAATATCTCGAAGAGATTATTCGCATCGAGCGCGAGATGTCTCCCGGCGCCGGATTTGCCGTGCTGCCCACCGTTGGCGGACAAACCGCACTGAACCTGGCAATCGAACTCTCCGACGGCGGCGTGCTCGAGAAATACAACGTAAGCCTGATCGGCGCGAACGTTGCGGCCATCAAGAAAGCCGAAGACCGCCTCTTCTTCAAAGACGCGATGCAGAAGATTGGGCTCGACGTGCCCAAGTCGGCGCTGGTCAACAACGCCAAAGACGGAATCGAGTTCGCGGGCAAGATCGGATTCCCCGTCATCGTTCGTCCGTCGTTCACGCTGGGCGGCACGGGCGGCGGCATCGCTTACAACCGCGAAGAGTTGGGCGAAGTGCTGGCTCGCGGGCTGGACCTTTCTCCGGTACACGAAGCGCTGATTGAAGAGTCGGTGCTGGGATGGAAAGAATACGAGCTCGAGGTAATGCGCGACACGGCCGACAACGTCATCATCATCTGCTCGATCGAAAACTTCGATCCCATGGGCGTGCACACCGGCGACTCGATCACGGTGGCCCCGGCGCAGACGCTCACCGACCGCGAATACCAGGCGATGCGCGACGCTTCAATCGCTGTGATCCGCGAGATCGGCGTCGACACCGGCGGATCGAATATCCAGTTTGGAGTGAATCCTGAGACCGGACGGATGGTTGTGATCGAGATGAACCCTCGCGTCTCGCGGTCGTCGGCTCTGGCTTCCAAGGCCACCGGGTTCCCGATTGCCAAGATCGCGGCAAAACTCGCCATCGGCTATACGCTCGACGAGATTCGCAACGACATCACGCGCAAGACCCCGGCATGTTTTGAGCCGACCCTTGACTATGTTGTCGTGAAGATTCCGAAGTGGCAGTTCGAGAAATTCCCCGGCGCCGACGACACGCTCGGCCCGCAGATGAAATCCGTCGGCGAAGTGATGGCCATCGGCCGCACGTTCAAAGAAGCGCTGATGAAGGGCGTCCGCTCGCTTGATACGGGCAAGAAAGTTGGCGCCGACAAGATCGAGCCCAAGATTCTGACGCAGCGGTTAGTGACTCCGCATCCCGAACGCCTCGCCTACGTTCGCTACGCTCTTCGCCAGGGACACACGGTCAAGCAAATCGCAAAGATGACCTCGATGGACCCGTGGTTCCTATACCAACTCAAAGAAATCAACGACCAGCAGCTGGAGTTGGAAAAGCACCCGATGGAGTCGATCCCTACCGAGGTGCTGCGCGAAGCCAAGCGCATGGGATTCTCCGATGGGCGGCTGGCGCAAGTCTGGCGTCTTGAAGGCCAGGAGAAGGTTCGCCATCTGCGCAAGAAGCACGGCATCATGCCCGTCTACAAGCGGGTCGATACGTGCGCGGCGGAATTCGAGAGCTTCACTCCATATCTCTACTCGACCTATGAAGATGAAGACGAAGCGGCGCCGACCGACAAGAAGAAAGTGATCATCCTCGGCAGTGGGCCGAATCGCATCGGGCAGGGAATTGAGTTCGATTACTGCTGCTGCCACGCGTCGTTTGCGCTGCGTGACGACGGCTACGAGACGATCATGATCAATTGCAATCCTGAGACCGTCTCGACCGACTACGACACCAGCGACCGCCTCTATTTCGAGCCGCTCACTTTCGAAGACGTGTGGGCGATCTACCAGCATGAGACGTCGAAGGGCGCAGACGTAGGCGTGATCGTACAGTTCGGCGGACAGACGCCGCTGAATCTCGCACTCCCGCTAAAAGAAGCGGGCGTGAAGATCATCGGCACATCGCCCGAGTCGATCGATCTGGCCGAGGACCGCAAGCAGTTCAACAAGCTGCTCGAAGACCTGCAAATTCCCCAGGCACCCGGCGTGATGGCGACGTCGATCGAAGAGGCTGTCGCGGGCGCGAATCGCATCGGTTATCCAGTTCTGGTGCGGCCCTCGTATGTGCTCGGCGGGCGCGCCATGGTGATAGCTTACGATGAGCAATCGATTATCCGTTACATGAAAGATGCGGTCGAGTACTCGCACGACCGTCCCGTACTGATCGATCACTTTCTTGAAGACGCGATCGAAGTCGACGTGGACGCGTTGTCCGACGGGGAAGACGTAGTCATCGGCGGCATCATGCAGCACATCGAAGAAGCCGGTATTCACTCCGGGGATTCTTCCTGCGTGCTGCCTTCCGTGGATATTCCGCACCATCTGCTCGAACGCATGCGGGAATACACTTTCAAGCTGGCGAAAGCTCTGAAGGTGGTGGGACTGATGAACATACAGTTCGCCATTCCCCGCCGGCAGGACGGTGGCGGAGGCAACGGCTCAGAGGGCGGGAAAGTGTATGTGCTGGAAGTAAATCCGCGCGCCTCGCGCACCGTTCCCTACGTTTCGAAGGCGACCGGCGTCCCGATGGCGAAGATTGCGGCTCGCCTCATGACCGGGCGCAAGCTGCGAGAATTTCTGCCGGAGTTCATCGAGCGCCGCGCCGACCTCGATACCGGAAGCTGCTACTACGTGAAGTCCCCGGTGTTCCCGTGGAGCAAATTCCCGGGCGTGGACACGGTGCTGGGCCCGGAGATGAAATCGACGGGTGAAGTGATGGGCGTGGCCGATAACTTCGGTGAGGCCTTCGCCAAGGCGCAACTCGCGGCGGGACAGAAGCTGCCGACCAAGGGAGCCATCTTCATCAGCGTGACTGACCATGACAAGCGCCATGTCGCGCCGGTCGCGCGCAAGTTTGTCGACATGGGATTCAAACTGGTAGCGACGGCCGGCACCGCGGATGTAATCGAGTCTGCTGGCATGAACGTCGAACGCGTCTACAAAGTAAAGGAAGGACGGCCCAACGTCGTCGACTTCATCAAAGGGCAGCGCATTCAGTTAGTGGTAAACACTCCCACCGGACAAGAACCGTGGTTCGACGAGAAGGCCATTCGCCGCGCAGCGGTGACGGCACGAATTCCCACCATCACGACGCTCGCGGCAGCGCGGGCGGCGGCCGAGGGCATTGCCGCACTGCAGCGGGGCGAGGTGAACGTGAAAGCCCTGCAGCAGTTGCACGCGGAACGCGCCGTCAATCGGTAGACGCAAGCTAAAGGCTTTCACCACCAAGGACACTAAGGTTCACGAAGGAAATCCCGAAGCCCCTTCGTGATCCTTCGTGTCCTTTGTGGTTTACGCTTTATGATTGCAGTAGACTTAGCGCTATGCTTCTGCACGGCATTTTCCCGCCCATTACCACCCCGTTCTATCCCGACGGCAACGTCTATTTCAAGAAGCTCGAATCCAACGTTGAGCGCTATTCGCGCACGCTTGTTGCCGGCATCGTCGTGCTGGGCTCGACCGGCGAGGCGATCCTGCTCTCCGATCAGGAGCGTCGCGATGTCCTCAAGGTGGCTCGCGCCGCGGCGGCACCCAATAAAGTTCTGATCGCCGGCACAGGGATCGAGTCCGCCATCGAGACACTGCGGCTCACCGAATATGCCGCCGAGCTTGGCTACGACGTAGCCATGGTGCGCACCCCGCACTACTACAAGAAGCAGATGGCGCCGGCGAATATTCTCGCGTTTTATCGCACGGTGGCCGACCGCTCGCCAATTCCGGTGATTGTCTACAACTTCCCGCAAGCGACCGGATACGACATCCCTGCCGAGGTCATGATCGAACTCGCCGAACATCCCAACCTCATCGGGATCAAGGAATCCAGTGGCGATGTCGAGAAAGTCCGCACGATGGTTACGAGGACACAGCACATCAAGCGCAGCGCGACCGTGACGGAAACATTCGAGGCCGTCACGCCGCGCATGCTGGCCGCGGCCTCTGCCGCCGATTCCGGCAATGGCGGGGAACTGGTGCCGGTCGGAGTCTTGTCGGGATCGGCGGAAGTGAAGCCATCGTCGGCGGCCGTGACCGTGGTCGGCAAGATGAAGACGCGCCAGAAGGAAGTCGGATTCCAGGTGCTGGTCGGCGCGGCGCACAAGCTTCATCCCTCCCTCGATGCGGGCGCCGTTGGAGCGATCCTCGCCTTCGCCTGCCCGGCTCCGACGGCTTGCTACGAGATCTACGCCGCGTGGAAAGAGGGCGACACTGGTCTGGCGCGGTTGAAGCAGGAGCGAATTGCGACGGCTGCGCAGCGAGTTGGAGATCTCGGTGTTCCCGGCTTCAAGCACGGAATGGATTTCAATGGATACTACGGGGGCGCGGCGCGCCTGCCATTCCTTCCGCTGACGGCTGGCTTGAAGGCGGAGATCGAAGGACTTCTGGCGGACATTAGAAACTAGGGGTATCCGGTCCTTCGTTGCTATCAAGTACCTTCTGTGCTACAAACTTTCCCAAATGAAGAGAGTTTTTCTACTCGCAACCATTTGCCTGTTTTTGGCCGCCCCCTGCGTTCTGGCGAAAGATAAGAAAGATAAGAAAGACAAGCCCGAGCCCTCGATCGTGATGCTCTGGCCGGATAGCGCCGCCCCCACGATCAAACTTACTTTCGGAAGATTTGTACAACTTGCCACCTACAATGGCCAGTTGAGCCTGGAGTCGCAAGTACTCATCGAGAACGTTTCAGCCAGGCGCATCCCGCTCGCATCGTTCACTGTGTATCTCCTTGATAAAGACAAAGTCCGCGTCGGCAACGGCAATCTGAGTTTCACCGATCTCGACGCGGGTCAGCAGGCGAAGCTGGCATTTCAGGTGTTCTCAGTCGGAGTCCCTTCGACGCTGAGCCTGGCCGCTCGCAACGACGCTTCTGGAATCCCAACCTCACTCCGAACCGTGCCCCTGAACGTCGTTTCCGTTCCCGCCGGCGCTGCTATCAGGCTCGATGGTCGAGACGCTGGCATCACCCCTACCACCGTTCGCCTCACGACCGGGAATCACGTACTCTCGTTCAGCAAGGAAGGGTACGCTTCCGGCAGTACTCCGGTGGATATCAAGCCGGACGAAGCACCGGGCGGCAGCATCAGCTTCGAACTGGGCGGCTTGTCGCGAGATAACGTGGAACTGCGGAACGGGGCAGTGCTCGAGGGTGATGTGATTTCGATGTCGATGACGGACGTCGTGGTCCGAGTGGATGGGAAGGACCAGACCGTTCCACGCAATCAGGTCAGGAAGATGATCCTGGTCGAGCGAATCGTTACTGAGCATCCGCCCGTGACGCCAACGGTGCCGGCAAAACCGAATCAGTGAACCCCGAGAGGCGCCAAACATTCCCTCCAGTTTCCGAGCAGATGAAAGCCTGGTCTGCCGCCTTAGCAGCCGAAATGCGCGATTGGCCGCAGCTAAGCCAGAAAGTTTTCTTTGGCTTTACCGCACTCTACCGCGGCAGGAATATGTTCGGAATGCTGCCTCGCACTCGCAGCATCTTGAAGGGGAACGCGGTTGCATTTCGTCTCGACGGCGCGAATCAGGCCACGCGAGCCAGGCTGGAAAAAGATCCGCGCATCGACGCATTTGATAAGGACAAGACCCGCTGGTTCACCTTCGAACTGTCTCGCGATGAGGATCTTCACGACGCGCTGGATTGGCTGGCTGCGGCCTACCAGCGCGCAGGTAACCCTCGCAAATCAACGTAGTTGCGATCCTCTTGTGATCGTAATCACACCGGAGTATACTTTGTTCGAACGAACGTTCGAATTAACCTGCGGCTGGGAATTATGGGAAGCACTTCCACCACCAAGCGAATCTCTGCACGCCGCCACCGCGCGCAGCAGCCTCCAGAAACGCGCTACGATCGTCGCTTGTCGGAGATCCTCGGCCACGCCACCGAAGTGTTCTGCAAGAAGGGATACGAAGGCGCCTCCATGCGCGACCTGTCGCGGGAGAGCGGCATGTCGCTGGCCGGACTCTACTACTACTTCGAATCGAAAGAGCGGCTGCTCTACCTCATTCAGAAACACACCTTCGGCACCATCGTGCAGCGGCTGAAGTCTCGCCTGGAAGGCGTCGGTGACGCAGAACAGCGTGTTCGCATTTTCATTCTCAATCATCTGGAATATTTTCTGGCGAACCAGGCGGCGATGAAGGTTCTGTCTCACGAAGCCGAGGTACTGAAGAACGGCTTCGGCGCCGAAGTGGCGGCCATCAAGCGGGAATACTATCGAATCTGCGTGGGGTTGCTCGACGAACTGAAGCGCGAGCGTGGACTTCAGTTTTCCACTCGGCTCGCGGTACTCAGCTTGTTCGGGATGATGAACTGGATCTATACCTGGCACAATCCGCGTGTCGATGCCGACGCGGGGTCGATGGCGGACGAAATGGGAGATATCTTTTTGCGCGGCGTGATGGCGAGCAAGGGCGGCAGGGAGAAGTAGCGCTGAAGGGATCTGAAAGGGCGCGGCTTTAGCCGTGCCGTGGAACGAACAACAAGATTACGGGCTTTAGCCCCCGAGGGGGCAGCTCTCAATTGAGGAGTGATTCATGGCGACGACAATGCAACCGGCAACCGGCGAAGGCACCAGGCAGCTAGTCAACTATCGCACCGACGGCGGAGTGGCAGTGATCGAGATGTGCGATCCGCCCGCCAATACCTACACCTACGAGATGAACCGGCAACTCGATGACGCGATTCTGAAGGCGCGGATGGACAACGGCGTCCACGTGATTGTCCTGAGCGGCGCCGGCGACAAGTTTTTCTCCGCCGGTGCCAACATCAAGATGCTTTCCAGCGTCGATCCGACCTTCAAATATTACTTCTGCCTGCACGCCAACGAAATGCTGCTGCGGCTAGAGCACACGCCCAAGCTGGTAATTGCCGCCATTAACGGCCACTGCGTGGGAGGCGGGCTGGAGATCGCGATGGCCGCCGACATCCGCATTGCCCGCAAAGATGCAGGCAAGATCGGCCTGCCGGAAGTGAACCTGGGCGTTCTGCCGGGTACCGGCGGCACGCAGCGGCTCTCGCGAATGGTAGGAAAGAGCAAGGCCATCGAACTGATGGTGACCGGCAACACGTTCTCGTTTGAAGAGGCGCAGGAACTTGGCATCGTGAACGACGTATTCGAACGTGAGAACTTCATGGACAACATCATGGAGTACGCTCGCCAGTTCTGCCCGCCGAACAAGGCCGCGAAGGCCGTGGGACGAATCAAGCGCGCGGTGCAGACCGGCTGGGAGATTCCGATGGAGTCCGCCCTGGCGGTCGAGCGCGAGAACCAGCAGTTGCTATTCCAGAGCGAGGACGCGAAAGAAGGCTTGGCCGCGTATGTGGAGAAGCGCCCGGCAGTGTTCAAAGCAAAATAGCTTGTGCAGGGGCGGACGCAGATTGCCCTGAGCGGACTCGAAGGGTCCGCCCCGGCGGCGAAGCCGACATTGGGAAGAACAGGAATGCTGACAGCGACGAAAGTAAATCTGAAACCGGGTAGATTGCTGATCGACGGACAGTGGGCCGATGGAGCGAAGAAGTTCTCGACCATCAATCCCTCGACCGAAGAAGTGTTGACCGAAATCAGCGAAGCCTCAGCGGCCGACGTGAACCGCGCGGTCGATGCCGCACGCCGCGCCTTCGAAGATCGCAACGGCTCATGGCGCAAGCTCTCGGCCAGCGAGCGTGGACGCCTGATCTGGAAGCTCGCCGACCTGGTCGAAAAGAATATCGACGAGCTCGCCGAACTAGAAACTCTCGACAACGGAAAGCCAATCTTCGAGTCGCGCTACGTTGATATGCCGATGGTGGTCGACGTCCTGCGCTATTACGCAGGGCTGGCGACGAAGATCCACGGCGAGACTGTCAACACTTTCGAGACGGCATTTACCTACACTCTGCGTGAGCCGGTTGGTGTGGTCGGGCTGATCGTTCCGTGGAATTTTCCATTGCTGTTGGCGTCCTGGAAGCTGGGTCCAGCACTGGCGTGCGGGAACACGCTGGTGCTGAAGCCCGCCGAGCAGACTCCGCTGACGGCGTTGAAGCTGGGAGAGTTGGTGATCGACGCCGGTTTCCCGGCCGGCGTGGTGAATATTCTTACGGGCGGGCCGGAGACGGGGAAGGCAATCGTCGCCCATCCGGGGATCGACAAGATCGCATTCACGGGCTCGACTGCCGTCGGCAAAGAAATCATGCGCGGTGCAGCCGACACGCTCAAACGCGTGACGCTGGAGCTGGGCGGCAAGTCGCCGAACATTGTCTTCGCCGACGCCGACATTGACGGCGCGGTGAAGGGCGCGATCAATGGGATCTTTTACGGCAAAGGGGAAGTCTGCAACGCCGGATCGCGGCTGTTCCTCGAGAGCAAGTTGCGCGATGAGTTTACTGAGAAACTCGTGGCGCGGGCTTCGAAAATGCGGCCAGGCGATCCTTTGGATCCGAAGACTCGCCTGGGTGCGATCGTCAGCCAGCAGCAGATGCAGACCGTTCTGAGCTTCATCGAGGCCGGTAAGAAAGATGGCGCAAAGCTGGTAGCGGGCGGTAATCGCGTGGCGGTCGATGGTAGCAAGGGATTCTTTGTCGAGCCGACGATCTTTGGCGAGGTGAAGAACGATATGAAGATTGCGCGCGAAGAAATCTTCGGCCCTGTGCTGTCGGTCCTCACCTTCGACGATGTCGACGAAGTCATCGAACAGGCGAACAACAATCCGTATGGCCTGGCGGCTGCCGTGTGGACGCGCGACGTGAAGAAGGCACACCTGGTTTCCCGTCGGCTCAAGGCCGGCACCGTGTGGATCAACACCTACGGCTTGATGGACGCCTCGTTGCCCTTCGGTGGATACAAGAGTTCCGGCTTCGGCCGTGAACTAGGAGCCCATGCCATCGAGCATTACACGGAGTTGAAGACCGTTTGGCTGAATATGAGTTAGAAAAGCATCACCACAGAGGTCACAGAGGCGCACAGACGATTTACCCAGTGTTCCTCTGTGTCTTCTGTGGTGAGAGAGGTTTTGAATTATGCCCGGCAAAGTAGCAAAAATCGGAACCTTCAGTGACTGGATCGGTTTGTTTAACGACTGGCGCAAGGACATCGGGGTCAATACCGGCGATATCGAGGCCTTCCACTTCGATACCCTCTACGGCGCCATCGACACGGAAGAGATCGAATTCGGCGCCTACAAGGGCCGCCGCAAGTGGGAGAACCTGCGCCAGATTCCCACGCAGCAGATGCGCGACGCGCTGATGAACATGATTGTCTACCAGGGTGACACCGAGTTTGCCAGCGTCGAGCAACAGCGGAACCTGCTGGAGAACGCGCCGACCGATTGGGATCGCCGGGCGATCACGCGCGTGATGATCGAAGAAATGCGCCACGGCTGGCAGATGTGCGCTCTGCTCGTCGATCACTTCGGGTATTCCGGCAAAGTCGAAGCGCAGAAGATGCTCGAGCGGCGCGCCTTCGAGAACAAGCGCTTGCTGGGCGCATTCAACGTTGACGTCGACAACTGGATGGACTTCTTTACCTACACCGACTTCGTCGACCGCGACGGAAAATTCCAGTTGCAGATGCTGAAGTATTCCGCCTTCGCGCCTCTCGGCCGTTCGATGTCGTACATGTTGCGCGAAGAAGCTTTCCACATGGGTACGGGCAACGACGGCCTGCGGCGCATCGTGGAAGCCGGCGTGATTCCGGCCTGGCTGATTCAGAAGTATCTCAACAAATGGATTTCGAGTTCCTACGATCTGTTCGGCACCGATCATTCTTCATCGGCGCACTGGGCATACGTCTGGGGCGTTAAGGGACGCTATGACGAGCCCAAGAACGACAAGTCCCCGGATCTTGATGACTTGAACGACTACAACCGGAATCTCTACCGTGACGAAGTTGCCGGACTGATTGAGCGCTTCAACCACTCTCTGAAGCCGGGCGAGCCGCGGCTGTACGCTCCGCACATCAAGTTCAATCGCGCCATCGGAAAGTGGGCGGGCCAGAAGTTCCATGCGCAGACGGGTGAGCCCATAGATGATCGCGCCTACGAAGAGCATTTGAAGGATTACATGCCGTCGGCTGCTGACAAAAAGTTGCTGCTGGAGATCATCGACAACGAGAAGGAATGGATCGCAGAAAAGACGGGGGCTCGCGACCCGCTCGCCACCATCGGAGAAGTGCGCAAGTCGGCGATTAATTTGTAGACCAGGAGCTCACCACAGGGGTCACAGGGGTACACAGAGGGATGAACGCGGCACTTACGATTTCGGAGTTGAGGCGGCTTACGACTAGGATCGAAGGTTCGGTCGCGCGCATCGAACTGCGCCATCCTCCACTGAACGTGATTGATCTCCCGATGATGGAGGAACTCGCGTCTTGTCTGGCAGAGATCGAGGCCCGGCCGGACGTCTCCGTGATCGTGTTCTGCGGATCAGGGAAGGCGTTCTCGGCGGGCGTCGATGTTGCCGCCCATACCCCGGACAACGTCGAACAGATGCTCGCTAAGTTCCACGGCGTGATCCGCTCTCTGGTCGCATCGAAGAAGGTCACGATTGCGGGAGGCCACGGACACTGTCTGGGCGGGGGCGCGGAACTGGCGATGGTCTGCGACATCGTCTACACGACGGAAGATGCGCAGTGGGGATTCCCGGAAATTAAACTCGGCTGCTATCCGCCGGTGGCGTGCGCAGCCCTGGCGGCGTTGATTGGCCAGAAGCGCGCCTCGGAGTTGATCCTGACCGGGCGTTCGATCAGCGGCAGGGAAGCGGCACAGATTGGCCTGGCTACCGCGGCAGTGTCCGGCGACCTCGAGGCCGCGGTGGAGGAATGCGTCGGCAACCTGCTCTCACTCAGTCCGGCCACCCTGGCTGTTACCAAGAAGGCGCTTTACGCCTGGGACTCCATTCATTTCGACAAGGGCCTGGCCCGCGCCGAGAAAACTTATTTTGAGGATTTGATGAAGACGGCGGACGCCCACGAAGGCATTCGCGCCTTCATGGAGAAACGTGCACCGAAGTGGACAGGCCGATAGCTGAGCGCAGATGGATTACGAGATCACAGCCGAAGACGTAAAGAGCAAGTTGAACGCAGCCGAGCCGTTCACCCTGCTTGATGTGCGAGAGCCCTGGGAATTCGACACAGCGCGGATCGAGGGTGCCAAGCTGATGCCGATGGGTGAAGTGCCGTCGCGAGCGCATCAGGAACTCGATCCGGAGGATCACATCGTGGTCGTTTGCCATCACGGCGTGCGCTCGATGAATGTGACGGTATGGCTGCGGCAACAGGGATTCGAGAAAGCGCAATCCATGCGCGGCGGCATCGATGCCTGGTCGCGCCACGTGGATGGAAGAGTGCCGGTGTACTAACGAGCCATGAGCTGTGAGCAATGAGCAATCAGTTCGCTCACTGCTCATAGCTCATGGCTCACTGCTAATCATGAAAAAAGAACTCATCGAACTCCGCGTCAACGGACGCACGAACGAATTGGCCATCGAGCCGAGCGCGCTGTTGCTTGACGTCCTTCGGCAAGAGTTGCAGCTGACCGGTTCCAAGCGTGCTTGCGACGACTCCTCCTGCGGAGCCTGCACCGTGCTGGTCGACGGCGTTGCCATGATGTCGTGCACGCTGCTCGCCGCCAGTTGTGAGGGCCAGGAGATCACCACGATCGAAGGTGTCAGCGAGCACGGCAGTCTGGCGGCCATTCAGAAAGCTTACGGCGATTGGGGTGGCGCACAGTGCGGGTACTGCACGCCGGGCTTCATCATGACGGTGAAGTCGCTGCTCGCCGAGAATCCTGACCCGTCGGAAGCCGATGTTCGGGCCGCGTTGAGCAGCAATCTGTGCCGCTGCACGGGATACAACCAGATGTATGAGGCGATTCGATCGGCGATCGCGGCCGAAAAAAGCGAATCCCGTCGAGCTTCTCTCGACCGGACGGGCGAATGCGCCCGTCCCCACACGAGCAGCGCAAATGACTGAATTCTCCATCATCGGCAAACCCACGGCCATGGTCGACGCGGCCGATAAGACGACCGGCGCGGGCAAGTACACCGACGATCTCAGCGTGCCCGGCATGCTGGTCGGCAAGATCCTGCATTCGCCCTATCCGCATGCCCGCATCAAGAGCATCGATACCCGCCGCGCCGAGAAACTCGATGGCGTGATCGCCGTTGTCGTCGGCAAAGACGCTCCGAAAACCTACGGAATCCTTCCCGTCGGTCATGATGAGTACCCGCTCGCGCTCGATAAAGTCCGCTACGTCGGAGACAACGTTGCCTGTGTCGTCGCAACGTCGGAAGCGATCGCCGAGCAAGCGCTCGAACTGATCGACGTCGAATACGAGGTACTTCCCGCCTACTTCGATCCCGAAGAATCGATGAAGGCTTCGTCGGACCTCATCCACGACAACAAGCCGAACAATCTCGAAAAAGACTACCACCACGCATTCGGCGATCCGGACCAGGGCTTTGCAGAAGCAGATGAGGTGCTCGAAGCGCGCTTCATCGCCAACGAAGTGACGCATGCGGCCATGGAGCCGCATTCCACACTGGCGTCGTTCGAGATCGATCCGCACACTGGCAAGCCCGGACGGCTGACCGTCTGGTCGTCCACGCAGGTGCCCTACTACCTGCAGCACAAACTTTCGCTCGTGCTCGAAATGCCCATGCAGCAGATTCGGGTGATCAAGCCTCTCGTCGGCGGAGGCTTCGGCGGCAAGAGTGAAGTCATCCCCATCGAGATCATTGCCGCAGTCGCCGCTCGCAAGGCGCAGGCTCCGGTCAAGATTACATATACGCGCGAGGAAGTCTTCTGGGCGCATCGTGGACGCCCGCGCACCATCATCGACCTGAAGACCGGAGTGAAGCGCGACGGCCGCATCACTGCCGTGAAGGCGCGTGTCGTGCAAGACGGCGGCGCCTACTGCTCCTACGGTGTCGTCACGATCCTTTATTCCGGCGCGCTGCTCGGCGCGCTCTACGATATCCCGAACATTCAGTACGACGGTTATCGCGTGCTCACCAACAAGCCGGCGTGCGGCGCCATGCGGGGACACGGCACAGTGAATGTGCGCTTCGCCTTCGAATCACAACTCGACGAACTCGCGGCAAAAATAGGCATGGACCCGGCCGAGATTCGCCAGCGCAATCTGCTGCAGCCGCCCTGCATTACCGTCAACGGACTGCGGGTGCAGAGCTACGGCCTTCCCGAGTGCATCGAAAAAACGGTTGACCGTTCTGGGTGGATGCAGCGCAAGGGCAAACTGCCCAAGGGACGCGGCCTGGGCATTGCCTGCAGCCACTACGTCAGCGGCGCCGCCAACTCGATCATCCGCTCTGACATGCCGCACTCGACCGTCAACATCAAGATCGACCGCGACGGCGGTGTCGTGGTCTATACGGGTGCATCGGAGATTGGGCAGGGATCGGACACGATGACGGCGCAGATCGCGGCGGAAGTTCTCGGGTGCTCGCTCTCTCGGGTGCGCGTGATCGCTGCTGACACCGATCTGACTCCGATCGACATCGGCTCTTACTCCAGCCGTGTGACGTTTATGGCGGGGAATGCCACTCTGCGGGCCGCGACTGAGGTGAAGAAGCTGATCGCAGCCGCTGCCGCGAAGAAGATGGGATGCGCGGTGGAGGAGTTGGTGTTTCGTGCGGATGCAGTTTGCAAGCTTGCGGGAGAAAGCTCGCCCGGGCATAATCCGCCGGGTCCGGACGGACGGATGCGTCCGTCCCCACATGGTTCGCCTTCGCCCACTGTCAGTGGCCACGTCGAAGGCCAGATCCTCCGCGGCTCTCTGCAGCAGAAGCGCAAAGACGAAGGCCCGAAGGATCAGATGACCTTCGAGGAAGCCGTCGTCGCCGCCATCGACTTTCACGGAGCGCTCACGGGCACGGGTTCCTACGCGCCGCCGCAGGAAGCTCGCGGGGGCAAGCACAAGGGCGGGGGCGTCGGTCCTTCACCCGCATATTCCTATTCCGCGCAGGTTGCCGAGGTTAGCGTTGACGAGGAGACTGGCGAGGTGACCGTGCACAAGGTCTGGGCTGCACACGATTGCGGACGCGCCCTCAACCCCGTTTCCGTCGAAGGACAGATTATCGGCTCGGTGTGGATGGGAATGGGCCAGGCGCTTACCGAAGAGATGGTCTGGAAAGACGGCATGCTGATGAACCCCGGTCTGCTCGAATATCGCAGCCCGTCCTCGATCGAATCTCCCGAGGTCGAACCGATCATTGTGGAGAGTGTCGACCCCGAAGGCCCATTCGGCGCGAAAGAGTGCAGCGAGGGATCGCTGGCCGCAACCATCCCGGCGATTGCGAACGCCATCTACGACGCCGTGGGCGTGCGCCTCCACGAGTCTCCGTTCACTCCGGAGCGGGTGCTGGCCGCCCTCCGCGCTAAGAAGAATGCGAAGACGCTGAACCTCACCGATGGTATTGATCCAACCTCACCGAAGCGCTTTCGCGAGCACGGCGGTTCGCTCTGGTTCAAGGGGAAGGGGCCGGAGCGTCACGAACTCGATCCCGCGCGAAGCGAAGCTCCAGCAGGGGGTGCGGATTGAGCCTGCCTCAGTTCAAACTGCTGCGCCCGCGCACGATCGAAGATGCGGTCTCCGGATTGAACCAACACGCGGGCAATATCCGTGTGCTGGCAGGCGGGACCGACATAATCCCATCGATGCGGCAGAAGCTTTTTGAGCCGGAGTGTGTGCTCGACTTGCGCGCGATCGCCGCCATGCGGGGAATCAGGCCGCAGTCCGACGGCGGTGTCGAAATTGCGGCGCTGACCACCCTGCGCGCCATCGAACGGTCCGACTTTCTCCGCCGGCAATATCCGGTGCTGACCGAGGCTGCGGCTACAGTTGCCTCGCCCGTCCTGCGCAACATGGGCACGATCGGCGGCAATATCTGCCTCGACACCCGCTGCCTGTGGTACAACCAGTCCCTCACCTGGCGCAAGGGCTGCGGATTCTGCATCAAGAAAGACGGTGACTTGTGCCACGTGGCTCCCGGCGGGACCAACTGCTGGGCGGCCTTTTCCGGGGATACTCCTCCCGCGCTGCTTTGTCTGAATGCAGAGATTGAAATCGCCAGCACCAATGGAACCCGTCGTGTATCTCTCGCAGACTTCTACACCGGCCTCGGCGACAACTACCGCCAACTGCAGCCCAACGAACTGGTGACGCGCGTCTTTCTGCCCCCGTCCTCCGCTGGGTATCGCGGCATCTACCGCAAGCTGCGAGTCCGCGGATCGATCGACTACCCTCTGGCTGGCGTCGCCGTGGTGATGAAGCGCTCGAACGGACACGTTGCCGACGCGCGCATCGGCATTACTGCCGTGAACCCCGCGCCACTCCTGGTGAAAGGCGCATCCGAACTGCTCGCGGGGAAGACAGTCGACGATGCCCTGGCCGAAGCCGCGGGGGAGCTGGCCGCGAAAATTAGCAAACCGTTGACAACCTCCGCCCTCACTCCCGAGTATCGTCGCGAGATGATTCGTGTCTTCACCAAAAGGGCTGTGCTGGCGGCGGCCCATGCGGATGAGAACTGAAACCGATTTGCTGGGAGCAGACGCATGCCCGTCTACCACGTTGCACAGGTCAACATCGGTCGAGTGAAAGCCCCGGTTGAGGACCCTCTCATGGCGGGATTCGTAGCGCGGCTCGACGAGATCAACGCACTCGCCGACCGCAGTCCCGGCTTCGTATGGCGGCTGCAGACGCCCGTTGGAAATGCGACCTACTTTCGGCCTTATCCCGAAGACGACCGGATCCTCATCAACATGTCCGTGTGGGAGACGGTTGCGGCTCTCCGTCACTACGTTTACAAAACCGCTCATGCGGAGCTGCTCCGGCAAAGAGAAGCATGGTTCGAGAAGTTCTCGGGCGCTTATACCGCCCTGTGGTGGGTTCCAGCGGGTCATCGTCCCGGCATGGACGAAGCCACTAAACGCCTCGCCCATCTCGAAAAGCACGGGCCCACGCAGTTTGCCTTCACCTTCAAAACGACTTTCGAGCCTGACGAGGGATTTCAGCAGAAAATCGATTGGTCGTCGTTCGTGCCCTGCCCGGCGCCGTAGGCTGCGTGCTGATAGAATGCAGCGCTGAGGTGAACGCCCAGTTCTGCTGCACAAAGCGCCGCAGAAATGGAGCACCCGTCTATTCCGAATGATCACTGACTGCCACATCCACATTCAGCCGATGGAGATGTTCAAGCCCCACGCTCTGGAACTCATGAAACAGAAGCGGCCCAATTTCGACCAGATTGTCGAATACTGCCGCTCGCCCAAGGCCTTCCTCAAATTTCTCGACGCGAGCGGCATTGACCGCGCCATGCTGATCAATTACGTCGCGCCTGAGGTGATCGGCTTCACCAACGGGGTCAATCAATTTGTAGCCGATTATGTGAAGGAAGATCCGAAACGCCTGCTGTCGTGCGGCAGCCTGCATCCCCGGCACACAACGAACGTGCTGGCGGATGTCGAGCAGATCCTTCGGCTGGGACTGAAGATGATCAAGATTCATCCACCGCACCAGTTGCTGTTTCCCAACGATTACCTGAGCGGCGCGAAGGAACTCGAAATCATTTACCGGGCCGCCGAAGCCAATGGCGTGCCGGTGATGTTTCACACCGGAACGTCGATCTTCCCCGGCGCACGGAATAAGTACGGCGATCCAATCTACGTTGACGACGTGGCGGTCGACTTTCCCCGGTTGAAAATCCTGCTGGCGCATGGCGGACGCCCGCTCTGGATGCAGACTTCATTCTTCCTGGTGCGCCGGCATCCGAACGTCTATCTCGATATCAGCGGCATTCCGCCCAAAACTTTGCTCAAATATTTTCCACGGCTGGAAGAGATTGCGCACAAGACCCTGTTCGGCACGGACTGGCCCGGCCCAGGCGTCCCCGACATCAGGAAGAATCTTGACGAATTCCGGGCGCTTCCACTCAGTGAGCCGATCAAGCAGCAGATCCTCAGCAAGACGGCGCTTACCATCTGGCCGGCTTGAGACAGCATCTCTAATAGAAAAGGCCCGCATTGGTCAGCGGGCCCTGTGTATTCAAGCCGCGATGCCAGATTACTTTCCTGCTTTAACGGCTTCCGCCTTCTTGCCCATCAACTCGTCGGCCAGAGCAGTGGCGCCATAGATCTTACGCAGGGCTTCCTGAATGCCGCGTGAGTCCACGGAGACCGCGCGCCCCTGCGTGTCGCTGTAGGCAAAGTTCCACGGCAGCGACTCGATGTTGCCGTCGAAAATGATTCCCACGACCTCACCGTTCCTGTTCACAGTAGGGGAGCCCGAGTTGCCTCCAATAATGTCAGCCGTGGAGACGAAGTTGAACGGAGTCTTCAAATCGAGGTTCGCCTTCGACTTGATCCAACTTTCCGGCAGGTTATAGGGAGGCTGGCTCCCGTGTTCCGCTGCATGCTCAAACGCGCCACCGAGGTTCGTGGCAAAGGGGATCGCTTTGCCGTTCTCCTGGTAGCCCTTCACCGCCCCATAGCTCAGGCGGAGGGTAAACGTGGCATCCGGCGGCTGGGCGAATCCGTTCTGAGCAAAGCGTGCCTTCGCGATGACCGTGCCGTCCCGGCGAACCACGGCGTCGACCTTGTCTTCAAACTCCTTACGCGCTGCCCGGGCGTCAGCATCAATCGCACGCATAGCAACGATCAAGGGATCGGTGCTTGCTTCGATCGCGGCCTTCCCGCCTTCATAGAGCTGTTTGCGAACGGCCACATCGTCGAGTTTCGTATTGCCGATCAGATCCTTCGCGGCATCCGCGGGCGTCTTTCCCTGCAGGAGCTGTTGCAGATCGGCGTTGTCTTTGCCCAACGCGTCCTGCGCCTCGCTGAGCGACTCGGCCAGCAGTATCGTCTCCAGATTCTTGTAGACCGGTTCCGTTGAGAACAGCTGCTGTTCGAGCGAAGGCAGCGCAGAATCGCGAAATTCCCGTAAGCGGTCCTGGTTCGGCTTGCGCTTTTCCTCAGCCGCGCGCACCAGAAGCCGCGCGTTCTGAGCCAGGCGCGGAAAGGCGCGGAGACGCTCCACGTACGTCAGGTTGGGATAGACCGATTGCTGCAGTTTCATGGCTTGCGCAATCTCCTCCCATGGATCGGCGGCGCTGGCGTTCTTGGAATCCGCCTTGAACCCCGCCCGCAACTTGGCCTCGTCCTCGGCCTTCGCCTTCATGATCGCCGCATCGAGTAATCCAGACTGATAGCCGGTAACGGCTTTCTGGGAGTTCTGCAGACTAAAGAGCTCTTCCTTGGCGATGCGGGCATCCTCTTCCGACTGCTTGCTGAAATCCTGGAGAAGATTGATCCTCTGTTGCAGGATCTTCATGACCGACGGGTACTGCACGTCGCGCAGGAATTCCACCTGCGCCATGGTGAGCAATCGTCCCGTGTTGCCCGGATGTCCCGACACGAAGATCAGATCGCCGTCTTTGACGCCCGTGGCCGACCACTTCAGATAATTGTCGAGGTGGGCGGGCTTGTCATCTTCGTAGACGCGGAAGAAGGTGATGTCGAGATCGAAGCGGGGATAGGTGAAGTTATCCGGATCGCCCCCAAAAAACGCGATATCGAATTCCGGCGCGAACACCAGCCGGACGTCGGTGTATTTCTTGTATTTGTACAGGTTGTAGACCTGCCCGGAATAAAAGATAGCGACATCGCAACGGAGCCCGGTCGCGGTGGCACACTCCTTCTCGACTTGCGACATGGCGGCTCGCTGCGCGGCGCCGGCTTCGGCAGCGGACATCTCCGGTTTCACTTCCGCATTGATCTTGTCGGTCACGTCTTCAATGCCCACCAACTGGTTCAGTTCCAGGTTCGGGCACTTGGCTTCTTCCGCCGGCGTCTTGGCATAGAAACCGGTCTTGATGTAGTCGTGGCCTGCGGTCGAGAGTTGCTGGACACATGCCGCACCAACGTGGTGGTTGGTGAACGTCAGTCCATCAGGCGATACGAATGATCCGGAGCCTCCGTTGTTGAACCTTACTGACGACAGGCGAACGTGGTCCAGCCACTGCTGCGTCACCTGGAAGCCATATTTAGCCTTGATCTTGTCCTTGGGGGGAGCGTTGTACAGCCACATACCCTCATCGGCACGGGCGAGGGCAGAAAAGACAAACGCGTACGCGAGCACGAGCGAGAAGAATCGTTTCATTTCGGGTGGTTCCTCCATCAGGAGTATGAAGAACGCGGATAACACCGCGGAACGATGTCAAGCGAACTCTCAACTATACGCTGCGAGAAACGAAGCTGGCAAAAGCTCAACCGGACAGCGTTCGACTTCGTTGCCGTGTCGATCGTTGGCACTTTCTCCGCGCTCTCAGCGGTTTTTCTCAGCGTTCTTTGCGGTTTAAGACTTTTAACCGCCGAGTTCGCCGAGAAGCCCCGCGGAGATCGCAGAGATGATGGTGCCAAGGCCGGGGCAAAATGGCACCGGAAACGAGCATCGAAATGGTCAGATGCATCGGGGTAATCGTCCTGAGCGTTACCGAAGGGTGGTTGGAAACTTCAGATCGTTTCAGGTATAAGAAAAGGTTGCATCCCCGCGTCCCTCCTCGCGCGGTTCGGCAACGCAAATCCACGATACAGGCGAGAAAAAGAATGTCCAGTGTGACTACAACTCAGGCTCCGAAGGGGCTCGAGGGCGTCGTTGCCACCAATTCGAAGATCTGCTACATCGACGGCGAGCGCGGCGTACTGGCGTATCGCGGCATCGACATCCACGAACTCGCCGACCACTCGAATTTTGAGGAGACGTGCTATCTGCTCTGGTTCGGCCGGCTGCCCACTCGGCAGGAATTGCGCGAGTTGCACGACCGGCTTGCGGAAGAGCGCAAGCTGGACGCATCGATCATTACTCTGCTCCGCAGTGCCCCGCGTCATGCTCTGCCGATGGACGTTCTGCGTACCGCCGTGTCAGCGTTGTCGTTCTACGATCCGCAGGAGAAAAGCAACGACCGCAAAGCGAACGTGGATAAGGCCATCCGCCTGACCTCGCAGATCGCGATGATCGTTGCGGCTTATGATCGCATCCGCAAAGGGAAGCCTGTCGTCGAGCCCGACCGGTCCCTTTCGCACGCCGCCAATTTTCTGCTGATGCTGAACGGCAAACACCCCTCGGCGACGGCGGAGCGCGCCCTTGATATCGCCCTGATTCTTCATGCCGATCACGAACTCAACGCTTCGACCTTTGCCGCACGGGTCACGGCCGCTACGTTGTCGGACATGCACTCCGCCATCACTTCAGCGATTGGTGCTCTGAAAGGGCCGCTGCACGGCGGGGCCAATGAAGCGGTGTTTCGCATTCTCGAAGAGATCGACAAATCAGGCGCCGACCCCATCGAGTACGTCAAGGGGTTGCTGGCGCAGAAGAAAAAGATTCCCGGCTTCGGACACCGCGTTTATCACACCGAAGACCCGCGGGCTACGCACCTGCGTGTGATGTCGCGGGATCTCGGCAACTCCAGCGGGCAGGCCAAATGGTTTGCGATCTCACACAGGATCGAAGAGTTCGTGAAGGCCGACAAGAAGCTGAACGCCAATGTCGACTTCTATTCGGCTTCGACCTATCACACGCTGGGGATCGACGTGGACTTGTTCACCCCGATCTTCGCCGTCTCTCGCGTCAGCGGATGGGCCGCCCACGTGATCGAGCAACTCGACGACAACCGCCTCATCCGCCCCCGCGCCGAGTATCTGGGGCCGGAGTACCCGAGCCACTACGTCGCGATCGACCAGCGGTAGGTCGTAGCAAACGAAGACCACGTGGAGACAGCTGCCTCGGCTGTCTAGCAAGGCGAAGCCCACGCTTTGCTCCCAAAAGTTTTTCTCCGCGCCCTCCGCGCGAAACCTCGGCGCACTCTGCGGTCCAAAGCTTCTAACCGCAGAGTGCGCTGAGAAATGCACGCGGAGACCGCAGAGAAAACCGCGAACCAGCTTCGAGCTACGTCCAGCGATTGCATCGAAATTACGGCTCCGCGCGCAAATCCCGTAGAATAGAAATGGGTTCTGTATGCACCGCGTTTACCTGGACAATAACGCCACCACCCCGGTTCTGACCGAGGTGTTCGAGGCCATGCGCCCCTATTTCGGAGAGCGTTTCGGCAATGCTTCGTCCATTCATCACCATGGGCAGGAGACGCGGGCCGCGGTCGAAGATGCGCGTGAATCGGTGGCGACGTTGCTCGGATGCAGTGCCTCCGAAATCGTTTTCACCAGCGGCGGCACTGAGAGTGATAACCTCGCCGTTTCGGGTTGGGTTGCGGCGGGCGATCACGTCATCACCTCCAGCATCGAGCATCATGCTGTGCTGCATGCCTGCAAGCATCTGGAAAAACTCGGCTGTGAAGTGACGGTCTTGCCGGTAGACGGCCGGGGACTGGTCGATTTAGCCGATGTGCAGCGCGCGCTGCGTCCGACCACGAAGCTGATTTCGATCATGATGGCAAACAACGAGACCGGGGTCCTGCAGCCTGTCGAAGAGATTGGGAAAATTGCCGCCGAGGCGAAAGTCCTCTTTCATACCGACGCAGTGCAGGCGGCGGCGAAAGTTCCAATCGACGTGAAGCGTATCGGCTGCGATGCCCTCTCCATTTCCGGCCACAAGATTCACGCGCCACAGGGCGTCGGTGCGTTGTACGTGAAGAAGGGAACCCGCATCCAGCCACTGTTCCATGGCGGCCGCCACGAACGCTCGCGGCGCGCAGGCACCGAGAATGTTCCAGGGATTGTCGGCTTGGGCAAGGCTGCACAAGTGGCGAAGCAAAGCCTCGATCGGGGAGACAAGAAGAGTCTGGACGCGTTGCGCGATCGATTGGAGCAGGGAATTCTCGCGCAGGTTGAGGAAGCGGCGGTAAACGGGATCGGCACGCCGCGTGTGCCCAACACCTCGAACATTCGTTTCGACCATATCGAAGGCGAATCACTGGTAATTGCGCTCGATCTTAAAGGGTTAGCCGTTTCCACAGGCGCTGCATGCTCGTCGGGCACGATCGAGCCATCGCACGTGCTGATTGCCATGGGATTACGTCCCGATCAAGCGCGAGCGAGTATTCGCTTCAGCCTGGGCAAGCAGACTACGGAAGCGGACATCGATTTCGCTTTGGCGCTCGTGCCCGAAACAGTGGCGAGGCTGCGGGATTTGAGTCCAACCTATAGGCTGGCTCCTGCGAAGTGAATAATCGCCAGCAGAACCGCCAGTTCGACGAAGCGATTCGTCGCATCGAATCAGTTTTGGGCAGAAAGCTCTCGATGGATGAAAGGCGCAGGCTGCATGATGAGATTACGAAGCAAGGACTCAAAACGATTGACGAGATAGTAAGCTGGGGTTTGGCGCTGTTCCCGGAATGAACATGAAACTGAAAAAAGAAATAGAAGCCCTGTTTCGACCATTGGCTGGCCAAAAGGCTTGGGGTGCGAAGGTAGGCTGGGGAAGCTTTGTGACCATCGAGTTTGGGTCCAGGCGTCTTCAGCACCACCACTATCACGGTGACTGGCACCTTTGGCTGTATCAGTGCGCTTGGACATTGAAGTCCGAGACCCATGAAATGGCTAATTCAGAGTCCAAAAGAGGGCTAATGCAAACGGCCATCGACAATCTGAACGATCGTGCCGTCATGGAGATCTCTTTCGATCAGCAGCAGATGGCCACGGAATTCGTATTCAAGGGTAATCTCCGTCTACGCTGCCAGCCCTATACGGATGCCCAACCAGATGAGCAGTGCTGGATGTTGTTTACGCCGGAAAAGCAGGTGGCAAGTTTAGTAGCCGATGGGTTGAGATACGAGCCGGCATCCGACACGCCAAACAAGGTGCGCGAAGTAAGTGGCCAAGCGGCTAATGCTTCTAGACTGGTTCGGTTTGAGGACTGAGTTTGTCCCAACAAGACACCATCGCGGTCGCCATGTCGGGCGGTGTGGATTCCTCCACCGTCGCGGCCATGCTGCGCGCCGAGGGACACAACGTCGTCGGCCTGACCATGCAGCTCTGGAACCAGCGGCGCCTGGCCGAGCACGAGGGCATGCCCGAGTCCGTGCAGGGACGCTGCTGCTCGCTCGACGACGTCTACGACGCCCGCCGCGTTGCCCAGCAGATCGGCATTCCGTACTACGTGGTCAATCACGAGGAACGCTTCGAGCGTGACGTGGTGCGTCCGTTCGTGGAAGAGTACCTTTCCGGGCGCACGCCGATCCCTTGCAGCCTCTGTAACAATCACTTGAAGTTTGACCAGTTGCTGATTGTGGCCCAGCAGATTGGCGCTGAGCGCGTCGCTACGGGGCACTACGCCCGTGTGGCCTACGACGAGGCCCGAGCCCGCTGGCTGCTGAAGCGTCCGGCGGACCACAGCAAGGATCAGACATACTTTCTCTTCGGTCTGACGCAAGATCAGTTGAGCCGCACGCTCTTTCCCTTGGGCGACATGACCAAGCCCGAGGTGCGCGAACTCGCGCGGCATCACGGCCTCGCCCTCGCCGAGAAGCCCGACTCGCAGGAAATCTGCTTCGTCCCCGGCGGGGACTACAAGCGCTTCATCGACGCCTATCTCTCTGAGCAGGGTGAGGCGCTGCCGGACACCGCCGGAGAGATGGTCACGACCAGCGGCGAAGTGATCGGCGAGCACAGCGGCATCCACAATTTCACCGTGGGCCAGCGCAAGGGACTCGGTGTCGCCACCGGATCGCCGCTCTACGTGATCCAGATCAGCGGCGCGAACAAGCAGGTCATCGTCGGCGGTGACGAGCATCTCTATTCGCGCACCCTGCGCGCGCGCCGGATCAACCTGATCGCAGTCGACGATTTGCGCGAACCCATGCGCGTCGCGGTGAAGATTCGCCATCGTCACGAGCCGGCCGCCGCGGTGATCGAGCGAGTGGGTGACCATGAGATCCTCGCGACCTTCGACGAACCTCAGCGAGCCATCACGCCAGGCCAAGCGGCAGTTTTCTATGACGGAGATGTTGTGGTCGGCGGCGGCTGGATCGGCTAGGTCTTAGCGGGTGAACCATCCTCTGGCTCTGCGTTGTTGGCAGGCTCAGGTCGCACAAAACGCGACTGGAACGGGGCGCACCCTCGAAGTCGACGGCGGGCGCTCTTAGTACTGTCTCTTCGGGGAGTGGCTCTTCTTTTGGCTTTGCTTGAACATCTTGTTCTGCGCCTTCCTCTGTTTCTTCAAATACTTCTTCGCGGCCTTTTGTTGTTTCTTTTGGGCCTTGCGCGACTCGCGGCTTTGGGCGTAGGCAGGATTATTCGTCCGCGCCCCTGCCGCAACGCAGAAGCTCAAGCAGCAGATGGCTAAACAAAAAAAGGCAGCGAGTCTTTTCATAGATTCCCAGTGAACTGAATTGTCAGCATGATTCTACAGCACAGCCCTCTCACCACCATCGATTACGAAAGCTACTTGCTCGAACAGTTATCCTTGCGCAGGGATTCCAGAAACGGCGTTCCCGATTTCTGGAGCTTGGCTTCCAGCCGCGCGGTACAGTCGCAGTCTCCGCAGGCCCAGGGCTCGGTGCCGTTTTCGTCACAGCATTTGCGCCGGTCGTGCGCGTCCTGCACACGCGTCAAGTCGAAGTATTCTTCCCAGTAAGGGCGCTCTTCCTGCAGCGGCGTCGGACAGTAGCAGACTTCCACCCATCGCGCCGTCTGGTCGGAGCAGAGCCGGGCCTCGCTCATGTTGCGCAGATACTCGCCTTCGGCGACGGAGCCCTGGCCGAGCGTCTCGTCTTCGATTGCCTTCAGCAGGTCGCCTTCGCGGCCCGGTTTCAATCGCGCTCGTACGAGGTAACGCATTAGTCTTGCCTCCAGAACACGTAGCCCCGGACGCATTTCGTCCGGGGCCCGCTCACTTCGTCTGACGGGCGGACGCCGCGTCCGCCCCTACACAAGCTAATTCAGCCCCGCTTGCGCCAGCATCTCCTGAAATTGTCCCCGAGTCCGCATGTCGATCGACTGTGCCACCAGTTTGCCCTCGCGATCGTAGACGAAGCTTTTCGGAATCCCTTCCACGACGAATGAGTCATTCACTTTGCGCCCGGGATCCAGCAGCACCGGATAGCTGATCTTCCGCTCCGCAATGAATGGAGAAACCTTGGCAGTGTCCTCATCGGAAATGGACAGCACCACGAAGCCCTGATCTTTATATTTGTCATAGAGTGCCTGCAAGTCGGGCATCTCCTTGCGACACGGCGGGCACCAGGTTGCCCAGAAATTCACCAGCACAACCTTGCCCTTCAACTCCCGCAGATGCCAGCTCTTGCCCTGCAAATCGGCGAGCGTGAAGTCCGCGTTCTGCCGCCTGGCGTCATCCGCTTCGAGTCTTGCCATGGCCTCGCTAAACTGCGGATCATCAGAACTGGCCTGCATGTGTTCATAGCGTACGAGTGAGGCGAGTTCGTCATAGGCATCGTTTGGCTCGCCCTTCTTTCCTCGTGCCGGCGGCTGCTCACGAATGGCTGCTGCCAGAGTTGTGGTGACCTCCTGTAACGTGTCGCGCCCGAAGTCTCCCTCGGTCGACAGATTCGCGAGCGCTCCCGCCAGCTGCAATTTGTTCGGAACCACCGGGAGTCGGCGGATCTGCATCGCCAGATCTTTGGTGGTGTGGGCCCGCACGGAATCGTCCAGTTTGCGCAAGCCGCGCAGTTGCTCAACGATCGGCTTCTCCTGATCACTCCAGACGATCTTATCTTGTGCGCCGGCAGAAAAACTGAGAAGAAGCAGGATTCCGAGGGATAGAACGATGCGGGTGATTCGATGATTGCGCATGACGGATGGACGGAGGCCAGAGCGAAATGTGAGCCCTTGCGTACCCGCGCAGATCAGATGAACATCTCATCCTGCGGCACCGGACGCCGCTCTTCGCGGCTGCCGCCGTTCCTTCGGTTCCGGCCACCAAACAGGAACTCCAAGCCAACGGTAATGCCTTGCATCAGTCCTGAAAACTGGCGCACCGGCGAGATCACCGTCTTATGTACCATGTCGGACGTTTGTTCTACGCGGTCGAGCGTGCGGCTGAACAGTTCATCGGCGCGGATGACCTGCAGGCGGGCGCGGTCGACCACATCGTTGACCGTAGCATCGATGCGCTGAATCTCGGAGCGCATGAGCGTGGTGGCATCCTCGAGGTTGTCCACGATCACCTCAACCTTGGGACGGAGTTTCGTGAGCAGCTCCTGAGCCTCGACCACGGTCGGCATGACCTTGGTCTTGACGTCGTCGGCGAGCGCCTGCATGCGCTCGCTGCTCTTGAGCATGGCGACGTACATGGCCAGCAGAACGCCCGCCTGCAACAAGACCGCGAGTCCAGTGAGGGCGACAAACACCGTCATTTTGTCCATAAAGGTGCTCCGAGCAACTTTCCTCAGGCACGCGCGGAGGTACAGCCGGCGCGTGGTTCCTATAAGTTCTTGGGGGCTCCCGTCTCGGTGGTCGCTTCCTGATAAGCCTGGCGTCCCGCCTCGTACGCGGCGCGGAACTGCTCTTTCTGCTGGTTGACGACCTCACGGCCGCGGTCGGCCCACTGGGATGCCTGTTCCCGCGCTTCCCGCGCGCGGTTACGGACATAATCGCGGCTTTCCTCGGCGCGGGCGCGCAGTACTTCGCGCGTTTCGCTGCCCGATCGCGGCGCATACAACACTCCCGCCAGCGCTCCCAACCCTAATCCTGCCAGAAACCATACGAAGCTGTTTCCATCACGATCCGACATATGAACCTCCTGATAAAAGCGTCTCTTCCGGATGTTACAACCTCCGTAGGCCAAATACAATTACAGGGGAACTCGGCAAACGAGGCTCTCCCCAGGCCTTTAGGAATAGGAGGGAAAGCTTACTTCTGCTGAGTAGGCGGAGTTGCCGGAGCCGGCGCCGGCTGCGTCTTGACGGGCTGCGACTTGATCCCTTGCAAAACCGACCCAGGGGCGCCGCTATGTCTGCTGGCATACACTGACAACGTAATCGAGGTGAGCATGAACGCCACGGCCGACCACGTGGTGGCTTTGGAGAGGGCGCTGGCCGCTCCCCGCGGGCCAAATGCCGTCTGGCTCCCCTGGCCTCCAAAGGCTGCGGAGATGTCTCCGCTCTTTCCGCTTTGCAGCAACACCACAATGATGATGAAGAAACAGACGATGATGTGGATAGTCGTAATGAGGTAGATCATAAGTTTTGCGTTTTCCTGAGTTCCCGTGTGGACTTGCGAACCACGAAGGGACGAAATTTATGGTGCGGAAGGGGGGATTTGAACTACTCCATCACATTGATAACAAGTAACTTACTGATTCTGCATCCGGCGTAAAGGCCCAAATGCCCCACAATCCTGCTTCCATTGTACGTTTATTGTACGGCGACAGCACTCCGAAAGAGAAACCACCCCGAAGCGTTTTCCCTTCAAATCGAGCCGATAACAGTTTGACATCCGCTCCTCCCATCGGTCAAGGCCACCGACTCCAGGGGCACTACCTGAAACCCTGATCGAATCAATATCAAGAATTCGCGACGAGAGACTTACCGACCAAATCACCCTAATTCGTCCGCGCTATTCCTGACGAGAATAGCTGTCCGCCGAACATTCATTGGACAGCTTGATCTAGCGAGGTTAGCTTTGCGCCAAAAGCAGCCATTTTGATCTGCTGCTTGAGGTGCATATGCCACGTAGGTTCGAAATCCTTCTCATCCGCCGAATCGTTACGGTTCTTCGGTCGAAGTGGGCGCGCCCAACCGCCGCTCTTCTGACTTTTCTTCTCGTCATGCCTGTAGCCGCACTGGCACAGGGTTCACCGTTCGACACCGGCTTTAATGCAATCCAAAGCCTTTTCACCGGCACGATCGCGAAGGTTGCAAGTCTGGTTGCAATCGTGATCGGCGGCTACGGCTTCGCGCACGGCGAACCCGGCGCGAAAAAGGCGCTCGCCGGCGTTGCCGCCGGAACGGGCATCGCCGTTCTCGCGGTGAATGTCCTGAGTTGGCTCTGGGGAGTGTAGCGGCTGTTTGTTGCTCTGCCCGCGACCCCGTTGCGGGCCACGCTGAAACGAGAACGATATGCCCGACAAAGCACAGCAGAAACGCCGCACAAATCGAGTCTTCAAGAGCCTGCACAAGCCTCTCACCTACTTGGGCGTGGAACGCACGCTGTTTTACTTCGTCTGTGTGAGCGCCGTGGGCGCGTTCAATCTCTTCAATTCCATCCTCGCGGGTATCGCCGTCTTCGTTGGCGGTTTCGCCTTCGGCCATTGGGTAACAGATAGTGATCCGTCATTCCTCCGCATCCTCGCAAAGTCCGAACGCTACAAGCTGCGCTATGACGCGGCCAAACAGCAGGTTCCCCGCGTGGAGGTAGTGTGATGCTGCGTCTCGATAAGGTCATCAAGCCCTGGAAAGAGAGTGCGGCTCTGAACGACCACATCAACCTCTACGGCTTCTGGAACGAGACGGCCTTCCTTACGAAGAGCGGTGATCTAGGCATGGTTCTCAGCGTTCCCGGTGTGGACTACGAAAGTCTTGACCGCTCGGAACAGGAGTACGCAGTGAAGCGCTTGGAAGCGGCACTCAAAGCATTTGGCCCAGGCTTCCACGTTTACCAATACCTCTTCAAATCGAACCGCCCCGATATACCCTTCGCAAAATATGACAATCCGATTGTGGAAGCAGCGATCGAACAACGGCGAAAGTTCTTTGAAGCAAAACGCGACCATCTTTATCAGATTGAAATCTTCTACTGCATTCTGCTCGAAGGCGCCAGATCGAAGACCGGTGTGGGTGCGGCAATCGCTCGAGTCTTGCGCGATCCCGCGGGCGCCGTTGGCGAACTAAAAGCGCAGTTCACCAACGACAGCATGAAGACGCTGTTGCGCACGCATATTGAGCACGATGTTCGACGGCTCGACCAGAGCGTGCAGGCATTCGCTCGACAGCTCGCGGACTTCATGCAAATCGAGATCTTAAATCAACAAGGACAATTCAGATTCTTCCGCCGCTTGCTGAATTATGACGACTGGCGGGTTGCCGGGAGGCCGCAGTCCACGCAGTTTCTCGACTATCAGGCGGTCAACTCCGACATCGAAGCCGAACGCGATCATCTGCGAGTAGGCGATCACATCGTCCGCGTGCTGACCCTGAAAGAAGCCATCACCGAGACGCGTCCCCTCGTGCTGGACGCACTGCTGAAGATCCCGGCCAACTTCTATGTGGTCACAGAGTGGACGCCGCTGGCGACAGACAAAGCTCGCAAAGAAGTGAACAAGCGCCGACGCCACTTCAATATGTCGAAGACCGGGTTTGTCTCCCAGATGGGCAACGATGCCACGAAGACGAACCCGCGCGATGTGCTGGTGGACGAGTCCAAGCAAGCCGACATTGAGAATCTTGGCGACTGCCTGCGCGTCCTGGGTGACGGTCAATCGCTTGGCGATTTCTCGCTCACGATTGTGCTATACGGCCGGTCACGAACAGAACTCGATCAGCTTGTGGCCGAGTTTACTGGTGTCTTCACCAACGCGGACGGCAATCTGTTCGCGGAAACCTACAACCAGCTCAACGCATACTTCGCCACCGTGCCCGGCAACGTTGCGCTGAACCTCCGCAAACTGTATCTGCTGAATACGAATTACGCCGATTTGTCTTTCCTGTTTACGATCCTCCCCGGCGAGAAGACGAACGCGCATCTCGGCACGGAATACCTCGCTGTGCTCGAAACCGACAACAGCACGCCCTACTATCTCAACCTGCATACCGGCGACGTTGCCCACACCCTTATTCTCGGGATGAGCGGTAGTGGCAAGTCGTATCTGTGCGTCTTTCTGCTGCAGAACGCGCAGAAGTACGAGCCGCTGACCTTCATCTTCGATATCGGCGGCAGCTTCCAATCGCTTACCACGATATTCGAGGGCTCGTATCTCAATGTCGGTCAGGAAGCGCGGGACTTCACCATCAACCCCTTCTCGCTGCCTCAGACCAAAGAGAACTTGCAATTTCTCTTCAGCTTTTTCCGCGTGCTCATTGAGGGTAACGAGCAGCGTTACCGCCTCGACTTCAAGGAAGAACGCCGGTTGTGGGACGCGATCGAACGCATCTACGTACTGGAGCCGAACCAGCGCACAGTCTCGAACTTTAGCAACATCATTGGCGAGTTGAAGGAACACCTCCACCGCTGGACCCGCGGTGGACAGTACGGCTTCCTCTTCGACAACGCCGAGGACACCCTTTCGTTCAAAAGCTTTCAGACGTTCAATTTCCACGGCTGGAACGATGCGCCGGAAGTCTTGGAACCACTGCTGTTTTATGTTTTGCACCGGGCATCGAATGAGATCACTGACCCCAAGAAGCTCGGCACACCCAAGTTCTTCCTGCTCGACGAAGCGTGGCTCTTCATCAAGAACGAGACGATCCGCAATTATGTGGTGCAGGCGCAGAAAACATGGCGCAAGCACAAAGCGGCGATGATTCTGGCGACGCAATCCATCAAAGAACTTGAGGAATCGGGGATGCTGGCGATAGTAGCCGAGAGTTGCCCCACGAAGATCTTTCTCGCCAACCCGGATATGAACCGTGACGTTTACCGGGAGGCATTTCATCTGAACGACACCGAACTGGACCTTATCGACGGCCTTGTTCCGCCAGGCCAAATGCTGATTCGCAAGGCCCAGACCTCGAAGAAAGTGCACTTGAACGTCGATTCGGTCTCGCACTGGATGGCGACGAACAACGCCCGCGACAACCTCCTGAAACAGGAATATTTCGACCGCCACGGTTTTGCGGATGGCCTTCGCTATCTCGCGGAAGAGTGGCCATTCCAGCCGCGCGCGCTGGCCGTATCAACTTCGAACAACAACCGCTAAGGAGAGCTCTATGCGGCATCTGAAATTCGTCGTCAATTGCGCTTTGTTTGTTTCTTCTATCGGTGCTTTCGCCCAAGACTCTGCGCGCACTGTGCAGTATCACTCGCAGGACATCATCCCGATCCGCGCCAAGTTGAAATATACGACCCTTATCGAACTGCCCACGACTGAGAAAATCATGGAAGCCGCCACGGGCGACAAGGAGTTCTGGATCGTAGATGTGGTCGGCAATTTTTGCTTTGTGCATCCGGCGAAGCAGGGCATCAGCTCCAACCTGAATCTCATTACGGACAAGGGGAACATCTACAGTTTCACCCTGCAGGACATCTCGGGGTCCACCACCACCACTCCTGACCTCAAGGTGATCGTCGAACCCGCCGACCGCAGCGCGATCGTGGCCGCGAGCGGCCCTCCGAAGTTTGTCCCC
>DASQGJ010000064.1:0-84963 GCA_035632675.1 Candidatus Dormiibacterota bacterium
TGTGAACACGCTGGTGCTGCGGCTGGATGGAAGCGGGAGGCCGACGGTGGGGGAGATGCTGCAGCGAGTGAAGGCGCAGGTGATCGCGGCGCAGCAGCATCAGGACATTCCCTTTGAGCAGGTGGTGGAACTGGTGCAACCCGTACGCAGCCTGGCGCACAGCCCGCTGTTTCAGGCAGTCTTCGCTTGGCAGGATGCACAACGAAATGAGCCCGAGCTGCGGGGACTTGAGATAGGGCCACTATCACGACCCTCCACGGCAGACGATGAGAGCGAGGGAAGGGGCGATGAGCGGTTTTGTTCAGAACAGTTGTCGTCTCATACGATTTCGAAGTTCGACCTGACCCTGGCGTTACAGGAATCCGAAGGGCGCATCGCGGGCGCAGTGGAATATGCGACGGCGCTATTCGAGGGAGAGACAGTTGAGCGATATCTGGACTATTTCACGCGGTTGTTGGAAGGGGTCGTAGCAGGAGGTGACAGTCAAGCGTTAGAGGAAATCGCGATTCTGGGAGAGCAAGAGCGACAGCAGGTTGTGCATGAATGGAGCAAGAGAGAGATAGAACTCCCCACTGGGATATGCGCAGATGATCTATTCGAGGCAAATCTGCGAATTTATGTTTTGGACGAACAGCAGAAGCAGGTCCCCATTGGGGTGGTAGGCGAGTTGTACATCGGGGGAACGGAAGAAGGTCGACGATCTCTGGACCGGCGAGAGAATACAGCGAAGTGCTTCTTCAAGAACTCGTTTGTAGAAGACTCGGAAGCGTTGATGTACCGGACGGGGAAGTTGGCGCGATGGAGACGCGACGGAAGCATCGAGTTCCTGGGAGAAAAGGATGATCTGGTAAAGATCCGCGGGCATCGCATCGAGCTAGGAAAGATTGAGGCGCAGCTGAACGAACGCCCGGACGTGCTCGAATCGGTCGTGCTGGCGCGGAAAGAAGCTGGAGGGGAGCAGCGGCTTGTCGCCTATTACGCAGCCGGGGAAGAAGTAGAAGCGGAGAACCTGCGCGGATATCTGTCGGAGAAGTTGCCGGAGTACATGGTGCCGGCGGCGTACGTGCGGATGGAAAAGCTGCCGCGGACGGCGAGTGGCGAGGTGGATCGGGAAGCATTGTCGTCGCCGGAGGAGGAGGAAGCGTTTGCGGTGGTGGCGTATGAAGCGCCAGAAGGCGAGATCGAGGCGATCGTAGCTGGAATCTGGGCGGATGTTCTGAAGGTTGAGCGAGTCGGGCGGCGAGACAGCTTTTTTGCACTCGGTGGGCGTTCCCTGCTGGCGGTGCAGGTAACGGCTCGCCTGCGACAGCAACTGTCAGTAGAAGTTGGAGTCGAAGCGTTGTTCGCGCAGCCGGTGTTCCGTGACTTTGCGCGTGTCGTGGAGACTGCGAAGCTCCCCGTGACTATGCGCGCAGATCACGGCGAACAGCTTCCCACACTGATGCACGATCTCGCCGCTGAGGCGGTTTTGGACGCTAGTATCGTGCCCATGTCCCAAACGCCGGTGGTCATGCGCGCTGAGAACATATTCTTAACCGGAGCCTCGGGATTTCTGGGTTGTTTCTTGCTGGCCGATTTTTTGAAGCACACGCAGGCGACCGTCTATTGTCTGGTCCGCTCAACCACGACCGAGGAAGGAATGGCCAGGCTCAGCGCAAAGCTGAAATCGTTCGGTCTGTGGGACGCGGCAGCTTCGGCTCGAATCGTGGCCGTTCCTGGAGATCTTTCCAAGCCACTGCTTGGACTGTCGTTTGAGCAGTTCGAAACCATGGCGAATGTCGTCGACGCCGTGTATCATTCCGCGGCGCTGGTCAACGCTGTCTACTCCTATGACCTCATGAAGTCTGCCAATGTGCTGGGAACTCAAGAGATCATCAGAATGGCGTGCCTGGGTCGCCGAAAAGTACTTCATCACATTTCGACCCTTTCGGTTTTTCCTGCGCTCCTCCATTCTGGAGAGGCGGGACCAGTCGACGAGGAGACGTTATTGGACAGGTGGCAAGAACTTCCGTTTGGCTATGGTCAGAGCAAGTGGGTCGCGGAAAAGCTGGTGCAGATGGCGGGGTCTCGCGGGCTCGCGTTTGCCATCTATCGCCCGTGCTACATTTCCGGATCACTGCAAAGCGGAGCGGGGAATGCCGACGATTTTCTTTCACTATTCATTACAGCATGCCTACAGCTTGGCTGCGTTCCAGATACCAGCGCAGAAACAAACGACAGCAAGACCGGAATCAATATGTTGCCTGTCGATTACATGAGCCGCGCGATTCTGCGACTTTCCCAGCGCGCAGAGGTATTGGGACGTTCCATTAACCTGATGCATGAAAAGTCGATCAGCTTTGGCGACATTGTCGACAGCCTTACTTCCTGGGGAAAAACGTCCGGGTGTCCAATGGAGAAGGTTCCGTTTGAGAGCTGGCGGTCCCGGTGTCATGCCACTGAGGAATTGAAAGCGTTGCAGATCTTCTTTCCGGAATCCACCCACCAACCGATTCCCAGGAATACCAATTCTCCAGTAGAGCTTGCGATGGATTCCGAGACCAGTTATCTGCTGCAAGCCGAAGGAATACCTCGTCCACCAATCACCCTGGAAGTGCTGGAGAGATACATAAGCTACTTGGGGAAGCATGTAAGCAACGGATTATTGGCGGCCACAGGCTGACCTGGCCATGTTCTTATTCAGGGACAAATCAGTTACAGAGAGCAGATAGCCCAGGCCTTCAACCCGGTCCGAAACCGCGGACCGAAACTGCGTTTATTTATGCCGACGACACACCAGGAACGCGTTGTTTGCCCAAGTGCTGAACACTATTCTGGATCGAATCGCCTATAACACAGAGTGATGTAACGAGCAGGAGGAGTCGTGGAAGAACTTACCAATAACCATCGCCGAAGCGGATCACGCCCACCAATCGGCGAATTACTAATGGAAATACCGCGCCGATACGTCGCCATGGCGAGCGAAACTGGCCGCGATATGAGGTATGCGGTGCGTGCTCTGGTCAAGTCCCCTGGCTTCGCGCTGGTCGGCATCATCTCGATGGGCCTTGGCATGGGGCTGACCACGATGGTGTACAGCTCGAATTGGCGTTTGCTGACGCGGGAACTGCCGGGCGCCGCGAATGCGAGCCGATTGGCGATGCCCGATAAACCTGTGTCTTACTATTACGTCGAGCGATACCGCGAGCAAAAGAGCCTGTTTGCGGGCGTCGCCGCACTACAGACCGGGGTGCCCTTCAATCTCACTCTCCAGAATGACACGAGCGCGAAACCGGAGCGCGTTTTTGGACAACTCGTATCTGCCGACTATTTTTCGGTGCTAGGAGTACAACCGCAGACCGGCCGCCTGCTGACCCCTGATGTTGACAAGCCAGGCGACGCGCCGGTTGTGGTGATCAGCGACCGCTTCTGGCGCAATCGCCTCAACGCAGCTCCCAATGCGGTGGGCCAGATCCTACGCCTGAACGGCCAGCCTGCCACCATCGTGGGAATTACCCCGAAAGACTTCAACGGCGTCCTCTCCTTGAACCCGTCGGAGCTGTTTGTTCCGATCACGGTTCCAGCGGCAATGGCTCCGGAACTCGCGAATGACGTGCTGCACCAGCGCAATGCCAAAGAGTTTCTTGCCATGTTTTGCCTCGCTCCCGGCGTTACCCTGGAATCCGCGGAAGCTGCTCTCGACACCATCACGAAACGCCTCGACGAACAGGATCCGTCGGCTCCGCCGCATCTGGATAAGGGAAGACGTGTAACCCTGCTTTCGGCAGGTACGATGGTGCCGCTTTCCCGCAAGATAAAGCCGGTGTTGGTCGGATTCTATTTTGTGCTGATGGGCCTGATTATGGCCATCGCCTGCATGAATTTGGCCAACATACTCCTCGCCCGAGGCGCCAGCCGTCGCAAGGAACTTGCGATTCGTATGGCAGTCGGGGCCAACCGATTCAGAATTGTCCGGCAGATGATCAGAGAAGGTGTGTTGCTATCACTGCTGGGTGCTATTGCTGGATTCGCGCTCGCTTATTGTCTTGCTGCGCTAAGATCCCGCTTCAGTCCGCCCTCTGCGATTCCCGTTGAATCCAATTTCACTCCCGATTGGCATGCAGTTGCTTTCTTATACATCCTTGCAATCGTATGTGGCGTCGGGTTTAGCCTGATCCCCGCCCTCCGGGCTACCAAAGTCGATATGACACCCGCTCTGAAAGAAAGCGCGGCGCTTCCGTTGCCCGGCTACCGCCGCATTGGGGTACGCAATTTGCTGATGGTTGCCCAGCTTGCGGGATCGCTCATCCTGCTGCTGATTACTGGATTTTTAGTCGTGGGACTGACCCAAGTGAGCGGCGTCCAAACCAAATTTGATCCGCACCTGATGTATCTCTTGTCCATCGACCCTGTGCGCGACGGCTACTCGCCCGCAAAGGCGGTGGCGCTATTTGAAAAGCTTCCCGAAGAGCTCAAAACATCCGGCCCGGGGAGCAGCGTAGCGATGGCGGCGCAAGCGCCGTTTTCAATCCAGGATGAAGACAAAGCCAGCCAGCTGACTTCGGAAGACCCGCGGGGCGGTGGGAGCGTGCAGAAGCCGGTGATGAAGGAAACGGTGGGTGCGGGCTATTTTGCCGACCTGAGTGAGCCCATGCTGGCCGGCCGTGAGTTCATGGAGCAGGACCAGCGGATCCAGGCAGACGGATCGAAGATCTTGCCGGTGGTGCTCAACGAAAGCGCCGCACGCGGATTCTTCGCGAATGGAAACGCGATTGGAAACCACGTAAAAGACGACCAACAATCCTACGAAGTGGTTGGTGTGGTCCCGGACTTGAAAAATGGCCTGGGCATCAGCCAGTCCACAGTTTATCTACCGCTCACACAGCGCAATTTTTCGCGGCCGCCAGCCGACGGAATGACCGTTATGGTCCGGTCGGATGCGGGAACGGATGCACTGAGCGGTATCCGCCGCGAGATCGCTGCCATCGATCCTCAACTGAACATCTTCAACGTGCGGACCCTCAGCACCGACCTCGAGCGTAGCCGGGCCGCCGAGCGCTTCGCGGTCAACACCTACGGCGGAATTGGAATCTTCGGCCTGGCCCTGGCCGCAATCGGACTCGCTGGAGTTACAGCATACGCGGTTGCGCAAAGGCGCAAGGAGATAGGAATTCGCGTGGCTCTGGGGGCACGTAAGGGACAAGTGCTGCGGTTGGTGATGCGCGAAGGCGCGATTCTGGTAACGGTGGGAGCAGTCATCGGATTTCTTGGCGCGTTCACCCTCACGAAGATGCTCTCCGCGCTCACCAATGTGTTTGTCGACGCACTTAAGGTTGGCACGGGCGATCCGCGCTTGCTCGTCGGTGCACCACTGCTGCTGGCGGGGTTGGCCCTTCTCGCCTGTTATGTGCCGGCTCTCCGCGCGGCCAAAATCGATCCGCAGGTGGCATTGCGCGAGGAGTAGGGACTCCTTACTCCACAAATACTAGTAACGTTTAACGGCGGAGGAGAACGTGTCGGCTGTTTTTGAACTGCCTGTTCTCTGACATTCGAATCTTTCCGCCTCCCGAAAATCGCCCCAAAGTTTTTCTTCAGAGGCCGACCCAAATCCACTTTTCGCAAAGAAGGCGAAGAGTGGGGCACCCCGGCCTTGAGGAGGCCAAATGCTTACTCAACCGCGAGATTACAGGTCCATTCCGCTATTTGCGGATGTCAGCGATTCCGAGTGGAACGACTGGAAGTGGCAGCTCCGCCACCGCATCACCACCATTGAGCAGGCACGTCAAGTCGTAGGGCTCGCAGACGAAGAAGAAAGCGCACTCCATGCCGGCAAACGGCTTTTTCGCTTCGCCATCACGCCGCACTATGCCACGTTCATCGACCCCGCCGACCTCAACTGTCCCATGCGCAAACAGGCCATCCCGTTAGGCGGGGAGTTTGACATCGATCCATATGAGATGCCCGATCCGTTGGCCGAGGACAGCCACTCCCCCGCACCCTTCATCACGCATCGCTACCCAGACCGTGTGCTTTTCCTGATGACGCACGAATGCGCCCTCTATTGCCGGTATTGCACTCGTCGCCGGGTTGTCGGCGATCAGCAAAGTCCAACCAATCAAGATCTCGATGAGGCATTCGCTTACCTTGAAAGACATACTGAGATACGAGACGTCTTGATTTCTGGTGGTGATCCTCTTGCGGCCACAGATTCGCGCCTCGAAATGATCATCGCGAGATTACGCTCGATTTCTCATATCGAAATCGTTCGTATCGGTACTCGCATGCCGGTCGTAATGCCCCAGCGAGTGACGCCTGAGTTGATGGCAATGTTGCGCAAGTATCATCCCATCTGGATCAACACTCACTTCAACCATCCGTTCGAACTAAGTAGTCCGGCAACTCGCGCAGCCATGGAAAGGATCGCCGATGCGGGGATTCCGAGCGGCAACCAGACTGTACTTCTGCGGGGAGTCAATGACTGCCCCGTAGTTATGCGCCAGTTAGTTCACGCCCTTCTGAAGGTCCGGTGCCGGCCATACTACTTATACGCGTGCGATCTCTCTGAGGGGCTGGGCCATTTTCGCGCCAAAGTCGAAACCGGTGTGGCAATCATCGAAGCGCTGCGCGGACATACAACCGGATTTGCGGTTCCAACGTTTGTGATCGATGCACCCGGTGGCGGCGGAAAAATTCCGATCAGTCCAAATTATGTCGAGAAAGAACACGACAGCACCTATACCCTGCGCAACTTCGAGGGGCAGCGGTTTGAATACCATGAAGGAAAAGATACCCCTCTGTCGCAAACGACTCACTGCTCTCTCTGTCAGACGGACCACCGCGCAATCGACCGAGGACCAGCGGCACGCCGATGGCAGCTTGGTCCGAAAACAGACTCATCCCATCGCCATGACTTGGTAGGTTCTGAAGAAACATCTTGCGCTGTAGGAAATGCAATCAGTCTGACACGCGAGTCAGGCGAGAACAAAGGCCTGAGCATCAGTTGACTAACATTTTGGTCAAACGATACGCGAAAGTGGAGCAGGTCGGCGCCCCAGGATTCGATAGTTCCAATCACATCGAAAGCAACCGATTCAAGAACGAGGCAAATACTATGACCGCAACAACACAGCCGATTATTCAGATCCAGAACATTACAAAAGTCTTCTACACCGATGAAATAGAAACGCACGCGCTCTCCGGCGTGCATCTGACAATTCGCAAAGGGGAGTATGTCGCCATGTCCGGACCCTCGGGCTGCGGCAAGTCGACGCTGCTCTCGATTATTGGTTTGCTGGACACGCCGACCGGGGGCAGCTATCGCCTGAACGACCAGCCGCTCGAGAACCTGAATTTTGCCGAGCGCTCTCGTATTCGCAACCAGCAAATCGGATTCATCTTCCAGAGCTTCAATCTGATCGGCGATCTCACGGTGTACGAAAATGTCGAACTGCCGCTGACTTACCGGCAGAAGGTGGGATCCCTTGAGCGCAAGAACCGGGTGATGGAAGCACTCGAGCGCGTGGGCGTGGGGCACCGCGCCCGTCACTATCCTTCCCAGCTCTCCGGCGGACAACAACAACGGGTCGCTGTGGCGCGCGCCCTGGCCGGAAATCCATCCATTTTGCTCGCGGATGAGCCGACCGGAAATCTGGACTCCCGCAACGGCGAAGCAGTGATGGAGTTACTGCAGAATCTGCATCGCGAGGGAACTACCATCTGCCTTGTGACCCACGATCCCCGATTTGCCCAGCGCGCCCAGCGCGAAGTGCATTTGTTCGACGGCAAGGTTGTGGCCGAAGATGAACTCGAGAAACTCGTGCAGGAAATGAGCGCATAAGCATTTTGGCGCGTCATTTCCCAATTCCCGGCCATTCCGAAGCGTGCGCCGATGTTACCGCAGGACCTGGTAGTTGCGCTCACCACGCCCAGATAGGTCTAAACACAAATTCCAAAGGAGAATGAGATGACTACGAATACGGCTGAGACAGAAGACACTACAACCTATAAGGTCGTAATGAATCACGAAGAGCAATATTCAATATGGCCAGACTACAAAGAGATTCCACGTGGCTGGAAGCATGCAGGCAAAACCGGCCTCAAGCCTGATTGTCTAGCCTACATCAAGGAGGTGTGGACCGACATGAGGCCACTCAGTCTGCGAAAGCAAATGGAGGAATTCGCCAAGAACCCGCCACCCCCTCCTGCGAGCCCCGACCCCAATGCACCGTGCGGGAAGAGCGTCGTCGATCGCTTGTGTGAAGGAGTTCAGGTAGTAGAGGTTGGATTGCGACCAGAGAAGACTATGAAGAAGTTCAAAGAGGCAATTGACCGTGGCCACGTTCACATCAGGTTCACGGAGACCCAGGGAGGAACGGAACTCGGAGTGCGATTGGACCGTGCTGCTTCCAGCTTCAGCGAGGCGAATTTTGAGCAGGGAAGAGGAGCGGTTCACCTCGAGGGGAATCTGACTCTGGATTACGTCAAGGTCAAGTGTGTCGCTGATATTGACCTGAGCACACTCACAGGAAAAGGACACCTGGTGAAGACGTAGCCAGGCAGTTCTCGCAATTTCTGAAGCAATCGACGGCATTGGACACATCGTCGTCCGGCGAACTCTAAGAATGCGAATTTGCCGGGGATTTGGCGAATAATCGACGAGATACGTCGCGACTTAACGGTCAGGAAATGAGCGGAAAAGAAAAAGTGCTCCGCGGTTGACGCCGCGGAGCACACAACTCGTACGACTCGGACTGTTTACGCTCCGGCCCCAGCCGATCTGGCCAGTACCTCGGGCCGCATACTCTCCGCCAATCCACTGAAATACAACTTGTAGGACCGGTGAATCCCGTACATGACCGGGAATACTGCGAGTGCGAGTCCCCAGCCCAGGTGAGAGCTCATGGCCTGGACCATCGAGGTGATTCCGGCGCTGACAACGTACAGGGGGAACGAGAGTTGTGCCAGGTTGAACCAAACCTGAGCAGGCGATTTGCCCTCGCTCACAGCTACGATGGCCGCAACTGGCGCGGTTTGTCCCAGGAACAAGGTAGCTGTCGCCAGCACCAGTCCGAGGGGGTTGGAGTGCCAGATTTGAGGCAGCCCGTTGGCGTGGAACGTGAGGCTGGCCGCTGAACTGGCGAAGGCCATCATGCTGAGGTTGAAGAGCATCTGTTGCGGGTTGAGTTTGGCGTTCTTCCGCGGCCAGCACTGCACTGCCGTAGAAACGCAGGTGATCGCTACGGCTTCGGCGGTACTCAGGTTCACGACCGCTGTCAGCAGGAACGGCAGGTTGACTGACATGTTGCCGTTGATGCCGGGCAGCTTCACTTTCATTCGCGAGGTCGCGGCGGCCAAGGCCAGAACCGCGAAGGCCAAGTAGATGTGCAGCGCGTGATTCGCGAAGGCTGCATATCCGGCGAGGCTGACTGAGGCCAGTGTCATTGCGCCGATGAAGCTCTTAATTCGCCGTGTGGTGTTCATAATATCGTCTCCTTTCCTTTAGATTCACACGGCTCATCATTGTTCATCGTCACCGGCGTCAGAGAACGCAGCGTCGGCATTCCCCACAGACGAACCCCACACTACGCTTGTGGCCGAGGCCGTACCAGTGCTCGATCCCCAAACCACGCTGAAAGCGTTGAGTGTGTTGTCCATCCAGGGAAGCGAGCTGCCCCAAACCACCGATGTTCCCCAGACCACCGAACTGCCCCAAACTACCGACGTTCCCCAGACCACTGAGCTGCCCCAAACCACCGATGTGTTGGCGACGGTCGAGTTTCCATATACAAGCGAAACCGTATGGGTAACCGGGTTATAAGAGGCCGCCGGTGACAAGGCCGCGCCAACGTTGGCGGGAGCCAGGTCCGTATTGGCAATGGCGTCCTGCACGCTTAGCTCGCCCGATCCGACCGAGAAAAGATCATAGAAATCGAGAAAGGACTGGAACAGGTGCGGTACCCACGCCGAGGATGAAATCAGATTCAACTTGTGCGCGGTTTTCATCAGTCGCGCCTTTGTCTGGTCTGGAGTCAAGGTCGGCTGCTCCTGCAGCATGAGAGCGACGGCGCCTACTACGGCCGGGGTCGCCATGCTGGTGCCGCTTAATCTGAAGTAGTCAGCGTTCCCATCGGTGCCGCTGATTACATCGTGTGGAAATTCGGCTTCAAGAGTGGCTCCCGGAGCCGCCAGAGAAACGATGCCGTGGCCCGGCGCCATGATGTCAGGCTTCACCACATGGTCGTAGGTCGTGGGCCCCTTCGAGCTGTAGCTGGCTTTCGTCTCCGACAAGGATGAGCCGGATCCATTCGTCTTGGTAGCGCCGACCGTGATCACATAAGGATCATTGCCCGGCGCGGTGATGGTTCCAAAGCCGTTGTTTCCATTGATGCTCATACGGCCCAGGTTGCCTGCGGCCACCACCACGACGATGCCGCTGTTCCAGGCTGCTTCGACCGCCTGGCAGAGCGGATCCTGCGTGTAGCTCACCGGAATTCCGCGGCCCAGCGAGATGTTGATGACCCGGATGTTATAGGTGCTCTGCAACGCGATCGCTTGCTGGATGGCGGCGATCACAGTGCTGTCGGTGCCGGCACCGTTGGCGTCGAGGGCGCGCAGATCGATCAGCGTAGTGCCCGGCGCTACGCCCTCATATTGCCCGCCAGACAGGGAGCCGTTGCCAGCGATGATTCCGGCCACATGTGTACCGTGGCCATAGAGGTCATAATTGGCGCCATTCGTGTTGGTGGTCGCGGTTCCAGTGAAGTCCTGGTGGTAGACCACGCGCGAAGCCGAGTGTGCGGAGTCCCAGAGGTCGGGGTGGCTGTCGTTGATGCCGCTGTCGATGACGGCGACGCCGATTCCGGTGCCATCGAAGCCCGCGTTCCAGGCTGAGGCGACGCCAATGGCGGTGTCGGTGGTGTCGTCCATCACATTCATCGGATGGTCGATGGTCACCGAGGCGATTTCAGGATCAGCTTCTAATGCCGGAAGAGCTCTGGCCGGAATGGTAAACGCCGCGCCCTTAATCAGGTGCAGCTTCGAGTGCAGGCGCGCGCCGCGACCCGCCATGGTGGCGTAGTGGGCCGCTGTTGGCTTCTGCTTGTACTGCACGATCACTCTTACCATCTGGTTGCCCGCGGATCCCTGCTTCGCCTTCGAGAGCAGGCCCGACAGTTCCGGGGAGACGCGCGAGAAACGACCGGTTTCGGTCGAAGGACCGTTCCAACGCTGGCCAAATGCCATACCAGTGGTCAGCAGCAGGACCAAGCCAAGGCGTTTGCCCCAGGCGGCGCTATGTCGCTCACCGCGTCCCGCCGGTTTGCGTAGTTTTTGTTTGTGCTCCATAAAATCTCACCCTTTCAGCGAACGGGGGGAAAGATCGAGCTCTGTAGCACAGACTCTGTTGCACGGGACGAGCCAATTGAGCTCACCTAAGTGATTGAAAATACAGAGGAAAGAAGGTCGCCCCCTGCTTGCCGATGGGCCACTCTGTCCCGCGAAGGTGGGCGCGGGACAATCTGTCCCGAGTTCTCGATCGAAATCTCGCGGCGGAAAGTGACCTCGGTGTGTCGATAGCGTGACTCGAAGGGCGAGCGGAGAATGCGGCAGGATGAGATCGGACAGTGGTTGGGGGAGCTGTACAACAGAGAGCTAAAGGGCTGCCGCTTTGGCGGCGCGCACGGTCTGTGGGATCTTCGGCATGGCGGCCATCAGGCGTTGCGTGTACGCGTGCTGAGGCCTGGTCAGGACCTGCTCGGTGGTTCCAGATTCTGCGATCCGGCCTTCGTGCAGAATGGCAACACGATCGCAGATTCCCGCCACCGATGCCAGATCGTGCGAGATGTAGAGGATCGACATTCCCGAGTTTCGATTCAACTCGCGGAAAAGAGTCAGGATTTCGGATTGTGTGATGACGTCGAGCGCGCTGGTGGCCTCGTCCGCGATCAATAGCGATGGGCGATGCATGACGGCCATCGCAATCAGTACGCGCTGTGCCTGCCCCACACTCATCTGCGACGGATACTTGCCAAGAAATTCGTCGCTGGAGGGCAAACTCACGCTCTCGAGCGCCGCGCGGATGGCGCGATCGCAATCGGCGGCTGGCCCCGAAGCGTGGGCGCGCCATGTTTCCTTCAACTGCGTCCGAATCTTCAGCGCAGGATTCAGCGAGGACAGCGGGCTTTGCAGCACCAGGGCGATTTTGTGTCCGCGAAGGCTGCGCAACTCGCGTTCGGAGAGAGCTAACAGATCGCAAAACTCGAATTGAATGGATCCGGTCGGCCGCACGCGCTTGCGGTCGAGCAAGCCGAGAATTGCCATGGCGAGCGTGCTCTTTCCCGAGCCGCTCTGTCCGATCAGGCCAAGAACTTCGCCGCGGCGAATCTCCAGTTCCACGTCGTGCAGGACTGGAGGCTTCTCTCCATAGCGCACGGAGATGCTGGCCGAGAGAAGAACTTCGTTTTGTGGCTGGACGTTCACGAAATCGCCTTTTTATTTGATCGAGAGCCGGTCCACGTTCCAGTAAGTTTGTGGCACAAGAATCACGGGGCTGGCTCCCTGCACGTTGGTAGAGACCGCGGACAGCGCGTTCCGATTCACCAGGTAGATGAAGGGGGCCTGTTCGACGGCGATCTCCTGCACGCGGTCGAAGTCTTCTTTGCGCTTCTTGGCGTCGGCCGACGAGGCCTGCGCGCGCATGAGCTTATCGATCTCGGCTTCCCATGGTGTCTCCGGCGTCTTCTCGGAAGGATTCCACTGGTGGTTCTCCGAAGAACTCAGCCATACGTTCATCTGATCGTTCGGGTCGAGTCCGACATTCGTGAGCCCCAGCAGAATGGCTTCATAGTCGAAGGTCTGCGTCATACGTTCGATCAGGGAAGGGAAGTCGAGAGTCACGAGGTTGACGTGAATCCCAATCTTCTGCAGGTCTTCCTGAATCATGGTCGCCATGCGCTCGCGGTACTTGTTTCCGGAGTTGGTGATGATGGAGAACACGACCTCATTGCCCTCTTTGTCTTTCAGCGCTCCGTTTTCCATGCGGAAGCCTTCCGCCTGCAGGGCTTTTAGGGCTGCATCCGGCGAATACGTTTCGGGCTTCAACTTCGCGTTGAACCACAGTTTGTTGGCGGGTGATACCGGACCAACCGCCGGCTGCGCATGCCCGCGAAATACAACCTTCGCCAGATCGGCCCGATTGATGGCCTCGGAAATTGCCCGCCGAAAAGTTGCCGAACGGAACCATGCTTTCTTGTAGGCGGGCAGCGGAGACTTCGCTACCTCGTTGAACCACATCTGTTCGCTGTCGAGCGATGCGCCCGCGTCGTGCACGACCTGTGGAGAAGTCGCTGCCAGCTTGTCGAAATATTCGCTGTCCAACGAATTGATCAAGTCGATTTCGCCGCGCTTGAAGCGGAGCATCTCCACGTCACGATTGGGTTGAATGTCCAGCTGGATGGTTGCAAGGTAAGGCAGCTTTTGGCCCTGTGCATCGGTCTTCCAGTAATTGGGATTCCGCTTCAACAGTACGGTAGCGCCGGGCTTGTAGTCGGCGACCATGAATGGGCCGAGGACCGCCATTTCCTTCTTGGCCGAGTGCGCGGACAGAATCGCGACCTGATCGAATTGGCGGTCGAGTCCAGCCACCGGTGCGGGAAAGGTAATGGAAATCTGGGTTGGCGACAGGATTTTCGTGTCGACGTTGCCGGGACCGGAGCGGAAGGCATCGCCGGTAGCCGAATGCAGCGCTGGGTCCATTAATTGCTGCATGGTGTAGGCGACATCTTCCGCCGAAAACGGCGTGCCGTCGGAAAACGAGAGACCGCTGCGCAGCTTGAATGTGATCTGCTTGCCGTCTTTCGAAACCTTCCAGGATTGCGCCAGTTCCGGTTCGAGGGTCTGGGTCTGGCGGTTCATGCGCACGAGTACGCCGCCGGTCAAATAGCGGATGGCCACCGAGGCGTCATCTTCCACCTTCAGGGGATCGAAAGTCTTTGGTTCCGAGCGCAGGCAGAAGCGCAGCTGACCTTGCGCGGCCGCGCCGCCGATCATGGCGAGGCAGAACGTCAGGGTCGCGATTGTTTTTCCCCACTTCGTCAGCATGGACGGCCAACCTCTCCGATGGCTCACGCGGCCACCTCATCCGGGTTCGATAGCACCACTTGGAACGATGTCACTACGACCACCAGCAGGGCCAGCGGCACGAACTTCCAAGGCTCCTCGCCCACCGAGACTAGGCCTTCAAGTTCCTTCAACAGACTTCCCCAGGACGGCAGCGGCTCGGCGACGCCCAGGCCGAGAATCCCCAGATTCGCCTCGCTCAAAATGAACACGGGAATCGAAATCCAGAACTGGGCATAGAGCACCGGCTTCAAATTTGGAACGACATGCACCCAAAACAGCCGCATGCCGCGGATTCCCGAAGCCCGCGCTTGCCGCACGAAGTCGGAGTCCCGCAGCGATCCTGCCGTGGCGCATAACACGCGCGCCGCGCTGGTCCAGCCCAACAACCCCAACAGCAGAAACGTCACTGTCACTGAGGCCACGGGCGAAACATTCAAGGGCATCACTGCCCGCACCGTGATCAGCAAGAACAACCACGGCAGCGACAGAAATAAATCGGTGACCGCCATCGCCGCCCTGGCCCACGCCCCGCCGAGGTATCCCGCCAGCCCCCCAATGAGCGCCGCCATTAAGGTGGACAGCAGAGCCGCGGCCGGCGCCAGCAGCAGCGATATGCGCGTTCCATAGAGAACGCGGGCAAAGCGATCGCGTCCAATCTCGTCAGTGCCGAGCCAGTGCGCGTGCGATGGAGGCGCTCCCGCCGCCTCGCGATACTGCTTCGCGTATCCTGCGGGCGCCAGCCAGTTCGCAGCCAGCGACACGACGACTACCAGCAGCAACAACGCACACGCCACTCTGCGCCAGAAGCTCATGCTCGCTGGCCTCGCCACATATGTCCGATTACATCGGCCCCGGAATTGGCCAGCAAGGTTACTAGAGTCACCAGGATCGTGATATTCATCAGCAAGGGCAGGTCGCGGGACAGGGCCGCCTGCCACGCCAGCTGTCCGACACCTGCCAAACCGCAGAGAGCTTCGACAGGGATCGCCGCGCCTGCGGCAAGGCTTACAGAGACTCCGGCGACCGCCAACAACTGCGGTCCGGCGACGGGCACCACATGCCATAGAAGTATGCGCAACTCGCTCAGTCCCTTGGCGCGCGCCGTAACGATGTGGGGCAGGGAATAGGCCTTGGAGAGCAAGTTGCGCGCGTAGCGGTAATCTCGCGGAAACAGAATCAAGGCTACCGCCAGCGCTCCGGGGACGCTCCACAGCACAGACAGCAGCGCCAGTACTGCCGCCGGAATACAAAGCAGAGTGCCGCTGACGACGGTAGCCAGAGTGTCGTAGGCCGAGACTCGCAGCCATGCCGCGCTGAGAGCCACCGCCATCACCGCAGCCCAACTCAGAAGCAGAGCGAGTCCCACCAGGCGCAGAGTGAGTGGAATGCGCTCGCGCAGCAGGGTAATGACGGGCTGTCCCAGAGAAATCGAAGTCCCCAGGTCTCCATGGACCGCGCGTTGCAGGGAGTGAACGTAGTAGCGGAGAAGGTCGTGCTGCTCGATGCGTGTCTGCTGCAGCGCGTGAATGCTCTGGGAGCTCAGATGAGGATCGAGCTGCGCCTCGTCGGTATCGAACCCAGGCGCAAGCCGGACGAGCGTGGCCGATAGAAGTCCGCCTAACAGAGCCGTTGCGACAAGAGCGAGTCCATGCCGCGCAATTTTCCGCCCCAGCATGGTCGAAATCTCTCCTATTTAGCGGATGCGCCGAATTTCTTACCCTCGCGCGCGGCCGCCTCGGCGTGATGAACTTGCTTCATGGAGTACATCCTGCGGTCCGCCTCAGCCAGCAACCGTTCCACGTCGTAGCCGTCTTCTGGGCAGAACGCCGTTCCGACGCTGAGCGTGATCAGTTCGCGGCCACAGACGTGACGTCCGGACTCGATCGCTGCCTGGTTCAAACGGTCGGCTTTTTCTTTCGCCGCTTCAGCGGTCAAGCCGGGAGCGGTGATGACGAATTCGTCTCCACCCATGCGAGCCACGTAGTCGTATCCGCGGCAGACGTCTTTCAGCCGCGTCGTGAACTCGCGCAACAGCTTGTCACCCTCGAGGTGGCCAAACGAATCGTTGATCTGTTTGAAGCCGTCGATGTCGCACACCAGCACTGCCAGCGACGATTTCATGCGGCGGCAGCGGGCCACTTCCTGCGCCAGATGCACGAAGAGCGATCGTGCGTTGGGCAATCCGGTCAGGTAGTCGGTGGTCGCCGAACTCTCCGCCTGCTGATACTTCAGCGCGTTTTCCACCGACAACGCTACCTTCGAGGCCACTGCCAGCAGAATTCTCAAGTGATCGGGAGTGAAGGCGTCGCGATTCGACTGGTACATGGCCAGCACTCCGACCACGCCGTTCAAGCCCTCCAAAGGCACGACCAGTGCCGATTGCAGCAGTGTCGTGTGCTTGCTGGCATCGATGCCATATCCGGCTTCGACTTGCGGATTTCCATTTACGATCGGTTTGGAGTTCTCCGCGACCCATCCGCACAGCCCTTCGCCAACCCTGATCTTGAGTGACGAGAGCGCGCGGAAGTTCTCTCCACTCACTAATTCGGGCAGCAGCCAGCCGTTGCGATTCACAAACACTGCGATCGAATCGTAGGGAATCATTCGCCGCAGGCGCATGGACAGCACCGAAAGCGTTTCGCTCAGGCTCAGTGAGACTCCCAGATCCTGGCTCAGCTCGAACATGGTTTGCGCCTCTTGCCGGGCCGATGCGATCGAGGTCAGGAAGTCGGCGTTGTCCGTGGGGCCGTGAGTCGGTTCGGTGCGCTCGAATCCTGCGGCAGGTGCGAGACCGCGCTCCACGCGCACGGCTTTGGATAGTCCCATCGTGGCCGCCGTGTCGTCGGACATTTGGGCCATCCGCTCCAGTTCGACGTAGCGTCCGTCGAGAATCTCCACGATCTGCGGGTCAAACCACGTTCCGGATTTCTCCTTGACCTTGGCCATCGCCTCAGCCAAGGGCAGCGCGGGGCGATATTGCCGGTGCGAGGCCAGCGCGTCAAGGCAATCGACCGCCGCCAGAATGCGCGCTCCAATCGGAATATTCTCGCCTGCGAGTCCCTCGGGATAACCGGTCCCATCCCATCGTTCGTGGTGCGCCCTCACAATCGGTGCCACCGGATACGGAAATGCGACCCGGTCCAGAATTTCCGCTCCCACCAGCGGATGCACTTTCATCTTTTCGAATTCTTCCGGCGTCAGTTTTCCCGGCTTGTTGATGATTTGCTCGGGCACCGCCAGTTTGCCGATGTCATGCAGCAGCGCCGCGGCGCGTAAGGCTTCAATCTGCCCATCGTCCAAATGCAACTGCTTGGCAACTTCCACCGCGTAGGTCCGCACGCGTTGCAGGTGAGTGTGCGTGGTGTGATCCTTGGCTTCAATGGCGAGCGCCAGCGCCTCGATGGTGCGCATGTTCAGCGATGCGATCTGCTCCACGTGGCGCTTCTCGACTTCGACCCGCTCCTTTTCAGCTTCCAGCCGGCCTAGATAGAGCCGATACGAGCGGTAGACCCAGTAGATGAGTGGAAGCACCAACAAAGAAGTTTCCCAACCGGCCGTACGGTTGATGATTCCCACCAGTCCTACTGCGGCTGCGCCCACCAGGTAGTAGGGAAACGACCAGAAGTAGCATTCGGACCATACTCGCCGGCTCGACTTCCCTTCAGTCAGAGCGATGACGATCGAGATCGGCAGAGTGTTGGCGAAGAAGAATACGAGCGCGGCCACCATCAGCAGGATGGGCTTACTGGATCCGAGTCGCCCGGACAGCGAGTGATAAGTAAGGTAGGTGAGGCAGGTGGCGTTGGCCATCATGCCAGCGACATTGAACAGCACCTTGACCGGATCCAGGCGTCCGCGCAGCTGCCAGACGCTCTGCGCCAGGCTCGCGGTGCAGCCGATGACCAGCGTCTCGGGAAGGCTCAGTTCCAGAACGCCCAGCAGGATGAACAGAAAGTTCACCGACATGGTGCCGTCGATTCCAGGCAGCTGCACCTTCAAACCCGAAGCCAGCAGGGCCACGATCAGGTAGCAGGCGAAGCGCATCGGATTCTGGGACTGCCAGTGCGACAGGGCAAACCCCAGCACCACCACGCCAATGGACGCGGTGATGCCGACGAATGCTTTCGTCTGGATCGATAGTCGGTCCGCTTCTACTTTCATGTACACCTTGACAGCAGTGGCTTTGCCAGCCTGGAGCGCGTTCCGCAAACGCCCTCGCCTTCCTCCGCGAAGACAAAAGAACTTGGTTGCGCGGACTACTTGAGCCCGCGCGCGGCCCTCGTGAAAGACATCTCTCCCAGTTCGAGCCCGCTGGAATCGTATTGCACGGATTAAGAGTTAAGAAGCTTACTGAGGTAACACCACTGATGTGCTATTGCCTTGTGCTCAAAGACTTGCCCACGGGAACGATCGTCGCTCATGATCCTCGTCGCAGGCCGACCTATTACTTTGGTTACAGGCAGCATCAGACGCTTCTCGGTGCCAGCCCCTTGCTTGTGTCACCATCAATTCCAAACGACCGTTTATGTCGATTCTGCATAGCAGTTCGGACGAGCGGTCGCTCCCTACCCCCCAGAGCGACAGCGAGCAATCCGCCGCGACCAAAGCTTCCAAGCCGGCGGCTGCGTCCGCTCCATTGGCGATTTTTTCCGCCAATCTGCGCGGAGAATTTGTCGCGTGCAACTCCGCCTTCGCCAAGCTCCTGGGATATTCACCGCTGGAACTCATTGGCCGTGACTTGTCAGCCATGTTTGCGCTGACGCCGAAGGCCAGCCGCAATGATTCGCAGCAACTGTGCAAAGAAATCCTGACCACCGCCTCCAAGCAGGATGAATACGATTGCCAGTTGTTTGCCCGTCCGAAGTCAGGCGGCACTTTGGCAGTGCGGCTGTCGGCGACGCTGTTGCGCGACTCGGCTTCCTTGCCGTCGTCGCTGTTCGCAGTTGTGGCGCCTATTGCTGAAGCGGAAGTTACCAGCGCCTCCGGCGAGGCTCGCATCGCCCCGGGCATTATTTCGCGGAGAATAGACGACACTGAATTCATTCTGGCCAGCCCGGTGATGCATAAATTCATGAGCCTGGTCGATCGCGTCGCCAGCCATACTGAGACGGTCCTTATCACGGGCGAGACCGGTACGGGCAAGGAACTCATCGCTCGCACGATTCATGAGGCATCCGATCGGCGCAGCCGTCCCTGGGTGGATATTAATTGTGCGGCGCTTCCTGAAAACCTGGTTGAAAGTGAACTCTTCGGATACGAAAAGGGCGCTTTCAGCGGCGCCGATACCTCGAAGCCGGGCCTGTTCGAGCTGGCGGATCGAGGTACGCTGTTCCTCGATGAAATCGGCGAACTGCAACTGCAAACCCAGGTAAAACTGCTGCGCGTGCTGGACGGGCAACCTTTTTACAGGCTGGGAGGACATCGAAAGATCAAGGTGGACGTGCGCATCGTCGCCGCGACCAACCAGGATCTTGAAGCTGCGGTCAGGGAAGGCCGCTTCCGCCAGGACCTGTTTCACCGTCTCGGCCAGTTCCAGCTTCGCGTTCCACCTCTGCGCGAGCGCCCGGAAGATATCGTGGCGCTTGCCGAGCATTTCCTGCGGCTGAAAGCGCCGCGGAAGAACTTCTCAGAGCAGGCCATTTCCGCGTTACTGTCGCATTCCTGGCCTGGAAATATCCGGGAATTGCGGAACCTCGTGGCCCGGATGGCGATGGAATCTCCTGCGGGGGAGATCGACTTCTCGCGGCTCACGGTGGCGCTCACCGGCGAACCGTCTGCTCTTCGGCAAACCGCATCCATGCCCGTCAGCAACCTGGACAGCATGGAGGAGCAAATGATTATCAAAGCCCTGGAGCGCACCGGCGGACAGCGCACCCAGGCAGCCGAGCAACTGGGGATTTCCCGGCGAACTCTGAGCCGCAAGTTGAAGGAATACAACATCAATTTCGCTCCCGGAGATTCGACCGCCTCGCTCGGATTCATCAGCAACGAGCAGCAGAAGTTCTTCCGGGCACGAGTAGAGATTCCGGTCACCATCCGAAATTCTCAAGGGGAGAAGATCGTTGCCCAGGCCAAGAATCTGAGCACCGGAGGCATGGGTCTCGACGGGCTGAAGGAGCCTCTGCGCTTCGCCGGCATGGTGGATGTCAGCTTCGTTCTGCCCGACAGCGACGTCCAATTCCAGGCGAAAGCCCGGCTGATGTGGGTTGGCGACGAAGGCCGGGTCGGCATTCGGTTCGCGGTCATCGAGCCGGCCCTGTTTGAGGAACTCCAGCACTGGACCAACCGCAAAATGAAAGAAGAAGGCTGGGATTTCCCCGCGTAGCGTTCCTTTTCCTTTCCCCGGTACACCTCCCAGAAGTGTGCAAGAACTTTCATCCTTGACAGTGCTAACCTGCGAATCCAGAATAGTTTCCAGGCTTACCAGCGATCTCAGGCGTTCTTGTTCCCCCACCTAACAAGCACGAAATAAAGACTTTTTGAGCGACGCGCTCTCCAAACCGTAGTTGGCGATGCGAGGGATTCCTCGATTCAAAATCGGGCTTTAACAACAATCACTCGCCGCTTAGCGGAGTTGCATTGACGGAGGCTGGATTTATGCAAGTATCGACCCGCCGGGTATTTTCGTTGGCTGTGCTGTCCATTCTGATCTTCGGAGTTGTGACAGCGTCTGCCCAGACGACGGAGATTTCCTCGTCCCCGAGCTCTCTGCAGTTCCAGAATACGTACATCGGAAAAGCTTCGGGGAGCAAGAGCATCACGATTACGAATCTGACCAGCGGCGGGACTGTGATTACCTCGATCAGCTTTTCCTGCCCGGGATTTGGAATTTCCTCCGGGGTTGCTCCCTTTTCCTTTGGCGCGACGCAGAACATTACGCACTACTCCATCTTTTTTCAGCCCACGGTAGCGCAGACGTATAGCTGCAACTTCGTGCTGACCCTGCTTGACGGAACGTTCCTGAATGTTCCGCTCACCGGCGTAGGATTGACCAGCACGGCGGTCGGCAGCGTGAGCCCGGCTACATTGACCGACGCGAATCAGAGCCTGGGAACCACCAGTTCTGCCCAGACCGTCACGATCACGAATACCGGCACAAGCGGGCTGACGCTAAACACGATTACGGTATCCCCGCCCGATTTCACGACCAGCAACGTCACCCTTCCAGTCACAATCCTCGCCGGTACGAGCTTGCCGATTTCGGTTTTCTACACACCCAGCCAGGTAACCTCAGAAACCGGAGCCCTGGATTTCACCTTCAGCAGCGTGCCCGATATCGGCACATCTCTGACGGGAAACGGGGTCGCGGCATCTTCGCTTGTGGTCTCAACCTTTCCGACTCTGCCTCAAGCGACTCAGAGTGCGGCGTATCAGTACACTCTGGCCACCAGTGGCGGAACGGGCCCATATTCCTGGACGCTTGCCAATGGATCGACCCTGCCGTTGGGATTGACTCTGTCGAACGCAGGAGTGATTAGCGGCACGCTGGATCCGTCTGTGGCGACCGGTAACTACACGTTCACGGTGAAGGTCACAGATTCGTCCACCCTTGCGACGGCCAACAGCGCCTTGACGCTCAGCGTCTTCCCCAATCTGGCGGACAACTGCAACGATCTTTCTTTCAATGTCCCGAACACCACGACACCGATCGTGGCCCTTAATGATCTGGGGACTGGAACCTATCAGGGTTCCGAGGGAGGCTTATACCCCAACGGCAGCAACGTGCGGCCAGCCTCGCATGACGCCGACGGCGTGAACTTTGCCACAGGCATTGTGCCTCTCGACGGCAACGGCAACTACAGTCCGACAGGGAAGTACGTGCTCATGGCCATTGGGGAATCGACGGCGCAAAATGAGTTCAACCGGTTCCTGCCCATTGCGAACTCTGAACCGACGAAGAATCCCAATCTCGTGATTGTCAATGGCGCGCAAGGTGGCGCCACGCCCAACAATTTCACCAGCACCAGTTCGGTGTACTGGTCGACGGTACTGAACAACTACCTGCCGCAGAATGGCGTGACCGCGAATCAAGTCGTGGCCATCTGGATGGAAGACACCGACGGTATTGCGACTGGAACATTTCCCACCGACATCACCAACCTGCAATCGGAATACGAGACCATTATGCAGACCATGCATACTCTGTTTCCGAATCTGAAGCTGGTGTATTTCTCGTCCCGTGTGTATGGCGGATATTCGAATGGAGTGGGCCATCCGGATAATCCCGAGCCTTATGCCTACGAAATGAGCTATGCGGTGAAATGGGCGATTCAGGACCAACTGAATGGCAATGCCAACCTGAATTACAACCCGGCAAATGGTCCGGTGGTTGCGCCCTGGATGTCGTGGGGGCCGTACTACTGGTCCAATGGCATGCTGGGCCGGAACGATGGGCTGATCTGGGACTGTGCCGACTTCTCCGCTGACGGGACGCATCCTTCCTCGCAGTTCGGGCAACTGAAAGTCGCAACCCAATTGTTGAATTTCCTGAAGACCGACGATACGACGACTCCGTGGTACTTGGCGGCATCCTACGCGCTGAATGTGACGGGCGGAAACAATCAAAGCGCCAACGTCAGCACAACGCTGCCTTCTCCGCTGACGGTGCAGGCGATCAAGGTCAATGGCGGAACAGGCCAGTCGGGCGTGACCGTCAATTTCAGCGACGGCAACGCTGGCGGCACGTTCAGCAATCCGTCCGCGACCACCGACAGCGGCGGCAATGCTTCGACCACATACACGCTGCCACCGACCCCCAAGACGGTCACGATCACCGCGACCAGTTCAGGCTACTCGACGGCGACGTTCACCGAAACCGCTACCGGGAACGGCACGTTGCTCCTGACCGCAACTGCCGGCAACAATCAGACCGGCAATACCGGCAGCACGCTACCCACGCCGCTGACGGTATTGGCCACGAGCAACGGGAACCCGGTTTCCGGTGTGAGCGTCACTTTCAATGATGGCGGCGCGGGTGGGTCTTTCGGAACTCCGACCGTAGTGACCGGCAGCAGTGGGACGGCGTCGTCCACCTACACGCTTCCGTCCACTGCTAAAACGGTGAGTATCAGCGTGACCAGCACGGGCTTTACGCCGGCGAACTTCACCGAAACATCCGCCGCTCTGGTGACTACCATCACCGTAGTGTCGGGCGGAAAACAGTCGGGGACGGTCGGAACCGCTCTTCCGCTTCCCCTCGTCGTCAAAGCCAAGAACTCTTCGGGCGCTGCAGTTTCCGGCGCTTCGATCTCATTCACCGACGGATCGAATGGCAGCTTTTCGCCGAACCCGGCGATTACTGGATCGAACGGGGAGGCTAGTACCACATACACGCTTCCGACCATAGCGAAATCGCTTACCGTCACCGCATCCGACGGAAGCATCAAAGTGAATTTGACGGAGCATTCGCTGGCTGGTTCGCCGGCCACCCTGAAAATCGCTGGCGGTAACAACCAATCCGGAAATCCGAACACAACGTTGCCCAAGAAGCTGGCGGTGTTGGTGAGCGATCAATACAGCAATCCCGTCTCGGGCATCACCGTGAACTTCAGCGACAACGGGGCCGGAGGAACATTCTCCAGTTCGAATCCGGTCACGGGCACGAACGGAGAAGTGTCAGTGAGCTACACGACCGGAGCAAACGCCGGGACTGTGACCATCTCGGCGACTACCTCCACGCTGGGTCCTTTGAAATTCAAAGAGACGGTGAAATAGCCGGAGTTTTGTCGCGCCGGGAACAACCGTTTCGATTCGAGAACAACCGCTTCGATTAAAGAAGCGCTGTAATGTCCTTCTCGAAAACAGCGGCGTCGGTGGCGCCCATGTGTTTGGCGTAGATACGTCCGTCACGATCAATCAGAAACGCGATGGGCAGACCCAGGACTCCGCCGTAGGCCGAGCCCGTCTCAGCAGTCCCCATCACGACGGGATAGTTGATGTGGAACTGCTGATAGAACGTGCGGACGGGGTCGGGGCTGTCGTCCATGGAGACACCGATAATCTGCAGTCCTTGCCCGCCGTATTTCCGCTGCAATTCGACGAAATGAGGAGTCTCGTCGCGGCACGGGACGCACCAGGTGGCCCAGAAGTCGAGCAGCACGACCTTGCCGCGATAAGAAGAGAGACGAAGCTGGCCGCCCTGCCCGCCGTCGATCAGAGGAAGAGTGAAATCCGGCGCCGGCCGGTGCTTGAGGCTCTCAGGTCCCGCGCTGAGGGAGTGCCGGAACGTGTAGAAGCCCAACATTACTGCAGCAGCCGCAACCACAGCGACGATCGCCAACGTTCTTCCGCGCTGCAGACCTATTCTCCTTTCGCAGTGGGATAGCCTTTGTCCACCCAATTTGTACCGAAGTTGTCGGCGATGTAGAGCACTTTCACGTTGGTGAATCCCATCGCGTGCAGCGCGTCGTCGGCAGGCTTGACGTTGGGGCAGTGATTCCACGGGCAGCATCCGCAATAAAGAACAATGAACTTCGTTCGCGGCAGGGATTCGACTCGCTTGCGGAGTTGTTGCAGGCCTGCTTCGGTGGAAGCGGCACCCACGTACTCGGAACTGGGAATATGCGCCTGGGTGAACAGAACGTGGGATCCAACTTGAAGCATGAGGGGCTTCTCTTTGGCGGTCTGCAACATCTTCACAAGGTCTTCCGGATTGATCAACCGGCCTGGCGCAATGGAACTCCATTGAGCGGTCGCGGGGATTGAGATTAGGCTGAATGCTGCAAATAAGAAAGCGGTTCTGCGAATTGTAGTGCCGATTTTCATGAGATGAGTCTCAAAACGTAGTTGCTTACGCGACAAGGATACACGTTCTGTTGCTCCGCTCTCTATCCAGCCAACGCGCGCAGCCTCGCGGCGACGATCTCGGGAGTGACGTCGCGCTGCGGTGTTCCCAGCATCTCGAATCCGACCATGAATTTGCGGATGGTTGCGGAGCGCAGCAGCGGCGGGTAGAAATGCGCATGAAAGTGCCACTCCAGATGATCGCCGCCGTCGGTCGGAGATTGATGGAATCCCATGGAGTAAGGGAAGGGAACTCCGAAGACCTGGTCGTAGGTTGATGTGATGCGGTGAAGAATGTTGGCGAGGGCGCGCGCGTCGGCGGCGGTGAAGTCGCGCATGCTTCCCAGGTGACGACGGCTGCAGAGCAAGAGCTCGAAAGGCCACACCGCCCAGAAGGGAACCAGGGCAACGAACCCTTCGTTTTCGTAGACAAGGCGATCCTGCTGGCGCTGTTCTGCGGCCACATAATCACAAAGAAGGCAACTCTTGTGCGAAGTGAGGTACGCGCGCTGGGCTGCCAGTTCCTTGGCCGGTTCGTCTGGAATGGACGCCGTGGCCCAAATCTGACAATGGGGATGCGGGTTGCTCGCGCCCATCATGGCGCCGCGGTTCTCGAAGATCTGCACGTGGTGAATCGAGTCGAGGCCGCCCAGTTCCCGGAATTGTCCCATCCAGGTGTGAACGACCGGCTCGATCTCTTCCGGCGTCATGGTGGCGAGCGTGAGGTCGTGGCGCGGAGAGAAACAGATCACGCGGCAAATCCCGGGCTCGCCTTCGGCGACCAGCAGTCCCTCGCCGCCGATATCGAAACGCTCGGCCTGCGTGTCAGGCTTGAGCGCGGCAAAATCGTTTTCAAAAACGAAAGTTGTGGTGTAAGTCGGATTGTGGATGCCGCCCGCCCGCGTGTTTCCGGGACAAAGATAGCAACTCGGATCGTAGGTCGGTTCCGGCGTGGTTTTGAGTTGTGCCACCTCTCCCTGCCAGGGGCGGGTTGCGCGGTGGGGCGAGACCAGTACCCATTCGTTGGTCAGCGCGTTCAGTCGGCGGTGCGGATCTTCCGTGAGCTTCAAGTTTCAGCCTCGCTGCATTTTACGTGAGTGGCCTCCCATGCTGGAAAGCATCTCCGGAAGAATTCCCGTTCCTGCCTACCGTCCGGCGATGGGAAGAAAATGTAGCAGCGCACGCTGCCTTGTGACCACAGACACACTCACTCAACTCTCCGAAACCTAGAATTCTTGCAGGCGTACAGGGAGCACCAGGATGTCCTCCGATAAGATTCGCGTCCTAGTCTTCGTTCTTTTTTTGATTGCCCTCATTGTTTTTGGAATGGCCTATCGACCGGCCGATGCAATGAGTCAACCAGCGAGCCAGGGCAGCACGGTTGCAACTCAGGCAACGGCGCCTCGGCGATAGCTGGAAGCTAAGGTAATAGGAATCCGTGAAGGGCCGACTTACGGTCGCGCCGAGTTGCTCATCATCAGGGCAAACAGCAACGGAAGATAAATCACCGTTGCCTGCAGCACATGACGCGCCCGCATTTTCGACTGAGCGGTGGCCAGCGGCAGATTCAGGAATGCCAGGCGAATTCCGAAGTAGAGCAGCGCAAATCCCAGCGCCACGGCGCCCACAAGATAAATTTTTCCGGCCATTCCCATGAAGGTGGGAAGCAAGCTGACGGGAATCAGGGCGATGGAATAGATCAGAATACGGCGGGCCGTCGAGCGGCCGTCTTGTTCCACGACCGGCAGCATCTTCACTCCACCGCTGGCATAGTCTTCTCGGTAGAGCCACGCGATCGAAAAGAAGTGCGGAAACTGCCACACAAAAAGAATGGCGAAGAGAACCAGCGTACCCCACTCCAACTGGCCGCGCGCGGCGGTCCAGCCGAGCACGCCCGGCATCGCCCCGGGAAACGCCCCTACGAACGTGCAGATCGGTGAAATGCGCTTCAGTGGCGTGTAGGCTGCGAGATAGACCACCGACGTTAGAAGAGTCAGCAGCCCGGTCAAGGGATTGGTGAAAACGGCCAGGTAAATCGACCCGCCAACCGCTGCGATGATGCCGACAAGCGTGGCATGCAGCATGCTCATGCGGCCGGCGGGAAGCGGGCGCAAAGCCGTACGCCGCATGTGCGCGTCAACCTCATGCTCCATCACTTCATTGAGGGCAGCCGTTCCGCTTGAAACGAGTCCGATTCCGAGTAGAGAGTGCAATAGCCCAAAGCTAAGCCAGGAAACTCCCGCTTTGTGCGCGCCGAAAAAATAGCCGCACCACGCGGTCATGACAATCAAGCTCGTGACTCGCAGCTTGGTCAGTTCAGCATAGTCGCGGAAAAGGGAAGTCGCCCGATTGCGAAGACCGGAGAGAGGCAATGTCATCGTGCTCATGAGTTAGGCCGTGTCAAAGTTTGGAGCTGTCTTTACTGGTTGCCACAAAAACGAGCCTGCACGGACCCCACTCCGCACGGCTCAAGGATTGCATAGATACTCTGTTAACTTTCGAAAGTCAATCGAAAACAAAAAACGTTTTGCAGTGTTCAGGCTAACACACTGGCGTTGCGCAGCGTGCGGAACGCTTACCGGCTCCCCGAAGACGCAGCCGAATCAAACGTTTCCGGCGGATCGAAGAAGCACTTGCGCCATAGAGCTGAATCCGTCAACCTGCCCGCCCTCCATTGCTGCAGAGTGTCGACCGTCGCCGCGATCATCCCGCCGTCGGCGGAATCAAAAATCATGACCACACCCTGGAGTTCCGGGTGCTTCGCAATTTCGGTGTAGTTTTTTTCCAGCAGGTATTTGGCGTACGCCAGTCGGTCTTTCGATCCCGCGTCCTTGGCTGCTTCATCGACCTTTTGCACGGAAATGATCTTTACGTTTTTGCCGCGGAGCGGTTCCCAGTCGCCTGGAAACAGCGCCACCTCTTCGCGGCTTACCTGGAACAGGTCGGCAGCTGGAGCCAGGGAAGACGCGGTCGCCCCCGCCGTGTCTGGAATGCCCTCGGGCATCTCGACACTGTTGCGCCAGATCCATCCACGTGACAGGCCAGAGATGCGCACGTGAACCCAGTCGGCATTGAAATCGAGCAGCTCGAACTCGTCGTGCATGCTGGCCAGAAACTGCGGCTTCGCCGTCAGGCTGGGCGTCGCAACGACCGGTGTACCGGATTTGCTGACCGCGACTAGATTGTTGGGATGAGCCATGCTCTTCAGCATCTTTTCGAGATTCTCGGCTTCCTCCTGCAGCGCAGTGTCTGTCTTGCCGGGCGCGGGTTGTGCGGAAGGCGACTCCATCCTGGGAACGGCTAGATCGTGGCTCAACGACGTGGGAAAAGTGCTCTTGGTGTCTGGAAACTTGAGCGGGCTTCCGGAAGTCGAGGCCTTCGTCTGCTTCGTGTTTTCTGCTGATGGTGTCGGGGACACCGAAGCCGCACTCTTGACGCCTTCAGGAGAGTTCTTGGCAAGTTGCTCTTCGAGCTGATCGAGGAGATCCGCTTCCAAGCGGCCGTTGGATTTCAGCAACTGATAACCGGAGCGAGAAGCCACGGGATCGGAATACCAAGCTGTGACTTTCGTCGTTGCCCGTACGACGGAACCTCCGGATGGGGCCACGCTGACCTCGGCAGCGATCTGGTAATAGCCGCGCCGGTAGCGGTCCAGTGGATGTTCGCCCGGATTGGCGAATCCCTCTAATGCGGGCAGGCGTCCAGCCATGGTCGCCTGCATCGTCTTGAGCGTTTTTTCCACCATCGCCTTGGGTTGGGGAAACGCGCGCTCAACCTGGGCCTGCAGACAGCTCGCCGCCAGAGTTACACAAATGCCGCACGCAGCTCTCGTCAGAACGCGGCTCATGGCGCCGGAACGTCCCTTCATGGCAACTGCTCCAACTCGTCTCTCAAGATCCATCCGTGCTGACCTTCGTGGGTCTCCACGCCGAGCCAATATGGCGTCGAGATGACAACCAGAACTTCAGTGCCGGTTGGCAAAGACTGCAGTGTGCTCGCGGTGTGAAACGGCGCGGACTTGAGAGGAGCTCCGGGCGATTTCACCAGCCTCTCCACCTGCTTGCGTAGGTCCAGGACGCGCTGCTCCAGCGTTTGCGGAGGCATTGTTGTGTGGCTTTCCGCCGAATCTGAAGTTGTCTCGGTGGATGTCGTGGTTGCGGAAACAGGTGGTGCGGCGGCAGCCTCGTCGGTCAAGGCCGACGCCAACGTCCGGGACGAGGATTCCTCCTTGGCTTTTTGTGCCGCAGCAGTCTGGGCCTTCATCAACTCGATCGAGTCGATGTGCTCGTGGATGTCTTTGTATTCGGCACTTTCCACGGATCCGTCGGACGCATGCGCGATGTGTCGAAAATCTTCGACAAAACGTGCATCGATACGGAGCACAGTGTGTTTTTCATCCTGTGCCAGCACGACGTAGCGAACGGCAAGAGTGCCGACATCGCTGCTGTCCTTGAAATTCCGGGGGTCCAGCGCCTTGAGCCGAACTTTGTAGAAAACCTTGCCACCTTCGGTCCATTCGGGAAAGGCGCGAGTGGAAATGGCCACAGTTGCGCCGCTGACGTATTCGTCTTTGTTGTATTCCCTGGTGCCCCGGATGATTCCATTCTGCACAACGTCCTGAACAACTTGGACGACCTCGCTCTCCGGCAGCGGAAGGTTGACGATGAGGCCCATCCCGTACTGAATGGCGTTTTTTTCGCGGGCGGAAAGGTTGGTGGCGGCCAGCGTGAGGATCAAGCCCAGGCAAATTCTTGATACGGCAGCCTTCCAGGGCCAGCCGCCGAGCGACCGCATCCCGCCAACCTGCATTCTTCGAGAAACCCCGCCAGACGGTCCCACAAACCTCCCCCTGTCCGCCAAAGATTCTCAACTCTGAGTGGTTCCTGTCAACTGAAATGCCAAAGCTGGTGTTGCGGTCAAGTTAAGGTTGTAAAAAATTTGTAAATTTTATCTTGCAAGTTGTTCCGAGGCCATAGTAGGATTCCGCCCCGGTACGGTGGTAGGACCTGTGGCTGCAAAATCGGTTTAGGTCCGGCTTCCGTAGCTGGCGTTGTTGGAAGGGGTTCCAACCCCGCTAGCTGGCTGATTAACCTGCCTTTTGCATTTGTGGGAATGCAGATTTTTGGAAAACAGACTTTTTGAGGAGTGCGGCATGCATATGGGGATGCAGTCTCGCCACTGTGGAAAACTGTCGTGGGGAAGGCATTTCCTCACAGCGGCTCTGGTCCTGATCTTCCTGGTCTTGAGCGGCAGCCAAAACGCGAACGCGCTTCCGGCCTTCGCCCGCAAGTATGGATTGCGGTGTTCGGCCTGCCATGAGTCCTGGCCAATGCTGAACTACTTCGGCCAGAAATTCAAAGACAACGGCTACCAGTTGATGAACGACAAGGACGCCCCGATCTGGCAGAACCCGGGGTACTGGCCGGTCACGTTCCGCATGACGCCGATGTGGCACCGTGTGAGCACCGGCAAAGTGGCGGTCGACCAGGGGTCAGGCATTACTCGCGTGACTTCCACAGGTTTTGACTTGAGCGGACTCGACCTGCACACGGGCGGAACGCTGGAGAAGAACTTTTCGTTCTTCCTGCTTCCTTCGTCCGACAACACCGGAGCATTTCACTTTGAAACGGTGATGGCGCGGCTTGACAACTTGTTCGGCAGCCCGTGGCTCAACATCAAGATGGGCAAGTTCGAACTCGACAACCTGCTGTCGGAGAAGCGCGTGCTCACCCTTACCGGCAACGGCGGAATCTACCAGCTCTACCACTTCATGCCGGTCGGCGACGGCAACATCTTTGGACAGATAGGCGACAACCAGCTCGGCGTTGAGTTGATGGGGCACTCCTACGACGACCGCACGCGCTATTCCGCGGCGCTTCTCAGTACGTCGGACGGGACTCCTGGCCTTGCCTATGGCGCGAACTCCTACACTGGATTCTTCGCCGCCAGCCACGCCTTCGACGCCGGGAAAATGGGCGTGGACCGAATCGGATTTTACGCCATGATCGGCCAGGCCCCGACGACATGGTTGACCAGCGGCGGGCCCAACGGGCCGGTGCCGGGCTCCGGCAGCGGCAATAAATCGTTCCATCGTGAAGGTTTCGTCGGGCAGTTCTACTTCGGACAACGTTTCGACTTGCAGGTCGTGACTCAGCACGGCTGGGACAACGCCTGGTTCGGCCAAGGCTACGGGGATCTCATCGATCAGCTGAACGGTCAGAACAACACTCCGGGCACGACACTGGCGACCGGGGCGCAGGCGCCATCCTGGAATGGCGTCTTATTCGAGCCCCACTACATCTACAGTCCGCAACTGATCTTCGTCGGCCGTTACGAGACGATCCGGATGTCGCGGCAGGCGAACGGTGCGGCTTGCGTTGAGTGCGCGGGTACTGGAGGTCCCTCGGCTTCCAACCTGGGTAATATCTCGACCTACACCATCGGTTATCGCTACAACCCGTTTATGACCAGCCGTGCCGGGTTCGCCTGGCACAACGAATACAACTGGCTGCACCAGGACGGGACTTCGCCGACCGGGACAAATATCAATACCAGCGAACTGATGTTCGGCTTTGACTTTGACTTCTAACGAGAATGAAACCGCGGGCCAACGACGGCCCGCGAAAGTCGTTTTGAGGATGCTGCCTATGAACAACTTGAAGCGAGTGCAATTTTTCAGCGCGATTGGGAGTTTCGTCCTCGCCGCCGGATTCACTGCGGCCCATGCGCAAGACGCGCCCGACGTCGGGCCCCATCCGCCCGAACCGGCGAAGCACATGGAGAGCCATGTGGGCGGACTCACTGGCCATTCCCAGGATGCCAAGATGGACTACCGCCGATACTGTGCCGGTTGTCACGGTGACTTGGGCGACGGCAACGGCGAAAACGCACAGTGGCTTGATCCCAAGCCGCGTGACTTCACGATGGCGACGTTCAAGTGCCGTTCCACACTGACCGGCACTCTGCCTACGGATGAGGACCTGTTCAACACCATCGGGCGTGGTCTGACCAACTCCAACATGCCCATCTGGAACACATTCACCAAACAGCAGCGCGCGGATTTGGTGGCCTACATCAAGACATTCTCGCCTCGCTGGGAAAAGGAAAAGAACGGTGAACCCATCAAGGTGCCAGCCGAGCCGCCGGTCACGATCGATAGCATCGCTCACGGCAAGGCCCTGTTCACGAAGCTGGAGTGCTGGAAGTGTCACGGTCCACAAGGCAAGGGCGATGGCCCTTCTGCGGCGACCTTGACCGATAGCAAAGATCAACCAATTCGTCCGTACAACTTTGCCGCGGGAGCGGACGATTCCCGCTTCAAGTGCGGGTCGACCAATCAGGACATCTACAAGATCTTCATGACGGGTGTCGATGGCACGCCGATGCCATCGTTCGCCGATACGATCCAACCCAATGACGCGTGGGACCTGGTGCACTTCCTGCGAACGCTGCAGGTCCACCGCCACGGCAAAGAAAATGACGTGTTGAAGGCGGCCGGTGGAAAGATTCCCGCCTACGTCGAGAAGACATCACAAGCGCCTGCGACTCCGTCGGTGAACGGAGCCGCTGGCGGCGGAAAGTAATTGATCAGTTCGTCGAAACGGAATTTGAGATTCAGGAGGCAACCCATGCGTGCGAGCAAGCCCTGCATTGCCGTCGCGATTGCAACGTTGTGTCCGGCATTGATGTTCGCCGGTACGATCAGCGGCAAAGTCACTTACACCGGAACTCCAGTTAAACAGAAGCCCATCAGCATGGCGAAGGAGCCGAGCTGCGACAAGCAGCATCCGACTCCGATCACCACGGAAACGGTGGTGACTGGCGCCAACAATACTCTGGAAAACGTCGTCGTCTACATTTCCGCCGGCGGTGACGACGCCAACGCTCCCGCACAGGCTGTGACCTTCACCCAGAAGGGCTGCCAGTACGTGCCCCACGTCATCGCTCTGCACACCGGCCAGGAATTGCACGTGGTGAATGGAGATCAGACCTCGCACAACATCCATCCCATGCCGAAGGCCAACCCGGAGTGGAACAAGTCGCAGCCACCGGGATCGCCGGCGATCGTGCAGAAATTCGACAACCCCGAGTTCATTTCGGTGAAGTGCCAGATCCATCCCTGGATGCACGGCTGGTTCGCAGTTCTGAAGACGAATCACGTGTCGATCACTGGAGATGGCGGCGGCTTCTCACTGCCCAACCTGCCACCGGGAAAGTACACCGTCACCGCCTGGCATGAGGACTACGGGACTCAGACCCAGGACGTGACCATCACCGGCAACGAGACGAAGTCGATCGACTTCAGCTTTAAGGCAAAAGCGTACTAGGGATTGATCTTCGCGGGCGGCCGGCGATATGCGCTGGCCGCGACGCGATCTCATGACCGGTTGTTTCCGGTCAATTGCGAGGGAACATGGGCGGCAAAATATTTGCGGTGTTGGTCATCGTGATTGCATTGGCCTCGGCAGTTCCCGTCATTACCCACACTTTTCTGGGTGCGAGTGTCACGCCTCCAGAGGACATCTCAACGCACGGGCACGAGATTGACAAGCAGATCGACGAGACCATGATCGAAGCGGGACTATCCTTTCTCGCCGCTCAACTGGTGTTGGGCTTTTTCGTGTGGCAGTTCGGCGGACGCAAGGATGGAGCTCTCAAGAACTTTCCGGGCGGAGCGAAATACCTGGTGCTGGCCGCGATCCTGCTCGTCGGCGCCGAAGCGATTGCTCTCGGAGCCATCGGCACGAAGGCGTGGGCCAAGGTGTACTTTCAACCCGCCGGCGCGGACGCGCTGCAGGTACAAGCCCAGGCCGGGCAATTTGCCTTCTACTTCCGCTATCCGGGGCCGGACGGCAAGTTCGGTGTGATTCATCCCGAGAAGATCGATGAGGGCAACTCGAATTTTTTCGGACTCGACCCCGAAAACGATATCCCTGCGCGCGACGACATCACTTCCGGTGAACTGGTCATTCCGGTCAATAAAGAGGTTCACCTGATGATGCACGCCAAAGATGTCGGCCACTCTTTCTATGTCCGCGAGCTGCGCATCCAGCAGGACTTCGTCCCGGGACTCGATCTCTCCGTCCACTTCACAGCTACGAAACCGGGCAAGTACGAAATCGTCTGTACCCAGCTTTGCGGACTTGGGCACTACAACATGAAGTCGTACTTGACTGTCATGTCGCAGGAAGACTTTGACAAGTGGTTGAAGGCGCAGTCGAACTGATTTGCTCCGTCGGCTTTTTTGAAAGGCCATGCCTTCAGGCATGCCGTTCACGACAGGAAGGTTTGGGCTTTAGCCCCTGAGGGAAGCCTCAGGTTTCATTTCGAAATGCCGTCCTCAGCACAGGTAGAGGACAGCGAGTGCCAACTCCATCGGGAGGCAAAGGGCAATGTCGGAGATCGCGGGACACGCAGGACCACATGGAGAACCTACGGGTTTTATCCGCAAGTACGTTTTCAGCCTCGACCACAAGATCATCGGCCTGCAGTACTACGCCCTTGCTCTGGCCGCTGTGGTCACCGGCATGGTGCTGTCGTGGATCATGCGCATCCACCTGGTCTGGCCGAATTCGCCAATCCCGGGGTTGGGATGGCTGTCCAAGGTGGGCGCTCCCGGCGGCGTGGTCACGCCGGAGTACTACCTGCAGTTGATGACCATGCACGGCACGCTCATGGTGTTCTTCGTGTTGACCAACGCGCCCTTCGCCGCGTTCGGCAACTACTTTCTGCCGATCCAGATCGGCGCCGAGGATATGGCCTTCCCCCGCTTCAATATGATGTCGTTCTGGACGACCTTCGTCGCCTTCTGCATTCTGGTCTCGGCATTCTTTGTGGGAGACGGGCCTCCGCTTTCGGGATGGACCGGGTATGCTCCGCTCAGCGCTGTTGGTAAGGATGCCGGCCCCGGACAGGCCATTGGCCAGAGCCTGTGGGGGATCTCGATTTTCGTCTTCTGTATTGCGTCGCTGTTGGGTTCGCTGAACTTCATCGCGACGACGCTCGACTTGCGCACCAAGGGCATGACACTGGCCCGCATGCCGATCGTCAGCTGGGCGTGGTTCATCACCTCCTGCATCTCTCTGCTGGCGTTTGCCGTTTTGCTGCCCGCTTGCTTACTGCTGATACTGGATCGCGTCGCCGGTACCAGCTTCTTTATCCCTTCGGGGCTCAACGTGGGTGACCACATTCAACCGCATCAAGGCGGGTCGCCGCTGCTCTGGCAGCACCTGTTCTGGTTCTTCGGACATCCTGAGGTTTATATCGCGATTCTGCCGGCGGTTGGCATCGTCAGCCACATCCTGATCAACAGCATGCGCAAAAACATGCTGAGTCACAAAGTCCTCATCTATTGCATGATGGCCATCGGCTTCCTCAGCTACATGGTCTGGGGACACCACATGTTCCTGAGCGGCATGAATCCGTTCTCGGCGCTGGTGTTCTCTTTCCCGACTCTGATGATCACGATTCCAGCGACGATCATGACGCTGGTCTGGCTGGGCAGCCTGTACGGATCGAACTTGCGCATCACCAGCGCCTCGCTGTTCTGCCTTGGTTTTATCTCGATGTTCGTCAGCGGCGGCGTCAGCGGATTCTTCCTGGCGCAGCCGTCCATCGACATCTACCTGCACGCGACCTATTTTGTCGTCGGTCACTTCCACATGGTGATGGGTGTGGCCGCCATTATGGGAGTCTTTGCCGGAACTTATTTCTGGTTCCCGAAAATGACCGGGCACATGATGAACGAGACGCTGGGGAAGTGGCATTTCTACCTCACGCTCCTCGGCACCTATGCCATCTTCATGCCGTTCCACTACCTGGGGCTTGCGGGCAACGTGCGGCGGTATTCGGCCTTCACGGACGACTTCCTGGTGCCGTTGTTGCCGGTGCACAAGTTCATTACCTACGCGGCCCTGTTTACTGGCGCGGCACAGCTGATCTTCATCTTCAACTTGGTATACAGCCGCTTCAAAGGCCCGGTGGCGCCGCCGAATCCCTGGGAGGCTACGTCGCTGGAGTGGTCGACACCCTCTTCTCCGCCGCCCTTCGACAACTTCGGTGGGCAGCACCTGGTTGTCTACCACGATCCTTATCAATATGGAGTGAAGAGTTCGACCGGCGATTACATCATGCAGGCGTCGCCGGAGAAAGCGGGAGAAACACCGTAGCAGAGAAGCCTCTGTGTCCTCTGTGGTGAGTTCTTAAATCCTCACCACCGGAGACACAGAGGACACAGAGGGACTGCGATCAGGGTGGGGAAATGGAGTAGCTATGGCAACCGTACTGCAACCTCCGCAAGCCGGAGTCGAGCAAGAGCCGCACCAGCAAGACGGTGCCGGCTCCGGCGGCTTTCGCAATCTCGTGCCGGAAGGTGGCAACTTGCGCGTCGTAAGAGATCACTCCGGCGAGCCGACCCGCACCGGCATTTGGGTCGCACTGGCCGCGATCGCCATGATGTTCGCAGCCCTGACCAGCGCTCTGTACGTTCGCGAAGGCAGCGGTTACACCGACTGGACCCACATCGATCTGCCTCCGATCCTGTGGTTCAACACGCTCGCCCTGATCGCCAGCAGCGTCACGCTCGAGCTGGCGAGACGCCACATCGTGGCTTTCATGCGCGGCCAGGAGAAAGGTCGAGCCAGGCCCAGCCTCTGGTTGAACTCCACCATGTTCCTCGGCCTGGTCTTCGTTGTGGGGCAGTACGTGGCGTGGCTGAAGCTGCGGTCGGAAGGTTTGTATCTGCCGACCAACCCGAACAGCTCTTTCTTTTATGTGTTGACCGGAGTGCATGTTGTCCACGTGCTCGGCGGCCTGGGTGGGCTGAGCCGGGTGATGTTGAAATTTCGCAGCGCAACGCATCCCCTGCGCCGCAGCACCATGGATGCCACCTCGTATTACTGGCATTTCATGGGGACGTTATGGATCTACCTGCTGTTCATTCTGTGGTTGAAGCTGTAGTCCAATTTCACCGGAGGCACCATGAGTGCTGATCTGACGATGGGGCAGGCCGGAGGGCACGGCGCGGGAGTGATGGAAGAGCGCCCGTTTGCCATTCCTTCCAGCAAACTCGTGATGTGGCTGTTCATCATTTCGGATGCGTGTACCTTCGGCGCGGTGCTGTTCGCCTACGGCTACATCCGGAACTCGGCTGCCGACTGGCCCCTCGTCTTCGAGAGGGCGAGTATCTGGAACGCGCTGCTGATGACCTTCATTCTGGTCAGCACCAGCCTGACGGTATTGTTTGCGGTGAAGGCCGCCCAGTCCGATGACAAGCAACGTGCTTTCCGCTGGATGATGATCACCGCCGCGGGAGGCATCCTCTTTACTGTGCTGCATATCCGGGAGTGGCTGAGTCTGATTGGTGAGGGCACCCGGCTGTTTCAGAATCCCTGGGGTGCCCCCATGTTCGGAGCGGCGTTCTTCTCGGTGACGGGCCTTCACATGGCGCACGTCGTCGGTGGTGTCGTCGCTCTTGTCGTGGTCGGGATGGGCTACAAGTCCGGCCGCTACGCCGAACGACATGTCGAAATTTGGGCTTTGTACTGGCACTTCGTAGATCTGGTTTGGATGTTCGTTGTGCCGCTGATGTACTTATTGAACATGAAGCGGTAACTAGCTAACAGAGAATAGCTTAACGAGGAGCTTAGCGATGAGTCAGGAAGCGAGTTCTAACGGTATGGGGGCTACTTTCGGAGTCTACGGCGCGATCCTCTTGATCGCCGTCGTACAGGTCGTGGTCGCGATCACGATGGGACCGTCGCTGGGCCGCATGCTGGTGCTGGCCGCGATCCAAGCCTATCTGGCGGTGATGTTCTTCATGCATCTCCGCGACGAGAAGCCGTCGCTTCGGCTGGCTCTCATCCCCGGCACGCTCTTCGTTCTGGTGATGATGAATATGATCTGGGCGGATAGTTTCCGGCTGATGGTCATGCGGCCGTTCGCGAAGTGAAGAAGTAAGGAGTCAACAATGACCTATTTTGCGGGATGGCGTATTGCTCGGCGAGCGAAACTGGCACTGATCGGCGTTGTGGTTCTGGCGACCAATGCCGCCTGCTACGCGCAGAGCTGCGCGCTCTGCTACACGCAGGCAGCCGGCGCCGGACATCGTTTTATCCAGGGCCTGCGCACGGGCATTCTGGTGTTGATCGTCCCTCCCATGTTCATGTCCGTCGGCATCACTGTGCTCGCCTACAAGAAGCGGAACCGTACGAACGATAAGAAGGAATCCGAGAAGTCGGATCACGACTGGTAGGATGCGGCTCGGCGAGTCAAGGCAGAAACCACAAAGGACACGAAGTTCCACGGACGCAGGCCGATTTGGTTTCCTGGGTGTGCCTCTGTGTCCTCTGTGGTTAACGCTTCGAGTTTTCCTCACAACATCGATGCGAAATTTTGCCTTCCACGTGGCATAATCCTCGGGACTATCCAACCTCATCCGGGTGCAAGACATGCGTCGATTCCTGATTGCAGCTCTCTGCTTTTGTATCTTCGCCGCAACGCGTCCGCTTGCGGGCAAGGCTCCCGCTCCCAGGCAGATGCAGATTTATTTCATCGACGTGGAAGGCGGGCAGGCGACCCTGATCGTAAGTCCCTCGGGACAGTCGTTGCTGATCGACACCGGCTGGTCCGGATACGAGGGCCGAGACGCGGACCGCATCGGCGCCGCTGCTCACCAGGCCGGTCTCACACAAATCGACTACGTCCTGATTACGCACTATCACCGCGACCACGTCGGCGGCGTGCCGCAACTGGCCGATGGGATCAAGATCGGAACCTTTGTCGATCATGGTCCGAACCTGGAAGATTCTGAAGTCACCCGCGCGGATTACGCCGCGTATGAGAAGGCGATCGGCGGCCACGCTCACGTGGTGGTTAAACCGGGCTGGGGACTTCCCATCAAAGGTGTCGAAGTGCGCGTTCTGAGCGCTGCGGGAGAGCACATCACGAGCCCGTTAGCCGGAGCCGGCGAAGCAAATTCCTATTGCAAGGCAGAACCGGCGGCGTCGGCGGACACCACCGAAAACGCCCGATCGGTGGGTGTTTTGATCACGTTTGGGAAATTCAAGTTCCTCGATCTCGGCGACCTCACCAAGAAGAAGGAGTTGGAACTTGCCTGCCCCAACAATCTGCTGGGCACGGTCGATCTTTTTCTGGTCACGCACCATGGGGCCGACCTCTCAAATCCCAAGGCGCTGGTCTGGGCGCTGCATCCGAGGGTTGCGGTGTTCGACAACGGTCCGCGCAAGGGAGCAAGTCCGGCGGCCTGGCAGATCGTGCATGACTCTCCTGGACTGGAAGACCTGTGGCAGCTGCACTACGCAGCCGAGTCCGACCAGGCTCACAACATCGACGCCGCACACATTGCTAACGTAAAAGAGAACTGTGAAGGAAAGTTCTTTAAAGTCACTGCGGAATCAGACGGCACGTTTACGCTGACCAACGCGCGGACCGGCGAGCAGAAGACCTACTCCAAGAAATAACGAATAACCAATCCAGCGATGATTGTGATCGTCATGGGAGTCGTCGGGGCCGGGAAGACGACGGTCGGAAAATTGCTAGCCGCGAACCTGGGCTGGGAGTTTGCCGATGCGGATGATTTCCACTCCGCCGCGAACGTCGAGAAGATCCGCAACGGTACCCCACTGGACGACATAGACCGAGACCCGTGGCTCGACGCTCTGCGCGCGGCAATCCTCCAGTGGATCGCGGACCGCCGCAACGCGGTTCTGGCCTGCTCCGCTCTGAAACGTCGATACCGCGCGAAGCTCGATGCTGGCCCGGAGGCGAAATTTGTCTACTTGAGGGGAAGTGCCGATGTGATTTCCGATCGGCTGCGCTCCCGTCGTGGACACTTTGCCGGCGAAGCAATTCTGGCGAGCCAGTTAGCCGACCTGGAAGAACCGGAAGCCGCCCTGACGGTGGACATCGCCGGCACTCCGCAGCAGATCGTCGATCAGATTCGGAAAGGACTGCGCTTGGAGTAGAATCCTCGCACCCGCGGCAGGATTCCAAATTCCCGCTGCGCCACCCGGAAACTCGCGCTTGCAACCCGACCGCCTCGAATCCGCCGTAATTTCCCGACTTATGTGGCGGTTGATGCCGTTTCTCTTCCTGCTCTACATCGTTGCCTACCTTGATCGTATCAACATGAGCTTTGCGGTGCTGCAAATGCGCGGCCAATTGGGACTGAGCGAACGCGTGATCGGCCGAGCGGGGGGAATGTTCTTCATCGGGTACTTCTTCTTTCAACTTCCCAGCAATCTCGTTCTGGAAAAGTTCGGAGTCCGCCGCTGGATTTCTGCCCTGATGGTCACGTGGGGCGTGATCTCCTGTCTGATGATCTTCGTCCGCGGCCCCGTCAGTTTCTACAGCATGCGGCTTCTCCTGGGCGCGGCGGAGGCGGGGTTTTTCCCGGGCATGATCCTTTACATGAAGCGCTGGTTTCCGGCGGGCGCACGGGCGCGGGCTGTGGCGTGGTTCATGACGGCGAATCCGCTGGCCGGGGTCATCGGCAGTCCGATCTCCGGGGCGCTGCTCGGCTTGCGCGGCGCAGGGCTGGCGGGATGGCAGTGGATGTTCCTCATCGAAGGAATGCCCGCCATTCTCTTCGGCTTGGCCGTGTTTGCCACCCTTGCCGACAACCCGAACGAGGCGTCTTGGCTGAGGGGCGACGAGCGGGCGTGGCTGCTCGAGAAGCTGCAAAGCGAACGGCAAGCCGAACCCGTGGTGGCGCAAGGCGACTTCTGGAAAGTTCTGGTAAGCGGGAGAATCTGGCTGTTGTCGATCATCTATTTCGGGGTCTCGACAACCATGTACGGCATGACTCTGTGGCTGCCGAGCGTGATTCACGCCTTCTCCGGTCTGAGCTATTCCTGGACAGGAGTGGTGGCCATGCTGCCGTTCCTCGTTTCCGTCGTCGCGATGGTGCTGGTGGGAATGCGGTCAGACCGCACCGGTGAGCGCCGCTGGCATACGGCCATTCCTGCCTTCATCGCAGCGGCAGGCCTGGTCGTCGCTGGCTATGGCCACTCCACAATCGTTGTTGTCGCCGGAATCGGCCTGGGCCTTGCCTTCGCTGAGGCCATGGTCGGTCCGTTCTGGGCGATGGCGACTTCCAGGATGGCAGGCCTCTCGGCAGCCGCAGGAATCGCCGTGGTCAATTCTCTGGCCAACCTCGGAGGATACTTCGGGCCCGACATCATCGGATTCTTTCGCACCGCAAACGGTGGTTTCAGGGGAGGCATGCTGGCCATCGCCGCCGTCCTGATCGTGAGCGGTGCCGTAGCTCTGTGGCTGGGGGCGCAGCCCGAACGATCTTCTCCAGGACAGTAATGATCTTGGCGTCGATCCCTCCGTGTTAATGCCCTCAAACTTGAGCAGATTGTTTACAATAGAGGTTTCGCCCGACTCCCGGTACGAGAGCCCTGAGAGGCACACAAAGCAATTTTGGAACCGACAAACCACAACTCCAGCACGGCCCCCACCGTCTACTGGCGAGTCGAGGGCAGCTTACTTGACCTGACCGTGGTCCGGCCGGTGGCGTTCTTTACATGGAACGCCCAGACTTTTGCGGAGCGTTTCCGGCGCCGCGGCCTGATCTTCCTGATGGCCTTGCTGCGCCCGTTTCTCTATTCCGCCAATCGCAAGTTCGCTACCCGGGTCGTACATAATGTGCTGCGCGGCGTAACCCGCGATCGCCTCGATCTGCTTGGGGAAGAGTTCTTCCAGTACAAACTGCAGCCACACCTGAAACCGGAAGGGGTGCGCGCAGTGCAGGAACTGGTCGAGGGGGGAGCCGACGTCGTCCTGGTCAGCCAGGCTGTGGAGCAATTGATGCGCCCGCTGGCGCAGTACCTGGGCGTGAAGCACATCGTCGCCAACCGGTTGGAATTCCGCGATGGGACAGCGACGGGCCGCTTGCTGGAACCCGTGATCCGTCCCCGCGGAGCCTTCGCTCCATTCCGCGAAAACATGCCAGACGGCCGCCGCGCTCCCAAAACCCTCGCCCGCCATCTCGACATCTCTCTGGACGAGCTGCGAGCCGCGGTTACTCCGGCGGAACGCCGGTCCTCGGCCCCCATTCGCCCGGTCGTTCACTTTGACGGACACCGTCAGGCGCAGGGATTCTCGGTGCGCCGGGCCTTCGCGGGCAAGCAAATCATGCTGATCGGCGTGACCGGATTCATCGGCAAAGTCTGGCTGGCCAACACGCTGCTGGAATTGCCCGACGTGAAGCGCATCTACCTTCTGATTCGGCGGCAAAAATCAAATCCCGGCGAACGGAGACTCGAAAAGATGGTGGAGGATTCGCCGGTCTTCGATCCGCTGTTTGAGCGCCACGGCGACGGACTCCCCGACTTTTTGCGCGAGAAGATTGAGGTTGTGGAAGGCGACGTGACTCTGCCGGGCCTCGGATTGAGCCCGGACATCACTCGCAGCCTTCAGAAGAATCTCGACCTGATCATCAACAGCTCAGGGCTCACCGATTTCAATCCCGACCTTCGCGATGCTCTTACCACCAACACAGACGCGGCGGTAAACATCCTCGAATTTGTGCGCGGGGCGGATCATGCCGGCCTTCTGCATCTCTCGACCTGTTACGTGGCGGGCGAGCAGGATGGGCGCGTCAACGAGAAAGTGCTTCCAAACTACAACCCCCGCGGTTTGCCTGACTTCGATGCCGAGCAGGAATGGCGCTCTCTGCGGGAAGAGATTCGGCAAGCCGAGATCCGGGCCGAGAGCGAGGAAGTCACCTCCGGTCTGCGCATGCAGGCACAGTCCAAAGAACATGCCGCAAAGAACCTGCAGGGAGCGGCACTCGAGAATCAGATCCGCAAGAATCGCGTCCGCTGGCTGAAGACGTATTTGACCGAAGCCGGTACGCGGCGTGCCAAGGAACTGGGCTGGCCGAACACCTACACGCTCACCAAGAGCCTGGCCGAATCGTTGATCGTCAAACACGGCGCTGGGCTTCCGGTCGCGGTCGTGCGTCCGGCGATCGTCGAGACCTCGGTGGCCAAACCCTTTCTCGGCTGGAACGAAGGAATCAACACATCGGCGTCGCTCTCGTATCTGTTAGGCACGTATTTCCGCCAGTTGCCTTCGAATGAAAGCAAGCGTCTCGACATCATTCCCGTGGATTCGGTCTGCTCGGGAATGACGCTCATCGCTGCAGCGGTCATGGAACGGCGGCACGACCCGCTCTACCAGTTGGCGACATCGGTGACCAACCCCTGCGACATGGGACGTTCGATCGAACTGACATCGCTGGCGCATCGCAAGCATTACCGTGCGCAAGAGGGGCTCGAGTCGTGGCTGCGCCTGCGGTTCGATGCGATTCCTGTCTCGAAGGAGCGTTACCGGCGCATGTCAGCTCCGGCGCAGAAGGCAATTGTGAAATCCATTCAGCGGATCATGTCGCCTCTGCCCCTGAAACGGGCCCCGCTGGTGAAGACTGAGCGCAATCTTGAGCGGGTGGAAAAACTGATCGAGCTGTTCGAGCCTTTCATTTTGCTGAACGAGCACGATTTTACGGCGGAGAACATCGAAAGACTTTCCTTCGCCCTCGTGCCCGAGGAGCGGGACCAGTTTAGTTACGACACACGGTCCCTCGATTGGTGGGAATATTGGATTAACATTCACATCCCGGCGTTGCGGCGCTGGACGTATCCCTTGATTGAAGGCCGTCCGCTGGAGGCACGGCCTCCCCGCACCTTTCAACTCGGGCCCGCCAACGGAGACGCTGTGAAGACCGGGACCAACGGAGCCACGTGGCGATATTCCTGACCGGATCGACCGGATACATCGGCGCGCATGTCGCCGCCAACTTGCTTGAAGGACACGGCGCTTCGCTGAATCTGCTGGTGCGCGCGCGCGACCCTCAGGAAGCCGCACAGCGGCTGTGGCGTGCAATGCAGATGCATTTGCAGTTTCCGCGCTTTTACGAACACCTGCAGACAAAGGTGCGCATCTTCTGCGGAGACCTCACTTCTCCCGGCTTCGGCCTGGATCGCGACACCTACGACCGCCTGGTGCATACCACCGATTCCGTGATTCACTGCGCCGCATCGCTCAATCGCAAGTCGGAAAAGAGCTGCCTGAACGTGAACCTGCGGGGCACACTCGAAGTGTTGACCCTGGCTCGCCAGGCTGAGCATTATCACGGCCTGCGGCGCTTCAGTGAAGTCAGCACGGTTGCGGTGGCGGGGAAGCGCAGCAATGAATTGGTCACCGAAGATCGTTCCATTGAATGGGACCGCTCGGACTACGACCCTTATGCGCGCACCAAGAAATTTTGCGAGCACATGACGCGTGTGCTGCTTCCGGACACTCCGAAGACAGTCTTCCGCCCCAGCATCGTGTTGGGCGACAGCCGCCACGCGGAGACGACGCAGTTCGATATGGTGAAGGCCTTCGTCTTTCTGGCCGGCTTGCCCGTGCTTCCTTTCAGACCGACTGACCGGATCGACATCGTGAACGTCGACTTCGTTGCCGATGCGATCGCCACCCTGCACCAGAAAGACCAGCCGAAGCACGACACCTATCACCTTTCGTCGGGCACGTCGTCGCAGACGTTTCGAGAATTGACCACGGCTCTGGCCGCGGCTCAGGAAAAACGCAAGCCAGTGTTTCTTCCGTTCACCGAGAAGCCGTTTTCCGGTTCCGTGAATTTTTTCGCGAATCGCAAGGGGGCACTCGGCTTTGGGGCTTCTCTGATGAAAGTGTTTATGCCCTACCTGGTGTGGAACACGGTGTTCGACAACACGCGCGTGACTTCCGAGTTGGGACGTCAGCCTGTCCCGTTTTCTCAGTACAGTTTTCCCTTGCTGAAGTTCAGCCGCGAGAACAATTTCGAATACAAATACGAGCCCTGGCCCGCGGCGAAAGGGGGTACCGCCGCATGATGGACTTCATTCTAGAGGCGTGGGTGAGCGGCAACATCGAGCGCGCCAAAGCCCGATGGATGCTGGGCGGGAACAAGCCCTGGCAGCCCGGCGAGAAGATGAAACTTCTCTTTGCCGGATACAACGGCACCCGCAACATGGGCTCCGACGTCCGGGTGGAAGAGATGCTCAGGCAGATCCGTCACATCCTCGGCGCCGAGCGCGTCGACTTCAGCGTGATGAGTCAGAATTTCGAGTTCTCCAAAGGGTATTTTGAGGGCACGAAGCAGGTGCATCTTCCCGACATTTTTCCTCCGTTCTTGTCCGATGAAGTGCCCCGGCATCACGGCGTGGTCGCCTGCGAAGGCTCGATGTTCAAGAGCAAGTTCGCCAACGCTCTGACCACGATGATGATCGGCTCGCTCGGTATTGCGGCGGTCGAGAATAAGTTGTCCGTCGGATACGGCGCGGAAGCAGGCCACATGGATCCGCTCGTCGCAAAGATGTGCGCCCGCTACTGCAAGAACTCGCTGGTCATCACGCGCAATGAAGAATCGCGAAGAATTCTAAGCGAGATGGGCATACCCACCGAACTGGGAACCGATACCGCTTGGACTTTCGAACCACGCCCCGCCGAATATGGACAGAGCATCTTGCGGCAAGTTGGCTGGGACGGCCGCACTCCCGTGCTCGTGGTATGTCCGATCAATCCGTTTGAGTGGCCGGTGAAAGCCTCGGTGACAAAGGCTGCGGCGCGCAGTCTGACCGGCGCCTACAAGAAAAGTCACTATCGCGGGCCTTATTTCCACAATTCAGGGCCAGCCGCAGATCGCGCGTACGAACATTACCTGACTTCCATCGCCAACGCGGTCGACGCTTTCCGCAAGCGGCGCAACGTATTCGTGATTCTGGCGGCGACGGAGCGCCTGGACGCGCGTCCGGCAAACAAGATTTCGGAGAAGCTCGGGGGGATTCCAGTTCTGACTTCCGACCAGTACAACATGTACGAACTGGTCAGCATCCTGCGCGCGTGCCACATGATGGCGTCGTCACGCTATCACGGCATCGTGACTTCAATGCCGGCGCTGGTGCCATCAGCCGGAATCACTATGGACGAGCGCATCCGGAACCTCATGCGCGAGCGCGGGCATCCGGAATTGCTCATGACCGTGGATGATCCGGACCTCGAGCCGAAACTGCTCGCCGCTTTGGAAATTCTGGCCACCCAGGGCGAGCGCATTTCGGACGGCATTGCGCGCACTGTCGTGAAGAATTTGAAAGTGATGGCGCAGATGGGTGTGTTCTTCGAGGAGGAAGTCCAGCGGCGATATCCCGAATTCCCCACGCGCACGGGGGAGTGGAGTTGGGAAGATTATTTGCCGCCCATGAACGCCACGCTGCGCCAGTTGGTCGCCGCCTACAACTAGTTGAGTTCCCAGTACACCATCATGCCCTTTGTCGGAGACATTTTTTCGCGGCTCAAAGCCACGCCCAACACGACCGTGCTGCAGGAAACTCGCGACGGCCAGGTGACAGGCGTGACCGGCGACGAATTCCTCGAGTTGGTCCGGAAGGCGCGCACCTTTCTCGCCTCGAAAGGGCTGAAGAAAGGTGACCGATGTGGCCTGCTGGCCGCCAACAGCATTCGCTGGATCGCGATGGATCTCGCGGCGATGGCCGAAGGCCTGATAGTGGTTTCGCTCTATTCCCGCCAAGCCCCATCCGAACTGGTTGCGATGATGAAGGACAGCGCTCCGGTTCTGGTTTGCTGCGGCGATGCCACGTTGCGGGTTGGAATCCAGCAGGCATGGGCGGATGCGCCTCCGCACTTTCTATTCGACGAAATCTTTTCCGGGGCCGAAGACATTGCTCTTGATCGGCCTCAGGTTCGGGATGACGATCCGGTGACGATTTTCTACACCTCCGGAACCTCCGGTGAAGCCAAGGGTGTCGTGCTAACCGCGACTAACGTCGGCTTCATGCTCGGCTGCACCTCGGCTCGGCTCGATAAACTCATGGGCGGGCGCACCGGGCAGGATCGCATCTTTCACTACTTGCCGTTTAGTTTCTGCGCCTCTTGGATCGCCGTTCTCACCTTCATGCTGCGCGGAAGCCTGGTCACTTTGAACACCGACCTCACCAGGATTGCGACGGACATGCCCGTTGTCGCCCCGCATTATTTTCTGAATGTTCCGCAGTTGCTCGAACGCATGCGCCGCGCGGTGGACGAACAGATCAAGCAGAAGGGCGGGCTGATCGACGTCCTCTATCGTCGCGCCATCGCGGCCTGGACCGGCAAAGGGCCTGGCTCGATCTCTTCGGGAGCGATCTGGTTCTGGATTGCTAAGGCCACGATCTTTCCGGCCATCCGCAAGAAAATGGTCGGTGAGAACCTGAAAGCTTTGATTTGCGGATCGGCGCCGCTAACTCCAGAGACGCAGGATTATTTCCGCATGCTCGGCATTCCCGTGCTGCAGGTCTACGGTCTGACGGAGACGACCGGCATCTGCACCATGGACGATCCGGCGAAGCCCGTCCCGGGCCGCGTCGGCCTCGCGATCCCGGGTATCGAGATGATGCTCGGCGAGAACGACGAAATCATTGTCCGCGGCCCCAACGTCTTTCCGGGTTACTGGAACCGCCCGCAACAGACGGCCGAAGTGCTGCGGGACGGCTGGTTTCACACCGGCGATCAGGGCGAACTGGATGCCTCGGGAACGTGGCGTATCGTGGGCCGGATCAAGAATCTGATCGTCCTCGGCTCCGGCCACAAACTCTCGCCGGAAGGCATTGAAGGCGAAATCGCCCGCCACCTTCCGGCAGCACAGCAGGTCGTAATCGTGGGCAACGGCCGCGGATATCTTGCCGCCATCGTTACCGGCAACTCGACTGGAGAGCAAGTGCAAGCCGCACTCGACGCGGTCAACAAGCAGCTTCCACACTATAAGCAAGTGAGAGCCTTTTGCCTGCGTCCGGAGCCGTTTTCCATCGACAATGGGATGCTCACCGCCAATGGCAAGCTCAAGCGCGACGTTATCTCCGCGAGGATGGAAGGCGAGATTGAAGAAATGTACCGGGTGAGGCAGGCGGTTTAGGAGCGGGCTGCGAACGCATGAAACAATTTCAAGGGCAAACGCTGTCGTGGGCGCTGAAAGATGGCGTCATCGAACTCGCGCTTCACCGCGAGCCGCTCAACGAGATCGGTTCCTTGACGCTTGAGGAACTGGAAAAGTTCGTTGCTGTACTCGATGAACTCAGCCGCGAGGCCCACGCCCTCATCCTGTACAGCACGCTGAAAGGGGGATTCTGTGCGGGAGCCGACTTGCGCCAGCTTTACGGATGGCTTCAGGAGTTTGGCCAGTCGGAGGTGGCCATTCAGGCGCGTGCGTATCTCGAACGAATCCACGCGGTCATGAATGCGCTCGATGCCGCGCCTCTGCCCACGATTGCGGCGGTGCACGGGGTAACCTTTGGTGGCGGATTCGAGCTGGCGCTGACCTGCGACCTGATCATCGCGGACAAACTGGCGCGCTTCTGCTTTCCCGAACTGCGTTTGGGACTGATTCCCAGCTTCGGCGGAATCCCGCGCCTGAAGCGGGATCTGGGCAACGCGGTCGTCCGCGACTTGCTGCTGACCGGGCGCAGCTTCAACACCACCAAAGCGCAGCAAATCGGATTGGTGAGCCAGGTCGTCGGAGAAGGGGAGGTCCTCCGAGCGGCCCGGGCCACTGCAACCCAGATGGCAAAGTTCGATCGCACCACGGCGGCCGCAGCCAAGCGCTTCATCAAGCCGATCCCGCTCGACGAATTGCGTCACGAAATCGATATTTTCTGCGAGCTATTGCCGCGACCCGCGGTACGGGACGGGCTGAAGAAATTCGTGGAGAACACGGGCGCGCAGCCCTATTTGCCATAATCCAAACTGAATTAGAATGACTGCTTATGGAAACAGCTGAAAAGACTCTCGACGAAATACTCACTCTGGCCGCGGCCCACTTCAAAGTGCCGCGCGAAAAGCTTTCTGCCGACGACGATTTCTTCAAGGCGCTCGGCATCGACAGCCTGCAAACGCTCGATCTTCTGACCAAGTTGGAGAATCACTTTCACGTAGAATTGCCCGACTATGAACTGCAGGGCGTGACTGACTTCCGCACGCTGGCCACCAAAATTCAGGCAAGGCTGTAGGCGCAGTCTCAAAATTGTTGATTCCTGATTGTTGATTGCCAGGGAACATCGCCGCCTGCGCGGTGTCCAGCTCTGCAATCAACAATCTACAATCAACAATCAGCAATTGTTTATGCTCGATATCAGCCAGTACACATGTCTCGGTGCCGCGTTGCGCGATGCGCTCGACCGCTTCTCCGCCGAGGTCTGCCTGATCGAGGCTGAACGCGATCGCGAAAAACTCCGCCTGACGTACTCCGATTTCAAAGAAATCGCGCTGCCCCTGGCGCGCGCTCTCGAAGACGCGGATTTCGATCCCAACGAGCGCGCCGCCATCATCATGACCAATCAGTCGAAGTGGCTGATTTCGGCGTATGCGATCTTCTATTGTGGCGGCGTGCTCGTCCCGCTCGATTACAAACTGAATGCCGCCGAGCACCTGCAACTCCTGGCTCACTCCAAAGCCAAGGTCCTCATCATCGAATATCACCTGTGGCGCGCCATCATGGAGTCGCCAGAGTTCCACAACATCGGTACGAAGATTGTTCTTGTCACCGAAGCGCCGCTGGGCGCGGATCTGGCTGGCGCGTTTAGATGGGAGGACTTCAAGCGCAAAGGGGCCCCCGACTTCGTTGTGCGTCAGAAGGACGACGTCGCTTGTATCGTCTACTCCTCGGGAACGGGCGGCCGGCCGAAGGGCTGCGTTCTGACACACGAGAATTATCTGGAGCAGTGCCGGTCCCTCACAGCCTGGTATCCGTTCTGGCCAGGGGTAAGGTACTTGAGCATTCTGCCCACGAATCATGCGATCGACTTCATGGTGGGCTTTATTGGACCCTTCGTCTGTGGCGCCTGCGTGGTACACCTGCGCACGCTGCGGCCTGAGTTTGTGCGCGACGCTTTTGTGCGCTACCGCATCACGTATGTCTCGCTGGTCCCGATGATCGTGAAGAATCTGGAGCGCGGCCTGCGAGCCAAATTCGACGAGTTGCCGTCATGGAAGCGCGCAATTTTGAATTTCATGATCGCGACTAACCGCCTCTTCACGCGCAACCGGCCTAAGGTCAAACTCAGCCGCATGCTGCTCGGGAACATCCACCGCGGATTTGGCGGAGAATTGCTCGCGCTGATTACCGGCGGGGCATTCATGGAGCCGTCGACCCTGCAGTTCTTCTATGATCTCGGTGTCCCAGTGGTCAATGGCTACGGCCTCACGGAGGCGGGGACCGCACTTACGTTGAACGATCTGAAGCCGTTCCGCGCCGACACCGTGGGCAAGCCGCTGCCTGGCGTCGAGTTGCGCATCTTGAACCCGGACGCCGACGGCGTCGGAGAAGTCGCCGTGAAGAGCAAGACGGTCATGTCGCACTATCTGGACGATCCCGAACTTACGCTGGATACGATCGTCGATGGCTGGCTTCTGACGGGCGATCTGGGCCGCTTCGAACGTCACGGCCACTTGCAGTTGTTTGGCCGCAAGAAGAACATGATCGTCACCGAAGGTGGAAAGAACATCTATCCGGAAGATATCGAAGCGGTGTTTGACGGCCTGCCCGTCAAGGAATACGCCATCTTCGCCGCGAACTATATTTGGCCGAAGACGGAACTGGGCCGGGAGTCGTTGGTCCTGGTGCTGCGTCTGGAGCAGAATCAGAAATTCGATAACTCGCTGCTCGAAGGTATTTCTGCGCGCAACCGCCGCTTGCCGGATTTCAAGCGAGTCTCCGGATACTTGATCTGGGCAAAAGACTTTCCGCGGACGGCCTCAATGAAGATCAAACGCCAGGTATTGGCCGAGGAGATTGGGAAGTCGACGGACCGTGCGTCCATCGCGCAGTTGTAAAGTCATTCTGGCTGGGTGCTTGGGTCAACGAACTTGGGGCAAACCTATCTAGCAATCGTAAACCCCGCAGCTGGAGGCGGACGGAGCAGGAGATTGCTCGGTCCCGCTCTGGAACGCCTGCGGGCCGCCGGGATTGAAGTCAAGGTCGCCGCGACCCGTGCCCCGGGACAAGCGACGGAGATTGCGCGCGATGCCTACGGCCGGGGAGTCCGCAACTTCATCGCGGTGGGTGGCGACGGCACTTCGTACGAAGTGGTGAACGGCCTTTATCCCGAAGCTCTGAATGGCGCGCCGCCGACCTTGGCCTTTCTGCCGCTGGGCACAGGAAATTCTTTTCTGCGTGATTTCAGTGACCGCGGCGTCGAGCACGCCATCGAATCACTTCTTGCTCAGCGCACACGGCTCTGCGATGTCATGCGCCTGCGCCATCGCTCCGGGATCGTCTACTACATCAATCTGCTGAGCGTGGGGTTCACCGCTGACGTCGCAACCCTGCGCGCTCGCAGCTTTAGTGGGTGGGGAGAACTCGGATATGTTTCTTCGATCTTCCTGACGCTGGCGCGATTTCATCGTCGCCCCTTTCCCGTGCGCGTTGAGGGGGAAGAGGCCTTCGATACCCGCCGATGCCTGTTTCTAACCTTCAACAACAGCAAATTCACCGGCGGAACGATGATGATTGCGCCCAAGGCTGAGGTTAGCGACGGCCTCGTCGAATACGTTCGCTGGGGACCGATTGGGAGGCTTGGCCTGATCCGAAACCTACCCAGACTCTACGATGGTACTCACATCCAGCATCCTCTGGCGGAGCGCAAAGCCGCTAAGCGGATCGAGTTCCACCTCGACAACCCTGTCGATGTGATGGTCGATGGCGAGGTGCTATCGCTGCACTGCGAGGAATTGGATGTCCTGCCGCAGGCACTCAACGTTGTCGCCTGAGGGCGTGATATAAGAAATGGATCATGTCTGAAGAGCGTCGAAAACGGCAGCAGGAGCGCGAGGGCGCCAGCGACGGCAAGACGAAGAAGACGCTGACGTACGTCATGGTCGCCGTTCTGGTAGCAGGGGCGTTCTTAGCAGGGAAGTATTACCGGGATCACAAGTACGATTCCTTCGCCAAGTGCCTGGCGAGCAAGAACGCGCGTATGTACGGCCTCTACTGGTGCCCGCATTGTATTGAGCAGAAGGAAAAGTTCAGCGCCTCGTTTCGCTATGTGCCCTACGTCGAGTGCGCGATCAAAGACAAGCCGGGCGAGTTGATGCCAGAGTGCAAGGCAGCCGGCGCGAAGCTGTTTCCCAGTTGGCAGTTTGGGATGGAGCCCCCGAAAGAGGGCGTCCTGTCTCTGGAAGCTTTGAGCGACAAGACCGGGTGCAGCCTTCCGTGAGTCGATCCGGTGTTGGGCGCGTTTGGTTTGCGATGATCGCTGTCCTGTCTGTTGCAGGTGTGGTGGTGTCGGGAATTTCCCTGCAGCGCCACTATGCGAAGTCCACCACGGAGTTTTGCGACATCAGCCAGAAATTCAGTTGTGACATCGTCAACCGCAGCGAGTATTCGACCCTTGCTGGAATCCCCGTGGCAGGCATCGGAGTGGCCGGGTACGCTGCGTTGTTCGTGTTGTCCACCTTCTTTAGGTTGCGAGCCGAAACGCCCAACCGTCTGCTGGCGGCAGCTGTGGGAGGCTTGGGCTTTGCTCTCTATCTGACCTACATCGAAGCCTATGAGTTGATGACGTGGTGTATTTTATGCCTGGCCTCGCAGGCGATCATCTTTCTTATTACGGGGCTGGCGGTAGGCGTGAAGGCCAGAAGTGCGAGGACCTGAAGGTCCGCCGTTGTATCCTAAGAAATCACGTTTCCTAGATGGAAGAACTCCAGAAAACTGAGACCGGGGAATCTGCTCGCGCCGTGATTCACGTCGAGGCAGCGACCGGAGACCTGCGCCTGCACGAATTTCACAGCCGCATCTTTCGCAATACGCGCTTTCTACGCGTGTGGCTACCGCCGGAATATGACAGTCCCGAAAACGTTGGGCGGCGCTATCCGGTTCTCTACCTCAACGATGGCCAGAATCTTTTCGAGCCCTCTACCTCTTTCACAGGGGTGGAATGGCAGGTCGACGAGACCGCCGAACGCTTCATCGACGAAGGCGTGGTGCCACCCATGATCATCGTCGGGATGGACAACGCGGGCAAGGATCGCATTCGCGAATACATGCCTCATCGCTCGCTGCATCCCATGACGCTGCGCACGCAAGGGAATCGTTATCCGGATTTCCTGATGAAGGAAGTGATGCCGTTTGTAGCGAGCAACTACCGCGTGGCTTCCGGCCCGGAGAACACTGGGCTCGGCGGAGCGTCCCTGGGCGCGCTCATCGCGCTCTATACCGCCATCGTGCGTCCCGGAGTGATTGGACGGTTGCTCGTCGAGAGTCCTTCCTTGTGGGCGTCGAACCGGCAGATGATCAAAGACAGCCGCCACAACAAGCGCTGGCCCGAACGCATCTTTCTGGCAGTCGGAACGGCCGAAGCGGGCCGCAAGGATCGAGACCAGAGTGTGGTGGACGACGTCCGCGAGTTCGCCGCAATTCTGCGACGCTCCGGGTTGGATGATCGGCGGCTCACATTAGTGATCGACGAGGGCGCCACGCATCATGAATCCGCATGGGCGCGCCGGTTTCCGGAGGCGCTAACGTTCCTCTTCGGCAAATCCCGCTAGACCGCCTTTTCACGGGCTTTCTCTCGTGGCCGATCTTTCCAGTTTCGACTCACGCCACATCATGAATACCAGAATGCACATCGCAACTACTGACAGTTGCACGTGAGTCCACCGTGTCAAAGGCCCAAGCAGCGGAAGCACATAGACCAGGTAGAGAAGAGTTCCCATTCCGCGAACGCCACGGGGCTCGCCAATCAGCCAATCCGCTAAAAGAAGAAATGCGGGAGCGAGGATCACCAGGTCGTAAACCGTGAGATGCGGCGCGACCAGTACGGTTGCCAACAGCAGGGCGGAATACCGCACCGGCAACGCTTGCGAGCGCTTCCACACGAGGATCGTCCACGTGAGCACGATTCCCGCGCTCATCACGTACAGGTAAAAAGAAACCGTTCCCCACGGCACAATCATGGATGGCAGAATCAGGGACCAGAACGTTCGCAGCGAATGCGTCTGATAGGGGCGCGGTTCAAGCAGGGGCGCTAAGTTCCGTACATTCCCCAAAGTTCGCAGCCACGAGCGAAGCGGCTCCGCCCCGTAATAAAGAACTCCTGCCAGTAGCTGGGCGGCAGCGGAGACGACAGCTCCCGCCACGATCTTCCAGGCGCCAATCGACACGAACACAATCGCCGCGGCCAGGCCCAATTGCGGCTTGAAGATCAGGCAGCCGAGAACCAGGCCTGCTGTGAAGTCCCGGTGATCGCGCAGCAAGAAAAACATGAGCGTGAAGCAGGCCAATGCAACCGCGCTTGTTTGGCCCCACGCGATCAGGTTAAAGAAAGCAGGAAACCCGGCGGCGAGAAGAGCGACGGTGCCCCCGTAACCATGCAGGCTCGGGCAAGCCCGCCAGAGGCTATAGCAACAGACGCCGTAGCAGAGGGCGCTGCCGAGCCACCACATCGCGAGGGCCCAGGCATACGACAGAGATGCAAGCGGTGCAAAGAAGATCGAGACCTGCGGCGGATACAGCGGCAAATAGCGGATGCCCGCGGCGTCGGGCACATGTTGCGCGGCCAGCGCTGCCTGAGCGTTGATGTCATACAGGTCGCCACCGCGATATTCAGCGGCCAGCGCCCCCAGCGTATACAGATGTAAGAAATCCGTTCCCTTCAGGTTTCCGTTGCGGTCGCGCAGACTCGGAGTCGCAAGGGTCCAGATGTAAAGCGACCACAGCGTCAGGGCGAGGAGAAATCCGTGCGCACGCAGACGTCTCACCGTCAACCATGAATCGAAATGAGAGGATGAGGTCTTCAGAAGTTTGAGCCTCATTGCGAGGGGTACGGCTCCAGCGGAGGAGGGCTGTCGTCACCGGACATCAGCCACACATGCCGTTCGCGAAAATAGCGCACCAATTCACGGTTCTGATCTTCCCCCATGTCACGGGCCCAGACGATGCGTGCTCCATCGATATCGGGAGCATTGTAGATCCAATCGCGATCCACATTGTGGTTCGGACCATAGCGCACGATGACAAGATGTCCTCCCGGAATGGCGGTGAGCCGCTCGACTACCTGTACCCGGTCCGCGTTGCCCAGCGGCCAGTGTGGTTCGAGAGGTGCGTGCGCGATGATTCCGGCGAGGCGAAGAAAGATCATTCCAATGCACACGAGCGGAACACTTCGTACAAGCAGTTGCCCCGCCCGAGCACCATTGCGGCGCCACAGCCGTAAATGCCTCGTGCACTGCACAAGCACGAGATACACCAACCCGGTGGCGGGCGCGACATAGTGGGGAAAGGTCCAGGTTTCCACCAGCCATCCCAGGCAGAAGACACCGCCGGCAACGAGCGCGAGACGCATGCGACGATCGCGCACGATCCAGGGGAACGCAAGCAGCGGCAGCGAGAATGCCGGCCCCAGGTAGAACCGCCAGAGTTGAAGAATCTTATCGCCGGTTCGGCGCATGAAGCCGACCAGGGTACGGGCTTCGTCGAACTGACGAACTTCCCACCCCGCATAGTAGTCGCGCATCACTGCGTGATGATACTCGGGGATGGCGCGCTTCGAGAAAAACAAGAAATAGGGAACCACGGCGTAGGTCTCGCGGTTGACCGCGTAGGTCATGCGAAACGGACTTCCTGCCACGCGCCAGTAGTAGTAACTTGTTGCCGCTCCAGCGACGATGAGCACACACGCAGCCGGCACGAACAGTCGCCAGAACAGGCGCGGCCACGAGGGCATCTTTCGGCCCTTTAACCAGACGACCAAGCCGGCGCCGACTGCGATGCTGAAAACCAGACCTTCGTACGGACGGCTGTTCGCCATCATGACCAGGCCTACGGCGAGCAGAATTGCTTCCCGGACGCGAACCTTGTTGCGGAGTCTTGGGATTGCACCCAAAACGAGGGCCCCTCCCGTGGCCGCCAGAGCAGGGCACCAATAGCTGTTCATCCAGTAGCTGAAGGTCGCAAAACGCAGGACGGAAAGGAGTCCGCCGAACAATGCCCAGGCAGGTGGAAACCAGCCTTGCAACATCCAACAGAGCGTGGCGCAGAGGGCGGCGGTCATCAACCAAACGCCGATCCAGGGATGACCCCCGAGAGCGATTCCGGCCGCCATCACGAGGCCCTGGCCGGGCGCATACATCGACATATAGGTTGGATGTTGGATGATTTGGAAACTCTCGAAGTGAATCCACATCGGGTGGGTCGGATTGGTTAGATGACCCGAGGCGAATGTATTGGCGGCAAGCAGGTGGCTGTACTCGTCATTCCAGTCAGGCAGAGGAATTCCGAGCAGTGGGATCAGAATGACCCGAATGCTGAGCGCAAGAACACCGACCGTCAGCACCGAGAGGGCGCGACGGCGCGCGAGTCTTGCGAAAAGTCTTTCGGCGGAATCGAAGATGGGCGAGTTCGCCCTGGTAGGGTGGCGCAGCGAGAGACTGGCAGCACCGAGCACCATGATTGCTTCCGAGATGGTCAGCAACCATGGCGCCAGGTGTCGGTAAATTTCGTGCATGCGGATCTGGCCGGCAGAATGACGGACGAGTCCCCCATCGACTCCGCGGGATTCTTACTTACCGGGCAGCCTTCTCGCCGATCTCTTCAAAAAGCCCACTGGCAATCTCGATCATCTCTGCATCCACAACACGATTCTTCGAGATCGCCTCCTTCAATGGGATTGAGACAATCTTATTTGAGTGGAGCGCCGCCATGCAGCCGAATTCAGCACGATGCACCATGTCGATCGCTCCCAACCCGTAGCGTGTGGCCAGGACGCGGTCGAAAGCCGTTGGCGAGCCTCCGCGCTGAATGTGACCCAGCACCACGGCGCGGGTCTCGAACTTGGTACGATTCTCAATTTCCCGGGCAAGAATATTGGCGATGCCGCCCAACTTGGCATGGCCGAACTCGTCTTTACCCATGTCCTGCACCACGGGAGCGCCCGACCCGGTCGCGAACTTCGCGCCCTCAGCCACCACAACGATCGAGAAGTAGCGTCCACGCTCATGACGCTGGCGCAGGGACTCGGCCACTTTGTCGATGTCGAACGGCCGCTCGGGAATCAGAATCACGTCGGCGCCGCCCGCGATGCCGCTATACAGGGCGATCCAGCCGGCATCACGACCCATCACTTCCACGACCATCACGCGGTTGTGCGCTTCGGCGGTCGTATGCACGCGATCAATGGCTTCGCACACGATGTTGCAAGCGGTGTCGAATCCGAATGTGTAATCCGTGCCGCCGAGGTCATTGTCGATGGTCTTCGGCACACCGACAACTTTGACGCCCCTCTCGTGCAGTTTCTGGGCGACCGAAAGAGTATCGTCGCCGCCGATCGCTACCAGGGCATCGATCTTATGCTCCGCAATCGTGGCCATGCACCGATCGAAACCATCCGGCCGCTTCGATGGGTTCGTGCGCGACGTGCGCAGAATCGTTCCCCCGCGGGGCAGGATGCCGCTCACTGCGTCCAGATCCAGCACCATGCTCTGGTTCTCGATTAAACCCCGCCAGCCTTCCAGGAAACCCACGAATTCATCGTGATAGTGAAAAACCCCTTTTCGAACCACGGCGCGGATTACCGCATTTAATCCGGGGCAGTCGCCCCCGCCGGTTAACATGCCAATCTTCATCGTATGCTCCTCGGTAGCGTTATAAGTTCAGGATGAATCCTTGGAATGCACCCCGGTGCAGGGGCGTGACGAAATGGCCCAAAGGGGTGGCAATCGTTCGGAAGAACTAGGGTAACACCAAAACAATAGAACGGAAATGCGATGGAGAGCGCACGGCGGGCGCTGTCCAGGAGTGCGCCAGGGTTAACGCCTGAAGGCGGAATCCGCATGTCGGGCTGCGTACGTCAACTGCCCATCGTCCTTCTTTACCGAGAGGATTTCGATTCGATCTGCCTTCGAATCGACGTAGCACCGCACACGAACCAGACGCCCTTCGTATCCCTTCAAGGCATCGGCATTGCTGACCTTCCATTCGGAGTCGATGTCGGTCATCAGCGTTTTGCCGTCAGAACTGACCCTGCCGGAAACCACCAACGGCTTGGCGGCCGGCGAGTTTTCCTGTTTTGAGGCGGACGCGCTTTCTTGTGCCAGAAGCATGCCGGGAACCAGTACAACCGATGCAAGCACACCCCAAATTCCAGTCTTCATGGCAGCCTCCCAGTCGACACTGGCCTCTTTGCTTGGAATCTTAAGCCGAAACCATCCCAGGGTGACAATTCAAAATTCTTATGGATTGGATTCAAAACCTGAGGGTAGGGAAGGGATGTCAGACCGCGCCCCGGCCCCATTTTCGGATGGGATTGCGCTCTGCGCTCAGATTCGACACAATGCTCGACGGTATGAACAAACCTTTGTCGATGGTCGCCTGGACAGTCGTATCCCTGCTTGCCGCCGGAGCGACGGCAGTGGTGGCCGTTCATCGCGCGGAGCCGATCAACGCCCTCTGGTTGGTGGTTGCCGCCACCTGCTGTTACGCCCTGGGGTATCGCTTCTATAGCAAGTTCATCGCGGCGAAGATCCTTGGTCTGGACGCGCATCGTGCGACTCCCGCCGAACGCCTGGAGAATGGGCGTGATTTTCTTGTCACCAACAAGTGGGTCGTCTTCGGACATCATTTCGCCGCCATCGCCGGCCCGGGCCCACTGGTAGGACCCGTGCTGGCCGCGCAGTTTGGCTACCTTCCTGGAACTCTATGGGTGCTGGTCGGCGCTGTTTTTGCCGGGTGCGTGCAGGACTTCGTGATTTTACTTTTCTCCGTACGCCGCGACGGCAAATCGCTTACGGAAATGGCCAAAGAAGAAACTGGCGCGATTGGAGGATTTGTCGCCTACGCCGCGGTGGTTGCGATTCTGGTTATTCTGCTGGCCGTAATCGCTCTGGTCGTGGTGAACGCGCTGAAAGACAGTCCGTGGGGCACATTCACCATCGCTATGACCATACCTATCGCGTTGCTGATGGGCGTGTATCTGCGGCGAATCCGTCCGGGAAAAGTGCTGGAAGTCTCTGTTCTGGGCTTCGTTCTCGTGCTGCTGGCGATCTGGGGAGGTCAGTGGGTTTCGCAGAATTCCGCACTGGCCCCGGTATTCACCCTGCGCGCGCAGACTCTGGCGATTTCCATCATTATTTACGCATTCGCGGCATCGGTGGTGCCCGTTTGGCTGCTGCTTGCACCACGGGATTACCTGAGCACGTTCGTAAAACTCGGAACCATCGGGCTTCTCGGCATCGGCATCGTGGCCTTGCATCCTACGCTCCACATGCCTGCGCTGACTCGGTTCGTCGACGGCACCGGGCCGGTATTTGCGGGCAAGATTTTTCCTTTTGCCTTCATCACTATCGCCTGCGGGGCTATCAGTGGATTCCACTCTTTGATCTCCAGTGGGACAACGCCCAAGCTCATCGCGCGCGAGACCGAAATCCGCATGGTCGGCTACGGCGCCATGATGGCCGAGTCTGCAGTGGCGGTCATGGCCATCATTGCAGCCTGTGTATTGCAGCCCGGCGTTTACTTCGCCATTAACAGTCCTGCGGGCATCGTCGGGCAAAGCGCGGCGGCTGCGACTGCGACCATTTCGGGCTGGGGGTTCCCGGTTTCTGCCGCGGAGATGCAGGCCCTCGCGCAGGCCGTCGGCGAGCAGACTCTGTTCAATCGCACCGGCGGCGCGCCTGCCTTCGCGGTCGGAATGGCCCACATTTTCTCGCAAAGCCTGGGTGGTGGCCGGGTGATGGCCCTCTGGTATCACTTTGCCGTGATGTTCGAGGCTTTGTTCATTTTGACGATTCTCGACGCGGGCACGCGAGTTGCTCGCTTCATGATTCAGGATGCTCTCGGCCACATCTACAAGCCGCTGGGCCGCACCAGTTGGTATCCTTCGATTCTCGCGACCAGCGCGCTGATCGTCGCTGCCTGGGGATACTTCCTCTGGCAGGGCGTGAAGGATCCGCTCGGTGGGATCAATTCCCTCTGGCCCCTGTTCGGCATTGCCAACCAGCTGCTCGCGACCGTCGCCCTGTGCGTGGCTACTACGATCATCGTGAAGATGCACCGGGCGAGATACGCGGCTGTCACACTGGTCCCCCTGGCGTGGCTGGTCGCGGTGACGTTCGTCGCGTCATGGCACAAGATTCTCGATCCCAATCCGCGCGTCGGATTTCTGGCGCAGGCCCGCGCACTGGCAGCAGCGCCCGCGACCAGCGCCACGGCTCGCCTTATCTTCAATAACCGGTTGGACGCTGCCGTTACCGCTGCCCTGGTTGTTATGGTGACGCTCGTTCTGGTTGAGTCGGCACGCCAGTGGATCGGCGTCCTGAACGGAAGCAGGGAAGCGCAAGTGAAAGAGTCGCCATTTGTCATGACCCGCCTGGCGGAGGAACGTGTATGATGCGCCTCACGAAAGCAGCGCGAATTCTGATGTCGACACTGCGCGAGATCTTTGATGAAGCCGCCTATGCACGCTTTTTGCAGCGGACACACCTGTCGTCGTCACCGGCGGCCTATGCCGCCTTCTGCCGCGAACGGGAGACAAGGCCCCCGCGGCCCCGGTGCTGCTAGTCTTTTTGATAGCTTCGACTGACCAAGGCTCTGGAACCACGATCACAATGAGGAGCAGATCACACATGTCACAAGGATTCTCCACCGGAGTTGTGGCCGTCGTCCTCGCGTTTGTCTCGCCGATGTGTGCCCAGAACGGCGACTCCGGGCAAACCATGCGCCCTGTGATTCGCGGGCGCCACGCCGCGGTAGCTTCGATGAAGGCGGAGGCCACTGAAGCCGCACGCCGAATTCTTGATGCCGGCGGCAACGCCTTTGATGCAGCCGTAGCAGGCCAGGCGGCGCTGGCCGTGACCGATTTCTCTCTGAACGGTGTGGGCAGCGACGCCATTCTGCTGGTCTACGACTCCCGCGAGAAAAAAGTGTTTTCCATCAACGCCGAGCCCCGCGCCCCCAAGCTGGCGACCATTGAGTGGTACCAGAAGAACAACGGTGGCACGATCCCCGAGAGTGACGGCCTTCTGTCCGGAGGCATCCCCGGAGTCGTCGACGCCTGGTACATCCTGCTCGATCGCTGGGGCACGATGAACTTCGAGCAACTGCTGCAACCGGCGATTGATCTCGCGGAAAACGGCTTTCCGCTGAGTGAACGCGGCGCCTCTTACATTGCCGAGACGCAAAAGATTTTGAAGTACCCCACCACCGTCAAAGTCTATCTACCGAACGGACGTCCACCAAACGCCGGAGAGATTCTCAAGAATCCCGACCTTGCCCGCACGCTGAAGAAGCTGGTCGAAGCGGAAAAGGCTAAGCGATCCAAAGGCCGCCACGAGGCCCTGAAAGCTGCCCGCGACCGCTTCTATAAGGGCGACATCGCGCATGAGCTGGCAGCATTTTCTGAGTCCAATGGCGGACTTTTTCGCTACGAGGACTTCGCCGAATACACCGCCAAAGTCGAGACGCCTGTATCGATCAACTACCGCGGCTACCAGATTTACAAGAATCCTTCCTCGAGCCAGGGCCCCGCCGAACTCATCGCGCTCAATCTTCTCGAAGGCTATGACTTGAAGGCGCTGGGCCACAACAGCCCGGACTTTCTGCACACCAGCGTGGAAGCCGTCAAACTCGCCATGGCTGATCGCGAGAAATATCTCGGCGACATGGATTTCATCAAGATCCCTTACGACGGTCTACTCTCGAAAGACTACGCTCGTGAGCGAAGAAAGTTGATCGATCCTGCAAAAGCCTCGCTGGAGTTGCGTCCCGGCACTGCGGAGAAATTTACCAGCAGCGCTGATCTGGATCGTCCGGTTCACGAAGTCCTCGACGGCAACGCCAGCCACAACGGGGACACCAGCTACATCGCCGTCGTCGATAAAGACCACAATATGGTCAGCTTCGAACCCAGCCTGCACGAGTTGTTCGGCACCGGCGTCGTCATGGGCTCTACGGGCATCCTCTTCAATTGCCGGGGCGACTACTATTCGCTGGTCCGAGGCGAAGCCAACGCCCTCGAACCCGGCAAGCGTCCGCGCAGCACGCTGCAGAGCACGCTCATCATGAAAGACGGCCAGCCCTATGCGATCCTCGGCAGCCCCGGCGGAGATGATCAGGTCATGCGCACCATGCAGACGCTGATCAACATGATCGACTTCGGCATGAACATTCAGCAGGCGATCGAATCTCCGCGCTGGTCGACGGAGAGCTTTCCCGCATCGCCGTTCCCGCACACCATGTATCCCGGGCTTATGGCAGTGGAGTCGCGGATCCCGGAAGCCACACGCCAGGCGCTGATCTCCCGAGGGCACAAACTGCGGATTGATCCTCCGTGGTCGCTCGGATCAAACGGCGGCATCGTTGTGGACGCGACTACGGGCGTGCTGAGCGCGGGCGCGGATCCGAGAGTGGATGCCTACGCCTGGGCCTGGTGAATCGCGGGGTAATCTCATAAGGTGAGTTCTTCGGCCGCGAACTGGTGAAATCCGAATGAACCATCCGACCATGACACCGGAGGTTGCTGCGCGGTACGGCTAAACTTGACTGGCAGGTTCGGCGTGCGCCGGAAACTCTTTCCGCGATACACTTCTATTCAATGAGAGTCCTCGGCATTGACTGCGGCGGAGAATACACCGGCTACGGCGTGGTCGAGATGCATCCCAACGGAAAACTCTGCTGCCTGACCTGCGGCGCCATCAAACTCTCTACCCGCGAAGCTTTGCCCCGACGCCTCTCCCGCATCTACATGCATCTGGGCGCCGTCATCTCTGAACACCAGCCTGATGAAGTTGCCATCGAAGACGTTTTCTACGCTCTCAACGTCAAGTCGGCGCTCAAGCTGGGACAAGTCCGCGGAGTCGCCATGCTGGCCGCCGCTTCGGCCGGACTCGAAGTCTCCGAATACTCGCCACTGACCATTAAGTCCTCCGTCGTCGGGTACGGCCGCGCCGAGAAGCAGCAAGTCCAGCACATGGTGACACGCCTGCTCGAGCTTCCGGCCCCGCCAGAGACGCTGGATGCCTCTGACGCCCTGGCGATCGCCATCTGCCACCTCCACACCGCGGGAACTCTCGAGCGCCAGCGCGCTGTGGGCCGATAGCGTCCAATGGGCTCTCGATTTTTGGCATAATCTTGATGTCTGGCCCATGACCCCCAACCGCAACCGAAGCATGCGATGCACGAAAGCGCGACGCGGGGGACACACATTCATCCTCGCGGTGCTGGCCGCTATCTCGATCGGCATTGTTCAAGGCGATGACGTTCGAGCCGCCGAGCCCGCCACGGTAAGTTTCTCTCTCGACTTTCCGAATTCCAGCCCGGAACACTACTCGATCTCCGTCCAGTCGGACGGCCACGCCCACTACGAGTCGTCCGGAAAAATCGCGGTCGACTCCGAGGAGCGCGACACCTATCAGACCGACGTTACTTTTTCAGAGCACACGCGCGCCCGAATCTTTGCACTCGCCGCCCAAGCCCACTACTTTTCAGGCAGGGTCGACTCCGGCAACAAGAAGCTCGCATTTACAGGCGCAAAGAAACTGATCTACAAGGACGGCCAGCGAAGCGCCAGCGCCGACTACAACTATTCTTCACTCCCCCCAGTGCAGCAACTGACAGCTCTATTCCAGAGCGTCGGCGCCACCCTCGAGTTCGGGCACCGCCTCGCCTATTTCCACCACTACCAGAAACTGGCCCTCGATGACGAACTCAAGCGGATGGAAGAACAGGCGAAGCGCGGAGACCTTGCCGAGCTGCAAGCCGTAAAACCTGTGCTCCAGGAGATTTACGACGACGGCTCGGTGATCAACGTGGTGCGGGCCCGTGCTCACCGCATTATGGAGATGCCCCAGGGCACGACCGCAGAGCGTTAAATCTGCAGGGTTTGGGTCACCTGACGTCGCCAAACCTTATCTCGAAAAGGCCTAACTTTTACAACTTCTTCCCCAGAACCGTGTTCTAATTAGCAATAGACTTACCTCGGGGGTTGCTATGTCTAACGCTTCTCCGTCCAAAGTTACTTTCGTACTTCTCGCGGTCGCTGCCTGCGCGCTTTTCGCGCTGCCCGCTTTAGCCGATTCGCAGGCCCGCATCGTTCGTCTCAGTGACGTTCAGGGCTCGGTTCAGATCGACAAAAACACCGGCCTGGGCTTCGAGAACGCCTTCGTCAACCTGCCCATCACGCAGGGCACGCAGTTGCGCACCCGCGACAACGGACGCGCCGAGATTGAATTCGAGGACGGCAGCTCCATGCGCCTGACTCCCAACACCACCGTGGAGTTCAGCAAACTCAGCCTGAATGACGCAGGCAAGCGCATCTCCGAGATCAATCTTGTGGAGGGCATGGCCTACGTCAATTGGATCGGCAAAGACGACCTTGCCCTGAATTTCTCGCACCAGAAGCTCACGCTCGACCGCTCGGCGCACTTCCGCGTCGATGCCTCGACGCAGGTCGCTGATCTGGCGGTTTTCAAAGGCGATGTCGAGGTGGAAGGTCCCGCGGGGAAGGTCACGGTTGAGAAGAAGAAAACCGCGACTTTCGATGCCGACGACAAGTACTCCATGGAAAACAATATCGTCGCGGCCCCTCTCGACTCCTGGGACAAGGAAGCCATCTCGTATCACGATCAGTACGCGAAGAACAATTCCTCTCCCTATGGGTACGGGGTCAGTGATCTGAACTACTACGGTGCGTACACCAACCTCCCCGGCTACGGCATGATGTGGCAGCCGTACTTCACGGGTGTCGGTTGGGATCCCTTCATGGACGGCGCGTGGGGCTATTATCCCGGTTTCGGTTACATGTTCGCCTCAGCCTATCCCTGGGGATGGATGCCCTACCGCTACGGCAATTGGATGTTCGTTCCGGGATTCGGGTGGATGTGGCAGCCCGGCATGTGGAACTCCTGGGTCACCATTCCCCGCTATACCGCCACCAATCTGGTTCACGTGAACCCGCTGGTGCCGCCTGCGACAGGGACCATGAAGCCGGTCGTGATCGGGAAGGGCGGAACCACTTCGACATTTATGCCGGCGCGGGTGACATTGAGTTCCGGCTCGGCGGGCATGGGAATTCCGCGCGGTTCGCTCGGAAATCTCAGCCACCTGAATCACCAGGTCGCCCGGACAGGGTCTGCCGAAGTGCGGCCAGGACCGCAATTCGGGGCCACGGCTCCGGCCAGATCCTCAGCGTCCAGGTACGGTTCGTCACAGGGTGCGGCACGCGGTTCTTCGATGCCCATGTCGACGGGCCACAGTTCGGCTGCGGGTCACTCTGCCGGCGGGACGTCGCACAAGTAAAGCGCAGCACAGATTTGAATTTCGTGGGCCTGACATGGTCAGGCCCATTGTTGTCTGGCCCAGTATTGTCTGGGAAGCAGCGAGCGCCTACGCTTCAAGTCACCACGACCCCAGCGTACCCCACCACCGTATCCCGGTCACCGGAGATATCCCCGGAAGTCGCGTATTTCACCAGTTCCGCAGACTTCGCGCCCAGTTGGCGCGCGGCGGTCAGCATCGCCACCGACGGCCCGAAGCCACACATGCTGATGTCCTGCTGCGTGACTACGTCGAAAAGCCCGCGCGGATCCAGCGAGAGAATCCGTTCGATCGCGCGGTGGTCCTTCACTCGCGTCACCACATCCGACTCGTAGTGATTCATATCGCTCGACGCCACGATCAGCACGGGATCATTCCGCAGGCCGACGACATCCGCCAGCGCGAGGCCGAGTTGCTCGAGGACATCGAATTGCCCCGTGCCAAGAGCAATCGGCACGAACCGCAGATCCGGCTGGCGCAGTTGTAAGAAGGGAAGCTCCACTTCCGCGGCGTGTTCGGCACGGTGAGCGTCGGAATCTTCCTGCAGCGCGGGGAACCGGTGCTTCAGCGTCAACGCGAAGTCGGTATCGATCGGTACTTCACCCAAAGGCGTTTCCCAGGCCCCTTCGCTCATGACAGACAACGCCCGCCCCATGCCCGTGTGATTGGGACACATCACAATGCACAGGCGTGGCACTTCGATCCGCGCAAACACCGCTCCCGCGACATGCCCGGAATACACGTATCCGGCGTGCGGTGCAATGCACCCGATCGCCCGCAGTGGAGCCACGTTGGCCGAAATCGATTGTGAGAGATAGCCGCGCGCTTCGGTGCGCAGGTCGTCTGGATCGCCAGGATAAAAACGTCCCGCCACCGCGGGATGACGAAGAAGTGTGCTGGCCACGTTTCCTCCTTCGTGGAAGAGCGGCACTTCAGCGCCGCATCCAGCTACTTTGATTGTAGGAGTTTCAGCCCCCGAAGCGGTAACCTTAAATTAGGGCAAGAATATATTTGCCTCGCCCCCCGTGCAATTGTTGTGAGCGCCTTCCGCTTCCTTGGTCTCCTCTTGAAATGGAAGAGTCATTCTGTCAAACACGAGCGGCTAACCAACTTTATGTAAGGCGCGATACACCGCCGCGCTTTCTTTAAGGCTTAGTGTTTCCGCTCGGGACGCCGGTTTGACATGCGCCTCCGCCAGCGCCCGCTTCAACGTAGCTTCCTGGTAATTCGCCTTCAGGTTGTTCCAGAGCGTCTTGCGCTTCTGCCCGAAAGAAAGTCGGAGAAAATCGATGAATCCGTCCCCTGCGACTCCCAATTTTTCCTGTTGAGGATCGATCGTCAGACGCAGCACGCTGGAGTGCACCTTGGGCGGCGGTGAAAAAGCGCTCGGCGGCAGGGTGAACAGGTTCTCCACCCGCGCGTAGAGTTGAGCCGTCGCCGAAAGCATGCCGTAGTCGCGTCCTCCGGGCTCGGCTGCAATCCGGTCCGCTACCTCGCGCTGCACCATGATGACGATGCTCTCGAAGTATTTCGAGAACTCAAACAGCCGCAGCAGAATGTCCGACGTAATGTAATAAGGAAGGTTGCCCACCACTCGTACGGGCTGGGGCTTGACTTCCATCCCGGGCCGGCCCAGCCCGGGCTTCAATCCGAACAGGGAGTCAAAGTCGATGGCCAGCACGTCGGCCTCGATGATCTCCACATTTCGCGCCATGCCGAACTTGAGCCGAAGTTGCGCCGCCAGCACGCGATCCAGCTCCACCGCGATCAGACGCCGGGTGCGTCGGGCCAGCAGGGAAGTCAGAATGCCGCGCCCCGGCCCGATTTCAAGCACGGTCGTCTCCGAGACGTCGCCCAGTGCGTCCACGACACGCGCAGCCAGGTCTTCGCTGGCCAGGAAATGCTGTCCCAGTTTGGGCTTAGTTTGCGGACGGCGCGCTGATACGACCTTTGGCACGTTGACCCTCACCCCCATGAGAAGTAGACTTGCAAGTCGGTAGTCACACTTAAGCTGTTCGGATCCCGGCCCCGGCTTTCATTCATCATATCGCGACGCGGCCAACGCGTGCCCCAGGAGGTTCCCGCACTCATGAATATCGCATTCGCGGCTTCGGAAGGCGTTCCATTCTCCAAGACCGGCGGCCTTGCCGATGTAGTCGGCGCCCTGCCCCGGGCGCTGGCCGGGCTCGGGCATCAGGTCAGCGTTTATCTTCCGCGTTATCGCCAGACCAAACTCAGCGATCCAGCCGTCGTCCTGCGGAGCGTAACCGTTCCCTTCGACGATGAGTACCGCTTCGCTTCAGTCGTTTCCGGGGGCAGCGAAAACGGCGTGCGATTCTACTTTGTCGAATACTCGAAGTTTTTCGATCGAGATGCGCTCTACGGCACGCCGGCCGGCGACTATCCCGACAACGCCGAGCGCTTTGCCCTATTCTCCCGCACGGTGCTGGAAGCTTCAAAGATTCTGGGCACGCCGCAGATCTTCCATTGCCATGACTGGCAATCGGCGCTGATCCCGGTGCTACTGCGTACTATCTATGCCGAAGACCCCGCTTTCAAAGAGGTAGGCACAGTTTTTACCATCCATAACATGGGATACCAGGGACTGTTTGCACCCGACACTCTGCCGCTGCTCATGCTGCCCTGGGATCTGTTCACCATGTCGAAGATGGAATTTTTCGGCCAGGTGAATTTCCTCAAAGGCGCGCTGACTTACTCCGACTACATCACGACGGTCAGCAAGAAATACAGCCAGGAGATTCAAACTGCCGAATATGGATTCGGGCTGGAGGGCGTTCTCCGAGACCGCGCTTCCACGGTGACCGGCATTCTGAACGGTGTCGATTACGACGAGTGGAGTCCGCAAACGGATAAGTTCACGGCCGCCAAATTCTCTCCGCAGGATCTTTCGGGCAAAGCAAAGGCCAAGCAGGATCTACTCGCGGCTTTCGGCGTCACCAACGCCGACACGAAGCTTCCGGTCATCGGAATCGTTTCGCGCTTCGCCGCGCAAAAAGGTTTTGACCTGATCTCGCAGATTGCCGATCGCCTCGCCCGCGAAGAGATGATCATCGTCGCCCTCGGCGCCGGCGACAATACCTATGAAGAGATGTTCCAGCGCCTCGCCAAGCAGTTTCCCAGCAAGATCGCAGTGAAAGTCGCGTACGACAACGCCATCGCCCACAAAATCGAGGCCGGGGCCGACATGTTCCTGATGCCCTCGCGCTATGAACCTTGCGGCCTGAATCAGATTTACAGCCTGAAATACGGCACCGTTCCCATCGTCCGCGCCACCGGAGGCCTTGACGACACCATCGAGCCCTGGGACGCCCGCACCGGCAAGGGCACCGGCTTCAAGTTTACCGATTACAGCGGCGAGTCACTGCTGCTAACCATCAAAGCAGCCCTGCAGGCTTTTCGCGACCAGACCTCGTGGCAGGTACTGATGCGGAACGGTATGAACAAAGATTTTTCGTGGAACGCCTCGGCCCGGGAGTACGGAAAGATTTACGAGAAGGTCAAGCAGATGCGAGCTTCCGCGCCAGTTGCAACGGAGAAGGTGCTGGTCTAGGTTCGAGCGGCGCGATAGCCAGGCGCAGAATGCCCGCTCACGCTTTCCGTCCTGAGCGCAGGAGCACCTCGATCGGTCTTATTCGTTTGCGTAAGGCCAAATCCACGTATCCCAGAGTCAGTCCGAGCGAGCCGTACACCGCCGCGTTCAAGGGCGCCAGCAGAAAAAAGATGACCACTGGCGAGGGATCGAACATCCTCTTCACGAAGTACAGCGGACACAGCGAAAACATAAGTTGAGCATCGAGGTTCCACCGGCTCGGGGCAAAATAGGCAAACACCGCCACGAGATAGAAAATTGCCGCAAACCCGCCAAGCACCTTGAGTGGCGCTGAGAACAGTTGTTCATCGTCGCGATCTCTCTTGCACGCCCGCGCGATCCACGAACGTGGCAGCAGCCCCACGACCACGCTGAAAACGCCCACCAGCGCGAGCGCAACCGCAAATATGACCCATTCGCTCTGAACCGGCAGTTCGGCGCCTCGCAGCATGACGTAAGGAACGCCGGTAAAAAGCGAGACCAGCCCGCACCCCGCGAAAAGGATGCGAGATGTAATCCGGATTGCGCGTCCCGCCATGAGGCGGATTCTACCAGTTCCGACTTTGATCACACGCGACTGCGCCCAGCGCCCAGCGTACCAGCCGGCTGGTAAAATTCACTCAGGATGTCCGCCGCGCCCCACCCCGCGTTGCCCCGCACCATCTTCCACGTCGACATGGACGCTTTCTTCGTCTCCGTGGAAGAACTCTACGACCCCTCGTTGAAAGGAAAAGCGGTCGTCGTCGGCGGGCAGCGCGACGAACGAGGAGTAGTTTCTGCAGCCTCCTACGAGGCCCGGAAGTTCGGAGTGCACTCCGCCATGCCGCTCCGCACGGCCGCGAAGCAATGCCCGCACGCCATCTTCGTCGACGGACACCCAGAGCGCTACCGTGAATGCTCTGAAAAAGTCTACAAGGTCCTCGGTGCCTTTACTCCGCAGGTCGAGATGGCGTCCATCGACGAAGCCTATCTCGACATGACCGGCACCGAACGGCTGCACGGCCCTGCGCTGAAAGCCGCGCACAGCCTGCACCAGCGCATGAAAGTGGAAACGGGACTGAACTGCTCGGTCGGCATCGGAACCTCGCGCCTCATCGCAAAAGTTTCCTCGGGTCAGGCCAAGCCCAATGGCATCCTCTATATCGTCCCCGGCGAAGAAGCCAAATTCCTCGCCCCGCTCGATGTCCGGGAAATTCCCGGCGTCGGCAAGGTGATGGAGACCCACCTCAACGCACTCGGTATCAAGAAAGTCGGAGACTTGGCCAAACTAGAAGACGGCGAACTCGCAGACCGCTTCGGCAAGTGGGGACTGGCCCTGGCCGGCAAGGCCCGCGGCGAGGATGCCGGAGGATGGTTCGATCATGCAGTCGCCGTCGACCTCGACGCCAAATCCATCAGCCACGAGCACACCTACAACGAAGACACCGCCGACGTGGCTCAACTTGAATCGACGCTGATGCGCCTCTCGGAAATGGTCGGCCGCCGTTTGCGCGAATCCAATTTCTACGCGCGCACGGTTCAACTCAAGCTCCGCTACAAAGATTTCACCACCATCACCCGCGCCCACACGCTCCCCAATCCCACGCAGCTCGACACTGAGATTTTCGAACAAATCCGCACGCTATTTCGCAAGAATTGGAAGAAGGGAACTCAGATCCGCCTGTTGGGCGTGCACGCCTCATCCTTCACCACGCAAGCTGCCCAAATTGACCTGCTGGAGGGGAATCGCCAGCAGCGCTGGAAGGATGCACTCACCGCCGCCGACAAGCTGCGCGACAAGTTCGGAGAATCCAGTGTCGGCCTGGCCGCAGGACTCCGCGGCGGTTTCCGCGAGCGCACTCACGAGAATCCCGCCAGCCTGCCCGGGAAGAGCAAGAAGACTGACAAGTAGTCGCGAACAAACACCGAGTTCTCCCCCATGTGCCCCTATGTCCTCTGTGGTGAATGAACTTCGCGCGACGCTGCGGCCGTCCTTGACCAGGGTTGCTTCCCAAACATAAGATTCCCCTTCGCCAAAACAGCCTCCTTTCGGAGCCCCAACATGCGCAGATTCTTCTCCGCTGTCGTAATCCTCCTTCTCGCCTCCACGTTCCTCCGAGCCGCCGAAGCCAACCCACCCCTCCTTCTTCGCTACCCCACCGTCAGCGAGACGCAGATCGTCTTCAACTACGCCGGCGATCTTTGGAGCGTCGCTCGCGACGGCGGCGATGCCCACCGTCTCACCTCCGGCGTCGGCATCGAGTCGCTTCCATACTTCTCTCCCGACGGCTCCATGATCGCCTTCACCGGCGAGTATGACGGCAATCGTGATGTATACGTGGTCCCCGCCACAGGCGGCGTTCCGCGGCGTCTGACGTACCATCCCGCCGAAGAATATGTCGCTGGCTGGACCCCCGACGGCAAGAAGATCCTCTTCAACTCATGGGGCAACAGCTTCATGCACTTGGAGGATCAGCTCTACACCGTCCCCGTCGAGGGTGGCCTTCCTACCGCGCTCCCGCTTCCCATCGCCGAGGACGCGTCTTACTCTCCCGATGGCACGCATATCGCCTACGTTCCGCACCCTAAGTGGCAAGAAGCGTGGAAGCGCTATCACGGCGGCCAAACTACTCCCATCTGGATCGCCGATCTCAAAGATTCCAGCATCGTCAAAGTTCCTCGTGATAACTCCAACGATCACCATCCCATGTGGATCGGCGACACCATCTATTTTCTCTCCGACCGCAGCGGCCCCGTAAGTCTATTCGCCTATGACACCAAGACCAGGCAAGTGACGGAAGTCCTGCACAGCGACGGGCTTGACTTCAAGACAGCGTCAGCCGGACCTGGTGCGATCGCGATCGAGCAGTTCGGCGCCATCAAGCTCTACGATCTGCAGTCTCATCAAGCTCGCAATGTCACGATTCACATTAGCGGAGACATTGCCGCCGTCCGCCCGCACTTCGCCAAAGTCGAGCCCAAGCGCATCCAGAATTTCGGCATCTCCCCGACTGGCGCTCGTGCCGTATTCGAGGCCTGGGGAGAGATTTTCACCGTCCCCACCGACAAAGGCGACATCCGCAATCTCACGCACAGTCCTGCGGTAGCCGATCGCGATCCCGCATGGTCGCCCGACGGCAAGTCGATCGCCTACTTCTCCGATGAATCTGGCGAGTACGAACTCTGCATCCGCGAGCAAAACGGATTGGGCACTGTACGTCATATCAACCTGGGCAATCCGCCTTCATATTTCTATTCGCCGGTGTGGTCGCCCGACAGCAAGAAGATTGCCTACTTCGATAAGCGCTTGCAGTTGTGGTACGTCGACCTTGAAAACCCGGCGCCCAAACTCGTGGACACCGACTATTACTGGACTTTTTCCAACCCTTTCACCGCGCAGACCTGGTCTCCCGACAATAAATGGCTGGCCTATATCAAGCAGCTTCCCAGCGGACTGCATGCCGTGTTTGTCTACTCAATCGAGAAGTCCAGGGCATTTCAGGTCACCGATGGCATGAGCGACGCGCTCTATCCTGTCTGGGATAAGAACGGCAAGTACCTCTACTTCACCGCATCCACGAATGTTGCCCTGACCACCGCCAACCTCGACATGACCAGCGATGAGCACCGCGTCACGCGCAATGTCTATCTCGCCGTTCTCAGTAAGGACGAAAAGTCGCCACTCGCGCCGGAGAGCGACGAAGAGAAGCCCAAGGACGAAAAGAAGCCCGATCAGGACAAGGACAAGGCGAAGGACAAAGATCAGCCCAAGGAAAAAGACAAATCGAAAGACAAGAACAAATCGGCGGACGCCGCCAAAGACAAACCCGCCGACGACAAAGGCAAGGACAAGGACAAGAAGGATGAGCCCGTTGTCGTCAAGATCGACATTGAAGGCATCGGCCAGCGCATTCTCTCGCTCCCGATCCCGGCTAGGAACTACCAAAACCTGCTCGGTGGAAAATCGGGGATTCTGTTTCTGCTGGAGGGTCCACTTGTGGTCACCGAAGACGATTTTCCGAACGTGAGCGAGACCATCCAGAAGTTCGATCTCAGCAAGCGCAAAGTCGACAAGGTTCTCGACGAGGTCAACGACTTCGCCGTCTCTTTCGATGGCGAAAAGATTCTCTATCGCAAGGGTGACGCGTGGGCTACAGCATCTCCCGATGACGGTCCAGGTGGCGGAGGCCCACCCAAGCCCGGTTTCGGTCCTCTCAAGCTCGATGGCTGGGAAGTCTACGTCGAGCCCCGCGCCATGTGGAAGCAGATTTACAACGAGACGTGGCGCATCGAGCGCGATTTCTTCTACGATCCGCACTTCCACGGCCTCGATCTTGAGAAAGCGAAAAAGAAATACGCGCCCTATCTGGACGGTATCGCGTCCCGTGAGGAACTTACCTATCTGTTCACGGAATGTCTCGGAGAGATGACGGTCGGCCACATGTTCGTGGGTGGCGGTGAAACGCAGGAGCCCAAGAAATTCAAAGGCGGCCTTCTCGGCGCCGATTACAGCCTCGAGAACAACCGCTACCGCGTCGCCAAGGTATTCGACGGAGAGAACTGGAATCCCGGCAACGAAGCACCGCTCACCCAACCTGGCGTGAACGTCAAGGCCGGAGACTACATCCTCGCCGTTAACGGACGCGAGCTGCACGCTTCCGACAACATTTACAGCTTCTTCGAAGAGACTGCCGGAAAGCAGGTCGTCTTGAAAGTCGGCGCCAATCCAGACAGCAAGGACTCTCGCGATGTGACCGTCGTTCCCGTGGAGAGCGAAGAGAATCTTCGCCACCTCGCATGGATCGAATCCAATCGCCGCCGCGTCGACGAAGCCACTGGAGGCCGGGTCGCCTACGTGCACGTCCCGAACACCGGCGGTGGTGGTTACACCAGCTTCAACCGCTACTACTTTTCGCAGGTCGGCAAAGACGCTGCGATTATCGACGAGCGCTTCAACGAAGGCGGCCAACTCGCCGACTACATCATCGAATACCTGCGCCGTCCGCTGTTGAGCAAGGTGGTGACGCGCGACGGCCATGACTGGTCGAGCCCGTCCGAACAGATTTACGGACCCAAGGTCATGATCATCAACGAAATGTCCGGTTCCGGCGGCGATGCCTTGCCCTGGTATTTCCGCAAGAACGCAGTTGGCCCGCTGGTCGGCAAAAGAACCTGGGGAGGTCTCGTCGGCATCGGTGGATATCCGGAACTCATCGACGGCGGCCGTGTCACCGCGCCACGCGCCGCGATCTACGGACTCAACGGCGAGTGGGAAGTTGAAAACCACGGCGTTGCACCCGATGTCGAAGTCGATCTCGAACCCGCCTCCTGGAAGCAAGGCCGCGACGCGCAACTGGAGAAGGCGATCGAAGTAGTCATGCAGCAACTGAAAGATCATCCGCTGCCGGAGATCAAGCGTCCGCCGTACCCGAACTACCACGAGCACGACGATCTGGGAGCGAAGTGACGCAATTGGACCAACGGGTGCCCCATTTCTCGCGCGGTGTATGCGCGAGAAGTGGGGCTTTTGACTTTCTGCAGTCCGCACACCTACCATCCAGTCCGTGGCGTCTCACCCACTCTCCGACTCCGTCGTGACCGACACGGTAGTATCGTTCCTCAGGAACATCCCACCGTTCCAGTTCCTGTCCATCCCTGAACTTTCGCGGTTAGCTGCACAAATGACGCTGGAGTACTTCCCCAAAGACACCGTTATCCTGCACGCCGGACATCCCGCGTCGGAGTCGCTCTATGTCGTCCACAAAGGCGGGGTCAAGCTGGCTCTGCGCTCGCAGGTTGGCAAACAACTCGTGCTCGATATGCGCAGCGAGGGAGAAATCTTCGGGCTACTTTCCATCCTCGGCAAAGATCTCGCCCGCCTCGACGTCACCGCTATCGAAGACACGCTGTGCTACCGCATTCCCGCTGACGAGATGCAGCGTCTGATCTCTTTCAATGCCGAGGTGGCGAATTATCTGCTTCGCACATCCGTAACCCGCTACATGGATCGCAGCCTGCAGGAACTGCGCACGCAGACTGGTCTCATGGGCGACACCGAGCGCCTGCTCTACTCACTTGCTGTGAGCGATGTACCGGGCTCCGCTCCACTCTTGTGCCAGAAGACTACGACCATTCGTGAAGCCGCGCAAATGCTGGCGCAGTCGAAAGCCACTTGTGTGTTCGTAGTAGATGACGCAGGCCATGCGGTTGGAATTGTGACCGACCGCGACTTTGCCGAAAAGGTCGCGGCTCAAGCTCTTCCTCTCGATCAGCCGGTGACCAGCATCATGAGCGCGCCGGTGGTTGCCGTCGAATCCAGCGAACGCCTGTTTCACGCGCTGCTGGCCATGGTGAGCAGAAACATTCACCACGTGCTGGTCACGCAAGAGGGAAGACCTTCCGGCGTCCTGACCGCTCACGACTTGATGGTGTTGCAGGGCAAGTCTCCACTGAACGTGGTGCGATTCATCGAGTCTCAGTCAACGCTGCAAGATCTGGCAGCCGCGCAGACCCGCATCAGCGGCCTCGTTCCGCTGCTGCTGCGCGAAGGCGCAAAGGCCAGTCACGTCACCCGGGTGATCGCGGAGGTGAACGACCGGGTCATCGTCAAGATTCTGCAATTCGCTGAGGCGAAGATTGGGGCACCTCCGGTTCCTTACTGCTGGGTCGTGCTGGGGAGCGAAGGCCGCCGTGAGCAGACCTTCAAGACCGACCAAGACAACGCCCTCATCTATGCAGATTCAGCGGACGAACAGGCGGTCGAGTATTTTGCGCGATTGGCGGCGTTCGCGCAGGATGCACTTTCCACGTGCGGCTATCCCATATGTACCGGGAATTACATGGCCAGCAATCCGCGCTGGCGTAAGCCGCTCCAGACGTGGCAAGGCTACTTTCGTAGCTGGACGACCGAAGCTGAACTTCACGGCACGGAAGACGCACTCATCTTTTTCGACATGCGTCCGGTGGCGGGTGATTTCTCGCTCTTCCAGACGCTGGCGCAGGGGCACCGCGAGTTGCTGAAAGAGGCTGGCATGTTCAAATCGGTGCTGGCCTTTGTCGCAACCGTGCACAAACCTCCGGTGGGATTCTTCCGCAACTTCGTCCTCGAACGCAGCGGAGAGCACAAGAACCAACTCGATCTCAAACTCTTCGGCACCGGACCGATCGTAAATGCCGCGCGTGTATTTGCGCTGCACGCAGGCGTCGAAGCTACGAATACCTCAGACCGCCTGGCCGCACTCGCCGCCGCGTCCGACGAGAACGCAGGTCTCTTCCGTGAGATGCAGGAAGCCTTTGAGTTTTTAACTCTCCTGCGCCTGGAGTGCCAGCTTCGTCAGGTGCGTGATGGCGAGCCCTTGAGCAACTTTGTTGCACCCGACTCACTCACACATCTGCAGAGGAGCTTGCTCAAAGAGGCGTTCCGCACGACCGCGCGCGGACAAGCATTGATCGAAGACAACTTTCGGACCGCAATCTGGTCTCAACTGGGGCGATAGTGTCAGCCTGGCTCAATCGCGGGGAGAGAACGGGGGAAGGCAGCAATTCCACTCCCCTGGATTCCTCGATCGAGTCGCTGCGCTACGTCGTCATCGATACCGAGTTAACCTCGCTCCAGCATCGGACGAACCGCCTGCTCTCCGTTGGCGCGATTGCCATGCGGGGCCCAAGCATCCAGCTGGGTGAGCAGTTCTATCGTGTCGTGAATCCGGAGTGTGCAATCCCCGCGGAGGGCATCGTCATTCACCAGTTGCGAAGCGAGGATCTGCAGGCCGCCCAGCAACTGTCCACGACTCTCGACGACCTCGGTCGATTTCTTGTTGGAGCGGTGCTGGTCGGCCATTTCGCAGACATCGATATGAAGATCCTGCGGAAAGAGATGAGCCAAACCGGCCACAAACTCGGTAATCCCGCGGTCTGCACCGCTCGCATCCATCAGTGGATTTTGCGCCAGGGACCTTACTCCGAGGATTTGCCCATGCGACTGGAGCAGCTCGATCTGCCAACACTGGCAAAGTTCTACGGTCTCAACCCGCAGAATGCCCACCATGCGCTCTCCGACGCATTCCAAACCGCGCAGTTGTGGCAGAAGATGCTGTTCACGCTGCGATCGAAAGGTATCGACAACTTGAGCAGATTGTTGAAAATTGGCGGCGTGTGAAATCTACAAGCTGTCAGTGGGAGGTCGAAGCCAGCAGCGAGCCCACGCCAGGTTTGTAGCCATAGTAGTCGCCGACCATCTGCAGATGTTCGATGATCTGTTCGTCGTAGTGCTGCTTCAGCGAATCGGTCAAAATGCTGTGTTGCGCATCCGGGTCGGCGTTGAGATCGAACAGGTAACTCTGCGCCGGCGAATCATAGGTTGCATACAAGTAACGCCCATCGCTGGTCAGAATGCCATAGACCGCGCGCACGTCCGATGCCAAGAGGAGGTCCCGCGCAGGATAAGCATCGAGCTCCTGCTTGTGCTCCACGAGCAGAGGACGTCCATAGAGCGGGTTCTGCCGGATCGGCCGGTGTCCCAACAGATAGTACAGAGTCGGAGTTATGTCGGTGAGTGTCGATAGGCGTGTGTCGTCGTAGACAAGCCTCGCGCGCAGCTTTGGCGGCAGGTGGATCATCAGCGGGACGCGCATGATCTCCGGCCAGATGGAGGTCGAGTGGCTGAAGCGGCCAAACTCGCCCGTGGCATCGCCATGATCGCTGGTCACAACAATGATGCTGTCGTCGTACAAGCCGCGCTGCTTGAGGTAATTGAAAAATCCACCAAGACACGAGTCTACCCAGTGGACTTCGTAGGTGATGCGCGTGTTCAGCCCGCGCCGGTCGGGCCAGTGCTGCGAAGTCGGGGAGGGCACGTCGTTTCGCGCGAACTGGTGCACGTTCATGGGCTGTGTGTAAAAGAGCACAGGCCTCGACTTGTCCGTTCTCGAATCGAGGTGCGATTCGAGCTCCGAGACTGTGGAGCAAGCCTCGTAGCGATTCCACAAATCCTTATCGGTATCGAGCCTGGTCAACTCGTCCGAAGGTGTGAACAGTTGCTTCAGCACCGTGTCATAGCTTGCGGTCAACTCATATCCGTCGGTGCGCGCCAGCGTACGCAGGCTGTTGACTTCATCGAAGGGCTGCGGGAAATGGGTATGCAGAAGTTCCGCGCCAGCCCAGATTGCCGGCTCCGAAATCGAGGTCCCGGCATAGTGGGTGTGCGTTCGGCGGAACACGATGCTGTCGCGTGCCAGAGCATCGAGGTTTGGAGTGTAGTCGACGTGCGAATTGTAGGCACCAAGATAATCGGGGCGCATGGAATCGACTACAAAGATAAAGATGTTCGGACGCTGGCCGGGCGTGGGAACGAGATTGTCGACGAGCTTTACTCCCTGGCTGATGTGCGTGTCGCGCACGTTGGTGTACTCGCGCAGAATGCGACACAGGTCCCGGCACCCCTCCTGGCGGCCGTTTCCGAGAACGTGGTGAGCCAACAGGAATGACGCGTCGTGACCGCCATACTCTTCGAGCGTCAGCGAAATGTCGTCCTCAGTCGATCCCAGCGGTTTGCTCCAGAAGATCTGCGTGAATTGCAGACCCTTGTAGATGAATGCTCCGGCGAGGAGCGTCGCCAGAATCGCTGCCGCGGAATAGCTCGCACGCACCGGACGCAAGCGGTAGGCACAAAGGCTCATCGCAATCCAGAAGATTAGCGCCCAGGTGCTCGCAACCATGCCATTCCAGTCTTCGCCACCGATCAGGGAGCGTGACATGAGCGCCACCGCGATCAGAAGGGCAACGGCAGTCCAGGTTGCGATGGATTGTCCGGCAGAAAATTTGCTCGCGTCCGGTTTGCGGCCTTCGTGGAATGGCAGCACCAGCGAGAATCCCCAGAGCGTCAGCGACAGCGCCAATGCGAGCGCGTAGCAGTATGCGCTCCAGCCGTCGAAACTCATGGCCGTGTCGAGGAAACGCTCGAGGACGATCCATAAGCCGGCAACAATCGAGGTCCCAACCAGCCATCGCCGGACTGTCGCTGGTTTTGGCGTCTTCGACGCGACGAGGAAAATGAGATTGAGTCCCGAGAGTACGGCCATCGCGACCGCGAGGTGAGACACCAGGCTCCACAGTGCGATGTCGACGAATTGGCGTTGTACTCCGACCGCATGAGTCTCTCGATACACCTGAAGCTGTGAGCCGAGCAGATAGATCGCACTTACAACCAGCGCAACGATTATCCCCGAGGAATACCCGAACGAAGTCGCCTCGGGTTGATCCTCCTCGTTAGCAGGGCCTCGGCTGGAGGAACGCCACAGCGCCAGACCGATCACCGGCAGCAGGGAAACGAGACTCCACCAATACGCCGTGCGGTTGCTTTGTATCCCGGGAAGAAACGGATGCAGGGTCAGGTACACGCCGAATGCAGCCAGCATTCCGACCGGCAAAATGGAGCGCAAGTCTTTGCGCCTCCAGAACTGAAAGAACGTACCTTGCGCGGCCACACCCGCCGCTGTCGCCAACCAGTACAAGCCGGCCTGATGGTGCGCGAATTGCGGCATCCAGGGATACGGTGGCGCTTTGATGAAGGCTGTGTAGGTATAGGGCAGAAAAGCCAGAAGGCAGTACAGCGACGTGAGAACGAAATAGGTTCCCGCGACCAACCGCAGAAGGGTCTGAATCAATAACCGCAAAGTGGCAGAGTCCTTAAACAACACGAATCCCGCAGCAGAGGATCCTCTATGATTTTCAACGACTCAGTTCGCATGCAGCAAGTTACCACGGAACCGCGGGCGAGCCGGGAGCCATTCGAGCCGCGATCTCATGTGCAACGGTGACTAAAGTACCTTTCTCAGCAATACTTCCGTCTACGGCGATTCCGCCAGCATCAGCTAGGATGAAAGCTGTTGTTTTGAGGACACGCCGGAATGCCAAGTCAGTCCGCTAAGAAAGCCGCTGCGCCAACCTCCGCGGCGGCACTGTTTGCCCGCAATTTCTTCAAGTACCCATCGATGCTTGGTTCGATTGTGCCGAGTTCGCCCTTTTTGGTGAAGGACGTGATGGCGCAAGTCGACTGGGATCGGGCCCGCGTTCTGGTCGAGTTTGGCCCCGGAGTGGGCACCATCACGCGGGAAGCACTGAAGCGCATGCGGCATGACGCGGTGCTGGTGGTGATCGAACTCAACGAAGACTTTGTGCAATATCTGAGCAGCACGATTCGCGATCCGCGCCTGCGGATTGTTCAAGGATCGGCCGCACATGTGCGCAGAATTCTGGCCGAGCAGGGACTCGCGCCCGCGGACTACATCATCTCCAGCTTGCCCTACAGCCTGCTGCCAGAATCCTTGCGACTGGAGATCGTTTCGGAATCGCGTCACGCGCTCAAAGCGCAGGGCTCGCTGGTCGTCTTCCAGTACAACCGGACGCTTTTGCCCTATCTGAAATCCACCTTCAGCTCGGTGAGGCTTGAGTTCCAACTGTTCAATATCCTGCCTGCGTTGATTTTTCACTGCACTCCGTAAGAGCGGGCTCTCGGCTTTCGGCGTTGGGCTTTCGGGGGCACTTTCGTCTGCAATGCTGGAATTCTGTTACAAGCTTTTCGGATGTTACTTGCTGCAGGGAACAGCCAGGTTCGGACTGTTACAAGTGAAGAACTTGTGGCCGGCGACGATTTGCTGGAATGCGGCGTAATCTTCGTTCCAGGTTTTTGGGTCGCGTGCTGTCAGCACAACCAGGATCGTAGCCTCGTCGTGGGCGATGAAGGCGAGGGCCTCGTTGTCCTTGAGTTGCGGATCGCGAGGGTCTTTGGCTCCTTTGAGGATGCGGATCGAGGCTTTGTCGCCGTCCCTTGTGCGAATGGGGGCCTCCGCGCTGACTTCCACGACAGGGTTGCCGGCTTTCACTTCGCGAAGGGTTTTGGCGATCGATATAGACAACGGACTTATGCCATCATCATCGCAAGCGCAATTGATTTCGCTCACATAGATCACGCTGCTGGCATCGTTGAAGTTCCCTCCCTTGGGGAAGAACGCGAGCGTTGCGCCGCGCTGGTGCGCCTGTTCGAAATTGGATTCCCAGCCCGCGGGTACTCCGAAGGTGTACGAGTACTTGTCTGGTCCGACGACCAGCGGCGGCGCCGCGTCGGCGGGAGCTTTCGCGGGCGGAGGGCCGTCCATGTCGAACTTCATTCCGATGCTCAAATAGTAGGGAGACTGAGGCGGTGCAGGGAATTGCTCGCCTTTCAGAGTGACGAGCAGGCACTGATACAGGTTCGTCTCGTGGTCCACGTAGACGCGGGCCACCTTTCCGGCGGGGTCGATAGCAGCGACAAATGCGAACGACTGGTAGTCGGGCTGTTCTACGCTCTTGAAACAGGCCTGGAAGATGGGGCCATACTTCTGGTGCCAGAAAGGCATCAAGGTCTGGCTGGAATATTCCTTGATCCCCGCTACTTTGTCCTGAGCCTCAGCCAGGTCGACGGCCTGCTTAAAGGTGGCAGCGAGGTCGGAGGCGAGGCTGGATGCAACGCAGGCGAGAACAACCATCGTAAGCCTGAATAGCTTCATATCGTCATTGAAAGCTAGGGACCCTTCCCCGGCAAGTAACTTTGGTCAGAAGCCAATAGAACGAAGGCCGGGCATCCCGGAAGGTGATTCCGGATCCCGGCCAGCGTCTTAGTGCACCTTGGTGGAGAAGTCGTGGTTAGAGCTGCGGATCCTCGGGGGCTGAAGCCCTTCGTTCAGGAGGCCGTGGAACGCGGCCCTTGAAGGGCCGCTCTTCCACGGTTGTCCGACACAGTATCTTTCGTTGCCTGAACGTAAGTCCGAAGCAGCGTGTTAGTTCCCCGAGTTCGGGCTGTTGCTCGCGGCGGTGGTGGGCGCGGCGGCTGGCGCTGCGTTTCCACCGAAGCGGGCCAGGCGCGGGAAGAAGGGCGTGACTTCGAACGGCATCTTGTCACGCGCCGAGGTGATGGCGACCGGAGCCGTCTTCACCATTTCCGCCTTGTCGTCCCAGGGATTGATCTTCACGCGTCCGCCCAGGGGCAGGGCCGCGATCTGATCGAGCTTGTTGTTGTCGAGTGCGGGGCCCTGCGTGGAGAGCGCGGTCAGGCGGCTGATCTGTCCACCTTCCGCGATCGGGTTGCCCAAGTGCGTAGTCAGCAGCGCGTTCAAAGCCGGAGCGCGCGACTGCAGCGCCTTGAGGAACAGGCCCACGTTATCGAGCTTCTGTGCGTAGGGCGAGTTCTTGAGAAGATCGAGAGCCTTCTTGTCGGCCGCCGTCTCTTCTTCAGGAATGTGCTTGAAGCCGAGGTTTTGATAGGTTGCGTCGTCCGAGAACAGCATGCGGTCGTTAAACGCGTACTTCGAGCCCAGGTTGTGTCCGAGCACGATGTGCGCCAGTTCATGCGAGAGCACGGCCGCGAGGCTGGCCTCGTCGGGAAGCACGTCCACCAATCCACGGCTGATGACGATGGTGTTGCCCACGCTGAAGGTTTCCAGCGGGGAAGTGAGCAGCACGCGGGTGCGAACCGGGCGCGGCAAATCGATGTTGTTGGTGACTTCCAGGTTGTTGACGACGGTCTGGAGAATGCGGTCGACGTCACCCTCAGGCGCGAGCAAGCCCGCGTTGGTGAGGCGCTCGACGACGTTGTCTTCCGCCTGCTGCTGCCATACACGCTCAGCCTGCAGAGGTGAAGCGTCCTGCGCGTTCGCGCTTTCGTCGGTCACGCTGTCGACGCGGATGTTAGTCAGTTCGTCGTCCTTGCCGCCCTTCTTCAGGTCGTATCCCCAGATGCGGGTCTGCGCCTTGAAGGCCATCTTGTTCTTCACGCCTGCGCTGAAGTCGCCTTCTTCGCTATAGATGAACGAAGGCACCCAGTAGCCGGGGATGAGGTTCAAGCGCCAGCTGTCCATGTGGAAGAAGTAGGAGTTGCGCGGCGCCGGATAGTACGTGCCGTTCAGGCGCACGATGTTGAAGCCCTGGTCTTCGACCCACACGCGGCCGAGGAAGCGGCCGTGGCCGGACTTCGGTTTCGGAGTGACATCGAACACCAGGCAGCGCACGTCGCCGAGAAATTCGCGGCGGGCGTAGCGGAAGTCATAGTGCTCGCGGTCGAAGTCGGTGCGGTCGGCGTAGACCATCCAGGAGAATCCCATGGGCTGGTACTGCACCTTGTAGAGCTTCTGGAACCCGCCGAGCAGGCGCGACTGCATGCCTTTTTCTTCTTCCTTCAGATAGTCCTTGCGGTCGATAGTCTCGCCCATATCCAGACGGCCGAGGAAATAGTGATCCTCGCTGGGCACGGGGCCAAGCTGCGGATCGGCAGTCAGGTTCTGCAGATAGGTCTCGACCACAGGTGTGCGGTTCGAGAGCATCTTGATCAGGCCATGCTCGCGCTCAATGAACAGGTTCACCACCTGGTCCATCGTCGTGGGAGCGGCCGCCGGCGGCGGAGGTGCCACAGTTGCGGGCTGCGCCGCTGCCGCGGGTGCCGGCTGAGCCGCCGCGGGCTGCGAAGCCTGCGAGGGATCGGCCTGCGCGGGTGCCTGCTGCGCCGGGGCAGCGACAGCCTGCTGCGACGGTTCCGCAGTCTGCGTTGCGGGCGCGGTGGCCTGCGCCGAGGGTTGCGAGTCTGTCGCCTGCTGAGCGGCGGCGCTGATCGAAACCAGCAGGGCCGCGGTGAGAATCCAGTTCGTGTTACGCATGACTCTTTTCTCCAAGTTCATGACCCGAGTTCTTGTTTAGTGCCTGACAGCCAATGTTCTTCGCCAAAAATTGCTCAAACTACCGCCTAGTACGCCATCTGGAACGTCACGTGAACGACCGCGGTGGAATCCACCGGTTGGCCGTAGCGCAACGCCGGTTTGAAACGGATCTTGTTGGCCGCGGCAATCGCGGCTTCATCCAGGCCGTGGCCGAGACCCCGCACCACGCGGTTCACATGCAGTGTGCCATTCGCCGAGAAACTTACTTCCAGCAGGACTTCGCCTTCCAGCTTCAGGCTGCGGGCTTCCGCGGTGTAAACCGGATTCGGCTTGAAGGTGATTTCCACCGGAGTCGTCGCCGGGCCAGTCTCGGCCTGTGCGATCTTCGGTGCCTGATGAACGACCTGCTCGGATCCGAACCCGCCGGTCGCCACGCCACCCTTGCCGTTGCTGCGGCCGTCCCCTTTGCCCGGGGTAGCAACGCCACTTCCAAAGTCGGCGCTGGCGACTGTCCCTTTGATTCCTTTTGCGCCGCCGGATCCGTTGCCTTGTCCCGGTCCTGCGGGCATATCAAACGATCCCATGGAAGCGGCATAGAGCTTCGCACCCTGCTTGCCTTGGCCTGGCAGGCCATTGGGATCGCCAAAGCCGCCGGTCTGCACTTTCTCGATCGGCGCATTGACGGTCGGCTTCTGCGAACTTCCCGTGGAAGCAAAGTCGCCGGTGTGCAACAGTTGCGGACGCGCCCCACCAACTGCCGGCTTGATTTCCGGAGCCTTGAACTGATTCACCACTACCTTCGGAGCTTCAACCGGCTGCGGGGCTTCGCGCCGGATTTCGTGCGGCACGACCAGCTTGGGCTGCTCGAACACCGGCAGCTTCACCGCGGGCAGCAGCTTGGCATGCACCTGCGGCTTGGGTGGCGGCGGCGGCTCGGGCCGCAGCGACGGCATCGGAATAATCTCCGTGACGTGGTACTGCGATAGCTGCAGCTTCTCCGGCAGGAAGAGCCCGAGATTGATAAGAATGAGGAGAACGAACGCGACAATGCCGTAGGCAGTCGCGACCGCCCTCTTGTTGACCTTGGGTTCGGGCAGCAGTCCTAATTGAAATCCGCGGTACGCCATGCAATTTCTCTCCATTGGGACCCGGTCGGGGAGACGCCGGGAGCTTGGAGTCTTAAAAATACGGGAGATAGGACAGGGGGTAAACGTGTCCACGGCTCTTGACCTTAGGTAACCTGGAGAGGACCACTTGGGGAAACAGCCCAAAACGGGCGCGGGACGGGTAGTTTGGCTCCGCTTTGCCCGGGCAAACTTCCTAAGAAACAGGGAAGACTACCGAAGATTCACCCCGAAAAAACGAAGAAATAGAATGCTCAAATTTGCCCAAAAAAAGTGTTTTCTCAGCACCCTACGCGTTGCAGGCTTCTGATCTTTACAGCGAGCGAG
>DASQGJ010000065.1:0-177337 GCA_035632675.1 Candidatus Dormiibacterota bacterium
TCCGATTGTCGAGTATGCGTACGGCAGGTTTGACGATGTTCGCAACCCGATCATGGTCGAGACGGGCCGCCACTATTCGGTAGTCGAGTTCAAGGTCGCGGCGATCTGGCACTTTGGAAAGAGAGAGTAGCGTCATTTGACGCAGCTTTCGCACAGAAGCTAAGGGCTGTCTGGGCAGGGTGCACAACTCCTGACCGACCGAAATACTTCCGTAATGCGCATAACTGGTGTTGTAAGCAGGCCATAGCGCACAACATCCCTAGCCCGTCGTATCCCCTTGTACGCCCATGACGGTCTGCCGTAGTTCAAGTGCTACGGCATGGGAGGCCGTCGTAATGGGCAAACCGAGAAGCAAGCTGAATTACCGTCGCCGGGTGCTCCGCTTGCCGGACTTAGATCATTGCAAAACGGCAGTGCTCAACAGCCTAGGGTCCCCGGCATCTCGCCGCGTCTACGAGTATGCCATCGACCAGTTTATCGCCTGGTACTGTTCCGAGCCTCGGCTTGCCTTCAACCGCATCGTTGTCGTGCGCTATCGCTTGTACTTGGAATCCCGACATCTGGCCGCCAATACCATCAACCAACAGCTTGCCGCCGTTCGTCGCTTGGCTCACGAGGCTGCCGACGCTGGCTTGTTAAGTCCAGAGTTGGCTGCGGGGATTAGCCGTGTGAAAGGCGTCAAGCAACTCGGATTCCGTACCGGCAACTGGTTGAGCACAGAGCAGAGTTCGGAAGTACTCAAGGGTGCTATTGGTGACGGTATGCGTGCCAAGCGCGATTACGCCATGCTGGCCATGCTCTTTGGTTGTGGTTTTCGCAGATCAGAACTCGTTGGCTTGGAGTTCGATGACATCCAAATGCGTCAGGGCCATTGGGCCGTAGTCGATCTGATCGGCAAAGGCGGCCACATTCGCACCGTCCCCATTCCTGCATGGGTCAAAGCCGCGCTGGACCAATGGACACACGCCGCTGGTGTAAGTGACGGCAAAATCTTTCGAGCGGTCGCCAGATTGGGAAAAGTGTGGGGTGATGGTATCTCGCAGAACGTTGTCTGGTACGTGGTCCGAACCTGCTGCGAGCAGGCCGGATTGGAGCGCATTGCTCCGCATGATCTGCGGAGAACCTGTGCGAAGCTGTGCCATGATCGCGGTGGTGAACTGGAGCAGATCCAGTTCCTGCTGGGACATGCCTCCGTGCAGACCACAGAACGCTATCTCGGCTGCAAACAGAATCTTGGACATCCGGTGAACGACCTTTTCGATCTCAGACTGGACGCGCAGCAGCAGTCGAAGCCCGATGACTCTGTCCTGGCGACTGCGACTGGCTCAGCAGTAGAAAAGGTTGAGGAGCCAGGCATAGAATGCCGCCACGGAGGATCGGAAGATGCGCGACCCATCTGCGGCACAAAACAGGCATTCGCACCGGAACGAACCGGACTGGTCGGGGACGGAAAGAAACATCGCCCGGAAGGTATTCGACGCTGCTCTGACACGGGAACTTCAGGAAGTCATGCGGGAAGCCAAACACATGGCGAACAAGATCAAGGAACCCACCGACCGTGTGGAACTTGGAACACCACTTGACCCAGCGTCGTAAGGACATCGACCGAAGATATGACTTTCGTTCATCTCGGCTGACGCAAGTGTTAGGGATACTCTTGTGTGAAGGTCGGATCGCTGAGGAAGAACTGCGCGGCTTACGAGACGACAAGGTGAAGGCGATTCGCTCTCTGGCGAAAGTCCTTTCCGAGGACGCAGCGTGAGCAGTGATTTTGAGCGCTATGGCCTGTTTTCGACAGTTACCAAGCAACGGACCGAGAGACAAAAAGGCCGCCCTTAATCGGGCGGCATTGTATTGTTTGTCCTACGTTTTGATCGTAGATGTGTGGCTGGCGACGCATTGCCATTTTCCAGTGGACATCTCCAGCCAGGTATCAGTCCAGCGTTCGTGACTTTCGAATGGCTTGCCCTTTTCGTCCGTCCCTTTGATGAAAATCTCTCCGATTGCGATGGCGGTCTTCCCGAATACGGTTACCTTCACATTGCTGTTCTCGGCTTTCTCCCACTTGCTCGCCTTCATAAGTGCGAGGCTTCGGGCTTTGTCAGCCAGTTGTCCGCTGCTGTCGGTGGTGATGTACTTGTCCGCCAGAAGAGGGGCGACTTTTTCGGTCTTGTTTGCGGCCATCGCGTCTGCCCATTCTTGTTCGAGTGCGGCAATCGTCTGTTCGGTTCCGCCGCTCACCTTCTTGTCTTGCGCTTGTGCCGCCACCATCAACGACAACAATGCCACGACACACCACACTAGTGTGCTCTTCATTTGAAAACCTCCTTTGCCGGATTTTCGCGACTGCCAGACTTCTTCCCGTATTTGGGGCTGGGTCGCCTCGGCGTCTGGACTGTCTGAACTGATGGGGACTGCTTGGCGGAGAGGCGAGACGTAAGGAATACGACACGAATGAGCGCTCGCTGTCTGTGACGTGGGTCACACTGATGAACGCCATCGCCAGACGCTGGGCAAAGACGAGAGTCGATTGGCGAAAAATCGCCATTACGCTCAAAACCCCTCAATGAGCGAAATGGCCTGGTTACAACAGTTGCCTACGCAGTATCCTCGTCATCCCACTCGTAGCCGCAGGAATTGCACTTGCAGCTCTTCGCATGAAGGGTAATGGGATCGAACGAGTTTGCTCCAACATAGCTCAATGGCTTTTCGCCTTCGCGGCAGGTGACGTCTGCGGAGTAGCAGTCTATGCAGCGCAACTGTTGTTCCATCACGTTGCTTGGCTCACTGGGAGTGTTCCGGAGTTCCTGTAGCAACGCGATTTCCGACGCTGCGACTTCGATCGGGGAATTAGCCGCGTCCTCGGCGCTGCGTGAAAGACCTAACTCCCTCACCTCCTCCTCGTTGTGGCCGAGCCAATGAGCTACTTCATGCCAAACCACCTGTTTTACTTCGGCGCGTATATCTCCCTTTGAGCACCGCAGTATCGGACCCCGAAACACAAATATCAGGTCGGAGAATGGCCGCAGTTGGTGGGTTTCGCGGTCGGTCCGGTGCACGCCGACGTGAAGTCCCAATATTTCCGTGCGCGGTTTCCTCGTCTTTAGATATCCCTCGGGTGGTTCGTCGGCAATCTGGATGCCGGGGAAGTCTGGCACGTCCTTGATCTTCTGGGGCAAGGTGCTATATGCCCAATCCACAATATCGTCAAATGTTAGCGGCTTTACCGGTTCGGCCATGGGCGAATCTCACCGAGGAGAATTGTAACGCCGGACTGCCCGGTGAGTTGGCGATTAATCCCCATTGCACTCATCATGCCGTCGAGGGGTTTGACGGTAAAAGCGTGGTTCAGCACCCGTGAGGAATCGTCCAATCACGTGCACCAGTGCTCGAGCTCACTGAAGGCGGGAACGAGTCGCCGTACCGTAACAACTGGATGAGGAGCCAAATCCAGAGACGCCCGTTTGGAGGTGTCGCCCCGGTACTTCTATTGATTGGCGTCGCAATCGGTCAGACGCCGGTTGTCCCATCGGCCCCTACACTGGTGACCGAGTTTCCAGTCCTGCGTCCTGTGGTTAGCAGGGGCAAGATCGGGTTCATTGACTCTTCCGCTAATCTGGTTATTCCATATCGCTTCGATTACGTCGCGAAATTCAGTGAGGGTCTTGCGTATTTCTTGGAAGAGGGCCGATCCGGCTACGTGGACACTACCGGGAAAGTCGTGTTCGATGAAGCGCGCTTCTCCTCGGGTGTCCGCTTCGACTTCAGCGAAGGTCTCGCTGGCTTTGAGTTCGCAACACGCCGGAAGGGCAATAACTACCTGCGGCACCGTTTGCGTGGCTACCGCGACAGGACCGGCAAGATCGTAATTCCCCCACGATTCTTCAATGCTTCTGATTTTCATGAGGGACTCGCGGCTGTGAACGAAAAGCTGAACGCTAAGTGGGGCTACATCGACAAGATCGGGAATTATGTGATTCCGCCCACTTTCGACTACGCTTCAGACTTTTCAGAAGGGATGGCCGCGGTCGCTGTTGACCAGCGATGCGGCTACATCGATCATGCCGGCAAGGTCGTCATACGACCATTCATCAACTATGAATATGGCTGCGGCCGCTTCCGAGAGGGCGTCGCGCTCGTCGGTCGTAACGACTTCGGCCTCATCGATACGTCTGGACACTACGTTATTCCTCCCCAACACGCCACTGCCTGGCCGACCATGCGCGAAGGACTGATATGGTCCCCATGGACTTCACCGCAGGGCTTTTATGACAAATACGGCAAACTGGTAATCGACACCAGTTGTTACAGCGACGCTCGTGCCTTCTCTGAGGGCCTGGCCGCTGTTAAGAAGGGCAAGTACGGATACATCAACAAGAAAGGCGAACTCGTAATTCCCCTTCAGTTCGACGCCGCACTTGATTTTGTGGACGGACTGGCGATGGTAGGCACCCATGAGGGCTGGGTCTACATAGACAAGTCGAGCAAAGTGGTGTGGAAGGGCGCGTCCTTTTAACCTCTGTTTTTTCCGAACAAGACAATCTCTTGAAACCTCCGACCTTGGGCAGATTGGCGGAAAATCGCCATTTCACTCGTTGACCTGCCGTCGGCCAATTCCCAATGAGCGTGACCTGCTTGCATCGACTATCCCGTTCACGGTGCGTTTGAATTTGGTTGGGGGTATATTTCCAGCATGGATGCATTCGATCGGCAACGGGTCTCAGAGCTGCGACAAGAGATCGCATTGCTTCAGCACGACAATGAGTCGTACCGATCGCAGGAGCACCACACGGCGGCAGAAGCCTACACGAACGAATTGAGAAGGCTGCGTCTCCTGGCGATCCGAGAGGAGCTGCGGAGACTGACTGAACGCCAACAGAAAATCCAATGAAGCTGATCCATTTCCGTGCAGAAATAGTTTGTCGGGATGGTGGGGTCCGAGACTCGCGTCCCGGGCTCTTTTTGTTGCGCGAGCGCGAGTGAAGGACATAACTCTGGTGGACGAGACCTGTCAATTGTCCACGAGTGCGTGATGGCGATGCTTCGGCATACCGCTCTCGGCAGGGTTGAGTGAAATCGCTCAGGATGAACCTTCTTGTTTTTTCAGCAGAGGCGTAGAGTTCACACCATGGACGATTGTTCAATCGCGGAACGGACTGAAAGACTCCGTCGAGAGATTGAACTGATCCAGCAAGAGGAGCGACGCTACCGAAATAACAGAAGCCATTCACTAGCTGCGAATGCAGAGCATGATAAGCGGGAGTTTCGAGTCCTTGCGATCCGTGAAGAACTTAGAACGCTTGTCGAAAAAGCTAAGGAACAATCAAGCCACGGATCAGTCTGGTACAGTTGACTTCTTTTCGACGCCCTTCGTGACATCAAGACACTATGACGTTGACCACTGTTCGCGGTTTGAATGGAGTCCAGGAAACGACGATTGAGGCAGCACAGAGCAGTCTGCAGCATGCTGCCCGCTCGGACCCATAGGCGGTTTGGGAGCTAAAGATACTGCGACAGTTGCGAGTTCTATTCGCTTTTTGGCGCGTGAGGATTGTCGGGGGGCGCGTCCAGAACCTCCCTGACCTTGGCGACAAGGACGGACAGCGAAAAGGGCTTGTGCAGAAACCAGAGTCCGGCGTCAAGCACACCGTGGTGGACGATGGCGTTACTGGTATAGCCGGACATGTAGAGCACTTTCACCTGAGGAGAGATTTGCGTCACTTTCTCCGCCAATTGGCGGCCATTCATGCCGGGCAAGACCACATCGGTGACCAGCAGTTCGATCTCGTGATAGTTGGTCTTGCACAGGGCGAGAGCCTCGTCAGTGCTGCCGGCAACCAACACTTTGTAGCCGCAGTGGGCAAGGATCGAAGAGGTGAGTTGGCGAAGTTGTGAATCGTCCTCGACCAGCAAGAGGGTCTCCGTGCCCCGCTGCACGTGGTTGGATCCCTTCTCGGACCCGAGTTTCTCGGCTGGCTGGTCCATGCGGGGAAGGTAGATTTTGAACGTGGATCCCTGACCGGGCTCGCTGTAAACCCAGATGTAGCCTCCACTCTGCTTGACGATTCCGTATACAGTCGACAGTCCGAGACCGGTGCCCTTGCCGAGTTCCTTGGTAGTGTAGAAGGGCTCGAAGATGTGAGTCAGGATCTCGGTACTCATGCCGACGCCCGTGTCACTAATCGCAAGCATGACATATCGCCCGGGCTTGACGGGCTGATGCTCGAGGGCGTATGCGTCGTCGAGCTCAACGTTAGAGGTTTCTAGCGTCAGCTTTCCACCGTAGGGCATGGCGTCGCGAGCATTTAGGGAGAGGTTCATGAGCACCTGCTCGATTTGTCCGGGGTCGGCCTCCACCGTGCCCAGGTCACGGGCGCGAACGGTGTGGACCTCAATGTCTTCGCCGATGAGCCGCCGCAACATGGAGTCGAAACTCAGCATGACGTTATTGAGATCGATGAACCGCGGCGAGAGCACTTGCTTGCGACTAAAGGCGAGCAACTGCCGGGTAATCCCAGCCGCACGCTCCACCGCCGATCCAATCTGAGTCGTAGCGTTGTGCAACTCGGAGCCAGCGGTAAGTCCCTGCGCCAGGATCTGGCTGTATCCCATGATGACTGTCAGCAGATTGTTGAAATCGTGAGCCACGCCTCCCGAGAGTCGTCCGACCGCTTCCATCCTCTGCGCCTGTCGAAGCAAGGTTTCCGTGTGCTTGCTTTCTCTGATGTCGCGGTAGCTGCAGTAAAACACTTTCCCGCCCGCTCCCAAATTTAGAGGTGCAACAAGAAAAGAAACATCGATTACGGCGCCTTCTTTCGTTCGCTCTCAGAATGGATCAGGAGCACGATTCATGCCACGCTCAGTTGGTAAAGATTTCAATTAGGACACTACCCGCCATTACACATGTACGGATCGTAACGCCACTGCTGGACGGCTTCCAAAGCTGAACGGTCCAGCGCCGGATCTACGCTGGAGACGACTTCCAGACTATGGAGCATGCCGTCATGGAAGACCCGCATCGCTTCCGCAAGAGCCGTGACGTGGGCTGCTATCTGGGGCTGCAGCCGGGACGAAGAAACTCTGGTCAGAGCGAGCCGCAACTGCACATCAGCAAAGAAGGCGATCCGTATCTGCGGACGTTGTTGGTGCAAGGAGCGCAGCACATTCTGGGACCGTTCGGTGTGGACTGTGATCTTAGACGTTGGGGCCTGAAGCTGGCCGAGCGAGGCGGAAGGAACGGCAAGAAGCGAGCGATCGTCGCAACGGCGAGAAAGCTGGCGGTGCTGTTGCATCATCTGTGGGTGAGCGGAGAAGCGTACGAACCGTTGCACAACAGCAGCTCAACGACAGTGGCGGCAGCCGCGTAAAACAAAACAGCAAAACAAAGTCAAAACCGTTCCAGGAAGTGAAAAAGACGAAAGCCAAAGCCGAGTTCCGGTGACTGCGTCTATGGCCTGGCCCAGGTTCCACTCTGCAAGAGCAGAACCACAGGGCGCTAATCAGATGGCAGCACCGGCTGAACCGAGAACGCCCAACATGCACCGAGCGAAACGAATCGCTCTCGAGAGTGCGGATGGAAGCCTGGCGACAGTGGCCACTCGGCGGGAAGACCAAACGATGTTCCACCAAGCGAGAACAGAATCGACTTGACTCCGACCGGCCTTCTCATGGAAGGCCATAGCACTCAAAACCCCGCCGGGGGGCATTTTGAGTGTAATGGCGATTTTGCAACAGTAAGGCTACACTTGCAGAGCGGAGGTTCTTAGAGATGCGTAGGGGATCTTGGCTGTTAGCTCTGCTGTTCCTCTGTGCGTCGATGGCCGCCTGCGGCGGCATCTCCAGCGGCAGATGCGTGGTCACCACCGCTATCGCTCCGGTGAACGCGACGGCTGATCACAACGCCTCTGCACCGGGAAATGAGGTGCAGTTTTCGCTCTCATCCACAGTGAAGGGCAACTGTCCTTTAATCCCGGACTTTGTTGGCGTATGGTCGACCTCCGACCCCGTGAATACCACCATCAGCAATCAAGCTTCGGCCCAAGGGCTTGCGACCTGCCTGAGTGTGACCCCCACGCCGGCGACGATCAGTAACTCTGGTACGGTTACGGGAAAGGGCTACCCATCTGTGACTCTCGTCTGCAAGTAATTGCAGAGGGCTGCAACCAGGCGTTGGTGCGTCAATGAGAGTAATGGGGATTTAACACCAGTTGACTGTTTCGCTTTGCCCTGTGCTCCCGCAGCCAGGTGTGACCCTCGTCATTGACATGACGTTGGTCATCGGCGCAGCATTAATGCGTCTCGAATACGTCTCGCCTCCCCGAAGAGTACTTCCCATCGTGGGACGCACCACCCCCTGAGGCGACCTGACTGAATCCTCCGGAGACACATTTCTAGTTCAAGGCTGGAGGAGCCAACATGCTTTACAAGGCCATCTCCTTGGCAATCGCGGCTGTCCTCTTGCACAGCACTATCGCTGCACAAGATCAAGCGCAGTCCCCTCCTCAGACCGTAGCCAAGATGCAGCAAGTTCTCCGCAAGGCACAGGAGAAGGACAAAGCGGTTAAGGTCATCCTGAACAAGAAGATCGACAATCAGAAGAAGCTCACCGGCAAGGTGAGCGACATTTCTGACACAGGTTTCGTCCTTACCGACCAGAAGACCGGGACAACCAAGCAGTTGGCTTATGCAGATGTTCAGCAAGTGAACCGGAAGGGAATGTCGAAAGGCTCGAAAATCGTTATAGGAATTGCAGTTGGAGCCGCTGCTTTTCTTGCGGTGGGCGTCGTGTGTTACGCCGCAGGACCGTGCAAAATGCACGGATAATAGCGATGGGGATAGACGGGGCACCGCTCAGCGGTTCGCGGTGAGCTGGTTCTTTATGTAGGGGACAGTTTATGGACATCAGGTCTTTGTCCCTGATACTCACCGTTCTCGTTGGATGGTGGTTGTTCACGGTTGCTCTCGCTACTGGTGCTTTCAAAGTCACAAGGCATCCCCCTCACCGCCACGATGAGGAACGGCGACATCAAATGAGGCCCGAAAATCGACACACCCGCGTACAGTGGTGGCTGCAGGTGGGGATCACTTTACCACTCTGTGTGACCCTGCTCGGATGCCTGGGCGTTACGCCCTTACCCAAACGCGTAAAAGGACAGAGCGGATTGATTGAGAAGCCTTTTGACTTGTCCTTTATTCAGGGGGGACAGACCAGGCGCACAGAAGTAGAGGAGAAGCTGAAACATTTCGATGTGCGTCTCCAGTCGCAGAATTTCTTCATGGCCCGATGGTCCACCGCATCTTCCGCTATCATCGTCGAAGATTTAAGAGGAGGCAGCTCGCAACGCCTCTGGCATTACCGGAACCTGCTTGTCGAGTTCAGTAGTGCGGGCATAGTGAAAAGCTATACAGTCTTTTCGGACCATGAGCTCATCTCGCGCCTGACGACTGTACTGGAATCACAGCCGCTCCTGGACTTCTCTCATCCCCTTGAGATCGATGCCAAACTGGGGCCTGCGCCGTACGGTGCAGGTGCCTCAGGCAAACTTATTCTGACGCTCGGCATGTTCACCTTTAAGGAAGACGGTACGCCAACTAAGCCACACAATTTCCAAGTGGCGGTCGCGGACATCACCAGCATGGACCTCACGAATTTTGTCGATTCCGACCCGGTACACACTGTGCTGGTTATCCACTTGCGTAAGAAGATCAAAGGAGTCACTTTCAGCGGGCTGATTGCTGGCCGCCACCCTAGCGTCTATTTCATTCTGACCGTACCGGATTTTGTGACGATCCTGAAATTTATTGAACAGTCGAAACAAATAAGGTGAAAAACTCAACGCGAACTCGGTGGTCCGGGGACGACACTCTCTCAACTGTTGTAATCTCTCAACTGTTGTAACCAGGCCTTTACACTCAAATTTCGACTGCTTTCGACTCGGTTCACATCGGAAGCATTGGTCTGTAATCGGAAGATGAGTGAAATGGGGATGTTTCACCAACTACGAGAAACAGCTCGCGGATTTTCGCCTTTCCGCGAATCCCTGTCATAGAATGCTCCTGCTTGAGAGGTTCACGACAATGATGAAGAAAATGTCTCTGCCAGCTCTGCTTGTGTTGTTCTTCGCTGCATTCTCGTCGACCGCAGAGCAGCCCGGAGCCGATGTCATCCTCGTAAACGGCAAAATCTTTACCAGCAGTCCAGCTCAGCCCTATGTCGAAGCAGTGGCAATCAAGGGCGAGCGGATTCTTGCCATCGGGACCTCTCAGCAGATTGGTGCGTTGTCCGGATCGCAGACCAAGCGCATCGACCTGGGTGGCCACGTCGTGATTCCCGGCATCAACGATGCACATTACCACTTGTTTTCTAGTCTGAAGGGGGTCGAATTGCACTTCAACAGCCAGGAACCGACTTGGCAGGAAGTCACAAGCGCAATCGCAAAAACCGTACCCTCCACCCCCAAAGGAACTCTAGTATTCGGGGACACAGGTGCGCTGGTCTTCGAGACGAAGGAGGCGAATAGGGATTCCCTGGACAAACTTGCGCCCGACCACCCGGTTCTGCTGTCAGGATGGACCGGCCACTACTACATCGTGAACTCGGCGGCAATGCAGAACCTTGGTTTGAAAGGTGACGAAGCTAATCCGCTCGGAGGTCGATATGTTCGCGATGCAAATGGAAGGTTCACCGGGGTAACTCTCGAATATGCGACCTTTCGCCTTCACCGCACTCTCAATTCTCTTGTCACCGAGGAAGACGCATTAAACGATACCCGCAAATTCCTGTCTGACGCGGCTCGCCTCGGTATCACCTCAGTCCAAAACATGTCCGTGCCGATCGGGCCTGAAAGATTGGTGTCCTTGCTGACGAAAGCTCCAACACCCCTGCGGATGCGCGTTATGCATTTCGTGCTCACCGATGAACATCGTCGGATCACCGAAGAAGGCAGCACGCTGCCGCATTCGCCGTCGCCTTTGGTCACGGTAAGCGGCACGAAATACATTCTGGATGGCACTCCCATCGAGCGGACGTGCGCCATGGATCACCCGTATGCGGACGACCCCAGCACGTCGGGCTGGATGGACTTCAGCGAGAAAGATATGGAAGCCATGCTCCGCGAGGCATTGCAGAGCAACGATCAGTTGTTGGTGCACATTGTCGGGGATCGCTCGGTCAAAACGTTCTTAGACGCGATGGATGCTACGGGTGGTAAGGCGATCTGGCGGAAGCGTCGGGTACGGATCGAACACGGCGAAGGCATTACGCCAGATCTCGTAGGTCGGGTGCGGGACTTGGGAATCGTGGTTGTACAGAATCCAGTCCACTTTACCTTGCGAGATCTCTTCATCAGGCGTTTCGGACCGGAAACCACTCAGAGATTACAGGCGTTTCGTTCATTGCTAGATGCCGAGATTCCGGTTGCAATCGGCTCCGACGGCCCCAACAATCCATATCTCAACCTCATGTTTGCTTCTAACGTGCCCGGAAGGCCACAAGAGTCGATGACACGGGAACAGGTCATTGTTGCCTACACCTTGACATCGGCCTACGCGGAATTCGCGGAGAAGGACAAAGGCAGTCTGGAGCCGGGGAAACTCGCTGACCTCGCTGTCCTTTCACAGGACATTTTCCATATTGAAGCCCAGGAGTTGCCGAAAACGGAGTCGCTCCTGACTATGGTCGGGGGAAAGATTGTTTACGATGCCAAGAAAGTGAGTGCGCAATAGAGGAAGCCGCGAACCTACCGCATAACTGTCGAAAACAGGCGATTACGCTCAAAATCCCCCCGGCAGGGGTTCTGAGTGTAATGGGGATTTTGCAACAACTATCCACAGCTCGGGCCACAACCAACTACTACCGGAAGGCTCTCAAAAAAGCTGGAAGGCCTTTGCCAGCATAAGAACGCCCCCGAACATGCAGAGAACATATATGACGATCACACCTGCTCCATTCCCCCTTGTACGGATGCCCCACAAGCCCAGACCGCACCATGCCGTTCCAATGAGCAGATTCACTCCTGAGGGACTGACACCGAGGGCTGACAGCCATTCCGGCAGCTTCCGGTCTATGAGTCGCACAATAAGGAAAGCCAAGGCGAATGCAGAAGTCAAAATGATGTAGGCCAAAGCGATGTGCTGACGCCACCACCTCGTTCCTCTTTCTCTAGCGAGCTTCGCCGTTCTGAGTGGGTTCGTCATTCACGTTTGACAGTCCCCATTGTACTCAGCGTCCGAGCGCGGTGGTATGTGGCTGTTTGTTATCAGATGGCGTTTTACACTCCCCCTGCCGGGGCATTTTGAGTGTAATGGCGATTTTTCAACAACTTATCGACACACACAACCCACCCTGCTGCCCGCAGCGAAAGAAACCAGCCCCCACAGCCGGCCAAGTGTTCTCACGGCTGCAAGCCTATTGCTTCCTCATCGCTTCAGCGAAAACGAAACCTGGGTCCGCTATGATGAGATCAACCTCCGTCCCGCCACGAGTGATTCTCCCCACTTCTATGAAGGTAGCAGGGAGAAACGCAGAATCATTAATTTGGGCCCACACTGTGCAGTTCGCGGCTATCGTATACGTACCCGTGAATGCATCCGGCACGGCGGCATTGCCGTTTAGCGCTAATTTGCCATTGCCGGCGAGATTCCCTTGGCCATCGTATGTGATGATTCCGACGCGGGTAGCCAGAGCGTTATCGGCACGCGTCCCTTGACCGAAGAACGCGTAGCGTCCTTCAAGGGTCGATAACGAACATTGCCCCGGAATCTTGTAAACTGTTCCGTAGGCGACGTAGAAAAGGTCTGTGTCAATGAAATGAATTTCCTGCGTCAAGCCATTGCCGGTAATTGTCCCCCAATAGTTCGAGATACTCCCGTCAGTGTTGCTCACGTGTTGGCCTGAAAAAGTGCAATCAGGGTTCACGATTTGGGTACCGGTAAACGTATCTGCAAGAAGGAAGCCGCCAATATTACTGAAGGACTCGCCCGAATGGTTCCCATTACCGTCGTAAGTGATAATCCCGCTTATGACGCCCAAGTTGGAATATTCGGGAATAGTTGGCGGAATAGTCGGCACAACAGCCGCACCTTGTGCAATGTAGCCATAGGTGCCTTTAAGGGTCTTCATTGAGCATGTCTGCGCACTGGTCCGTGGGATAACAGCCAGGAGCCAAACCACCAGCCCAATCATAAGCAATGACGAACGCACTGTTTGCTTCTGCATGGTAGGAATCCTCCTCAGGTTTTATCTGTAAACGTCAAGTTTTTCTCGGCCCATTGTCCCGCCGTGGGACCTGCTCTTCGGGTAGGCAGCCTGTTGGTTCAGTGAATGACCTTACACAATAGTCTGCTCTATGAGGGGCCGGTATGAATCTGGAGACTCGCCCCACGAATATCAACAGGCGCTAGGCGCTAGAGACTTGGAAAGAGTGGCACGAATCTTATGGTATTATTCGCCTGTAACGTCCGGCTTTCAGTGATTTCGCTCACCGTTGCGTGTGAGTATTTGATGATTGGCGAAAACAGGCCATAGCGCTCATCTTCCCTTGGAAGGGGTTTTCAGCGTAATGGCGATGTGCACCAACGACCGTATAACTCCCGGGTTGCCGACCGAGCGTCGAAAAATCTCAAAGGGCGACCAATACAACATTGAGGTCTGTCATGCCGATTTCAACAACGGAAACCCCCGCTGCTCAATACCTACGCATGTCTACTGCTCTTCAAGAGTACTCCCTGGAGAATCAGTCGCGAGCCATTGCTGAGTACGCCAAGCAACACGGATTTTCTGTTGTTCAGACCTATTCGGACCCGGCATTCTCTGGTGTATTGTTTCGGAGACGAAAGGGGCTTCAGAAATTGATCCACGACGTAGTACAGGGCCAAGCAATCTATAAAGCCATTCTCGTCTATGACGTGAGCCGTTGGGGGCGTTTTTCTGACTCCGATGAATCTGCTTACTACGAATTTCTGTGTAAATCTGCAGGTGTACGTGTCCACTACTGCGCAGAGGTGTTCCCGAATGACGACGCGTTGCCCAACATGATCATGAAATCCCTAAAAGGAGTAATGGCCAGTGAATTCAGTCGCGAAATGGCTGTCAAAGTTGCTGCTGGACAGCGCCGCCTTGCAACTCTCGGATTCAGACAGGGAGCAGTACCGGGCTACGGTTTTAGAAGGCTACTTCTGTCTCCAGATGGAACTCCCAAACAAATTTTGGCACCCGGGGAGAGGAAGAACCTTACGACCGACCGGTTATCCTTGTTCCAGGGCCTGAGAATGAAATGCACTGCGTGCGCCAGATATATCAGATGTTCATCCGAAGCCGGAAAACATTCACAGAGATCGCTCGCTATCTGAATAGTAAAGGGATCGGATTCTCGGGAGGTTCGGAATGGCAGGGCGATCTAGTACGAGGAATTCTCACGCATCCCAAATACATTGGGCATAACACATACGGCCTTACGACTCGGCGGCTGTATACGCCATTGAAACAAAAACCTAAGTCCGAATGGGTTGCTGTACCTGGTGCATTCAAACCATTAATCGATCCTGGAACCTTTGCCAAAGCCCAACGTCGGATCGAGCAGATGGAGAGTTTGCTTCCCAGAAATCGATCAGACCAAGATCTACTTGAAGAACTCCGATCAATACGATCTGCGCACGGGAGAATTAGTGTTGACCTCATCAATAGAACTCCAACTGCCCCATCGCCGCTCACATACAGAAAACGGTTTGGAACACTTAGCCGTGCTTACGAGCTGGTTGGCTATCGCCGAATCTGGGACGCAGGCTGGCTCGAAGTTAGACAGCGCATTCAGCGACTCCGTAACGATCTAATGAGGTCGATCGCTGATATGGACCCTCGAATCTCAATCGAGAAGCCTAGTGGACGTTGCCATAGCCTTTTTCGTACTCAAGGCGGACGGCTCATCTCAGTAATGGTGTCTCGGCCGCGTCATGACTTCCCAGAGCGCGGCCCGAGATGGCTCATAGACCCTGTTCAAGGCGAACACAAAATGGTTACCCTTGTCGCCCGGCTCAATTTGAAGTGCGATGCTTTCAAGGATATGTTTGTCATTCCTCCGCTAGGCAAAAAAAGAAATTGCTACCTCAAAGACGACGATCCACGATTGCAAAAGGGCATTCGATTAACCGAGCTCAAGACTTTCTACGAATCAATTGAAAAAGTCAGCTATGCCCCACGTCACGTATGAGGACCGAACCGGGAAGGTATCATTCGTGATCCCCGTAAACGAACTCGTAAAGGGTAAGGTTTATCGGTTAAATTCGCGCGGTTTGTCTTGCGGAGTCTGGAACGGCGAGGAAGGGTTCGTCGGCATTCGGACCAAGTTCGGCAACCGCTTTCTCGACAAAGAGATTCATTGGGACTTATCGGACCACTCGGGAGAGCGAAACCAGAAGAAGTGATTGGCGAAATCCCGGCCAGTATGCCACCGCAAACGCATCTGGGGGGAACGGAATGCGGCGCGTGCCGAAAATCAGTTAACTTCTCACTAGAACGGCCAGAGAAAGAGCGGTGGCTACATGAAGATGGCACTGTGCTGTGCCCTGGGGCGTGGCCCACGGCTGTTCACAACGACGAGCTACATAAGAAAATGGAAAAGTATGAGCATCAAGATCGTTAAAACGCTCGGCCCACAGATGTTATTGCGACAAAAGCTAGGGCGCAGATTCAGAACACGTCTGGTGACAGTTGTAAACAAAGGCTACATGTATGCGGTCCGAAGCCGGGAAGGTATGGCTCCCCCGGGTTGGATGTAGCTGAGCATGGCTTGTTTCAATTGCGAGTCGACTTCGTCTGCGATGGTGATAACGTCTAACAACACCTTGCTGAAATCCACTCGGAGCAGGTTGTTCTGCAGAGTATTGAAAATGCTGACCTGCAGGATTCGCGACTCTTCTACCACCATCGCGGCTGTATAGCCCTGTCTGAGGCGCAAATCTCCGTGCTGCCGTGCTGCGATGGAGATGACTGCCTTGGCATTGGGAGGGAGACGTAAGCGGTGAATCACGTCGGCGATGAGATAAGGAAGATGGCCGGTGCGCTCTTCAAAGCTCAGCGGGATACAGTTCAGCTCTTCGTCTTTTTCCACGAGTGCCATCCAGTCCTGAATGGTTGCGCTGAGGTCATGCTCCAGTATTGAAGCCACGCTCTCCATGGGTAGCGGTCTATAAGCTACCGGGTTCCCGAGTTTTTCGTAGATCACCTTCCGAAGAGAGGCAATTGCAATTGGTTTCACCAGCACTTCGTCAGCTTGCAAGCAGATGGCGGACAAGGCCTCGTCCAGTTCCGGGTAGCCACTGATCACCAGGGTCACTGCTCGTGGATGGGTGTGACGCATTGCACTGACGACGGTGAAACCGTCACCCGCGCGCGGCATGTGTAGGTCGGAAAGCAGCACATCAAAGTTCTCTGTCGCAATGCGGCGGAGTGCGTCGGGTACGTTTGCTACGGCGACTACCTCAAAGCCGTCTCGTTCCAGCATTGCCCGCAACATATTGCGGACGCCTTCGTCGTCATCGGCGAGTAACACTCGACACATCGCTGTACTTCCTTCCCCACTTAAGGACGGTGCATTTGGACTTTCAGAAACGGTAGCCTAAGTAATTCATCTCTGTCTGTTCACAATTGCACACTTTCTGGTGCAAGTTGACACGATTGGTTGTTTCTCAATCTCAGCAACGATAGCCTGTTCTGAATTCGTAACAATACGCTATTTGGTGTTGCAGTTTCCTCGCTATCAGGGATAGGATTTTTACTTTGGGCTTCGCCCACGAGCCTTGTATGTCGCCTAACAAAGCACGGCGATTTGATCCGAAAGTTTTCCTCGCTCAAGCCGGGTTGGGCAGAACGCTGCTGAGATGTCCAACAAACAAAGTGATATTCGCGCAAGGCGAACCGAGCGACGCCGTTTTCTATATTCAAACTGGTCGGGTAAAGCTCACGGTTCTGTCCTCGCGGGGTAAAGAGGCCACCATCTCACTGCTGGGAGAGGGGGACTTCATAGGTGAGGATTGCATCGCCTCCGACCAACCTCTGCGCACTACATTTGCCACCGCAATTACGAATTGTTGTTTACTACGGATTGAAAGAGAGGCGATGCTGAGAGTACTTCACCGTGAGCATACGTTCTCCGAACTGTTGGTCGCATATCTGCTCCGCCGCTACAACCAAACTCGGGAAGACTTGGTTGATCAGCTTTTCAACTCTGCTGAGAAGCGGCTGGCTCGGACGCTTTTGATGCTGGCCCGCTTTGGGAAGGAACAGCGAACGGAGAGCGTAATCCCAAAAATAAGTCAAGAAGTGTTAGCGGAAATGGTCGGCACAACTCGGGCCCGAGTTAATTTCTTTATGAATCGGTTCAGACAACTGGGCCTCATTGACTATAACGGCGGGTTGGAGGTTCACAGTTCACTGCTCGACGTCGTGCTCCACGAATAGCCCGACAAATGTTATTGACGTTTTGTGGAGTCGCCGTGCAGCGCCGCGTAAACTTTCGCGAGCAACGATCTCTTGGTGAAGGGCTTCTCCAAGAAAGAAGCGTCTTGCGTCAACACTCCTTGCCTGCCGACCAGATAGTCGCTATATCCCGACATGAACAGCGAGCGAAGTTTGGGATGGCCTTCCCTGGCCTGTTTCACCAGCTCAACCCCGCTGGTTCCGGGCATGATGACATCCGTCAAGAGCAAATCGACTACTGGTAGAGAAGCCGCCATGATTCTTAGTCCGTCATCCGCATTTGTTGCTTCGACCACTCGGTAACCGCCATCTTGCAGGAGCTTGACCGTGAGTTCGCGCAACGTGTCATCATCCTCAACCACCAGTATCGTTTCTGATCCTCCCGGCGGCTCGGCTTCTTCATGGGACAACACAAGCTTTTCGGCCTTCTCGTACACCCTCGGAAAATAAATCTTGAAGGTTGTGCCCTTGCCGGGTTCACTGTAGACAAGGATATAGCCCTCGCTCTGCTTCACAATTCCATACACGGTCGAGAGTCCAAGGCCCGTTCCTTGCCCAAGGGCCTTGGTCGTAAAGAAAGGTTCGAAAATTTGCGACTTGATGCTTTCATCCATACCGCAACCCGTGTCGCTCACCACGAGGACAACATGTTGTCCGGCGTGGGAACCCGGGTGCAGGGAAACGTAGTGCTCGTCCATTTCAGCTTCCGCTGTCTCGATGATGATCTTGCCCCCGATCGGCATCGCGTCTCGTGCATTTACGACGAGATTCATCAGGACTTGTTCGATCTGGCTCGGGTCGGCCTTGATGCTACCCAACGGGTTGGTCGGTCGGAACTCAACCGCAATGTCCTCGCCGACCAGTCGCAGGAACATACTGGTTGCGTTATGCACAACTTCGTTTAGATCCAGGATTCTGGTGAAGGCAACCTGCTTGCGGCTGAACGCTAGGAGTTGCCGAGTGAGCAACGCGGCCCGTCCTGAGGCTTTCGTAATCTGCAACAGGTACCTGTTCAGCGGATTGTCCGGAGGAACTAGCGCGAGAGAAAGATCGGCGTAGCCCAGCATTACGCCGAGCAGGTTGTTGAAATCATGCGCAACCCCCCCAGCCAAACGCCCTACTGCCTCCATCTTCTGAGCTTGGCGGACCTGAGCTTCCAGTAGCTGGATCTCGGTGAGGTCGCGAGTGATCGCCAGCACGCAGCGTTGCCCGTCCAGCTCGATCAATTCCGCCCATACCTCTGCTTCTCGAATCTCTCCCTTAGCCGTTCGGTATCGGGTGTGTTGCCTCGCCACCCTTTCCTCTTCCCTTAACTGGCGCAGCATTTCCGCGCGATCCAGAGGTTCACTCCAGAAGCGTAGTTCTTCTGCTGTGCGACCAATCACATCCTTACGCCTGCACCCGAGCAGATCGAGAAAAGAATCATTCACGTCCAGATAGCGGCCTTCCCCTGCCGTCGAGATCGTGATCGCTAGCGGGTTACTGCGAAAAGCCTTGCTGAACCTCTCTTCGGATTTGCGTAGTGCGTCTTCCGACTGCTCGCGCTTGCTGACATCCCTCATGATCACGGTGAATATCTTCTTGCCGCCGGATTCTGTGTGCGAGATGGAGGCTTCTATCTCAAATTCCTCGCCGTCAGAACGCAGTGCCCAGAGCGGTTCCAGAGCGCCCATGACGCGCTTAGTAACGCCAGTCTGTCCGAATGACCGGATGTGCCCGGAGTGCGCGGCGTGGAAACGCTGCGGAATGAATCGTTCGATCGACTGCCCCAGAACCTCCGACTCCGAACAACGGAACATCTTCTCGGCGGCGGCATTGAACAACATAATGCGCTGCTGCCCATCGACGGTAATGATAGCGTCCATTGCCGAGGCGAGAATGGCAGCCAGATGTTGTTGACTCTCTTGCAGAGATGCCTCGCTCTGCTTCCGCGCGGTGACGTCACGAATGTTGCACTGAATTACGCTTTTCCCATTTTCATCGTAAACATTGCTGACAAACTCGACGCTGACCCGCCGCCCGCTTTTAGTTTCAAGCGGCAGATTGTCGTATCGGATATATTCCTTGTTCTGAAGCTCCCGAAAAGCGGCTTTCGATTCTTGAATTTGCCTGAATGCACCGATGTCCCAAAGGGTCTTGCCAATGAACTCTTCTCGGGAATAGTCCAATAAACGCATCAAAAAAGAGTTAACGTCGGTTATGACTCCAGTGTCGGCATCGAGAATCAGTATCCCATCTTGGGCTGCCTCAAACAGTCTGCGGTACCGAGCCTCAGAAGCACGCAGCGTGCTGTCCGTGTGCCCACGGTTCAATTTTGACACAGCTTTCACTAAGTTCCTCCTCCACCGTCGGTGGTGGCTAGGCACTTCGATATCTGCACAGGAAAGGGAGTGCATGGGACAGTCGTAGATCGATTGTAGAACGCACTTGTTACCCCTTCAATTCTTTCCTATCGTTTGCTAACACTGCTTCGGAGTTAGCCTCCAGCAGGGTCTCCAGTTGATTAATCGCCTGTAGCAGCGAACGTCGGCAGCTAAAGTAGTCGCTCGGCTGGCCTCGATATTTCGCTTTCAGGGCGACCAAGTCCCGTTGGCGTTCCAACAACAGCAACTCCGCGTATTTGTATCCCTCTCGACTCATATGGGTCCATTAAGCGCTACAAGCACGCACAGGCCCCTCAACGGACTTCTTGGAAGTTGTTAGCAGTTAAGGAAAAAAGTCTCCACAAGCGAGAAGGGTTGTGCCGAGGGATCGGCAGCCTTGCCTATATATCGGCAGTGACTAGGACGCAGTGGTGGATTAACGATCATAAGCTGTTGTTTAGTGGGTAACCGTGATTCACGATTTGGCCGCACCGGCAATTAAGGAACTAACGCCATCGGAGCCAGGTATCATCGGTTGTTAGTGGAGAATGATGAAGATCTGCGAGAAATGATAGCCACATGTCTGCGGAACGCCGGTTATAACGTGTTGGAGACTTGCCTGGCGCCCTGAGCAACCCGAAACTCTCCGGTCGCTATCGCCTTTTTATCTTCAACTGCTGATTGAACCCACCGACAGCTCTTCTTGGGCTGCGTTTTCATCGTGGGGATTCGACAGGGTTTAGAAGCGCAAGCGTCGGCTTGTTGGAAGCTTTTTCCGCGTACATAGCCCGATCTGCCGCGTCAAGCATTTCATCAAGAGTCTTGCCGTCACTCCATTCAGATATGCCAATGGAGAGACTCAGCTCGAAACCGTGCAGATGTCCTGAGCCATTCCAGTCCAGCAAGTACTTCCTGATCCGTTGAACGACCCGACCGGCGCCTAGAGCACCCGTATCAGCCAAAATTATCAAGAACTCGTCTCCGCCATAACGGACTACAGCATCAGACCCTCTAACGGAGCTTCTCAACAGCGTGGCAACCTCGGCCAGCACAAAATCGCCAGTGAGGTGTCCAAATCGAGTGTTGACTTGCTTAAATCGATCCACGTCGATCAGGATGAATGTCAGGGCGCTTTGCAAACGTCGTGCATGACTGATAAACCGGCCAGCCATGTCTTCGAGAGAGCGACGGTTGTAAACCTCTGTGAGAGGATCAGTGAACGACTGCAGTCGAACTAACTCGTTTTGAATGGTGCTAGAGATCAACCTTTGCCTTGTTCGTCGCAGGTCTAAACGACGCGTGACCAGGTAACTATTGAGGAGTGTGAGCAGGACGAATAAACCCACCACCAGTTGACGTGAGACAGTGATCTGGAGATGAACCTCGCCTTGCTTCATAAAGGCTGCCGGAGCAATTAAGGCTAGAAGCCCGATGGCAACCAGGACTCCAGCGAAGCACACGATGATCCACAATTCCCAATCGCGCTTCTCAAGAGCTGCAAGCTGCTGCGTAACCGCTGAGAATGTATCCTGTGATGTGCTGTCGTTCGTCATCCGGGAAGGTGCATCAACCCTTTGGCATTTCATGATGTTCGTTTGCTTCGTGCATGTGACGATTGGCCTTCGGGCTCAGTCACAACGTCCAACGTTCTCTTCACGATATGGAGGAAGGATTCAGAATTGCTGTCCAATTCCAATTTCGATTTCTCGAAGTAGGCTGCGGCGCCTTCTTTTCTTAGTTTCTGTTCGTTTCTCTGGGGAAGGCTGCTCAAGATAATGACTGGGATGAAGCTTGTCTTTGGGTTGTTCTTTAGAGCGCGGAGAACCTCCGGCCCTCCCACCTTCGGCAACAACATGTCCAACACAATCAGGTCAGGCAGTCTCGCCCACGCAATACGCAGTGCTTCTTCGCCGTCGCGGGCAGTCACGACGCTGTAGCCAGCCCTCAGAAGAGCCCTTTCGTTGGCTACCCGCATGAATCTGCTATCTTCAACCAAAAGGACCAATTTCACAGGGCCCCCCATTTGCGTGGTTGCAGTTTGGTGTCCAACTATTAGACTTGTCGTAAAGCTTTGATTCTCCGCGCGATCCCAATTCGGCTCAGTGATGCGGTCTGTGCTGCACCGGGAAAAGTGTCTCGTAGACAGACGACCAATGTCACGTGTACGGTTTTCGATGCTTCTGCGGGGAAACTCGCCCCCGTACTGTGCTCGGGGAGGCGCTCGAATTGTGTCATTGTGTTCCTCGATCTTGAAGGGTAGGCCATTGGTCATCCGGCCGTCGATCCAGCGGCGTTGAATCGAACAACGGGCACAAGCGCAGCTCGGTTGGTCGCCAGAAGCTTCAGGATCGCCTCGTGGTCGACAGGTCTGGAGAACAGATAGCCTTGTGCGCGTTCGCAACCGAGATGTCTGAGCAGATCCAGTTGGGCCTGCGTTTCGACCCCCTCGGCGACCACGTCCAGGCCCAAGTGGTGGGCGAGCATTACGATGACCCGAACAATTTCATGAGTCTCGGAGTCGCTGTCCATGCGGGAGACGAAGACCCTGTCGATCTTCAGAGTGTCGACGCGGAAACCCTGTAGTCGGCTGAGTGAAGAGTAGCCGGTACCAAAGTCGTCGATGTCCAACCCCACGCCCAGAGCCTTCAACTCCGAGAGCACGCCCGCTGACTTTTCAGCGTCGGCCATGGCAATGGTCTCGGTGATCTCCAGATCGATACATCGCGGATCCATGCCACTCTGCTGAAGAAGTTGCCCGATCTGAGAAGCCAGATCGGCTTGTGCGAATTGTTTGGGGCTGATGTTGACGCTGAGGGAGAGGGGTGGATTGGACGGGAAGAGTTGCTGCCAGGAGCGCAACCGCTGACAGGCTTCGGGTAGCAATTGGCGATTGATAGATAAGATGATACCGGTCTCGTCGGCTAGCGGGATGAAATCGTTCGGCATTACCATGCCCTGAGGCCGCTGCCAGCGAGTGAGCGCCTCAAACCCCACAATCTGTCCGCTGTCCAAGGATATTATTGGCTGGTAGTAAACCAGGAATTCTCCCAATTCAACGCCCTTGCGAAGGTCCGTCTCAAGTTGCAGACGTTTGACCGCACCCGCATGCATGGCATTGTCAAACACTTCGCAGCGTGCTTTGCCGTTGTGCTTAGCTCGGTACATGGCGATCTCAGCGTCGCGGAGCACATCTTGTGCCTCGGTGCTCGTGCTGCCGCTGAATGCGATACCGATGCTTGCGGTGACAATGATCTCGTGACCATCAACATAGAAGGGAAGGGCCAGTCGTTCCTGAATGCGCTCAGCCACCCTGATGGCGTCACTGGGATCGCGCAGTTCTTGTGCCAACACCGCAAACTCGTCTCCGCCTGGCCTGGCAATAGTGCTGTCGCCGAAAGCAGACTCCGGGTTCTCTCCTGGGCGCGGACGAGCAATGGTGTCTGCGCGTCGAAGGCAGGCCGTTAGACGCTGCGCGATCTGAATAAGAAGGCTATCACCAGCGATATGCCCGAGGCTGTCGTTGAACACCTTGAATCCATCGATGTCGATGAACAAGACCGCAAACTTGAAATCGGCATGGCGGCGAGAAATGGCGATTGCCCGTCCGAGGCGGTCGAGAAGCAGGGTTCGGTTGGCAAGGTTGGTCAAAGCGTCATGAAAGGCGTTGTGTGCCAGCATTTCCTCGGCTCGCTTGCGCTCCGTGATGTCACGGTTCACGACGACTAATCCTTCGGTTTCGCCTTTTGGTCCGCGAATGGCGCTAGCGGTAGATTCGAGAACGAGCCATGACCCGTCTTTGTGGCGAATTCGGTATTCGAGCCGCTCTCCGCCGCCGGTTAACCTGGCTTTTTCGGCCGCCCCTTGCACGCGAGCCCGGTCGTCAGGATGGATCTGTTCAAAGGGGGACGTGGCAACCAACTCGTCCTGGTTGTACCCGAGTATCTTCTGATAAGCGGGGCTGTTATACAGGCGATGGCCATGCTTATCGACCACAGCAATCATGTCCGCGGCGTTTTCGCTGATGAGTTCGAAGAGCCGGTCGCGCTCTTCCAGTCGGTGGCGCATGCGCTGGAGTTGCAGATGTTGATACACCGTGTAGATGTCGAATAACACGACTAAAGCTGCGAGCCCCCGAACCCACTCTTTCAGATTCAGGGAATAGATCCTGTCGCTGGGCAGGTGAAATCCGGGAAGCGTTAGCGAGAGAATGCCGAAGGCCAAAACCAGTGTTACAGCTACGGCGAATCCCCACAGCCACCACTCCCGTCGCTCGACTTGGCGCATGTGGGGTAGAGGGGACTGGCTATCGATTTGATGTTCGTGGCTCACGTGGTCGCGGTCTCAGTCTTCACGAACGAGAATTTCTAAACAAGGAGGTTCGGGCAATTCGAATGCGTCTCCGCGTGGTCATATCTCCACCAATGGCTTCTTGATCTGGGCCTTGCTCTTGAGCCAATCATGGAGAATGTTAAGATCGACCGGTGGAATACGGAGATACTCACAGCCAGATGCTCCGTAGTCCCGAGTCCACTGGACCCGTGCCTCCATGTAGATTGGTCTCTCGGCGCCAGGCAATAACAAGCGAAAGCACAGCACCTCTCCGATCGCGAATTCTTCTTTGCTGCTGAGACCCACTCCGCCGTCTCCAATGTCGGTAATGGTGACATCCACTGACTGATTGTTTTCGTTGATCGCTTGGACGGAACTCATCAGTGCGTACCTTGCATGACGACGGTAGTCGTACAACATTTTGGAGTAAGCGGCCTTCAAGGACATGGCGCCCGAAGCCTCGGTTACGGGCTTGCGAAGAACAACATGGGCACCAGGTACCGGGTAATCCCGCGAAGAAACCGCAAGGACCGTTGGCTTATGCCATCGCCCCGACTTCTGGATTTTGTGCAAGAGATCGGCGGAGTCGTCTTCCCAGTCGACAATGATCAAGTCAGTGCTGCCTTCAGACACTTGATCGAAGGCTTTTGAGGAACTCAGGCATACGTTTGTGCTAATCGAAAGATTTCCAAGCAGTCTGTTCATGGTGCAAACAACACTGGGATCACGAGAGACAAGCAAGCATTCAAATGCCATCTCTGAAGTCACGTCCACCTCCCCACAGTTTCCGTACGGCGCTGATGCACTTTAACCGCCAGATTCCGCTTGCTCGAATGGCCCTTGTCTTCAGCAGGTTAAGGCTAGAGCCGCGGAAATTGCATGTCTTGAATCGGGACACCAGTTCCATCTTCCAGCCACAGTTCGAGGCGATCCAATGTAAACTTAGAACGGAAAGACTCCTTAGTCGCCCAGCTTGTGCCTTGCGTTGCTCTTGTTGGGAATTTCGTGCCCTAAGATCTAACGACATGGAAGCTTGGCGGGAGTTTGTCTCTAAAAGAACCTCGCATGGCCGGCGCGATCAGCGGGCAGGTGTCAGTCTATAATCTCTAAGTCTCAATCGGATTTGAAGCAGAGAAGTACTACGCACTCACGTCTTTGCCTTCGAGCTTCATACGCGACAGTAGTTGGTAGATCGTGGCCCGACCGAGGCCGAGAATTTCTGCAGCTCGTGTTTTGTTACCACCGACTCGATCGAGTACTCGCATGACATGACGCCTTTGTACTTCATCGAGCGAAAGAAGGTCCTCATCGATGACCGAGTCGCCATTAAATGGAGTACGCAACGGCTCGGGGAGATCGCTGGTATCAATAAACCTGCCGTCCACCATCATACAGGCATTTCCTACGACATTCTCCAGTTCACGGATGTTTCCCGGCCACGGATAGGTCGCCATTAGCCCTTGTGCCCTCCGGGTAAGACCTGAGATCGGTTTCTTGTACTCCGTTGCGAATCGCTCTACGAAGTATCGCTCCAGGAGGGGAAGATCCTCTCGTCGACTTGCCAGTGGCGGCAGAGAAATCTCAGCCACTGCAAGTCTGTAATACAGGTCTTCCCGAAACTGACCCTCGCGTACCATCTTCCGCAAATCGCGATTTGTAGCAGCGATCACTCGCACGTCAACATTGCGCGAAACGGAGGAACCGACTCTCCGAACGTGATGATCTTGCAAAACACGAAGTAGCTTTGCCTGGGCCCCCAGAGAGAGATCTCCAATTTCGTCGAGAAAGATAATGCCCCCATCAGCGTTCTCAAAGAGCCCCGCTCTATCCTGAATGGCACCGGTGAAAGCACCCTTGATATAGCCAAAGAGCTCACTCTCGACCAGACTCTCTACAAGAGCAGAGCAATTGCAAGCAACGAACCGACCGGGAGAAGCCGCGCTCAAGCGGTGCAGTGCCCGTGCAACCAGTTCCTTGCCGGTTCCCGTAGAACCGGTGATGAGAACGGTCTTAAAGTGCGGTGCAACCCGACGGATCTTCGCGAAGACGTCGAGCATCAGGGGACTTCGGCTGACGATTCCTTCGAATTGGCAGGCTTGCACCAGCTCTTGATCCAACAGGAGCGTTCTTCTGCGTATTTCGGCTTCCGCCAGGAAACTGGCAATTCGATGCCGAAGCCTCTGAAAATCAAGTGGTTTTGTCAGATAGTCACAAGCTCCTTGCTGAATCGCTTCCATGGCTGATTCCGCCGAGTAATGTCCCGAAATCACAATCACGTTCGAACCCGGGTCAGAAGCAATCATCCGCTTCAGCATGTCCATGCCACTCACTCCTGGCATGATCAGATCGAGCAACACGATTCTGGGCCGTAGCCGCTGAAACATTTCGAATCCACCTTCTGGATCCTCGGCGGTCAGTACTTCCAGTCCTTCTTCGGCAAGAGCGTCTGCGATGAGCGACAGCGTCTGGGGGTCGTCGTCAATAGCCAGGAGCTTGAAGACGGTTGGCTTACTCATTGGGCACGTCCAAATTGATGGCTTCTCCCATACCTCGATCAGCACTCTCAATGAGAAGGGACACGACTAGGCTGTCGTTGTTTCGCATTTGAGATATATGATCAGGATCACAATTTCTAAAGAGGGGCGATTGAGAATACGATCCTGCCCGCAGTGGAATGTTCGAACGCGAACTGACGCGGGAAAGTCCTCGACGGCGTTGGGGAGCTACGCCTCTTGTCAGTGTAAAACACGAAAAACTGGTCAGCCGATTGCTGAACCCTGGGTACCGATAAATATACAAAGTAGCAGCCTTCGGGGGAAGAGCTAGCTAAACCACAATGTATCACAGAAAGGCCAAGCTGGTGACAGTAGCAAGGCGGGATCAAGCCGAGATAGTCCGGTAGAAGAGACGATCTGTATCGCGAAACCCAGTGTGTCTCGATCCAGCGTATGAACGGAAGACACTATTCCGGCCGCTTGGCACTCTATCGCTCGGCTAAATGCGACTCCGGCATCGGAAGTCAACAGAGATCAAGAGGGTGCAAGCGCGATTCGAGTTTGGTCGTCAACATGCTAGTGTTTCGAGGTCATGATCAAAGAACAAGTTCGACTCGACGGACTTCTCTTCTCCAGCGACACCTGTGTGCTCGGTGTCATGATTCAGATTCTGGACACCTTTGCCATTGAAACCGAGGTTTGTGGCGAACTCGACTCCGCACTTGACGCCGTGACCCATCGCAGACTTGATACCGTCATAGTGGACTGGAATGCTGTGCGCGACCCAAATCGCGTCGTGTCGGCCGCGCGGAAGTCATCTCCCAACAGCAACTCAACCATCGTGGCCATGGTTGATCAGGGTTCCGAAGCGCACGCGCTCATGGCTGGGGCCAATTTCATGATCCACAAGCCCATGGATCATGCCCACGCGCGACGCTGTATGCGTGCCGCTTACGGAACCATGCTGCAGAACCGCCGCCGCTCCGCTCGTGTCCCTGTCGACGTACCGGTGGTGGTCAGAGTGATCGGAGGCGAGAGATTCGAGGCCAAAATCAGCGACATCAGCATCGGCGGATTGGCTCTGCAGCACAAACACTCGTTGGAAGTCGATCAGAAGGTCACGGCACTATTTACACTTCCGGACACGACGGGCCTGATTTATATATCCGGTGCGGTAGCCAATACGGATGGGAAGGGACGGGCCGGAATTCGGTTCTCTTTCGTTCCTGACGAAGACCTTGTGCTGCTTCAGACATGGCTGGCAAGCGAACTGACCAAATTGGAGAATGTAGAGATGCCCGTCAGCGCAGTAAATGACAAAATGCATTGAACGATTCGCCCGGAGCCACCGTAACTATCAAGTACCACATGAGCCGAGAGTTAATTTCGCGGAACGCGCCAGGTGGTGACGTCAATGGCAATGTCCCTCCCCTGCGATGCGATCACTTTGACGACCGGATCACAATCAACCGCCTATCGGGGTGGTGATAAGTTCTTGTTCGAGAGGCGCAGGTCGGAGATCGCCAGCAACGGCATTACTGCCTGCGAGCTCGGCACTTTAACGTCGGCAAGTTGGTCTGCTTGCGGTATTCTGTCGACCCGTTGGGACATGTAGAGAGGCATGTTCGCGTAGCGCAACGTCAATGCGAGACGTATGATTTCAACTTTCTGTCGCTGAATGAAAACCAACTGCGATGTCTGGCAGAAACCTGTGATTGGTTCCTGGCAGACCTCTCTTGACGCACCAAGTTGTTCGTTCCTCGCGGATCGGTTTATAAAAGCCAGGATCCTTGGCAAAGAGCTTCTGTTCTTACTTTACCGACACAAAATGATGAGTCTCCATGCTGTTACGTGTACGGCAGTTGCTGGACAGAACAATTCCACATTCTGGAAATGTGTCTGCCTCGTGGACAGCGTCCGCTCCCCAATGGGCTAACGATAGTTGCAATTGGTCCTCAATTGCCACGTTTTAAGCGCAATACAAATGTGGCACTCGGTTTGCGAATCGTCTGAAGTTACGTTTCCACCGGAAGGGGACGAGTTACGAATACGGAAAAACAGAGAACGACATGAATGACTCTGAGCAAGAGCAGTGGGGCTTTTCATTGATCGAGCTGCTGATCGTGGTTGCTATCATCCTGATCATTGCGGCGATCGCTATTCCGAATCTGTTGCGCGCCCGTATGGCGGCCAATGAAGCATCGGCTGTCGCCACTGTGCGTACGATTAACACGGCGGAAGTCACCTACAACTCCACTTATCCGACCATCGGTTGCGCTGCGGCTCTGTTGAACCTGGGCGGCGCGTTGGGCGTGGCTTGCGTGCCCAGCTCGACCACCGCTTGCCTGGTGGACGCAGTGGTTGCCAACAACGGCAACCCGGCCGGCGGCGGTAAGTCTGGCTACAAGTTCTCGACCGGTACGGGCACGGTTGCGGCAGGCGTCAACGTCGGCTACACCGCGCTGGCTGTGCCGATCACGATCAACCAGACTGGTATCCGCGCGTTCTGCGCTGAGGAAGACGCAGTGGTTCGCGTCGACCCAGCCGGTGCGTGCTCCAACACCGAAGCGGGCGTCCGCACTTTCAACCCGCTAAACCAATAGCAAAATGATGGCACGAAGAAGACGATGTTCGGGTTGTTTGATCAGTACTTAATTCCCGCTCGACGAGGATCTTGGAATGTGTAGGGGGCCGCCTCGTCGAACAGAAGAAGAGAATCTTTTGCTAGGGATTGACTGATTCCGATAGTGGAACTCTGACATGAAGATTCTTGTGATCGAAGACAGTCGCTTTCTGCGCACCGCACTTGAGAGGGCGCTGGCTAACGCGGGACACGAAGCTACCAGCATAGCGGACGGTCGGGAGGCCTTCATGGCTGCCCACCGTGGCCTTCCAGCCCTTATTCTTCCGGACATGATGCTTTCCGGGCTAGACGGTACAGGCGTATTGAAGGAACTCAAACAGAATGCCTCGACACCGCACATCCCAGTCAGTGTGTTGACCGGACTTTCTCAGAAGAATGAAACGAAGTTGAGAAAGGGTGGCGCAGCAGCGTACATCGAGAAATCGCCGCTTGAATTTGTAAAGAATGCTGAAACCTTGTTCCACGCCATCGCTAGCATGCTCGGTACGGGTGAAGTACTTGCTAAGCCTGAACACCAGAGCCTTTCAACTGCAGACGCAGAAACAGCGACAACTGAAACCCGAGTTGGGAACCCGGTGGGAGCAAGCATGATGATCCTTCTGGCGGAGGACTCTGCGCTCTATCGGCACCTCATAACGGGCCATCTGGCTGAATGGGGTTTCGACTGTATATGTGTAAAGGACGGGCTCCAAGCGTGGGACGTGCTTGCGAAACCGGACGCGCCCAGACTAGCTCTGCTCGACTGGGTACTTCCAGGAGTCGATGGTGTGGAACTCTGTAGGCGGCTCCGTCTCCGACCTGAGACTGAACCCTATACCTACACGATCTTACTTACGGCGAAGAGCCAGAAGCAGGAGATGCTCGAAGCCATGGAGGCAGGCGCAGATGACTTTCTCGCGAAGCCGTTCGATCCACCCGAACTGAAGGCTCGCCTGCTGGTAGGGAAGAGAATCGTGGAGCTTCAGCAAAAGCTCATGTCTGCGAACGGAGCCTTGCACTATGCAGCTAGCCATGACTTCCTCACGAAACTTTGGAATCGGGCCGCAATCATTACTTTTCTGCAACGTGAACTCGCGCGCGCGCTCCGCGAAGGCTTAGCGCTCGGGGTGATTTTGGTTGACGTGGACCACTTCAAGAAAGTGAACGATGAACTGGGGCACGAAACGGGAGATTATGCCCTCCAAGAGATTGCGCAGCGGTTTTCCAGTAGTCTGCGTGAGTACGATGGAGTCGGACGCTATGGCGGCGAAGAGTTTCTGTTGGTCATGCCAGGTTGCGACCGGGAAACGACGGTCCGCAGAGCCAATGTCATCAGAGAGTTGATTTCGAGCCAACCGATTCGCACCCCTCTCAGGACAACCACGGTCACGGTCAGCATGGGGGTGGCAGTGGCAGAGCCTACTTCGAACTCAGAAGCGCTTTTGCGTCGCGCGGACCTGGCACTGTATCAAGCCAAGCGCAATGGAAGAAACCGTGTGGAGGAGACGACGACTGCGACCGCTCAGGGGTCATAAGGCCGGCCTGAATTGGTCTGCACGGAATACTGCTTGAGTGTCGTCCCCACTCTACTCGGTGGGCCGACGCGCCGTCAGAACCCCCGCGTATACAAACCACCATTCAACTCCTCGACATTTCAAGTTCGTGCTCATTTCGCAATTAACCCGAAACCCTAAAAGACACGCGATCAAAAGTTCATCTAATGTCTCGGAGCAAGACGGTATTCCAGAATCGAAGCTCAGTTCACGCGGTACTCGGCAAGCGTATCCAACCGAATCAAGGGCTAAGTTCCGTCCAGTCTTGGCGCTGCGTTCATTCCCTCACAGAAAAGCTGTTCGGCAATGATCGTGCACTGGACACTCTGCAAGAGTCTTCGGCGAACGACTCCCCGATTCGCTCGCTAGATCACGGCATTCGAGTGTGAGGGTGAATGATGCGACTCAGAAACACTGCGTGGGTACTCATTTCGTCTGCGTTGATAGCTGCCACTACTTTTGCGCAGCAGGATCCCGGGAGCTTACAACGGAAGACCGGCACCCCCTTGGGAGGAGGGAGCACCATCAACTACGGCAAACTGCCTCTGGCATTCGAGGCGAATCAAGGTCAGGCCGAACCGCAGGTTAAGTTCCTCTTCCGCGGTAGAGGATACACAGCTCTACTCACCTCAGATGGCATGGTCCTCTCGTTGAGTCCGAGCAAAGTTGTAACCTTCCACCAACCAGCCAACGTACCTACCAGCAACGTCCGGTCTGCGAATACGATCATGCAGTTTCGGCTATCGGGTGCATCCAAGAACCCGGCGGTCGTAGGTGAGGACCCGCAACCGGGAAAGGTTAATTACTTTATCGGCAACGACCGCGCAAGGTGGCGCACCAATGTGGCGACCTATGCACGGGTTCGCTACAAGAACGTATATCCTGGAATCGATCTCGTCTACTACGGCAATCACCGACAACTAGAATATGACTTTGAGATCTCTCCTGGAGCTGACCCGCGCCGGATTCAATTCGAGGTCCAAGGCGCCAAACATCTCCAAATGGACCCGGAAGGCAATCTGGTTTTGCAAACGGAGAGTGGGGAACTTCATTTCCAGAATCCCGCCGTGTACCAGGAATCCGGCGGTCAGCGCGTGCCGGTAGATGGGACATACGTCGTAACGGATTTGACGCACATCACCTTCCGTCTTGCCCAATACGATCTGACCAAGCCACTGGTTATCGATCCAGTGCTGGTGTACGGAACGTACCTCGGTGGAAGTGGGTCGGACCAAGCGTCTGGAATCGCCGTGGATAGCCAGGGCGGCGTCTATGTTGCCGGGTATACGGATTCGGCAAATTTCCCATTGGCAACTCTTGGATCACTCCCAGCCGGCGCAACCCACGTCTTCGTCGCCAAACTCGATCCGACCGGATCAAATCTCGTTTATGCGGACTACATTGGCGGGAACAGTGAGGACTATGGCTACGCACTGGTGCTTGACGGCGCAAACGACGTATACGTGACTGGCGGCACAGCGTCGAGCGATTTTCCTATGGTGAATCCCTATCAAGGAACCTATCCGGGATCCTTCAATGCATTTCTGACGAAAATTTCGGCCGACGGTTCTTCGTTGCTGTACTCGACCTACCTCGGAGGCAATGGTTCCGACGTACCATCTAGTGTGGCGATTGACAGTTTGAGTGATGTGTTTGTCGCGGGGAGCACTTCATCCGCCAACTTTCCTGTAGTCAATGCGTATCAGGCCACGGTTCTACCAAACCAAGGGGGTATGTTGGGGACTTACGGTTTCCTGACGAAGTTCAGCCCAAATGGGTCCTCCTTGGTTTACTCCACGTATCTGAGCGGCAATTCGAATGTCGCTTTCAACTGTGGAGGAACTCCCTGCTGGCCGCAACCTTATAGCCAGATCACTGGCATCGCGGTGGATGGCAATGGCAATGCCTACGCCGCCGGCAACACCAACACCTATAACTTTCCGACTACGCAAGGTGCATACCTCACGACGGACTCGGCGACACTCAACAACGATGTTGGATTTGTGAGCAAGTTCGACAATGCTGGTGGTCTTGTTTACTCCACATACTTCCATGAATCCGGCGGCTCACTAACGGACATTTTTGCCATCGCAGTCGATGGTTCCGGGTCGGCCTATGTCACTGGATTTGCCTTCAGTGATGGCACGTTTCCAGTCACGACTACCACCATTTGCGATCCCAGCGTTTATGGGTGGGCGTGTGGCTACGCTTATGTGACCAAGTTCGATCCGGCAGGTTCGACTTTGCTCTACTCGACGTTTCTAGGCCTGAACAACTATGCAGTTCCGCGAGCGATCGCGCTCGATGCCAACAACGATGCTTACGTGGTGGCGTCTGGGTCGAGCAATATGTTCAGCATTGTTAATGGCATCGAGCCTTATACGAATGGAAACGACGTTCTGCTTGTGGAGATTGATCCGTTGGCGAGTATGCAAATGTTTGCTACTTACCTGGGTGGGACCGCGGATGAGTCTGCCGCTGGCCTTGCTCTCGATTCCAACGGCAACCTCTACATTGCCGGTACGACCGACTCAACGGACCTCCCGGTCACACAAGGCGCTTTCCAAAACACGCTCGCAGGCAATACCGACGCATTCGTGTTGAAGATCGGACCCGGCTCGGCGCCATCTGTTTCATTGAGTCCGGATTCTCTGTCGTACTCCGCGCAGGCCCTTGGCTCGACCAGCCAGCCCCAGACGGTCCTCCTGCGAAACATGGGAAGTGCTCCGCTGTCGATTTCGTTGAGCGCCATCAGCGGGGATTTCGCGGAGACGGATAACTGCGGAACCGGTGTGCCGGCGGCCGGCAACTGCACGCTTTCCGTAACGTTTACGCCCACCACGGCCGGCACTCGCACCGGGTCAATCCTGATTCAGGATGACGCGGCGGGATCGCCGCATGTCATAAACGTGAGTGGCGACGGCTCCGCCCCTCTCGTCTCGCTGACTCCTGCGAGCCTGCCGTTTGCGAGTCAAACGCTAGGATCTTCCAGCGCGGCCCAGAGCGTGACCCTGACCAACTCCGGGAACGCAACATTGACCGTCGGCAACATCCAGATCTCCGGAGACTTCGCCCAGACCAACAACTGTCCAACAGCGTTGACTGCCAACTCCAGTTGCACGCTCAATGTCACTTTCACGCCCACGGTAACCGGAAGCCGGAACGGAACGCTAAGCATCGCCGACAACGCCCAGGGTAGCCCTCAGGTAGTTAACTTTTCCGGAATCGGTACGGATTTCAACGTCACCAGTTCCCAAGGCAGCAGCACCGTGAAAGCTGGCAAGACCGCTACATATCAGCTTGCTGTCTCTCCGTTGGGTGGTTCATTCAGCAACGTGGTCAAGCTGAGCTGCGGTGGGGCGCCGGCGCTGACGGTTTGCAGCATATCGCCGAATGCTGTGACTCCGAACGTAAACGCAGCCACGGCCACATTGAAGGTCACTACTACAGCGGCCGTGGCGCTGGCGGTTCCTCTTCGTTCATCGCCGGTAGGGTCGATCTATGCGATCTGGTTGCCGTTGCAGGCGATTGGCTTATTCGGAATGATTCTGGTTGGCCGCGGAGCTCGATCGAGAAAACTTCGGATGATGCTACTGCTGTCTCTGATGACTCCGGGATTGATCTTCATGACTGGATGTGCCGGAGGAACCGGCATCACCACGCCGCCCCAGCCCGGAACTACTCCTGGGACCTATACAATCACAGTCGTGGGATCTGCTGGAAGTTTGCAGCACTCCATCCTCGTAACCCTTATCGTTGAATGAATGGTCGGGAAGTGAAAGGCTCGGCTAGTTGCACGCAGCCATGTTTTGCCCCACGCCTTCGAGGCTGATGATGGAGTTCGCAACCAGAGGAAGGCTCCAAAACTTGTTGTGATGTTTGCGCAGGTAATACGCCGCAAACACAGAAGTAACACTTTTCACGGATGCGACTGCGTAGGCACGCCCCACCGTCGGGTGAGTCCCATACAGGTAAGCGGACTGAACCTCGACATTGCAGACTCCCTTTTTCCCGGCCAGCCAATTCTGGCGGGCGAACAACGTCGTGTAGGAATCGGCTAAGGTACTGCCGGTAGAGATGATGGCCAGGGTAACGAACTTCGTGTCGATCGGCTTGGTTTCGGGGCTGGCAGCCACAATATTTGGCGTTTTGGCCGGCGCTATGACCTCAATCATTGTCGCATTGCTCCGTATGGAGCTGCTGGGGGCTTCTGGAAGCTCAGCCGCCATCGAGGTCGCAACCAGTGCCATGGTGATAGCGGCGGCGCGCAGTGCCGATCGCATCAGGGTTGCCGGCTTGCGTGCACCACCTGCGACGCTGCAGTTCAGATAGCTGGTCTTGCTGGCCGAGTCCGGCGATTCGTTACGATTGGTCATGTCCCGACGATAGGCCCACCTGCTACAGCGCACAATGGCGAGACCGTAATAGAAGATAGTAACGTGTAGTAACCAGTCGGTTGTGCCATATCAGGCCAGAACTCCTGACCAGCATGTCGCACGGCTGGCCCTAAAGCCTAAATCTCAACTTGTTCAAAAACCAACACCTGCGCGTGCATTCGCTCGCTGGCAGGCGTAGCGCCCAGCGCAGCCATATTTCGTACGGAGAAGGTCGCTCGGGACGTTGAGACCCTGGGGGCCCACTGTTGTTGCAACCGAAAATGCTGTATTAACTGCAACGAGATTCTGTTACCCCCTATCGTTTAAGTAACTGCCGCCAAGGCGCGGCGGCCGCCCAAGTTATAGATAGGTGGGGTTGGAGTTTTTCGTTTCTGCGCCGAGGTGATCAGCGCAGGGCGGCGCTGGGTGTGTTCTTCCAGGGGAGGGGTAATGCCACCAGCAAATGGTCTCCGCGATAGATGCGCAGGGTGCCGTTGAGCTGATGGGAAAGTTCGACGGTTTCTGCGGCGTAGCCGCGCGATGGACTGCGTGCCCAAAGCGACGGTGTGATCGGCATTGACCAGGCGCTGATAGTGCAGGGCCAGGCAGCGGGGGAGATCGAAACGGCGGTTGTAGTCGGCGCAAAAGTTCTCCAACACGGGGTTGGCTTGATGTATAGGAAATACAAAACCGCATTTCAGAATCAACTGACTGTCCTCGACAATGTCAGCCGAGCGCGAAAAGTCCCCGAGAACTGACAGGTCAGACTGTTTCGGTGAGCAATGGTTGCTGTTTTCAGCGGTCAATTGGTAAACACTGATCGGCAGAACCGAGGCCGCGAACCGGATTTCGCCGGCCGATCCAGCGCATAGGTCGGCCTGTACTATCCAACAGCGGATCAATTCCGAAGGTTCTGTGGAGAAGCCATCTCCAACTCGTCCGGGCCGGACGTGGGCGTTGTACCTGCTTCAGCACCAGGAAGATGGCGCCCCAAGCTTGTGCTTTGCAGCGAGGAGCCAGCAGTCCGAAATAACGCATCGCATGTCGACCCCTGTGCGGTACATGTCGCATTAGGATGGTGACGAATTCGTTGAGTGTGTAGAGCTTTCGGACGAACTCCTCAGCCCGAGTGTCTTTCACCCAATACTCAACCTCGTCTTCTCCTGTCCTTCTTAATCGGTGTTGAGCAACAGGTGGTCTGCGAATATATCTTCCGTCGTGCCTTAAGAAACCGACTTTGGACCCCGGACGGCTGATGAAGATATTCCAGCGGCGCTTCCACTGGCTCTGAAGCATGGCCGTGAGTTCTTCGCAAGACAGATCCACTTTGAGTGGATTCGTCCTACGTGACTCGGAAATGAGTGCAAGGACGGCGTAACGCCACGCCTGCATTATCTCTTTCCGGTCGTATCCCAGTCTGTCGATCCAACGGCGCGATTCTTGCAGCCCCCCCTGCGACACCAACACGTGCAAGTGAGGAACGAAGTTAAGCAGGCCCCCGAATGTCTGCTGAACGACAATGACAATGATTCGAGCACCATGTCGAGCCTTTGCCCAAAGCTTTAACGCCTCAGCTCCCATCGTAGGCACGCTGTGAAGGACGTGCGGGTTCGCCTGGAGAATCGGTCGAAGTTCTTTTGGCATCGTCAAAGTGATCCCTACATAGGGAACATCTGGAAGGGTAGCGGCCAGGTCTTCCTGCCACGCCTCCGTAGCCCGCTGGCCGCAGCTTGTGCAGTACCTCGACTTGCAGGTGTGGTAGACGAGTTTCGATTCGGTTTCGGAGGCATAAACCTCCGCACCCAGCGCCATTGTTCGACATTGAATAATCTTCAGGAAGTTCTCGCGAATGTGGGACGGGGTACTTGTATGGTCCCAATCATCGCGTGTGTCGATTAATATCTGTTTTATTGGATGCTCACCGAGCATTTACTGGGTCTCCGTTCTGAGGTGCGGCCTGAACGGCACTGAAGAGTTCCTCGGTGACGTATATCGCCTTGCCCGGAAGGCTCACGAGCCTGACGTCAACCAGTCCGAATGCGCTCGACCGGTCCTGCCCGAGTACCGGCAGATAGCTGACGAGGCCGAGGAGGTCTGTCAGTGTGAACACAGGTCTGGTTGCCTCAGAAACCTTCTGATAACTGGAAATGACCTTTCGAGCCGTTCTTCTGATACCCCACTCAATACGCGATTGTCTCAGCCGCTCCAACTGCCGAACATGCGACTCGTGACTCCACCTCTCTGCGAGGTTTATCGAAACCTCTCCAGTCCGGGCGGCAGCCTGTACGAACGAATGTGCCTTATCCAGTATCACTTTCACCTTGCGAACATTCCCTGTACTCACATTCGCAATCCGCGCGACCTCTCGCCGCGAATCGATTCGTTGAGCTTCTGCCAATCTTGACGAAGCCTTGCCTTGGCCCCCGGCCTGCTGGTTCAGCCGAGCCTTTTCCTGAAAATGGTCTTCCAGGTCGAGCGCTAGCTCGACCCGAACGAAATCGGTTAGTCCTCGCGATCTGCCATGCCCTCGAACAAGCTCCTCAAGTGCTTCTTCCGTGGTGAAATCACGTTCGATGCAGTCCAGCGCGCGATAGCCCTTGCGCTTTGCCAACTCCCACCGTTTGTAGCCATCGATGACGTACCGTCCTCTTGTGATCACGATCGGGCAGCGAAATGCGAGATCCCCGTTGTCTTCTAGAGCTGCCAGTTCTACAGCAGAGACTGCGAGATTATGGCGCACGTAGCTGGGGTGCGGACGCAGGTCATTTACGTCGCATCGAACCAGGCTAGTGCACTGATACGCAGTCGGGCCCTCAGACTCCGCGTGATTAGGTGCATAATTGGGTGCATACACACCTGCCGAACACCCTGATTCTGTCCGACCGACGGCATCTGGGGTGAGCGTAACTGATTGATTCCGTGCAATAGGTAGGGGACGGGTTGAATTTGCTAAACCGTTGTACGGGCTAACACCTGTACCGAGGGTTCGAATCCCTCCCTCTCCGCCAGCTATTCAGCCCGAATTTCAACGACTTGCACATAGGGTGCATTTGCTTCCAGTCATCTTCTTCCCGTGTCCCCCGACTCTCTCCTACGAATTATGCAGTCGTTTTATGCGTCCCGTTGCCTATGGTTTGCGCACTCAATCAGTAGCCTTTGGACGTAGAAGCTGCCGGCCTTTTGTGATGCCGAGCAGACGATCGCGATTCGCCGGACGGACTGCGTCGTGGCACGCACACCCGGATAGCAGCCCACATCTCGACTTCGCGCAATGTGCTGCTTACCTCCCGAGCTTACTTCCCAAGGTGAGCACGTACGTGAGAGCCGTAGTGCGGCCCCCACCGTAAAACTCTCAGCAGCGCGGGTCTCCGGGTACTCCCGCTGCGTTGGACCGAAATGGTGGCGCCATGAGAGAATTTTTGCGATAGACGGCCCGTCGGAGCCGAATGCCGCCCTCCAATTCCACACAATCTGCCGGCAATTTGCGGCTGCTCGCCAGGCTTGCCGTACTGTCGTTTTCCTCGTTGTTGCTTACCTGCATCGGCGAAGCCCAAAACCCGCTACAGGAAACGTCGCCGCAAGGGCAGCAAAACGGTATGAGCACCGGGGTTGCTCATGCTCCGGTTAAGGATGCGCTGTCGCGTCCCATTACGGCTGGCGGTTTTGTGGATGGGGCGCCCGTAGTTTTCACCGACATTACTCACGCGGCGGGTCTCGATAAATTTCGCCATAGATCTGGAACGCCGGAAAAAGGGACGATCCTTGAGACTCCGGGCTCCGGCGTCGCTCTGCTGGACTATGACAACGATGGCTGGCTGGACATCTATCTCGTAAACGGGTCGACATTTCCCGCACTCGCGGGCAAAGAAGCTCCTCCGCGCGCCATGCTACTGCACAACAACCACGACGGTACGTTCAGCGACGTCACCGAGAAAGCTGGCGTGGCCAATGAGCGCTGGGGATTTGGCGCCGTGGTCGGCGACTACGACAACGACGGCTGGCCTGACATTTACGTTTCCAACTTCGGCAAGAATCGCCTGTATCACAACAATCACGACGGAACGTTCACCGACCGGGCAGAGACGGCCGGAGTCACTCTCGGCGGCTGGTCTACAGGCGCCACCTGGGGTGATTACGACCACGACGGCTTACTCGACTTGTTCGTGCCCGGCTATGTCAAGTTCGACCCCGACCATCCACCGATCCCCGGCAAGAACGGCATTCCGCCTGGCTATTGCCGGTTTCGCGGGATCGAGGTGATGTGCGGTCCTCGCGGGCTGCCCGGTGAGAGTGACCACTTGTTCCACAATAATGGCGACGGCACATTCAGCGATGTCAGCGTTAAAGCGGGCGTTTCCGATCCCCGCGGATATTACGGCCTGGCCTCGGTATTTGTAGACGTAGACGATGACGGGTGGGTCGATCTGGCAGTCGCGAATGATTCCGTACCCCGCTACTTGTATAGAAACAAGCATGACGGCACTTTCGAAGACATCAGTTACCTCTCGGGATTCGCCTTGAACGACGAAGGCCGCGAACAGGCGTCCATGGGAATTGCGGTGGGCGACTACAATCGTGACGGCAAAGTCGATTTCTACGTGACGAACTTCTCCGACGACTACAACACGCTCTTCCGCAATGACGGGGAGGCCAGTTTCTCCGATGTGAGTTTCTCCGCCGGCGTCGCCAACCCCGTCATTCCCTTTCTCGGTTGGGGAACCGGTTTCCTGGATTTTGACAATGACGGACTGCTGGACATTTTCATCGCTAACGGACATGTCTATCCCGGCGTCGACAAACAAGATTGGGGCACAACCTGGGCGCAGCGCCCTCTGTTATTTCGGAATCGGAACGGCACAACGTTTGACGAAGTTCCGGCCGCTACCGGCAGCGGTTTGGCGGATGTCATCTCTGCGCGTGGGGCGGCATTTGGCGATCTGTTCAATGACGGGCATATTGACGTCGTTCTCAACGTCATGGATTCGTCCCCCGTTCTCCTGCGCAATGTCGTGAACAATTCGAACCATTGGCTCACACTGAAATTGGTGGGGGGAGCGAAGAGCCCGCGCGACGCGATTGGAGCAAAAGTATTTGTCACTGCGGGAGGGGCTCGCCAGCGGGCGGACGTTTTCAGCGGCGGCAGCTACGCTTCCAGCTCCGATCAGCGGCTTCACTTCGGATTAGGAGCGGCCACGAAGGTGGACAAAGTAGAAATCCTCTGGCCGAGTGGCTTGAAGGAAGAGATTCACGTACCGTCTGTCGACCAAATTGTTTCAGTGGTCGAGGGCAAAGGGATCGTCGCCCCGTGAAGCAGCACTTACAACGCATCCCTCGTCGCCTTGCCGCAAGCTGCTTGCTCTCTATTCTCTCGCTAGCGGCTTGGGGACAGCAGGCCTCCACAGCAGCGGGAAGCGCCCAAGGGACTCCTGGGACGTTCGTTGACGTTGCACAGCGGCTGGGCGTCAACTTTCAATACCGGGCATCGCACACGTCAAGAAAATATCTTCTCGAAACAATGGGGGCAGGGGTTGCTCTCCTGGATTACGACAACGACGGGCTCCTGGACATCTATTTGGTAAATGGCGCGCCGCTGGCCGACCCTACCCCAAAGGGAACGAATCCGCAGAAAACGGATTCGCAGTACTGGAACCGGCTCTACCACCAGAAAAAAGACGGGACGTTTGAAGACGTCACCGAAAAAGCAGGTCTGCAAGGAACCGGTTACGGTATGGGCGTCGCCGTGGGCGATTACAACAACGACGGATTCGAGGATCTCTACGTCACCGCTTATGGCGGAAATAAGCTGTACCACAATAACGGTGACGGCACATTTACAGATGTGACGCTGAAAGCGGGCGTTGGCGGGAGTGGCTGGTCGACGAGCGCAGCGTGGGTCGACATGGATAATGACGGATTTCTGGATCTGATAGTCCTGCGGTATCTGGATTGGGATTTTGACGATGTTTGGTGCGGCGAACACAAAGAGGGTTTCCGGGCTTACTGCCACCCCGACTATTTCAAACCGATTGCGCCGCTCGTGTATCACAACAATCGTGACGGGACGTTCACAGAAGTCGCCCAGAAAGCGGGCCTTTCCAAATCGGGAAAGGGACTAGGATTGGCGATTGCCGATTATGATCACGACGGCCACGTCGACCTTTTCGTTGCCAATGATTCCATGGCCGAGTTCCTCTATCACAACAAAGGAGATGGCACCTTCGAGGACTTGGGTCTGGTTTCCGAAGTGGCTGTGGACATCGACGGACGAACCTATGCCGGCATGGGCGTGGATTTCTCCGACTACAACAATGATGGCTGGCCTGATATCGTCGTGACCGACCTCGCGAATCAGCGCTATGCGCTCTATCAGAACAATCATGATGGTTCTTTCAACTATGCCAGCAGCACCCTCGGCATCGGGCAAATGACACTCGCCCACTCCGGATGGGGCATTCGCTTTTTTGACTATGACAATGACGGCTGGAAGGATCTCCTCATCGCTCAGGGACACGATCTCGACACCATCGAATTGACCCATCCCAATCTGCGGTATCGTGAACCGATGCTCTTGGCTCGCAACACGGGTCACGAGTTCCTGGATGTTTCTGCGCAATCCGGTGACGTCTTCCACCAGGCTTGGGTCGCGCGCGGACTGGCGATCGGTGACCTGGACAACGACGGCCGGCTCGATGCGGTTGTGACCACCAACGATGGGCCCGTTCACATCCTGCATAATGAAACCAGGACGCAGAACCATTGGATACTGCTGAAGCTCGTCGGACACAAAAGCAATCGTGATGCCATCGGAGCGGGGATTGCCATTATGACCGGCGCGGGTCTGCAGTCGGCCACTGTATCTACGGCCGGCAGTTATCTTTCCGCCAGCGACAAGCGCGTTCACTTCGGACTGGGAAAGGACAACGTAGTGCCCAAGATTGAGATTCGGTGGCCCAGTGGCATCCAGCAGACGCTGACGAATGTTCGGGCAGATCAGATTCTGCAAATCGACGAGCCCTTAAACCCCAACCCGTTACCAAAATGATGAATGTGCCCACGTCAGACGCTGGCAGGTTCGTTGCTGTGATCATTGCCGGGGTGCTTTGTACTACCTGCATTGCCGCCCAGACCAACGAAGACTTCCAGCGTGGTATGGCTGAGTTTCGGACGGGAAATTACTCCGCGGCAGCATCGAGTTTCGACCGCTCCGAGAAGATTTCTCCCGGCTCAACGGACGCGCTCCTCTACAAAGCAAAGTGTCTCATTCACCTCGAAGACTTTCCGGGAGCTGAAAAATCGCTTCGCGACTACCTCATTGCCCATACCGCCTCCTCCGACGCCGAATATCTGCTCGGTTTTGTGCTGCACCGGCAGAATCGGCCAGCGGAATCTCTTGCCACGTACACGCAAGCTGCAGCCTTAACGCCGCCCACCGGTGACGATCTCAAGATCGTTGGCTTGGACTACGTCCTGTTGGACGATTATCCCGATGCAATCAAATGGCTGGAAAAAGCCACCGAATTCGATGCCAGGAATACGGATGCCTGGTACTACCTTGGTCGCGCTTGCTATGCAAACGGCCGGCTCGGGGAAGCCCGCAAGGCGTTTGAGAGGTTGCTCGATCTGGCCCCCCACGACGTGCGAGCTGAAAACAATCTCGGCTTGATCCTGGAGACCGAAGGGCAACCTGCCGCGGCGATTGAAGCATATCGGCGGGCCATCAAATGGCAGGAACAAAATCTTTATCAAAGCGCGCAGCCGTACGTGAACCTTGGGAATCTCCTGATGGAGCAAGGCCGAGCCCAAGAAGCACTCACGCCTCTACAAAGGGCCATAGAACTGGCCCCCGATGATGCGTATTGCCATGTGAAACTCGGAGTCTACTACCGCAAAGCAGGCCAATTGGAAGGCGCACAACGGGAGTTGGTAAGGGCCGCGCAGCTGGCTCCGAGCAATGCCGCAATCCATTATCAGTTAGGCCGGCTGTTCAAAGAAATTCACGCCACGGATCGCGCCCAGGCGGAGTTTGATCGCGCCGCCGAACTGGAGACCCGCGCGGCGGGATCCAGGGCTTCCCCGGCCGATCACTGAACTCAACAGACTCTACTGCGGATTCTGTGTTGGAGGTGTCGCATCCGAAGGGTTCGGATGATCGACGCGGAAGCGCTCAAGTTTCTCCTGCGACTTCTTGGCGGCTTCATCCTTAAGTTGCTGGTACGTCGCTATGGCCGCGCGCGCCTCGTCCATGCGGTGCAGGCGGCGATACGCGGTACCGAGCTGATACCAGGCTTGTTCTACAACGTCCGGATCTGTGTCGGTCTTCACTGTACGTTCGAAATGGCTCGTGGCTGCTTCGTCGTTACCTAGAAGCATTTCAGAGCGGCCCAAATTGTAATCGAGATGGACCAGGTCAGGCTTTTCGCGCTGCGCTTCCTCAATCAGCTCCTTACCCTTGGCGCCATCGCCTTTTTCGACCGCAATCGCGCCGAGCTTGTACTTTGCCAGCACGTTATGCGGATCAATCTCAAGCTCTGTCTTGAACTCGGCTTCAGCCTCGTCAATCTTGTTGACGGCGCGGTACTCCGATCCCAGTTCTTCATGAAGCCCCGGCTGTGCAGGGGCCAGCTTGATCGCAAGCTCATATTCAGTGATGGCGTCGGTATGCCGTTCGGCTTCGGAGTTGGCCTGCGCCAGCACACGATGCACCAGCCACGATTGTGAATTCAATTTGAACATGTGGGCATAACTGTTCTTCGAGACCAGCAGATGTGCCCGGCCGCGATGGTAGAAAATGTCCTGGTCGTTGGGATTGAGCTTGGCGGCTCTATCCAAAGCGTCTGCCGCGTCTTCGGCTTTGTCTTGCGCAAGGCAAACGACTCCCAGCCACATCCAGGCGGATGCGTCCTTGGGGTAGCTCGCTGTTTCTCTCGCAACGGCTAGCCGAGCCTTGTCCAGATGGTTCAGCCGGAACTCAGTGATGCCGAGAAAGAGGTTGGCACCATGCAGATGAGGCTTGAGGGCAATCGCCTTCTCCAGGCTGGCAATCGCTTCCTCGTACCGCCCGCGCTCTTCGTTCACCAGGCCGAGATTGAAGTGAGCCTCCGCGAAGGCCGGAGCCTGGCGCACCACGGCGGCAAAACCTGACGCGGCCGCGTCCAGGTTGCCGACCCGCATGGCCTCGGTCGCTTTCTCAAACTGACTTGTAGCTGCATCTGATTGGGACACAGCCGAGCCAGGAACCAACAGAAAGACGATTGCGGCCAGAAACGCGGAAGTGAATCCGTGGCAGGGTCTCTGGAAGGTTCGCCCGCCAGGCAAGAAATTGTTCATAAGAGCTAAAGAAGATTTTAACCCTCCGGTTTGCGGGAATGAAAAAAGGCTGGACTTACGTCCAGCCTTCAGTTGCTCTGAGACAGGGGAAGCGTACTCAGAACTCGTAGCGCAGCGTGGCCTGAAGCGTTCGCTGCTGATTAATTACGCCGTGGCCCCCACCGCCTGGAACGCCAAAGAAGCTGTCGTATGGGTTGCCGTCAATGCCTCCGAATGTATGCCGGTTAAACGCATTCGGAATATCCAGTTTGAAGAGAATGTCCTTGCCTTCGCGGATGCTCGTTCGCTTGAGAATGGCAAAGTCTTCGTTCATATACCCTGGACTGCGCCACCAGGAGACTACGGGCGGGAGGTTCCCGAATACATAACCTCCTCCGGCGCTGATGGAAGCGGCGCTCGGGTCGAGGTAGGCCCCGCAATTGACTGGAGTCGGGTTGCCTGGCGCGGCGGCACTGGCCACGCCGCTCGCAAAGTTGCAACCGCTGCTGCTCCACCCTCCAGAGAAGTTGGCTGTACCCGGCAGGAGAGGATTGGAGTTGGGGGTCACGCCGGTCAACACCCGTCCACCGTTCGCGGTCACCTGCGTTGCGGTCGACCACGCGCCGCTTCCAAACTTAGCCATCCCCGGAACCAGGCTGAAACGATAGTTCCCGCCGCTGTATGGATTCGAGGTTGCATACTCATTGATCACAGCGGGCGATCCCGACTGATAGCGATGGGAGCCGCTGATCTGCCATCCGCCCAGGGCCTTGCTCGCCACACCGTGATTGAAGTGCCTCTTCCCCGGACCAACCGGCAACTCGTAGAGATAGCTGACGACAAACGCGTGTGGAATGTCCTGATAGCTGACCGCCTTCTCACCCCTCAAGTTGTAAGGATTCTGCGCTCCGAAGACATTGGAGTTGAATCCCGTTAAGGTCGAGAACGAAGAGTCGGCGTCAGTGATCGTCTTGGAATATGTGTACGACGCCAGCAGGTTCAGTCCATTCCGGAAACGACGTTCGAGCTTGGTTTGTAAAGCGTTGTACGTGGACTGCCCAAGGTTTTCCAGACAGCAGTTCGTAGTGATGCTCCAGTATTGAGGGAATGGCCGCAACAACTGGCCAATGGTGTCATTGCCACTGGGAGCCCAGCCGGGAACAAACCACGAAGGAACTGTGATACCTAGTGAGCTAAGAATCGCAGGCCCGTTGTGACCGTCCGACCCGTCGACCAGATATTGCAGTGCTCCCCCCAAAGAATTGTAGGTAGGATTCGGAGTGTTGACCTGGGCCAGGTTCGATCTCAAACGCGTTCCGTGCTGTCCGACGTAGCCGATACTCCAGATCAGGTCGGTGGTGATCTGGCGCTGAATCTCCAGATCCCAGTTCTGGATCATTCCCGGCCTCCCATAATCCTTGGCAACGTAGGTGGGCCCGCTAAAGGTGAATGTATTCAGGGTCGCGTCCTGCGTGTTGCTGGGAGGCGTGTACGACGGGAAGCCTGCATCCAGAGACGAAACCGGGGAAAAGTTGTTCGGGCTTTGAAAATTCGGATTGGCCGTTGTACCGCTGCTTAGTGCGCTTCCGAAATCAGAGTACGTCAGCGGAGCGTAATAGATGCTGTACGCGCCGCGGATCACCGTGTTCTTAAGGTAATCGGGAGCGTAGGCAAATCCGATTCGTGGACCGAAATTCTTGAAGTACGTCGAAGCTCCGGTGGCTCCCTTCCCGTAGACCAAGGCTCCCGGCTGTCCGGGAGAAAGCGAGTTGGTTGCAGCCGGCGCAAGCACCGATTGCGCGCCGAGGGCTTCGTGGCGCGGCGTCTCGATGTCCCACCGTAAACCCAAATTGAGTGTGAGATCCCGCCGCGCTTTGAAGTCGTCTTGCACGTACACCGCGTAGTAGTTCTGGGCCCAGCGGGAGTAGTGCGACGATACCTGCAACCCTTCCTGGTCCGGCATGCCAATCAGAAAGCTGGCAAATGGATCTCCCGTGTTCGAGGTGTTGGGATTCTGGCTAGGCGGAGCGAAGGAGGTTTCGTTGTTCGAAAAGGTGTACGAAGGTGACGAGACCCCAGGATTCTCCAGCGAAAACTGGTACGAGCGCCAGTCGAAACCAACGCGGAACGAGTGACGCCCTTTCGCCCAAGAAACGCTGTCGGCGACGACCAGAGCATTGGGAACCTGCAGGCTGTAGTTGTTGACGCTCCAATTGCTGAGCGACGTGCCGTATTGAGCGCCATTGAACGCGAATTGTGGGAATGTCGGACCGCTAGCCCCCGGGATTCCCAGCGTCTTTACCCAGTCGGAACCATTCACACTGGGTGCTTTACTGGCCGTGTAAACGCGGTTGAAGCCGATCGTCAAGTGATTCAGCACCGTAGGGCTCACGATGTAGTCCCAGCCGAAACGGAGATAATGCGTGAAATAGTAGTTGTAGTAGTTGCCCGGGGTAAGGGGCGCCGGAAGGTCGAAATTGTTCCCATTCAAAAAGCTCTGCTCGCGGCTGTGGTAGGAGAAAAACAATTTGCTCTTCTCGGTGAGATTTTCGTCGATCCGGAAACTCGTCTGGGTCGTGACTACATGGTCCAAGGTTCCAGGATTAAGGAAGTTCGCCTGCGTTCCGCCAACCCCGAGGCTGTTCTCGGCGCCGGTTAGATTTGTGTTCGGCAGATATCCCAGAACCTTCTGCGCGACCGGACTGATGCTGGTGATCTTGTTGCCCGCAAAAGGCATGCGGCAAGTTTGCCCGCCGATCGTTGTGGTGGTGGAGGGGTCGAAAATCTGTCCGTGGAGTACTTGTTGTCCGGTGCAAGGGTTGATGATCGGGTTATTGCCGCTATCCACCAGCCCGGGACCCAGCAGCGCTGAAAAATCCCCTCCCCGCTCAGCCCCGGTCGGCAACGTCAGCACATCGTTGGTCAGGCCACGGCGATTGCGATATTGCTCCCACGCGAAAAAGAAGAAAGTCTTGTCGTGCCCATCGTAGAGCCTTGGTATCCGAACCGGACCGCCCAGCGCGCCGCCAAAGTCGTTCTGGCGATCCCGCGGCTTCTTCGTGAGCGCCTCCAACGCCGCAGTGTTGCCTGGATTGGCAGTATTCCACGCAGCGATCTGTGCGTTATCGTAGCTGGCGAGGGCATTGTTCAAGTCAGTGTTCCACGGCATTGCATCCAAGGCTTCGTTGCGGAACAGCTCAAAGATGCTCCCGTGGTAAGCGTTGGATCCCGATTTGGTGGTGAAGCTTTCTACGCCGCCGGAGGTATGGCCGAACTGAGCGGACGGCGTCGAAGTGGTGACTTTGAATTCCGTGAGCGCCTCGACCGATGGTGCAGTCTGGTCAAAGGCAGTTCCCGAATCGGAGCGCTGTACGCTGGCGCCATCCAGCAAAATCTCCGAGCCGAAATTCTGGCCGCCTGAGATCTTCGATTCGAAAACTCCCGCCGAACCGTGGTCGCTGTTGGTTCCCTGGCCGATCGTCCCCGGCAGCAGGAAGATAAACGTCTCGGGAGAGCGCACGAAGCTCTGTCCAGTGTTGCCCAGCGACAAAGGCAGATCGTGGATCTGTTTGTCCTCCACGACCGTGCCAATATCAGAGCTGTCGGTTTGCACGGTGGGAGCGTCGGCTAGAACAGTCACCTGTTCCTTCACATCGCCGGGCTGCAGAGTGACGCTGAGGGAGGTGACGGTGTTGATCTGAATCTGGACTCCTTTTTGCACAGAAGTCTTGAAGCCGCTGGACTCTACGGTGAGATCGTAGTGGCCGATGGCCAGATCATTGACGTGGTACGCCCCCGAAGATGACGAGACGGTCTTGTAGACGCTACCCGTTTCAACGCCCTTCAGTGTCACCGAGGCCCCGGTAACAGCGGCGCCACTGGTATCGAGCACCGTGCCCGCGATCGCGCCACGATCGGACTGTGCTGCCACCCTGCCAACCAGCAGCAGAACTAGAATTGCAATGCTACGGCCCCTAAGCCACTGACGAGTCATATCCGTCCCCCAGACGTTCGAAAAAACCCGGTCGCGAGCCTGCGCACCAAGAACCATTTGCCAGTCGCGAATCGGATGTTATCGATAAAGCAAGCGCCCTAGTAGAGAACAACTAGACGAAACGGGTCAACTATACTTTCGTACAGTAGTTCCACCGATGCCGACTCCACGTGCCGTGCGGGCCGTAGAAGTCAGTTAGTCGAGCGTGATGATACCTCGCTGAAGGGCCACGGTCGCTGCCTGGGTACGATCCTTCACACCGAGCTTTTCCAGCACGTGACTGACGTGCAGCTTCACTGTCACTTCCGCAATGTCGAGAGCGTTCGCGATTTCCTTGTTCCCGAGTCCCTTGGCAACCATGCGCAGTACCTCCACTTCACGGGCGCTCAAGGATCGATGGGAGCGGCGCTCGGCCAGGTGCGAAGCCACGATCGGATCCACATACTGTCGTCCCTGATGAACTTCACGCACTGCGCGCAGGAGTTCCTCGCGAACAATGCTCTTCACGATGTAGCCGCGCGCACCGGCCTGCATAGCGCGATAAATTTCTTCCTCTCCTGAGTGCGTGGAAAGCATGAGGATGGCTGCGTCCGGAAATTCGTGAAGGATGGCCGCTGTGCAGTCGGTACCACTCATTCCCGGGAGTCGCAGATCCATCATCACCAGGTTGGGTTGATATTTGCGATAGGCCTCCAGCGCGGCGGTGCCGTTGCCGGCCTCGGCTACCACCTCCATGTCATGTTCTACGTTCAACGACGCAGAGAGGCCCATGCGGACCATGAAGTGATCGTCAACGACCAGAATACGAATTGCCTTTGAGTTCTTCATCGATTGCTTCTGAGGGATGAACAGAAACCTCCACGGATATGCAGGCTCCACAACCGGGTGCGCTCACGACCGCCAAATGGCTGCCCATCGATTGGGCGCGCTCCCGCATATCGAGAAGGCCGAAATGCCCGATGGGAGACGATTGCCCGGAGGCAAAACCCTGGCCGTCATCCGTTACTGTCAGGCACACAGACGCTGGCGAGTAGCGCAACTCGATAGAAACCTGGCGGGCGCGACCGTGTCTCACGGCGTTGGCGACGGCCTCTTGTCCGATGCGCAGCAGGTTCATCTCGACCGGACCCGGCAGCCGCAGTGGGGTGCCCTGAATCTTGAAGTCAACCTTCGTATGTGCACGCGGCAGGAGTGGCTCGACAATGTGAGCCAGCGCAGAAACCAGATCTCCATTCTCCAGCAATTGGCAGCGCAAATCCCAGACAGAACGGCGGGCTCCGATCATGCTGTGGCGGCTCATGTCGCGCGCGGTTTCAAGGGCGTGCTGGGCCACACCCGGCGCCCGCAGAAAGCAATCGACCGCCAAATCCAGTTGCATGGTAATCCCGGCGAGTTCCTGTTCCAGCGTGTCGTGGAGCTCACGTGCGATCCGGTTCCGCTCTTCCAGAACCGCGCCGCTCCGCAACTTCTGCCGAATGACGGCCATTTGCTCCTGCAATCGCCTCCTTAGCACTACGACCCAGACAATGACGACAACCAGGACGAATCCCGTGATGCCCAAGACCCACAGGGTGTGACGCAAATTCCACCACGACGGAGTCGCACGCACAACGATGTCCTGTGCAGAACGCAATAGCATGCGAAACGACTGTGGCGTCTGCCACAAACCGCCGCTGCGAACCAAACAAATGCCGGTAACCTGTACGTCGCTGTTCAGTGGGATTGACAGCAGACGCTCCCCGACGATTCCCGGCGGCGCGGTCGCGTCGAAAAACAGGTCGCCGCGCTGGAGCATGAGTCGGAGGCCATCCGCTTGCAGTTGGCGGTTCCATAGCTTTGCATCCGTGGTCACGACCGCGCCGTCGAATTGCTCCCAGGGTTTATCGAGATTCAGCTTCACCGCTTCCGGCACTTTGTCGTGGCCTAGGCGATGAAATATCGCGTCCTCTAAGATCGGCGCAGAGTCCCCGGTGGCTGGAAAGCCCAGCACATCTACGACGTCTCCGATCTCGAGCGGCGTACTCTGCTGTGTGAGCACGCGAAGCCCCTTGCCTTGATTCTGAAGAAAGAGGGCGTTGCCTTGCTGCTGGTAGCCGACCACGCCGCGCACTCGCACTCTGTGACGCGCTCCTTCGGCGGGCGCGAAGCGCAGCAGCTCCGACAGTGGAACTTCCGTGGAGGGGGCTTCCACTCGTATAAAACTCAAACGTGGAACATAGAACAGAATGCCCGTAAGCTGCCGGTTGGCGTTGTACAAGCTGCCGCACACGCCCTCAATCAGGACCTCACTGTCGACCCATGAGGAAAAATCCTGTTCGTGGGTAATCGGAACGCGGACGTTGAACGCGCCTCCCTCCGACGCGACGCGCATCGCCAGTGCGGGTTCCTGCCATGAGGTTCGGTCGATCGCAGCAGACCTCACGATGCCTCGCACTTGCACCCACTGACTGTCCCGTTGCCCATTCGCGAGTTCGGAGAACAGAAAAAGTTGTGGTCTGGGAAGCACACCCTTGCCCAGTACACGCGACTTCACCTCACGAACGACGGGCGCGAACTTTCCCGGCCCCGTTACCCCTTCGATCTCGACCAACTCGCTGAGCAGGTGGGGATACCTGCGGGAAACGCTGCCCTCCACATAGATGCCAGCCGTCGCATCCTGAACAAAGAAGTCCGGCGCCGGAACATCCATCGTGATTACGCCCCGAATCAGCACCGGGTAACCCAGTGAGGCTTGCTCAGGACTCAAGCGGCGTATCTGATCGGCATGGGTCAGGGTCGGCAAGGGCCTCGGAGAAGCCGGGAGCTGCGCCCGAGCTACGCCGCTGATTGCCCCTGCGAATAAGGCCGACGCTGCCGCCAGCCGTAATACTTGCCCGAATGGTCCACCAACGTTGCGTGCTCGCATGGTTCTATCCGCCAGGGATTACGAATCGTAAGGTCGAACTCGGCGCTGCCCTTCGCAAAGCATTCGGCAATCCCGTGCTCGCCCTAGGGTAGCCCAAACCATCGGCGGTGGGAAGATCAGGCTCTGCGCCGGCTCTGCACGGAGATCACAGACCAGCAACTTTGACTTTGGTCGAAGGAAAACGGTTGTGCGATTTGACACGTATGAGATTCTTGTCGGCAACATCTACATCGGAGAGTGAGGGTAACGAGAGGCAAGAAATGTCAGAACACGGATCAATAATTGCTTCCGGCGTTCGAACTGACATCCGAGACCGCCTCTGCCGGATCGCGAGCCGATTCCAACTGTTGTTAGTGTGTGCCTCCGGCCTTCTCCTGAGTAGCTGCCCCGGCCCGACTGGAACCACCCAAACGACGCCAGGTGGGCCCAGCGTCCAGGTCGTGGAAACCACCGGTGACCGGACCATGCTGCTTCAGTCGCAGCCGGGCGTCACCTTCGCAACTGGCGGGGCCTCGAGCGGTCTCGTCATTACCGTGGACTCCACAACTCAGTATCAGCAGATGGATGGCTTTGGTGGCTCCCTGACCGATTCTTCCGCCTGGTTGATATGGAACAACCTCAGTGCTTCGCAACAAACTACACTGATGCAACAACTTTTCAGTCCGAGCACTGGGATCGGCATCAGTTTTCTGCGCCAGCCCATGGGCGCGACCGACTTCTCGGCAAGCGGCAACTACAGTTACGACGACATGCCAGCCGGCCAGACCGATCCGAATCTCACCCACTTCGCGGTAACGCATGATGCTGCCTACATCATTCCGTTGGTCAAACAGGCTCTCTCCATCAATCCGAACCTCAAGGTAGTCGCGCTACCGTGGAGTCCGCCCGCTTGGATGAAATCGACGGGGACGATGAACGGCGGGAACATGAACACGGCCTATTTCCCAACCCTGGCGCAGTATTTCGTTGACTTCGTGCGGGAGTACCAGCAGCAGGGCATTCCCATTTACGCCATATCGGTGCAGAACGAGCCCCTTTATTCGACGACGGGATATCCGTCTGAGTATCTCGCCGCGAGCGACGAATCAACCTTTATCGCAAGTAATCTCGGACCTGCCCTGAGCACTGCCGGACTGGGGAGCGTGAAGATCTTTGCCTACGAGCATAATTGGGACAACACGGACTATCCTGAGTCGGTGCTGGGCAGTTCTGCCTCGCAGTATGTGGCCGGAAGTTCGTTTCATTGTTACGCCGGCGACCCCAGCGCGCAATCGAGCGTGCAAGCAGCGTTCCCGGCTAAGGACATGTGGTTCACGGAATGTTCGGGCATCACATCCACAACCTTTTCCGGCGACCTTGTGTGGAACGCCGAGCACTTACTGATCGGCGCCACGCGCAACTGGGCCCGGAGCGTGTCCCTTTGGAATCTGGCCCTCGATCAAAACTCTGGTCCCAAGAACGGCACCTGTTCCAACTGCAGAGGAGTGGTGACGATCGACGACAGCGTCTCGCCGGCCAAGGTCACCTTCAACGTGGAGTATTACATCCTGGGACATCTCGGAAAGTTTGTCGTCCCCGGCGCGCACCGAATCAGTTCGAACACTTTCGGCGCCGGCAGCATTGAAGATGTCGCGTTTCAGAATCCCGATGGATCGATCGCCCTGGTGGTGCTGAACTCCGCTGGCAATGCTGGAACTTTCTCCGTAAGTTGCAAAGGCCAGTCATTCAATTACACGCTGCCGGGCGGCGCTCTGGTCACCTTCAACTGGAAGTAGTCTGCCTGCGCTCTAATGTGTAAGCGTGAACTTGCCCTGTAGTCGGATATTGGCTGAAGAGCCGCCCACCAGAATTGAGAAGTCACCCGGTTCAGCACTCCAGCCTTTTTTCTGAACGTCATAGAAAGAAAACGCTCTTCGATTCAGCGTGAGAGTTATGTGCCTGCTCTCGCCTGGCTTCAGGTTTACTTTTGCAAATGCCTTCAACTCCTTGATCGGCCGCGGAACACTTGAGTGAGAATCGCCCACGTACAATTCCGCCACCTCCGCCCCTTCCCGATGACCAGTGTTTTTCACGTAGAACGAAACTGAAACGGGCTCGTTCAGATTTCCAGTCTGCGGCGTCACGGACAACTTACTGTAGGCAAATGTTGTGTAAGAAAGACCATAACCGAAGGCGAAGAGCGGTTTCGCTTCAGATCGATCAAAGTGCCGGTATCCTACGAAAACACCTTCTGAGTAGTCGACACGCGATTCACCCGGTTTGGGGTAATAACTGTGAAAGGCAGGATCGTCTTCCCAACGGCGCTCAAAGGATGCCGGCAACTTACCCGACGGACTGAAATCGCCAAAAAGAATTTGCGCCAACCCTGTTCCACCCTCCTGTCCCGGATACCATGCTTGCAGAATGGCTGGCACATTTTCGACCCAGCGCGTCATGTCCACGTTGCCGCCGGTGGTGAGCACGACGATCACGTTCTTGTTGACCGTACCGATTTGCCGGATCAGTTCGTCCTGGCCACCCGGAAGCTGGAAGGGCCGGTCGAAACCTTCCCCCTCCGTTTTGTCGTCGAAACCCACGCAAACCACCACGGCATCGGCCTTCGCAGCCAGCGCCTTGGTCTCGCGGCCGATGAATGCTTCAGCCCGAGTCACGCCGAAACCGACGATGGCGCTGCCCACCGATTCGAAGTACTCGAGTCGGATCTTGTAAGCCCTGCCCGCTTCCAAATGCCGGGCAGCGGTATCGAGCGTTTGGGAATGAGGCTGCCAATCATCGATCGCAATCTCATCGCCGACGTAGAGCCGAACACCATCGTCTGCCGAGGTGAAGAATTTGTAATCCCCGGACTCCTTCGGAACGAAATATCCTGTCCAGCGAATCGAGAAATGATCGACCGGTTCACCCGGCGCAAAACTGCCTTCTCCCCAGTCGAAGTGAACGTGCTTGTCAGTGCGGGCCAGCGCCGGTGGACCCTTCAGTTCTTCATTACTGAAATATTCCCCGTTCAAACCGCTCTCGCCACCGGGAGCCGTAACGAACTCGGAGTTCTCAAACACCTCGTCGAGCACAGGAACGTCGACCGCATACAAGACCTTGGCTTTGGTCCCCATACGGTTGCTGATACCTTCCAGATAGCTGACCGCGTTGAACGGCCTGGTTTCGGAGCTACCGCCCCCGCCAACCACCGCGGGATAGGCATCCGGCCCAAGGACGGCAATCGTTTTCACTTTGCTCTCATCCAGCGGAAGCAGATTGCCGGTGTTCTTCAGTAGAACCATGCTGCCCCGGGCGATTTCGAGCGCCACCTGCCGGCCTTCCTGATTGTAGGAAGGGATGCTGGTATCGGTCTGCGGTTGATCGAGGAACCCGAACTCGATCGCCTTGCGCAGAATTCTTCTGACCTTGTCGTCCAGAATCGCGACGGGCATCTTGCCCGCATCAATAGCTGGAAGCAAAGCATCTCGATTCATGAAAGTGGGAGCGGGCATTTCAAGATCGAGACCACCGTTAGCAGCAGCGAGCCCGTCGTGCGTGGCGCCCCAATCCGACATGACAATGCCGTCGAATCCCCAGTCTTTCTTGAGGATTTCGTTGTTCAGGTAACTGTTCTGCGTCATGTACGTGCCATTGACCAGGTTGTAGGCATCCATGACCGCGCCCACATGGGCGTCCTTGACGGAGGCCTCGAACGCCGGCAAGTAGATTTCGCGCAGGGTTCTTTCGTCAATGCCGGAACTGAGCGTCATGCGCGCGAATTCCGAGTTGTTTCCGGCAAAGTGTTTGGCCGTCGCAATGACGCGTTGTCCCTGGATTCCATTGATCACCGAGACCGCCATTTTCGATGCCAGGAACGGGTCCTCACCGAAGTATTCGAAATTGCGGCCGTTCATGGGCGCGCGGTAAATGTTCATTCCCGGACCGAGGATGAAATGCACCCCACGAGCACGGGCATCCTTTCCCATCGCGGTACCAAAATGCTCCGCAAGGTCGACATCCCAGGAGGCCGCCAGTGCGATGCCTGCAGGATACGCAGTTGTAAGTCCGTAATCGTGGACGCCCATCGGTCCGTCCGACATTCGGAGGGAAGGGATCCCAAGCCGGGGAATAGGACGCGTGTAGAAATCCTTGGTACCACCGATAATCTCAATCTTCTCTTGCAAGGTCATTTTGCTTAGAATTGAATCGACGCGTGTTTCTACATCCGCTGCCGCCGGTGTGGTCTGGGCGGCCACGAATTGCACAAGTGAGAGCAGGACAGCTGCGACCCCAAACCTATAGCTGTTGATCTTCGACATCGATTCATTGGCTCCAAAGGTGGCGATAGACAACGTACAGCTGCTCGGAATCTCGACCGAACGGGAGAACTTTACTCCATATTCGTATGCCCGTACGACCGTCTCCTTGCAGAAAAATTACCAGACCGTGCGGAGCGCGAGCCGGTGGATTTATCTTCTCTGCTAGCCTTTGCCAGGCAGCGCGTTTTTTGTCGGGTGCCGCAAGAGTTTCGGGAAACGCTCAAACGGCTGCTCCGCCAGATTGTTGTTATCCGCTAGTTATACACTGGCAATGTTTCGCTGAGTCTGCGGGGTATACCTTTTTCGGCCAGCACGATCTGTTGAAGTTCTCGGATTCGCGGACTGGCGGTCTTTTTGCGTGCCCGCGATTGAGCAGCATTCCCCATCGTAGTCCGACAACATTCTTTGTTCGGGAGTCAAAGATGATTTTTTCCACTTGCTCGAAGCAGACGCTATCCAGGGTTGTCGCATTCGGAGTGCTCGCCGTCGTCGTTTGTCGGATGTCTACCGGACAGCAATCGCCGCAGGCGAATTGGACCGCGGAACAGGACCATCAAAACATGATGGATCAGCTGGGGATCAAAGCGCTCCGTCCCGGGCCGAGCGGGAATGAAAAGGACCCCAATCACGCCAACTACGACGAGGCGAAGGCCAATGCATACGGCGATCTGCCCGATTCGCTCACGCTAAAAAACGGGCAAAAGGTAACGTCGGCCGAACAGTGGTGGCATCAGCGACGCCCGGAGATTGTCGAAGACTTCGAGCGCGAGGTCGTCGGTCGCATCCCACCGAATGTGCCCAAAGTGACCTGGACCTCGAAGAGCACCAGCGACTCGAAAGCCGGAGTTTTTCCTGTCATTGAAAAACAGTTGGTTGGACACGCCGACAACTCCGCGTATCCGTCGATCAACGTGGACATTGAGATGACGCTGGTCACGCCGGGCAATGCGAAAGCGCCCGTGCCCGTGATGATCATGTTCAGCAGCGCGTTCATTCGCCAATTCATCGCCAGCCATCCGGAATTTAAGAAAATGATGGGGAGCGATCCGCCCTCGACGGAACAGCTCATTGCCAACGGCTGGGGGTACGCGCTCCTCGACACCAGTACCATCCAGGCGGACAACGGCGCGGGACTCACGAAAGGGATTATTGGCCTTAGCAATAAAGGTCAGCCTCGAAAGCCGGACGATTGGGGTGCGTTACGGGCGTGGGCATGGGGTGCCTCGCGCGCTCTCGACCATCTGGAGACGGACAAGCGCGTAGATGCGAAGCGGGTTGGCATCGAAGGTGTCTCCCGCTATGGAAAAGCTGCGCTGGTGGCGATGGCGTTCGATACTCGCTTTGCAGTGGCACTGGTGGGCTCGTCCGGCGAGGGCGGAGCGAAACCGCACAGACGCAATTTCGGAGAAGCGGTGGAGAATCTTACGGGGTCCGGCGAGTATCACTGGATGGCCGGTAATTTCTTGAAGTACGGCGCTGCCGAGGCTTCGTTCGGAAGCAAGAATGCCAGCGACTTGCCGGTAGACGCGAACGAACTGATTGCACTGTGCGCACCGCGGTTGACGTTCATCAGCTATGGGGTTCCGGATAAGGGGGATGCAAAGTGGCTCGACCACCAAGGCAGCTTCATGGCGACGGTGGCTGCAGGCGCCGTGTTCAGGCTATTGGGTGCGAAAGATCTCGGAGTAAACGGGGACTATCACAACGCGAAGATGCCGCCAGTGAATACGGGCCTTTTTCTCGATGGCCAACTCGCATGGCGGCAACATGACCAGGGCCACACCGATGCCCCAAACTGGAAGTACTTCATTCCGTGGGCAGACCGGTTCTTCAACTATCTCCCGACACCGTGGGAACTTCCAGCCGATGAGCCGGTATTTCGGACGGACCCCAACTCTCTGGTGGCGCATTCGCAGCTGCTGGCGAAGGCACAACAAGCGGGAATCGACGTTTACTTCGTAGGCGACTCCATCACAAGAAGGTGGGGCGCCATCGACTACCCGGATCTGCTCGCCAACTGGAAACATAATTTCTTCGGCTGGAATGCGGCTGATTTTGGATGGGGCGCAGATCGAACGCAGAACATCCTGTGGCGTTTAGAGAACGGCGAGCTGGACGGAGTCAACCCCAAAGTCGTGATCCTGCTCGCCGGCACAAACAACGTCGGCGATCTGACGGCTCCAGGCAGCATTGCTGAACGAGCTTCCGACGTGACCCGGGGAGTTCAGGCGATTGTGCAGGTGATTCACGAAAAGGCGCCGGGCGCGATCATCATTGTGATGGGCATCTTTCCGAGGAATGACGATACGGCGTTCATTCCTGTGATCGACCGGATCAACCGCAATCTGTCGAAGTTGGCCGACGGCCAAAAGATTCGATATCTCAACATTAACGACAAACTGGCCGACAGCGATGGGATACTGCGCGCTGGAATGATGAATAGCGACAAACTCCATCCTGCTGTGAAGGCGTATCAAGTCTGGGCCGATGCACTGAAGCCGGTCCTTACGGAGTTGCTGGGGACTCCCGCAGTTGTGGATCACGCCCCACCGCCTACGGGCGACCCCGCAGCGGGGCACTGACGATGTCCGCCGGCAGACTAACACTGATATGCACTTTACGATTTGGGCAAAAGCGGCACGGGAGCGCGAGATGCGCCCCCGTGAGCCGACTTCGGTTTAGCCGATCCAAACAACAGCAACAGCACGACATTGAGAGCTGTTCCCGCCGACATCAGGCCAGGTCGTAGCGATCAAGGTTCATTACCTTGTTCCACGCAGCCGCGAAGTCCTTCACAAACGCTTCCTTCGAGTCGTTACATGCATAGACTTCTGCGAGTGCCCGGAGCTGGGAGTTCGAACCGAAGATGAGATCGACGCGCGTACCGGTCCACTTGAGTTTGCCGGTCGCGCGATCCCGTCCCTCATACACGCCTTCGGATGCAGCAGATGGCTCCCACTTCGTATTCATGTCGAGCAGGTTGACGAAGAAATCATTCGTCAGCGTCTCGGGCCGGTTGGTGAACACTCCGTGTTTCGCCTGCCCGAAGTTCGCATTCAAGGCGCGCATGCCGCCGACGAGAACCGTCATCTCAGGGGCAGTCAGGGTCAGCAACTGCGCCCGATCCACCAACAACTCCTCGGCCGACAGGACCTGTCCGCTGCGGAGATAGTTGCGGAACCCGTCAGCGACCGGCTCCATGACCGCGAAGGAGTGCACGTCGGTCTGCTTCTGCGAAGCATCCGTGCGCCCCGGAGTGAAGGGAACCGTCACTTTGTGCCCGGCCCTTTTCGCAGCTTCCTCGACGGCTGCGCAGCCGCCCAGAACGATCAGGTCAGCGAGCGAAACCTTCTTTCCCTTGTTGCCGCCTTTGTTTCCGTTGGACTTGCTTCCGTTAGACTGGGCGCCGTTGAACTCCTTTTGGATCGCCTCCAGCTTCTTGAGAACCTTCGCCAGTGCAACCGGCTGGTTTACTTCCCAATCCTTTTGTGGCGCGAGACGAATGCGTGCCCCGTTCGCCCCGCCGCGCTTGTCGGAGCCGCGGAACGACGCCGCCGACGCCCAGGCTGTCGTCACCAGTTGGGAGATTGACAGTCCGGACTTAAGGATCTTCGCCTTCAGAGCGGCAATATCCTTCTCCCCGATCAACTTGTGATCCACCGCGGGAACGGGATCTTGCCACACCAGTTGTTCCTTCGGAACGAGCGGGCCAAGGTAGCGCGAAATCGGCCCCATATCGCGATGCGTAAGCTTGAACCACGCCCGCGCAAACGCGTCTGCGAACTCATCCGGATGCTCGTAGAAGCGCCGAGAAATCTTTTCGTAAGCCGGGTCGAGCCGCAACGAGAGGTCCGTGGTCAGCATGGATGGCGAGTGCCGCTTCGACGGCTCGTGTGCGTCCGGCACCGTCCCGTTGCCGGCGCCATTTTTCGGTGTCCACTGATGCGCACCGGCCGGACTCTTCGTCAGCTCCCATTCGTAGCTGAACAGGTTGGTGAAGAAGTTGTTGCTCCACTTCGTAGGCGTCGTGGTCCAAATAACTTCCAGGCCGCTGCCGATCGCGTCGCCGCCTTTGCCTGTCTTGAATTTGCTCTTCCAGCCGAGACCCTGCTCCTCGATGCTTGCGGCTTCCGGCTCTGCGCCCACCAGTTTCGCATCGCCGGCGCCGTGGGTTTTGCCGAAGGTGTGACCGCCGGCAATGAGCGCGACAGTCTCTTCGTCGTTCATCGCCATGCGGGCAAACGTTTCGCGAATATCCTTGGCCGCCGCGATGGGCTCCGGCTTTCCATTCGGCCCTTCCGGGTTCACGTAGATCAGACCCATTTGCACCGCAGCAAGCGGATTCGCAAGATCACGATCGCCGCTGTAGCGCTCGTCGGCCAGCCACTTGCCCTCAGGCCCCCAGAAAATATCCTCTTCGGGCTCCCAGACGTCGGGGCGCCCGCCGCCAAAGCCAAAGGTCTTGAAGCCCATCGACTCAAGGGCGACGTTGCCGGCGAGAATCATGAGGTCGGCCCATGAAATTTTCCGCCCATACTTCTGCTTGATCGGCCACAGCAGGCGGCGTGCCTTATCGAGGTTCACGTTGTCGGGCCAGCTATTGAGCGGCGCAAAGCGCTGTTGTCCGCTTCCGGCGCCGCCGCGGCCGTCGCCGATGCGGTACGTGCCCGCGCTGTGCCACGCCATACGTATGAAAAGCGGTCCATAGTGGCCAAAGTCGGCCGGCCACCATTCCTGCGAGTCCGTCATCACGGCATGCAGGTCCTTGACCACGGCCTTCAGGTCGAGGCTCTTGAACTCTTTCGCGTAATTGAACTTCTTGTCCATGGGATCGGACAGGGGGGAGTGCTGGTGCAGGATCTTGAGGTTCAGCTGATTCGGCCACCAGTCCGCGTTCGTCGGGGCCCCGGCTGTGGTGTGTGTGAACGGGCACTTCGCTTCGGTTGACATGTCTTGCTCCTTCGTTCAAATAAATTATGACGCGCGGCGCACGCATCCTGGCTTTCCGATTGGCATGATCGCCGCTTTTATCAAGATTCTTGCTTTCGGAAATGTGGGATCCGATCCCACCGGTTAAAGAATGCTTCGCTCAGGTTTTTGCACTGCAGCGCCGACAAAGGCCAAAGACCTCGATCAACGGCTGCGTCAGATCAAAGCCGTCCGGCAGTTGCCGGGATAGCCGCTTGAAATCGATGAACTCTCCTTCGATATCCTGCACCGATTTGCAGCGGGAACAAACCAGGTGATGATGAGGTTCGAGATTGCCGTCCACGCGCAACGTGGACGAATGCGGAGTGACTTCTCGCAGCAATCCACACTCGATGAACAGTCGCAAATTATTGTAAACCGTGGCCAGCGAAATGGATGGAATGCGACGCCGGACCGCAGCGTAAATGTCTTCCGGCGAATAGTGCCCGTGGGATGCGATGACAGCCTCATAGACCACCTGACGCTGGTGCGTGACCGCCAAACCGTGCTTCGCGGCCAGCTCGCGGAACTGTTCGTGGGAGAGGCGCATGATTATCGGATAAGAATTATTATAAAACGATAGAGCGAAGTGTCAATCGAAATCTTCCCTGTCTGCAATGCCGCAAAGCTCTGGGCTGACAAGTTGCTGGGCAATTGCCGTTTATTCCCAACCTCCCATTCGGTCACTCGACGTCCACCGCTTCAGGGCTAGATATTCGCTGATTCGCAGCGGGGACTCCCACCTAGAGCATAGCCAACGTTCGCCATGGCTGCTCAAGATACTCGCACTTAGACCCATGACCGGAGCTTAGTTACATGAATGGAAATTAATGTGTGTTGAATTCTTGCCTATGAGTTAAGCTCAGTGCGCACAGAAGGGAGCCCCCCACGATGTGGCCTTCGAGTCTACGAACGATCTGTGTAGGTCTTCAGGTTATGGTGTTGATCTGCATCGCCCCGGCAAACATTCACGCCCAAGTAGCAGGCGGAAGTATCTCAGGAACTATAACCGATAGCGCGGCGCGAGTCGTCGGCGGAGTCGAGATCAAGATTTCGAACGTCGCTACTGGCGTCACTCGCCAGGTCACGACCAACGAAGAAGGCGTTTACTCTGCGCCGAACCTGCAGCCTGGCACATATGAGATAGAGTTTTCCGCCAAAGGCTTCAAGGTGGAGAAGCGCAGCGGCATTGAGTTGACGGTGGGGGCGGCCTTGGTCTTGGACCTGGCCTTGAAGGTCGGCGAACTCCATGAGTCCGTCGTGGTGCAGAGCGAAGTGCCTGCCGTGCAGCTGTCGACATCCGACATTAGTGCCGTGGTGAATGCGACGACAGTGCGCGAACTCCCCCTCAACGGCCGGAGTTGGACCGACCTGGCCCAACTTCAGCCCGGAGTGAGCGCGATCCACACCCAGCCCGACTTTTCTGCGGGCACGGATCGCGGCAATCGTGGATTCGGGCAGCAACTGACGATCTCCGGTGCGCGGCCCCAGCAGAACAACTATCGCTTGGACGGCGTCAGTCTCAACGACTATGCGAACGGCGCGCCCGGCAGCGTGCTGGGCGGAAGTCTGGGCGTAGACGCGATCCAGGAATTCTCGGTCATCACCAGCAATTACTCGGCGGAGTACGGCAAGACCTCGGGAGGAGTGGTCAATGCGATTACCCGGTCGGGGACAAATCAGATCCACGGCAGTGCATACGAGTTTCTTCGCAACAGCAAACTCGACGCCAAGAACTACTTCGACGTCGGCAATATTCCGCCTTTCAAGAGGAATCAGTTCGGCGGAACGATAGGCGGGCCGATCCAGAAGGACGGAACATTTTTCTTTGCTGACTATGAAGGCATCCGGCAGTCTCTGGGAGTCACGACGGTCGCGACCGTGCCATCCGCGCTAGCCCGTACCGGAGTACTGTCCTCCGGTACGGTACAAGTCGATCCGGCGGCGGCCCAGTATTTCACCTTCTATCCATTGCCAGACCCATCTACTGTGTCTGGCGATCTTGGGACGTTTACCTTCGCCGGACAGCAGATTGTGAATGAGAACTTTGTAACTACTCGGATTGACCACAATTTTTCGAACAAGGACAGTCTATTCGGGACTTATATGTACGATAAGACCCCTTATTCGTCTCCCGACGGGCTGAATAACGTCGAATTTCAAACGCTAACTGCGCGACAGTTTGTGGCAATCGAAGAAACTCACATTTTCACACCCAGCTTCGCGAACTCGATCCGCATTGGAGGCAATCACGAGGCAGTCAACAACAATCAAAGCGCGAAAGCGATCAACCCGGACGCGTCCCGTACGGACCTCGGAGCTGGAGGCACGGCGTTCGCGGGTCGAGCCGCATCCCAGGTTTTGATGGGCGGTGGTGTTTCCGACTTCACCGGCGGAGTCGGAGGTAGCCCAACTTATTTTTATCACTGGAATTCGTTGCAGTTTTATGATGACGCCTTTTGGACCAAAGGGACTCATGCTCTTCGATTCGGCGGCGGCTTCGAACACATGATGCTCAACGTAATTGCCGACACCGATCCGAACGGAATTTGGCGCTTCACCGACTTCGAGGGTTTTCTCACAAACAATCCCACGAAGTTTCAGGGGGGCATTGCCAGCACCTTATCGCCGCGCAACCTGCGGCAGAACATTTTCGGAATCTATCTTCAGGACGATTGGCGGTGGAAGCCAAATGTCACGCTCAATCTGGGCTTGCGTTACGAGATGTCGACCGTCCTGAAGGAGACCTCTGGCAAGACCGCCAACCTCACCAACATTCCCGACTCGTTGCCGGTTTGCGGCATTCTGGTCCAAGGTCAGTGTTCGGCGGCGGGCGCATTTTTCTCGAACCCGACGCTGAAGAACTTTGAGCCGCGAGTTGGTTTCGCGTGGGATGTCTTCCACAATGGCAAGACCGCAGTTCGCGGAGGGATTGGACTGTTCGATGTGCTGCCGCTGCCCTATCAGTTCGTTCTGATGACAACACAGTCCGCCCCTTTCTTTTCCTACACGGCGGTCAACAGTCCGGGGCAGGGCACGTTTTTCTCCGGACTCACGAATTTTCCGGCCAACACCCTGCGCTCCACTTATGTTGATTCCCACCAGAAGCGCAACTACATCATGCAGTGGAACCTCAACATACAGCAGCAGCTGACGCCGACCGTGTCGGGGATGGTTGCCTATGTGGGATCGCGCGGCGTGCATCAACCTTTCAAGGTCGATGAAGCAGACTTGGTGATTCCATCCTTGAGCCCTTACGGATATCTATGGCCGCAGGTCGACGGAAACGGCAATCTCCTTTCGGGCCCCAACGCAGGCAATCCCCCCAATCCCATCAACCCGAACTTCGGATCGGTTCGCGGAATCTTCTACGAAGGACACTCGTACTTCAATGCTTTCGAGGCACAGTTGATGAAGCGTATGAGTCATGGTCTACAGGTGCAAGGGACCTATACCTGGGGCAAGAGCATGGACACCAGTTCGGCTTCGGTGGCCGGCGACACGTTCGGCAACTCCATCTCCAGCTTGCACTGGTTCGATATGCGGCTCAGTCGTGGGCTCTCTGACTTCAATGTAGGACATACGGTGGTTGTGAACGGAAGTTGGGAACTGCCGACTCCCAAGTCATTTTCTTCGCCGGCGCAGTGGGCACTAGGCGGTTGGGAACTGGGACTGATCTTCACCGCGAGTGACGGTGTACCGTTCTCTGCAACATGGGGAACGGGCTCCGACCCGCAGTTCACGCTCAGCAGCGACGATTGGGCATTTCCGAACCGGCTGACTGGCTCCGGGTGCGGCACTCTGACCAATCCGGGGAATCCGAACAATTATGTCAAGACCAACTGTTTCGCGGTTCCCACGGCGCCGAGCCAGACTTTTTGGAACGCGAACTGCGACCCGGCTCCCCCGAGTTTGGGAGCTGCACTCGCCCCCGGGGACTTGAGATGCTTCAATCTTCGCGGTAACGCGGGCCGCAATATTCTGATTGGGCCCGGCGTTACTTCGCTGGATTTCTCGCTCTTCAAGAACAATTACATCAAGAGAGTTTCGGAGAGATTCAACATTCAGTTCCGCGCGGAGATCTTCAATATTCTCAACCACCCAAACTTTGCTCCGCCCGCCAATCCCACTAACACCGACATTTTCGATGGAACGGGTACGCTGAACCCCGCGGCGGGTTTGATTACGAAGACGACTACGACGGCGCGGGAAATTCAGTTTGCGGTAAAAGTGATTTTCTAGTTTGAGGGAAAAGTTTTCTGTCGCTCAAAGCGGCCGGCTCGTCACTGTCAGCCGATCCCCGCACCAACCGCGGTTCTAGGGCCTCCTGCGCGATTACCAGGGAAGCCTGTTGTATTGATTCATGACGACGATCACTGAAGATACGAAGACAACCGCCGCCCCTGAGCCCGAAATTGCCCTGCGTGCGCGGAATCGCATCGCATCGAGGTTGCTGCCTTTCCTGTTCCTGCTCTACGTAATCGCCTTTCTCGACCGCATGAACATTGGTGCGGCAGCGCTCCAGATGCCACAGGACCTTGGGTTTAGCGAGCGTGTGATTGGCATGGGAGCCGGAGTTTTTTTTCTCGGCTATTTTCTGCTGGAAATCCCCGGGGCGCTGATCGCGGAACGGTGGAGCGCCCGTCGCTGGATCGCACGCATCATGATCTCCTGGGGACTGGTGACGGTATTGATGGCCTTCATCCACACCTCCCGGCAGTTCTATGTCGTGCGCTTTTTGGTGGGAGCGGCGGAAGCCGGCTTCTTCCCTGGTGTCATCGTCTACCTTACGCATTGGTTCCGGTACGGGGACCGGGCGAAAGCCGTGGCATTTTTCTACGCGGCGAATCCTCTTTCGTATGTGATCGGCTCGCCGCTTGCGGGTTTGCTGTTGGGACTTTCGTGGCTCGGAATGCGGGGCTGGCGCTGGCTGTTCATCATTGAAGGAATTCCGGCAGTCGTGCTTGGCCTCATCACGATCTGGTATCTCACAGACTGGCCGCATCAGGCCAAATGGCTTCCCGCCGACGAAAAGTCGTGGATCACCACCGAACTGCAGAACGAGAAAGAGGCCAAGAATCGGCGCCACTCCTACCGAGTGTGGGAAGCTCTGCGCCATCGCGATGTGATCCTGCTGACGGTGTGTTATTTCTGCGCGATGACTGGAAGTTACGGCATTGCGTTTTGGCTGCCCACGATTTTGAAACGCCTCTCGGGCAAGAGTGATCTCAAAGTCACGCTGCTGGCGGCCCTCCCGTACATCGCCGCTTTCTTAACACAGCAAGTGAATGGCTGGCACTCCGACCGGACGCGAGAACGTCGCTGGCACGCAGCCATCCCTGTATTCGTGTGTGGTTTGGCCCTCGCCTGCGCGGTTCTGTTTCGATCGAATCTTGTGATGTCTGTGGGATTGTTTGTGGTGGCGGGCGGCGCATTCTATGGCTTTCAGCCTGTCTTCTGGACGGTGCCCACGCTGTTTCTGAGCGAGTCGGCTGCGGCAGCGTCCATCGGGCTGATCAATGCAGTCGGCAATCTGGGGGGCTTCGTCGGACCTTACGTAATCGGTTATCTGGTCAATCGGACGCATTCCTTCTCCCCAGGCTTGTTGTATCTGGTAGCGAGTCTGTTTTTGTCTGGCTCGTTGATGCTCGCGGTCGGGAGGCAGGCTCCGGTGCCGCAGGTCAGTTCCAGCTATTAGGAGAAGCGTTATGGTGCGATCGGGATCTCAAATACTGGCGGGCATGTTCCTGAGTTGCGTTCTGGTGTGTTGCGCGGAAAATTCCAAAGCCGAGGACTTCAAACTCTACGTCGGCAATAGCCGGGGCGATAACATCAGCATTATCGACATGGCCTCGTTCAAGGTGACGGGCGAGATCAAGGCGGGTGAGCGCGTACACGGCGTGTGTCTGCAGGCCGACGGCAAGCGACTGTTCGTAACGGTTGAGAGCGACCAAACGCTGCGGATCATCGACACTGCGTCCCAGCAAGCCATCGGTACGGTCAAAGTATCGGGGCGACCCAACCAGTGTGCCGTGACACCGGATGGGAAATACGTCGCGGTGCCGATCCGTGATGGCGACAGTGTGGATGTGGTCGATGTCTCTCAGCAGAAGATTGTGAAGACATTGCCGATCAAGGAGCCGCACAACGCTCTGAACACCGGCAGCAACCGCTACATCTACGTGAGTTCGATGGGTTCGCATGAGATCGATCTGATCGATCTGGAAAAGATGGATTTCGCCGCGCACCTTCCCGCCGGCGGCAGGCCGCGGCCTTACACGGTTTCGTCGGATGGAAAGACCATGTATGTCGCAGTGGCCGATCTGCATGGATTCGTCATCGTCGATATTCCTACGCAGAAAGTGGTCGAAAGGGTTGAGATCCCTGCTGAACACGCGACCTTAAAGAAATTGCAGTATGAGACCCAGGATACGCTGACCCACGGACTGGCACTTACCCCCGATGGAAGCGAGTTGTGGGTCTCGAGCCTGAAGGACGATGCCATGTACATCTACGACGTAAAGGCGAAGAAGGTCACAGGGCGCGTCAATACGGGCGAAGGGCCGAACTGGATTGTCTTCACCCCCGACGGCAAGTATGCCTGCATCAGCAATGCGGAAACGGACGATGTCTCGATCATTGATGTCAAAACCCGACGCGAAGTCACACGCGTGAAGGTCGGAAAAGTCCCCAAGCGGTTGGCGGTGGCTGATGCCCCCGTGACGAGAGGACGACTGCGCTGAACGGGATTTAATGAACTCTTAATGCCGGTTTCAGATTCGTCTGCAATCGTAAAAACTGGAGGACCACTTGAAGCTATTGAAAGCGGTGATTGTGTCGGCGGTAATTCTGTCATTCGTAATTGGCGTCGCGGCGCAGGAAAAGGCTCCTTTGAAGCTGTTGCAGTCGACGCCGCTGCCCGAGTTGCACGATGGAGATTTCGACCACCTCACGCCAGACGTCGCAGGCAACCGGCTCTTCGTCACCGCCGAGGAAAATTCGAAGGTTCTAGTCTTTGACCTGAAGACGAACAAGCTCATCCACACGATTGACGACGTCAAGGCTCCGCACTCACTGCTCTATCGCGCCGACTTGAAGAGACTGTTCGTCGTCGATAGCGATCTGGGCGAGGTCCGGATCTACGATACCGATTCCTACAAGCCGGCAGGAAGCATCAAGGTTAGAGAGGGTGCGGACGCGAGCGGCTACGATCCTTCCTCAAAGCTTTTCTACGTCGTGAATGGCGGCAAAGACGCCAAGCTGCCCAACGCCTACATCAGCGTGATCGACGTGGCCAGCGGCAAGACCGAAGCGGACATCAAGATCGACTCCAACGACGTGGAGGGCGTGGCCTTCGAGAAGTCAGGGCCCCGTATGTTCGTCAACGTCCGCGGAAAAAACGCCGTGGAAGTGTACGACCGCACCGATCGCACCCTGAAGGCGACTTGGTCCGTTGCGCAGGAAGGGAAGAATCCAACATCCATGGCCTTTGATGAAAGCACACATCGCCTGTTTCTGGGAACTCGTGTTCCGGGAGGTAAGTTGATTGTGCTGAATTCTGATTCCGGCAAGGTCGTAATCAGCTATCCTGCCGCGGGAATGGTTGACGACATGGCCTTCGACAGCGGCAGCAAACGCATCTACTTCGCTGGATCTGAATTCCTCGACGTGTTCCATCAGAAAGATGCCGATCACTACGATCGCATCGGGCACATTGCGACGTCGTTCCGCGCAAAGACCGGCGTGCTGGTCCCTGAGTTGAACCGTTACTACCTGGCGGTTCCGCATCACGAGAAGCAGACGGCGGAGTTACGGGTCTACGAAGTGTTCCCGTAGGGATTCTGCGTCGGGCGAGGGCGGAAGGAGTCAGCGTACGGCTGCAACGGCCGAAACCTCGGCGGCGATGACTTCCCCCATATCCCGCGTGCTGGCCTTGCCCCCGATGTCGCGAGTGCGCACATCGGAATGCGCCAGCACCTTGAAGATGGCCTGTTCGACGGCGTGAGCCGCTTCTTTTTCGCCGAGATGCTCCAGCATCATCGCCCCCGACCAGATCTGCGCTACAGGGTTCGCGATCCCTTTCCCCGCAATGTCCGGAGCGGAGCCGTGGACCGGCTCAAACAGCGAGGGATACTCGCGTTCAGGATTCAGGTTGGCGGATGGAGCAAGGCCCATCGATCCCACAACTGCGGCGCCAAGATCGGAGAGAATGTCGCCGAAGAGATTCGACCCGACCACGACATCGAACCAGTCGGGATGCTGTACGAAATGCGCGGTGAGAATGTCGATGTGGTACTGGTCGGCTTTGACGTCGGGATATTTCTTTGAAATCGCGGCGAAGCGCTCGTCCCAGAAAGGCATGGCATAAACAATGCCGTTCGATTTTGTGGCCGAGGTCACATGCTTCTTCCGAGTGCGGGCCAGTTCGAAAGCGTAAGTGATGATGCGATCGCAGGCGCGGCGGGTGAAGATGGTCTCCTGCATTGCCATGTCGAACTCGGTGTCGCGGTTGAGCCGTCCACCGACTTCTGAGTATTCTCCCTCGCTGTTTTCCCGGACGATGATGAAGTCGATATCTCCGGCCTTGCGGCCGCTGAGCGGACTCGTGATTCCCTCCAGCAGTCGCGCCGGGCGTCGGTTCACATATTGTTTGAAGCCGCGGCGGATGGGAATCAGCAAACCCCACAGCGAGACGTGGTCGGGTACTCCGGGATAACCCACCGCTCCCAGGTAAATGGCATCAAACGGACGCAATTGCTCGAGGCCATCTTGGGGCATCATGCGGCCCGTCTCGAGATATGTCTGGCAGCTCCAGTCGAAGTGCTGCCAGGAAAACGAAAAATCAAATCGCCGCGCCGCTGCCTCAAGCGCTCGAATGCCCTCCGGCACAACTTCATGCCCGATCCCGTCTCCTTCGATTACCGCTATCCGATAGCTTTTCAAGGTTCCCCTCAGTCTTGGGGCGCGGGCCGAGCCCATGCCCTTCACAACCGATTCGTGATGTTTCTACTTGCTCAACAGCGCCGTGAGCGCGCGGACGTCCGACACGTCTTCGAGCTTGCGCACCATCTCGACGACTTGGTTCGCTTTGGCGCTGGGCCACTCGGCGAACGCGGCACAGCCGCGGAATTTGTCCGCAACCTCGTCGTAGCTCAGGGGATTGATTGGGCTGCCCTTGCCGAAATCCGCTCGCCCCGAGATCGTGCGTCCATCCTTCAACGTGATCTTGAGAATGGTCGTCATCTTATCGTAACCCGCCTTCTCGGCATCGGGATCGACATAGAAGCGAACTCGGTCAATCATCTTCTGCACGTCGTCGCGGTTCACCACCGCGTCGGTGTATTTCGTCTGATCCGCTTTCCCGTCTAGCAACAGAATCGCCATACAGAACTCCATGCTGAACTTTGCCTGCAATCCGGTTTTTGGATGGTGATGCAGCAGTGTACTCTCCATGTTCTTGTTCGCACCCACCTCGACTCGTTCAACATCGGCACTCTTGATCGCGTTCGCTTGAATCAAGCGTGAGAGTTCGGTCATGCCGGGATGAGTCAGCGACCCCGAGGGATATGGCTTGATGGAGACTCCCGGATTCTGGAAGGTCCATGGATTGCCCAGTCGATCCATAATCACGGCCGGATCGTAGCTGCCTCCATAGGCATGGAAGAAACCACGCTGAGCTTCCAGAATCTGTTCCGCCGCGGTCCAGCCAAGCGCAGCGAAGTCGGCGGCAACCACGCCCGACTCGGTCGCATGGCCTGCCTGAAAAGGCTTCATCATTGTGCCGAAGTTCTCGCGGAGACCCGCAGCGTGGCTGGCGGCGACCCCAAAGGCGCGCGAGGTGTGCACCGCGTCCAAGCCTTTGAGCTTGGCGCAGGCCGAGGTCCCTCCGAATACTCCGCAAGTGCCGGTGGAATGAAATCCGTCTTCATAATGGCGCGGAGAAATCGACTCTGCGATCTTGCACTCCACCTCCACTCCCGCTTCGTAGGCGACGAGCAGATCTTTTCCGCTCCTCCCCGCGATCTCCGCTGTCGCCAGAGCTGCGGGAAGCACGCAAACCGTCGGATGCACGAGCAACCCGTACACGCGGTCTTTGGCAACCGCGAGTTGCGTGTCGTCAAAGTCATCGACGTGGATCGCCACACCGTTGGCAAAGGCGGCAAAGCGGGCGGGAAGCCGCACCGCTGATCCCAGCACCGCTGCGCCCTTGTTTGGGGGAAAACCGAACGACTTCACATACTCCTGAATCAGTCCCCAAGTCTCGGCTTTGGAGCCGCTGAGCGCCAATCCGAGACCGTCCAGGATGGATTTCTTGCCGAGTTCGAGCGCTTCGGCGGGGATATCCGCAAACTTCAGGTTGACCACAAACTCGGAAACATGAGCAGTCAACTTTTGAACTTGTGGGAAGCTGGCTTCCGCGCATGCCTGCGGCGTTGCAGTGCTGGCGAGCGTCGGCACGGAGGCGCCTAGAGCGCCCAGCGCCACTCCCGCCCCGGCTGCGTTTCTTAAGAAATCACGCCTTCTTAAATTGGTGCTCATCGGATATCACCACTCATTTCAGTTCGTTCTTGTATACCCGGCCGCCCTTCATCACAAATTGCGCCGCCTCACTTGGATGTTCTCCGGGTGAGCCCACTGAGCGAGCGCGATGGCGCAGATGAGTAGCAGGAAACCGGCGCTGTATTTCTTGAGCATGGCGGGATGTCAATCGTGGCCGCTCCACATTAACACCCCATGAAGGCCAGATGAAACGTTATTCAGGATCGTTGGGGGGTCTGAAAACTAGGCTGGCGTACAAGCCGCTTTCTGAACAAGATTTCATCTGACTTCCCTAACGGTTTGCCGCGAACCGCAATATACTTACTGGCCGGGGACGCCATGCGCATTCTGCTGGTCGAGGACGAGGCCAAAGTATCCACGTTTGTTGCGCGCGGCTTGAGCGAAGAGAGATTTGCTGTCGATGTTGCCGCGGACGGCAAGTCGGGCCTCGATCTAGCGACCACCTATCATTACGACCTGGTGATTCTCGATCTCATGTTGCCCGCGCTGGACGGCAGCCAGGTTTTGCGGCGCATTCGCAAGGAGAATGTGGAGGTTCCCGTCCTGATCCTGACCGCTCGCGACGCGGTTGCTGACAAAGTCGGAAATTTCGAGGCCGGAGCCGACGACTACCTGACCAAGCCGTTCGCCTTTGCCGAACTGCTAGTGCGGGTGAAGGCCCTGCTCCGGCGCGGGCCAGTGACCCGCAGCAGCGTGGTGCGCGTGGGCGATCTCGAACTCGATCGTCTGTCGCAGCAAGTAAGGCGGGCGGGAAAACGGATCGACCTGACCGCGAAAGAATATTCCCTGTTGGAATACCTGATGTCGAATGCCGGGCGCGTTCTCTCGCGAACCATGATCATCGAACACGTATGGGATCAGAGTTTCGACGGCATCACCAACATCGTCGACGTATATGTTCGACATCTCCGAAACAAAGTGGACGATCCTTTTGAGCAAAAGATGATTCGTACGGTGCGCGGAGTGGGATACACCATCGGCCAGGGAACGCAGGCATGAATACACGGTCTCTACGCTTTCGCATCACCGCGTGGTATGCCGGACTGCTGGCCGGCGCGCTGATCGTGTTCGGCGTCTCCGTTTATTTGGGGCTTGAGCGCTATCTCGATTGGACGCTTCAGAGAACGCTGGCCGCGGAGTGCCGGACCATCGGGACAGAACTCCTCTCCCAGCTACGCGTCAAAGATAATTCGTGGCTGGCCACCGAAATCAACGAGGCCTATGCCCCCGAGGTAAATGGCCGCTTCATTCGCGTTAGCCGCGAGGGTGTAGGTGTCGTTTACATTTCGGGCGCACCCAAGGATGGAACGTTTGACCCCTCGCGCATTCCCCTACCGAGCGATAACGAAAGAGATGGGGCGCGAAAACATCGCTTCGAGGCGGGGAATCGCCTGCTCATCGGTTCGATGACTCTCACCACGGCCGATGGGAACCGCTTCCTGGTTGAGAGTGGCGCCCCGTACAACCAAATTGAAGTAGTGCTGCATGGGCTTTTGTTGACATTCGCGATCTATATGCCATTCGTCGTTTCTCTGGCCGTCGCAGGCGGCTACTGGCTGATGAGGCGGTCTCTCACCCCCGTCGATGAGATCACGAAGAGGGCCGAGGGCATCACGTCCACGAACTTGAGCGAGCGCCTGCCAGTGATAAGAACCGGCGATGAACTGGAGCGACTCTCCAAATCCTTGAACCGGATGATCGAGAGACTCGATGATGCGTTCCAGCACATCAACCGTTTCTCCGCCGATGCATCTCACGAATTGCGAACGCCCTTGACGATCCTGCAACTGGAACTCGAAGGCATCGCGCAGGACCACCGGAGGGATGCCACACTAGGGGATCAGATCGGCAGCGCGCTGGAAGAAGCCCACCGGATGTCGCGAATCGTCGAAAGCCTGCTTGCCATCTCGCGCCTCGATGCAGGCGAAGTGAAGATGGACATGACACGCCTTGATTTGGGAGAACTGGCGGCATCGACTGCGGACGAAATGAGGTTGCTGGCGGAAGAGAAGTCAATCCGTTTGCTTACGCACGCAGCAGTCGGCGTTCACGTGGAAGGCGATCGGACTCGTTTGCAGCAGGTCATTGTCAACCTAATCGACAACGCAATCAAATACACGCAGGAAAGTGGCATGATCGATGTCAGCGTCTGCAGAGAAGGAAATACCGCAGTTCTCGAAGTGTCGGACAACGGCCCCGGTATTCCGGCTCACGCTCTGCCCCATGTGTTCGAGCGCTTTTACCGCGCCGACAAAGCTCGTTCACGCGTCACTGGGGGATCCGGACTCGGGCTCTCCATCGTTAAGGCCATCTGCGCCGCGCACAACGCCGAGGTCAAAGTCTCCAGCGAGGAAGGCCGTGGCAGTTGCTTCCGGGTGGAAATTCCGTTGATTGCCGTGCCTGCGAGCGAGGAATCCAGCGCTCTGCGGCAGGTATAAGCGGAGAGCGTGATTCTGTAGTCGTCTGGAGCCACACAAAATCCCATGGGCGAACTCCCCCTTCCGATCACGCCAACCGCCCTGCCGGATCGGAAATCAAAAATTTGGTCCGTGATCCGTGTCTCCAGCGGCAATTTTCTGGAGATGTACGATTTCATGGTCTTTGGTTACTATGCCGCCGCGATCGGCCAGGCGTTCTTCCCCAGCGGGAGCCCGTTCGTATCCTTAATGTTGTCCCTCATGACCTTTGGGGCGGGCTTTCTGATGCGGCCTCTGGGCGCAATCGTGCTTGGAGCGTACACCGATCTCCACGGACGCCGCGCCGGCCTCATCCTGACGTTAGGACTCATGTCGGTGGGGATCATTTCCATAGCATGCGTGCCGGGATACGCGACCATTGGCCTGGTCGCTCCGCTGATTGTTCTGACGGGCCGTTTGCTCCAGGGATTTTCGGCCGGCATGGAGCTGGGCGGCGTGTCGGTTTACTTGTCGGAGATTGCCACCCCAGGGCACAAGGGCTTTTACGTCAGCTGGCAATCGGCGAGTCAGCAAGTGGCGGTCATGTTCGCCGCCGCGCTCGGAGTCGTATTAAACTCCATCCTGCCGCCGCAAAAGATGATGCTGTGGGGCTGGCGTGTCCCGCTGCTTCTTGGCTGTGTCATCATTCCATTCCTCTTCAGGCTCAGACGCTCCCTGCGGGAGACCGACGAGTTTGCCGCCCGCAAGCACAAGCCGAACATCTCCGAGATTCTGCACTCACTCACTGCCAGCTGGCCGATCGTGATTGTTGGAACCATGTTGGTGACCATGACCACGGTTTCCTTCTACATGATCACGGCGTATACGCCGACGTTCGGCGGCTCGGTGCTTCACCTGGCCAGCATTGACACTCTGATCGTGACTCTCTGCGTTGGCGCCTCCAATCTTTTCTGGCTCCCGGTGATGGGATCGCTTTCCGACAGGGTGGGTCGGCGTCCGTTGCTTCTTGTCTGTACCACGCTGATGTTGGTCACCGCCTATCCCGTAATGTTGTGGCTGGTTCACGAGCCATCGTTCTCGAGGTTGCTGGCGGTCGAACTCTGGCTGTCTTTCCTCTACGGCAGCTACAACGGCGCCATGGTCGTTTTTCTGACAGAGATCATGCCGGTCAGCGTTCGGACGTCGGGTTTTGCGCTTGCCTACAGCCTCGCCACCGCCATCTTCGGGGGCTTCACGCCGGCCATTAGCACGTACCTGATTCACGCCACCGGAAACCGTGCGGTCCCCGGCCTGTGGTTGTCGTTCGCCGCCGGGTGCGGCCTTGCCGCGGCGCTTTTCGCCTGACCCCCAGCCGAAAGATGAGAGCAACCGTCAGGCATCGCATGTGACTCTCGTTTTCTCTGTCCTCGAGGTTTGGGTTCCCAACTAGGCCAAGATTGTTATAATCGGCAATAGATTACCCTAATGCTGCAGACAACGATTCGCGACGGTTCGAGCTGGCGCCGGTGCTGGCACGCCCTCATTGTCATTCTCGCCATTTGCGGGCTGACAGTCAGTCTCGCGACCCGCACTTTCCGGCTCGAGATTAGTCAGAAGGTTTCAGTTGCGTCCGATTCGGTGCAGCCGATGCGGCAGCATCTCGACCGCGATGCCGTACAGTGGGCGCCTCCGACGCCTGTCTTCAGTATCTTGCAGGCTCCGGCTTTCTATCCGCAGGTCGCGCCTGCGGCTCCTCGTTTGCGAAGCGTTCCCATCGACAAAAGTCTCTCCAATCGCCCGCCTCCATCCTGCTAAGCGGTTCGTGTCCTTTCCCAATTCGTTTCAGGGATAAACCAGGCTACTGGCGCGTTGCACGAGCATTTCGCAATGCTCGCAACGTACTGGGGCGAGTTTTGAACCACGAGTACAAGACAAGGATCTTTCGCAACTTGCCGCGGGATTCTAAGCTTGTAACTCAGGCCCCAAGACCTTGGAGGTCGGATGGACGGTTTCAAATATGAGTAAGCAAACCTTTTTCATACTGGTCGGAGTGTTGGTGCTCGGTCTGGCCGTTTTTCTACGTTTCGCGGGGAGAAACGCGAAAGCTGAGGACCACGCGGACTCTTCTCTTCCGCCAGCCGCTGTCGCCCTGGTGAAGCGCACAGGGATTGCAAGTTCCCTTGCGCTCTCCGGCGCGTTTCGGCCCTACCAGCAGGTGGATGTTCACGCCAAGGTAGCGGGATTTATCCGCCAAATCTTTGTGGACGTCGGGGATCACGTGAAATCGGGACAGGTGCTGGCGGTTCTCGAGGTCCCGGAATTGAATGCCCAGGTAGCGGGCGCGAAGGCTGACATCCGGCGCTATCAGGACGCGATTCGCCGCTCGCAGAGCGAGATTCAACGGGCGGAATCCACCCACACCGCTTACCACGCGGCGTACGCACGACTGAAACAGGCCTCTGAATCCCGCCCTGGCCTGATTGCCGAGCAAGAGTTGGATGATTCGCTGGCGAAAGATAAAGAGACGGAAGCACAGATCGAGAGCGCTCGCGCCACCCTTGCGGAATCGGAAAGCCAGCTTGCGGTCGCGCAGGCTGATCTCGACCGCCTGGCGGCTCTGGAGGCTTACTCCCACATCACGGCGCCCTTTGCCGGAGTCGTTACCAAACGCTACGCAGACACCGGCGCTCTCATTCAGGCCGGTACAGCATCGGAAACCCAATCGATGCCGGTGGTGCAACTGGCGGAGTGGTCGCGCCTGCGGCTGGTGGTTCCGGTACCGGAATCGGCAGTCTCCGAATTGCGGATCGGCAGTACTGTGAAGGTCCACGTTTCAGCCATGAACCGAGATTTCGACGGAAAGATCGCCCGCTTTGCGGACGCGCTCGACGAAGAAACACGAACCATGCACACCGAAATCGACGTAGAGAATCCCGACGGGGTTCTCAAAGACGGGATGTACGCCGAGGCCAGGATCATCCTGACACAGCACAACGACGCGCTCACGGTTCCGATTCAAGCGCTGGACAGGAACCCCGCGGGAGCCACCGTGCTGGTCGTCGATGCCCAGGGGCGTGTCGAACAACGGCAGTTGCAATTGGGTGTGGAAGGAAGCAACCGGGTGGAGGTCGTCTCAGGGCTGGCGGAGGGCGACCGCGTGATCATCGGGAACCGCAGTACGTTTCACTCCGGCGAGAAGGTATCGCCCAAGATAGTGAACGATAACAGTCTGGAAACGGAGGGCAGCTAATGTCAGGGTTCGCCATTCGCTATCCCTTCTTCATTATTGTTCTCTGCCTGATGGTTGCGATCGTGGGGACAGTCACCCTGGTTCGGATGCCGGTAGACCTGTTTCCTCCGATTAATATTCCTGTGGTCGTGGTGGCCACCTTCTATTCGGGAATGCCGCCGCAGCAGATCGAAACCAACATCACCAACCCCTTCGAGAGATTCTTCACTCTGGGCAGCGGCATCGATCACATCGAATCACGATCGTTACCTGGCGTCAGCCTCATCAAGATCTATTTTCAACCGGGTACGGATGCGAATTCCGATCTCAGCATTATTTCCAACCTTGCTATGGCCGATCTCCGCCGCCTGCCTCCGGGAACGCTTCCGCCGGTGGTGCTCAAGTTCGATGCTTCCAGTCTGCCGGTCTGCCTGATCACTCTCAAAGGTGAGGGACTGAACGAAACACAGTTGCGCGATCTCGGCCAATACACCGTCCGGAATCAGATTGCCAGCGTCCAGGGAGCGTCCGTCCCGCAGCCCTTTGGTGGCCGCTATCGCCAGATCATGGTCTACGTCGACCCACTGAAGCTCGATGCGCATGAACTGTCACTCATGGACGTCGTTCGAACGGTGAATGACAGCAATCTGATCTTGCCCGCCGGCGACGTAAAGATCGGCCCCATCGACTACAACCTTTACACCAACAGCCAGGTGCCCACCGCGGATGAGATCAATGGCATGCCGATCAAGACGGTCGGCCAGGCTTCGGTGCTGGTCGGCGATGTGGGACGGGCCAAAGACGCGCAGCAGATCCAGACCAATATCGTGCGCGTCGATGGGCAGCGATCTGTATATCTCCCGATTCTGAAGCAGGGGGGTGATAGCAACACGATCGCAGTTGTCGATGGGATCCGGGATGCCATATCGAAACTGGTCGATATTCCGAAACAGCTGGTGGCGAAGGTGGTGTTCGATCAATCCGCATTTGTGAAGATGGCCATCGACAATCTTCTTCACGAGGGAGCGATCGGCCTGGTCCTCACGGGGCTGATGGTGCTTCTCTTCCTCGGAAGCATGCGCGCGACGGCTGCCGTTTTTCTCTCAATCCCGCTGTCTGCCCTTGCTGCCTTCATGGCCATCAGCGCCGGTGGTGGGTCGGTCAACACGATGGTGTTGGGCGGGCTGGCGTTGGCATTCTCCCGCCTGATCGACAACTCGGTTGTCGTATTGGAAAACATTTTCCGCCATCTGGAGATGGGGGAAGCCCCGGAAGTTGCCGCAGAGAAAGGCGGGCAAGAGGTCTCTCTGGCCGTTCTGGCAGCAACGCTAACAACGGCAATTGTCTTCTTTCCAGTGGTCTTTCTCTATGGTGTGAGCCGCTTCTTGTTTGTCGCTCTCGCGACCGCAGTGGTTCTCTCTCTTCTCGCCTCATACCTTGTGGCGATGACCGTCGTACCCCTGTTCTGCGCCAAGCTGATCAAGAAGCATCAGGCCGACGAAGAGGTCGGAGAAGGCTCTATCGGCGCACGCTTTGGCAGCGTAGCTAAACAATTCAATTTCTACTTCGAGAAAATGCTGGGCAAGTACGATCGCTCCCTGAGCACGGCGCTATTGAAGCCGGTCAGCACGGTCGTCGGCCTTGCGGGAGTTTCCATACTCTGCCTCTCGATGTATCCGTTGTTAGGAGTCGCCTTCTTCCCGAGGACCGATCCCGGGCAGTTTGTCATCAACTTCAAGGCTCCTTCGGGAACGCGCATCGAACTCTCGGAACAATATTCCAAGCAGATCGAGGACGTGGTTCGGCGCGTCATTCCGGACAATGAATTGGGAATGATCGTCTCCAACATCGGAATCACCACGGACTTCTCGGCCATTTACACGCCGAACTCCGCGCCACACACGGGTTTCGTGCAGGTAAGTCTGAAGGAGGACCACAAGATCGGCAGCTACGAATACATGCAACGGGTACGAGAGCGACTGGAGCAGGACTTGCCGCAACTCAGCGCGTATTTCCAGTCGGGCGGCCTCGTCGACTCCGTGTTGAATATGGGCATGCCCGCGCCCATTGATGTGCAGATCAGCGGGAGCAGTATGCGCAAGAGTTATGCGGTGGCAGCGCAGATCGCATCTCAGGTTCGTGGGCTTCCGGGCGTCAGCGACGTTTTGATTCCCCAGGACGTCGACTATCCCGCACTTCGACTGGATATCGACCGCGAGAAAGCAAGCCTGGTGGGGCTTTCTCAAAAAGAAGTCGTCGACAACGTGATTACTGCACTGACGTCGAACGGCATGATTGCTCCCAACTACTGGATCGACCCGAAGTCAGGGAACCCATACATGCTGACGGTTCAGTATCCGGAAGATGCCGTGAAGACAATGGAGGATCTGAAACAGATTCCGCTTCGCGGAATCAGGAGCAAGCAGCCGACTACTCTCGATACAGTCGTCGATGTGAAGACCATTCCCACGCCGACCGAAGTAGATCACTACCAGTTGTTTCGCGTGGTGGATCTATACGTAGCTCCCAAGACGGAAGACCTGGGCCGCGTCGCAGCTCAGATTGACAAAGTGATCGCCAACACGCAACTGCCCGAGGGAGTTCGTATCAACCTGCGGGGATCGGTGCAGAACATGCGGTCTTCGTTCAAGAGTTTTGGCATCGGACTGATCCTGGCGATTGTGCTGGTCTATCTGATCCTGGTGGCGCAGTTTGCGTCATTTCTGGATCCATTCATCATTCTGCTTGCCGTGCCTCCGGGACTTGCCGGCGTGCTGCTGTTTCTTCTCGTGACCGGCACGACGCTCAACGTTATGTCATTGATGGGAGTCGTGATGATGGTGGGAATTGTAGTTTCGAACAGCATTCTGATCGTGGAGTTTACGCGGCAGATGCGGCACCAGGGTACTGGCCTCAAGGAAGCCGTGGCAACGGCATCGCGTTTGCGTCTCCGGCCCGTTCTCATGACCTCGCTGGCAACGCTTCTGGGCCTGATTCCCATGGCTTTGAAACTTGGCACAGGGAGCGAGGCCTATGCCCCGCTGGCAAGGGCCATCATCGGCGGCCTGCTGGTTTCCGTGGTGGTCACCGTGTATCTGGTTCCGGCGGCGTATCTCTGGTTCCATCGGAAGGAAGAGCAGGCAGGGGAAGGGATAGCGGCATGAGCATGCGATTGAAGTTTTCACTTTGGTCGATCGTGATTGCGATGGCATGCGTCGGCACCTGTATCAGCCAGTCCAGCTTGCCAACGCAAAATCCGGCGGATCCACAACAGGGTGGGCATTCAGTCGACCTGTCCGCTGGAAGGCCGTCAGAACAAGCCACCACGGGTTCCGCGAAAGTCGCGATTCGCCTTTCCATTCAAGACGCCGAAGGGATCGCACTCAAGAGCAATCCGGCGATTTCCGAAGCGCGCCTGATTGCGCTCGCATCTCAGCAAGTAACGCGCGAAGTGCGCTCCAGTCTTTGGCCCCAGGCGTACGCGAACATGACGGCCGTCGACGCCCGCAACAATAGCCGTATCACGGCCGGTGGTTTGAATAATCCCATCATCTATACGAGAGCGGCCGGTGGCGCAACCGTGAGCCAGTTGATCACGGATTTTGGCCACACCACGAATCTGGTCAGAAGTGCGCGCCTGCAAGCGAGTGCCGACGAGCAGCATGCTCTTGCCACCAAAGAAGATATGCTGCTGGCCGTGGATCAGGCCTTTTATAACGCTCTGCAAACTCATGCGGTGCTGCGGGTGGCGGAGCAAACCGTAGCGTCCCGGCAATTGCTCTCAGACCAGGTATCGGCGCTCACCAGGAGCAAACTGAAATCGGAACTGGACTTGAGTTTCGCGAATGTGAATCTCGCTCAGGCCAAGCTGCTGTACCTCGACGCCCTCAACAACGACAAGGCCGCCGTGGCGAGCTTGTCGGCGATCCTCGGCTATCCTTCGCTCGAGCAGTTTGAGCTGATCAATGATCCGCAGCCGCTGGCGCCTCCTCCCGCAGATGTAGATCCGCTGATCGCGGATGCGTTCGCAAAACGGCCGGAGATTCTGGCCTTGGAATTTGAGTCAGAGTCTGTCGAGAAGCTCCATCTTGCTGACCGTGATCAGATGTTTCCCACGATTAGCGCGCTGGCCGCTTATGGAGACTCACCCGTCCGCGATGACCGGGTGTACGGCCCCTATGCGGCGGTCGGAGTCAATTTGCAGATTCCCATCTTCAATGGTTTTCTCTTTTCAGCCAAGTCCCGCGAAACTGATTTGCGAGCGCAAGCCATGCGCCAGCGGCTGGCTGACATTCGCAATCGCATTTCGCGTGATGTACGGACCAGCTGGTTGACAGCCAGTACCGCCTTCGACCGGGTAACGGTCAGTGAGCAGCTGCTAGCCCAGGCGAACCAGGCACTGGACCTGGCGCAGACCCGCTACAAACTCGGGTTGAGTTCGATCGTCGAGCTGAGTCAGGCGCAGCTTCAGCAGACCCAAGCCGAGATTGGGAGCGCGCAGGCCGGATTCGAGTATCGCCTGGCCTTGTCGGTCCTGCGCTATCAGACGACCGGGTTGTGAAATGTTCCACTCGCGTTCTAGGAACCTGGCCGCATGTCGCTTGAGGTACCGCCCGCCGCGGGCACGTAGCATTGCAGCGTGTAGTCCATCACCATGCGGTCGGCGTTGAAGCGCCAGCCGAGAGTGCGAATGGTACGCTTCATGCGCTTGATCCAGCCGCGAGGCAAACCGTCGCGGTCGCGCTGGTAATACAGCGGAATCACGTCGTCTCGCAGAGTGCGCATCAGATCTTCGCCGTCGCGGGTATCGTGGACATTCATGTTGGAGTGGGTTTTGCCCGATCCGATGGCGAAGCCATTCACGCCGTCATAGGCCTCGGCCCACCAGCCGTCGAGAATAGAAAGATTGAGACCGCCGTTGAGCACAACTTTCTGACCGCTTGTGCCGGAGGCCTCCAGCGGGCGGCGAGGATTGTTGAGCCACACGTCAACCCCCTGCACGAAGTGCCGGCCGACGTTAATGTCGTAATCCTCAACGAAGACGAACTTGTCACGGAATTTAGGGTCGCGCATCAGTTCGGCGATCTGCTGCAGGACGCGCTTGCCGGGCTCATCGAGGGGATGGGCCTTGCCGGCAAAAACAAACTGCACCGGCCGATTCGGGTCGTTCACCATGGAGGCCAGGCGCTCCATATCGGTCAGAATCAGGTTCGCGCGCTTGTAGGTTGCGAAGCGGCGGGCGAAGCCGATCGTGAGGGCATCGGGGCTGAGCACGCGTTCCAGGCGTTGCAGCTCTTGGCGCGATTCTCCTCGACGCTCGGCCTGCGAAATGGCACGCCGCCGCACGAATTCGATGAGTTGCGATTTCAGGTTGAGGTGGGTTTCCCAAAGTTCGCCATCGTCGACATTCTCGATTCCCAGCCAGATTTTGGCTTCGCTTCCGCGCTGGTGCCAGTCGGTGCCGAGGTGACGATCGTAAAGGCGGAACATCTGCGGCGCGAGCCATGACGGAACGTGTACGCCATTGGTAATGTGTCCGATGGGAACTTCGTCCTCGGGCTTGCCGCGGAACAGCCCGGTCCACATGGCGCGCGAGACTTCGCCATGCAAAGCCGAAACGGCGTTGGCGCGCCGTGAGAGGCGCAAGGCCAGCACGGTCATGCAGAACAGTTCGTCGGAATTGCCGGGGTTCTCACGACCGAGCCCCAGCAGGCTTTCCTGCGAAAGTCCAAGAGACTCGCGCAGAGGCCCGATGTGCTCTTCCACCAGGCGGGCGTCGAAGCGGTCGTGACCGGCGGGAACCGGGGTGTGCGTGGTGAACACGACTTCGCGCGAAATTCGCGGAACCGCGGCGTCGAACCCGATGCCCTCATCCTCCATACGCATGCGAATCGCTTCCAGCACCGCAAATCCGCTGTGGCCTTCGTTCAAATGCAGGACGCCGGGAGATATTCCGAGGGCCTTGAGGGCGCGCAGCCCGCCGACGCCGAGCAGCAACTCCTGGCGAATCCGGATGCGGAGGTCGCCGCCGTACAATCGTGAAGTCAGTTCGCGGTCTTCGGGAGCGTTCCCTTCCACGTCGGAATCGAGCAGCAGCAGATCGCGCCGGCCCACTTTCACGCGCCACACTTTCGCCTTAATGTGGCCACTCCGCGTTTCGGTTTCGACAACGACGGGCCGCCCATCTTTTCCAATCGCCACTTCCATGGGCAATTGATTGACGTCAGTCTCGAGATATTCCTCGCGCTGCCATCCACCGAGATCGAGACGCTGGCGGAAATATCCCTGGCCGTAGAACAGACCGATGCCGACGAGAGGAATATCCAGGTCTGACGCGCTCTTGATGTGATCACCCGCCAGCACTCCCAAGCCTCCGGAATATACCGGGAGGGATTCGTGCAGGCCGAACTCTGCTGAGAAATACGCCACGGGATGGGGCCGGAGGACGCCGGCGTGCCTTGTCCCCCAGGTGCGATCAGCCTCCAGATACTCCAGCATGCGGCGGTAGGCGTAATTCACGCGGCTGTGAAGCATCAGTTCCGTGGCTCGAGTCTCCAGCTTGGGAAGAGGGATCTCGTTCAGCAGCGCGACCGGATTGTGGTTGACCTCATTCCAGCGGGCGGGATCGAGATCAAGGAACAGGCTTGCCGAATTGTGGTCCCAACTCCACCAGAGATTGCGAGCCAGAGCCCAGAGCCGTTCCTGGAGGGGAGCGATAAAGCGGTCGAGAGTACGCGCTTCGCTCACGACTGGGGCAACCTGGGTGGCCGCTTCGCTCAGCATGCGAATTTCGTCGGCGCCGAAGACGCGAGCTTCGATGGTTTGAACCACGAGAACGCCCTGCAGAATTCCGCGGTCAATCAGGGGCACGCCCAGGAAAGACTGGTAGGCGTCTTCCCCGGAATCCCGGAAATATTTGAAGCGGGGATGGTTTTTCACCTGGCTTACGGCGACCGGAGCCACTTGTTCTGCAACCAGCCCAGTCAGGCCCTCGTGGACCTCCATCCGAAGATTGCCGATGCATTCCCGGCGCAGCCCGACCGTCGCGGCCAGGACGAGGTTGGCGCGATCCGGCTCCAACAGATAGGCCGAGCACACATCGGTCCGGAACCTTTTCGCGATCAGGGCCACCACGTTCATCAGCGTTTCCGCAGACTGGCCGCCTTCGACCGCAAGGTTCTCCAATTCTTCCCGCGTCAAAACGCTCTTGCCATCGCTCGCATGCACCGCTTGATCCATAGTCTCCGCTATCTCGTTATCTAATCGATATTGTTAAACTTCCACCAACACGGGCCAGAATCGGCTCGTTGTTTGGTGTTGCCCAAATTGAAGAGGGTTCCTTCTATTGTACGTGTGCCGACGAAATTGCGCTGCTCGGGCCTCGGGATGCAGAGCGTGGGTTTGCCTGGGCGGAGAAGAAAAGAGTAGAATCTGGGCCAAACCAGCCAACCGGTGGAGAAGTCTGTCCATCTTCCATTGGTGAATCCAGCTACACGCTCAATAAGACGGAGTATCCATCGAGAGCGGCGCGTGGCTTGCAAGAACGATATCGAACTGCTTCTGCAGGAGAGGGACCGTGAGGTTTTCCGCGACAGAATTCGATGCTCATGCCCTGAAATGCGAAATGGCAAGCGAAGTGTTGCGCTCGTCAGGCAGTCTTCGCCTGCAAGTCACTGGGTGGAGCATGTTGCCAACCGTTTGGCCTGGGGACATTCTTGTCATCGAGCACCTGGAGAGCGATGCCGCGAAAGACGGGGACATCGTGCTGTTCGGCCGGGACCGCCGATTATTTGCACACCGCATCATCAGTCAGGACAGTAAAGCGGGAGAACCCGGAATTCTGACGCGGGGAGATGCGATGGCGGCTCCCGACGCTCCGGTTGCAAAGAACGAGTTGCTGGGGAAAGTGTCGTATATCTTGCGGAATGGAAAATGTATAGAGCCGAACAAGACTCTGCGCTTCCCCGAGCGTGCAGTCGCGGCTCTGGTCCAACGTTCGGAGACTGCGGCCCGTTTAGTGATGGGGGTCCACGGACTGCACCAGGCGTCGCGAGTACGAACTAGTCAGGATTGAACCGTCCCTTGCCACAGTTGACCACAGAAATCGAGCCGCTGAGCCTCGTCATCGATATCGGTGGCATGCCCGTGCGGGTGAATACGGCCGACGCAGGCTTTCTACGCCTGCTGCAGGACCGGTACAGCGGGTATGTGCGTTCCTCCGGATGGTCGGAGATCGAATTCGATGTGGACCTCGTATCTCCCGCGACGCCTGATCCGGCTGCAGACGTGCGGGTGACGAGCCTCCAGGGCCGTTGGACTCTCACGCGTGGGGACTTTCACGCCGAGTGGGAACCGGCGGCGCGCCGGGGCCGGATTCGCCAGACTGCGAATCCTTACTCCATTGATGCTGTTCTGCGCATCGTCCATACTCTTGTCCTGGCGAGGCAGGGAGGGTTCCTGCTGCACTCGGCAAGCGCCATTCGCAATGGAAAGGCGTTCCTGTTTGCCGGAGTATCCGAGGCCGGGAAGACGACGATTTCGCGGCTGGCCCCGGCGGATGTCACGCTCCTGACCGACGAAATTTCTTACGTACGTAAGCAGGGTGACGGTTACGTCGCCTTTGGCACTCCGTTTACCGGAGAACTGGCCAAGCTGGGAGAGAACGTGTCAGCCCCGGTTTCGGCGCTGTACCTGCTCGCCAAAGGACGCGAGAATCGGATCGAAACGGTTGCCCCAGGCGAAGCCACGAGATCGCTGCTTGCTAATCTTCTGTTTTTCGCAGAGGATGAAGAACTGGTCCAGGCGATCTTTCACTCCGCTTTCGAGTTCGTCAGCCGAATTCCAGTGAGGCGGCTAACATTTTTCCCCGATGCCCGGGTTTGGGAGTTGATTGGATGAGCAGGCTTTACGTCGCACGCAATCCGCGGGTTGCCGCGCGCAGTCTCGACGGCGAGATGATGATCATGTCGGGGCAGGATTCCACTCTCTTTACGCTGAACAGAACGGCCACGATCCTGTGGCAGTCGGCGGATGGTGCCACTCCTTTAGACGAAATCGTGGAGCACAAGATCTGCGGCGAATTTGAAGTCGAACCCGCGGAGGCCCTGCGCGATGCGGAGACTCTGGCGCGGGAACTTGCCGGCCATGGCATCCTGCAGATTTCAGAGCAGCCCATCCCCCAGCGAACTGCGCCGTCCGGAGAATCGCGATGAGCGGACTGATGGAGGAAGTGACGGCGAAGGCGCTCGCCAAGAACATTCCGTTCAGCGTGCAACTCGATCTGACCTATCGCTGCAACGAGCGTTGCGTCCATTGTTATCTCGATCACGACGATCATGGCGAGATGACCACCGCGGAAATCAAACACCTGCTTGACCAGATGGCCGATGCTGGAGTCTTTTTGCTCACCCTCAGCGGCGGCGAGATTTTCCTGCGCAAGGATTTCTTCGAGATTCTGGAATACGCCCGCTTTGAGCTCCATTTCTGCGTGAAGCTGAAGACTAACGCGATCATGATTCGAGAGCGCGAGGCCGCTCGCATCCGCGATATTGGTGTCGAGTCGATCCAGATCAGCATCTACTCGCACCGGCCGGAAGTTCACGATGCCATCACCCTGGTGCCAGGGTCGCTTGAGCGTTCGATCAATGCGGCGCGTTTTCTGAAATCACAGGGACTGCGCGTGATTTTCGCGAACGTGCTGATGGTGCAGAATCTGAACGACTATCAAGGCGTTCGCGCGCTGGCCGAGGAATTGGGAGTGGAATCCACACTCGACCCGACGATCACCCCCATGATGGACGGCGACCGCTCGATTTTAAGTATGGGTATCGGCAACAGCTCTCTGCGCGAAGTCTTCCGTGACAAAGCGCTGGTCGGAGACTCAGAAGAATTCTGTGCCATCGCCGCGCCCCCAGACGAAAATGCGATGTCCGCACGGCCCTGCAGTGCCGGCCACACGGCCTGCTATGTCTCACCCTACGGCGACGTTTTTCCTTGCGTGCAGTTTCCGCTTCCGACCGGCAACGTCCGGGAGCAGCCGTTTCTGGACATCTGGCAGCATTCCGACCGCATGAATGAAGTGCGCTCGATCCGGCTAAGGGACCTTACGACCTGTACGTCGTGCTCGCACGCCACCAGTTGCACCCGGTGCCCGGGGCTTGCGTACATGGAAGGAAATATGCGCGGGCCGTCGTCGCAGGATTGCGAGAAGTCTTTTGCCCGAACCGGAGTTCCGTCGGCCAATATGCTGGCCAAGAAACGTGCACCGGCAAATCTCGTGCAGATTCGGGCGCTGACCGCTTCGGCTGTTCCGGCGGCGGGCGCGATTGCGTGACCTCGATTTACTTCGTGATTTACTTCGATTGTTCCAACCGAAAACATGCCTGGAACCAGCTCCGCGCTTGAGACCGAGTGGTCTTTGCTACGGGCTGCTTGTTCGACCGCCGGCAGCGAGGCAAGACTCGACCGTCTCCGTTCGCTCTTAGGTTCTCCGATTCGCTGGAAATCCCTTTCGGATCTCGCCGGGCATCACGGGGTCCAGCCCCTCCTTTGTCAGGCTCTCTCGGGAGTCGACCAGGTTCCTCAGGATGAAATGGTCGCGCTCAAGCAGAGCTACCAGACGAATCTGCATAAAGCGCTGTTTCTTTCCCGCGAATTGATCCGCATCGTTGAGAGTCTGTCTACGAGCGGCATCGACGTGATTCCGTACAAGGGCCTGGCTCTGGCGGAAACGCTTTACGGGGACATCGCACTGCGGCAATCCGGCGACATAGATCTGCTGGTGCGCGCAATTAACGTCCCGCGAATCAAGCAGGTCGTGCGTGAACTCGGCTACGAGCCGCACGCGCCGCTCTCGCCTGCGCAGGAGCGCGCGTATCTAAGGTCGGGATACGAATACGCTTTTGACGGCTCAGCCGGGCGTAACCTTCTTGAAGTGCAGTGGGCGATTCAGCCGCGATTTTATGCGGTCGACTTTGACCTGGAGGGCTTGTTCCGGCGGGCGGTGACGGTCACGGTGGCGGGCCACTCCATGAAGACACCGTCTTCGGAAGACTTGTTCATTGTCCTGGCGCTGCACGCAGCGAAGCATGTCTGGGGACGGTTGATCTGGTTGTCGGACCTCGCCCGAATCATCACCTTGCGGGAGCTCAACTGGGAGTGGATTGGAGTGCAGGCGCGAGAGATAGGGATCGTGCGCGTCCTCCGCGTGACGCTTGCTCTTGCGAACCGAGTGCTGGAAATGCCGATCCCGGCTGCCGCCGAGGAGAACCTCCCCGAGGATCCCGCGGCATGCCCGCTGGTGGAAGAGATTGAGGCGTTTCTGACCAGCGACTCGACCTACGACGTGGAGTCGTTCTCCTATTTCAAACTGATGCTGCGATTGCGGGAAAGGCGATCAGACTGCGTACGATTCCTCAGCCGGCTGATCTTCACGCCCGGTCCTGGGGAATGGGCCGCAATTCGGCTCCCGCAGCCTCTGTTTCCCCTCTATCGCCTCGTCCGGCTCTCGCGGCTGGCAGCGCGGTTGGTCAGAGGATAGATGCGCTGAAATTGCGGACCAGCGGAGAATCAGCCAGCTGGCAGGAGTTTTCTATGACGGCTGCTCGCCCGTAGCCCTGGTCCACTTTCCCAGGTAGATGGCGAACATCGCGGCGCATCCAAGGAATGGCACAATCAATCCCACTTTGAGGGTGCCGAACCGGGTTGAAGAAACTCCCACAATCCACGGAAAGAGGCCGCCTCCAATGTTGGACAACACGAACATGAACGAGCCGATCCGTGGTGATGCAAACTCCTTCGACAGAAGCGAGATCGTAATCGGATAAACGTAGGAAAGCCCAAAGCCCGCCGCACAGGCGCTCGCCACGACTCCGGCCAAACCACGCGAGAAGACCAGTCCCCCCATTCCGGCGCAGGCGAGAAGCAACCCTGCCTGGACCAGTTGGATTTCACTGGCGAGACGTAGCAGCATGGGCGCCAGCCATCGGCCAAGAGTGAGGGCCGCGTAAAAAAAGGCCGGAGTCGCAACTGCGACAGCCAGCGTCAAAGTGCCGAGACTTGTCGAGTATGACGCGATCCACGCCCCGAAACCATTCTCCACGCCGACATACAGAAAGAAGAGTGCGGCCAGAATCAGAAGAAGCAGCATTTTGCTTCGAACCAGCGGAAGGATCGGGCCGGCGTTTGTAGCCGCTGCAGATTCAACCGTCGTGGGCGTCAGCGCAATTCCAATCGCAACCGCCACCGAGAATCCCGCCACGCACATCAGGAAGAGTACGACGTGGCCAGTTTTCGTCGCGGCCGCCACCAGAAAAGGGCAGGTCACCGCCCCCATACTCCAGAAAAAGTTGAGAAGATTCAGAGTGGCGCTTCGCCGTGTGGGATTCGATTCGGCCACCACTAGATTGGCCGCTGGCACGGCCAGACCGATCCCAGTTCCATATGCCGCGATGCATAGCATGCCTATGACCTTCGGACCGGTGAGCAACAGAGCGAGCCCTGCCGCCATCACGACGAGCCCTAATTTGATGGCGAACCGGTAGCCCCAGCGCGACACCACAAAGCCAGAGACTGCAACCGCACAGGTGGACGCAACATATTGCGTGGTGATCAGGCTGCCCGCCTGCGCATAGTTCAGCGACCAGCGCTCCGACAGTGTGGGCAGCATCGGACCGAGAAGAACGGTGGCGATCCCGATCGGAACGAACGAGGTATACGCCGCGTAGGTGAGTGGACGGGCAGAGAGTGCCCCGCCTGGTGTCTCAGTGACCGACATGAATGGGCGCGCGGCTCATTCCCCGCGGGGAACAGCATCGCTGCATGGGAATGCTAACAGGAGCCGCGCGCGTTCGCTGTGGATTCGCGCACCACCAGCTCGGGCTCGATCGCGATCTCCGACGGATATTCCTTCTTGCCCTCGATTCGATCCAGCAGAGTCTGAGCGGCCACTTCGCCCATCCGGTTCAACGGCTGGCGCACCGTGGTCAGGCTGGGACTGTGAAACGCGGCGCCGGGGATGTCGTCAAAGCCCAGAACCGACACGTCTTGCGGGACCCGCAGCCCCTGCTCCTGCAGGGCGCGGATCGCTCCGATCGCCGACATATCGTTGTAGGCGAATATCGCGGTAAAGGGCTTATGGCGGGCCAGCAGCTGCTTGGTGAACGGATAACCCAGCATCGGCGTGGGATCGTCGGTGTCGATTTGCACGGTCAATTCGGGGTCGATCGTCAGTCCGATCTGCCCGGCCACGCGGCAAATCGCGTCCCAGCGATCCTTGGCATCCGAACTCACCGGATTGCCCCTCATAAAGGCGATGCGCTCGTGGTGCAATTCTTTCAGATGATTCAACGCCAGAACTGCCGCGCGCTCGTGGTCGAGGACGATGTTGGTAACACCTTTCAGCTTCTTATGTCCGGCGATGGCTACGGTGGGCAGCATCGGCGCTTCTTGCACTGTGGTATCGACGGTGATGATGCCCTCCACTCCGCGCTCCGAGAGCAATTGCGAGTACCGGCTCAGCAATACGGGATCGTGCCGGTGAACCACGGTCAGGAAAAAGTAATCGCGGTTACGCAGGTACTGTTCCAGCCCGCTGATAATTGGGGAACTGTAGGAGTCGCCAATCTCTTCTGCGATCACGCCGATCGTGTAGGTCCGCTTGTTGCGGAGTGTGCGAGCGAAAAAGTTGGGCCGGTAGTTCAGTTCCGTCGCGGCCGCGCGGATTCGATTCTTCGTCTCTTGCGGGATCGACCGGGCTGAGGGTGAATCATTGAGGACGGCGGAAACAGTACCTGGAGTGAGCCCCAAGTGCTGTGCGACTGCCTTGAGTGTGATAACCTGCGGCCTTTGGCCCGGTTTCTTGACTTGCACCATAACCTCTTAAATCGATTTAATTCAGCTCTCGATCCGGAAACATCTTACCAAACCGTACCGGCTTGTCAGTGATTCGACACACTCCCAGTCTCACCTTTGGGCCCCTGACATTGGGGCCCCGCTAAGTCTTTGCGTAACGCTCGCTGTTCGGCTTAGAGCCGCTCAGAGCAAAGAACAGAATGTATAGGTAACAGATGACCGGCAAGAAAAACGCATGATGAATGCCGATGCGATCGGCGATCCAGCCTTGCGCCAGGGGAATGAATGCTCCGCCAACGATCGCGGCGATCATGTAGCCGGAGCCGTCGCCGGTGAGCGGCCCGAGTTCCGCGATACCCAAGGTAAAGATGCTGGGGAACATGATCGAGTTGAAGAACCCTACGAGAATGATGCTGTACATTGCGACATGGCCAGAAGTGAGCATGGATGTAGCCACTAAGCCAGCGGCGCAAATGGCACACAGGCCGAGCAGCCCTCCAGTCTTCACCTTCTGCAGCAGTGCGGAGCCAATGAATCGTCCGACCATGGCGCCACCCCAATAGAACGCCACGAAACTGGCCGCGACCTTTGGCGCCAGACCTCCAATCTCAGGCTGGCTGAAGTAGTTGACCAAGAAACTGCCGATCGAAACCTCGGCACCTACATAGACAAAAATCGCAATCGCACCAAAGAACAAGTTGGGGTGTCGCCAGATAGAATCGTTCACCTTTTCGCCGAGCTGATGCTGGGCGTGTTCGATTTTCGGCAGTTTGAAGCTTGCAATGGCGAGAGCCAGCAGGACGAGGGCGATGCCTAATCCGACGTAAGGTACCTTTACGGTCGCCGCTTCGTGCAAGCGATAAGCTTGCAGGGCGTCGGGCGCCAGCGCTCTTATTTCCTCGATCTTTCGGGGCTGTGTCAGGATGAAGAGGCCGCCGAAAAAGGGTGCCAGAAACGTTCCCAGGGAGTTAAACGCCTGAGTGAGATTGAGGCGGCTTGACGCGGTCTCTGGCTTTCCCAGAACAGAAACGTACGGATTGGCCGCGACCTGCAAGCAGGTAATACCTGCTGCCAGAACGATGAGTGCGCCCAGAAAGAGTGGATACGACGCCGCGAGTGCGGCCGGCACGAAGAGAAACGCGCCCACCCCCATCGTGAGCAGGCCGACCACCATGGACCGTTGATAACCCATCCAGTCGATGATCTTCGCCGAAGGGAGCGAAAAGATGGCATAGGCACCGAAAAAGGCGAACTGGATCAGCTGGGATCTCGCGTAATTCAGGTCAAAAATCGCCTTCAGGTGGGGAACCAGGATGTCGTTCAGGCAGGTGAGGAAGCCCCACATAAAGAAGAGGGTGGTCACCGTAGCCAGCGGAGCGCCGTAGCTTTGTCCGGTACCGGGAGCGGTGACCGTGGTGCCGGTGTTGGGGGTTGCGATTGCCATGAGTTCTTTATCCGCCTTCCGAACGGTAAGAATGGTCGAACGCCGCCATCATACATCGGCAGAGCGAGTTTGGCTGATTTTTCTTGCGCAGGGAAGCGCGTTCCGCCCTCTACAAAATCGTTTCTGTAGCTTGACAATCCTCCGTCCCTGGCCGACACTCAGTCGTTTCCGAAGTCTTTTATCCGACCAGATTATTACTATGCGCAGACTATTCTCTTTGGCAATTCTTGCTCCATTGTTTCTTGCTGGCCCGGCTCTACTGTCGGCTCAGACTGCTACATCTGGACTGGTTGTCTTTAGCGAGTCTGGGTTTCCAGCCGCAGATTCCTACGCGCCTTCCACGCAGCAGCTGGCTGCGCTGTTTCCTTCAGCCAAGGCCGTCGGCGCTGATCAGCTCCGGGATGCCCTCGCTACAACTTCAACCCGCCTGCTCTTGCTTCCCTACGGCTCTGCCTTTCCTGAGGCGGACTGGTCGGCGATCAAGGGTTTTCTGGATCGTGGCGGTAATCTCCTGGTTCTGGGCGGAATGCCCTTCACCCGCGCCGCATACCGCGATGCCCAGGGCTGGCACCTTCGCGATTACAGCGTGCGATTCATCCGGCCGCTGATGATCGATCAGTATCAGGAAGCTCCCGGCTCGGACGGACTTCAATTTCAGACAAATCCCGAAGTGACGTTGCAGCTTCCGCCCTTCGGATGGAAGCGGGCCTTTAGTCCGGTAATCCGCCTGAGCAAGGTCGATTTGTATCATCGCGGCGGGGCGGCAGGCTCGCTCGACGCACGGCTCACCACACTGGCCTGGGGCATGAAAGATGGCCGCAAGCTGTCCGCACCCGTCATCCAGGTCGATCATGATCGAAACGGATTTGACGGCGGCCGGTGGATTCTGGTGAACGCAGAGCTCTCTCAGAGTTTCTTCGACAACTCTAACCTGGTTCGTTCCTTTGTGGATCGGGTGCTGCAGGGCGCGGAAGAATTCACCGTGCGTCCCACCCTGCCTCTCTATGTCGCCGGTGAGCCGGTGGAACTGCAGGTGGTGTGGCACGCCGCACAAGGGGCGAGCGGACGGCTGTCGGTGAAGATTACGTCTTTCCCCGACGGGGAGCCTTCGCATCGATCGACGGTCACGGCGGACATTCCTTCGAGTGCGCCGGTCGCCTTGCCTGCTCCACAAAGCAAGGGACTGTACATCATCGAAGCTCAGTTGCTCGAGGGCGACAGGGTGCGAGCGATCTACCATTCCGGATTCTGGGTTCGGGATTTGGATTACCTGCGCTCCGGCCCTCACCTCGGCGTCAACCACGACTATTTCGAACTCGACGGACATCCGCTGGCAGTAGTCGGCACGACGTATATGTCGAGTGAGGTGCAGCGGCTGTTTTTTGAACATCCCAACGTTTATGTGTGGAATCAGGATCTCGGCCAGATTCACGACGCGGGCCTGAACATGATCCGCACCGGCTGGTGGACTGGGTGGGACAAGTTCTGCGACGAGAACGGTCAGCCCTACGAGCGCACGCTGCGCACACTCGAAGCCTACCTGATGACGGCGCGTAAGCATGGCCTGCCGGTGCAGTTCAATTTCTTCGCGTTCCTGCCTGATGTTCTCGGAGGCGCGAACGCCTTTCTCGATCCCGCGGCGGTGCGCAGGCAACAGACCTTGGTTTCTGCAGTCGTGGCACGGTTTCACGACGTGCCATTTCTCGCCTGGGACCTTATTAACGAGCCCAGCTTCTCGCAATATCTGTGGAGGACGCGGCCGAACGGGGATGGGATCGAAGTCGCAGCCTGGAATGAATGGCTGACCAAACGCTATCCGGATCGGGCCAAACTTGCCGCGCTGTGGAACCTACCTGCAGAATCCGTTGCCGGAACGGTCAGCCTTCCCAGCGAAGAGGAATTTTCGCCGCGAGGCATGTACGTCGGAGTCAACTCGCTGAGGATTCACGACTACTCGCTCTTTGCGCAGGAATCATTCGCCACGTGGGCACGGGCGATGCATGACGCCATCCACGCAGCCGGCTCGCAACAGCTCGTAACCGTTGGACAAGATGAAGGCGGGATTCAGGACCGCCTATCCCCTGCGTTCTGGGGACAGTCGGTCGACTTCACCACGAATCACTCCTGGTGGCAGAACGATTACGTGCTGTGGGATTCGCTCGCCGCCAAACAACCGGACGAAGCCATGCTGATCCAGGAGACCGGGCTCCAGCGCGAACTCAACCTCGACGAGACCGCCCGGCGCACGCCAGAGAATGAGGCTGCGCTGCTGGAGCGAAAAATTGCGGCATCCTTTATTCAGGGATCGGGCGCCATTGAATGGCTCTGGAACACAAATTCGGACATGACGGAAAGCAATGAGACCCCGATCGGCGCCGTGCGCACCGATTACACCGAGAAACCCGAAGCGTCTCTGCTGCGCGCATTCGCCCAATTTGCTCCCGCCTTGCAGACACACCTGCGCGATCCGCAGCTGCCGCCGGTTGCCATCGTCACCTCGCAGGCCTCGCAGTATTCGGTGCTGGCCGACTTCCAGCTCGAAGCCCAGCGACGCGCCGTGCGCGCTTTGACATACTCCGACCATTTGACGGCATATGTAGTCGCTGAAAACCAGATTGAGAAGTTGGGCACGCCGAAGCTTGCCATCCTGCCATCGCCGCAGGCGTTAAGCGACGCGGCTTGGAATGTGCTGATGAAGTACGTGGACTCCGGCGGAAACCTGCTTATCACCGGCCCGCTGGATCGCGATGAGCACTGGCAGATCACACATCGTGCTCACGACCTTGGCCTGGCATCGCACATCGAACCGCTGGTGTATCACGATGCTACCTTACGTGTGGGCGATCGTTCGATCCCACTCGTCTTTGGCCAGCAGCAGCAGAACTGGCTGGATGCTCTTCGCTTTGAAGATGGCTCGACTCTGAAGGAAATCCAGCACGGCAAAGGCAGAATCTTCTGGGCCGCGTACCCCGTTGAGCTCGCCGAGGATCTGCCATCGACAGCTCAACTCTATTCTTATGTGACAACGCGGCTGAACATTGCCCCGGCATTCACCGCGCAAGCGGCACTACCGCCCGGAGTGCTGGTGTTCCCCACCGCTTTGGCGGACTCCGTCCTCTATGTGCTGGTGTCGGATTCCGCCGACAACGCAACCATCAACATTCGGGATGAAGTGACCGGGGTGCAGCTTTCCATACTCTTGCCCGCCGAACACGCCGCGATTGCCGTAATCGGCAGGAAAGAGAAGAACGTCGTAGCCAAGTATGGCTTTTGACCATTCTGGATCTGGCTGCGCGCTATTTGGACGAAGACGGGCGAGGCGGCTCTCGCCGACCGATCCACGGTCCCCAACGCTGAAAGCTCAGCTCTTCCCGCTCTGCTTCTTCTCCACCTTCGCCCATGTATCTTTAAGTGCGACCGTGCGGTTGAACACCGGCGCTCCCGGCTTGGAGTCGAGGTCGGCGCAGAAATATCCCAGTCGTTCAAACTGACACCGGCTTCCCGGCGCGGCGTTGGCCAGTGACGGCTCCAGCTTCGCGTGCGGGATCACTTCGAGCGAATTCGGATTCAGGTAGTCGAGCGCGTCCTCACCCTCCTCGAGATCTCCCAGATTCTCTTTCGTGAACAGGTTCTCGTAAACGCGCACCTCGGCGTCGACCGCATGTTGCGCCGAGACCCAGTGGATCGTCGACTTCACCTTGCGCCCGTCAGGCGGAGCGTTTCCACCGCGGGTCGCGGGATCGTAGGTGCAGTGCACTTCGATGACTTCGCCTTTGTCATCTTTCACTACGCTCTGGCAGGTAATGAAGTAGCCGTAGCGCAGCCTGACCTCGCGTCCCGGCGTAAGCCGAAAATACTTCGGCGGGGGCACTTCGCGAAAGTCATCCTGCTCGATGTAGAGCACGCGCGAGAACGGCACTTTGCGGAAGCCCGCGCTCTGATCCTCTGGATTGTTGGTCGCGTCCATCTCCTCAACTTGCCCTTCGGGATAGTTGTCGATCACAACTTTCAGCGGACGCAGCACGGCCATCACTCGCGGTGCGCGCTTGTTCAAATCTTCCCGCACAAAGTGTTCCAGCATGGCCAGCTCAACAATGCCGTTGGTGCGCGACACTCCGGCCGCCATAACAAAGTTGCGAATCGCTTCCTGTGTGTAGCCGCGGCGCCGCATGCCCGATAGCGTGGGCATGCGCGGATCATCCCATCCGCGCACCGTTCCCTGCTCCACCAGCTGCCGCAGCTTACGCTTGCTCATCAGCGTGTAGGTCAGGCTGAGCCGGTCGAATTCAATCTGCTGCGACGGAAAAATTCCTAGCTGCTCGATGAACCATTTGTAGATCGGCTGGTGATCGGCGAACTCGAGCGAACACATCGAGTGCGTGACCTTTTCCAGCGAGTCCGATTGCCCGTGTGCATAGTCGTACATCGGGTAGATGCACCACTTGTTGCCGGTGCGGTGATGCTCCGCGTGCAGAATGCGGTACATGACGGGGTCGCGCATGTTCAGGTTCGGCGAAGCCATGTCGATCTTCGCCCGCAAAACGCGCGTGCCGTCGGGGAACTCGCCCGCCTTCATGCGCTCGAACAAACTCAAATTCTCTTCGCTTGACCGGTTGCGATACGGACTATCCTTCCCCGGCTCGGTCAGCGTGCCGCGATGCTTGCGAATTTCCTCCGCCGTCAGATCGTCGACGTAAGCCTTTCCATCCTTGATCAGCTTGACGGCCCACTCATAGAGCTGGCCGAAATAGTCCGACGCGTAGAAAAGTCCGTCCCAGTGGAAGCCGAGCCACTGAATGTCTTCCTTGATCGCATCGACGTACTCCACGTCCTCTTTCTCAGGATTCGTGTCATCGAAGCGCAGGTTCGTATGCCCCTTGAACTCGTCGGCCAGCCCGAAGTCGAGGCAGATCGCCTTGGCGTGCCCGATGTGCAGGTATCCATTAGGCTCGGGGGGAAACCGCGTCTGCACACGTCCGTCATACTTGTTGGTCTTCAGGTCCTCAATAATCCGGTCACGAAGAAAATTAGAAGGACGTGACTCCGGAGCGGGACTCGCGCCCGTCTCCGGCTCGGTTGCAGGTGTTGTCATAATCCTTGATCTTACCGCAAAGAAAGGGCGGGAGCCTTTGTGCGGTCCCGCCTTGCGCGCCGCCATTCTGAAAGTTGTTTGCTGGCTACCGAACCTGCAGGGAGGCAGCCTGCGGTGAGACGGCCCTCTGGTTGCGAACGTATTTCAACAGCTGCCAGGTTTGGACTGCGCCGCCGATGCTTACTCCAACCCAGGTGCAGGCCAGACTGATCAGAAGCGACACGTTCACGATGGCGACGATCTTTGTGAAGCGCACGTACTGTTCTGAGTTACGTACGCCATCCGCGATCACGACGAACGGATGCCAAGACCCCTGCACCGTTTGGCCGGCAGCCTCAATCATGTAGTGCACCAGAATCAACATCAGGCCCGACTGGAGAAGCTGCGTCCAGAGCGGGAAAGCAGTCCATTGCGGCTTCGCAAGGGTCACAGCCGATCGCACGATCACGGCCGCGGCCAGCAGAACGATCGGCAGGTAGAACGTGTGCCAGATCGGCCCCAGCTTCAGGAATGCTGCGGCCGGGCCGAAAATGAGGAACGGATGTTGGGGAATCAACAACAACCACACCAGGCCAAATACGTTAAACCAGAGCTCGCAAGCGGTCTGGAAGGAGGATGTCTTTCGCTCCGGCTTCTGCAATGGCGGCAGACTGCTCGGATCCCACTTGCAGGCGACATCGGCAATCGCATGGGTGCGTTCCAATACCGCGAAAACCAAGGTGATGGTTCCCGCCGCAATGAACGCGCCAGACCACAGGTTACCGAGGGTAAAGAGCACGGCCTTACCCCAGTCGCCGTTGTTATTGGCCAGATTTGCCGGCCCGACGATGAAGATGAAAACCGGCACCAGAATCCACAGCAGCACCATCTTCAACACGAACTCGTAAATCGGAAACAGAGTCGGTCCGATGAGGTACCGTTTCGGCCGGAGCCGGCTTGCGACGACCATCGGAGCGCCGCAGCGTTTTAGAATCTCGGAGATCTCAGCCTTTTCGAGCGGACGGCCCACTTCCGCCTCTTTCTCGTCAATCTGAGACCGCAGGTCCTCTCCCAACTCCGCAGTCAGATCGTCCTGCTGCCCTTTCGGCAGCCAGAACCGGACGGCCTGCAAGTATCGGTCAACGAGCTCTAACGGATTTCGGCTGGATGATGTGCTCATAGTGCTATTCCTCTTGAAAAAAGTCTTATACAACCGCGGCTGAGACTGCCTTGAACTGGGCTGGGGCGGCGTTTCTCACGCGGAGAATCCGGCGTACATCGATCACAGCGATTACGACGCCAGTTGCCAGTACGACCGGAAACACTTTGGCCACCCCCAGATTGATGGCGTTTGTAATGTCGAGTCTGCGCGCCAGTGGAATGTTGGCGCCCCCGATCTCCGCGAGCAGGCTGGCCTTCGCCATCCAGCAGAAAAGCGCTGACGCCGTGACGTTGGTGGCCAGGCGAAAGCCGGCCCGGAGCACTGTCCAGTACGGACGCGCGAGATTGGCAGCCGCGAGCACCGCATTGATCAGCGCTAAGACCAGGAATCCCCAGAAGAAGTATCGCCACACCGGCGAGAGCACGATTCTGATCTCGGGCCGGCTCAGTGGGACCAGAGTGGACATGACATCGATCCACCAGATACCGAACATCAGGTTCACCACCACCTCAATCACGGAGCCGGACCGGGCTATCTGGTTGGGATTGCGTGCTGGCGGCAGCTTACGCGGATTCCAGTCCTCCAGAAATCGGGACTTGGTCTGCACCTGCTCCAGGATCGCAAATACGAGCGTGACGCCTCCCAGCGCGAACAAGGCGATGAGCCACCACGCGCTCCACGCCGACCCTATTGCGTTGAGCCAGCCAGCACTCGTGTGCTCGGCGCGGTAGGACGAGCTGAACGACATCAATCCAATCCAAACCAGAATCCACGGCAGCAGGTAGAAGGAGGCAACGAGCTTTACCACAAACAAATAGATCGGGAACAGCACCGGGCCGATCAGGCTCCGCTGTGGCAGATAGCGGTTGGCCACCAGAACCGGGCGGCCGCGTTGCTTGAGGATGGCGTCCAATTCGGTTTCGTTCAGCGATCGGCCGAGTCCGGCCTCTTTCTCTTCGATCTGCGAGCGCAGATCCTCCGACAGCTCGGCGATGATGTCCTGCTGCTGAGCCTTGGGCAGCCAGAAACCGACCGCCTGCAGATATCGATCGAGGAGTTCCATGGAGTTGCGGTTGGTTGTTTTCATGACCTATGCCTCTTGGAGAATTTTGCTGAGCGACGCATTGATGCGCTGCCATTCGGCCAGCAACTGCTCCAGGGTCCGCTCGCCCTGGGCCGACAACCGGTAAAAACGCTTGTTCCGCTTGTCTTCCTCGCGCCATTGGCTGACCAGCAAACCCTGGGTCTCATGCCGGCGGAGCAGCGGATAAAGCGTGCCTTCGTCGATCTCCAGGCCATCGTCAGCCAGCGCTTTGCGCAGCGTGTATCCGTAACGCTCGGCCCGAAGCTGAGTCAGGACAGCGAGGGTCAAACATCCCCTGCGCAGCTCCAGCTTCAGGTTCTCGAAGACCTCTACGTTGGCGTCTTTACCGTTCGACATATAGTATGTGACATACACTGTATGATACACAGTATCACTTGTCAAGCCTTTTCTTCTGCTTATGTGGAGCGGACACTCCTGTCCGCTGCTTTTGACTTTGATTTTGATTTTGGCTAGAGCCGGACGGCTGTTACGCCACTTGCACTCCGGGACGCCGTCCGAATCTGTCGTGGCTTCTGCCGAAACTTATCTTGAACAATACCTGCACGACCTGCATGAGATCCGCTGGCCCGGCGAAGCCACAAGAGACTTCCTACGATCTGCCTCTCAGCAATCTCCTTGACTCCGTCGCCGATGCTACTGAACCGGCGCCCAGCTCCGGCACTCGGTAGCCCTGACCGGTGAATCGAGCGGCGGCCCGAGCTGAACGCGAACCACCCCGTCCGAGGTAGAGCAGAAGTTGCGCGTCCCGGAACTGGTGTTGACGGGAGTGGCAACGACGACATACTCGCGGCACTTTTGCAGCTTGCAGGCGGTCGCAATGGTGAAGCGATAGCCAGACTTGATGCACCAGTCGCCGGCGGTGCAACTCGCGCCGCCCAAGCTGGAATCGATCAGGCTGGCATGTTGCGGAGAAGAGGCGTTTGATCCGTTGGGGTTTGGTCCGAGAGTCGCCAGGTCGTGGGCATAACCCTTCTGCGGATACGTACTCGAGTAGATAATCTGCGCTGTGTTCGCCGTGCGGATCGTGGCCATGGCACTCGATTCATTCGCAGCCATTCTCGCGCGCAGCAGATTGGGAATCGCGATCGCCGCCACCACCATCGCCGCACCGGCGTCTACGCCTCCGCTTCGGCTGGCTTCGCGGAGCGCCCTTTCCTCTCCGTAACCAGCCATCACCACCGACGTGTTGTCCGCCATGGGGTGCGAGAACAACTCCGCCAGTTCGGGCGACGCCTGCCGCATACTCAGCGCGGCCATTGCGATCGGGTCCTCGTAGAGTAGTGCAGAGACTTCCGCCGAATTGCCCGGCGGCAGAGACGCCTGGAACTTCCCTGACTTGGCCAGTGATTCACCGCCGCGATGCAGTCGAACGGCTTCGGCAACCTTGTCGCGGCTGGATGCGATGATCAGATAGCCGTCCACCGCGGCGTAACCGATCTCCTGGGGTTTCTGCCCTGAAGGAATGGTGATGGTGTGGTACACGACTCCGTCCTCATCGGACTCCGCTGGCGTAATCTTCGACGCCGCGAGAAACTTGTTCAGCGTGGCCATGAGTCCGGCGGGATCGTTGGTCTTCAGGAGTACCTTCCACGCCTGGTCCGGTGGCACGAAACTGTCCATCTCCACAGTGATCTCTCCTGCCAGACGGCTGAAAAGGTCTTCTCTGAAGCTGAGGTTCAGTCCTTGTTCTGTCTGCTCAAGCGAAGCAAGGGCATTTGGATTCGAGGCGGTGGCCAGATCTTTAATGTCGTCGAAAATCTCCGCCGGATTCTTCAGCAGCATGCTGATCGCAATGACGGCCTTGGGTGAAACGAAGTCGAGGCTGCCCATCGGCCCGGGAGCCGCCAGCCACGAGGCCACTCCGCGCCGTGGACCGGTGAAACTCAGTTCCATCTCGCTGGCCGCCTGTCCAGCCACGTTCTTGTGCTCCCACACCAGGTACTTCATGTCAGAGAATCCCGACCGCTGGAGCATGACCCGGCCCTGGTCGGTACTGGGAGGGTTCTCACTGAGAATCGTGTGCAAGTCGGCTCCCGCAACCGCTGTAACGCCTCCTTCATAGCCTTGCGCAAGCCGTCGCCCGAATTCAGTCGAAGCGAACTCCCGAGGGTTGCGATCCAGGCGCGCGCTGAAACTTCGCAGTGTAGCTACGTCGGCTGCTCCGACAACAAAATCGGGGCGCACCAGGATTACAGGTTGATCCGCAGAAGGCACATCCTTAGCGGTGGCCAGTTCTGCAACGTCGAAGATGCGCGCCGATGGCTTCGATTTGCCGTCAAGCTCTTTCAACATTTCGCGCAGAAAGTCTTTTAGTCCGGGCTTCCGGACTTCCGCCAGAACCAGGACGCTGGGAGTTTTCTTCCCTTCGTTGGCGGCGGAGACGACAATTTCGTCCCCGAGGTACAGCGAGAGCTGATAAAACTTCTCCAACCCATCCTCAATCTTCGGCCCTTCTGTGGCCATGTCGCCCTTCTGCCACCAGGCGCGCAACTCCGGGTTGTCTTTGAGCTCCTCCCGAAAGGCTATCAAGGCTTGATGGGAAACCTCGCCGTAGTTGGGAATTGCCCCATAGAGAATGGTCGACTCGGGCAGCAGGGGCAACAGATGGCTCTGCGTGCGCGCCGCCGGATACTGAATCCGGGCCTGCACCTTCTGCAGCAACTGGGCCAACTGACGGAAGATGCCGGAGTATTTCTTCATGTCCTCGGGCGGGATTTGGCTCTGCCCTGCCGCGGTGGCTTGCGCCGCACCCGCGGAGACGAGGAGAAGAACCGCTGCCAGAGTTACGACCCATTGAAGGAAGTAGCCGCGGAACTGTTGCCGCAGAGATAGTTGGTGTGCCATTCGTATTCGCCCCTCGGAGGGACAAATCATAGACGGGTTTTCTTCTTTGTGCCATGACGCGAGCTACGTCGAAGGTAACCAGAGTCATCGCTCATACGCCGGCCGACACAACCTGCCCCGGAGCGGTGACTGCTGTCTCGCGTCGCTCGAGTTTGCGGCGGTATTGAACGTGCCGCAATCGCGTTAATTCCACGAGCGGCCTCCAGATGGGATTCACCAGGTCGTATTTGATCAGCAGGTGCCAGAAGCGGTTCGACCGCTTGTACAGGTACGACATGGCGAGGTAGAGCGGGACTGCCTGCCACTGCTCGGGCCGGCGCCGCCAGATGGATGCGTGGGAGAACAAGCGCTGGTAGATCCAGGCGTACCCGTGTTCGAGTTCTTCCGGCGTCATGTGCTTCGGACGGAACACCGCGTGGCCGGTGTCGTAAAGCGTCCAATCGCGATGCAGGATTCGCTTCTCGGCTTCCATCTGCCTGAAGAGCGGTGTCGCCGGGTAAGGCGTCAGGATGTGAAAAGTCGCGCACTCGAGGCGGTTTTCCTCAATCCATTCGGCAGTCCGGGCGAAAACGTCTTTGCGGTCATGGTCGAAGCCGAGCACGAACGATCCGTTCACCTGAATGCCGTAGTCGTGCAGGATGCGGACGCGGCGCGCGTAGTCGGAGGTCTTCGGCGTTTTCTTGTGGGAGTCGGCGAGATTGTCGTCGGAGAGAGACTCGAAGCCGACGAAGACTCCGGTGCAGCCGGCCAGCGCCATGTTGCGGATGAGCGAGGGATCGTCGGTGACATCGATCGTGACCGCCGCGCTCCATATTTTGTTGAGCGGGCGGAGGGCGGCGCAGAGCTGGTGCAGGTAATCGCGACGCGAACCGAGATTGTTGTCGATGAAAACCGCATAGGGCTGGTCGTCGTCCTTGAATTCATCGACCACCTGCTGGGGATCGCGCATGCGATACGGCATGCGCAAACCGTCGGTCGCGAGATAGCAGAAGCCGCAGCGGTTGTGGCATCCGCGGGTGGCAATCAGGCTGGTGGTGGTCAGAAAACTGTGGCGTGGCAGGATCGAGCGCCGCGGCGGCGGATCTTCGCAGTAATCATTTTCGTAGGTGGCGATGTAACGCTGCTGCAGCGTGTTCCCTTCGACATCCCGCAGAATACGCGGCCAGAGCTGAACGCCATCGCCGAGCGCGAGCGCGTCGGCGTGCGGCGCGCATTCGTCGGGGCAGGAGAGAACGTGCAGCCCGCCCAGGATTACTTTCGAGCCGCGAGCGCGGTACCAGTCGGCCAGTTCGAAAGCCCGGCGCGCGAACGTCAGATGAACGGTAATGCCCACCACATGCGGTAGCGGCTGGAAGGGCGGCCGCCCGTCGAGCAGGTTTTCGTCCCAGTATTCGACGCGCCAGCGCTCGGGCGTCGTCGCCGCAAAGCTGGTGAGCGCCAGCGTAGGCGTGAGCACGTGCTTGCCGAAGCTGGCGTTGCCGTCCTTCGGATAGAAGGGATTGATGAGCAGCGCGTAGCGCCGCTCCATGAATCCGCGAGGCTCGGAGTCATCGAGAATGGGCGCCGTCGTCATCTCCGGGGGAATCCAGCGGTCAGCGATAGGGTCAAGAAAAGGTTTGTCGCTTGCAATCATGCGCGTACTTTATAGTACAAAGTACTTCATGTCAAGAATTACGGCAACCAGCGCGGAACGAACCAATTCATTGGAACCACTCCCCATCCCCGTGCGTACTATGGTTTGTTGTTCAGAAGGAAGACTATGCTCTCTCGCGTCTGCGTCATTCTGCTGTTCTTGTTTCTCATCTCAAGCGCGGTCCTGGCTCAGCAGAGCCCGGCTTCGGGCCCCTCATCCAACTCTCCCGCGATCACTACGGTACCGGCCGCGGCACGGCCCTCGGCGAATTTCGATGTCGACGCCGCCACGGACGCATATTTGGCGCTGATTCCAGCCGACGCCAAAGCTCGTTCCGATGCTTATTTCGAAGGCGGGTACTGGATGATTCTCTGGGATTTTCTCTATGGAGTAGCCGTTGCGCTAGTACTACTGAATCTGCGCTGGTCCGCCGGCATGCGTAACCTGGCAGAGCGCCTCACGCGCTTCAAGCCCCTGCAGACTCTCATCTATTGGGTGGAATACCTCGTGGTCACCGCCATCATGGTTTTCCCCCTGACGGTTTACGAAGACTACATCCGCGAGCACAAGTACGGCCTGGCCACGCAGACATTCGGCCCCTGGATGGGAGACCAGATGAAGGGCCTGCTTGTGAATCTCGTGCTGGGAGGCATCCTGGCAGTCATATTGTTTGGCATAGTCCGGCGGCTGCCCCGCACCTGGTGGTTGTGGGGCGCGATTGCAACCTTGTCGGTAATGGTCGTCGTTGTTGCCGTGGTGCCGATCTTCATTGTTCCCCTCTTTAATAAGGTCACCCGCCTGGACGATCCGAAAGTTACGCAGCCGATCTTGAGCATGGCGCGGGCAAACGGCATTCCCGTCAAAGATGTTTTTAAAGTCGACGCATCGCGGCAATCCACCCGCATGAGCGCCAACGTGAGCGGATTTGGCAAGACCATGCGCATCACCCTCAATGACAACTTGCTGCGCCGTGGCTCGCCCGAAGAGATCCAATCCGTCATGGGACACGAGATGGGCCACTACGTTTTGAATCACATCCCGAAGGACATGCTTTTCTTCGGCGTCGTCATCGTGATCCTGTTCGCCTTCTTGCGCTGGTCGCTGGAATGGTCCTTGCAGCGCTGGGGAGAGAAGTGGCAAATTCGCGGCATCGGCGATACGGCCGTGCTCCCTCTGGTGGTTTTACTGGGCTCCATCTTTGCTTTCATCGTCACTCCACTGATAAACACGCACATACGCGGCAATGAGCACGAAGCCGACATGTACGGCCTGAATGCCAGCCGGCAGCCGGACGGCTTTGCCCAGGCAGCCATCCATCTGGGTGAGTATCGGAAGATGAATCCCGGGCCGATGGAAGAATGGATGTTCTTCGACCATCCCAGTGGCCGCAACCGCATCCACGACGCGATGAGGTGGAAGGCTGAGAATCTGAAATTGATGAGTGCGCCGGAGGTCTCCGTGGCAGGAACTGGTCAGCAGCCGTGAGGACAGTGAGATTCAATTAAAGAATTTGGACTGGAAGCCGGATCTGACTCCGCTTCCAGTCCATTTGCGTTTCCGGCTCACGATCCGCGAGGACCAAGTCCGCTCTTCGTCGTGGACTGCTCTAGTCAGCCACGCCTCATCCAATGCGTCGCCTGCGCCATCAGTCAGGACTTCGCGTAGTAAACGTCGCCACTTCCTAAGTACGATTCTCCCTCCGCCCAAATGGCATAGAAGTTCCCGACCCCATCGGTGACGGTCTCGGAGTAGTCGCCGTACGGGTGGTCGAATCCGGCAGCGGTCTGATAATCCCGGTAGGGCGTCGCCTGGGTCATAACCAATTCCGAGCTCCAGTTCGTGGCCCCATCGGCACTGCTGCGCTCGTATACGTTCCAAACGCCGCAAGCTCCCGTGATGCTGGAACTGGTACAGGTGTAATTGCCACCCGGCGTCGCGCGATTGTCCATCCAGATCGCTTTAACAACGGACGCTGAAGCGGCAATCGAAGGGAAGGCATGCCAAACGCCGCTGGGTGCGAGCGAGAGCTGGCTGCCGTTGGGCCATGAAGAAGAGTTGAAGGGGATATTCCAGGTCGCGCCCAGCGTATCGGAATACTTCGTGTAAATGCGCTCGGGAGCGCCGTTGGAGCCAGCTCCGGCGTTGTAAACGACAATCACGCGATCATTGACCGGCGGAGTCCTGGGCTGAGTCGCGATCTGCACGGAGCCACCCCAGTAATCCCATCCTGCGCCGGACACCACGGGCTCGCCCTCGCCCTCATCGGCTGTGGTCACTGCGTAGGTCGAAAAAAGGTTGTTCGAGTGTTGCACGTAGAACGTTGTCGGGCCCTTCCCTTTGTTGTCGGTTCCGGACCATGCGATATAGGCGTTCCCCTGCGTATCGATCACGCCGCCCGTAGCCAGCGCGACGCCGCTCGGAGCAATGTTGACCTGTTTGGCGGAAAAGCTGGTCCCGCCGTTGGTGCTGACGCTGATGTACTGCCTGCCTCCATTTTCGAAGGCCACGATGACATTATTGTTCTGGTCGGCGAGGACTATGTCTTTGTCGCCATTGTGTCCTCCGGTGACGTCCACCGGTGCGCTCCAGGTCGAGCCATGGTCATCGGAATGGATCACCATGATCGGTGTGTACTGACTGTTCCCGTCCATGTAACCGGCGTAGATGCGGTGATTGGCCCCGATCGCGAGTTGTGCGTCCACGACGTTGCCGTGCACCGGACAACGCGGAATCACGACATTGCTCCAGCTACCGCCGTTGGACATCTGGAAATACATGTAAGCGGTCGTGTACCCGGTTCTGACTTTCGTCGAGAACGGCATGCAGGTTGCCCCCGACGTGTCTTTGTAGGTGGTAGGTCCGAAATGTGGCCAGAGGGCATAGACGTAGGAGCCGTCGGCGGCCAGGATCGCGGGTTCCCAATCTTCGCCAGTGCCGTCGCCCAGCCGGGTTGACGAGATTTGCGCGAAAGAAAGAAGGGAGAACAGCAGCGACAAACACAGTACGACACAAAGCCTGAGGGCCTTCATGCTTTTGCCTCCATGCGTGCGCGGCAGGCCTCAGGTTGCGCAGGCCAGGACCAGGGTCACTGCCGCAACAACGATTCACTGCTTTTTCGGATTGTCGTTTCTCAGATAGGCGCCGCCGAATGCCGCCCGACTCTATGGCGTTGGACCGCCAATCGACGCAGCGTTACGTGACCTATCTGCCCCAGAAACGGCGGCAATTGTACACCCGTTCGTCTGTGACTCTCAGGCTTTTCTTGATGGAATTATGAACCCATGGTCAGCACTACGCGGAACCTCGCGCGCCCGCTGATCATCTGGTCGTACGCTTCGGCGGCCTTCTCCAGTGGATAACGCTCGATCATCGGACGCACTCCGCTGAATGCGCTGAACTCCAGCGTATCCTGCGAATCCTTCGCCGTGCCGGACGCCCAGCCGCGAATCGACTTGCTTCCTCCGATAAGTTGGAGCGGAGTCACCGTCAGTGACTCGAAGCCCGCGCCGACGATCATCAGTGTTCCTCTCGGGCCGAGACCATCCACCAGCGCAGACATCGATTTCGAATCCGGCGCTGTGGCCAGGACGATTTTCGCGCCGCCCAACTTCTGCAGCGCCTGCGCAGCTGGGCCAGCGCTGGTGTCGATGTAGGTATGCGCGCCCAGCTTTTTCGCCAGCGCTTGCTTGTCGCCGCCCCGTCCGATCGCGACCGTGTGAAATCCCATCTGCCGCGCGTACTGGATCCCCAGATGCCCCAACCCGCCGATGCCCTGGACTGCGACCAGATCGCCGGCGCGAGCACCAGAATTTCGTAGTGCGTTGAAGACCGTGATCCCGGCGCAGAGAAGCGGAGCCGCTTCGTCGGCAGGCAGCTCGTCCGGCATCAACGCGACCGCCTCCGCCGGGGCCACCATGTATTCGGAATAGCCCCCGTCGAAATGGATCGCGGTGATCTTCTCGTTCTGACAATTGATGAAGTCGCCACGCCGGCACGGTTCGCATTGAAAGCAGTGCCCGCCATGCCAGCCCACGCCGACACGCTGCCCGGCCTTCCACTGAGTTACATCGGGACCCACCTTATCGACGCGTCCCGCGATTTCGTGTCCGGGCACGCGCGGATACTGGATGCCCGGCCAATGTCCTTCTTTCACCAGCGCATCGCTGTGGCAAATGCCGCAGGCCTCAACTTTGATGCGAACCTGTCCTCGTCCCGGCTCCGGAATCGGGCGCTCGACGACTTCAAAATTTCCACCGGGCTTGCTGATTTGAACGGCTGTCATGGAAGACCCCCTGACTGACGGCAATCTGATTTCCTCTCGCTTGTTCGATTGGGAACTGGCAAACACTTAAATAAGAAGTCCTTTGTTTTCATCATGACACAATAAAACGAGCGAGGTTTACCGGGTAACGCTGAAACAAGAATCAGGCCCAAAACGGAAGATAACGAGCATATTTTCTTGAACTACCTATCTTCTCATCCAGTTTTATAAGACCTGCGTCAATCGTGGCCGTGATTACTTGAGAGACACTTGCGCTCTTACTCTCGGGTAGATGAAACCTCTCCCGAAGAGTCTGGTTTGTCATTCTTTCCGACATGACCCACCGCAACGCGCAATGTTGATAACTCGCCCGAATGCGTTCTTCGCGATCCATAAACTCAAAATCCCGCGGACCGGAAATCGCGACGACCGTTCGCTCCTGCAAAACCCGAAAATCGGGCGCCGGTAATTGATACACTTCTGCCGTATTTACGACCCGGTCGATTCCGCTGCTCTTTTCCTCGCAGATTCCCATTCGTCGCATCAGATCAGCTAGATGCTCGTTACGTGACTGGTAGCCATCAATGAATCGTTCCACTGGAACTATTGGACGACCAGGGTTTGATATCTCAACTCGATTGCTATAAATCTCAATCATCGCTGAGGCACCACCCACTGAGAGGTCCTGGTGAATTAGAGCGTTCGCAACAAGTTCACGAATCGCGACTTCAGGTATCAATTTCACTTCCTTCCTCAGCGCGTCCTCTATCACCTCATTCTGCGGGAGTTGGGCCATGACAAAACGAACTAGTCCTTGGAACCCCACCGCATAGCCTTTGGTTCCAATTTGGTCCAGTCTCGTGTCTAGTTTCGAAGTCCCGGTATAAACCACAACTCTCGGCGCCTTGCGTGTGAGATCAGCAAAGTCATCCAGACGTTTCGCGAGGAGGAGTCCTCCAATCCGCCTGATCGAAAAACGCCCTGCTACTTCATCGATCAGTCGCTCCCGCAGTAGGCGTTCGATGACACCTTCGCGCTGCGTTGGGAAAGGCAATTTTAGTAGATCGAAGAATGTCTGGGTATCGAGCACATCCACGAGATCTTGAGTATTCAAGTTCTTTAGCGAGTGCTCTTCTAACCAATCCGGTTCTCCCTCCGCAAATATCTTCCGAAGTTGATCTTCACTCATTCCTACCGTGGATTCTCCAGAACGCATCAGGTACGCCCCATCAAGATGATATGCGGTCCCACGAGGGCGCGACGGCAGGTGAAACACCAACACGCGGCCATCTGGATGGTGGACTTCCTCAATGTCAACCCGAAATCCGACGGCAGCAAACAGCTTTTCTGACATCGCAACCGGATCTCGAAACGCTTGCGTACCGACCACCGGACGCGGAGCCTTGTCGGCGATCCCCAACAAGAGGACACCCCCTCCTTCGTTGGCGATGGCGACACAGTACTCGTAGAGCTTGCGGTTATCGAACTGCGTCTTTGCTTCCTTGAACTCAAGCCGCTGGTGCTCTGTTGGAGATTGCCTCCAGAGATCTATTTGTTGTGCAGTGGTACGAGATAAACTCCCCAGCCTCGATAGCGCAGTTGTTTCCAGCGAAGCCTGAGATTCCAACTTCTCGACGGCTTGCCGGATCCTCTCTGTCGTAACTTCCTTGCCTAAAACTTCCAACGTCTCAAACAGCCCCGGCGCATTCTTTCGCCCGCACACGGCCACGCGGATGGGCTGAAACATCTGCCCGGCCTTCACGCCGAGTTCCTGGGCTGCCGCACGCAGAGCCTGATCCAGCGGATCGTGCTTGAATTCGACATTCGCCAGCACCTGAAGCGCCTTCTCCAGAACCTTCTTCGCCATCGCCGCGTCGCCTTTTTGCGGGACGAGTTCCGCAGCATCGTACGGCGGCAATTGATCGAGCAGGAAGAAATCGGCGGCCGTCAGCACGTCGCACAGAAACTTGATGCGCTCGCGGATCAGAGGCGTAATCTGCAACATCCTTTCGGGCGTGACCTGGAACCCGGCCTCGCGCACGATCGGTAACAATCGCTGGCTGAGATCCTCCACGGCGAGCCCGCGAATGTGCTCCGCATTGAGCCACACGGCTTTGGGATCAAACGTTTCTTCTGGAGTCGCAGCGGGCTCTTTGAAATTCACGACGGCGTTTGCCCGGTTGATTCCTTCGAGCGAGAAGATCTCGACCAACTCCTGCTGGCTCATCTTCGTGCGATCATCCTTCGGCGACCAGCCAAGAAGGCACAGAAAATTGATAAACGCCTCCGGCAAGAATCCCGCGTCGCGGTACGTGGTAACGCTAACCACGGGCCCGTGCCGCCGCTTCGAAAGCTTGGTTCCGTCTGGAGCCACCAGTAGGGGCAAATGCGCGAACTGCGGCGGCATATATCCTGCGGCTTCGAAAATGAGCACGTGCTTGTACGTATTGGAAAGATGGTCCTGGCCGCGGATGATGTGGCTGATATGCAGGTCGGCATCGTCGGCACAAGAGGCCAGGTGATACGTCGGCATCCCATCGGAGCGCAGCAGGGCAAAGTCTTCGATGTCGGCGCCCGCCTTCATCTGCTCGCCGTAAACGGCGTCTGAAAACCGCACCACCTGCCCGGCTTCGCGCGGCACCCGGAAACGCAACGCGAAGGGCTCTCCCGCAGCGGCACGCCGGTCGCTTTCCTCGCGCGACAGTTCGCGCATCCCCGGATTAAAGAGCCACGTTCCCTGCGCGCCCGATTTCTCGCTGTCTCCGGTATGCGCGGGGGTGAAATCGCGGTAAGCCAGTCCCTTTTGAAAGATGGTCTCGGCCATCTTCCGGTGCAGCGCACCCCGCTCCGATTGTTTGTATTCCTCGTCCCAGCCCAGCCCAAGCCACTTCAGACCGTCGAAGATGGAGTTGACCGAAGCGTCGGTATTCCGTTCCACATCGGTATCGTCGAGGCGCAAAATCATCGTGCCGTGATTCCGGCGGGCGTACAACCAGTTGAAAATGAAAGTGCGCGCGCTTCCCACGTGGAGAAATCCTGTGGGCGATGGCGCAAACCGTACCCGTGGTTTGCCGGCAGTTGAGGAATTCAAAGCATCAGGCATAGATGGAGTGAGACTCTCGATGGTACGGGCGGCAAAAAGATGCCGTCAAGCTGGCGCCCACCATAGCGATTTTTCCTGCAACTCTTTGATTCAGAAATAGAAGGCGGGCAGTGTACTTAAATCCTGTTGTTTTCAGATGTCCGGTATGAAACCATTGAATTACCGTTTCCCCCCGAAACTGAGCCAGTGAGCTTGGCCAGAGGTGTCTGTCTCTGCCGGCGCTATGAACAGTGTAGTCATCACGACCGCGGTGGTCCCCGGGTTTGTCTCGGTTCTGCTCTTTCTCGTTTTCACCTACCTCCACGAGCAGAGCCGGCAGCCCTACTTTCGCGCCTGGCAGTTGGCGTGGGCGGCTTACTCGCTGCATTATGTTTTTGACGCGTTTCCCTCCTCCTCGGTGGCCTTCTTTATCAGCCAGCTCTTCCTGGTTGCGATGGCGCTATGCGTCTTCGTTTCGACGCGCCTGATGCGCGGCCCTTCCGAGTTCCGCTGGTACGACGCTGCGGTTGGGGCCGGGGGAGTCGTGCTGGCGCTTCTCACACTGCGCGGGCACATTGTCCACGGCGTGTTCCGTCCCGATGTGCAGCCTGCTGTCCAGTTGGGCCTGGGACTCGCCGCCGTTCTCCTGTATTCCTCGGCTGTCTTCTACCTGAACGGCCACAAGCGCGGATCCCTGGCTTTCCAGGTGCTGGCTCTGGCGCTGGCCCTTTGGGGCGTGCTGATGGGCGTCGGGCACATCCAGAATCCGTTGACGGAAGTGTTCGGCAACGCCAGTCGCTTGTTTGGCCCGGTCCCGCAGATGCTGTTGGGTATTGCCATGGTCATGGTGTTGTTTGAGAACCAGCGCAACGCGGTGCAGGAAAACACGCTGGCTCTTTCGACCCTCGGAGTCGACGCCCGGCGGCTGCTCTTTGCCGAGGACCTGGTGCCGAACATGCAAGCCGCGCTGGAGCGCCTGCGGACCGCCCTGCCCATGGACTGCGCTGCCATCGTCATCAGCGAACGCTGGCGAGGCGTGTTGCCGTCAGTACAGCAGGGCTTTCCAGCAGGTTTTCTTGAGGCTCTGGAGAGGACGGGCGCGGCCGATTACATCATCGAACTGGCCTACCGTCAGAGCGGAATTTTCACCGTTCACGACGTCCCGGAAATGACGGAACCATTGCCCGTCGGCTCGAGGGAAACATTCGCGGAACTCAAGCACATTCTTGCAGGCGCGAAAGTGCGAAATTTGACGGCCGTGAATCTGCAGACTCGCGAGCACAACTTCGGGGTTCTCCTGTTCCCCCACGCGGAACGCCGGGCTTTCGGCTCGTCCGGACCGCGCCTGATGGTTGGACTGGCTCTGCAACTCGGCCTCACGCTTGAGAACTATGTTCTAAGTCACGATGCCCACCGGCGCACTCAGGAGTACGAGCTGCTGACCGAGATTGGCAAGGCCATCAGCTCGCGCCTCGACCAGGACGAGATTCTCCGCACCATCCAGGTCGAACTCGGACAAATCTTCGATACCAGCCACTTTTACATCGCCTTCCAGGAAGCCGAAGAGATCCGTTTCGAACTCGAGGTCCGCGATAATCGGGTTCTTCCCAAGCGCAAGCGCGAACTGCGAAACGCCTTCACCGAGCACGTGATTCGCAATGGCGAACCCCTGCTGATCCGCTCCGATCTCGAAACCGCACGCCAGCGCCTGGGAATCAGCCACATTCCCCAGCGGCCCGCCAAATGTCTGATTGCCGCTCCAATTCTACTGGGCAACAAGCCGTGCGGCATCATGGTCGCGATGAATCCCGACCGCGAGTTCGTCTTCGAACAGCGCGATCTTGACGTGCTGGTGACGGCCGCCGGCCAGGTCTCAGTGGCAGTCGAGAACGCGCGGCTGTTCGCCGACGAGCAGCGGCGCTCGCGGCAGCTGGCTTTCCTGAACAACGTTTCGCGTACCGCGATTTCGAGCGACGATCCCGTCCACATGCTCGACGAGATCGCTGGGGAGATTCAGAAGAATTTCAGCTTTGATCACATCGGCATCGGCCTGCTCGACCATGGGACCAAAGAGGTGGAGATCAAGGCGGAGGCGGGAGCCAACACTCACGCCAAGGGCAGACGCATTCCTTTGGGGACCGGCATTATGGGCCGCGTGGCGCGCACCGGAGAGCGCGCCCTGGTGCAGAATGCCCTGCCGGGCAATCTCACTGGAATTCTGCCCGACTCGCGCGCCGTGCTTTGCATTCCGATCACCTACGGCGAATCGCTGCTTGGAGTGCTCAACGTCGAGAGCCGCAGCGAAAATGCCTTCTCTCCCCAGGACGTCCTGATCCTGAATACGCTGGCCGACTTGCTGGCCACCGCTTTGCACAACGCGTTCGTGTTTCAGAAGCTGCAGCAACAGTCCATCACCGACGGTCTGACCGGGATCAAGACGCGCCGCTTTTTCTGGGAAGCCCTGTCGGCGGAGTGGAAGCGCGCCTCCCGCTCGGGGCGGCCATTCTCAGTCGTGCTCATCGACCTCGACAAATTCAAAGAGGTCAACGACACCCTGGGTCACTTCGAAGGAGACCTGGTGTTGGCCCGCGTCGGTCGCCTGCTGGAACAGAAATCACGGCAGTCCAACGTAGTAGCCCGCTACGGCGGGGACGAATTCATCGTGCTGATGCCCGAAACTGGATCCGAGCAGGCTCAGGTGCTGGCCGAGCGCCTTCGCGTCTGGCTGGCCAACGATCCCATGCTGAGCGAACACCGTATTACCGGCAGTTTCGGCGTCGCCAGCTTCCCCATGCACGGCTTCTCGATTGAAGACATTATTCGCGTCGCCGATGCCGGCATGTACGTTTCCAAGCGCTCGGGAGGAAACCTGGTATCGACGGCGCAGGAATTCGTCGAGGGCCAGGACTTCGCGCGCCAACGACAGCAGATTTCGGCCTACATCGAGGGATTTCTGCAGCGCGAGCGTTCTGGTCCCGAGCAGCTTGAGGAGCTGACAGCAACCCTGTTCAAACTTTGCGGCGGCGATGAGGACTGCCAGGTGCCGCTGCTCAAAGAAGCAATCGAGTCTTTAAGCCGCGCTGCCGAGTCGCGGGAACTGCACACTGCCGGGCACGGTGACCTGGTGGCGCGATACAGCGAGGTCATGGCACGAGCACTCGGGCTGTCGTCGGAAGAGACTGCCGATCTGGTGTATGCGGCCCGCGTGCACGATGTCGGCAAGATCTTCATTCCGGAACGCCTCCTCAACAAACCCGGCCCGCTGAACGACGAAGAGTTCTTCCAGGTGAAGATGCACGCGCACATCGGCGCGGAGATCGTGGGTACGATCCCGCGCTCTGCCATGATGCGGGAAGCGGTCGAACATCACCACCAGCGCTTCGACGGCTCGGGCTATCCCGACGGATTGCGCGGCGAGCAGATCCCGCTCTGGGCGCGCATTATCGGCCTGGCCGATGCCTACGCCAACATGATTACCGAGCAGTCCTTCTCCTCGGCGCGAACGCCCGACCAGGCTCTCGAGGAACTGGCCAAGATGAGCGGCACCCGCTTCGATGGCATGCTGGTGCGCCTCTTGCTGCGCGGGCTCAAAGGCGAACGGACATCCTCCAACTCCGGTTCCAGCTCCGGCATCTGAGTCGCCTCTAGAAGAATCCAGGCACGCTTTCCTCAGTTTCAAAAGCCAGGTGTGCTCTTAGCTCTGCGTTCTCCGCGGTCTTTCTCTGCGAACTCTGCGTTTTAGGAACTTCTCCGGCAAGATCGCCGAGGATGCTGGCGAATGATGATCCAGTTTTGCAGGTAGGGTTTTTCAGCTGGCAGGAATTCGATGAAACTCTGGCTGCGGATGGAATGTATATGATATCACCCGCCGATAACAGATTGTTTCTTTGCGATTCTTCGCGCAGAATCGGCGTCCATGAAGACCGAAACGGTTGCACTCAACGGGATCGAAATGTTCTACGAGGTCGACGGCGCGGGAGAACCGCTCCTGCTGCTGCATGGTGGCGGCGGATGCCACGAGGATTGGGTCCACGCCGGGCGCGACGAGCTGGTGCGCGACTACATGCTGATCGCTCCCGACGCCCGCGGTCACGGCCGCACGACCAATCCATCAGAGACGATTACACACCGCCAGTGCGCGCTCGACACTCTCGCGCTCCTCGACCACTTGGGCATTGAACGATGCAAGGCGATCGGCCTCAGCATGGGCGGCAACATTCTGCTCCACATGGCGACCATGCAGCCGGATCGAATTGACGCCATGGTGCTGGTGAGCGCCACCATGTACTTCCCCGAGCAGGCGCGCGCGATCATGCGCCAGGTTCCGGTGGACCACCCGGACAGTGAGTGGGAAATCATGCGCAAGCGCCACCGACTAGGCGACGCTCAGATCACCGCATTGTGGGATTGGCAGCGCGGGATGAAGGACAGCTACGACGACATGAATTTCACACCGCCGCTCCTGAACGGAATCAGGGCTTCGACGCTGGTCATTTATGGCGACCGGGACTTTCTTTATCCGGTCGAGATGGCGGTTGCGATGTACCGCGCAATTCCTCGTTCAGCACTTTGGGTGGTCCCGGGTGGTGGCCACGGTCCGGTGTTTCTGGACGTTGCTCCGCAGTTTGTTAAGACGACCCTCGCATTTCTTCGGCAAGGACACTAACTTTCGCCAACTCCCCCGAAGACTGTTCGGAAATACTCTTCATGCGTTAGCCTATTGAACTATGTCCATTCCTCTCTCCCTCTCCGGCAAGGTTGCCTTGATCTCCGGTGGCTCCCGCGGCATTGGAGCGGCCACTGTCCGAATGTTCGCTGCGGCAGGCGCCAAGGTCGCTTTCAGTTATCGCAGTGCCCGCGCGCAGGCTGATGCTCTGGCAAAGGAGTGCGGTCCCGCCAACTGTTACCCTATCGCCTCCGACCTCAATCATCCCGAGGCCGCCCAGTCCCTGGTCGCGCAGACCGTCCAACATTTTGGGCAGCTCGACATTCTCGTTGCCAATCACGGAGTCTGGCCCGTCGCCGATGTCCCGATTGAGCGCATGTCGGACGAGCAATGGCGCACCACCCTATCGATCAATCTCGACGGTGTCTTTGGCCTCGTCAAACACGCCGTGGCTCAAATGAAAGCGCAGCCTCGCACGAACGCCCCTTGCGGGCATATCGTGCTCATCAGTTCGACGAGCGGCCAGCGGGGAGAGGCCTTCCACTGCGACTATTCCGCCACCAAGGGAGCGCTGATCAGCATGGTCAAGGGCCTATCCACGGAGCTGGCATCGGCCGGGATCTATGTGAACTGCGTGGCTCCGGGCTGGGTTGACACCGAGATGAGCGCGGAGGCCCTGGCCAACCCAAAGAGCGGCGACGAGATCCGGCGCACCATTCCCCTGGGCCGCGTCGGCACCCCCGAGGAGATTGCCGCCCCGGTGCTGTTTTTGTGTACGAACTACGCCAGCTTTATCACCGGTGAGGTCTTCAACGTGAATGGCGGCGCGGTTCTTGCCGGATAAGCCGCCGGTCAGCCCCCACAAATTTGGCCCCGGCAGCTAGCCTTCGAGGCTCTTCCTGCATCCAATAAGTGAGAGGGAGCATTCACTACTGCAGGCGGAAAGTCCACAGGAAACGCTACAATTCTGATTGCACGCGCTCCATCCCTAAGAAGAATGAAACCGCTCCTGTCGATTCTGGTGTTGGTGTGCTCGGCGTGGTCCCAATCTACGGGACGGCCCGAGAACGCCCCCGCGCAAACCCCGCCGCAGAACGCGCAGGCTGTAGCCTCTCCAGCGGCTACCGTATCGATCGACAGGGAAGCCCTGCAAAACTCGACCAAGGCAAAGACCATCATTGAACAGGGAATTCAGGCCCTCGGCGGCCAGACCTACCTCACCATTCGCGACCGGGAGCAGCAAGGCCGGGGCTACAGCTTTCACCACGGTCAGACCAGCGGCGGGGGTCCGTTCTGGAGCTTCAGCGAATTTCCCGACAAGGAACGCTTCGAGTTCACGAAGGAGCGCGACATCGCGCAGATTTTTGTTGGGAGCAAGGGCTACGAGGTCACGTACAAAGGCCCTCATCCCGTCGAGCAAAAGGATCTCGAAGACTACTTGCGCCGCCGCAAGTTTGCACTCGACCGGATACTCCGAACCTGGGTTAACGATCCCACGGTGGTTCTTCTGTTCGAGGGCAACGCGATTGCGGCGCAACATCCGGCACTGAAGGTGACGCTGGTCAATGCGCAGAACGAGAGCGTCACGCTTTACTTCGATGTCGACTCGCATTGGCCCATCAAGAAATCCTTCGAGTGGCGCGATCCGGTCGACAAACAGAAGAATCTTGAGGAAGAAGTCTACGAGAACTATCGCGCGGTGTCCGGGATCATGGCTCCATATAACATCACCCGATATTTCAACGGCGACATGTCGAACCAGCGCTTCCTCAATTCGGTGACCATCAATCAGGGGCTCGACGAGACGATGTTTGATCCCAACTCCGGCTACAACCCCAACAAGCAGGTCAAGCCCAACAAGAAGTAGCTCTCGTACCCCCTTACTTGCCGCAACTAAACTAGCGAAAACAGAAGGATGAGGACATCCTGTTTTCACTCTTGGTTCACGGATCCAATGTAGTTCGCCTCGAGCAGATTGCCTCTAAGTGATTGAATTATATAGTATTGTTGCAACCTTCCCGGCGTATCGAGTGCAGGATGAGAGTCGATTATCGAGCCACGGAGTGTGGCTATTTTACCACAGACGGTTTTCTGGACCGGGCAGTAATCTATTGCATTCACCGGCGATTTCATATTTTGACTTACGAGCAAACAATTCGCGCCGCCGTAGAGTGCAGCGGTGTAGGCCTGCACAGCGGGGCTCCGGTTTCGATGCGGATCCTGCCCGCACCTTCGAGTACCGGCATCGTTTTCCGCCGCACGGACCTCGACGGCTTCGAAATCGAAGCGGTCAGCCGCAATGTGGCCCGCGTCAGTTACGCCACCAGCCTTATGAAAAAGGGCGTGCTCATCTCCACGACTGAGCACGTGCTCTCGGCCTTCATCGGACTCGGGGTTGATAACGCCATCGTCGAGCTCGACAACCTGGAGTTGCCCATCTTGGATGGAAGCGCGAAGCCGTTCGTGGACATGATTCGCAAAGTCGGTATCCGCAAACAGCGCAAGGCTCGCAAATATCTGAAGATTCGCCGCGAAGTGGAGATGCGCGAGGGCAACAAGTTCATCGCTGTCTATCCTTCCGACACGTACTCGGTTTCTTATGCCATCAACTTCCCGCATCCCCTGATCGGCAAAGAAACTTTCCAGGTGGAACTCACCAACGGCAGCTATCTGAAACACATCGCTGCGGCGCGCACCTTCGGCTCGCGCGAAGACGAACAGGCGATGCGCAATATGGGATTGATCCGCGGCGCCTCGCGTGAGAACTGCATCGTCCTCACCCGCGACGGAATCGAAAACGGCCCTTTGCGCTTCCCCGACGAGTTCGTCCGCCACAAGGTCCTCGATCTGGTTGGCGATCTCGCGCTATTGGGAAAGCAGGTCTTAGGAAAAGTGGTGGCCGACCGCGCCGGACACGCCATGCACACCGCCCTAGTCTCGCGCATCCTGCGTGACAAAACACTGTGGGAAGAAGTCACGGTGCCGCACGAAGAGCGCGACAACGCCACGCCGTATAGCAGTCAAGCCTCCGCCGGGTCCGCACTGTAATTCAGAAGGGTTGCATCACAGGCAATCACAGAGCTGGCATCAATCCGCCGGTTCGCAGGGCGCTTCGTTCGGATCGTTTGCTTCGTATGGCCGCTGCCGCAGGAGCCGCTCCAGCTCCGCTCGGGTCTGGGCGATCATCGCCGTGGCCACCTTGCGCGCGGAGTCCTGCCGCTCTTTCGAGAGCTCTCTCACCCGCATATTGAGCAGGGGAATATCTTCTTCAAAATAGCGAAGAGTTCTCTGGACTCTGGCGATGCGGAATTCGTTCGTCATTACCATTTCTCCCGATCTGTCAGCTTGCCGAGACATCAGGCCAGGCGCAAGTCCAAAGCTAGATTCCTGGCGCGGGCGGGCCGCTGACTCCGGAGTGATTGGCGGGAGAGAGGAGTTAGAGGAGATCGTCAGTTCGAGTCGGATTCGGCCGCCGCCAGCCGATCTTTGGCGCCGGGGAATTCCTGTTCCATTTGATCGTCCAGCCATTGTTCCAGCTGCTCTTGCGAACTCTTCGGAACGTGGTGAAAGCGAAGTCCAGCCAGTCCCTTGAAATCGGCCCAAGCGACTTCGGCTTCGACTTCGAAATGGATGCTGCTATCCGGCAGGGAAAACTTCAGATGGGGAATTGCGCCCTTCGGCAGTGCCTCGCGCAGCACCAGCGCGATGCCGCCCTCGCTGATATTGGTGCTGGTCGCGACCAGCGTCTTATCTTCCAGGACGACTTGTACCTGCATCTTCACCGGCTGCCGGAAATAGCGGCGCCGCTCTTTCAACATGAAATTCAACGCGGCATGAAAGCAGCGGGACGCATTCAGCGTGCTGATCGGCTTCTGCAACACAAAATTCGCGCCCATCCCGAAGGCTTCCTGCGTGGTGGTCCGCTTGCCGTTCAGAATCGCGAAGGCCACCGAGTTCTTATTGCTGGGAGTATTCCTGAGCCCCTGCAGCAGAGCCAGCCCACCGGTCAGATCGTCACAATCCACAATGACGGCGTCGAACTTGTCGGAGATCAGAATGTCGGAGCCTGCCCGTGCTTCGTGGCAGACCTCCACATCGATGGACAATTGTTCGAGAGTTGGCCGGATGACCCGCACTAATTCCGGGTCCTGGCTAAGGAGGAGTGACTCCAACGTCATGGTGTGATTGTAGGAGGAGAGCAGAAATCCAAGGTAGTGACCAAGGTGTTGGACCCTTGGTTGACGGCCCGAGGAGGTCAATTGCCGAAAATAACCGCATATCGACGTTGAGAAGCTGGTCGATTGCCCCGCTGATTGTGCGTTCCAGTTCCTCAGAGTACAAATAACTTAACGCCCGAATGCCCACTGTCGCTTACCTTTCGCTGGGATCGAACATCGGAGACCGCGCTCGTCACTTGCACGACGCAATCTCGCGTCTGGCAACGAATGGGCGCGTTCTGACAGTCTCAGCGTTTTACGAGACCGAGCCGATTGAATTCACCGATCAGGCGTGGTTTCTGAATTGCGCCGTAGCCCTCGATACATCGTTGACGCCAGCAGAACTCATGAAGCGGCTGCTCGCGATCGAGCAGGAAATGGGCCGGCAGCGCATTCAGAAAAAGGGACCGCGTACCATCGACATCGACATCCTGCTGTTTGGCGATCTTATCGCCGATACACCCGGGCTGATCATCCCCCATCCCGCCATGGCGAGCCGCCGCTTTGTTCTCGAACCGCTGGCCGAAATCGCCCCCGAGGTCAGGCACCCGACGCTGAAGAAAACGATCCGGGAATTGCTGGATGAATTGCCGCCCGGGCAACAGGTGCACAAGATTCAAAACAAATAGCCACGGATCTTCACGGATTCTCACGGATCAAAACAAGAAATAGAGAACTCAGATCCGTGGGCATCCGTGAAGATCCGTGGCTGGTTCTTAAGGCAGAATGATCCGGCTCCCCGGCGGCTGCGTAACTGCCGACTCTTTCTCCGGAAACTGCGCGAAAAGAAATTCTACGAAAGCCCGCGATTTGGGGCGCCCCGATGTTCTGCCGTGCGCCAGCCGAAGAAGAAATACCAGACCTTTCAGCACATCCGAATCTCGCAGGCTTGAGTAGCCCACATGCTTCTGCTCGGCCTCGCGATACTCCTTCACCATGGTCTCGACCTCAGAGGCCGCCCGGCGCTGCGAATCGCTGGTCAGCGGCTGTTCATAGTGCAGCCCAGAGGTGACGCGGCGCTCATAGCTCTTCGCCAACACGTTCAGCGCGGCGATCAGATCCTGATCATGCAGGCTGCGGTCCGCGTGGGCAGATTTGGCCAGCGCGTAGGTCAGCCCCATCAGCAGGTGCTCCTTCTCGTACATGAACTGTTCCGGCACTTCGACTTGCAGGAACAGCCCGGCCGGATCGATCTGCTCCGCGGAGCGCGGCTTTTCATGCTCACGCGCCTGCTGCAGATAAGGACAATCGCTCGGACAATCGAGCGTCACCTCCCGCTGTTCGCCGCAGCACTGCGCGCAGATGCGCCCGTGCACCGCCGGACAGAACCTCTTCTCTTTCCGAATCTCACAGATGGCGCAGCTCAAAGATAGCTCCCACAAACATTGTGGCATCCCGCAGTTACGTTCACCACGGAGGCACTGAGACACGGAGAACTGCTTTTTTTTGCAACTGCTCCGTGACTCGGTGCCTCCGTGGTGAACTGACGCTTTCCGCGGTTAACCACGTTGATCCGCATGATTGGCCAGTTCCGGCATCCGAAGGTATGGGAACCCCTGTAAAGACGGCCTCCTGAGAGTGTCGAAATGATAAAACCCCTGTAAAATAGGTGTTTTTCCACAGGCTCACAGGTATAAGATAAGCCCCGCTGGTATTAAAACGATTTTTTCGAGGAGGTAGTATGGCTGCAGGTTTGACCAAAACTCAGCTCATCCGGCAACTCGCCGAGAAGACCGAGCTTCCCAACAAAACCGCGGCGGCGTTTCTGGAGCATCTGGCCGACACCGCTATCAAAGAAACCAAGAAGAATGGCATCTTCGTCGTGCCCGGCCTGGGCCGCCTGGTAAAGGCTCACCGCAAAGCCCGCGTAGGACGCAATCCGCAGACCGGCGAACCGATCCAGATCAAGGCCAAGACCGTCGTGAAGTTCCGCGTCGCCAAAGCCGCGAAGGACGCGATCGCCCCCAAGAAGTAGTTCTGTCTTCCTAATTAGGCATCGAAGGCCGGCGTAAGCCGGCCTTTGATCTTTCGTACACACGTAGGGACAGCCGCCTCGGCTGTCCAGCAACGCGAAGCGAGCGGCCCCTACCAATGCGCAACTGGATCGTCATCGGCATCGGCGACATCACCACTCGCCGCGTCATTCCCGCGATTCAAGCGGAGTCACGAAGCCGCCTTTACGGCATCGTCACCCGAGATCCGGCGAAAGCGGCACAGTTCGGCGCGAAGACATGGCGCACTCTCGAGGAAGCTCTTGCTGACTCCGAAGTCCAAGCCGTCTACGTCGGCACACCCGTCTTCCTGCACGCGCCGCAAACCATCGAATCTCTCCGCGCCGGAAAGCATGTGCTCTGCGAAAAGCCGATGGCCATGAACGAAGGCGAAGCGCGCAGCATGCTGCGAGCCGCCGAAGAAAGTGGCAAGACTTTCGGCGTGGCTTACTATCGCCGCTGCTATCCCAAGGTGCAGCGCGCCAGGCAGCTGATTGAAGCTGGCGCGATCGGCAAGCCCGTCTTTGCCGAACTGACTAATCACATGTGGTTCGACGGAACTGGCCACCGCGGCTGGCTCTTCGATCCCGCCAAGGCCGGAGGCGGGCCGCTCCTCGACATCGCCTCCCATCGCATCGACGTTCTGAATTTTCTCTTCGGCCAGCCCCTGCGTGCCACCGGGCAGCTCTCCAACGTCGTGCATCATTACGCCGTCGAAGACAACGCTACCGTGATGATCGAATACGCCGGCGGAGTCCGCGGCATCGTCGACGTCCGCTGGCACTCCAAGATCGCGCGCGACGAATGCCGTATCCGCGGAACTGACGGTGAGATGGAAATGTCTCCGTTGAACGGACCTGACTTGATTTACCCCGGCGGCCGTGAGAGTCTTCCCGTGCACCCTAACGTGCACCTCCCGCTGATCGCTAACTTCGTGGACGCCGTAGAAGGCAAAGCCCCGCTGCTGGCCAGCGGAGCCTCGTCATACTTGACCGACTGGATCACCGAGCAAGCCCGCGCCGCGAAGTAGCGCGTTCGAATGTGGGGACGGCCGCCATCGGCTGTCCGCCGTGCGCAGAACGGCTTGCCTTTCCCTGAATGTCGCGACTGCTACTTCCCGTAGTCGTTCCTGACCACCTCGCCGCCCTTCATCACAAACTTCACTCGCTCCAGGGTCGTGACATCCTTCAGCGGATCCCCATCGACCGCTACGATGTCAGCCCACGCCCCCGGTTCCAGAGTTCCCACCTTTCCTGCCCAGCCCAGCAGATCGGCGGCGTTGACCGTCCCTGCCTGAATCGACTGCAGCGGCGTCAGTCCAAGCTTCACCATCACGCCAAACTCGTGCCCGTTCATCCCATGCGGATACACAGCCGCGTCGGTTCCCAGCGCGACTTTCACTCCACTGGCGAACGCATGCGCAATGTTCTTGCGCGCCGCCGGAAGAACGACTTGTGCTTTGGCCAGCAGCGGCGGCGGCAACCGCGTGAATCCCGCATTGTCGATCATCCAGTCGCCAAGATAGAGCGTCGGCACCAGGTACGTGCCGTGTTCCTTCATCACCGCAATGGCTGCGTCATCAATGTAAGACCCGTGCTCGATCGAATCCACGCCCGCCTCGGCCGCCCAGCGAATGCCCTCGGCGCCGTGAGCGTGCGCCGCCACCTTCCGGCCCAGCCTGTGCGCATCGGCAACGATCGCCTTCATTTCCTCGAGCGTATATTGCGAGGCCTGCGGATTGTCACCCAGCGACAGCACTCCACCCGTGGCACACACTTTGATCACGTCCGCGCCATACTTGATGTTCTCGCGAACCCTGTGCTGTACCGCCGCGATTCCATCCGCGACCCCGTCGCCCACCGCGTGATACTCCGACGGCAGCATGTTGTTGTCGCAGTGCCCGCCGGTGATGCCGAGCGCCGGTCCGCTCACCAGCATGCGTGGTCCGGGAACGTCTCCGGCATTGATGGCGTCGCGCAGGGCAACATCGCTGAAGCCGCTTGCGCCCACATTGCGCACGGTAGTGAACCCGGCCAGCAGAGTGAGACGCGCATTCTTGGCGCCGATCAATGCCTCCCGCGGCACCGACAGCGCAAGCGTCTCATAACCGAACTGCGGATTCATGGTCAGGTGTGTGTGCGCGTCAATCAGTCCCGGCAGCACGGTCGCGTTCGGCAGATCGATGCGCACGGCGTCGGCGGGAACTTTCGCATCGCCGCTCGCACCTGCGGTGACGATCTTTCCATCCTCGATGACGATCGTCTGATCTGTAAGCGTCTTCCCCGATTTCACGTCTAGCACATGCCCTGCGTGCACGGCCAGCACCACGCGCCGCGCCGTCTCCGCAAACCCCCGCATCCCAAGACAAAACAGCGCCACCCCAAACGCCACCGCGCAGATCTTCCTCATTTGTAAACTTTCCCTTTCCCGAAAATATTGGATTGGCAGAACACTACGAGCGGCTTTCGCGCCGTCCGTCGAGACCCCAGGTTCGCCCGGCGTCGGCCGCATACAGAACGATCAACAGCAACAAGAGCGGTATATGATCCAGTTCAGCCCCGAAATACCGCCACACGGGCACTCCATGGCCGGGCCCCCACCATGTGGCAAGCACCATATTCAGCAGAAACAGCACACCCAGAACGCAAGCCGGACGCACCCACAACCCGATGAGCAAAGAAATCCCAATCAACAGTTCGACAACCCCCACAACGTATCCGAAGAAGACCGCGTGCGGCAACACCAGTCCAGACAATACCGGACGATAAAAACTGACGGCGCTGTTTGCGATGTAGTCCTGCAGATAAGTCTGGAATCCGACGTGGGCAAACTCTGACCCCACCACTTTGTATTCGCCGAATAAAAGAAAGAAAACGGACGCCGCGATGCGGGCTCCGGCGATCGTCCTGGACAAGGCGGAAGAAGTAGCCATCAAGAAATTGTGGGACAGACTTCGAGCCCCGGAACACTAGCCTCCGGGCCCGTCATTCGTCACGTATTGCTCGAGCGAGTCCAGTTCGTGGGTGAGATCGTCCACGCGCCACTCCAAGAGGTTCCGAATGGAAAGGATTCCCAGCAGCCTGCCGTTATCATCGGCCACGGGCAGATGCCGGAAATGCCTTTCCAGCATGGTGCTCAAGGCCTCGCCGGCCCCGGTGCCCCGGGTCGCCATTTCCACGGGCGTAGTCATTAGCTCACGAATCGATGTAGTCTGCGGATCCAGCCGGCTCAGCGACATCTTGCGCAGCACATCGCGTTCGGTGAAGATCCCGGCCACCCGGTAGTCGCTGTCAACTATCGCCACGGCGCCTACGTGGTGATCAAGCATCTTGTGAATAGCATCGGCAACGGTCGCTTCGAGCCCTACAGCCGCAATCTCCCGGTCACAAAGCTCCAGCACGCTCATGGACACCTCCTCCGGCCCGTTCCACCTCCAGCCGGATCGCTCGAAACTGGATTGACGCATTATGATCGCGGCCACGATCTTGTCAAGGGAAATCCGGAAAACTCCATATTGCCCCTCGACATCCGCTGCGCTCCCCCGTGTCCTCTGTGGTGAGTATTTACTTCCCGCGGAACACCTGCCCGTCCTTCATAACGAACCCGACATTCTCCAGCAGCTTGATGTCGCGCAACGGATCGCCACTCACGGCGATGATGTCAGCTAATGCGCCGGGCGCCACTACTCCGATCTTCCCCTCCATGTCGAGCATCACCGCCGCGCGCGAGGTCGCGCTCTGGATTGCCTCCATCGGCTGCATTCCCAACTCCACCATATGCGAAAATTCCTGCGCGATCGGCTCGGTCCACGGAATTCCGCCCATGTCCGTGCCAAACACAATCTTCACGCCCGCCTTCAGCGCTCTCTTGAATGACACCTCGTGCACCGACGCACGCAGCCGGTCCCTCTTTCCATCCGGCGTATCGGCGGGGCCCCAATCCGTGTAGTAAACGCTGATCGTCGGGACATACCACGTGCCCTGCTTCAGCATCTGCGCGATGGCCGCGTCGTCGAGATCGAGCCCGTGCTCGATCGAATCGCATCCGCCGTCGAGCGCGCGGTGCAGGCCGATGCCGCTATAAGCGTGACAAGCAACCTTCTTGCCCCAACCGTGCGCCTCGTCCACAATCGCCCGCAGCTCTTCGACTGTGAGCGTGGGCTGGGAGACCAGCTCGCCGTTCTTTCCCACCCACGAGCGGTGCGTCATGTACACCTTGATCCAGTCGGCGCCGTGATCGAGTTGCTCGCGTACCGCCTTGCGAGCTTCGACCGGCCCATCGACGATCTGAGCGCCCTTAGGCATCGCAAGCTCCGGGGCGTAACCTTCCAGCATGTATCCGCCGGTGGTCGAGATCGCCCGCGTCACCACAAACAGCCTTGGCCCCGGAATATAGCCATCGTTGATGGCCTGCTTAATGCCCACGTCTCCATATCCCGCGCCTTCGGTCTCGACGTCGCGCAAGGTCGTGAAACCCTGCTCCAGCGCCCGCCGCGCTGCCACCGTAGCTCGCGCCGCCCGCAGCGCCAACGGTGCCGTCAGAATGTTCGCGTCGTAGCCGCCCTTGGCCGGATCTTCCCCCTGCAGAAAGATGTGGGTGTGGGAGTCGATCAGCCCGGGCAGCACGGTCTGTTGCGACAGGTCGATCACCGTCGCCCCGTCCGGAACTTTCGCGCCGGCCGCATCCGACACGCTCTCGATCCGGTTCCCGCGAATGACGATCACCTGGTCATGCCGAGGCTTGTCGGACTTGCCATCGATCAGAGTGCCCGCGCGAATCACGGTCACAGACTGTGCATGTGGAGCAGGCTCCTGCGCGCTCGCGGCCACGACCACAGCGAAGCACAAAACGTATCGAAAGCTCTTCATGTTGCCTCCCCGAGAGTGCCGCTCGGAAGCCGCGGCCTGGCATTGCGCAGAATTTCGCCGGATAATTTGGCGGCAAGGATTCTATACCGTCGGCACCGATGGGTGCCCCACTTCTCCCTGGTTTTGGGAGAAGTGGGGATTTTCGGAGCTAGACAGGCAAAAGGATGTTTCGAGGAACCTATTCCGAATAGGAGGCTCCGTGCAGTTACGTCTCGCAGCAATCGAAGATGCCGGCGCGATCACGGCCCTGATCAATGCCGCCTTCCGCAACGCCGAGGCCTTCCTCATCGACCGTGATCGCGTCGACTCCGAAGTCGTCCACTCATTGTTAGAAAAAGGAAAGTTCCTTGTCGCCGACGACAGCGGTATTCTTGCGGGCTGCGTCTATGTTGAACTGAGGGATGAGCGGGCCTACCTGGGGCTGCTGTCGGTCGATCCCCATCGTCAGAGGACCGGCCTCGGTTCCACTCTGATGAACGAAGCCGAGCGCTATTGCGCCGAGGCCGGGTGCAAGTTCATGGACCTGCAAATCGTTAATCTGCGCCGCGAGCTGCCCAGCTTCTATCACCTCCGCGGATACGTCGAAACGGGCACAGCTCCATTCACACCCGGCCTGAATCCGAAATTACCCTGCCACTTCGTGAAGATGTCGAAGCCGTTGACTTGAGGCCGCGCTCACTGCACCACGGCGTCCGCTTCAATCTCGACTAGAATCTCCGGTGAGATCAGTGCGGAGACCTGCACCATGGAGGTTGCCGGCCGGATATCGCGAAAGAACTCTCCGTGCGCCTTTCCAACCTTCTCCCACTCCGCAATGTTAACCACGTAGATGCGCGTGCGCACCACGTCTTTCAGGCTCGCCCCAGCCTTCTGCAACGCGCTCTCAATGTTCTTCAACGTCTGCACCGCCTGCGCATACACATCGCCGACCCCGACGATCTTGCCGTCTGCCCCAGTCGCCGTGGTCCCTGACACGTGCACGTACGACCCCATTTTCACAGCACGAGAGTAACCTACGATCGGTTCCCATGCGGTTCCGCTCGAAATGTTCTGCCTGGCCATGCAAATCCTCCGTGGCCGCTTATTCTACAAGTGCGCGTACAAAAGTTTTTCTTCCGCGGTATTTTCTGCAGGAAAGAACGGAATTCTGGCAGCCGCTTCCTTCGACTGCCAGCAGATACGGTAAACCTTCCCGTTTTCTAACGGATCGAGCCGCACAACGCATTTCGCATCCCACCTCGTCTAACTAATCAGGAAAATGAATCATGCCGATAAACAAAAGTCACTTGCCTTTCAACAGCGAAGTGCGGTATCTACACACGCAGGTGGCTGAAACTCCGTGTTTGGCGCGGAGTTCAGGGGGTCCAAAATGATTCCGGAATCGCATCCGCTGCAGCAGCTGTTTCAGGACCTTGTGGGGCGGCACTACGCCGAGGAGATCGGGATTCGCGATCCGCAGGTAGTTGCCTACGTCTCGCATCTGCTGGCGGAATTTTGCGACGCCGAGCAGCTCTACAAACTGCGCAACGAATTCAACCGCCCGCTTTCCGATGTCGGCGAAATGCTGCTCGAGTCTGACCCCGTCTACGGACCCGCTCCGTCCTTTGACCGCGAACGCCAGGTGCGCAAACACATCGGCGATTACACGCTCTTCTTTGCCGGAATGTTTCCCGAGAGCATCAACCACTTCCGCCTTCGCCGCCAGCGCCTGGAGAATTTCGTCGATTGGGTGAAAGCGGGTAAAGAGAGTTACTACATTGTTTCCAAGTTTGAGCACTTCGAGTACGCCAAGGTCGCGCCGCTCTTTGCCAACCTGTCGCGCAACTTCGAAGAATGCGTCTACGGTCTCAATATGGTGAAAAACGATCTGGAAGAGATGCAGCATCCCATCGTTCGCCGCACCGACGAATTGATCATGTAGTTCGGAGCGGCAATGCTCACGGGGAGACAGCCGCCTCGGCTGTCCCGCCTGGGCGTAACCCGGCGGCGTCCGTTCATACCCGCAAATCCCCTCCACTCCCCAACCGGTAGAAACTCAGCGCCGTACTCCCCTGCGCCAGATGTCGAAATCTCCGCAGCGGCCCAAACTCTTCCCCCGGATCAAACCTCTTCTCGTGTTCGGCGATTATTACCGAGATTGCCCAAATCAACGATGAATCTGCCAGAGCGTGCAGGGTGTTCGTGTAAGCGTCCTTCATGCGGTACGGCGGATCGATGAACACCACGTCGGCCGCGATATGCTGCCTCTCCATGCGCCAGAATGCGCGCGGCAACTCTTCCTGCAAGATCTTGAATCCATCGGCGATCCCCAGACTGTGAAGGTTCTTGCGAATCGTCTCGGCTGCCGCACTCGAGTGTTCCACAAAATGCACCTCTTTGGCGCCCCGGCTCAGTGCCTCGATGCCCACTGCGCCCGTCCCGGCGAACAAGTCAAGCCACACGCTTCCCGCTAACGCCCCGGGGTTCCCTGCGGTCAGCACATTGAACAACGTCTCGCGCAACCGATCCGACGTCGGACGAATGTCCTTCCCGGGCAGCGAACACAACGGCCGGCTCCGATATTTACCCGCGATCACACGCATGGCTGCCTACTCTTGAATGCCGCAATCACTATATCCAAGCATGTAGAATACAAGCAGCGAATCCTATGCGAAGCTGGTCTATTTCCGTGGGACGCCTGTTCGGCGTCGACGTCCGCGTCCATCTGACGTTCCTCGTGCTTCCTTTGTTCGTCTATTGGACCGACTATGCCGCTCATCAGGGCCAGGCTAACGGACCCCGCGATCTCGCCCTGGTTGGAATCATCCTGGCGTGCGTCGGGGCGCACGAATGCGGCCACATGCTCGCTGCACGCCGTTTTGGTCTCGTTCCCAAGGCCGTGATTCTTCTGCCGCTCACCGGTGTTGCCCTCTATGACGAGTCGCGGGTAGAGAAGCTGCCGGCCGCGTTGACATGGAAACGCGAGGTTCGCGTAGCGCTGATTGGACCTCTGGTGAACCTCGCCCTCGCCAGCCTCGCAGCCGTTGCCATCACCGCGTATGGCGGCGGAATCGAGTTGTGGAAGTGGCCTTTCCTGCAGGGACGTGAGCTGGCCCGCAGCGTCGTGTGGGCAAACCTCTATTTGGCTGTTCTGAATCTGATGCCAGCCTATCCGCTGGATGGCGGACGCCTGGTCCGCCTCTACTTCGCCCGCACCATCGACCTCGCCTCCGCCACCCGGCGCGCCGTCGCCATCAGCAACGCCATCGCGATGGTCCTCATTTTTGCCGGACTGTTCAGCGACAACTGGCTGACCATGGTGGGCGTCATCGTCTTCTCGGCTGCGCAACTGGAAGAGCGAGCGCTGGTCTTCCAGTCTGTGCTCGATAACGTCCGCCTCGAAGAGGTCATGCTTACCGATTTCGCCACACTTTCACCCGCCGACACATTGGAAGATGCTCTCGAGAAAGCGGTCCACTCCCTGCAGGATGATTTTCCGGTGGTTCGCGGCAGCGATATGGTCGGAGTCATTTCGCGCCAGCGCATTCTTGACGCGTTGCGCGCCGAGGGCAACGGCTACGTGCAGGCCGTGATGAACAAGATCTTCGATGTCTCCCTGCGACAAGACTCGCTCGGCTCGGCCTTCCGCAAGCTCACTGCTCGCAGTTCCAGCATCATTCCCGTCGTCGATGACCAGCGCCTGGTCGGCATTGTCACCCTGCAGAACCTGATGCACTCTATGTCGCTGCTCGCCGAAAGCCGCAAGCTCAAGCGCGACGAATCTGAACCCTAGAACAATCCCGCCGTTCGCGATTCCGTCATCCCCGTGCCGGCCTTTCTCTCAACATATCCTCGACATCCCCCATCTTCTCGCCCAGCACATTCAGCTTGCGCGCCAGTCCCTGAATTTCCGCCTCAGCCCGCCGGTTCACGTCGTAATCCAGTTCACCGCGCAACCGGTCTTTGGTGTCCTGCCGGTTCTGGCTCATCATGATGATCGGCGCCTGCAACGCGGCAAGCATATTCAGAAACAGGTTCAACAGGATGTAGGGATAAGGATCCCAGGCTCTGCTGCCCAATTTCGCATCCGCGGTCATGTAAATCGCGAGCGCGATGGCAAACAGGATTATGAACGTCCACGATCCGCCAAACCCTGCGACTATATCGGCGAAACGCTCTCCGAAGGTTGCATCTTTTTCGATCACGTCGTTGGGATGGCGGTTCGCCCGCAGCCGCACCAACTGCTGCGAAGCATGAAACTGCCGGCCCAGCACGGTCAGCATATCCATCCCCGCCAATGGTTTTCGCTGCAACAGCACGGCGATATCCTTCCGGTTGACTTCGAGACACACCGCCTCGTCTATCGCCGCGGCCTCGGTCTGATGCGGAGTCTGCTCCAGCATCGACGCGAATCCAAAGAACTCTCCGTGCGAAGGTTCGTCGATGACAACTTCCTGCTGGTCCTGATCGACGGTGGAGACGCGCACCCGCCCCGACACCACCACATAGGCTTGCCCGCTGGAATCGCCGATCTTGTAGATGCGCTGCCGGGGCGCGAACGTCTTCAGGCGCACCTGCCCGGCCAGCACTGCCGTCTCTTCTTCATCGAGCAGCGCAAACAACGGAACGTGTTTCAAGACTTCAGGGTTGCATGCCATTGAAGTGCCTCGCTCTCGGAAATCCGGACCGCTAGGATTTCACAAAGCGCTGCCGCCAAACAACCGGCCAACCGTGGCACAGCACTCCGCCTACGGGTTAAAGTGTTTACATCGTGAATGATCGAATCCGTAGCTCGCGTTTCGTGCTATTCATCTTCCTGCTCGGTACTTTGTTTCTTTTCTCCTGTCATCGCACGAAGCCCGTAGCCACGAAGCGCTATCCCTTCACCGGTCGCATCATCTCCATCGACACGCAAGCTCAGTCCGCGAACATCGACGGCGACATGATTCAGGGCTACATGGAAGCGATGGTCATGCCCTACAAGCTCAAGCCCGCGTCGACGCTGCGTCAACTCGCTCCCGGCGATTCCATTTCCGCAGAAGTGGTGGTGGTCGATCACGATCCCAGAGACGAGAGTACCGACGCCGACTACTGGCTTGAGAACGTGAAAATCACCGCCCATGCTGCGCAGCCTCCGGCCGGCGCCGCCAAGACTTTCCACATGCCCGCGCCCAGAGAAGATGTCCCGGACTTCTCATTCACCAATCAGGACGGCAAGCACATTTCCCTGCACCAGTTTCGCGGAAAGCTGCTGTTCGTCACTTTCATCTACACCCGCTGCCCCTTTCCAGACTTTTGCCCGCGCATGAGCAGCAACTTCGCCGAGATCTACAAGCAGACAGCCTCAAGTCCGTCGCTCGCGGATACACAGCTGTTGAGTATCAGTTTCGACCCCGGCCACGACACCCCGAAAGTCCTCCGTGACTACGGATTCTCTGTCGCTCACACCCACGAGCCCGCGCTCTTCCGCCGCTGGGAATTTGCTGTCCCATCTGCCGCTGACCTGCCGAAGATCGCCGACTTCTTCGCGCTCACCGTCAAGCCGGAAGGCGGCCTGATTACTCACAATCTCAGCACCGCCGTCATCGGTCCTGACGGCAAGATCGTCAAGTGGTATCACGGAAGCGATTGGCAGGTTTCTGATCTAATAAAGGACGCGGCGGGTACGCACGTCCCAACGCGCTGATCAGACTGGGGCGCGTTTCCCGCGTCAGGAGTGAAAGAGCGGTGCTCGTCGCGATCGCGGAAGACCTACGGGAATGCGGGAGATCGCCGTGGAAGAGCGGCCCTTCAGGGCCGCGTTAAGGTCTAGCGGTCCGCGGGCTTTAGCCCTCGTCGCGTTCCGCACAACGGGAATTAATTCGGATTCAAAAGAGGATTCATGAAATACGTTCTGCTCATCCTGGCCGTGCTCGGTGTCGTCGTTTCGTCTCTCGCCCTGCGTGAACACTATCGCGAATACGGCGACTCCCCCTGCAGCATCAACGAGCGTTGGGACTGCGGCGTCGTCAATCACAGCCCATTCGCCCTGCTCGGCGGGGTGTTTGAACAGATGGGACTCCACACTCGCATCCCGATTCTCAGCGCAATGCCCGTCGCCACGGCAGGTATCCTCGGGTACATCCTGATGGCAGCCGTGGTCTTTCGCCGCGCCTATCGCGGGTTGCTTCTTCTGACCTTGGCGAGCCTGGCCTTTTCTCTTTATCTCGCTCATATCGAGAAGGACGTGCTCGGTGTGTGGTGCATTTACTGCGTGATGTCTCTCGGCATCATCTCTCTGATGTCCCTTCTCAGCCTCGGGGTAGTCGTCTCCCAGTTCGTGCGCAAACCCGCGGCCGACTAGACGCTGGGCAAACAGAGGGCGGGGACTCAAAGAGTCCGGCAGGATGGCCACGACACGAGGGGGCGATCCCCGGCATGTGATCCTTCCCGGCCCCCGATCCATTTCAATCCCTGTTTCGCTTTTTCGCCATCGGGCGTGTACCGAAAACCAAATCAGGGAAACTCCGCAGAGCGCATGCCGGAGATCTCTTAGAACTTCTGCGCGCCACTCTCTCGCGCGCCACTCTTCTTTGCTCCGATCTTGCGATTGATGTCGCCGGCGAACTCGATGAAGAAATTCAGCAGGGTCCCATAGGCCGCCTGGGCCAGCATTCCTCGGGCGCCCTCTGCGAAGGCATTGCGCGGATGCGGCTTCCATGCGGTTGAGATCATCCCGCCCCCGAAAGCGCCTCCGTACAGGGCCCATTGCGGGCGAAGTTGCCTCTCGCTGGCGTCATAAGTTAGGAAATTGCGCAGGATTGCATGTCGCGTGCGCGGCAAAAAGCCACTGCACTGGCACTGGTCGTAGCGTGGCTCATATCGCAGGGCCGCATTCCCCAGGGCAGCAAGACTATTGGCGACAATGAATTGCCCTTCGCGGGAAGCAAACCGCTCCCCATATCCGCCCCAGCCGTCGTCCCACTGCGCGGGATACCCGCGCGCCTGATCGATTCCCGCCACGAACATGCGTTTCACGTACGCACTGGGAGTCGTCAGCGTCTGCTGCAGATAGACCTCGCGGCGCTGTGCGGATGTCAACGGAGTCATCGTGTGGCCCTTGGGCACGAAGACCCCCGTAAACCACCCGCTTTCCCAGTCGCGCGCTTTGTTCAGCGCCAGTTCCCCGACTTTTTTCGTCGCCCCTGCCGCTCCCAGCGTCACCTGCTTCGTCTTGTCCGCAGCCGCCTGAGCCGGATTCGCACCATCTTTTTTTCCTCCGGCGGGAGCCTGGCTCGATGGCGGAGTGGTCGGCTCTGGAGCGGGCGTTCCGGTTGGCTCCTGCCCCGGCATGAGAGCGACACTCATCACGCAGAACGCGAACACGATTGCGACCCGTAAGCCTTCCACAACTCACCTTTCATGGCTAGCGTCCCAGTCTGGTTCTCTGTGCGATCTTAGCGCGTTCTCCTTTGCGTCACTTTGCGGTTAAGTCTTGAGAATTTGCCTGGAAAATCAAAAGCTCTAACCGCAAAGCACGCAAAGAACCTCCGCAAAAAATCGCGAACGAAAATCTGAATTGGGACCCTACCCTGTCACGAGGTGTTTTGCCCGCATCCCTGCGAACCGCTAGACTCTCTTCGATGCACTCTCTTTATAACCGTGTTGCCGGACAGAGCGTCGAGCGCATCTCCGCCCTTAGTGACGGCATCTTCGCCGTGGCCATGACGCTGCTGGTGCTCGATCTCCGCGTTCCCGCCGTCGACGCGGTTCACTCGGAACGCGATCTCTGGCATGTTCTGGTTGCCCTTTCTCCGCGGCTGCTCATCTTTCTGATGAGCGTGATGACACTCGGCATTTTCTGGGTCGGCCAGCAGACGCAGCTCAATCACTTCGCCCGCGCCGACCGCAACCTCGCCTGGATTCACATCGCATTCCTCTGTGCCGTCTGCCTGATACCATTCTCGACCTCCTTGCTGGCCGAATTCATTCATTATCGGATTGCGCTGCTGGTTTACTGGTTCAATATTTCCCTTTTGGGACTGACGCTCTACTGGAGCTGGAGTTACGCAACCCGCGCCAGCCTGCTCGCCGATGACGTCGCACCCGAGGTTCATCCCGCCGTCGTCCGCCGCATCGTGATTGCCCAATCTCTGTACGCGTGTGGGGCCGCGTTGTGTTTTTTGAACACCTACTACAGCATCGCGGCGATTGTGTTGGTGCAGGTGAACTATGCCATCGCTCCAAAGTTCTGTTGGGGATTGTTCTCACGGAAATCGTGAGCGAACCACGGACAGGTTGTGCCTGGCAGGAATATTTCGCGCGGCTTCAGTGACTGCTACCCTCGCTCGAACGCGTGCTTCTTCTCCAACTCTTCCATCGCCGCGAGCCGCGCACTCTCAAACCGCTCAGCCTGATTCATCAGACCCTGCGTGGCCTCGGCGTACTCGCCTTCAATCCGCAGTAGCCCTTGGGCCGCGACCAGGCGCGCTGCGATCTCAAGCAAGTGCGACGGAGTCGTCTGCACATACTGCGCTTCCCCCGGATCGCCAATCCACACTCGCGGCCCGCCGCCAAGCTTCGTCTGCCAGAAGACTTTCCGCTCGATGAACTCCGCCATCGCCTCGTCGGTCGCCTTGCCAAACACCCACTGCTGCCGTTTGAAATCATAGTGACGGCTGGAAAACGGCACTGGCAGCAGCTTCCCTGACTTCAAGAACTCAATCTGCCGGCGGTCCACTTCCTTGCGCAGCGCGTTGATCACCGGCGTCTCGGCATCCTTCGGTTCGAGCGACGGCATCACCTCCCGCACCGTCTGCGACAAGTTGACCGCCACCGGCGCATGCAGCCCCTCGGAACCCTCCAGCCGGATATCCCCATGGAGCACCCAGAAATCCGCCCCCGAAGTCGACTGATGGAACGGCCAATCCAGCTTCATGGTCAGCGGCAGACCCGTCAGCGTGACCCAGATCTTCTTCCCGTTCGTTTCACCCGCAATCCCGCCGCTCCCCTGCGTCATTTCGTAAATGTCCTCTTCGATTGAAAGTCGCCAAGAAACCGATGACCAATTCTACCGCTCAGCCAAGTCCCAGCTCACGTAGGGACGAACGCATTCGTCCGTTCCGTAGGAGGCACCAATTTCATCGCCTAATTCCCAAGGTGAGATCCGACGCCCGAGGTCCGAGGTCCGACGCCCGAGTCTGCCCTCTAGCTGTCCAGCGTCGACCGTACCTTCAGCGCCAACTCCGCTTTCGAGAACGGCTTTTGCAGCAGTTGCACCCCGGGCTCCAGTACCTTGTGCTGCACCACCATGTCGTCGGTGTAGCCCGTCATGTACACGATTTTGGTCTGCGGACGCTTGCTCAGAATTCTTTCCGCCAGTTGCCGTCCGCTCATTCCCGGCATGATCACATCGGTTAGCAGCAGATGAATCGGATCGGCAGATTTCTCCGCGGTTTGAATGGCCTGATCCGCGCTCGCGGCCTCCAACACTTTGTAGCCGTAGCCTTCAAGGAAGATTCTCGTCAACTCGCGCAGATCCGGCTCATCCTCGGCGATTAGAATCGTCTCCGAGCCACCCGCCACCTTTTGGACCGCAGCCTGCTCCGTCTGCGTACGGCCGCTGCCCTCCGTTGCTGGCAGATAGATACGAAAACTCGTTCCCCGGCCCGCTTCGCTCTCGACCTGGATGCTTCCTCCACTCTGCTTCACGATTCCGTACACCGTAGCGAGGCCCAGGCCTGTTCCTTTGCCCACGGTTTTCGTCGTGAAGAACGGTTCGAACACGTGGGAGAGCGTGGTCGCGTCCATTCCGTGGCCGGTGTCCGTAACCTTGAGCATCGCGTAGCGCCCCGGCGCCAGGTCGAGGTCCCGGCCTCCCTCCGCGCTGATCTCGATATTCGACGTCTCCATCGCGAGTTTGCCGCCCTGCGGCATGGCGTCGCGCGCATTGACGGCAAGGTTCATCAGCACTTGTTCCACCTGGCCTGGATCGGCTTTCACCGTCATCAACGACGGATGCAGCTTCGCGATCAGCTCGATATCCTCTCCAATCACCCGCGACAGCATCTTTTGCACGTCCGCCACCGTTTCATTCAGGTCAAGCAGCTTGGGTTGCAGCACTTGCTTCCGGCTGAAGGCCAACAATTGCTGCGTGAGCGACGCAGCCCTGTCGGCGGCCCGTCGGATTTGCTCCACCCCATTCCGCGTCCTCTCGTCGGCCCCGGCGGTCATGAGCAGCAGTTCCCCGTGCCCCATGATGATGCTCAGGATGTTGTTGAAGTCGTGGGCCACGCCTCCCGCTAAGCGCCCAATTGCCTCCAGTTGCTGCGCGTTGCGCAACTGCTCTTCCAGGTGCATCCGCTCGGTCACGTCCCGCTGAATGCCCCACGTGCGCACCAGGCAGCCCCCCTCCACCACACCCGCCATCGTGTTCCGAAAGACCTTGGTCCGTCCCTGCGCATCCCGCTCATGTGACTCCCAATCCCGGATCCGGTATCCCGATCGGATGAATGTCTCCATGAATTCTTTGGTGACCGGATCGTCCGCAATCAGCAGTTGCGACAGTCTCGTGCCCACCAACTCGGTCGCGTGCTGAAACCCGTACATCCTCGCCATCGCATCGTTACACTCCGCGAGGTATCCGCTGCTCAGGCTGCGCGCGATCTGCTCTTCTAGCGGAAGGTCGACAGGGACGGGCGGATCGTGCTCCGTGCGGTAAATCCCTTCCGAGCTCTGTGAGACAAAGACGCGATAGCGCTCCTCGCTCTGGCGTAACGCCTCTTCCGCCGTCCGCCGTGCGTCTTCCGCCTTAAGTCGTTCCGTGATGTCGCGCTGAATTCCCCACGTGCACACCAGCTTCCCTTGTTCCACCACGCCAAACATGCTGTTCAGGAACACCTTCGCGTTGCCCTGTACGTCCACTTCGTGGGATTCACGTTCCACCACCCGGAACCCGCTGCGGATGTACTCGCGGGTAAGTTCGATGTTGTGCGGATCGTCGGGCAGCAACAGCTCCGTGAGCCGTTTTCCCAGTAAGTCGTTGGGCGAGCTCAGCCCGTACATCTTCGCCATCGCCTCATTGCACTCCGCCATGTACGAATCGTGGATCACGCGGTGTATCAGTTCATCTTCGGGCAGATCAATCGGCACTGGCGCGTCAAGGTCCTGCCGGAAAATGCCTTCTGAGCTTTGCGCCACGAACATCCGATAGTTGTCTTCACGGCGCCGTAACGCCTGTTCGGCGCCCTTCTTTTCTGTGATGTCGATGAGCAGGCCGCGAGTCAATCTCTTGCCTGTATGAGGGTCGCGCACAATCGCCGCCTCGTCGCGAACCCACACTTCGCGGCCATCCTGGCTTCGCATCCGGTAATCAATTTGAAACAGTCGCCCCTCCTCCCAACTGTCTTCCAGCAAAGCGTGGGGACGATCTTCGGGATGCAAATGATCCCACCAGAACCGCGGATCAGCCAGGCACTCTTCCGGTTTGTAGCCGAGGATGGTTGTGACTTGAGGGCTCACGTAGAGAAACGGACCGAAGGCGCCAGTCTCAGCCACGTAGGAGATGGCCGGCACCTGCTCGACCAGTTGGCGATACTTCGACTCCGCCTCGCGCAGCGCGGCAGTCGCCCGCCTGCCTTCCTCCTGCGAACGGAGCGCCGTGATGCCGAAAGCCAGGTTGTTGGCCATCTCCGTCAGCAGCTCGACTTCCGAGGTTTCGAACGAGTTGGCCTGCTCCGAATAGATGGCCAGCACTCCGAAAGCCAGCCCTGCCACCCGCAACGGCAGGCAGATCACCGCCGCGTACCCGCGTTGCAGGGCCGCCTCACGCCACGAAGTGAACGAGGGATCAGTCGCCGTGTTGCTGACCGCGCAAGTCCGGTTTTCTCGAATCGCCGTCCCCGCCGGACCTCGCCCCGCGGGAGTGTCCGACCACTTCAGTTGGATCTGTTCCAGATATCCACTGTCATGTCCCGCATGCGCCACGGGGCGCACCGTCTTCTCATCGTCCTGTTCCGCATAGGCGATGCCCGCCATCCGGTATCCGCCCACCCGCACGATGATGTCGCAGATCTGATCCAACAATTCCTGCTCGCTGCCGGCCTGTGCCAGCGCCTGGTTGCACGCGCTCAAAGCACGCAGCGCCCGGTTCAGCCGCCGAAGTTCCCGGTTGATTTCACTGTCGCGATCCACCTCGTAGACGCCGTTGGAAGAGGCGGATGAGCGCAGGGATTCTCCTCCCGGGACGTTCCTCATCCGGGCGTTCTCGGAAGTTTCCACTTCCGATGGCTTGTCAGACTGCGGTGTTGGCTGATTCAAGGAATTCTGGGAATCTGTGTGTCATTCTATGCTTGCGTGATAAGAGTGTACATGTTTCACCCGTGCTGACGGTGGGGGTTACTTGTGTTCCCATTTTCAGCCGGCGCTATCGACCTTATGGGGACTGCCGCCGCAGCCTGCCCTGAGCGACGTCGAAGGGGCTGTCCGTCGAGCGAGGCTCGACTGGGTTTGGTACTAACGCACACCCTGATTTATACTTACGGTTTGCCCTAAGACCGTCGATCGAATCAGGAGCAGCTACTTTTCATGCCCAAACGTACATTCCAACCCAACCGGCGCAAGCGAAGCAAGAAGCACGGTTTTCGCACGCGCATGAAGACCCAGGGCGGCCAGAAGGTTTTATCCCGCCGCCGCGCTAAGGGGCGCAAGCGGGTCTCTGTGAAACCTGGTTTCCGAGAGTAAGCAGCCGCGAATCAGTGTGGCGCGGACGTCCCCGCCCGCGGACCGATGAGTCAAGCAAAAGAGTTTCGAAGTTCCGAGACCGCCGGTGTGCCTGAAGAATCGAATCAGGGTGTAGGGCGGCGGGCTGGCAGGGTGACTTTTCCCCGCAGCGCCCGGCTTTTGCGTCACGCCGATTTCGAGCGCGTGTACAAGCAGGGACGAAGGCACTTTTCGGCCTCGATGTCCGTGTTTTACTTGGAGCGCCTCGGGACCGGCGACGCCAAAGTTCGAAAAAGTCCGGGGCTGCGCGTCGGATTCACCGTGGGCCGCGCCTTAGGGGGAGCCGTCCAGCGGAACCGTATGAAGCGCCGCCTGCGCGAGGCCGTACGCCTCGCGCGGCCGTTTCCAGGAGCCAGCGCAGACGTCGTCATCAACCCGAAGAAGGTGCTTCTTACCAATGACTTCGACGCGGTGCTGAACGAAGTCCGCCACGCTTTCGTAGTAATAGACAAGAAGCTCGCCGGAAAGATCGAGCTTCAACGAGATTCAGTCGTGATCGAGAAGGGAACGTCCGGAAACCGGAAACCGAAGTCCGGAAGCCGACAGCCGTGAGCCAGATCCTCCAACGCGCCACACTGCAGTTGCTGAGAGCCTACAAGTGGGCCATCTCCCCCATGTTCGCGCCGGCGTGCCGCTACGTTCCCACGTGTTCCGAATACGCTATGGAAGCCGTCGAGCGTTACGGCGCTCTTCGAGGAGGACTGATGGCCGTCGCTCGCCTTCTGCGCTGCCATCCTTTCGCTCACGGCGGCTATGATCCCGTCGTTAAGCAGGCTCCGTTCGCTAAGCGGGATCCGTTCGTGAAGTGTGATCCGGTCGTTAAGTATCCGGTCGCTAGGCATGATCTGGTCGTTAAGCATGACCCGGTCGTTACGCAGGGCTGGGGAGCACCGTGGAAGAGCGGCCCTTTGAGGGCCGCGTCAGACGTACAGAATTCACCGGGCTTTAGCCCCAGTGGTCGTCCTTGAAACGGAACTCATAATACTTTGGCTGAATATAGAAATCCTCAACAAGAACCCGGCAGTGAACGCCGCCTTCTCGTCATATTCCTGATCTCGTTCGTCTTCATGCTGCTGGCCCAGCCGCTGCTGAAAAAGTATTTCCCGACGCCGCCACCTCCGCAGCAGTCGAGCCAGCCCGCGCAGACGCAGACCCAGGCCCAGACCCCGCCTCCTCCGCCGGCTTCCAAATCTGCCAGGCCCGCCGTCCCATCCGCTCCCGTCGTCACCAGACAGGCGGCCAGCGAGACCGAGACCGTCATCGAGAGCGACCTCTACCGCATCACCTTCACCAACCGCGGCGCGCAGGTCAAATCCTGGATCCTGAAGAAATTCGACGACGACTCCGGGAAGGGACAACTCGACCTCGTCAACACCGCCACCGCCGCACAGTTCGGCTACCCGCTCTCTCTCTGGACCTACGACGAAGAGCTACGCGGCAAATTAAACTCCGCCCTCTACGAGGTCTCGCGCGACGGCAATCAGGTCACCTTCGAATATTCCGACCAGGATCTGGACGTTCGTAAGAAGTTCCAGTTCGACAACTCCTACGTCGCTGGGATCGAAGCCCGTGTCACCTATAAGGGCAGCCCTAAAGAAGCGCTTCCCGCCTGGCCCGCCGGATTCGGCGATCAGACGTCGCCCGCCTTCTACGCCAGCACCATCCTCGCCTACCAGTACAACAAGAACATCCAGCGCGTTCCCGCCCGCTGCGGATTCTCTCTGTTCTCAAAATGCACACAGGTCATCGGCGGCGGGACCATGCCCGGTCCCTTTCACTGGGTCGGGCCCACCGATCAGTATTTCGCCGCCGTCTTCATCCCCGACGATCCTGCCGCAACGTCTGTGGTCACTCTGAATCACCCCTTCGCGATTCCGAAGGACTCGCAGAAACCCGATCCAAAAGACACGGTCAACGTCGATGTCATCGGCGCCGCCGTCGGCAATCTGCACGGCACAACTTCCGAGCGCCTTTTCGCCGGACCGAAGGAGTTGCAGGTTCTTCAGAAGATTTCCGTTCCCGGCGTTTCTGGCGCCGACAACGATCTCAACGGCCTGGTCGATTTCGGCTGGTGGGGCATCATCGCCAAGCCGCTCTTCGTATGGCTGCGCTGGACTTACCACTACATCGTCCCCAACTGGGGATGGGCCATCATCGTTCAGACCATCATCCTCAGCCTGGCGCTGATGCCGCTGCGCATCACCCAGATGAAATCCATGCTGAAGATGCAGCGCGTCGCGCCTCAGATCAAGTCGATCCAGGAGAAATACAAGAAGTACAGCCTGCGCGATCCGCGCAAGGCCGCGATGAACGAGGAGATCTCCGCTCTTTACAAGAAGGAAGGCGTTAACCCCGCTGGCGGCTGCCTCCCCATGCTCATCCAGTTTCCTTTTCTGATCGCGTATTACCGGATGCTGGGCACGGCGCTCGATCTCCGCCACGCGCACTTCCTCTGGATCCACGACTTGTCAGCCGCGGAGCCATTCCCTTATATCCTGCCCGTTCTGATGGTGCTCAGCAGCCTGATCAATCAGAAAATGACGCCCCAGGCCGGCATGGACCCCGCGCAGCAGCGCATGATGAACGTGATGATGCCCCTGATGATGGGCTTCATCTTCTTTCGCCTGCAAGCGGGATTGAACTTGTACTACGCGATGAGCAATTTGATTATGATCGCGCAACAGTCGGTCATGAATCGCACGCACCTCGGCCGCGAAATGCGCGAGATGATGGCCAAGCGCGCGAGGAAGAAAGACAAGTGAGCTGTCAGCTGTCAGCCATCAGCTTTCAGCCAAAGACGGTCGCGCTGGCGATGGCGCCAACTGCGGCTGGGGGAATCGTAAAACGCAACCGCCCTCGATGTAGCCGTGGAAGAGCGGCGCTTTAGCGCCGCGTCAGACGCAGCGAAAGATTTGGGCTTTAGCCCCGGGGGCACTTCTCCACGTGGGGGCATGAACACCAACGCTAAGCCGGCCCAGCTGATAGCTGACGGCTGATAGCTGAAAGCTGACCTATGGACAAACTAGCTGCCGCCAATAAGATCAACGAATTCCTCACGGCCGTCGTCACCCACGGCGGACTTCACCTCAAGTACCGCATCATCGTCGACCCGCCGCTGCCGGAAAATCGCGACTGGGAGAAGCCCGAAATCCTCGTCGATTTCGCCGGCCCCGATTCCGCCCTCCTGCTCGACCGTGGCGGAGAACTCCTCCGTGCCCTCGAACTGATCGCCCTCGAGATGCTGCGCCTGCCGTCCGGAGAACACGAGAAGATCTGCTTCGACTGCCAGAACCGCCGCACCATGCGCATCCAGGAATTGCGCACCGCCGCCAATGTCGCCGCCGAGAAAGTCCGCAAGACGGGAACTCCCTATCAATTCAGCCCCATGTCGTCGCGCGAGCGCCGCATCGTCCACTTAGCCCTGCGCGACGAAGCCGACCTCCTCACCGAAAGCGAAGGCGAAGGCGCTCACAGATGTCTAGTCGTCTATCCCAAGGGCTACAAGGCCGCCAGCAAGCCAGCTCCCCGCACCTTGCCCTGAAATTGAAATTTGCTTTCCTTTGCTGGAGGGAGCGATTAGAGTTCTGTCTTCCAGCAGCGGACGGTGGACGGTCCCGGGCTAGAACGTGGCTGCTGCCAAACGAGGCTTTCCGTGATCAGGTATTGCCGCCTTTGTGTCTTCGCGATTCTCCTTTCCAGCGCTCTGCCGCTAGCCGCTCAGAAAACTCCGGCCGACCCTGTACTGGCGGCGATGCAACAGGAGCTGACGCGATCTTTCCAGAATCTGAAGAAGGCGCCGGTCCCGCCCTATTTTCTGTCGTACCAACTGACCGACAATCACGCGATCGAGATCAGCGCTTCCTTTGGAGTGCTCAATGCGAGCAGTGACCAGACCACCCGTCTGCTCGATCTGGATTTGCGCGTCGGAGACTACGGGCTCGACAGTAGCCATCTCTTGCGCGACGCAGATCCTTACGGTGATTTCAGCGACCAGATGGAGCGGCAGAGAATTCCGTTGGAGAACGATGCGGATGCGCTGCGAGTCGCTCTTTGGCGGGAGACCGAGCGCAAGTACCGCAGCGCGGTGCAGCGGCTGCAGAAGGTCAAGGCCAACGTCCAGGTCAAGGTGGAGGCCGAGGACCGCTCCGGCGACTTTTCGCATGAAGGGCCGGAGAACTATTCCGAGGCACTCGCTCCTTTCTCCTTCGATGCCCAGGCATGGGAGCGGAAGATGCGCCTATTCACGGCTCCCTTCGCCTTGCAGAAAGACATCATCGAGAACAGCGCCGAGGTGATTGCGGAGGTCGAGACGCGCCGCTACGTGAACAGCGACGGCAGCCAGATTCGCATCTCTTCTCCGTTCTATCGCGTGATCATCTCGGCGACAGCCAAGGCGGCCGATGGCATGGAACTGCCCCTGCATCAGACCTATATGTCGTTCCGTTCTGACGGCTTGCCCGACGACAACGCGATCCTGAAGGATGTCAACCAAATGATCGATACCCTGCGGGCGCTGGTGAAAGCTCCTCTTGCCGAGCCGTACACCGGACCTGCCATCCTTTCCGGTCGATCCAGTTCCGTCTTCTTTCATGAGATCTTCGGTCATCGCATTGAAGGCCAACGGCAAAAAAATGAAGACGAAGCGCAGACCTTCAAGAAGAAGGTGAATCAGACCGTCCTGCCGGATTTCCTTACGGTGTATTCCGACCCCACTCTGAAGGCGCTGCGAGGAACCGAACTCGTAGGCTACTACCCTTATGACGACGAAGGTGTAAAAGCCCGGCGGGTGATGGTAGTAGACAAGGGAATCCTGAAGAATTTCCTCATGTCCCGCGCACCGATCGAAGGCTTCGATCATTCCAATGGCCACGGACGGCGTCAGCAGGGCTACAAAGTGGTGGCGCGGCAGTCGAACCTGATCGTGGAATCCAGCAAGCAAGTGTCCCGCGCAGAGTTGAAGAAGTTGCTGCTGGAACAGATCAAGACGGCGAACAAGCCGTACGGCCTGCTCTTCGACGACATTGAAGGCGGATTCACCTTTACGCAACGAGTGCTGCCAAATGCTTTCAATGTGCGCCCGACCGTAGTGTATCGAATCTACCCGGACGGAAAGGAAGAACTGGTACGCGGCGTGGACCTGATCGGTACGCCGCTGATCGCGTTCAGCAAGATTGTGGCTGCCGACGATCAGGTGGCGGTTTTCAATGGCGTATGTGGTGCGGAATCCGGCTGGGTGCAGGTATCGGCCTCATCGCCGGGGATATTGGTTTCGCAAATCGAGGTGCAACGCAAAGAGAAGTCGCAGGAGCGCGCCCCGATTCTGCCACCTCCTCCTCAGGCACCGGAGAACTAGAAATGTTTCCACGATCTGCGCTGTACTCCAAAGCTGTTGGGCTGGCACTGGGTATTGTCCTGGCGGGATTCGCTCAGGCACAGGACGACATTCCCATGCGCGCGATGAAAGACGAGTTGGCACGCACCACTGCCCAGCTTCAACTGCAGAAGATGGACAAACCCTACTTCCTCGCGTATCGCATGGATGACGTCAACCGGATCACCGTTTCGGCGATGTTGGGAAGCGTGACTGAGCGGCAACCCTCGCGGGTACGATACGTGGGAGTGGAGATCCGCGTCGGCGATTATGCGCTCGACAACAGCAACTATGTGTCGCTGCGAAATTTAGGTGGCGGCCGAGCCGGCATGTTCAGCAGCATCCGCCAAGCGCCGCTCGACGACAGCTACGGACAGATTCGCAGCACGCTCTGGATGGCTACCGACAGCCAGTATAAGAAGGCGCTCGAGGACCTGTCCGCTAAGCGTGCCGCGCTCGAGAACCGCAATCACGCCGACGAGCTGCCCGACTTCAGCAAGGAAGCCCCGAACACCGTTGCCCAACCGCCAGAAACTGCAAAGGCCAATGAGGAAGAGTTGAAAGCCTTGGCCCGCGCGCTCTCGACGGTCTTCAAGACGGCGCCGGAGATTTACAGTTCGTCGGTTGATCTGGAATACCAAAACACTTACATCCGCTACGTCAACAGTGAGGGATCATCGTTCACCCGCGCCCATCCCCTTTTCCGGCTTCGGATCAATGCCCAGACGCAGGCTCCGGATGGCGTGCCGATTGCAGATTCGATTGAGCTGTATGGCCGCACTGCGGCGGAGATTCCCGCGCAGGACGTCTTGATCGCGCGCACCCGGGCGATGGTTGATCGCATCCTCAAGCTACGTTCCGCCTCTTCGATGGAGCGTTACAACGGTCCCGTGCTCTTTGAAGACGATGCCGCGGGTGAACTCTTCACGCAGCAATTTGCCACCGGGTTGATGGCCGTGCGGACGCCTTTGAGCGACGACCCCCGGTTTGAAATGTTCTTTAACCAGATGATGTCACAGCTAGGAGGCGGTTCGTTTGTCGACAAAATCGGCGGGCGCGTACTCCCGGAGTTCTTGAGTGTTTCTGACAACCCGCTGGCGGCGGAATACAAAGGATCAAACTTGCTCGGAGCGGCCACCATTGACGATGACGCCGTGAAGACGCGGGAGACGAAGCTCGTCGACCACGGCGTTCTGAAGACGCTGCTGGCTACGCGCGATCCTGTGCGGTCGGTGCCGCACAGCACAGGCAGTCGCCGCGGATTTGGACCCGCGCCGGGAAATCTGTTTGTAACCTCGGAGAAATCGTCGACTGCAGCGGACCTCCGTAAAGAACTGCTGCGCCGCACCAAAGAACGCGGTCTCGACTACGGTATCGTCGTACGACGTGTCGGAGGAGGAGCCGCAGCGTCGTTCATGAAAATGGCCTCTCGGATGGCTCAACAGGGCGGTCAGGGAGGAAGTTCCCTGGCGGAGGTGTACAAGCTCTATCCCGATGGCCACGAGGAACTCGTGAAAGGCATGGAGCTGGCCGAGTTGACACCGGCGGCATTCAAGGACATTGTCGCCGTGGGCGATACCCCAGTCGTGTTCACCGACGAATTCATCCCGCGCATTGGCGCATTGTTTTCGCTGGGCATGTCTTCGGCATCCGACATGCCTGTCATTTCCTGTGTCGTACCTTCAATGCTGTTCGATGACGTGTCACTCGTGAAGAGCCCGGGCCCCTTCGCCAATCCACCCATTTCTCCGTCGCCACTTGCCAACAATAAGCCGTGAACCGGCAGCATTGTTCCACTTTCCTGTGCGGAGAGGGGACGAACACTCTTGGGCCAGCGAATCCGAACTCTGCAGGGCTGCTGCGGCTCCACTATTACGAAATGGGTACGCCCTTTCCGCAGGCCTAGTGCGAAGGGAGGAGTCCCCACTTGAGCGGTCGACGACCGTCAATCCTGGTCGATTGGTGATCTCAACAGTCCCAGGTTCTCCCACACGTTAATCATTTTGATTCGTGCCGACAAAGGTCCCCGCGGGCAGAAACCAAAGAACAAGGGCGGCCGTCAGGCCGCCCCTTGAAACCGATCCAGGATCACTGATATCAGACCCCTATCGTCCTGCCGCCGCCCCTGCTGCCTGCGGCACCATCCCTGCCACATTCATGGCTTCGATGCGGTTCAGCACATTCTCCATGCTCGCCCCCGTATCGGTGCAGGCGTCTACATACGGATGCCGGCTGCCATCCGCGTGCATCACCAGCACGCTGGTCTCGGCGCTCGCCTTCTTCACCATGTAGGGCAGATGATGCCGGTCATTGCGGGTCAGGGTCGCTCCCAGCACGACCAGATCGAATGTGGACTTCTTCAAAGCCTCGTCCACCGCCTTGCGTCCTACAGCCTTCTGCACGCTGTGCCCGGCCTTTTCGAATGTCGCCGCCTGCGTTGCCAAAACGTCCCCATCACCCTCGCCATAGAGAATTCTAAGTTTTGCCTTTGCCATTGACTCCATCCTCGCTTGGCACCTGACGCACCCGTGCCTGCAAGGACGGTAGCAACCACCCCGCCCCCGTTAAACGTCACCGAAGGCCCAAGACGAACGAGACCTGATCAGGCGCGTGTGGGGACGGACGCAGCTTGCCTGTGCGGCGAAGCTCGGCTGGGTTTCGCCTCAAGCATTCTGTTTCTGTCCTCCCCGCTAAATTCCTTCCCCTGAAAGCCCTTCCGGCGCTACACTTCTGCGCGGAGGCTTTCCAACCCATGTCCGCCACGATCGCCTGGAGAGCTGTACTCATATCGTTATTCTTGACCCCCTGCCTGGCCGCGCAATCCGGCAATCAATCCACCACAACCTGCAATCTCGATGACGGACGCCAGGTCTACATTCGCTACAACGCCGTACCTGCCAAGTCGGAAAAGATCGTCAACGGAAAACCCTGGTCTCCCGGCGGTGCGCCGATGACGTTGTTTACAGAGGCGCAACTCTCGCTTGGGAGCTCCATAATTCCCGTTGGCGCCTACACCGTCTACCCGATCCCCGCGCGCGGTAACTGGACACTGGTCGTCAACAAGAACGTGACGACGGGCAGCGCCTACGATGAGAAGCAGGATATCGCGCGCACCCAGATGGAAACAGTGCCGGTAGAAGCGGCGTCAGATGCGCTGGAAGTCGCATTCGCCCACGTCGGCGCGCGCTGCTCCCTCCGCATCTACATCGGGAAGACCGCGTCCTTCGCCGACTTCACCGCGAAATAAACGTAGCGCCGGCATCCCTTCGACTTCGCTCGGGGCAGGCTCTGCCGGCTGTGGGGAGCGCATCTTGCGCTCCGCTGCAGGCTGCACAAGAGTCGTCGAAAGCTCTCCTGAAATTCACCGGAATCCCTCTGTGTTCCTCTGTGCCCCCTGTGGTAAGAGCTTTTCGCCGTTTTCTGCGACAATCTCTCATGCGTTTCGCGTCATTCTTTTTGCTCTCCCTCCTCGCCGCCGCACAATCCGGCCCACGCATCCAGCTTTCTCACACCACCGAAGCTCTCCGCGGCGTCAGCGCCGTCTCCCGCGACGTAGCCTGGGCCAGCGGTACGCACGGCACGTACCTCCGCACCACCGACGCCAGACGTACCTGGACGCCGGCCCAAGTCCCCGACGCCACAACTCTCGATTTCCGCGCCGTCGTCGCCTTCTCCGCCGACGAAGCTTTCCTCATGTCCGCCGGACCCGGCGACCTGTCCCGCATTTACCACACCACCGACGCCGGACAGCACTGGCAGCTTCAATTCGCCAACACCAATCCCAAAGGATTCTTCGACTCCATGGCCTTCTGGGATCCGAAACATGGAATCGTTCTCGGCGACCCGGTCCCAGATGAATCCGGCAAGCTGAAATTCGAAGTACTGCTCACAGATGACGGCCAGACGTGGCACGCGATTCCACCAGCGCAGCTGCCCAACGCACTCGAAGGTGAAGGCGCCTTCGCCGCCAGCAACAGTTGCATCGCAATACTGTCGGGGACAGCCGTGGAAGAGCGGCGCGGCAGGGTTTCCGGCGCGGTGGAACAGCGAAGCGCAGATGCAGCCGGCACAGCCGTGGAAGCGCGGCGCTTCAGCGCCGCGTCAGCTGCCCAAAATGAAAGGGCTTCAGCCCCCGACCCCAACATCTGGTTCGCCACCGGCGGCAAAACCGCTCGCGTCTTCCACTCCCCCGACCGCGGACAAACCTGGCAGGTCTTCGACACCCCCATCCTCCACGGACCTGAGTCCGCCGGAATCTTTTCGATCGCTTTTCGCGACCCGCAACACGGCGTTATCGCCGGAGGCGACTACAAGCATCCCAACGACGACGGCCCCAACCTTGCCTTCACCAACGACGGAGGCAAAACGTGGACTCTCTCCGACATCAAGCCCCAGGCCTATTTCTCCGCCATCGCCTACGATCGCAAAGTTAACGAAGCGGCCGCGGAACAAAAAGCCGAACAAGCAGCGGCAGAAGCAAAAGGAAAGAAACTCCGCACCCAGCCCATCACTCCTGAACGCCTCTTCATCATCGGCCAGGATTTCGTCTTCGACCTCCGCCCACCCTCAAACCCCCACCGCCTCAGCGGCAATAAGAAACAACCCCTTGCCTTCAACGCCGCCAGCCCGTACCCCGAAGGCGGAGCCCTGATCGTAGGCCCCAAAGGCACCATCGTCTTCTTTCCCTAACCCTCATGTGGCAAGGCTCGTGTGGGGACGGACGCATTCGTCCGTCCCGCGAAGGCGAAGCCGAGCGGCCCCTCACTACGGCTGACCCCGGTTACTAAAGTCCCCTCCCTTCCTGTCCTTTCCATTCCCGGCCTTATCCCGCACCATAGAAAGGATTAGAAATCTCTATCTCCCCCAGATCGAGAACTATTGTGAAAAAACTGTTTCTGGCCATCGCCTTCTTCGCCGTCGCGGCCTTCGTGTCCGCGCAAACCCAAACTGCTGCCCCATCGTCGACCACAACCACGTCGACGGTCACGACGACCACGGTAGCTACGACCTCGACCAGCGCGCTCGCGTCAGCGCCTGCGCCCGCTCCGACCGTCTCGCGCACCATCAAGGCGATGCACTACCGCCTGCAAGGTGGACAGGCCAGGATCGAGTTTCACGGCGGCGACCTGATGCAGCGTGCCTCCGGTGAAGCGAAGGTCGAAGGCAAGAAGACCAATTTCGAAATCGACGCCAAATTTCAGGGCTTCGACGACGCAACCAAGTTTGGCCTCGAATACCTGACGTACGTTCTCTGGGCCATCTCGCCCCAGGGACGCCCCGTCAACCTCGGTGAGCTCAATCTCGATCATCACGGCAACGCCCAGGTCAAGGCCTACACCGACCTGCAGACCTTCGGCATGATCGTCACCGCCGAGCCCTACTTCGCCGTGACGCAGCCCGGCAACATGGTGATCGCGGAAAGCAATTCGATCAGCGGCGCCGCCACCGAAAATATTGACGCCAAGTACGAACTCGTCACGCGCGGCACTTACTCCGCCACCAACCAGCACATTCAGGACGCGATCTTTGGCATCGACAGCAAGACTCCGCTCGAGTTGTTCGAAGCGCGCAACGCCGTGCGCATCGCGCACATTGCCGGCGCCGACAAGTACGCGGCTTCGATCCTCTCCAAAGCCGGCCAGCAGTTGCTGCACGCCGAAGAGCTCTATCGTCAGAAGCAGAAGAAGGAAACCGTCGGAATCGCCGCGAAAGAAGCTACCGAGACCGCCGAAGAAGCGCGCTTGATGGCCGTGAAGCAGAAGGCGGAAGAAGAAGCGCAAGCCGCCGCCGCAGCCCGCGAAGCCAAAGCCCGCGCTGACGCCGCCGCTGAAGCCCAGCGCCGTGCCGATGCTGAAGCCGCTCGCGCCGCCGCCGACAAAGCCCGCATTCAAGCGGAACAGGATCGCGCCGCCGCCGAGCAGGCCAAAGCCGAAGCCGAGCGCATGAAGCAGGAAGCTCAGGCCGCAGCGCAGGAAGCCGCGCGCCAGAAGGAAGAAGCCGAGAAGGCGAAAGCGGAAGCCGTCGCGCAACAGCAGGCTCTCGCCGCCGAAACCGTGCAGGCCCGCGCCGCCGCCGCGCAATCTGAAAATCTCCGCCAGCAAGCCGAGCGTGAGAAGCAGGAACTTCGCGAACGCCTCTTGCAGCAGCTCAACTCAATTCTCGCCACTCGCGACTCCGCACGCGGGCTCGTCGCCAACATGTCCGACGTTCTTTTCCGCAGCGGCAGCTACGAGCTCGCTCCCGGAGCTCGCGAGCGACTGGCAAAGGTTTCTGGCATTATCCTCGCCTATCCCAGCCTGCATGTGTCGGTCGAAGGACACACCGACAGCGTCGGCAGCGACGAGTACAATCAGAGCCTCTCGGAGCTGCGCGCACAGGCTGTACGCGACTACTTCGTGCAGCAGGGAATTTCCTCCGGCACGATCGAATTCCACGGCTATGGAAAGACCGCGCCCATCGCCTCCAACGACACCCCCGAAGGCCGCCAGCAAAATCGCCGCGTAGAGCTGGTCCTCTCCGGTGACGCCATCGGCAACACCTTCGATGCGGCACCGAAGGCCCCGGCGACATCAGCCTCAGCCACCCCGCGCCAGTAACGTTTGTGCAGGGACGGACGCAGCTTGCCCTGAGCGAGTCGAAGGGTCCGTCCCGCAAGCGCAGCCGAAGGGGCGAAAGAATAGTTCTCCCGCGCTCTCTTTAGCCCCTGACCGCACTCCCGTTGCTTTATACTCAGACATTCCATGAAGGACTTCTACATCGGCGATTGCGCGCGCCACGAAAACAAGATCATCACCTCGACCTTCGTCGTAGTCGCCAAACAGATCAAGCCCAAGAAGACCGGAGAACCGTACCTCGCTCTCACTCTCGGTGATCGCAGCGGTCAGCTCGAAGCCAAAATGTGGGACAACGTCGAGGAAGTCCTCGACGCATTCGAGCAAGACGACTTCCTCAAAATCAAAGGCCTCATCAACAAATACAAGCAGCGCTTCCAGCTCACCATCCACAAGCTGCGCAAGCTGGGTGATTCCGAAATCGAATTCGCCGACTACCTTCCCAAGACCACCAAAGACATCGACGAGCTCTGGCAAACTCTGGTCAGCTACGTCGGCACTTTTCAGAACTCTCATCTCAAGTCGCTGGTCCAGGCCTTCATGGCTGACCCTGAAATCTCCGCCGCGTATCGCAATGCCCCCGCGGCCAAAACCTTGCATCACGCCTACATCGGAGGCCTGCTCGATCACGTGGTTTCACTGTTCCGCTCCTGCGACCTGATGTGCAAGAACTACCCTCAGATCAACCGCGACCTTATCCTCACCGGAGCTTTTCTGCACGACATCGGAAAGGTTCACGAACTCGCCTACAACCGCTCGTTTTCCTACACGACCAAAGGCCAACTCCTCGGCCACATGATCATCGAGCTCGAGATGCTGCAAGCCAAGCTCGCGCTCCAGCCCGGCTTCCCGGAAGAACTCAAGATCATGGTCGAGCACCTCATCATCAGCCATCACGGACAATACGAATTCGGCTCGCCGAAACTTCCTATGTTCCCCGAGGCCCTCATGCTTCACTATCTCGACGACCTCGACTCCAAGATGGAAGCCATGCGCGCTCAATTCGAACGCGAGTCCTCGCTCGATGGCCCCTGGACCAGCTACAACGCCTCCCTCGGCCGCCCCCTCCTGAACACGGAAAAATTCCTGGCCCCGAAAAAATCCACTCCGCCGGAAGAATCCACCTCCGAGCCCGTCAGCGATCATCACGAATCCCGCACCGACGCCAGCGACGAAACTCCATCCTTGCCAGGCCTCACCCCCCAGCGCTAAAGTATTTCCCCGCAAGCGAGATTCTGCATTCTGCCGAGGACACCCGAACTCACGTGGCGACGGACGCATTCGTCCGTCCGGGTAGCGAAGCCGAGCGGCCCCGAGGCAAGCGTCACCCATCCCGGCACATCTCCGCACCTTGGCCTGATGCACCATCGATTGCCACGCGGAGTTCCCCCAGTTGTCCCCGCCCTCTCTATCGATTACGATGAAACAAAAGTCTCGGGAGGCTTAATATGCGTTCACAATTAGTTCTATTGTCGTTGTGTGTCTATTTCACATTTGCGCTGGGCTGCACGAGCAAACCTCCAGCCGACAGTTCCACCGATACCGCCACATCGAGCACTCCCGACTCCAAGGGCGAAAAAGGATCGGGCAAGGAATCTCGGAAAGAACGTGAAGCGCGTAAGGAAGCCAAGAGAGAGCCGCTCGTCGTGCCCAGTGGAACCGCCATCACGATCAGCCTGGGGTCCGCTATCGGCTCCAAGCTGAGCCAGCCCGGACAAACGTTTGGCGGCAGCGTGGCGAAAGACGTCCTGGTCGGAAACGTCGTCGCCATTCCGCAGGGCGCAAATGTAGGCGGCACTGTCACCGATGCCAAGCCTCTCGGCCGCTTCAAGGGCGGAGCCGTGTTGCAGGTGCGTCTTGACTCGATCAATGTCAATGGCGCGGATGTTCCGGTTCAGGCCGCGGCACGCAGTTTCTCTGAGAAGGGTAAAGGGAAACGCACCGCCGTAATGGCTGGTGGAGGCGCCGCTCTCGGCGGCATCATCGGCGCAATCGCCGGTGGTGGCAAAGGCGCCGCGATCGGCGCGGCTGCCGGAGGAGGTGCTGGAGTCGGTGGCGCAGCCTTCACCGGAAACAAGGACATCGTCCTCGGCGCCGAATCCGACCTGACCTTCGAACTCTCTCAACCCCTGGAAGTAAAGCGGTAAGAACAGTAAAGATCAGAAAGAAAGACCGGGTGCCCCATTTCTCGCGCGCCCTTTTCGCGAGAAGTGGGGATTTTGACTTTCAGTTGTCATTGCTTAGTCCAAATACCCTCGTCATTCTGACGCCCCCCGACTTTCTGCGAGCCGAAGGACCCATGCACTGCGCTCGGTAGCTAAACGTCCCCGTCCCCCACACCATTCCCCACCCGTTCTGGGATAATACCCTCACGCCATGTTCGACTTCACGCGCTTCGAAATCCTCACCTTCGACTGTTACGGAACCCTCGTCAACTGGGAGGCCGGCCTGCTCCCCGCCCTTCACCGCATTCTCTCCGCGCACTCGAAATCAATCGATGACGCCACCCTGCTCAAACTCTACGGAGACTTCGAGTTGCGCTCCGAACAGCCTCCTTTCAAGCCTTATCGCGAAGTCCTCGCCTCCGTCGTACGCCAGTTCGGCGCCGAACTCGGATTCACGCCGACCGCCGAAGAACTCCGCTCGCTCCCCGACTCTCTCCCTACCTGGAAACCCTGGCCCGATACCGTGGCCGCGCTACACCAGCTCAAGACCCGCTTCCGTCTTGCGATCCTCTCCAACATCGACGACGATCTGTTCGCGGGCACGCGTCCGCACCTCGGCGTCGCTTTCGATGAAGTCATCACCGCGCAACAAGCCCGGGCCTACAAGCCGTCGCTCAAACTTTTCGAGCTGGCCCTCAGCCGCATCAACGCTCCGGCCCATCGCGTCCTGCATGTCGGCCAGAGCATCTATCACGACGTCATTCCCGCCCAGGCGCTCGGCCTCGCCACCGTGTGGGTGAATCGCCCATCCGCCAGACCGGGGATAGGCGCCGTCAAATCCGCAGACGCCACTCCCGACTTGACCGTCACCAGCCTCGCCGAGCTTGCTGCGGCGGCAATCCAGGACTAGCCGTTCCCGGGAAATGTCTTTGTGCAAACGTCGGCGGGAGCAGAACGTTTGGTATGAAGAGAATTCCACCCGGGAGCAGTAAGTCGGAGGAAGTAGAGTTTGCCAAGCCCAAGAATGTTTGCCGGGAAATGTTGTGGCAAGACAATGCCGCGGGGAACCACCGTGGAAGAGCCTTTGTCGCAGGACAATGCCGCCGGGACCAACCGTGGAAGAGCGGCCCTTTAAGGGCCGCGATAAGGGCAACAGATGAGTCGGGGCTTCAGCCCCGGTGTCCGATCCTAGAAATTCACCGGCAGCTTCACCACTCTCTTCTGGATCGCCCACATCACCAGCTCTGCCTTGTTGTGAATGCCCAACTTCCGCATCAGATTAAACTTGTGCGCGTCCACGGTCTTGGCGCTCAATCCTAGAATGGCCGCCACCGACCGTACCGTTCTGCCCTCTGCCAGTAATTTCAGCACTTCCTGCTCGCGCGCCGTTAAGCCGCGTTTTCGCGACGAAAACTCTTCCACCGGGAACTCTCTGACTTCTCCGCTGCGGTTCGCTTCGCGCTTCGTCGCAGCCGTCTTCCTCACCATGGTCACGAGTTCGTCGGCGGAAGTCCTCCGCACCGCATATTGCGTACCGTCGACGGCCGCCGCCCCTCGCAGTTCGTGCTCATCGCGCGTGGTTAGAAAGAGAACTTTGCTGTACCGAGATTGTTCCAGGATGAGTTGCTCAGCTTGATCGGCCGCGCAGTGAAAGATCTGCGCGTCGGTAATGACGACCTCGGGCCTATGCTCGAAGATCTTCCTCAGCCCTTCGGCCGCACTCCCCGCCTCCGCCACAACCTCGACGTCGGGTTCATCGTCAAGTAGCCGCCGCAATCCCTGGCGCAGCAGCACCAGGTCATGCACCAGAACGCACCGGATTGTCTTACCTTCTCGGATCTGTGCGTGGGGGCACACAGCTCCTCCTAATCAGCCAGAGAAATCTGGAAGCAGCGCAGGTTCGGTTCTCAACCCGCGAGGGATACCAACGTCAGCCTATTGTATCCCACGTAGCCCCGGACGCATTCGTCCGGGCCATTCGGTCTTGTCCTCCGCATTTTAGGACCAAGTCCGGGCCACTCAGAACCGTGCCCATCCGCGGAAGTCCGCTGAACCATCCACCCCATCAGGTACAATCAAAAATTTATGCTGCGTTACTTCACTGCCGGAGAATCACACGGCGAGGCGCTCGTTGCCTTCCTCTCCGGCGTCCCCGCTGGACTGAAAATCGATCAGGCCTTTCTCGACCGCGAACTCTGGCGCCGCCAGCAGGGCTACGGACGCGGCGGCCGCATGAAGATCGAGACCGACACGGCCCACATCCTCTCCGGCGTGCGTCACGGCATCACCATCGGTTCACCGATCTCGGTCCAGCTCGAAAATCGCGACTGGAAGAACTGGCAGGAGTCGCTGCCCGTCGGAGACGGTGATCCCGCCAAACACAAGCGCGTCGCCTCACCTCGCCCTGGACATGCCGATCTCGCCGGAGCGCTCAAATACAATTTCCCCGAAGCGCGCTACATTCTCGAGCGCGCCTCCGCCCGCGAATCCGCTGCCCGCGTCGCCATCGGCGCCATCGCCAAGCTTTTCCTGCGCGAACTCGGCATCGAGGTTCTCAGTCACGTCGTCACAACGGGCGCCGTCACCGTATCGGATTGCGTTCCGTGGGAAAAAATCCGCGCCCTTCACAGCCGCACCGAAGTTCTGCTCAACTGCGCCGATCCCGCAACCGAGCAGCGCATGAAGGAAGAAGTCGACAAGGTCCTCCGCACCGGAGATTCGCTCGGCGGCGTCTTCGAAGTTGTGGCTCACCAGGTTCCGCCCGGCCTCGGCACTTACGCCCAGTGGGACGAGCGCCTCGACGCCCTGCTCGCCGCCGCAGTGATGTCTCTGCAAGCGGTCAAAGCCGTCGAAATCGGATCCGGCGTTGCGGCAGCCTTCATTCCTGGATCGCAAGTGCACGACGAAATCGGCTATACCGCCACCGAAGGATTCACCGCCTTCTCGCGGACGCACAATAACGCCGGCGGCATTGAAGGCGGCATTTCCAACGGAGAAGAAATCCGCGTGCGTGGTTATCTGAAGCCGATTTCCACTCTGCGCCGTCCGCTCCAGTCTGTCGACTTCTCGACCCGCGAACCGGTCAAAGCAGCCTACGAGCGTTCCGACGTCTGCGTCGTCCCCGCCGCCGGAGTCGCCGCCGAAGCCATGGTCGCGCTTACGCTGGCGCGCTGCGCTCTCGACAAATTTGGCGGAGATTCGATGACCGAGACGCTGCGCAATTTTCAAGGCTACTGCCAACAGCTCAAAACCTACTGATGATCTATCCCATCGTAAAGTTCGGCAACCCGGTCCTCGAGAAGCCATCGGAGAAAGTCACCGTCTTCGACGCGGAACTCGAAAAGCTCATCGAAGACATGTTCGAGTCGATGTACGAAGCCCACGGCGTGGGCCTCGCCGCCCCGCAAATCGGCATTGGACGCCGCATTGCCGTCATCGATATCACGTTCAAAGAAGATCCCAAAGCCAAGCTCGTTCTCATCAATCCCGAAATCATCCACACCGAAGGCAAGTTCACCCAGAACGAAGGATGCCTCAGCATCCCCGACTTCCGCGAAAACGTGACGCGCCCCAGCAAGGTCACCGTCCGCGCTCAGGACGTTCACGGCAAAGTCTTCGAAAAGACTGGAGAAGACCTGCTGGCCCGCGCCTTCCTCCACGAAACCGATCACCTGAACGGCAAGCTCTACATCAGCCACATCAGCGCGCTGAAGCGCGACCTCATGAAACGCAAAATCCGCAAGCTGCAAAAAGCCGGAGAATGGTAGAAATTGAGTGATTGAGCGATTGAGACATTGAGTCATTGAAAGGTCGTTGCTATGTCTTCTATTGACTCAATGCCTGAATGACTCAATGACTCAATCGCTCAATCTGGTTTTCTGCGGCACGCCGCGCTTCGCCGTCCCGACGCTCGAAAGACTCGTCGCCGCGGGCCACCGCATCCATCTCGTCGTCACCCAACCCGACCGTCCCAAGGGACGCGGCCTCGGACTCGTCGCCTCCCCTGTAAAAGAATCCGCGCTCAAACTGAATCTCCCTATCACCCAGCCCGACCGCATCAAGACCAACGACGAATTCCGCGCCCAACTCACCGCCCTCAAGCCCGACGCCATCATCGTCGTCGGCTACGGCCGCATCATCCCCCAATGGATGCTCGATCTCCCGCCTCTCGGTAACATCAACCTCCATGCTTCGCTGCTCCCGAAATATCGTGGCGCCGCCCCCATCCAGTGGGCCATTGCCAACGGCGAAACCGTCACCGGCAACACGACGATGCGCATCGACTCCGGCCTCGACACCGGCGAAATCCTCCTGCAAAAAGAACTTACGATCGCCAACGACGACACCGCCGAAACTCTCGCGCCTCCGCTCGCCGCGATGGGAGCCGTTCTAGTCGAGGAAACGCTGGCGGGACTGCAATCCGGCACCATCCACCCGCGCAAACAAGACAACCGCGACGCGACCCTCGCTCCGATCCTGAAAAAAGAAGACGGTCTGGTCGATTTCTCCCGCACCGCCACCGAAATCTGCAACCGCCTCCGCGGCTTCCAGCCCTGGCCTGGCGCCCACACAAAATTCCGCGGCAAGAATCTGCAGATCCTCAACGCGCACCCGACCCATGAAGGCGTGCCCCCTTCCGAACTAAGAGTATTCGGCGATCGTCTACTCCTGGGCTGCGGCCAAAACACGTCAGTGGAATTACTCGAGCTTCAACTGGAAGGAAAAAAGCGCTCCACTGCCCAATCTTTCATCAACGGCTATCACCCCACACACTCAGAAAAACTAGGGATCGTGTAGGAATGGACGCCTGCGTCCGTCTACCGTGGAAGAGCGGCCCTTCAGGGCCACGCCAGTCTCATGTTGATGATGCAGGCTTTTAGCCCCCGTGGCCGTCTTCCTGAGCGCCCACATAGAACCCGCCCATTGCACCCAGTGAAAACCAAGCACCACTTCGAACACTCATCCGGCGCCCAGCGCGTACAATTCTGTGTCGCAAATGCCAGTCGTCAAAACGTCGATCATCCGGGGACTATCGCGGCCACCCCACTCTCTCGGATGATCGATGACTGACAACGGATGACTTCCACGGAGCCCCCATGAACCGCCGCACATTCCTGAAATCCGCCAACGCCGCCGGACTCGCCCTCGCACTCCCGTCTTCGACCTTCGCCGAGACCGAAAAGAAAGCTGCTCCCGCCGCAGCCTCGCCCAACCCAAACACCATCCTCCTCAAAGACTACCGCCCGCGCTCCATCTACAAAGTTCCCACCACCCACATCGACAAAGCCAAATTCCCCATTATCGACATGCATTCCCATCCCTACGCGAAAACGCCTGCGGAAATCTCCACCTGGCTCAAGACTATGGACGCCGTCAACGTCGAAAAGACGATGATTCTCGCCATGGCGACCGGAAAAGCATTCGACGAAATCCACGCCAAGTACTCGCCCTATCCCGACCGCTTCGAACTCTGGTGTGGCCTTGATTTCACCGCCTACAACAAACCCGACTTCGCAACCGCAGCCGTCAAAGAACTCGTCCGCTGCCACGACAAAGGGGCCAAAGGCATCGGCGAAATCCACGACAAAGGCCAAGGCCTGCGCTCTGGAAAATCCCCCGCACCCGGCATGCACCCGGACGACCCTCGCATGGACGCCCTCTGGGAAAAAGCCGCCGAACTTCACATGCCCGTCAGCCTCCACGTGGCCGACCCCATCTGGATGTACGAGCCCATGGACAAGCACAACGACGGCCTGATGAACGCCTACGAATGGCGCTTAGACAACCAGCCCAACATTGTGAAGCTCCCCGGCATGATCGAAATTCTCGAGCACACTCTCGCCCGCCATCGCAACACAACGTTCGTCGCCTGCCACTTCGCGAATCTCGATTACGACCTCGCTCACCTCGGCGAGGTCCTCGATCGCAATCCCAATCTCTACGCTGACATCTCCGCCCGCTATGCCGAGACCGCACCCATCCCGCGTTTCGCCGCGCAGTTCTACGCGAAGCACGCCGGCCGCCTCGTCTATGGCACCGACATGGGATTCGACCCCGCCATGTACCACATCACCTTCCGCATCCTCGAGTCGCAGGACGAACACTTCTACGAAACCGACCAGTTCTCCTATCACTGGCCGCTCTACGGCCTGGGGCTAGGCGATGAGATTTTGCAGAGGGTCTACCATGACAACGCCGCGAAATTACTAGCCGCCCGCGAAGCGCATTAGAGCTTGTCTCATGATGGTTTGAAAGGGCGCGGCTTCCAGCCGCGCCGTCCCTGAGCCAAAACAATCGCGGGCTTTGAAGCCCCCGACGGAGGCCGTGGCATGCCGGAAACGATTAAGTAGGACCGATCAGGGTTGCGTTGTGGAAAGGATCGGGCAGAGCAACATCGAGAGACAGGGGTGTTTGGGGTGCATCAAAGGCGTGCGGCTCCGCCAACGAACTTCTCAAGCCGGACGCTCTTTCCTCTCAGAACAATCTCACCGCTTTCGCCGTCTGTACCGCCGCAATCCCGCGCAACCTGGTGAGCACGATATCCGGCACTGCACCGTCCACGTGCACCACGGCAATCGCCTCGCGCGGCGAGTCAGAATCCTTTTCCGCACTCCGCCGCCCCAGCGAGAAATCAGCGATGTTGATCGATTCCTCTCCCAGAATCGTCCCTACTTTCCCTATGACGCCCGGCACGTCGCGGTTCCGCATATAGATCAGATTGCGCTCCAGCGGCGCCTCCACATCGATGCCATCCACGTGCAACAGCCGCGGAGCCTCCCCGTGCAGCACTGCTCCCTTGACCATGTGTTCTTCAGTCGCAGTCTTCAGGAAAATCGAGAGCACGCTGCCCGCGCCGCCACTCGATGCCTTCGCCTTGTGCGATTCCAAAACGCGCAACCCGCGGTCATGCGCGATTGTGGCCGCGTTTACCAGGTTCGCCTTCTCCTCCAGCGCCTGATTCAAAATCCCTTTGATCGCTCCGTTGCGAATCAACTCTGTCTTCCACTCGGCGATATGCCCGCCGTAGCGGATTGAAATCTCCTCCAGAGATCCCTCCGACACCTGCGCCAGAAATGCGCCCATGCGCTCCGCCAGCACGATGTAAGGCTGCATGACGGCATATTCCTCGGCCGACACTGACGGCACATTCACCGCATTCTGAATCACTCCGTGTTTCAGGTACTCCTTCACCTGCTGCGCGATCTGCACGCCCACGGCCTCCTGCGCCTCGTACGTCGATCCTCCGACGTGCGGCGTCAGCACCACATTCGACAGGGCCAGCAGCGGCGAATTTTTCGGAGGCTCTTCCGCAAACACATCGAGTGCCGCCGCCGCCACGCGCCCGTCTTGCAGCGCCCGCGCCAGGTCGCCTTCATTCACCAGTTCGCCTCGTGCGCAGTTCACCAGTCGCACACCCTTCTTCATCTTCGCGATCGACGCTTCGTTGATCATTCCCACGGTCTGCGGCGTGAGACCTACGTGCAGTGTTATGTAGTCCGCAGCACCATAGACTTCCTCCAACAACGCCAGCCGGATGCCTTGCTCCTTTGCCACCGCCACCGACACAAACGGATCGTGCGCCACCAGCTCCATCCCAAACGGTCGCGCTCGCCGCGCCACCTCCATGCCGATGCGTCCCAGCCCCACAATTCCCAGCGTCTTCCCCCGCAGCTCGGTTCCTTGCAGCGATTTCTTCTCCCACTTGCCCGCATGCATCAAAGCGTCGGCTCGGCACAAATGACGCGCCATCGCCAGCATCATCCCCAAGGTCTGCTCCGCCACAGCGACCGCATTCGCACCGGGAGTGTTCATCACCGCGATGCCTTTGTGCGTCGCCGCTTCCAGATCGATGTTGTCTACCCCCACACCGGCCCGCCCGATCACCCGCAGCTTCTTTGCGTGTTCCAGCAGCTTGGCGTCGGCCTGCACGGCAGACCGCACAATCAGCGCGTCTGCAGACTCCAGATGCTCGGCGAGTTTGCCGTCGAGTTGATCCGCCGTGAGCACGGTCCATCCCGGCTCCTGCAATTGCGCTACGGCCGAGGAAGAGATCTTTTCCGCCACTATGATTTTCACGAATAAGTTCCTTTGGGATAAAGACTTAACTCAGTAGACCCCTGACAACCAATTGACCTGAAAATGACACATTCCTGACAAATACACTTGCCGGACTTTCTAGACTTGTCCTCAATCGGGCCCCCGCCCTTTAGGGAGAACACTATGAGAACCGTCAATACGATCCTGATCGCGACGCTGACTGCCCTTACGCTCGCCTGCGGCTATAGCGCCAAGACCACCCCGCCGGTGGCCGGAAGCGTTCCCGTCATCTCGCAGCTCAATCCCAGCAGCACAACCGCTGGTGACCCGGCCTTCACACTGACCGTCACTGGTACCAGCTTCGGAACGAAAGCGGTGGTGAACTGGAACGGCATAGCACAAACCGCCAACACGGCGTATGTCAGCAGCACACAGCTCACCGTCGCGGTTCCGGCTACGGCAGTTGCGACTTCCGGCACGGTCCAGGTCACAGTGACCAACCCTGGCACCGCCGGTACCGGCCAGTACGGAGGCGGCGGCACGTTGCCCGAAACCTCCATGCCGATGGCCTTCACGATTAACTAGCGCGAAATCGGCGGGATCGCGGGTGCCCCATTTCTCGCGCGCCGTCTGCGCGAGACGTGGGGCGGTTCGGTCGATGCTCTCGAACCGTCGATGTGGGGGACAGCTGCGCTCACCGCGCCGCCAGTGCCGCCTCGGCACTGCGGGCATACACTTGCTGCGCCGCCCGCATCGCTGCGCCATATTCGACATCCTTGTCGGTCACTCGCGCCAGCACGTGCTCCAGCGCACCCAGAATGCCGACCGTGTCGAGGTAGTCGTAGTACCCGATGTGCGCGACCCGGAACAGCTTGCCCTTCATCTCGCCTTGACCATTGGCCACCACGGCGTCAAATGATTCGCGGAATTCCTTCACGATCTTCCCGGAGTCGAGACCATCCGGCGAGCAGATCGCAGTCAACGCCGCAGCCGGAGCCGACGCGTAGAGCTTCAATCCCAACGCCTTTGCTCCCGCCCGCGTCATCTCCGCGCAAAGCTCGGCGTTGTTGACCAGTTCCTCGCGGCCCTTGGCCAGATCGCCCTTACCCATTCCGCGCACAAATTCCAGCGCCGCTCCCAACGCCGCGAATAACGACGTTGCCGGCGTGTACGCCGTCTCTCCCTTCGCCGCTGACTTTCGCTCTTTGCGCAAATCGAAGTAATACCGCGGCGACGTTGTCTTCTCCATCGACTTCCATGCGCGGTCGCTCACCGCGCAATAGGCCAGCCCCGGCGGCATCATCAGCGCCTTCTGCGACCCGCCGATGATCACATCGATGCCCCATCCATCGACATCAAGGTGCGTCGTGCCCAACCCCGTGATCGCATCCACCACCAGCAGCGTTTCATCACCCTGTGCCCGAACAATCTTCGCGATCCCCTCGATGTCGTGCCGCGCACCGGTCGAACTCTCGGTGGCCTGCACATAAACCGCACGCGTGTTGAATGTCAGCCGCTCCCGAATGTCATCGAGCGAAAACGTCTCGCCATACGGAACTTCCAACACCTCCACGTGGCAACCGAATGCCTTCGCCAGCCCGGTCCAGCGCTCACCAAATTTCCCCGCCGTCAGCACCAGCACCTTGTCCCCCGGCGATGTCAGATTCGAGACCGACGCCTCCATCACGCCCGTGCCCGACGAAGCCAGCACCAGCACATCATTCTTCGTGCCGATGAATTCCTTCATGTCGGCCAGCACCCGCTGAAACAGCGCCTTGAAATCGGCTGTGCGATGATGCGCGGTAAACGAAGCCATAGCCGTCTGCGCCGCCGGAAGCAGCGGCGTCGGCCCGGGAGTAAAAAGACGATTCTTATGCAACATAGGCAGAGTCCTTATGAGTAGGGATAGCCTTCTAGTTTATAGGAACCCCGCGCCCCCAGCACACTTCAGCCGAGGAATCTCGTAGCGCAAAATCAACTCCCGCGCCGTGACCAGACTCACACCCGTAGCCCCGGACGCATTCGTCCGGCGGCGCAGCTTACCTTTGAAAAAATGCTCTCCTACGGTGCTGAGCGATCCTCATTTGCGCGGTTTCGTGTTTCGTTCTACCATCCGGAGAAGTGGCGAGCGCCCATCTCAATCCTAATAATCCTGATCGCGACCGCCTGGTGTCGGCGGGGCCGGTGGGAGACGATTCTTCGTTTGAGCTGAAGCTGCGTCCGCAGCGGCTCGGAGAGTTCATCGGGCAGAAGAAAGTCAAAGAGAACCTGGCAGTCGCGATCGAAGCGGCGCGCTCGCGCGGCGAGGCCATGGATCACGTCCTGCTCTACGGGCCTCCGGGACTGGGGAAGACGACGCTGGCCAATATCATCGCCAACGAACTGGCGGTGCACTTTCAGCCGACGGCGGCGCCACTGCTGCAGATCAAAGGCGACCTGACTGCGATTGTGACCAACCTGCAGGATAAGCAGGTGCTGTTCATCGATGAGATTCACCGGTTGCAACCGGTACTGGAGGAGTTGCTATATTCGGCGCTGGAAGATTACAAGCTTGACATCATCATTGGGCAGGGACCGTCGGCGCGCACGCACACGCTGGAGGTGAAGCCGTTCACGTTTGTGGGCGCGACGACTCGGGCGGGATTGATTTCAGCGCCACTGCGCGCGCGCTTCGGGATCGTGCTGCGGTTGGAGTTTTATACGGCGGCCGACTTGCAGGTGATTGTCGAGAGGTCCGCGGAAATTTTGGATGTGGCGATTGATGACGCTGGCGCGAGGGAGATCGCGAGCCGGTCCCGGGGCACTCCTCGAATTGCGAACCGATTGTTGCGCCGGGTGCGAGACTTCGCGCAGGTGCGGCGTGCGGGCAAGATCGACGAGCCCACTGCCAAAGCTGCGCTCGAAATGCTCGAGGTCGATCAATACGGGTTCGATGAAGTCGACCGGCGGCTCCTGCTGACGATCATCGAAAAATATCAGGGCGGTCCGGTGGGCGTGAACACGCTGGCGGCGGTGCTCGCCGAAGAGCCGGATGCGATCGAAGAGATCTACGAGCCCTTTCTCATGCAGATCGGGTTTCTGAATCGCACGCCGCGCGGGCGGGTCGCGACCCAGTTAGCCTACGATCATTTCAAGATCACTCCAACGCGCCGGCAAGCTTCGTTGTTCTGAGCGGCCGGTGCGCCGCGATCATTCAAAGGCAATCTGGGTGTCGGAGACGTACCCGGCGGCGATGCGGTCCCACTTGGCGTTTCCGTCGATGATGTCGCCGGAGCGCGTCTGATCGAGAACCTGAACACGCGTGCCGCTGAGCGGCAGCCACGAGACTGTGTTGTAGCTGCGAGCTGGTCCGGAGCGGACGGGCACATTCGCGTCGGTGGTTTTGGCCCAGCCGACTTGTTTCTTCTCGCCGGGCGCCCACCACAAAAAGGAATCGTCGGTTCCCTCCAAGTCGTCGCCCGTTTTCGGCATATCGTAGCGACCGAGAAATCCCCGGTAGATGCCCATCTGCGTGCCCTTGGTGTAGGTAGTGCCCATGTAACTCCAGGTGTAGGAATCGGGCTTGCCGCTGATGCCGGGCGCGTAGATGACGCAGTAGAAGTCTTCGGGGCTCGCGAAAGGCGTGGGGATTTTGAAATTCTTGATGGTGTTTCGCAGGTAGTTTTCCACGTCGTCGAGTTGATCGATGGGAGCCTTCGCGGCGAGAGCCGGAGTGAAGGGGGTGAAGCCGACCAGGCCGCCGCCGCCGTCACTGGTGTTTCTCGCCCAGCTATTGGTGTCAGGGTGGTACGCCGCATACTGCGTGGTTTCCCAACTCATCGCCGCCAGGAGCCATTCCACGGGGATATCGAGTTTGTCGGCAACGGTTCGAGCTTTGACTACGAAAGCCGCGCCGACACCGCGGGCCTGTTCCGCTTCATGGATGAATGATTTCATGCGGTCACTCCTGGTTCGGGTGCAGAAAATTGCCCCACATGTTAGCACGGCTCGCCGAAGGGATGTCCAGGGGCCTGTTCGGTTAACCGGATAACATCGTTTTCTTGTTCTGTGAGGGGGCTGGGTGGTGTATCTTGCAGATTTCCTCCTTGCGTGGCGCGAGGAGCCGTGAGGGTGCGTGCGTTCGAATCAGGTTCCCCTTCATTCCGCCCGGGCACGTATAACGCGCCTGACGGCGTCTTCTGGTATTTTGCTGCTATTTCTCTCTGCTGGTGCGGGCGCTCAGAACAACGTCCCGGTGCAGCGGCCACCGCAGGGTTCGGCCCCTTCCGAGGCAGCGCTCGGTCCTCCGGCCATCACCATTCCGCGGCTGTCGCATGCGCCTTCGCTTGATGACTTCTTGACCATGCAGCCGCAGGGTGAAGCTGCGCTGCAGATGGCGAAGGTCACGGGGTTCACGCAGCGCAATCCGCACGACGGCGAAGCGGTAACGGAGCCGACCGAGGCTTACCTCGGCTACGACCAGAAAAATCTCTATGCGGTCTTCGTGTGTTTTGACGATCCCAGGCAGGTGCGGGCGCGCATGTCGCGGCGAGAAGACATCTACGATGATGACCAAGTCGAGATCATTCTCGATACATTTCACGATCGCCGCCGAGCCTACGCCTTTCAAACGACGCCGCTCGGCGTGCAGTGGGACGCAATCTGGACCGAAGCCTCGCGCGAAGAGGAGACGCAGGGCCACTTCGACACTTCGTTCGACACCGTCTGGGACTCGCGCGGAAAAGTCACCGACCGCGGATTTGTGGTGTGGATCGCGATTCCCTTCAAGAGCCTGCGCTTTCCCGCGACCAAGGTGCAGGACTGGGGAGTGATTCTCTATCGCGGCATCAATCGCAAGAGTGAGGACTCGTTCTGGCCGCACATCACCTACAAGGTCGAGGGACGCCTGGGGCAGGCGGCGACATTGTATGGGCTGGAGGGAATTTCTCCCGGGCGCGACATCGAGCTGATTCCCTATGGGGTGATGCGCGGATTCCGCGCGCTCGACACGCGCGATCCATCGAACCCGTACTTTCAGAAGGCGACGGCACAGGGCCAGCCCGGCATGGACGCGAAGTTCGTGCTGCGCGATCACTTCACGATTGATGCGACGGTGAATCCGGACTTCAGCCAGGTCGAGTCGGAAGACCCGCAGATCACGGTGAACCAGCGGTACGCCGTGTACTTTCCCGAGAAGCGGCCGTTCTTTCTGGAGAATGAAGATTTCTTCCGGACGCCGATGAATTTGTTTTTCACGCGAAGCATTGGCGATCCGTCGGCGGGAATACGGCTCACGGGGAAGGACGGGCCGTATTCGGTTGGCTTCATGACCGCGGACGATCGCAGTCCGGGACTGGCGGTGCCGGATTCCAGCGCATTGTCGGGCATTCGCTCCTACTTCACGATCGCCCGCGTCACCCGCGACATCTCGCGTCAGTCAAGCGTGGGTGCTCTGTACACCGACTGGGAGTGTCCGACGACTGGAGAGTACAACCGAATCGGCGGCGTGGACACACGGCTGAAGTTCAGCGCGAACTGGACGCTCGACGGCCAGGCAGTGACCAGCACGAGCAACATTTCTGGAAACTTCTTCGTGCCGACCTATTCGTCGACCAACTGCGAGGCCAACGCATATCCGTTCAGCTCGGGGAATCAGGGGAACGCCAATCACTACGCCGGACCAGCCGAGCGGCTCCAGTTGCACCGCGACGGACTGCACTTCACCTACGACGGGCAGTACAACGACATCAGTCCGGGATTCGTTTCCGTGCCGGGCTTTATCAATCGCGTGGATATTCGCGAGACCAAGCAGGAAGTGGATTACCGCTTCCGCCCGAAAAAAGGCTGGATTGTCGACTGGGGTCCGTCGCTGTTAATGCGCTACGACTTCGACCACACTGGCCTGCGGCTCGATACCGACTACAGCCCCTACCTCGTGATTCAGGGACGCGGGCAGACGCTGATTGCGATTCATCCTTATGAGGAGTTGCGCGAGCGCCTGAGGCCGCAGGACTTCTGCTTCTACGGCTACGGGTCGTGTCCGGGCGCGGTGAACCCGCCCTTCCCGCCCTATGCGAATCAGGATTTTCACGAGCGCATCAGCGGCGGCTCGATTCAGACCAGCTACTTCAAGAAGGCGACGATCCTGGCCAGCTATCAGTTTGGAGACGGAGTGAATTTCGTGGCCAATTTCTCCACGGCGGATCCGTATGGCCATCCTTACGTCGTGCGCGAGGACACGGGACAGGCGTCGCTGACCTTGCGGCCGATCATGCCGCTGAAGATCGAGAACACGTATCTGTTCGAGCGGCTGCGGGCGCAGGATGCCACAGCGCAGTTTGTGCAGACGCAATTTCCCGGCGCCGGGCGCAGCATTCTGAACGATCACATTCTCCGCAGCAAGTGGAACTGGCAGTTCACTCCGCAACTTTCGGTGCGGGTGATTCTGCAATACAACGCTCTGCTGGCGGGCACGCCCGGGGTAGGATCGCCGTATACCTTTCTGCCGACTTCGAGGCGGTTCAATGCGGACTTCCTGGTCACGTACCTGGTGCATCCGGGCACCGCGATTTACGTCGGCTATAACAGCGACCTGCAGAATCTGAGCGTGGTGCCGGCGAGTGGCGGATTTCCGGGGTTTGTGACCAATACGCCGCGAGGATATCTGAACGACAGCCGGCAGTTCTTCGTGAAGGTGAGTTATATGTTCAGGTTCTGACCGCTGAGCAATGAGCTACGAGCTGTGAGCAAGACCAAGCGGCACAAGCCTTTACATCCCCTTTGGTTCGCTCATTGCTCGCAGCTCACGGCGCACGGCTCGGTTTGCTGAATCCTGTGGGAATCCGGTAGAATCTAAAGACTTGAATCGAGGTTGGAACTCACATGAAAGCAGCTATTCATCCGTCCTATAACGAAGTCCGCGTGCATTGCGCCTGCGGGAACACATTTATGACCCGGTCGACGCATAAAGGCGACATCGGCGTCGAAATTTGCTCGAACTGCCACCCGTTCTTTACGGGCAAGCAGAAGCTGATGGATACCGCCGGGCGCGTGGAGCGCTTCCGCCGCAAGTACGCCAAGGCCGCAGTTCCCGCGACTCCCGCAAAGAGCTAACTTCGCTTCCGCGGATTTCGTGGATCAAACCAGGAAATTTAGCCCTCGCCCACGGCGGGGGCTTTTGTTTGGCGGCGTCGACTAGAATGGACTGACCAGGACGAGACATGAACTGGCCACGACTAGACATGGACTGACCACGACCGTGGAAGAGCGGCCCTTCAGGGCCGCGTTGAGGGCGAAGCAACTGTTGGGCTTTAGCCACGGTGGGGCTTGGGAACACGAAAGCTCCTGAATCAAATGCGGAAATTTTGGGACAATTCGGCGGGTTCGGAGAAGCTTGAGGCAGTCGCGGGCGGAAGCGCCCGCGCCACACAAACCCGCGTCGTTCCCGCTTCACTTTCCATCGGCACTGTCACCATTTCTCCCGCGACCGTGCTTGCGCCTATGGCCGGGGTTACCGACACCGTCTTCCGCCGCTTCATCCGCAATCTTGGCGGATGCGGCCTCATCATGACCGAGTTCACCTCGGCGGATGGAGTGCTGCGGAAGAAGGATCAAAAGGCGAAGCGGTATCTGCATTTTTACGACGACGAGCACCCGATTTCGGCGCAGCTTTTCGGGAGCGATCCGCAGGTGATGGCGGAGGCGGCGCGCATGGTCGAAGGGCTCGGGTTCGACCTGGTGGATTTGAATCTGGGATGTCCGGCGAAGAAAGTTGTGAAGTGTAACGGAGGGTCGGGGCTGCTGCGCGATCTGCCGGCGATCGGAGAGATTTTCGAAGCGGTGCGGGCGGCGGTGAAGATTCCGTTCACGGTGAAATTCCGCGCGGGGTGGAATGACGAGGAAATCGTCTGCGTGGAACTGGCGCGGATGGCGGAATCGTGCGGACTGGCGGCTGTCGCGCTCCACGCTCGCACGCGCGAGATGGGGTATAGCGGAAACGCGCGCTGGGAGTGGATCGCGGCGGTGAAAGATGCGGTGAAGATTCCGGTGATCGGGAACGGCGACGTTCGTTCGCCGGAGGACGCGTGCGCGATGGTCACGCAGACCGGGTGCGACGCGGTGATGATCGGGCGCACGGCGCCGTCGAATCCCTGGATCTTCCGCCAGATTGAGCAGTATTGCGCAACGACTGCTTCGAGCCAAATTCATCCTTGTCATCCTGAGGAGCCGCTCTTTGGCGACGAAGGACCTATGCAATCAGCCAGCAGCGTCCGAGAACTTGCCCAAAGCCATAGTCGTCGATACGACGAGCCTTCCGAAGCCGATCGCTACCAGATGATCCGCACATATTTCCAGATGCTGATCGAAGAGGAATTGCCTGACGCGGTGGGCAAGATGAAGCAGTTCGCCTCGTGGTTCACGCACGGTGTCCCAGGCGGTGCGGGGTTGCGCAAGGCGATCTACGAATCGAAGAACGCTCCCGAAGTACTGAGCCGCGTGGAGGATTTCTTCGAAGCGAGGCTACAGTTGTGTGGCGCCGGCGCTACCGCGCGCGAGAGCTGAGCAGGAGCATCACTTGCCCTTCGGCGCCTCTTGCGCGGCGGCTTTCTTTACGTCCACCGGGCCGCCGTCTTCTCCTGCGGTCCAGGTTCCGGTTAACATATCGTCGGTCAGGCGCAGGGTGATGGTGCCCGGGCCGCCAGCGTCGAATTCGATGGTGACCGCGTCTCCCTTGTGAGTGCCACCGGTGATCGGGAAATCCCCGTGCGACGAGCGGATCATGCCGGAGAGAGCGCCGTCCTTCTCGGTCAATTCGAAAGCCAGGGTAATGACTTCTTCCGCTTTGTTCTTGGCGGTGCCTTCGTAGCGGCCCGTCAGGTCTGCTGCTTTGGCGGGCCCACTCTTGGCCTGCTGCGCCAGCGCGACGCAAGACACGACGAGCACCAGGCACACGATTGGCAACCGCTCAGTCACCAGCGTTCGACAAACCTTGGCGAAGTTTCTTTGCGACATTCTTGTTTACGCCCCTTTCGCGACCATCTTTCCCAACTCATCCTGCTCTATGTAGGCCCACGGCGTCGTCGGATCGTGCGTGAAGACCGTCAGCCACTTCTCGGGGATTGCCTGAGCATAATACCGCTTTTTGCTCTCGATGGTGTCGAGAGGATAGAGGTCGAAGCCCATGCCCCAGGTGATATCGATGTGGGCCGAGGTGGGGATGAGGTCGGAGATGTAGCAGGCTGTTGGAAGGTGAAAAGAATCCGGAGGGTGCCCCACTTCTCCCTGGTTTTGGGAGAAGTGGGGACTTTGACTTCCGCGCACGATCACCGCTTGCATGCTCGCCGTATGCCCGCGGAATGTCTCCACCGAAATTCCGGGCACAATCTCTTCTCCCCCCTTGAGCAAAGTCATCTGCCCGCTGGCGACCAGGGGATCGTAATTCTCCGGGATGTAGCTGATCGCGTCGCGCTCGCTGGGCTTGCGAGCGTACTGCCATTCGCCTTCGGGCGCATAGTATTTCGCGCGGGGGAACGTCGGGACGATCTTCCCGGTCTTATCGCGGACGGTGTTCCATCCGCAGTGATCGAAGTGCAGGTGCGAGTTGATGACGATATCAATGTCTTCGGGCGCGACGCCGCCGGCGGCGAGATTGTCGAGGAGCTTTGCGGGCTGTCCGTAGAACTTCTTCATGCGGTCGGAGAGCTTATTGCCCATGCCCGTCTCGATGAGGACCGTCTGCTTGCCGGTGCGGACGAGGAGCGAGTTGAGGCCGGTGACCACGTAGTTTCTGTCGTCGGCCTCCACCTTGCGCGACCACATGATCTTGGGGACTACGCCAAAGAACGCTCCACCATCCAGCGGATACGTGCCATCCGAAAAGACGCTGAGTTCGAAATCGCCTAGCGGGAACTGGTGCATATTCTCAGTTTGCCACAGGAAGATCGAAAATCTTTCACCACGGGGGCACTGAGGCACGGAGAAACTCTAGTTGTTCATTTCTCTGTGTCTCCGTGCCTCCGTGGTGGAAGGACCTCGGCTGGACCCTTCTGAATCCCAGGTGCATCTAATGGTTATCAATTCATTAATATCCCGGAGAGAAACGTATGATTCAGATTCGTCCCAGCACCGAGCGCGGTGGCGGAGACCACGGCTGGCTCAAAACGCACCACACCTTCAGCTTCGCGGATTATTTGGATCCAAAGTGGATGGGATTCCGGTCGCTGCGCGTGATCAACGAAGACTGGGTTGCGCCCAACACGGGATTCCCCACGCATCCGCATCGCGACATGGAAATCATCACGTACGTTCTCGAAGGCAAGCTTGAGCACAAGGACAGCCTCGGAACAGGCTCCGTGATTTTGCCGGGCGATGGACAGCGCATGACCGCTGGCAGTGGCATTCGCCACAGCGAGTTCAACCCGTCGACGACGGAGCCGGTGCATTTGCTGCAGATCTGGATTCAGCCGGAGAAAGCCGCGCTCGCGCCGAGCTACGAACAGAAGTCCTTCCCCGAAAAAGAGAAGAGTGGCCAGCTCCGCCTGATCGCGTCGCGCGATGCCAGCGACGGATCGGTGAAGATCAATCAGGACGCAAAGCTGTATGTCTCGCTGCTCAAGCCAGGGGAAGAAGTCGCGCACGATTTCGCTGGCGGACGACATGGATGGTTGCAGGTCGCGCGCGGCGCCGTGGAATTGAACGGAAAGAAGCTCGGCCAGGGCGATGGAGCGGCAATCAGCGACGAAAAGAAGCTGAGCGTCAAGGGCATCGCAGACGCCGAAGTGTTGCTGTTCGATCTGGCGTAAGTCGCAATTCCCAAGTCGCTGTCATCCTTCTATGAAAATGGGCGGACCTGTCCATAGGTATTTTGCGGCGATGCGGACAGGCTTCTATTCGTGCTCGAGGCACATAAGGTATGTCCGGACTCCGCCGCTCCCTCTGAGGGTCGCTCTCGAAGAGCAAGGATGACAACGAGCTGTGGTTCTTCAGCCGCGTCCGCTGCCGCACCAGCGTCGCCCGCAACCGCACCTGCTGCCGTCGCGCCTGCGTCTCCCGGTCCGCCTTCCACGACTCCGGCAACAGATCGCAGCGTAACAACTGCGCCAGCGTCTCCGAATCCACCCGGTCGTTCTTCAGCTTGGCCGAGGCAATCGCCTTCACCCGCTGCGGATGCACCAGCACTAACCGCTGGACTTCCGGTTCCACCACCTCGCGAAATGCCGGCCAGAACCCGCAGGCCTCCACCGCTACCTGCACCGCCTGCCCGCGAAACTGCCGAAAATACCGGCGCAGCGCCAGCTTCTCGTTGCTCACCGGCCCCGCCTGTACGATCTTGCCTCTTGCTTCCACCGCCGTCATGTAACAGAATCTCTGGTGAAGATCTACGCCAACGTGGATCATCTCGTGCCTCCTTCAGGGCTTGTGCTTCGAGCACGTACTCTACCCTTGGAGGCACGCCTTTTTGGGTTTTCATTACATCTGAGCGAGACGTTCTTTGTCTCGTGAAGGACCTATGCAAATCCCTGCTGCTGAGATAATGCATGGGTCCTTCGCGGCAAAATCAGCGCTCAGGATGACAAGCCGGATTGATCTTTTCCTCATGCAGCGTCCCCTTGGCATCGCCGTGATCGCGCTTCTTTTCTGCACCGCCGGAGTCTACCTCTGGGTTCTCGGCGCGACCCTGCTGATCTCACCCGGAACTTTGTCGCTGATGGCTGGGAGGCAGTTGATGTATGGATTGGAACTAGCTGGCCCTTACATGGCGCTGCTCGTCGGAAGCGGTTATGCGCTCGTCGGAGTTGGATTGTTTCGGCTGCACAACTGGGCGCGCTGGATTGCGATGCTAGTGATGGTGATCAGCGTCGCGTCTCTGGTGCCGAGGATCTCGATGGCAGAGCTTGGCGTTCCGGTTCTCTGGTACGGGCTGCAGATCGCGCTGCGCGTGGCGGCGGGCTGGTATCTTGCCCAGGCTCCGGCTGTGGTGGACGCGTTCGCTGGGAAACCTTAGCCACAAATCTGCACGGATTCTCACGGATGATTCTTTCAAGATCTATCCGTGACGATCCGTGAAATCCGTGGCTCGGTCTTACTGTTCGTGCAACTCGCGAATCCATATGTTGCGGTAGCGGACGGGGTCGTGGTGGTCCTGCAACTGCAGCGGAAGCTTTTCGGGATGCTGCTTGTACGGAGGACGCTCTCCGTGCGCGGTTGGTCCGGTGAGTTCGACGTTGTCCTGCGTCAGCACTCCATTGTGCAGGATGGTTACACGCGCCGGCTTAAGCAGCTTGCCGTCGGCGGCGAAGCGCGGGCCATGGAAGATGATGTCGTAGGTCTGCCATGTGGCCGGAGGACGCGAGGCGTTCACCAGCGGCGGATATTGTCCGTAGACCGCTGAGGCCTGGCCGTCGGCGTAGGTTTTGTTCTCGTAGGAATCGAGCACCTGCATTTCGTAGAGACTCATCAGGAAGACGCCGCTGTTGCCACGCTCCTGGCTCTCGCCGTGAGGAGGCGTGGGCTCGGTGAATTCGACGTGAAGCTGGCAGTCTCCGAAGGAATCGCGCGTGGAGATGTTGCCCGTGCCGGGTGCGACCTGCATGTAGCCGTTCTCGACCTTCCACTGTGCGGGCTTGCCGTCTTTGTCGACCCAGCGCGACAAGTCTTTGCCGTCGAAGAGAACGACCGCGTCGGAGGGAGCCCGGCCCGGAGTGTCCTGCGTGCTCGCCGTTCCGGGATCAATGACCCGAGGCACCGGGCGGTTCGGGTCGTGGATCTTCCATTTCATTGGGGCTTGTGCGACCGAGACTTGAGAGAGGGAAAACAGCAGAAGAGTTGCCAGGGGAATAGCGATTCTTGGAATCATGAGCGGCCTCGCGCCGGAAAACATAATAAACCCTTGCCACGGATCTTCACGGATTCGCACGGATAATTCTTTCGTGATCTATCCGTGACGATCCGTGAAATCCGTGGCTCGGTTAGCGCTTGGCCTTGGCCGGTTCCTTCTCGCCGACGCGCTTGCTGACTTCGAACGTCATCTTGCCGGACGTCTTGTCGGCATCGACGATCACGTGATCGCCGTGCAGGACTTCGCCGTCGAGGATCTTCATGGCCAGCGGATCCTGGACCAGCTTCTGGATCGCGCGCTTCAGGGGACGCGCCCCGAAGTTCGGGTCGTAGCCCTGGGTGAACATCAGGTCTTTGGCGGCGTCCGTGAGCTCGAGCGAGATTTTGCGATCGGCGAGCAGGCGGCGAACGTCTTCGAGGCGCAGCTCGATGATCTTGACCAGCTGCTCTTTACCGAGCGGACGGAAGACGATGATGTCGTCGACGCGGTTCAGGAACTCGGGTTTGAAGTGCGTGTGCAGCAGGTTCTGGACTTGCTGCGCGGCTTCGTCGAAGTCGCGATCGGATTTCAGACTATCGGCTTGCAAGAGCTGCGAGCCGATGTTCGAGGTCATGATGATGATGGTGTTCTTGAAGTCGACGACGCGGCCTTTGCCGTCGGTGAGGCGGCCGTCATCCATCATCTGCAGGAGAACGTTGAAGACGTCAGGATGCGCCTTCTCGATCTCATCGAAAAGCACGACCGCGTAGGGACGCCGGCGAACCTGCTCGGTAAGCTGTCCGCCTTCTTGGTAGCCGACGTATCCCGGAGGCGCGCCGATCAGGCGGGCGACCGAGTGCTTCTCCATGTATTCGGACATGTCGATGCGTAGCATGGCGTGCTCATCGTCGAAAAGAAATTCGGCGAGCGCGCGGGCGAGTTCGGTTTTGCCGACTCCGGTGGGACCGAGGAAAATGAATGAGCCGATGGGGCGCTTGGGATCGCTGAGTCCGGCGCGCGAGCGGCGGATCGCATTGGCGACGCGCTCCAGCGCTGGATCCTGGCCGACAACGCGCTGGCGCAAGCGCTCTTCCATCGTAATCAGCTTCTTGACTTCGCCTTCGAGCATCTTGGAGACGGGAATGCCGGTCCACTTGGAGACGATGCGCGCGACGTCTTCTTCATCGACTTCTTCTTTGAGCATGCGCTGCTTGCCCGGGCTCTCCATCTGCTTGCTGAGCTTGGAAAGTTCCTGCTCGGCTTGTGGGATGAGTCCGTAGCGAATCTCGGCGACGCGCTCGTTGTTGCCCTTGCGTAACTCGGTCTGCTCCTCAGTCTTCAGTTTTTCGATCTGCTCTTTGAGGGCGCGGATGCGGGCGATGAGGTCTTTTTCTTTTTTCCAGTTGGCCTTGAGGGCGTTGGATTTTTCGCGAATCTCGGCGAGTTCCTTTTCGATGATGGCGAGACGCTCGCGCGAATTCGGATCCTCTTCCTTCTTCAGCGCCTGCTTCTCGATTTCGAGCTGCGTGGCCTTGCGCTCCAACTGATCGATTTCAGTGGGCAGGGAATCGATCTGAATGCGCAGCGATGCGGCTGCTTCATCGATCAGGTCGATGGCTTTGTCGGGCAGGAAGCGGTCGGAGATGTAGCGGTGTGAGAGCGTCGCGGCGGAGACAATGGCGGAGTCTTTGATGCGAACGCCATGATGCACCTCGTATTTCTCTTTCAAGCCGCGGAGGATGGCGATCGTGTCTTCGACGTTGGGCTCACCAACGAAGACGATCTGGAAGCGGCGTTCGAGGGCAGCATCTTTTTCGATGTGCTTGCGGTATTCGTTGAGCGTGGTGGCGCCGATGGCGCGCAGTTCTCCGCGGGCGAGCGCGGGCTTCAGCATGTTCGAAGCGTCGATGGCGCCTTCGGCGGCGCCGGCTCCGACGAGAGTGTGGAGTTCGTCGATGAAGAGGATGATTTGTCCCTGCGAGTCTTCGATTTCTTTCAGGACGGCTTTGAGACGGTCTTCGAATTCGCCGCGATATTTTGCTCCGGCGAGCATGGCTCCGAGATCGAGCGAGACGACACGCTTGTTCTTGAGCGCTTCCGGCACATCGCCCGAAATGATGCGCTGCGCGAGGCCTTCGACGATGGCGGTCTTGCCGACGCCGGGCTCGCCAATCAGCACCGGGTTATTCTTGGTGCGCCGGCAGAGAATCTGAACGACTCGCTCGAGCTCGTAGTCGCGCCCGATGAGCGGATCGAGCGTATTGTCCATGGCGGCCTGGGTCAGATCGCGGCTGAATTCGGCCAGCAGCGAGCTTTCCTTCGGCCGGCTGGAGGCGACTTTCTCGGACGACGACCGCTGGATTTCTTCGCGAACCTGCGAGAGCCGCAGGCCACGCTCATGCAGAATCTCGGCTGCGAAACATTTTTCTTCGCGCAGTAGACCCAGCAGCAAGTGCTCGGTGCCGATATGTTTGTGGTTGAGGCGCTCGGCTTCTTCCGCGCCGTAAGCCAGAACGCGCTTGCATTCGTGGCTCAACGGCAGGTCAACCGAGGTGGAGA
>DASQGJ010000066.1:0-30519 GCA_035632675.1 Candidatus Dormiibacterota bacterium
AGCATCGCGATCTGTTGGTAGCGTGTATGCAAATCACAACCTATAATCATCATCGCTCGGCTCCTTCCTCCGAGCCTTGGTTGCTTGAGCGCTCCCAAGTCTACTCGCCCGCGAGGAGCCGACACGGTTATCTCATCAGCCGAAAGCCGTGCCCTTTTCATTGATCTATGGACTCTTCCGGAGCATCAGTGCTAACGCAGAATGCAGACGTTCATCAGAAATGCGGCGTTGCTGGCACGGGCAAGTCTTCTTCGGCAAGGCCGCTGCGAACGCAATTGCGGCCTGCACATGCTCGGCTTTCAGGGCTGGAAAATCGGCGAGGATTGCTTCAGCGGAATCTCCGTGGGGCTTCATGGATGGGGTCAGGGATTAGCTAACCAGGTTGTCATCCTGAGCGAAGTGGGACGATTCGCAATTTGCGAATCGTCCCACGCAGTCGAAGGACCCCGTGTCCGTTCGCAGTTCCGGCGGCTCGTCAAGGAATTTCCGCGTCGTGGCCAGCATCTTGCGAACGCCTGTCTCTGCCTTTGGCGCTACTCAGCGCTAGGGATCCTTCGACTGCGACTGCTTCGCTCGAGGGTAACCAATTTCATTCCCTCACGTCTGTAGCAATGGCTTACTCTATATCGCCATGCGACGTTTTGCCCTGCTGCTTACGCTGCTCGCCGCCGTCCGCTGTCTTGCGCAAGAGCCTTTTCGGGTCAAGGTCAACCTGGTCAATGTGTCGTTCTCGGTGCGAGATTCCCGCGGGGCACTGGTCAACAGCCTGACCAAGGACGACTTCGAGGTTCTTGAGGATGCCGTTCCTCAAAAGATTTCGTTCTTTTCCCGAAGCTCGGATGTACCGCTCACTCTCGGATTAATTGTGGACGCCAGCGGCAGCCAGGAGCATTACTCCAAGCAGCACAAGCACGACCTGGAGGTTTTCCTGCAAGATGTCCTTGGACCCAAGGACCGTGCCTTCATGCTGTGCTTCGGCAACCATCTGCGGTTGGTGAGCGACTTCACGAAATCGAGCGCCGAGATTCTGGAGGGACTCACACGATTCGAACATGATGATAAACATTTTCCGGAACTCGGTCCGAAGGAATCGCGCGACCTCGGCACGGCGTTTTACGATTCCATTTTCTACTCCGTCGAAAAACTCGGGAATGAGAAGGGCCGGCGGGCCCTGCTGATCTTCAGCGACGGCGAGGATAACTCCAGCTCTCACGACATGATGACGACGATTGAAGCCGCGCAGAGCACGAACGTCATGTTGTTCCCCATCCGCTATACACAAAAAGAACACGGCAATCTCACTGCCCGGAACAAGTACGGAATCCGAGTGATGGATCGCATCGCAAAAGAAACAGGTGGCGCCGTGTTTGACGCGGAGGTCGTCGACCCGCACACGTACTTTCATCAAATCGGGGAAGAGCTGCGCAGCTCCTACGAACTGGCTTACTATCCGACGAATCCGATCAAAGACGACTCTTTTCGCAAGATCGTGATCCGGCCCAAGAACGATGGATTCAAGGTGCGCACGAAGACAGGATATTTTTCGCGGTAGACCGCACCTCGTCAATTTCCTCTCACTGCAAAAGGGACAATCACCTTCGGCAAAGTCGCCTCTTCTCTCAAAATCAGAAGAAGTGGGGCACCCGCTTGAGCTGAGGGCTCACTTCACTCATAGCGCAGCGCGACCATCGGATCAACTTTCGTCGCGCGGCGCGCTGGGATGTAGCACGCTAACAGCGCGGCCGCGACCAGCAGCAGGACCACTGCGGCGAAGGTCAGCGGGTCGGTTGCCGTTACGCCGAAGAGCAGCGACGCTACGGTGCGGGTGAGCGCCAGCGAGCCGGCGAGTCCGATGACCAGGCCAATCGCGATCGTGCGCAATCCCTGGCCGAGGATCATGATGAGAACGTCACGGGAGCGCGCGCCAAGAGCAACGCGGACACCGATTTCGCGGGTACGGCGGCTCACGGAATAGGCCATCACGCCGAAGATTCCCGCGGTGGCGAGCAAGAGCGCGACGATGCCGAAGAAGGCGATGAGAATCAGGTTGAAGCGGCGCGAGCCCAGAGACGCCGAGTAGATTTGCGGGAAGCTGCGGAAGCGCGGGGGGATTTCGGGATTGAGTTCCGCGAGGAGGCGGCGGGCGCTGTCGGTGGCTTGTTGCGTGTCGCCGTCGGTAAGCATGGTGATGGTAATCCAGGGAACGGGACGCTGGAAAAGGTTGACGTAGACGGTTGGAGGCGGCGGAGCTTCGAGGCCGAACTGATGAACGTCGCCCACGATGCCGACGATGGTGAGCAGACGAATGTCGCCATCCATGTTTCCGAATTCGATAGTGTGGCCGATGGGGTCCTCGCCGGGCCAGCGCGTGCGGGCCAGGGATTCGCTAATGACGGCGGCGTGGGGAGCGTCGGAGGTGTCGTGATCGTCAAAGAGGCGTCCGCGAAGAAGAGGGATGCCGAGAGTCTGGAAATACCCGGTCGTCGCGACGCCGAATTCGGCGTTGCCCAGACGATCCTTCTGCTTGAACAAAATGTCGAATTGCAGGGCCAGTTCGTTGAGGTTATCGGGGGTTTTCGGCAGCTCGGCCTGGGTCATGAGCAGGAATTCGCCGTCGGGGAGGCCGCCGTTCATGGGCAGACCGTTCATGGCGCCGACCTGGTGCACACCCGGAATCTGCTTGAGGCGGTCGATGAGTTGGGCGAAGAAGAGCGCCTGGCCCGCCTTGCCTTTGGTGTCGGTCCAGTCGAGCCAGGGAAGATTCACTTCCATGGTGACGATCTTGTCGATGCGGAATCCGGGATTGACGTCGAGGACTTTGATCAGGCTGCGGCCAAGAAGGCCGGCGCCGACGACGAGGACGAGCGTGATGGCGATCTGCGCGGCGACGATTCCGCGGCCGACGCGCTGGCTGCTTTGAGAGCCGGCCTGTCCGCGTCCACCCTCGCCGAGACCTTCGCGGACGTTGCCGGATGTGGCGCGCAGGGCGGTGAAGGCGCCGAGTCCAACGGCGACGGCGGTCGAGAGCGCGAGTGCGAAGGCGAGTACCGGGAAATTGATGGAGACGCTGTCGAGGCGCGGGAGATTTTCGGGCGCGAGAGAGATGAGTCCGTTGACGCCGAGAAAAGCTGCGAGAACGCCGAGGGCTCCTCCGAGCAGTGAGAGGATGAGGGCTTCGGTGAGGAACTGGCGGACGAGCCGGCTACGGGCCGCGCCGAGCGCGCTGCGAACCGCGAGTTCACGGACTCTCGCCGCCGCCTGCGCGAGCAGAAGATTGGCGACGTTGGCGCATGCGACGAGGAGGAGAAATCCGACGGCGGCGAGAAGAATCAGCAGAGCGGGGCGCGCTTGGCCAGTGATGGAATCCCGCAGTGGGACGACGACGGCGTCTTTGAGCAGATAGTCGCCCTGCTCGCTGGAGGTGTCGTGAATGCGGCGCGCGATGGTACTGATTTCGGCGTTGGCCTGCGCCACGGTGACGCCATCGTTGAGGCGAGCTACGGCGCTGTAGTTGTGCGAGCTGCGGCTGGGGTTTTCGCCTTCACGGTCTGCGGGAATGTAAACGCCGGCGTCGGTGGGGAACTCGAAGCCTTCGGGCAGAACACCGATGACGGAGTAAACGGCGTTATCGATCTTCAGGTGGAGCTGTGAGAGGTCGGGAAAGGATCCGAGATGTTGCTTCCAGTATCCATGGCTGAGAAGGACGACGGGAGCGGAGCCCTTCTTCGCGTCGGCGGCAGTGAAGTCGCGTCCGATGATGGGTTGAATGCCGAAAACTTTGAGGAAGCCGGCAGTCACGCTGGCGACTATAGTGCGCGTGGGCTGCGCCGCGCCGGAAACGGAGGTGATGTTGGCGCTGTACTTTGCGATCGACTGGAAGCTGCGATTCTGGTCGCGAAAGTCGTCGAAGTTCGGGTCGGCCAGGCGCGACCAGGTGCCTCCGGTATTCACCTCGAACAGCGCCATGATCCGGTTCGGCTCGGTGTACGGCAGGGGGCGCAGCAGGACGCCGTATACCACGCTGAAGATGGCGGTAGTGGCGCCGATGGCCAGGGCGAGTGTGAGGATGGAGACGGAGGAGAATCCGGGGCTGCGGCGCAACACCCGGAGGGCGTGACGGACGTCTTGAAGTAGCGTTTCCATGAGGGCGAAGCTCCTGCTCAGGAGATGTCCGTGCAAGTTCCATACCACACGAATGGCTTGTAAGGTATTGGTGAGCAAGGGAGTAATTGGGACAAGGCGGCCGCGTCCCTGAGGCGATGACCACTGGCGGAATCTAGTGTGCGGAATTGGACAATAAGCAGCTTGCGGCGGATCTGGAGCGCGGGGACGGTTTCTCGCGCGGATATCAAAAGCGCTCACCACAGGGGGCACAGAGGTAGGGTGGGTAGGCAGTGAGGCTCGTTTCTTGCGGCCGTCGCCACGTGAAAAGGGTCAGAACTTTAGTCCGCGTTGTTCGAAAATAGCTTGAATTTGCTGAACATGTGTTCCGGAATACAGAGCGGAGTCCTGTTTTACCAATTCCTTCGGAAAAACCATCGGGTCTGGGGTTCGACCAGCGGGTCGGAAGTCCTTCCAGGCAGCGAAGAGAAGCTTGTCGGCCGGGGCTTTACCGATCTCGGTGCGCAATTGCCAAAAGGCGCCTCCCCAAATATTGCCCTCGTCATGGAGTTCCGTTTGGCCAGCGTGGATCTCCGTGAAGGAGCGGTGATTGTCCAGATTTCGTGGAGGAATTGTGAAGCCGGGATGTTTCTTTTCGATCGATTCAAAGAGCTCCTTGGCGAATTCGCTGCGGTTCAGAAAACTGCACGGGAAGTAATCGGCAAGACCAGACTCGAGGCCCTGTAGGGATAAGGCTTGGGTCAAGTCCTTGTTCACCGCGATGAGGGAGTAATACGTGTATTCACGCAGGCCTGCGTCTTGAAAGCTAACCCAGTCCGAACTGATGACAATCTGGTTCTCTTGCGGATCGTAATAGGTTTGCTCTTCCACGGAAGGATTGACGAACGCAGTGGGAGGATTCTTGCCCAATGAGAAGCCCACCGCCTGTAGATACGCGTGATAGTTGCCGAAGACTCGGGCAAGATTTTGTTTCAGCTCCGGAGTAAGCGAAGAAGAGGGCTTGAACTTCACGGCTTGTTCAATCTTGGTTACCTTCTCCGAGAGAGATTGGACTTGGCCAGCCAGCTGCTTGCTCGCCTGAAGTTGGGTGTCCAGATCCTTGTATTCCTGATCGACTTTTTTTGCGTCCTCAGTTGCTTTTCTGGCAGTCTCAGTCGCGGTGGAGAGACTCGCTAATGCGTCCTTCTCGGCCTGGCCTACACGTGAAGTGAAATCGGAATACGTCCTGATTCCAAGGGCGCCGAGCACGCCCAGCAGAATGGCAAGAGGAATCGCGACAAAGTATCCGAAGAGCCTTGCCCAGTCGGAGAGGCGAGCGACGATAGCTTGAGTGGTCTCAACTTCAACGATCTTCTGATCTTTAAGGCGAGCCTCCAGGGCTCGAGCAACTTCCTGACGGACTGCCGCCGTCACGGCCGTGTTCTGTAACAGGCTTCCACAATCTCCACAGAACTGTTTGGCGTCCGGGTTTTCGGAATGGCAGCTCGGACAAAGCATGAGGATCACTACGTTTACGAGTGCTACCTAATTTCTCGGAAGGATAACGCCTAAGCCCGGGCCCTGCAAGGTTCGCCTCATCATCTGTCCGCTTCATAGTCACACGGCGGAGGCAGGCTGTGGTGACATCTTGATGGAAAGGCACTTGTGCTGGAAGAGCGGAGACGGCTCTTGCGGGGCCGCTCGGCTTCGCCTTCGCGGGGACGGACGAAATGCGTCCGTCCCTACGTGAGCATTCCTGGCGTTCCTCTCGGCGCGTTAGTGCAGAAACTTGCACAGTGTGTAAGTTATTGAAATGGCTTGTCGATGAACTGCGGGCCACAAAGATCATTCTTAGTTTTCCTCGGGCTTCCACAGGGAAGTATCATCGTCCACAGTTTCTGCACAAGGGAGGCAGATTTTTGTGTTGCGAGGCGCAACGATCTGAATAAAAGTGGGTTCAGCGAAACGTGAAAGTTTCTGACTTTGCTAGATGATTGCGGCAGAGCCAGTGGCAGCCGGCAGTTCTCGACAGAGGATTGCTGGAGGGAAACTTCCAGACACGCGCATAGCGCGACTGGTTGCCCGGGCGTTGCGGCCTCCTCCCCCTCGCTCTTCGGAGCAGGCAGGACCGCTGGCCGCTGCAGCAGTTACCGATTCGTGATCGCACGATTGCGGGTCGGGTAACTGGCTTCGGCAAATGCGGCACTCGTTATCGAGCGCTGACGGGCTGAGGCAGTCATTGCACCGCCTCCGCGGTGACAAAAAGGGCGGGGTCAGAAACACACGAACGATGCGGTCCAGGGTGGCTGGCCTTGGACCGCATTCGAATTTTGGGAAGCTTCTAGCTTCTAGCTTTTAGCTCTAAACGTTCTTGCAATTTTCTTCTTTGCTTGATCTTCGTCTTTTGTTCTCCTACACTCAAGAAGTCGGCGGTGGGCTGCTCGCCCTTCGGCAGGCTCAGGACTTCGCGGGACGTCCGAGGCGGCCGTCGCCACATGCGTCGTGCATCCGCCAACTTTTTTTGAATTGGGTTGAGTTTTCCAGAGGGGGCGCATCGCATTCACAAGGGGCGTGGGGATAGTGTTCGGGTGGAACCTTTGGAATTCTGACTCGGGAAAATTTCTTGGCCACTACTTCTGATTACGCGATCAGCACGCTGCCGGCGAATGTGGACGCGGAGCGCTCGATTCTAGGCGCGATCCTGCTCGATAACTTTGCGTACAATCAGGCGGCGGAGCATTTGCGGATCGAGGATTTTTCGCTCGACTCGCACCGGCGGATCTATACGCGCATGGTAGATCTGGCGGAGTCGTCGCGTCCGATCGACATGATCACGCTGATCGAGGAACTCGAGCGGCACAAGGATCTGCAGGCCATCGGCGATGTGGCGTACGTGTCAAGCCTGGTCGAGGGTGTGCCCGAGCGCCCGTCGATTGAGCACTACGTCAAGATCGTGCGCGACAAGGCACTGCTGCGGGGAGTGATCTCGGCGGCGACGACGGCGATTGCCCGCGCGAGCGATCAGTCGGATGCGGCGGAGGATGTTCTTAGCGACACGGAAGCCGCGATCTTTCAACTCTCGGAAAAGCGCATTGGGCGCGGGTTCATGGGGGTGCAGGAGATCGTCCGGGAAACGTTCGGGTCGGTCGATGCACTGCTGCAGCGCGGCCAGCGCATCACGGGGCTGGCGACGCACTATGTCGATCTGGATGAGATGACCAGCGGGCTGCAGCGATCGGATCTTGTGATCATCGCCGCGCGGCCTTCCATGGGCAAGACGGCATTCGTGATGAACATCGCGGAGAATGCTTCGATTGAAGATCAGCAGGTGGTGGGAGTGTTTTCCCTGGAGATGTCGCGCGAGGCCCTGCTGATGCGCTTGTTGTGTTCGCAGGCGCGAGTCGACGCGCACAAGATGCGGACGGGATCGCTGTGGCAGGACGATACGAAAAAAGTTGTGCGCGCGATGGAACAGTTGGCGCACGCGCCGATCTTTATCGACGACACGCCCGGAATTTCTCTGAGCGAGATGCGGGCGAAGGCGCGGCGACTGAAGCAATCACAGGGCAAGCTCGACCTGATCATCGTGGATTATCTGCAGCTGATGTCGGGCGGCGGCAAGAGATTTGAGAATCGCACGCAGGAAGTTTCGGCGATTTCGCGCGGGCTGAAGGCGCTGGCCAAGGAACTGAGCGTGCCGGTGATTGCGCTGTCGCAGTTGAGTCGCGCGCCAGAGAGCCGCGGTGGAGATCATCGTCCGCAGCTTGCGGATTTGCGCGAGTCGGGATCAATTGAGCAGGACGCCGACCTGGTCATGTTCATCTTCCGCGAGGAAGTTTACAAGCAGGATGATCCGGAGCTGCAGGGGAGAGCAGAGATCATTATTGCCAAGCAGCGCAACGGTCCGATCGGCCGGGTCAAGATGGCATTTCTGAAACACTGCACCAGATTTGAGTCACTGGCCGAGGGTGGTGGTAGCTCGGACGAGTAACCCCTCGAACTACAGGGATTACCCTAGAAAGGGCGGGGTAAGTGCTGTAGAGACTTAAGTTTGCGGCAGGCCTGCCGATACAGACTGGGGCTGTGGAAAAGCTTGTGGAAGTGAAACCTGACCTCAGAATTTCTTCTGGCGAAGTCCGAACGGTCGGTTTCAGGGAACCCGTTTTCCTAGCTTTAAATCCATGAATAGTAACCAGTTATGCAATTCATCGCTTATTAACATGAGCGGGCGTCGGACCGGAGCGCATTTCTTCCTTATTTGAGATTTGCACATTTTGAAGTTCTAGCACTTCCGGTTTTGGCCCGATTTCAGCGTTTTTTTTCGTTTTCCGGGTGGCGGGTAGATGGCGAAAAGCTGATTGGGGAAATCGCTTTTCGTAATCCCAATGCGGCTTCGGGGCGATCACGTCTCGCTCTGCATTGCGCCGAGGGTTGAGGGCTATCGGGCCGCTGGCGAGTACCGGCGAACGCTGAAGGAGATCGGCAGGCCGACGACGACCATGTGCACCAGCAGCCCCTGAATCAGGTCGTGAAGTTCGTAGGGACCTCGAGAGTGAAGGGCGGAGAGCGGTAAAACGACCAGGCTCATGACCTCTTCAACGGCGGCGCCAAAGAACAAGCCACATACCAGCGGGTGCTCCGTGAGGAAATGCAGACGGCGGCTGGCGGCGTAGTAGGTCGCTGCCGCCGAGCAGGCGATGAAGTAGTGCAGGAGGACGCCAAGAATATAAGTGCCGGCGCCGCCGTGGAAAGCGCTCCGCCCGAGCAGCCCGCCTGCGATCACGAGGGGGATGTCCCACCCGAAGAGGATGCAGGCTTGGAGCAGGTCCAAGGTTCCGGCAATCAGCCCGCCGGAGGCGATGGCACGTAGAGTGCTTCTTTTCCTGGAAGGCGTGGAGTTATCAGTCATCCCATATCCTCTTTTCACTCTGAATTTGTTTTGTTATCCCCGGTGCAACGAGCGGGACTCACGATACCTGCATGAGACGCGTGAAGTCCTGAGACGGGGTCTGAAACGTTCTGAATAGTTCTGAAATGACGCAGGCAACTGTGGGGGTGTAATCTGCGAGCGTCGCCGTCATTCATGGACAGAGGTGAATCAGCTGCATGGAGCGCGCAACCGCGAGAATGCTTCGCATCGGCGCATGGTACGTCAATCCGGCGTTGGGCCAGATTTCACGCGATGGGGAGACCGCGCGGGTAGAGACGAGGACGATGCGTCTGCTGCTGTGCCTCGCCGAGCATGCTGGAGAGGTTGTCAGCATCGATGAGCTGCTCACTCAGGTTTGGTCGGACGTCACCGTTAGTCCGGACTCCGTCTATCAGGCGGTGACGTCGCTGCGGCGTTTGCTTGGGGACGATCCGAAACAGCCGAGTTACATCGCGACTGTGCCGCGGCTGGGGTACCGGATGGTGGCGAAGGTGGGGCCGTGGACGGATGGTGAGCGTTCTGGTTGGGCGATGTCCGAGGAAGAAAGCCCCACGTCCCGCGCAGAAGACGCGGGAGAAATCAGGCACCCGGGTTTTCGCGGAGCTCGCTTCACGTGGGCTGCGGGCGCGGTGCTTGCTCTAACGTTTATCGTTGTGATTGTTTTTTTATTTCGCGGTAAGGTCGCGAGCAGCGGGCAATCCATCTCACCCGCCATGGCTGCGCAGCCCCAGAAGTCTGTTGCTGTGCTGCCATTTCTCGATCTGACGGAGGGGATGAAGGAAGAGGAGTTCGCCGACGGGATGACCGAGGAGTTAATTGACAAGCTGAGCAAGATTCCGGATTTTCGGGTGCCGGCTGCGACATCGTCGTTCTACTTCAAAGGGAAACAAATTCCGGTCGCCGAAATTGCTCAGACGCTGGGCGTCGCTTACGTGCTGGACGGAAGCGTGCGGAAGTCGGCGGCGAGGTTTCGGGTGGCGGCGCGGCTGGTGCGGGCAGATCACGGGTATGTGATCTGGTCGGAAACTTATGACCGGCCGCTGGATGACAAATTGATGGTCCAGGACGACATCGCAGGCGAGGTGGCGAAGGCGCTACGGGCGTCGATTGGGGCAAGGATGGGAGCGTCATCACCCAACGCGAAGGGGCTCTAAATTGGTTCATTGCTGCGTTTAGTAACTTTCTACGAACCGGAGACGGATGTTGTTGGAGGCATTCACCGCATTTTGAGTCTGATCCATCTTGCCGAGGACGCCAGCGGCGACGAATATCTCGGTCATCATGCGGGCTTCGGGTAAGGGGAGCCGGTTTGCCAGGATTCGAGCCGCCGGCAGATCAAAAGTAGCCAGTTCGGCTGTGGCCATGGCGTAGGGCTCCAGGAGTTGGTTGTACAAGAAGCCCTGATTGAGAATGAGTTCGTTGCCCGCGAAGGAATGAGAGTCGGGAAGAAAGCCATCGAGCTGAGCCGCGGCCGAAAGCGCCTGCTCAATTTGAGTTGCGGAACGCTCGAGCAAGGGGATGGCCTGAGCTGGTTTCACGCGAAGATAAGCCTGCGCGACTCTTAGCTGCGCGGCAAAAGCAGAAGTGCCTGCGTTGTGATTCACTACCAGCGAGGAGGCTTCGCCGAGCATCTCTTCAGCCACGCGCGTTTTGCCATTGCCATTCGCAAAAATTGCAAGGCTGCTAAGCACGGTGGCGCGCGAGTCTTCATCGGTGATCTGAGCAGCCAGTTGGCGGGCACTGGGGAAATCAGAGCGGCTGCCCGCGGCGAGCGCCGCCGACACCAGGGCCGACTGCATCATAGTGTTCCTCTGCCAGGGTTCGAGACCCTGGGCGACCTGGAGGGTTCGTTCCAAATCTCCGCGATCGGCGAATTCCCGTGCAGCTCGTAGCGCTGCCTGCAGGCGGACTTCATCCGGAGCCTGTGAAAGCAACGTGAGAGTTTGACTGTCGTTGCCGCTAGACTGGGCCTGGTTGAACTTTTGCCAGAACGAGTTCTGCACGGAAGGCGCCTGCGTGCTACCACCGTTTCCCGAATGCAGTGCCGCGCTCCGTGCTGGGACGAGTGCGTCAAGTGCGGTCAGCGCATCGCTCAACACCCAGGATTTCTCCGGCAGTACGCCAGGGCTTAGGGCTGCGGTGGCGACGGTCTCGGCCAGAGTGCGGAGCACATCGTCAGGCTGACCTGTCTCTGACTGCCGTGAGAATTGACTTCCGAGCAGCGAAGCCGCAAAAGAGAGGGCTTCCACGTCCTCGGTGAGATTCTGGCGACGCAGGTGATCCACGATGTCGTGGAACAAGTGGCTCCCAACCTGAGGATCGTTGCGTTGAACCTGATCGAGCAAGTCGATCATCGATTGGGGAAGATCATCGGTTTCTTTCAACTGCTGTTCGGCGAGATCGAGAGCACGCCGCGGGTTGTGGAGAGCAACTTGCGCGGCCAATTCCACAATCAGGGCGTGGTCGTCCGGGTCATCCTCGGGGGCAATCGACTTGAGGTAGGGTAGAGTCGCCGAGACGAAGAGCAGGGCCAGATCGGGATCGCTGATTGCGATGGCGCGTGCGATGCCACAGCGCTGATTGCGCAATTCGTTCAGCGCGTAGGCGGGGTTTTGATCGCGATCTTGCGTTGCGGCATTGGCGGCCTGGGCAAATTCTCCGGCCATTTGTTGAACCAAGGCACGGGCGCGAGCGTCGCTGCGCGACCACACAATCGGGAACGCGCGCAACTCGATGGCGAGCCGGTTCGAAGGTATGGTCAGCGAACCGGTTCCGGCGAGGGCTTCTTCGACCAGGCTCATGGCCGATTGGCGCACCGACGGAGATCGTTCGCCTGGTTTCTCGGCTGTGGCGACGTTTTGTAGTTGTTGCGCCAGCGTCGCTACCGACGTCAGGCAGACGCAGCAAATTGCGGATCGAAGAACGGCGCGGCGGTGCATCAGTTCCTCCTGATGTTCGCTCAAGTAGCGGCTGGGATAAATAGACTCCCTCGACCACACGGAAGTTCCGGATGGTCAGATGGGGCGAGGGAGGGTGGAGTTGCCCGGATGGGGCGCGGGGAGAAGGACGAGAGACTTTCTAGCTGCTGCTTTCGCCGACCTTGAGGACTGCCAGGAAGGCTTCTTGTGGGATGTCGACGCGTCCGATGCGCTTCATGCGCTTCTTGCCTTCTTTTTGCTTCTCAAGGAGTTTGCGCTTGCGGGTGATGTCGCCGCCGTAGCACTTGGCGAGGACGTTCTTACGCATGGCGTGGACGGTCTCGCGGGCGATGATCTTGGCGCCGATGGAGGCTTGAATGGGGACCTCGAACATCTGGCGTGGGATGAGTTCGCGCATTTTGGAGACCAGGGCTTTGCCGCGTTCGTAGGCGAAGTCGCGGTGAACGATGATGGAAAGGGCGTCGACGGGATCTCCGGCTACGAGGATATCGAGTTTCACCATGGGCGATTCCCAGTATCCAGCGAGGTGATAGTCGAGCGAGGCGTATCCGCGGGAAACGGATTTGAGGCGGTCGTAGAAATCGAGCACGATCTCGTTCAGCGGCAATTCATAGTGCAACATGACGCGCGAAGAGCTGACATATTCGAAGGTTTTTTGCTTGCCGCGTTTTTCTTCGACGAGGGCGAGGATTCCGCCAACGTATTCTTCGTTGGTGAGAATGGTGGCCAGGATGACCGGTTCTTCGACTTTCGCAATCTCGCTGGGATCGAGCCAGCGCGAAGGATTGTCGATTTCGACCATCTCGCCGTCGGTCTTGGTGATCTTGTAGCGCACGCCGGGAGCGGTAGTGATCAGGTCGAGGTTGAACTCCCGTTCGAGGCGCTCCTGGATGATTTCCATGTGGAGCAGGCCGAGGAATCCGCAGCGAAACCCGAAGCCCAAGGCGACGGAACTTTCGGGCTCGAAGAAGAAGCTCGAATCGTTGAGGCGAAGTTTTTCGAGGGCCTCGCGCAGTACGGTGTGCTCGTGAGCGTCGACGGTATAGAGTCCGGCGAAGACCATGGGCTTGATTTCTTCGAAGCCGGGAAGGGGTTCGATGGCGGGATTGGTGTCGTCGGTGATGGTGTCGCCGATTTTCGTGTCGGCGACGTTCTTAATGTTGGCGATGAGGAATCCGACTTCGCCGGCGACAAGTTGATCGATCTCGACGGGCTTGGGCGTGAGCACGCCCAGAGTTTCCGCGTCGAAGGTGGTGCCGTTCCACATGAGACGGATTCTCTGATTCTTGCGCAGCGTGCCTTGAAAGACGCGCGCTAGAACGACGACGCCGCGATAGGCGTCGAACCAGGAGTCGAAAACCAGCGCCTGGAGCCGGTTGTCAGGTGAGCCCTTGGGCGGAGGCACTCGCTTCACAATCGCTTCGAGCACATCGGGAACGCCCTGTCCGGTCTTGGCGCTGATCAGTACGGCGTCGGTCGCATCCAGGCCGACTGCGCCCTCGATCATCTCCTTGGTGCGTGGGATGTCGGCGGATTGGAGATCGATCTTGTTGATGACGGGAATGATTTCGAGGCCGTGATTGATGGCGAGATAGGAATTGGCGAGCGTTTGGGCTTCGACGCCTTGCGAGGCATCGACCACGAGTAGCGCGCCTTCGCACGAAGCCAAGGAACGGGAGACCTCGTAGGAAAAATCCACGTGGCCGGGAGTGTCGATCAGGTTGAGCTGGTAGGTCTGGCCGTCTTGGGCGGTGTACACCATACGGACGGCGTGGGCCTTGATGGTGATTCCGCGTTCGCGCTCGAGGTCCATGGAGTCGAGGACCTGGGCTTGCATCTCGCGCGCGGTAAGAGATCCAGTAAGTTCCAGCAGGCGGTCGGCGAGCGTGGACTTGCCGTGGTCGATGTGCGCGATGATCGCGAAGTTGCGGATGTGCTGGGAATCCATGAGCGGGTAAACAACGATTCTAACAGGTGCCAGATGGGCGTTTTCGGCCTTGGTTCCTCAATTTCGAGACTTATTGCCACGAAGTGTGCGGTTAGAAAGACCTTAACCGCAGAGATCGCAGAGGAATTCGCAGAGGGCGCAGAGAAGACTGAAGTGCGTTCAAAGCCGAACGAGTTGCGGCCTTGGTCCCTGTGATTTACCCTCGTTGACCGAGCTGAGATCATGATTGGAAAACACATAGTACTTACGCTGATGGTGGGGGTGGCGGCCGGCTTCTTGACATGGGAGCACGCTCCGACCGAGTGGACTGCGATTCGGATCGCGGGGCTCTGTCTGATGGTTGCGGGCTTCGTCCTGTGGACCGTTGCCCGGTTTCAGTTGGGGGCATCGTTCGCGGTGACGGCGCAGGCCCGGCAACTGGTGACGAAGGGTCTCTATTCCAAGATCCGCAATCCGATTTACGTTTTCGGATCGTGTGTGATCGCCGGAGCAATCTTGCTGTTTGGGCGGCCGGCTTACCTTTTGATTTTTGTTGTCATCATTCCTTTGCAGCTTTGGCGGGCGGGAAAGGAATCGGCGGTGCTCGAGGCGGCGTTTGGGGAGGAGTACCGCAAGTATCGGGCGGGGACGTGGTTCTGAGGGGACCGGGTTGGAGGTTGACTCCGCGGAGCACCCCAGGGGCTAAACCCATCACGGTGGGCGCGGCTAACGCGGCCCTTGAAGGGCCGCTCTTCCACGGAGCTGCCGACGACAGAGAAGCCGCTTCAATTCCAGTAATGTTCTAGGAGGAATCATGAGGAGTGCGATTGCCATAGTACTTCTTGCGTGTTGCTCGCTGTCTGCGGCGCAGAACATGTCCCCCGAGGTGCGCGGATTTGTGAAGGTGGACGCCCCTGTCGTCGCACTGACGCATGTGCGTGTCATCGACGGCACCGGTGCGGCGCCGCGCGAGGATCAGACTCTCGTTCTTGGCAAGGGGAAGATTGAATCCGTAGGCGACACAACCTCGGTAAATCTCCCGAAGGACGCGCAGGTGCTCGACCTGCATGGATACAGCGTGATTCCGGGGCTGGTGGGGATGCACGATCACATTGTGTATCCCATGGGGAACGGAATCTTTGGCGAGATGGCGTACAGCTTTCCGCGACTGTATCTGGCCGGTGGTGTCACTACGATTCGGACGACGGGTGCGCTGGAACCTTACACCGATCTTGAGTTGAAGAAGCAGATTGACGCGGGGCAAGCGTTGGGGCCGACGATCCATGTGACGGGGCCGTATCTGGAGGGCGCGGGCTCGTGGGCACTCCAGATGCACAAGCTGACCGGGCCTGACGACGCGGTCAAGACTGTCAATTTCTGGCTCGATCAGGGTGTCGACAATTTCAAAGCGTACATGTTCATTACGCGGGCAGAGCTTGGTGCCGCAATTCAGGCGGCGCACAAGCGGGGAGCCAAGGTGACGGGACATCTGTGCTCCGTGACGTTTCGTGAGGCGGCCGATCTGGGGATTGACGACCTCGAGCACGGATTGTTTGTTGATACGGAATTTCAGCAGGACAAGAAACCAGACCAGTGCCCGGAGAAGTCGGAAGACCCGTTTCTGATGGCGAAGCTCGACGTGAATGCAGGTCCGCTGCACGACACGATTCAATATCTGGTGCAGCATCATGTGGCGGTGACTTCGACGCTGCCAGTGTTTGAGATGGGAAGCTTTGCCGGAAGGCCGACGCTGCAGAAGCGCGTGCTTGAGGCGCTGTCGCCCGATGCGCGCAGCGCGCTGCTGGCGAATCGGGTGCGGTCGAGCGACAGCAACTTTTTGAAGCAGCGGTGGGGCAGTGACGTTTCGCCATGGCCAGCTGCGTTCAAGAAAGAATTGGAATTCGAGTATGCGTTCTCGAAGGCCGGAGGTTTGCTGCTGGCGGGGCTCGACCCCACAGGCATGGGCGGAGTGATCGCCGGATTCGGCGACCAACGGGAAGTCGAATTGCTCGTAGAGGCTGGATTCACGCCTTTGGAGGCCATTCATATCGCGACCTACAACGGTGCGCAGTATCTGGGAGAACTGGATCGCATCGGAACGATCGCAGCCGGGAAGCAGGCCGACCTTGTCGTGATTAAGGGCGATCCGTCGAAAAAAATTGAAGACATCGAGAATGTGGAGACGGTGTTCAAGGAGGGGGTTGGCTACGATTCGGCGAAGTTGATTGAGTCGGTGCGGGGTGTGGTGGGGTCGCGCTAGTGGGCGGAGAAAACCTTTAGCCGCAGAGGTCGCTGAGAAGATCCGCTGAGATCGCGGAGAAAGGCCGGCGCGGAGCATCTTGTGGGCACGTATCCCTTCAGCGCGATTGATCATGTGCAACTGGCGATGCCGGTGGGCGGGGAGGAACGCGCGCGGGCGTTTTATGCGACGTTGCTCGGGATGAGCGAAGTTCCGAAGCCCTCAGAGTTGGCTAAACGCGGCGGGTGCTGGTTCGAGTGCGGGCCGGTGCAGATTCATCTTGGTGTGGAAATGGATTTTCGTCCGGCGCGGAAGGCGCATCCTGCGCTGCGCTGTTTCGATTACGACGGGCTAGTCAGCAGACTGAAGGCGGCCGGAGTTGGAGTGACTGACGATGAAAGCATCCCTGGGGTTCGCCGCTGTCATATTGCCGACCCGTTTGGGAATCGGATCGAGTTGATCCGCAAATAGGACGGCCGTGGTCTTCCGGTAGAATCAAACCCTCATGCTCGTGCTCGCTTCGGCATCGCCGCGACGTCAGGAACTTCTGCGCAATGCGGGAATTTCATTTGTGGTGCAACCGGCGGATGTGGATGAGACACCACTGGCCCGGGAGTCGGCACGCGATTGCGCGGAGCGGCTGGCGCGAGAGAAGGCGCTGACGGTGTGGCGGACACGTCCGCAAGACACGGTGCTGGGAGCGGATACGATTGTTGTTGTCGGTGAAACTATCCTGGGAAAACCTGTGGATGCGGATGACGCGGCGCGCATGTTGCGGATGCTGGCCGGACGAGCGCATCAGGTGATCACGGGGGTTTGCCTGGTGAGGCCAGAATCCAGGGGCCGGGGGTCGGGAGCCAGGAACCAGGAATCGCGTTCAGAACAGGAAAGAACTGCTTTCGAGACGACTGTGGTGACGATGAGCGAGATCTCTGACCAGGAGATTCGCGATTACGTGGCGACCGGTGAACCTATGGATAAGGCCGGGGCATATGCGATTCAAGGAATCGCGTCACGCTGGATTCCGCGCATTGAAGGGGACTACAGCAACGTGGTGGGATTGCCTGTGGCTCTGGTGTACCGGATGTTGCGGGAGCGGTGAGGCTACGACTTCTTCTCTTCCTCTTTCTTGTCTTCCTCTTTCATCGCTGACTTAAAATTACGGATGCCTTCGCCGATGCCTTTGCCGAGGGAGGCGAACTTGCTGGGGCCGAATAGCAATAGCGCGATGGCCACGATGAAGAGGATCTCGGTGAGACCGATCTTGCCTTCCACGGGGTGAACCTCCTCCAGAATCGGACCGAAGGCGCGAGAAACGAGCAACTCCGCCAGGAGAAAATTCTAGGCTACCTGCCCTCCAGAGTCAAAAAGCCCCGCTCACCGAAAGCGACGTTGGGTGTCTATCTTGGTAAGGTTGGGATCAGGGTTGAACGTCATGAAGATCTTTCGAGTTACTGTGCTGTCGGTTTCGTTGTTTTCGAGTGTTGCGGCTTGGGTGCCGAGGACCGCGGGGCAGGCTCCCGCGGCTGCTGCCAGCCGGCAGCGCAAAACCAGCGAGCCGTATACCGGAGACCTCTCAGTCTTCGATTCGCCGGGACGGGAGGAGAGGCTTCAGATTGACCGCGTGATGGACATTCTCGGTGTCACGGCGGGCAAGAGCGTGGCCGACATTGGAGCAGGGTCAGGCTGGTTCACGGTTCGCGCCGCAAAGCGTGTCGGCGGGATCGGTCGGGTGTATGGCGTCGACATCAACCCGGAGGCTGTTCGATATATCGATGATCGCGCGCGGAAAGAGCGGCTGCAGAACGTGAAGACCATCCTCAGCACGGCCGATGACCCGCTGTTGCCCGCCCATTCGGTGGACGCGGTCTTGTTGCTGAAGACGTATCACGAGGTAGCCCATCCGGTGGAGTTGCTGCGGAACCTGCGGGCAGCGCTGCGCAGCGGAGCGAAAGTGGGCATCATCGATCGCAACGGGGACGGGGAGAATCATGGAGTGGGAAGCGAAGTCGTCATCCGAGAAGCGAAGGAAGCGGGTTACCGTCTCGTCGACCGCTACGATTTCGTGAAGGGCGACCAGATGGACTACTTCCTGGTGTTCACCGCAGCAGAGTGACTTCTCCGCATCAGATACTCTCGATCATGCCGGCTAAGAGCAGGGCGCGGCGCGGCAATTCTGAAATGAGGATGTGTTCGTGGACGGCGTGCGCTCCTTCGCCGACTCCTCCCATGCCGTCGAGCGTGGGGATGCCAATGCCGGCGGTGAAGTTTCCGTCGGAGCCACCGCCCACGGCGGCTTCTTCGAGTTTCCAATCGATCTCGCTGGCGATGGCCTGGGCTTTCTTATAGAGCGCGGCCACTCCGGCCGTGCGCTCCATGGGCAAGCGGTTAATGCCGCCCTCGACTGCGAGTGCGCAGCGTTTGTCGAAGGGCTTCAGGGCGCGCATCTTTCGATCAAGGCCGGTGGCTTGCTTCGCGCTCTTGATGCGCACATCGATTTCGGCGACGGCTTCGGCTGCGATGACGTTGGTGCGCGTGCCTCCGCGAATCACGCCGGGATTTACGGAGATGCCTTTCTTCAGATCATTGAATTTCGCGATGACGGCGATCTGGCGAGCGAGTTCGAGGATGGCGCTGTGTCCTTTGCCGGGATCGAGTCCGGCGTGCGCGGCAACGCCTTTGACGGTCAGGGTGTAATCACCGACGCCTTTGCGGGCAGTTTTGACGGCACCGCGCAGTCCGGCAGCAGGCTCGAGGACGAGCACGGCTGCGGATTGCCGGGCCAGAGCCTCTGTGATCTTGCGCGAGGAACTGCTGCCGACTTCTTCATCAGAGACCAGGAAAACTGTTACGGGTCTGGGCAAGGTGCCGTGCCAGGCTTGCAGAGCCTCGATCGCGTACATCATGAGCGCGACGCCCGACTTCATGTCGAGCACGCCCGGACCGTGCAGGCGGCCGTCGGCTACGCGGCAGGGCATGTCGGCGAGTGTGCCGAGGGGATAGACGGTGTCGAAGTGTCCGAGCAGGAGGACTGGCTTGTGCCTCGTGTCCCCGGGAAAGTCGATCTGAAGATTGTCGCCGAAGTCTTCTGCACGATGCAGAGTGGCGCGTCCACCTACGGCCTCGAATGCGCCCGCGAGGAATGCGCCCATGCGGTCGGCGGCTGGCTTGTTGTCGCTGGGAGATTCGATTTCGACGAAGGAGCGGATCGTCTGCAAGAGAGCGTCCTGGCGGGATTCGAAGTAGCGCAGGCGCTCGCGGCTGTCCGATTGAACTCTCGTATCGTGAGCTTTGGTCTTGCGTGGCATGCTCTCCCCACTCTCCCGTAACACCCCACTTCTCGCGCTAAGAACACGCGAGAAATGGGGCACCCAATACCCTTCTGGCACGAGCCGTACAGTATAATCTTCAAGCCGTTTTGAGACGAACTATGAACGAGAGCACCCCTGTGCCGGACTCTTCGCCGGAGACGGCGAAGACCGCGCTCGACATCCACGAGATTTTCAAGATTCTGCCGCACCGCTATCCTTTTTTGCTGATTGATCGCGTGCTGGACATCAAGCGCAGAGAGAGCATCGTCGCCATCAAGAACGTCACGATCAACGAACCTTTCTTTGCGGGACATTTTCCCGGACTGCCCATCATGCCGGGCGTTCTGATTGTGGAAGCTATGGCCCAGGCCGGGGGCACGCTGCTGCTGGTGGAGTTCGAGGATCGCAGCGACAAAGTTCTGCTCTTTACCGGGATTGAGCGAGCGAAATTTCGGCGGCCGGTGAGCCCGGGAGATCAATTACGGCTGGAAGTGGATGTCACCGGCTGGCGTTCGATGCCCGGCATGACCGCTGCCAAGATGCAGGGGTATGCGCTGGTGGGCGAGAAGCGTGTAGCCGAGGCAATTCTTTCGTGCCAGTTGATTGACCGCTCGCGGGAACGCGGGTCCAACGGCGACAGTGAATAGTTTTCTCGGCTTGCGGCTTTCGAAAAACCTTTCACCGCAGGGGACACAGGGGACCACGGGGGAAACTCTCTTTGTGCCTGTGGGTTCAACCTGGCATTGATGGCACAACCGGATGACAGCTCCCACGAACATACATCCCACGGCGATTATCGATCCGAGTGCCAAGGTGCCGGCTTCGTCCAAGGTTGGCCCGTATTGCGTGATCGGCGCTGACGTCGAACTGGGCGAGGATTGCCATCTGATATCGCACGTCGCGATTGGAGGGCCGTCGAAGATCGGTGTGGACAATGGATTCTTTCCATTCTGCGCGATTGGCATGGCGCCCCAGGACGTTAGCTACAGAGGCGAGCCGACGCGGCTGGAGATCGGCGATCACAACGAGATCCGTGAATTTGTGACCATCAATCGCGGCACGGTGAAGGGTGGAGGGCTCACCAAACTTGGCAGCCATTTGCTGATCATGGCCTACGCGCACGTCGGACACGACAGCGTGGTTGAGGATCACGCCATGCTGGTGAATGGAGCGACGCTGGCCGGGCATGCGATCGTGAGGGAATGGGCTGTGATCGGGGCGATGTCTGCGGTCCACCAGTTCACGCGGGTGGGTGCACATGCCTACATCGGCGGCGGCACCATTGTCACGCAAGACGTTCTTCCCTTTTCGATGACCTCCGCTGCGCGCGACGCGCGGGCTTACGGCATAAACAAAGTTGGCCTCGAGCGCCGCGGCTTCTCGAAGGAGCGGATCGCGAAGATTCAGCATGCATATAAAATCCTGCTGGCGTCGAAGCTGAATACGTCGCAGGCGCTGGAGAAGCTGAAGTCGGAGACGGATCGCGGGGAAGACGTGGAGATGCTGATTCAGTTTATTGAGGCGTCGGAACGAGGGGTGATTAAGTGAGTTGTTTGGCTGCCTATTGACACCTCCCAGCCGGCGATCGTTGGGTTCATTTCCCCGAAATTTCGAAATGCTGCACAATGGCAGCATGATTCCTTTCCCGCGTTATCTGTGCGTTGGAGTTCTGGTCAGCCTCATTGCAGTTGTAATTCCGGTCTCCGGGCAGACTGTTCCGGCGACGCAGCGCACGGAACGTCCGACACCACCTACGCGAGACCCTCACACTCCTGGATATGTCGCGGCGAAGGAGTTGCCTGACGGCTCGAATCCTCCGGCAGATGTGGATGGGAATTTTATCCTTGGGCCTACGCACGATGTTGCTCCCGAGATGTCTGCTCAAGGGGACGTTCCCAAGGGCACGGTGATTGAGTTCACGATGAACTCATCGGAGAGCAAGATTTATCCGGGCATTGCGCGGGAGGCGGGCACGTTCGGGACCGTGGATCCGGCCGATCCGGCGAAGCTGGTGGTGACGACGAGCCATCCCGCGCCCTACGTGCGAAGAGTGGCAGTCTATGTCCCCAAGCAGTATGTGGCGGGGAGCGTTGCGCCTTTTATCGTTGGGGCGGACGGGCCTGACCCTCTGCTCTTTTCGGTTCTCGACACATTGACCGCAAAACACAAGGTTCCGGTGATGATTGCCATTTCGATCGGGAACGGAAGCGGGGACGCGCAGGGGAGTGAACGCGGGCTGGAGTACGACACGATGTCAGGCGTGTATGCCGAGTTTGTGGAGAAGGAAGTCTTGCCGCGGGTGGAAGCCGAAGCGCATGTGAAGCTCACGAAAGATCCGGATGGAAGGGCGACCATGGGTGGCAGTTCGGGAGGGTCGTGCGCGTTGATCATGGCCTGGTATCATCCCGAGCTTTATTACCGGGTGCTCACGTATTCCGGCACATTCATCAACCAGCAGTGGCCTTATGATGCGCGAACGCCGCATGGAGCGTGGGAATTTCACGCGCATCTGATCCCGGAGAGCGCGGTGAAGCCGATCCGAATCTGGATGGAAGTTGGAGACCGGGACCTGTTCAATCCGAACGTGATGCGCGACAACATGCACGACTGGGTTCTGGCCAATGAGCGGATGGCGAAGGTGCTCGCGGACAAGGGCTATCACTACCAATTCGTATTCGCCCGCAACGCAGGCCACGTGGACCGGGCGGTGAAGCAACAGACGCTTCCCGAGGCGCTGGAATATGTGTGGCAGGGATATGCAGCGTCGTCAGTCAGGAAGTGAACTGCGGTTGCGGGATAGATCGTGCGAGAGTGCGCTGGCGACCACGCCACGGAGCTTCGAGACGGGCGAGTGAGCGCCTAAAGAGGCATAACCCAATAGGTTGCCATCTCGTTCTCATCTCACCAACAGAAATTCATTTTCTTGTCCTGATCCGATGCTAGAATCCTCGGCAGCACGCCCGCCCTCCTTGGAGATTTATGCCGGAGACCGCACCTTACCCAGCCCGGAAACACTCCCCGATTTGGCTGTGGAGCAAGAGGATCATTTATGCGGTTGTTGCTCTCATTGTGCTCGCAGTAACGCTAGGACTAATTGATCAGGCTATCTTTGTTGCCATATCAAAACGGCGCTATCCGGCGCCTGGTAGGTTGGTGAATGTCGGTGGGTACCGAATGCACATCAATTGTATGGGGAGCGGCACACCAACGGTCATTCTGGAGTCGGGGCTTGGCGGTTCTTCTCCGTATTGGATGCTCGTGCAACCGGAAGTCGCCAAGTTCACCCGCGTGTGCGCCTATGACCGTGCGGGGTTGGGTTGGAGTGATGCCCGACCGGGGCCGAGGACCAGCAAAGAGGCCGTCAGCGAGCTTTCTTCCTTGCTCGCAGCCGCCGAAATTGGTGGACCTTACGTGTTTGTCGGCCATTCCCTGGGTGGGTATCACGCCCGGCTCTTCGTTTCGCAAAATCGTGACCGAGTCGCAGGAGTCGTGCTGGTCGATTCTTCGCATCCGGACCAGGAAATACGCGCCCCGGAATCGCCTGAATCGAAAAAAAGATTCCGGGAACTCGTAACCGTGGCACGTCTAACCATGATCTTTGGACTGCCCCGTTGGCTAGGGAAGTGTGGGGGCGGGGACTCCAACGTGCCCCGACAACGACCGGTGCACGCGACGTGTATGGCCCGAGAATGTCGTCCTGAGTTCATTCGTGCTTTCGAAGCTGAACTCGATGGAATCAGCGAGAGTAGGGACGAAGTCAGAAACTCAGGGACTCTGGGAGATATTCCGCTAATCGTTATATCTCGGGACCCGAGCCAGTCGGACAAAATATGGGACCAGATGCAGAGCGAACTTGCGCAACTGTCTTCGCGGGGGACTCATATCATTGCGAAGGGCAGCGGTCACTTCATACAACTCGACCGACCAGATGTGGTCGTCGACGCGATCCACAGAGTGTTTGAGGAGGCAGAAAGAACAAGCCAAGCGTCATCGCACCCACATTAATCAAGGATTCTTGGGTTGAGTCTGCGTGACCGTTGACGCTATCAAGCCATTGCGCGTTTTGACCTCGCACCCGAGGTTGGCGACTCTCGGCTCCTCGCTGCCTTCTTCCTCGACTGTCAAATGCTAGACTGACTCCGCGTCCCTACTGGTATGGCCTCTCACGCAGAAAAGATCGGACTCATTGCGGGCAATGGCAAGTTTCCTTTCCTTGTGCTGGATGCGGCGCGGGCGCAGGGATACGAAGTTGTGGTGGCGGCGATCAAAGAGGAGACGTTACCGGAGATCGAAGCTCGTGGAGCGGCGGCGGTGCACTGGCTCTCGCTGGGCGAGTTGTCGAAATTGATTGAGATATTTCAGCGCGAGGGTGTGCGGCGTGCGGTGATGGCGGGGCAGGTCAAGCATAAGCAGATTTTTTCGAGCATCCGGCCGGACTGGCGGCTGGCCAAGATGCTGCTGTCGCTGACGACGCGGAATACGGATTCGCTGCTGGGAGCGGTGGCGAAGGTGCTGGGGGATGAAGGGATCACTCTGGAGAAATCCACCTGGCTGCTCGAACCGTTGCTGGTCAAGGCCGGCGTGCTGACGCGGCGTGCGCCGACGGAGCAGGAACGTAAGAACGTCGAGTATGGGCGAGCGGTGGCGCGGCAGGTAGGGCAGCATGATATCGGGCAGACGGTTGTGATCGCGGAATCGGCGTGCGTGGCGGTGGAGGCGATGGAGGGCACGGACGCGACCATTGAGCGTGCGGGGCAGATTATGCGGTCGCTGCACGGAGATGCGTCCACGCTGAGCCGAGATTTGACGGTGGTGAAGATCGCGAAGCCGAATCAGGATATGCGGTTTGATGTGCCCGTCGTTGGAGTGAAGACGATTGAGGTGATGCAGGCGGCTGGCGCAACCTGCCTGGCGGTCGATGCAGGGAAATGTCTGCTGCTCGATGGGGACAAAGTGATTGAGGCGGCGGATGCGGCGGGGATTGTGGTCGTCGCGGGTGAAGGATCATGAAAAAGAAAGTAGCGGTGACCGAGGCTGGACGTATCGCGGACCAATTGCATCGCGCGTTTTATGGGAGTGCGTGGCATGGGCCGGCGGTGCTCGAACTGCTGAAAGACGTGGACGCGGCTGCGGCGGCGGCGAAACCATTGCCGGACGTTCACAGCATTTGGGAACTCTTGTTGCACATTGCCGCGTGGGATAGGGCCGGTTTGCGGCGGCTGGGCGGCGAGAAGTGCCAGCTCAAGGGGGCGGCGAATTTTCCGCGGGTGCCTGCACCGACGGAATCGGCATGGCGCGAGGCTGTGGCGGCCGTGAAGCGCACGCACGACACTCTCGTCGAGACTGTCGCGGGGTTGCCAGACAAACGCTTGCGGGATCGGGTGCCGGGGAAGCGGTACGACTTCTATCACATGCTGCATGGGATTGCGCAGCATGAGCTTTATCATGCGGGGCAGATTGCGATTTTGAAGAAGATGAAGTGAGTACGCGCACTGTAAGCGAGGTCGCCTCGCCGCGCGCATCGGGAACGTTCCCTTCGACAGCATCGAATGCGCATGCGGACGTACGGCCCCTCGCGCCGGCTTCGCCGCCGCTCAGGATGACAACCTGTAGTTACAACAATCTGCAACCACATCAACCTGCAACCACAACAATCCGCAATCACAACAATCTGAAATCACAGCGGTCTGCAATTACAGCGATCGGAATAGGGCGATCCGCAACTACCACTTCTTGAAAATGACCGCTACGGCGACGACGATCAGGGCGAAGCCGGCGATGTAGTTCCATCGCATTGGCTGCTTCAGATACAGGACGGAGAAGGCGGCGAAGACGGTCAGAGTGATGACTTCCTGGATCGTCTTCAGTTGCGCGGCGGTGAATTCGTAGGAGCCGATGCGGTTGGCGGGGACCTGGAAGCAGTATTCGAAGAAGGCGATGAGCCAGCTGACGATGATGACTTTGTAGAGCGGGACCTCGCGATATTTCAGGTGTCCGTACCAGGCAAAGGTCATGAAGATGTTGGAGATGGTGAGGAGTGCGATGGTGCGCATAGCGGATGTTGTTCCTTTCTGCGATTTGTGGCGACGACTGAACGTTGGCGGACGCGGTCCCGACCACTGGGGCTGAAGCCCGCGCCGATTGTGCACTCTTTACGCGGCCCTTAAAGGGCCGCTCTTCCACAGCGAGCTTCCACAGCGAGGGACGGGCCAGGAATTTGGTGAGCCGCCCTACAAAGGCGTGTTGTCTCCTTCTTGCGCGCGGTATTCCTGATGCCGTTTCCCCGCTTTACGTTTACAATCCTTTCCGGCAACTGGCCATCGAGAATCGCTCCTGCCACAAAATCCGATCTCCGTCGCGGTGGTGGGCGTGGGCGTTTTTGGACGCAACCATGCCCGAGTCTACAAGGAACTGGAACAGCAAGGGGAGCGGGTGCGGCTGCTGGGAGTGGTCGACCCCGACGTGAACCGTGCCGACGCTGTGGCGCGAGAATTTGGATGCAAGGCCTTCGGCTCGGTGCAGCAATTGCTCACCACGCATAGCGAGGTACAGGCCGCGTCGGTTGCATCACCGACGGTGCACCATCTTCCGGTGGCGCGAGAGTTGATGAAAGCGGGCGTCGATGTGCTGATCGAGAAGCCGATGGCGGCGACGCTCGCTGAGGCTGAGGAACTGGTCGCGCTGGCGGCCACGCACAAGAGAATTGCGCAGGTGGGGCATCTGGAGCGCTTCAATCCGGCGGTACAGGCTACGTTGCCCATCCTGTCACGGCCGATGTTTTTCGAAGTGCACAGGCTGAGCGTGTTCACTCCGCGCTCGCTCGATGTGGATGTGGTGCTCGACCTGATGATCCACGATCTGGACATTGTGCTGGCGTTTGCCAAGTCGGCGGTGAAGGAAGTGCGGGCGGTGGGGCTTCCGGTGTTATCGGGAAAGGTCGACATTGCGAATGTGCGGCTGGAGTTCGAATCAGGGTGCATTGCCAACTTCACGGCCAGCCGGGTTTCGACCGAGCGGGTTCGCAAGCTGCGCTTCTTCCAGCCGCGGCAGTACGTCTCGCTCGATTACGGACGCCAGGAGGTCCTGGTGTTTACGGTGGGATCGGACGGGGCGCCGTCGGTGAATCCGCAGATTGGAGTCAGCAAACCTCCGGTGGCCTCGGAAGAGCCGCTGCATGCGGAGCTCAAGTCGTTTCTGAAGGCTGTGCGCGAGCGCTCCACGCCTGTGGTGTCGCTCGATGATGGACGACGTGCACTGGGATTGGCGCTGGAGATTGTGGCGGCGATTCGGGAGCATGGGAAGAAGGTGGATCTGGCGGGAATGGCGAAAGGCTAAACCCTGGCCACAGATCTCCACGGATCATCGCTGATACCCCTCCTTTCTTGGTTTATCCGTGGCAATCAGTGAAATTCCGTGGCTGTGTTTACATATGTTTACAGACCTAAGTCGCGGGTGAAATGTGGGGAGCAGAATCCCGGGAAAGATGCGAAAATAGAAACAAGTTGTCGTGGGCACCGCGCGCCGTTTGTAGTTCCTTCACGATTCGACGGATGCAACGCCGCGAGTGTATTTCGTGTCTAAACGACAGGCGGATACAGCTAAGTGTTCATTGGCTAAAACCAGCGCATGCCGATCACGCAAATTCCATTCCAGGATCCGGTAGCCCCGCCTGAGAAGTCCCAGCCTGAACAACTCGGACTTTACGATACGCAGGATTGGGAGACGGCGTACCGTCAGTTGGACGCGCGCGTTCCGCACCTGCTGATCCAGTTGCAGGATGACTTGCAGCGCTCGCGTCGGCGCGAGGCGGCGTGGATTTCCATCATTGGGCACCTGCTCGTGTTCATCGCGCTTTGGAACTTGCCACTGATCGAGAAGACGGTAGGGTGGCATCGCGTGGTGGCTGTTCCGGTGAATCCGATGGAGGACAAGAATGTCACGTTCCTCCCGCTGCCGCCGGACGCGCAGAAGCTGACGCGCAAGCCGAATACGAACATTGCGTCAGACAAAGACCGGATCGCGACCTCGCGGCATCCGGAGCTGGATCCGAAGGAACTGCGGAAGATTCTGGCCACGCCACCTCCGGGAGCGCCGGGGATGACTGGGCCGCAGGGGGCGCAAGCTTCGCCACCGCCGCAGGGCCTGGCGCAGAATCAGGCGCAGAATCAGCAGCCGGATCCGGCGGCGCCACGTCCGCGGTTTGAGACCAATCAGACGGCGCAGTTGCAAACTCCGGCGCAGTCGAAGAACCCATTCAACAAGTTCACGCAGGGGATGACAGCGGGCTCAGCAATCCAGCAGGCGACGCAGCAGGCTGCGGCGCGGCGGGCGGCGGGTGGTGGCGGCCAGGAAGGCGATTTTGGTCTGGGGACGGGCGCGCACGGGCGGCAATTTGGCGGCTATGACATTCTCAGCGACACCCAGGGTGTGGATTTCGGCCCGTACATTCAGCACGTGATCCACGAAGTGCAGCAGAACTGGGAACGCGCGATGCCCGAATCCGTCCTGATGGGGAAAAAAGGTAAGCTGGCCATCGAGTTTGCCATCACCAGGGATGGGCAAGTGGCCGGAATGAAGCTGGTCGCTACTTCTGGCGACGACCCGTTGGACCGCGCGGCTTGGGCCGGCATCACCGGTTCAAATCCATTTCCGCCCTTGCCCAGCGAATTCACGGGGCCATATCTGGCGCTCCGATTCCGCTTCTACTACAACCCCGATAAGGGCGAGGTGCAGTAGACCGCTGCGCCGAATCCTTCTTCTTCCGGAAATAATCAAACACAGACGGACCGATTTTGATCGGTTCTTCTGGAGAGACTCCGTTGGATCGAATGCCGGTATTGTTCGTCGGGCACGGATCGCCGATGAACGCGATTGAGCACAATGCGTTCACTGAGGCGCTAAGCGGGTTGAGCGCGCGTCTGCCGCGGCCCAAGGCGGTGTGCGTGGTGTCGGCGCATTGGGTAACGACGGGGGCGCATGTGATGACGTCGGCGCATCCGCGGACGATTCATGATTTCTACGGATTTCCGCGGCCGCTGTACGAAGTGGAGTATCCCGCGCCGGGGGCCCCGCTGGAAGCCGGGAAGGTGGCGGGGAATCCAGAGATTGCGCCGGATGAACAGTGGGGACTCGATCATGGATCGTGGAGCGTGCTGCGGCACATGTATCCGAAGGCCGACGTTCCTGCGTTTCAGCTGAGCCTGGATGAGCGGCGGAGTTTCAACGAGCATCTCGAACTCGGGCGCGAGATTCGATCGTTACGCGAGCGAGGAGTGCTGATTCTGGGCAGCGGGAACATTGTTCACAACCTGGGGCGTATCGATTGGGAGAATCCGCACGCTGCGTACGACTGGGCTACGGAGTTCGACGCTAGGGTAAAAGCTGCGGTGGATGTGCACGATGCCAGTGCACTGTCGGAGCCGCGGAAGTGGGGCGAGACCCTGCTGGCGACAGCGCATCCGACGATTGAGCATTATTTGCCGCTGCTTTACTGCATGGGGAGTACGGACGAGCGGGATGCGGTGTCGTATCCGTATGAAGGGTTTGATTTCGGGAGCATTTCGATGCGGGCAGTGTTGTTTGGGGACGCGACGAGCTAGTCGAGGGTCGCAGACGAGCGTGACCCTCAGGGGCTAAAGCCCGAGCTCTACTTAGCCTCGCTAACGCGGCCCTTGAAGGGCCGCTCTTCCACGGTTGCGCAGTCGCCCGTGGTCACCGAGGGGGCACTCTCGGTAGAACGGGCACCCTCCATAACTGTTGCAATTCCCGCTTACCTATCGGCGTGACGGCGGCGCTACCTACCAGACTCGGCAGCGGTTCTCGTTCACCATCGGCGATCCCGCTTTGCAGTGGAAGGCCTCCTGGAATTCGGGCATGTTGGAGACTACGCCGTTGGTGCGGTACTTCTCGGGTGAGTGCGGGTCGACGGTGGCGCGGAGGCGCTTGGTTTCGTCGCGGGTGTGGCCGCACCAGCTTTGTCCGTAACCGACGAAGAAGCGCTGCTCGGGCGTCAGGCCCTCGATGGGATCGAGCTTCTGATTCTTCGTGTCTTCTTTCCAAGCCATATAAGCCAGCAGCAGGCCGCCGAGGTCGGCGACGTCTTCGCCTAACGTCAGTTTGCCGTTGATCTTGATGTCGTCGACGATGACGTATTTCGAGTACTGGTCGGAGATACAGCTGGCGCGCTTTACGAATTCCTTTCCGTCGTCCTCCGTCCACCAATCGCGCAGGTTGCCCTGGGCGTCGAACTGGCGGCCTTCATCGTCGAAACCGTGAGTAAGCTCGTGCCCGATCGTGCCTCCGGTGTCGCCGAAGTTGGGAGCCGCATCGGACTTTGCGTCGAACAGGGGCGGCTGCAGGTCGCCCGCTGGGAAATTGATGTCGTTCATCTGCGCATCGTAGTACGCGTTTACCGTGGGCGGCGTCATCTGCCATTCGCCGTGATCGACCGGCTTGCCGATCTTGGCCAGTTGACGGTGAAGCTCGAATTCGCGTGCGCGAAGTACATTCCCCATTTCATCGTCGCGGGCGATGGTGAGAGCGCTATAGTCCCGCCAGCGATCGGGATAGCCGATCTTGTTGGCCACGGCATGGAGCTTTTCCAGCGCATGCAGTTTGGTGACGGGCGTCATCCAGGGTAGCGATCCAATATCGCGAGCCATGGCTTCTTCGATTTCAGTCACCATCTTCTGGGCACGCTGCTTAGCATCGGCGTTGAATGTCCGTTCCACGTAGGCCTGACCCAACGCCTCACCGAGGTCACGGTCCACATAGCCGACACACCGTTTCCATCGTGGCTCCAGTTCTTGTGCGCCCTGCAAGGTTTTGCCATTGAAAGCAAAGTCTTCATTCACGAAATCAGAAGATAGAAACGGCCCATTGGCATTGATGAGGTGCCAACGCAAAATAAACCTTCCAGCTGTCCAGCTTCTCTTTCTTCAGTTCCGTGTTTAACGTCTTGAAGAATTCCGGACTCTCCACATTCAGCGTCGACAGAGTGGGCAGGCCAACCTTTGCAAAGTAAACCTTCCACTGGAACGAACGGCTGAGCGCACTCAATTGATCTGCAGTCA
>DASQGJ010000067.1:0-6158 GCA_035632675.1 Candidatus Dormiibacterota bacterium
CTGTTCGACGAAAACTACCGCCTCTACCAGTACCTTTTCAAGCGCAACAACGAAGCCATCCCCTACAAGCTCTACGACAGTTCCATAGTGGACGCCGCGATCAAGAATCGCATCGCGTACCTTCGCGGCAAGGCCGACACCCTGTTTTCCCTCGCCGTCTACTACGTGGTGCTGTATGAGGGATTTCAGACTTCACAGAAACTCGGAGGCGCGTTCGCCGATTTTCACAAGAATCCAAAGAAAGCCTTAGCGGATCTGCGGGCACATTTTTCGGGTCAGAAGCAACTGGTCATTCTGGGGCAGCACGTCAGTAACGCCCAGGCAGCGCTGCTTCAAAAGACACGCAGCTTCATCCTCCAAGTCAGCGACTTCCTCGCTGTTCGGATGCTCGACAAAGGGGAAGCCTTCCGCGTTCTCAAGAGAACACTCAACTTCCATCCTGACAAACTCGAACTCGCTAAACTCAAATATGACACCTTCCTCGACTACTATCTCCCCGAATCTCCCATCGAGTGCCATCGCGGACATCTTCGCGTGGACGATTATTACGTCAAAGTGTTGACGCTCAAGGAGCCTTCGGCTCAGAGCTTTCCGCTCATCTTCAAGCGCCTGCTTGAAGTGGAAGCCAACTACTACGTCGTGACGCAATGGAAAAAGGAAGATTCCGGCAAGATGCGCCGGGTCATCCAGACCAAGCGCCGTCATTTTCACAACACCAAGCGGTCTTTCGTTAGCCAAATCAACATGAACGACGCGGCTCCGCAGGATGTGCTGCTCGACGATTCGAAAGCGAGCCAAGTCCGGGAACTCGGTGAAGGCATCAAGGAGATCGAGCTGCACGGTAATTACTTCGGCCAGTTTTCCCTCACCGTTGTGATTTACGACCTGGACATGTCCAAGGTGGACCGTGCGTGTGCCGACTTCTACAAAGTGTTCAGCGTCCACGATGCCCAGCTCTATGAAGAAAAATACAACCTGCTGAACGCCTTTCTCGCGGCGGTCCCCGGCAACCACGTTTTCAATTTGCGTACTCTGTATCTGCTCAACACCAATTATGCGGACTTCTCGTTTCTGTTCACCCTTCATCGTGGCGAGCCGCACAACGAGCATCTGCGGCAGGAGTATCTCGCGGTCCTTGAAACCAACCACGGCACCCCTTACTTCTTAAACCTTCATTACCGCGATGTGGCCCACACCATGATTCTCGGACGAACGGGAGCAGGGAAAAGCTTCCTTCTGAACTTCCTGATCACCAACCTGCAAAAATACGCGCCGCACACCTTCATCTTCGATTTGGGCGGGAGCTTTGAAAGCCTCACTCAGCTCTTCGGCGGGTCGTATGTTCGAGTTGGGCTTGAGTCCGAGGACTTCAAGATCAACCCGTTTTCGCTGCCACCCACGAAAGAGAATCTCGACTTCCTGGCTCTCTTCCTGAAAGTGTTGATCCAAGGTCAGAGGGCGGGCGAGCTCGACCCGGCCACCGAGCGCGATCTCTTCCATCAGGTCGAGAACCTGTATGCTGTGGACCCCGCGCTGCGCACGCTCAGCGTGCTGGCAAATACTCTCGGACATGATGTTGCCAGCCGTCTCTCCAAATGGACCCGCGGGGGCCAGTTCGGATTCCTCTTCGACAACTCCGAGGACACGATCTCGTTCTCCCGCTTTCAGTGCTTCGACTTCCAGCGCATGAGCCAGTACCCGGAACTTCTGGAACCGCTGCTTTTCTACATTTTGCATCGCGCGAACGCCGTCATTGCGGACCGCCAGATTTCGTCCGTTTTCAAAGCCTTTTTCATCGATGAAGCGTGGGTGTTTTTGAAGAACCCCAGCATCCAGCGGTACGTCGTCGAAGCTCTCAAGACCTGGCGGAAACACAACGCCGCAATGGTGCTGTCCACCCAATCTCTCGACGAACTCAGGCGTTCGGACATCCTCGACGTAATCATCGAAAGTTGCGCCACCAAAATCTTCCTTGCGAACCCCGATATGGACCGGGATCTGTACCGCCGTCAGTTCCACCTCAACGAAAACGAAGTCGAATTGATCTCGACCCTCATCCCCAAGCAGCAATTCCTGATTAAGACGCCAGAGCTGGCGAAGGTTGCAAATCTCACCGTGGACCCCAAGAGCTACTGGCTCTATACGAACGATCCTTACGACAACAAAAAACGGAAGGAGGCTTTCGAGACCTACGGCTTTGAACGAGGTCTTGAAGTGCTCGCGGGAGGGCACCAGTGATTGTTCATTGTTTTCCCCAAGCGTGTGTGCCGGGGGCCGATCCTCTCTACGTGTTCCTGCCTCTCGCGCTCGCGGGATTCGCCACCGCAATCATTTTTGGCGTTCAGTGGTCTGCCGTGGTCATTTCCGGTCGCGACCAAGATTCCCTGAAACATCACTCAGTCTCAAAAGGAGCAGATCAATGAAACAAACGTTTCATACACAGTTGCATAGCCTTCTCTTCCGCGTCCTTGCCCTCCTAGCTGTGGGCGCAGCCGTCTTCCACGCTACTCCCACGCACGCCTCAACCGACGCGGCGGCGCGGGTCGTTAAGTATTCGAAGGAAGATATCGTCCCCGTTCGGGCCAAGCTCCGTTTTTCGACGCTCATTGTTCTTCCTGATGATGAGGAGATTCTCGATTTCACTACCGGCGACAAGGAGTTCTGGGTCATCAACGGTGCGCACAATTTGTGTTATGTCCATCCGGCGCAGACCGGTATCCGCAGCAATCTGAATCTCATCACCGCAAGCGGTCACGTCTATTCGTTTCTCCTGACCGAAATCAGCAACCAACCGAATGCCGAACCTGATCTAAAGATTTTCGTTGAACCAAAGGAAGGCTCCGGGATCGCGGCAAACACCGGGCTGCGCGGCTATGTGAGCGCGAGTGAGGCGGATGCGTACAAGAAGGAGTTGGAAACGCTCCGCTCCCAGACAGCGGATCAAATCCGCGCGGCGCAGGCACAGTCCGCCGAACAGCTCAACCATTTCCGATCTAGCTACGCACCCAAACTCCAATTCGACTATCTCCTCGACTCGAAAGCTGGCCGCGAGCCGTTCCTAGTGTCCGCCATCTACCACGACGACTCGTTTACCTATATCAAGTGCGGCGCACGGGAAAAGCCCGCTCTCTATGAAATCAGGGACGGCAAGCCGAACCTAATTTCATTCCAGATGGAGAACGGAGTTTACATCGCGCCAAAGATTATCGACATCGGCTACCTCGCCATCGGCAAAAAGAAACTGCCGTTTGCGCGCCGCGTTGCCGCGAACCGAGGAGCGAGCGATGAATCAACCGAACCAACCCGCTAACGTTCAGGAGAAGGCACAGAAACCCCAGGGTCTTCTCCCAAAGAACGTCCAATCCTGGCTCCTCATCGGCCTGGCGTTCCTCATGGTCGCCATAATGTGGCTGACCGGGGGTAAGAAGCCGCCAACGCCAGCCAAAGCAGCGTCGTCCGCTGCGTCCTCACAAGCACCCCTCGAAGTCAACGAAACCAAGATTGCCGAGTTGCAGAACCGCATTGAGGACTTACAACGCCAACAACTGGTGGCGCAGAGCGCTCTCGCCCAGCAGACTCGTGTGCTTGGTGCCGCTGGCCCGCAAGATTCGCAACAACCCCAGCAACAGAGCGTCTCCGGCAACCTCCCTAATCAGGGAGCGGAGGACCCAATTCAGGCGGAGCGGAAGAGACGTGCCTACGTGTCGCTGTTTGCCTCGAATGTCGCTCTGACCTACCGCAAGACACCTGCAACTCCGCCAGCACCTCAGCCCGAGGCAGTCGCTGCTGCCGCCCAGAACCTTGTCCCCGTGGGACCGGAGGACCCATCGGTCGCACAACTCCTGAAACAGATGCAACCCAATCCCCCGTCGCCCGCGCCCGACACCTCATCGGCTGCGCCGGTGCGAAGCGATTCCCCGGAAACAGCGAATAACCGAAAGGAGGAAAAGAAAAACCCTGCCGCCGTGTCCGCTGGATCTGCCAATGCTTCGGCAGGAAAAACCTACTTACTATTTGAAGGAACGATCCTCGAAACGGTTCTCATCAATCGCCTCGACGGGAGTTTCGCAGGCCCCGTCGAGTGCCTACTCTCAACCCACGTCTATTCCAACGACCGCCAGCACCTATTGATACCCGCAGGTTCAAAGCTGCTTGGCGAGACGAAGAAAGTGGACACTTTCGGCCAGACACGTCTGGCCGTCGTGTTCCATCGGGTGCTCATGCCTGACGGCTATTCCGTAAGCCTCGATCAATTCAAGGGTCTCAACCAAATTGGCGATACAGGCTTGCGCGATCAGGTGAACAACCACTATCTCCGCATCTTCGGAGTGTCGCTCGCCATCGGTGCTCTGGGAGCGGTCGCCGAAGGTGGGACAGCAGGCTCGCTCAACGCATCCAGTTCTGACCTTATGCGCCAGGGATTCGCGCAAAGCACCGCGCAATCCTCAGCGCAAATCCTAGACAAGTTCTTGAACATCATGCCCACGGTGACAATCCGTGAAGGCCACCGAGTCAAAGTCTATCTCTCGGGCGATCTCGCATTGCCCGATTACAACAACCACAAGATGCCTTCTGATTTGTGAAGGCGGAAGGAGAAACAGTTCCATGACAAAAAAGATTCTGGTTTGCGTCCTCGCGTTGGGGTTGGGCGTTGGCACTGCCACCGCTCAATTCGGTAGCGGAATCGTCTACGACCCGACGAACTATCACAACGCGCTGCTCCGCTACTACCAGCTCCAGCAGCACCTGATTCAACTACAAAAGAGCTACGCCAAGATCACCAACCAACTCAACCTCGCCATGCAGATGGCCACATTCATCCGAAACATGCCCGCCCGTTACCGCGCGGTATTCTCCCAATGGCGAAATGTGACCTCACTGAACACTTTTGGGAATACCGGGTCTTGGATTAGCGGTATCAACTCCGGTCTGTTCCCAACCATCAACACCGGCTACCTGAAGGCGACAACCCCACTGTCTCAGTACGACCCGTACGAACTCTCAGGAATGGATTCTGCCGAACTCGGACGCGTCCAGTCTCAGTACGCCTCTGTGGAACTGGCCGACGGCGCAAACATGAACGCGATGGCCACCATTGGGTCGATCCGTGGCAACGCGCAGAGTATCGAGGCACAGATCGCTAACCTCGAACAGGACTCGTTCTCGGGAGATTCCGATCTCAACAGTGAAGTTTCCGTCCTCAACAAGATCAATGCGGCGGGCGTCTTGACTCTCCGCACGGTCCAGGACTCGAACAAACTCCTCGCGTCGCTTCTGGAACAGCAAACCATCCTCGCAAAGCAACAGCGCGACGCCACAACGAACGCCATTAACACCGATATCGGTCGCCAAGCGAGCATCTCCGGCAACATGGCTCAGGTGACCGGAACGCTCACCAATTCACTCCAGAACTTCCGCATGCAGTAATCGTGCGGCGCAATTACAGCCCAAGTCGAAGGAGCCGACGCCATGCAGCAGCAGCCAGACTTCCTGCAGTTCATCTTTCAGGCGATCAACAATCTGCTCACGCAGAATCTCGGCTTCTTCGACACTATGGGCCAAAACCTCTACCGCTCCTTCGCCACAATTTTAGTTGTTTGGTTCGGAGTGAAATCCGCTCTTGCCGCTGCTGGCGGGAAACATCCGTTCCATTTCGACAATTTTGCCAGCCTGCTTTTGACGATCAGCCTTGGCTTCGGGATGGTCAATTACTACAGCAACCCAATTCCAGGAATCGGAACGAGCTTCCACAACTTGATTACCGATGAGTCCCAATTCCTAGCGAACAGGATCAATCAGGCAGAATTGCAGACAGTCACAGAACGTGTTTCGGATTTTGAATCTCGCCTAGACTCCCCAACCTGGGGCGACATCCTTGGCACGCTGATCTACGCAGTTGTAATTATTTTACTCGCCGCAGCACAGGCCATCGCCATCGTCGTGATCGCCTACGGATTTATTGCCACTGCCGTGTGCGTCCTTGTTGGCCCGATATTCATACCGTTCTTCATAGTCCCGAAATTGGAGTGGCTCTTCTGGGGTTGGTTCCGCTGCTTCATTCAATACGCCTTTTATCAGGTGATCGCCGCAGCGGTCGTTTTTATCATTGGCAATCTGATCCTTGGAATTCTCAACTTGCAGCCCAATGGGTCGATTTC
>DASQGJ010000068.1:0-8678 GCA_035632675.1 Candidatus Dormiibacterota bacterium
GCGGGCGCTTGCGCCCGCGCCTGCCGAAAGCCTACCGAACGACTGAGGTTTTACGAGAGCCAAGGAGAGGAAGAATGGCAACCGCAACCATCACGCCCGATCAAAACGCTGTCATCGCAGAAATTTTCATTGCGGCGCCGCCGGCGCGGGTCTTTCAGGCGATCAGCGATCCCACGCAGTTGCCCCGCTGGTGGGGACAAGACGGCCTCTACCACGTCACCAAGTCGACCATGGACTTGCGACCGGGCGGCAAATGGCGGAGCGACGGCATGGGCGCCGACGGCAAGCCGTTCTACGTCGAGGGAGAATATCTGGAAGTCGATCCGCCGCGGAAACTCGTGCACACGTGGGTGGGCAGTTATGACCCGACGAAGACCGTTGTCCGCTGGGAACTCATGCCGCAAACGGTGAACGCACTGCATCCCAGCGGGCCGAAGAAATCCGGTACAGGAACACTGGTGCGCGTCACCCAGGAAGGCTTTGCCGGAAACCTCGCGTCCGCCAAGGGCCACGGCGAGGGCTGGATGCGCGTTCTCGGCTGGCTGGAAGCCTTCGTCGAGAAAGCTTAACGGCAGTACTCTTTACCACGGATGTCAGACGATTGGCGGGGAGAAGACAAAGGGGCTTGTTTATGTGGCGCGGGCACTCCTGCCCGCGTGCCGAAGGCGCTCCGACTGAACTGGAAAGATCTAGAGGTGTCTTGGGGGATGGCCCATCCTCGACTTTTGCCTGACCGCTCATCCAATTGGCCGCGCTCCAGCCTTCCCCCGCCACAACTGGGTAGTGCCTCAGTTTGAATTTCCATCCCAAACGTGATCTAAATCAGGAACAAAAGTTAGGCCGGCTCCTTCGCCAACGCCATTTTCGGCGAACACAAGCCAGCCGCCAAATATTTTTGCACGCCAGATGCTAGACGGGTGGCTGGCATATGGGCCGCCGCCACTCATTGAGTCAATTTCTTTCCACTCTATTTGCATATTCTATTTCCTCAATTTGAAGATTGCTTTTTGTAAGGCCCGCGCTTGCCCGGGTTCGGCATGTAGCTGTCTGCCATCATCACGATTTCTTCCAGACTCCAAGCATGATCGCTAGGGCCGCAAGCCATTGCTGGGGTAATCCTCAGCGTCTTGTGGATTCGGGCAAAATTGTAGTGTACGGCGTAGATCGCAACCCTCGCCGCGTGATTCTGAATTTTCTTGCTGAATGCGTTCGTCAGGCGCGTGAATCGCCTCATGCCCAGCCGCGCCGCCGATCTACCCTATGAGATTTCAAACTGAGGCATTACCCGTTTTTTCCAAAGGGTGGGATTCCACGACTGCCAATCCCCTTGGGTTCTTGACTCACTCGAACAGGTGTCGAAAATCAAAGTCCCCACTTCTCGCGCAAAAGGCGCGCGAGAAATGGGGCACCCGAAGCGCCGATGCTGCGGACGAGTCCATAGGTCCTTCGGCCCGCAAAGGGCGCGGACCTCAGGATGACAATCGTACGCGCTATACTTGCCCTATATGTCTGGGGTTCCACAAAGCAATCCGCAGAAGACGTTTTACCTCGAAACCTTCGGCTGCCAGATGAACGTTCACGACTCCGAGAAGGTCGTGGGGACGCTTGTCCAGGAAGGCTACCGGCAGGTGGAGACGGTGGAGCAGGCCGACCTGATTCTCTACAACACGTGCTCGATCCGCGACAAGGCGGAGCAGAAAGTGTTTCACCGGCTGGCCGACTACAAGAAGCTGCAGGCGCAGGGCAAGAAGTTCGGCGTGCTGGGATGCGTGGCGCAGCAGGAAGGCGAAAAGATTTTCGAGCGCGCGCCGCATGTGTCGCTGGTGTGCGGCTCGGCCTCGTACCAGAATCTGCCCGGCATGCTGGTGAAGCTGGAGAGCGCGCCGTCGACGGCAGGGAAGACCGCTATCCGAAAGCCGAGAGCCGAAGGCCCGGTTTCCGAAAGCCTCGTCCGCATCACTGGCCTTGATGACCGGCAGACCGACAAGTGCTTCGAGACCGAATTCACCGCGCGCACCAATCCGCATCGCGGATACATCACGATCATCGAAGGCTGCGACAAGTTCTGCGCATATTGCGTGGTGCCGTTCACACGGGGCAAGGAGCGCAGCCGCACGTCGGAGTCGGTGCTCTCTGAAGCCCGGCAGATGGCCGATCTCGGCTACAGCGAGATCCATCTGCTCGGGCAGAACGTGAACTCCTACCGCGATCCTTCGGCCAGAAAGACATTTGCGGAGTTGCTGGCGGCGGTCGGGGAAGTCCCGGGCATCCGGCGCGTCCGCTTCACCACGTCGCATCCGCGCGACTTCGGACGAGACATCATCGAGGCCATCGACGCCGTTCCCACGCTCTGTGACCACGTGCATCTGCCCGTCCAGAGCGGCTCGACGCGCATGCTCGACGCCATGCAGCGCCTCTACACGCGCGAGCAATATATCGAGCGCATTGCCTGGATGAAGTCTGCCAGGCGCGACATCAGCATCACCACCGATGTGATCGTAGGTTTCCCGGGAGAGACGGAGGCAGATTTCGCCGAGACGCTCAAGTTGCTCGACGAAGTGGGATACGACAGTGTGTTCACCTTCAAGTATTCCCCGAGACCCAACACGCCGGCGCTGAAGCTGGAGGATGCGGTCCCGGAGGAAGAGAAATCCCGCCGCCTGGAAGTTCTGATGGCACGGCAGCGTGACATACAGATCACGCGCTACCAGAAATATATCGGAACAAGGTGTGAGGTAATGGTTGAAGGAAAAAATGAAGTCCGCGGCCAATGGGTCGGCCGCACGTCACAGAACAAGACGCTGAACTTCACGGCGCCGCCTTCTGTAATGCTGGCGATCGGCAGCTACGTCTCCGTGGTTGTGACGCGCAGCTTTCCCAATAGCCTGGTTGGGGAGCTTGAATCCCCCAGTTCGAGCGCAGAAAACGCGCGAGAAATTGGGTACCCGGTGGTATAAGGAGAAGTATTTCGGAGGTCACGATGGAAGTGGAAATGACAATCCGCGGACTGATGATGGATCCGGTGAGTAACATGCCGATCGTGATCTTGAAGGATGTGGGCGGGGAGACGGTGTTGCCGATCTGGGTGGGCGTGCCGGAAGCGAATGCGATTGCGCTGGAGATGGAGAAGGTGGCGACGCCGCGTCCGATGACGCACGATCTGATCAAGAATGTGCTCATGGGGCTGGAAACGCAGGTGCACAAGGTCGTGGTGACGGAGTTGAAGGAAGATACGTTCTATGCCGTGATCTGGCTGGAGCGCGGGGGCGAGGTGATCTCGATCGATTCGCGGCCGTCGGATGCGCTGGCGCTGGCGCTGCGGGTGGATTGTCCCATCTTCGTCGAGGATGTGGTGCTGAAGACTTCGAAGCTGGCAGCGAACATGTCGGACCGGGTGACCGCCGAAGAACTGCGCAAATGGCTTGAAGGGCTGAACGACGAGGATTTGGGGAAGTACAAGATGTAAGGAAGTCGGACCTTGGGCATCGGACCTCGGACATCAGCGCGCTGATGCGACTATCGCCACGGCGGTTTACATAATACCTGTTATCGGACATTGCATTAGGCGCCGCGTCTGCATTACCAAATCCCTTTGAGCACAAGGCCGGCAGACAAGGCGGCACTCGTCGAGCGCTTTCAAACGTACTGCGGCCTCTTTCGCAGCAACATTAGACCCCTGGGCGTGTTGAAGTTCATCACCTCCATGTCATGGTTCGATGCGAAGACCTTGAATGGAACACGTGGCCCAAGGTTCACCCGCTGGTGTAACAGCGACGTGTCGTGAACCGCGACCACACTTCCTTCGTGGAGGTGAGGAAGCAACGCCGTCATCTCTTCGATCCGAGTGCCGCAATCGGAGTCAAGGAACGCAAAGTCCACGGATCCTAATCCCCAATCTGCACTGCGCATCATCTCGATTCCAGGACCGACAAACATCCTGACGCGGTCGCTCAGATCAAGTCTCTTGAACAGGTTCTCCGCACTCAGAGCCAATTCACGTTTTGGTTCAGCCGTGTGCACACATCCCAAGTCATTGTGCGCTGCGGCCAAAGCCAGATGCGCGGTCCCGTATCCAAGATAGGTACCGGTCTCAATGATTGTCGCTGGCTTCAGCATACGGATTAGTGCATATAGAAATTGAAGCACCTCAACCTCTGTTGCCATCCCGTCATACATCGACCAGAGTTGAGGTTCCGGACACTCTACTGATGGCGGCGACTCTTCCTGAACGATCTGGGAGAGCGAGGATGAAAATTCTGCCAGGCTGACGATGGCGGGGAGTTTCGTCATTTGGACAAGCCCTTTCCGGGGAATCTCTGGCTGGACCGCAGGGGCGCTACTTTACCCTTAAACCGGGCCGCGTTCAACGGGTTTCAGCAGCGATAGGGTGAGTTCCGTATTCATCCGCAGAGGACGATTTTGGGGTGGAAGAGGGTGCCGGCTACGCGGGTGGCGATAGCGATGAGGTCGCGCTGGCCGGAGAAGACTTTGACCTGGCGGGCGCGCGAGAGTTCGGGGAGGTTGACGGTGCGTCCGCTGCGGATGCGACCGGCGGTGGGCTCGTCGGCAGTGACGGATGGGAACTGCGGCAGGAGTCTACGGGGGTGGATGAAGAGTTCATGTAACGGTTCAGGCGTCCCTCCGGTTGGCGCACCTGCCAAGGGAACTGGCGGGCTGTTTTCAGGAGTCCCTTCGGGACTCTCGTCCAGCACGGGACCGAGCGCATCGTTCGGTTCATCCCTTCGGGCGAGCGTTTCGCGGGCCAGAGCGCCCTCTCCACCCACACCACGCTTCCCTGCTGCCTCGGCTACTTCTTCCAGCGTGTGGGCATCGGCCAGGGTGAATTCGGCGACGCTGGTGCGGCGGAGGGTCTCGAGGTGGGCTCCGCCGCCGAGGGCTTGACCCATGTCGTGGGCGACGCAGCGCATGTAGGTGCCGGAGGTGACGCGGGCGCGGAAACGGGCGCGGTCGGCATCAACCGAGAGAATCTCGAATTCTTTGATTTCTACCTGAACCGGTTTCAACACAACTTCTTTCTGTTTGCGGGCCAGTTTATAGGCGGGGACTCCTTTGATTTTCTTGGCGGAGAAAGGCGGCGGCGTTTGCTCGATGGTGCCGCGGAATTTTGCCGCGAGAGTCTGGAGTTGATCCATCGTGGGGGTCACGCTGTGCAGCGCGCTCGTGGGTTCGCCTTCGGCGTCGTAGGTGTCGGTGGAAAATCCGAAGCGAATGGTGCCTTCATAAGTTTTCTCTGACATCAGGTAGAACTGGGCGAGGCGGGTGAAGCTGCCGGTGACCAGTGGAAGGATGCCGGTGGCCATGGGATCGAGCGTGCCGAGGTGGCCGATGGAGCGCTGTCCGAGGATGCGGCGCGCGCGGTTGACGACGTCGTGCGAGGTCAGCCCGCAGGGCTTGTCTATTATGAGGACGCCATTCATGAGAGGATTACAGAATCGTGTGATTGTGCCATTGAGTGGTTGGGTGATTGGAAGAATGCGAAACCGATGGCCGGGAAACGCCTCTTTCAAACGCTCAATGACTCAATCGCTCAATCACTCAATTCCTTTACCTTACCAAATCCGACATGTTTCCGATCAAAGACGATCAGCCGCGATACAGCACGCCGTTTGTGAACACATTTTTGATTGTTCTCAATATTCTGATTTCCTTCTATCAGTGGACGCTGGGGCCGCGAGGGGACGAAGCGCTGGTTCGCGTGTATGGCGAGGTTCCCTCGCATCTGGCCGCCTTCCTGGCCGGATCCCCGAGGTATACGCTGCCGACGGTCGTGATTCCGTTCTTCACCTCGATGTTTCTGCACGGGGGCTGGTTGCATGTGCTGGGCAACATGTGGTTCCTGTACATCTTCGGGGATAACATCGAGGACTACCTGGGGCATTTCAAGTATCTGCTGTTCTATTTGCTTTCGGGATTGCTGGCGATGGCGACGCAGGTGGCGATTTATCCACACTCGAATGTGCCGACAGTGGGGGCGAGTGGGGCGATCGCGGGCGTGCTGGGAGCGTATTTCATTTTGTACCCGCGAGCGCGGGTGCTGACGTGGCTGTTTGTAGTGGTCTTTTACATTCCGGCGTGGGTCATGCTGGGATACTGGTTTGTCTTTCAGTTTTTCCAGGGCGCGGCGACTTTGTCGATGGCGCAGGCGGGGCGGGATGTGGGCGGCGTGGCGTTTTGGGCGCACGTCGGGGGATTTGTGGCGGGCATGGTGATGATCAAGATTTTTCCGGAGCGGCGGCAGAGGCACCCGTACGCGTATCGGTAACGAGAGCGATTTCAAGGTTTCATTTGTTTCAAGGCGGCACGGGGGCTAAAAGCCCTGTTGGAGGCGTGACGCGTTAACGCGGCCCTGGAAGGGCCGCTCTTCCACCGTGATTCCCTTCGGAAGTCTCGTTTACAAAATGGAAAAACCCCACTTCTCGCGCGAACTACGCGAGAAATGGGGCACCCGATACCTTTCAAACGGTTTATTTCTTCGGGCGCGATTCGGGTGGAACTAGTCCTGACAGGCGGTAGTAGACCACCAGCTGGCCGTAGTGTTCGCCGCAGTGTTCCATGAAGCCGTAGGCGTAATCGATCACGCGTACCTGCTGGTGCGAGAACGAGTCGACGAAGGTGTCGTTGAGGCCCTTGTCGCCCTTGGACTTGATAGCGGCCGCTCCGTCGGCAAAGGATTTCTTGACGAAAGCAACGACGTCGGCCTTGGTCTTGTACTGATCCCGTTTGGGATCTTCTCCGGCGGGCGGCTTTTGACCCATGACCGGGTTGATGAAGAAATAGTTCGCGCCTGCCACGTGAAGCAGTTGCTCGGCAAAGCTGCGCTGGGCGGGCGTGGCCTTGAAGTCGTACTTGTCCTCGGGAAAATCCTCGGCCATGGCGATGAGTTTGCGGCCGACGTCATTCCACGAGTCGAGGACGACTTTATTGGGGGAGTCGGCGGGTTTGACAGGGGCATCTTTCTTCGTCGCGTCCTGCGCGAAGGTGGGGAGCGCGAGGGTTGAGACGAGCAGGGCTAGAGCGAGAAACGGACACTTCCTCATTGAGATTTCCTCCTGGGTGCGTTGGACATTGTACTCGGACGGGCGAGGCGAGGAAAGGAGAGCGATGGGGAGTGAGCCAACACTTCTAGAGCGTGCCGGCGGTGGGGAGGATTTGCAGGGTCTCGACTGTGGCGTTGGGTGGGAGCAGGATGGCTTCGATTACCGCTTGGGCCACGGTCTCTGGGGACATCATTTTCTCGCGGGGGGCCTGGGGCCAGAGGGTGTTCCAGATGTCGGTGTTGGTGGCGCCGGGAAGAAGGCCGATGACGCGGATGCCGCGCGGGCGAAGTTCTTCGCGGAGCGTCTTGGTCAATCCGAGGGCGGCGTGCTTGGAGGCGTTGTAGGCCGCCGATCCGGCGAAGACGCGGGTGGCGGCGATGGAAAGATTATTCACGATGATGGCGCCGCGCTTCATGATCGCGAGCGCGGCCTGCGTCACCAGGAATGTGCCGTCCAGGTTGGTGGCAAGCACGTCTTTCCAGACCGGATACGGTAGCTTGTCGACGGGTAGGCTGGCGTGGGCGATGCCGGCGTTGTTAATGAGGATGTCGAGCTTGAGGGAAGCGCCGCGGATAGCGCGGAAGAGCGCGTCGACGGAGTGTGGATCGCGGACGTCGCAAGGGTAAGCGAGAACGCGGATTTTCTGGTGGGCCAGTTCCCTGCTGAGTTTAGCGAGACCTTTTTCGTCGCGGGCGGTGAGGATCAGGTTGCATCCTTGGGCAGCAAGGGCGCGGGCGATGGCGAGTCCGATGCCGCGGGTGGCGCCGGTGACGAGGGCGGTGTGAGTGCGGAGGCGGGGCTTTGGGATAGGTTTTGGCACGCGGTCGTAAGCAGGAACATCTTACGGTAGCAGAATGCAGCGCGCGGGCTGAAGCCCTTCTAAAGTTTTCTCGGATTCTACGCGGCCCTTGAAGGGCCGCTCTTCCACGGTGGGTTGAAGAGCGTCGTCACGAAAGGATTTCGTATTCTGACTTCACGAGGCCGCTGGGGTAGTGCTGGGTTGAGACGTGTTTGAGGTGGATGTCGTGGGGGAGTTGGCCGAAGAGAGGAATTCCCTGCCCTATGAGTACCGGAACGCGAGTGATGATGAGGCGGTGGAGCAGGCCGGCGCGGAGGAAATGCTGGACCGTGATGCCTCCGTCAACGTAGATGTGGTGGATGCCGCGGGCTTCGAGCTGGGCGACGATTTCGTGCGGCGGGCCGGACATTTGTTCGACCTTCCCTCCGCGGACTTTGGAGAAGTCGAGCGGGCGGCTGCTGAGAACGATGACTGGTTTGTCGCCGTAGGGCCACACGGGAAAGGCTTCAACCGTTTCGTAGGTGTTGCGGCCGATGACGAGGGCGTCGACGCTGGCAAAGAACTCTGTGTAGCCGTGGGGTTCGCCCCCGCCCTCAGGCAGGAAGTCGAACTGTCCGTTGTGGCGCGCAATGAAACCGTCGAGGCTGGTACCGATGAAGACGGAGGCGAGCATGGTGGGGACATGATCGCGGGTTTAGGCTGAGGCGTCAAACGGGAGTGGGATTTCCACTGAAGAAAGTCAAAGAACTTCGGATCAAGTATCTGGCCTTTCCGCGAACCGGATGGAGCATCTCGTTGGACAGAGTCGCGGGGGGGGGGGG
>DASQGJ010000069.1:0-3658 GCA_035632675.1 Candidatus Dormiibacterota bacterium
GGAATTTACATCATCGATCTTCAGAAGACGCTGAAGATGTTCAAAGAGGCGTCGAAGTTCGTGCAGGACCTGGCATCCGACGGCAAGATTGTGCTGTTCGTGGGCACCAAGCGCCAGGCGCAGGACGCGATCGCCGAGGAGGCTACGAAGTGCGGCGGTTTCTACATCAACCAGCGCTGGCTGGGCGGACTGCTCACCAACTGGGTCACGGTGCAGAAATCGGTGAAGCGGCTGAAAGAGCTCGACGAGATGGCCACGGATGGCCGCTACGAGCTGCTGCCGAAGAAGGAAGTCATTAAGCTCGAACGCGAGCGGAAACATCTGCAGGCCAACCTGGCCGGCATCAAGAACATGAACCGCCTGCCCGACGCGATCTTCGTGATCGATTCCAACAAGGAACAGATCGCGGTGCGCGAGGCGCGCAAGCTGGGCATTCCGGTGGTCGCCGTCGTCGATACGAATTGCGACCCGACGGAAGTGGACTATGTGATCCCGGGCAACGATGATGCGTTGCGGGCGATCCGGCTGTTTACGTCGAAGATTTCGGAATCGATTGCTGAAGGCGCGCAGCTGATGACCGACAAGCAGGTCGCGGACATGCAGGCGGCTTCCGACGCGGCGCAGGCTGCCGCGGACGCGGTAGGTGAGTATGTGCCTGAAGCCGCCGCGGTGGACGCCTCGGAAGACATCAGCATGGAGGAAGTGCTGGGTCCGGGAACACACAAGAAGCCGGTAGCGACGGAAGAAGCGGAGTTGCCGAAGGTCGAGAGCCAGACGGTTTAGGAGCAGGGGCCAGGGATCAGCGGCCAGTTGCCAGTAAAAACCCGGGCTTTGGAATTCTGACCCGCGCGGGTCTTCACTAGAGAACGGCCCGGCGCGGGTCGTTGTTCATGTAGAGACGTTGCTTGCGGCGTCTCCTGCCGATACTGGCAGATCATCCTGTGGCTAGAAAGACGTAGCAAGCTGCGTCTCTACGAAGAAGGAATCTTATGGGTACTACGACAGTGAATATTTCTGCGACACAAGTGAAAGATCTCCGGGAAAAGACCGGGGCTCCGATGATGGACTGCAAGCAGGCTTTGACCGAAGCCAAGGGTGACATGGAGCAGGCGGTCGTGATCCTGCGGAAGAAGGGCGTTTCGGTAGCGGCGAAGAAGGCCACGCGCGTGACCAGCGAAGGATCGGTGGGGAGCTACATCCACGCCGGCGGCAAGATTGGTGTACTCGTCGAGGTCAACTGTGAGAGCGATTTCGTGGCCCGCACCGACGACTTCAAGGAACTGCTGCACGACATCGCCATGCACATTGCCGCCAGCGATCCGAAGTACGTGCGCAAGGAAGACGTAACGGCCGCGGATTTCGCCCGTGAGAAAGACATCTTCCTGGATCAAGCGATTAAGAGCGGCAAGCCGGCGCACATTGCCGAGAAGATGGTGAACGGCAAGATGGAAAAGTTCTATGAGGAGGTTTGCTTGCTTGAGCAGCCTTTCATCAAGGACCAGACCATCTCGATCGGGCAGTTGATCGCGTCGAAGATCGGCAAGTTGGGCGAGAATATCGCCGTGCGCCGGTTTGCGCGGTTCAAAGTGGGGGACGTGGGCGAGACCATCGCGATCACGAAGCCTACCGAGCCAAAGGCCGAGTAATTCCAAGGCGCCCTGCGGGGCGCCTTTTTTAGTCCGGTGTGATTACAATTGGCGCAGAGAGGAACTCATGGAGCTGGGATTCGGTCCAAGGCTCAGTAGAGTGGCAGCGGGTGTTTGCTTCATCCTGTTTCTCGGTGCGCTGCAATACTTCTTCGGCCGCTGGGTAATGCTCGCGATAGTGATGCTTCCTGCGCTGCTAGCAGTGCTTCTCGTCGTTGCGCTCCCAAATAGTTCAAGAAAAAGACGAATTATTCGTTTAGTTACCGGCTCGGTGGACATAACAGATTTTTTTATGGAGCGGTTGGATGACCGCTTCGAGAGTCTCATAAAACGACTAAGACGATGACAACCCCTGTCTTCAAACGCATCCTTCTCAAGTTATCCGGCGAGGCGCTGGCGGCGAACCAGGGATTTGGTGTCGCTACCGAGCGCATTCACGGAATCGCAGCTGAGATCGCCGACGTCCACAAGCTGGGCATCCAGATCGCGATTGTGGTGGGTGGAGGGAATTTCTTCCGCGGCGTCGCCCAGCAGGCTAAGGACATGGACCGGGTTTCGGCCGATCACATGGGGATGCTGGCGACTGTGATCAACGCGCTGGCTTTGCAGGATGCGCTGGAGAAGCAGAAGGTGTATACGCGCGTGCAGTCTGCGATTGAGATGAACCAAGTGGCCGAGCCCTTCATCCGGCGGCGCGCGATTCGTCATCTGGAAAAAGGCCGCGTCGTCATCTTCGCCGGTGGGACGGGAAATCCCTATTTCTCGACCGATACGGCGGCGTCGCTGCGCGCCATGGAGATCAAGGCCGACGTGATCCTGAAGGCCACGAAGGTAGACGGTATTTACGACGCCGATCCGATGAAAGTCGATGGCGCAAGAAAATTCAACCACATCACTTACATGGAAGTGCTGAAGCTGGGACTGAAAGTGATGGACTCGACCGCGATCTCGCTTTGCAAAGACAACAACCTGCCCATCGTCGTCTTTAGCCTGAATGATCACGGGAACATCAAGCGGGTGGTGCTGGGCGAGAAGATTGGGTCGATGGTAAGCGTGTAACCTGCCACGGATTTTCACGGATTCACACGGATCTTAAATGCATGATTCGTGTTGATCCGTGGGAATCCGTGGCGACTTGTTTTTTGCGGGTTTATAATTCGACGTTTTGAGTGGCGGGCAAGACGGGAGCTGACAGATATGGCGATCATGGCTTCAATTGCTGGGCTGAAAGAAACGTACGGGCTGTTGAAGACGCGCATGGATAAGGCTGTGGAAGATTTTCGCAAGGCTATGGCGGCAACGCGAACGGGACGTGCTTCGGTTCACATGCTCGATGGCGTGACGGTGGAGGCCTACGGCGCGCAGATGCCGTTGAACCAGGTCGCGCAGGTCCACGCGCCGGAAGCGCAACTGATTACGGTGCAACCCTTCGATCCATCACAACTGGGTGCGATTGAGAAGGCGATCCGCTCCGGCGATCTGGGGCTTAACCCTATGAACGACGGCAAGATGATTCGCGTCCCCGTGCCGGCACTGACGCAGGAACGGCGGCAGGACATGGTGAAGCACCTGCATCGCGTGCTGGAGGAGCATCGCACAGCGGTGCGCAACATTCGCCGCGACGGAAACGATGCCATCAAGAAGGCGATGAAGGACAAAAAGATCACCGAAGATGACGAGAAGCGGTCGCTCGATGAGATTCAGAAGCTGACCGATGGCGAAATCAAGAAGATGGAAGAGATGAGCAAGGCGAAAGAGAAAGAAGTTCTGGAGCTGAAGTAGCCGTGTTCGGAACCCCCGCGCTCCGTCCAGGTGCTGCTGCAAACAATTGCACAGAGGCCTCGTCACCGACGTGGCCGTTCCCCATGTCTCCTGCGAAGTTACTTCCGGTTACCTGTTGTTCAAAGAAATTTATCGCATTTGTAAATTTTCGAGCAACTCTGATCCAGCCTGTGGGTTTCACCTTGCGAGTCAAGAATTAGTCCCTCGGGAAAGCCATTGGAGGAGTTTGC
>DASQGJ010000070.1:0-176811 GCA_035632675.1 Candidatus Dormiibacterota bacterium
TGCGTTCACCACAACATTCTTAGGGGTGTCGTTGCAGGCGGTATCTGGAAAATCGAGCAGGATCCGGTCAGGATGAACCGCCGTTTCAATCGAGGGTTGTACTGGAGAACTGGTAGTGATCTCCACCCGCAAATCGTTGCCCTCTCGCGCCGTCGTTACACTTTGCACCGTCGCCGTTCCAGCGGTGTTTTGTGCCGCGGCGCAAGACAACAATAGCGTGATGGTCCCAAGATATTTCTGAATTGCCGTCATTCGTTATCAACACTCGCTGGGCGCTCCACCTGCCGCCTGAAAGTTGGCGTCTCCGCCTGCCTTTGAGCTAGCACGCCGTGGGCCAAAGCCCACCCGTCCGCCGTCAGGCTAGCCGCCACCGTTGCCGCTGGGGTGGCATTGATAGCAGTTGACGCTGTTATAGACGTAGCCCTTCACCCCCTGGTGGTTGCCGTCGGTCTGAGACTTCGTGTGGCAGTTCGTGCACTGGAACACGGAGTAGTCATTCGAGTTCGTGTGGCACGTCGAGCACACACCGTTGGCGTTGCCGTGGCCAGTCGGGAACTGCGTGTACTGCGAGTGGTTGAATGTGGCGCCGGTCCAGGCCGTCGTGTTGTGGCAGTTCTGGCACGTGGTGGGAAAGAACTGCGGCTGCGCCGAATGGCCCGGGTTGGTCGTGTTGTTGTAGTCGGTCTGGTGGCAGCCGATGCAGGTCGTCGGCAGCGTCGTGTAGTTGTTGTTGACGTGGCAGTCGGTGCACTGGCGCGGCGGCACCTGGTGCGACCCGGTGAGCGGGAACGTCGTGTTGTTGTGATTGAACGTGGAATCGGTCCAGACGATCGTGTCGTGGCACAACTCGCACTGCGTGGGGAAGCCCGCCGTGGCATGGTTCGGATTCGTGGTACCGGTGTAGTCCTTCTGGTGGCACGAGTAGCACAGGGTGCTGTTCAGGCTGTAGTTATTGTTGACGTGGCAGTCGGTGCACTGCCGCGGCGGAACCAGATGCGAATTGGTCAGCGTGAAGCCAGTGGTGGAATGGTCGAACTTGCCGTCGGTCCAGAGCACGGTGTCGTGGCAGGTCTCGCACGCGGTCGGGAACCCCGCCGCGATGTGGTTCACCGGCGTGGTCGCGGTGTTGTAGTCGTTCTGGTGGCACGATACACAGGCCGTGCTGGTCAGGTTGTAGTTGTTGTTGACGTGGCAGTCGGTGCAGGCCCGTGGCGGCACGGTGTGCGCACCGGTGAGGACGAATCCAGTGCTGTTGTGATTGAACGTCGCATTGAGCCAGGTGCTGGTGCTGTGGCACTGGTCGCAGGTCTGGGGGAAGTTCGCGGTCACGTGATTCGGATTCGTGGTTCCCTGAAAATCCTTGAGGTGACAGGTGACGCAGGCCGTGCTAGTCAGGTTGTAATTGTTGTTGACGTGGCAATCGGTGCAGGCCCGGGGCGGCACGGTGTGCAAGCCGGTCAAGGTGAATCCCGTGGTGGAGTGATCGAACTTGCCGTCGGTCCAGAGCACGGTGTCGTGGCATTGCTGACAAGTCGTGGGAAACCCGGTGTGGGGCACGGGCGTGGTTGCGGTGTTGTAGTCGTTCTGGTGGCAACTGACGCAGACTGTGCTGGTGATGTTGTAGTTGTTGTTGACGTGGCAATCGGCGCAGGCCCGCGGCGGCACCATGTGCGCTCCGGTCAGGGGGAAGCCCGACTTCGAGTGATCGAACTGCGCCGGCTGCCAGGCTGAGGTGTTGTGACAAGTTTCGCAAGTCTGAGAGAAGCTGCCGGAAACGTGATTGGGATTGGTCGTGTTCTGGAAGTTAGTCAAGTGGCACGATACGCAGGTCGTGCTGGTGAGGTTGTAATTGTTGTTGACGTGACAGTCGGTGCAGGCTCGGGGCGGGACGGTGTGCGCGCCGGTCAAGGCGAAGTTCACGAGCGAGTGATCGAAGGTGGCTGGAGTCCAGGCAACCGTGGTGTGGCACTGGGCACAGTTGGAGGGGAAATTCGCGGCCACGTGATTGGGATTGGCGGTTCCCTGGAAATCTTTCAGGTGGCAGTTAATGCAGGTGGTGCTGGTCAGGTTGTAGTTGTTGTTGGCGTGGCAATCGACGCACTGCCGGGGCGGAACCGCATGGCCACCCGACAGAGGGAATCCGACTGAATTGTGATCAAAGGTGGCATTCAGCCAGTTGTCGGTGCTGTGGCAGGTTTCGCAGGTGGTGGAGAACTTGGCGCTGACATGGTTCGGATTGGCGGTCGCCTGAAAATCAGCGGTGTGGCAGGAGTAGCAAGCGGTCGACATGGTCTGGAATTTGCTGTTGGCCATGCCTTTGTGGCAGGCATCGCAGTCGACAGCGGCGTGGGCTCCGGTGAGGGGGAAGCGGTTGTTATGCTGCTGCACCTGCTGTACGGAAACCTGCCATCCCCGGACGGTGTGGCACTGCTCGCAGTTCGCGCCCAGTTGGCGCTTGTGAATATCGGCGTGGCAGTCCTGGCAGCGTAGCCCGACGTTGGTGAAAACCATCTTGACGTGACACTGCGTGCAGGCGACCGAAGTGTGCATGCCGCGCAGGGGGTAGCGGGTCTGGTTGTGGTCGAACTCGGGGACGGCGCGGATCGGCTTCCACGCGCTGGCTGTATGGCAATTCTGACAGGGTACCGTCAGGTTTCCGTGTGGACTGTGCGTGCCACCGGAAGCCTGCGCCCGCATACTTCCCGCAAACGCGGAGAGTGTCAGGATCACTAGAAGGATTACGTTCCGTTTTCCCCCAGCCCCCATGATCTGCCCCTTACTTCGTTCTCTACCACCCGAGAAAATCAAAACGCATGGTGCAATTCTCAGTCCATCTAGAATATCGATCGGAGTGCTTAGCCCAAAGTTACGCCAGTCCAGTCCGGGCGTTATTTTCAGCCATGTTTGACGCATGTCCGCGATGCATTACCAGGTGTAACTTATGCACGCTGGATCCCACTTTTTCCCGCCAATAGTGGCGGTGTCTAGAAAATTGAACAGTTGTACAAATATCGATTCACTCGCGCTTTCTCATCAGAGCCGCTACACCTTTGAGATATACATCAGCAGCGGACAATTGGGTGCGGCTGAGAGGTTGTAGAACTTTCAAGGGCACAGGCGGCCGGTGGCGGTTCGGGTGAGCAGATTAGAGAATTCTTAGACTAGAGTCCCGACGGTTTGGCTTTGGGCACAGGATTGGTAGGGCCGTGACAAGCGGCGCAGTCTTTTGGAGTGGGCTTGTAAAAGAGAACTGTCTTCGCGGCGACGATCTTGGTCAGCTTATGACACTCCGCGCAGCGAACGTTCTGATGGGCCCCGCGCAGCGGGAACGAGGTGCGTTTTTCATGATCGAACAGCGCAGGCTTCCACTTCATGCTGTTGTGACATTCGGCGCAGCGCGTGACGTCGGCCTTGGCGAACTGTTTTCCGTGAATATCCTCGTGACAGTCTTCGCACAGCGTGGGTGCAGCCTTGAAGTCGACATTCATCAATTTCGTTTCAAGGTTCGGCGGCTTGTGGCAGTCGATGCAGGCCGTAGCACGATGGGCGCCCAGCAGAGCGAACTTGGTCTTGGAATGGTCGAAGCCAGAGAGTTCTTTCCACGACTTTGTGGTGTGGCACGCCTCGCATCCGGCGGAGGTTCCGTCGGCGCGGACTTGCTGCATGCGCTCCTGGAACTGTCCCTTGTGCGGGTCATTGTGGCAGCTGGTGCAGTTTAGATTCTTCCAGTGATAGATCACGGCAGGCTGCGGCTGGAACGCAGCCGATTCTTTGTGGCAATCGGCGCAGGGAACCGCGACGTGGCCACCGGTGAGGATGAAGTGCGTCTCTTTGTGCTTCGCCAGGGTGAAGGTTGAAGGCTTGTATCCCTCAAGATTGTGGCAGCGCTCGCAGGCGTTGAAGTACGGAGCAGCGACGAACTGGCCTGCATGCCGGTCGCTGTGGCAGTCGGTGCAGTGTTCGAATTTCACCTTGAAGAGCGTGTCTTTGCCTTTGGGGAGGTGGCACTTCGCGCACTCCAGGCGCGCATGGCCACCTTGCAAGGGATAGGCGGTCGAGGCGTGTTCCTTCAGCGTGAACAGGGAAGGCTTCCAGCCTTTGACGTTGTGGCAGGAGGCGCACTCTCCGCCGTCAGGGCGTTTGGCGAACTGGCCGTTGTGAGCATCCTTGTGGCAATCCATGCACTTCTGGAAGGCCAGAGGTTTCTTGAAGTCTCCACCAGCGTGGCACTGGGCGCAATCGACGGCGGCGTGCTTTCCTTCCAAAGGAAATTTGGTTTTGGAGTGATCGAAGCGCTCGTTGACCGCCTGCAGGGATATCTTTTTCCATCCGCTGGTGTTGTGGCAAGACTGGCAACTCTGCGGGAAGCTGCCGTGGTGCGGATCCTTGTGGCAATCGGAGCACTGATTGAAGGGGATTCCCACGTACTGCGGTTTGCCGTCAGGCCCGTTGGTGTGGCACTTGGCGCACTGCACCTGCGCGTGCAGGCCGGTCAACGGATAGCGAGTCTTGGAGTGATCGAACTGTGACTGGCCCGACTGGCTGACATTGATCGTTTTCCAGTCGACGAAGTTGTGGCACGTCAGGCAGTTCGGGCCGAGGCGTCCCTTGTGCTGATCTTCGTGGCAGCTGACGCAGCCAGTGGACAGACCGAGGTAGGTGCGGCTCAGATCTTTGATCTTGATGGTCGCCCGTTCCTGCTGGGAAATGTGCGACGGAATGTGACATTTGTTGCAGGCAAGGCCGCCGTGCTTGCCTTCGAGGAGATAGCCGGTGTCTTTGTGGTTGAACGTTTTGATGTCCCACTTGATGAGCGGGAAGTCTTCGCCGTTGTGCTCGGAATGGCAGCGGGCACACTCCTGGCTGGAGCCTGGGGGAATGTTGTAGGTGGCGTGCAGGCCCTTGTGGGCGGAAAGGCGGGTCGCGATCTCGGTGTGACATTCGAGGCATTTTAGAGCGGCCTGGCCACCGAACTTGTGGCACGAGGCGCAGTTGGTCGATCCGTTAAGTGATTGGTGCGGGCGTGAGAGAGGGCCGGGAGAAATCTGCGCGGAGGCAGCCGCGGTCAGCAGCAGGATACAGGTCAGGAACAGCGCGGCACGAATCGCGAAGGCCGCGCCGGAGGCTGTGAAGCGGCTCCCGGCCGCGCCGGGTACTCTTTCAAGTTCTTGCAGTTCTGGCTTGCCGCGCACTACACCCCTCGCGACTTCGAGTCGCATGCCACGTACCACTTCGGATGGTCGCAGTCTATGCGCTCCGCGTGCGCGGACACTAGTCACTAAAGGTACACCCTGACCAGCGTCCGGCGTCCTATTGGTCCCGCCTAAGTGGCCAAGCCGGCGAGGTAACATTCTTCTGGCATCCGAGGCGCAACTTTGCGGGAGTGTCATATCCGTTGGGTCGTCAAAAGTTTTGAACGGCTGTCGAAAGATTCTTGTACAGAGCTTGATTTGTTGAAAGCATTTCGCAGGAGTGGTGCGGACGAGTGGGTGTGATTCAAATCACATACGGGAGTGAGCGATTTCGTCACGCTGTAGCGAAGATTCTGGCGGCGGGGCGGAAAGAGTGTGGGGGCGTGCTCAGAATCGCACTTCCACAGCAGTCGCTGTCTGCGCCGGAATCTGATTGGCTGCGCCTCGTTGCGATTTGCCATCGTCGCAATGGCGGTGTGGCTGGCGGCGGGCGACCGGCGCCGGAAGGGATTCATCTGGCCAACAAAGTGCTTAAACTGGAGGGTTGGCGAGAATCACTGCTGCACGAGGAGAGACGGGCCGTGGTGGGACGTTTGTCGAGCGCGATTTGCACCTGAGATCCGATTCTTGCCGTCAATGAGCGCGACCGAATATGTTTCACGATCATAGTGCTGTCCCAGGGGAAGCGGCAGCCGCAAATAATAAGGAATGTGACGATGGGACGAATTCTTCTAGTTGACGATGAGCCGAACATGCGCCGCATTCTGGCGTCGAACCTGCGCCAGGACCAGCACCAGATCCTGGAAGCAGGAGGCGTCGAGGAGGCGCAGCGGAGCCTGGCGGCTCATGATTTCGACGTGGTGATCACCGATCAGAAGATGCCCGACGGCGAAGGTCTGGCCGTGCTGGCTTCGGCCCGCGAAAACGATCCCACGCTTCCGGTGATTCTTTTGACCGCGGTCGCAACCATCGAACTGGCGGTCGAGAGCATGCGCAGCGGCGCGTTTGATTTCCTGACCAAGCCGTTTCAGCCCGAGGTGGTGCGGGCCACGGTGCGTCGCGCGTGCGAACGCACGCGGCTGCTGCGGGAAAACATCTTGTTGAAAGATGCGGTGGTTCGACTGGAAGGCACGTCGGAAATCTACGGAGATAGTCCGGCGATGCACGCGGTGCGGGAGCGCATCGCCCGGGTGGCGCCTACGCACGCGACCGTGCTGATTACCGGTGAAACGGGCACTGGGAAGGAAGTTGTGGCCCGGGCCATTCACCGCAATAGCCCGAGGGAATCCAAGCCATTTGTCGCCGTCAACTGTGCGGCATTCACCGAGACCCTGCTCGAAAGTGAACTCTTCGGCCACGAAAAAGGCGCGTTTACGGGAGCGGACCGGCAACGGCAGGGGCTATTCGAAGCGGCGCACGAAGGCACGCTCTTTCTCGATGAGGCCGGGGAGATGTCGCTGGCGGCGCAAGCCAAGCTGCTGCGCGTTCTCACCGACGGGCAGGTAGTGCGGGTCGGATCGACGCGGCCCCGCCGCGTCGACGTTCGAGTTCTGGTTGCCACGCATCGCAACCTGGAACAGCGGGTCAAGGAAGGATCGTTCCGCGAGGATCTCTTTTATCGGCTAGCGGTCGTACCGATTCATCTGCCGCCGTTGCGGGAACGGGGCGGCGACATTGCGGGACTGAGCGATGTTTTCTGCCACCAGGTGGCGACTGAACTGAAGATGCCGCGGCGGCGGTTGACTGCCGAAGCGCTGGCCAAACTGCAGCATTATGCCTTTCCTGGAAACTTGCGCGAGTTGAAGAATCTGATCGAGCGCGCCTATATCCTCACCAGCAACCACGAGATCGGTGCGGACGATTTGCCGGTCCAGCAAAAAGAAGGCGTGACAAACGGGAATGGCAGCGGTCATGCGGCGGGGCTTTCCATCCCGTTTGCCGATTCGTTTGATTTGACGGGGGTGCTGGAGAAGACGGAGAAGGAACTCATTCTTCGAACTCTGAACTCCACTCACGGAGCCCAGGCCGAGGCTGCGCGGCGCATGGGACTATCCCGTAGTGCACTGGCCTACAAGCTCACCAAATACGGAATCCGTACAGCAGAGTAGGCCTGCACTTTTGGACGGTTTCCCCGGCTAAATCGTTCTCGGAAAAATGCGCGGATTTCGGTAACATAATCGTTATGGTACGACTCCGCTCGGTCTCGTCTACGCTCCCCATCGGTGTGCTCGTCCTCTCAACCTTGCTGTTTTTCCCGGCGTGCGGCGGGTCGGGTTCGTATGGGGGCGGCGGAGGAGGAGGGGGGAATCCGCCGGGGACTCCGTCGGGATTGGTAGCTCAAGCTGGAAACCTGCAGGTGAGCCTGACTTGGGGTGCGGTGACAACCGCGTCGAGCTACAACGTGAAGCGCGGGACGACTTCTGGCGGGCCGTATACGCAGGTCATCTCCGCCAGCATTGCCAGCTATGTGGATACCACTGTGATCGGTGGTTTGAATTACTACTACGTGGTCACGGCTGTAAACGCGTATGGCGAGAGCGGCAACTCGTCGGAGGTGCTGGCCACGCCGCTCACCGGTTCTCCGGACGTGACTGTCACGATTGATCCTACGCAGTCGAAACCCATCTCCCCCTGGATTTACGGCATCAACTTCTATGGTGGCGTGAGTCATGCCCCGCCACTTCTCACGATCGACCGCGCGGGTGGGAACCGCTGGACGGCCTACAACTGGGAGACCAACGCTTCCAATGCCGGCAGCGACTACATTTACAACAACGACAATTATCTAAGCTCCAGTAGTACGCCGGCCGAGGCTGTGCGCAGCATTGTCGCCGCAGACCAAGGCGTCGGGATCGCAACTGTCATGACGGTCCAAATGCAGGGTCTGGTGGCTGCGGACGAGAACGGCCCGGTCAGTGTGGCCAATCCGCCGGACATGACGCGATTCAAAACCGTGGTGGACAAGAAGAGCACGGTTTCCAGCGCCCCCTTCACCACCACGCCTCCGACCACCGATGCGAATGTGTACATGGACGAATTCATCTGGGCGATGGACCAGAAACTCCCCGGAATCTTCGGAGCCAACCCGACCGTGCCGGCGTTCGTCAGCCTGGACAACGAACCAGAACTCTGGAATTCCACGCACCTGGAAGTTCAAGGGTCGAACCCCGTTACGTCGGACAACTACATCACGAAGACGATCAATCTAGCGCAAGCCTTGAAGGATCAGTTTCCGAATGTCGTAATCTTCGGACCGGTTCACTACGGATTTCAGGGTATCTACAATTGGCAGGGAGAGTTGAGCACGACACCAAACGGAACGAACTGGTTCCCGGACAAATATCTGCCAGCGATCAAGACCGCTTCGGACACGTACGGTAGACCGTTGGTGGACGTGTACGATTTCCATTGGTATCCAGAGGAGTACGACAGCAACGGCACTCGGATTACCTCTATGAGCGGCACGACGCTGACGGATGCTCAGGTGCAGCTCATTGTGCAGAGCCCTCGGAATCTGTGGGATCCCACATACAACGACGGTGCCAGTGGCAACAGCAATCCATGGATATTCAATGAGCTTGGCGGCGCGCCGATCAAAATTCTGCCACGCCTACAGTCTAGGATCACCTCCGAATTCCCCGAAATGAAGGGGATTTCCATCACGGAATACGAGGGTGGCGGCTGGAACCACATCGCCGGTGCCATCGCTCAGGCGGACATGCTTGGTATCTTCGGAACTCAGGGGCTCTTCGCCGCCAACCTTTGGCCTCCAAGCGGTACTTACGACTACGCCCTTGCCGGCTTCCGCGTGTTTCGCGGTTTTGATGGAGCCAATGCAAGTTTTGGAGATACATCGCTCCAAGCTACCTCCAGCAATGTGCAGAACGTGGTGGTGTACGCGAGTCTGGACAGCTTGACGCCGGGGCGGGTGGTATTGGTGGCCATCAATCGTTCCACCTCAACGCATGTGGCAGCGATTAAGGGCCTCGCTCTCTCTGGCACCGCTACCATATACCAGATAACCGCGAGTTCGGCGCAAGGGCAAACTCCGGTACAACCTGTGAAAATTGGACAAATGGCCGCAAGCGGCACATCTTTGAACGTAACGCTTCCGGCGTTAAGTGTCTCCACTATCGAGATTAAGTAGGCGTTGATCAGCGAGGGATCATATGGGTTGGGGCATCCGGTGGCTACGTTTACGGAGACGGCGCAGTAATTGAGATGGTGGACGCCGCGACGACGTGGGGAGACGCGGGCAGGAGTGCCCGCGCCACATTCTCCACTACATTTCCCGCGGCCACATTCATCTTCTGACGTGGTACTATGGGCCAATTTCATGCGGCTCTTTGGCCTTTTTCTCTTAAGCTCTGCGATGTGCCTGGCCCAGGGCGCTGCTCCCGCCACGATTCCGCAGTTTGAAGACATTGCCAAGCAGGCCGGGCTGACCGTTCCCAACATTTCTTCCAAAGACGAGTACTACATTGTCGAATCGATGAGCGGGGGCGCGGGGTTCATCGACTGCGACAACGACGGCAAACTCGACATTGTGACGGTCAATGGCTCGACCGTCGACCGCTACCGGCAGGGCGGGGACCTGATGGTGACGCTCTATCATCAGGACGCCAATCTGAAGTTCACCGACATTACCAAGTCCGCTGGCCTGGCGCGTAAAGGCTGGGGTATGGGCGTGTCGGTCGTCGATTTTGACAACGACGGATGGCAGGACCTGTACGTCACCGGATACGGCGGGAATGTTCTCTACCGCAATCTGGGGAATTGTAAGTTTGAAGATGTCACCGAGAAGGCTGGCCTGAGAGTAGGCGGGTTCAGCGCGGGGGCGGCTTGGGGAGACTACGACCGCGACGGGCATGTCGATTTATTTGTTGATCGGTATGTGCATCAGGACATGGATGCGCTGCCCACTACACATGCGGACGGAGTGCCCTGTACATACATGGGAATGCGCGTGTACTGCGGACCTTCAGGGCTGCCGGGGGATTCCGATTTCCTGTTTCACAATCGCGGAGATGGGACGTTTGAAGATGTTTCGAAGAAAGCAGGAGTCGATAACCCGAGCCATTTTTTCGGGATGCAGGCGGTGTGGGCTGATTTCGCGAACGACGGCTGGCTCGATCTGTATGTGGCGAACGATGTGAATCCGAATTATCTGTATCGCAACAAGCATGATGGGACATTCGAAGAAGTGGGCCTGCTGACCGGGACGGCGGTGAACGGCGATGGGCAGATGCAGGGATCGATGGGCGTCGATATTGCGGACTTCGATCATGACGGGCTGCTCGACATCCTGGTGACGAACTACATCCAGGAGGGTGTGGACCTCTACTGGAATCGCGGGGAGATGGGGTTCGATCAGATTTCGGGGAGCGCCGGGCTACTGCAGGCGACGCGGCGGTACGTGGGGTGGGGCGGCGGATTTTTCGATATGGACAACGATGGCTGGCTCGACATTCTGATCACGAATGGGCACATCTATCCGCAGGTGGATCAGGTGGGGAACGTGACGTTTCGTGAGCCGCTGCTGTTGTTCCGCAACAAGCGCAACCGCACCTTTGAAGATGTGACGGAGGTGTCGAAGCTGAATGCCGGCGGGCTGTACGTCAGGCGGGGCGCGGCGTTTGGCGATGTGAATAATGACGGCAAGGTGGATGTGTTGATCCTCAACCACAACGGCACGCCGTCGCTGCTGATCAATCGCACGCAGACGGATAATCATGCGGTGCTGTTCAAGCTGATTGGGACCAAGAGCAACAAGGCTGCGATCGGGGCGCGCGTGACTGTGACCGCCGCTGGAGTGACGCAGACGATGCAGGTGCGTAGCGGGTCAAGCTATCTTTCGCAAAACGATTTGCGGCTGCACTTCGGGCTAGGGGCGAGTGCGGTGATGGAGAAGGTGGAAATCAGCTGGCCGAGCGGGGCGAAAGAAGTGCTGAGTAATGTGGCGGGGGATTTCATTTATACGGTGGAAGAGGGAAGTGGGATTCGGGGGAAAGTGGAGTTCAGTCGTTAGTGCTCGTGCGAAGTATTCTCTGCAGCCTCTCCGCTTTTGAGTCGTTCGTTACTGCCCGGCAATGAAGCCGTTTGGAGCGAATACTTTCGTATCTGGCCGCGAGACCTTGATTGTCGTCGAAACCCACGATCGCTTCTGGGGCTGAGTCGAGAATGAGAGGGCGTAGTAGGAATCGACATGCTTGCGCAGATCAGCCATGGACGCCGCAAAATCGTTGGCATCCCGATAACGGTCCAGCACTCTGCCCCCGGTAGATTTCGCGATACCGTCAAAACCCATCACACCATCCAGGCCGTACCATGCGCCCGAGGGTGGCAGGATTTGGATGGGATAGACGCTCACCCTCGCCTTATTGAGCACTTCCATTGTGCCTTGGTAAGTTGCGACCAATTCGCTTTGATAGTTACCTACGAACGCTCCGGACTTGGGATGCAATATTTCGTCCGATCCCATGGTCACGGCAAATGATGCGGTAATCCATACGAGTAACTTCCGTTTGCTGGAACGCTGCAGCATCGTGCCGATTGCCTGCAGTGCTGCTAGTTGCTGGAGTTCCAGCGGCCCGAAACGCCTGTGGGTAGTGAAATGAGTCAGTTCGTTCAATCTCTCGGTTTCTTGCTTGACCTTCTGATCGAAATTGGGATCCGCGCTGTCCGAATTGGGTTGAGGATCCTTGGATGCAATCCGCGGGATGGCGGCGCCAAGAATGCTCGGGTCGGTAGAAAGATCGTGAATGATCTTCACTACTCCTCCTCCCTGATTCACCAAAAGCGTAACCGGCAAACGTTCCGCAGTGGCTCGCCGCAGATATTCCAGCAACATATTTGAGACTTGCCCTTCCGTGGGGGCAGGAACGGAAACCGCGTCGTACAAGATGAAGACTGGGGTCGGGTCACTAAAACCATTGAGACTGACAGGGGCCACTTCTTCGACCGAATCGAAGGTCGCAGCTTTGTCACAACGGACCGAGAAGTCGGACTTCTGCAGACTGTGAACAGCATGGCCGGAGTTATCGATGACGATCGCAGGAACTGAAACCTGGGCACACATTGCGGTCGTCAAAGCCAGACAGAACAAGAGTTGCTTCATGAAGGCGGCTCCGTGGCGAGAAAGACAATACAGAGTGCTCTTCAGACAAGTTCCCGTCAAGGGCCCGGATTACAGAATACGAGTGCTTGACCAGCGAGGCGGAGGGACAGTAACCCTCAGGCGCTAAAGCGCGACCGGTGTGCAGTTCCGGGGCGGTACGACTGAAGTCGTGCCCTTCCCGGTTGTTCTGAGAGCGATCATTGTTTGAGCAGAAGGTCACTTGGGCGGCTGAATGGGGGCAGGTGGCTTCAGCTGTTCGTAGAGCTTCATTTCCCGTGCGGCGTCTTCAGTCTTGCCTGCATGCTGGTAGGCCTGCGAAAGCTCGTAGTGAATTTCTGCTGACTTCGGGGTGGTTGCTTCCAACGCTTGCAGCCGCGAAATCCCTTCGTCAAAGGCGCCCGTTCTCGCCAGAGATGCCGCGTACACGAAAGCCAGCTTGGGAGTTTGGTTCATCTGCTCCTGTATGGGCTTCAGGCAGGCCACCACTCCCGAATAGTCTTCGATTCGGAATAGGGTGAATCCAAGGGCGGCGCGCGCAGCCACATCTTCAGGATTCGTTCCGACGTAGGTTTTCAGCAGGGGCGCGGCTTCGCGGTACTGGCTGGAATAGAAGAGCGCCATGCCGAGGTTGTGGTCGAGTCCGGGCAGGGCGGGATTCCACTGGCGGGCGCGGCGGAAATCGTTGGCGGCGGCGGCGAAGTCGTGGGCATTGCCGGCGATGGCGCCGAGGTTGTTGTAGGCGTCGGCGATGGTGGCGCGGAGGTCATCGGCTGCGTGCGCTTCCGGGCCTTCGGGCTGTGACGTCACGGGCTGATTTTCTACAAACGCTTCCTGGCGCAGCAGGCTTCCTGCACCGGCGGCTCTGGCGTCAGCGGTGAGGACTGTACCGGAGTGCTTTTGCAGTTCGGCCACCACGGCGAGTTCGTGCTTGGCCTCGTCCTGATGGCCGGACTGTGCCAGCAAGATTCTTCCGAGCAAATAATGAGCGCGAACGACTTCCTGGGTAGGCTGGTTGCCTGCGATTGCCAGCGCTTGCCGCAGGATCGGCTCGGCATCTTTCGCGCGGTTCGTGGTCACATAAGTGTCGGCCAAGGAGATCAGCGACCCGAGATCTTTCGGCCGCAGTGCTACGGCGCGCCGCAGTTCCTTCTCGGCCTCGTCCCACCGGCTTTGCTTGACCGCGATGTAGCCCAGCATGTAGTGACTGGAAAAGTCGTCGGGGTTCAAGGCTAGTTCCGCACGGAATTCCGGGATGGCCTGGTCGTATCCGGCGGCCTCATCCTCGCGGAGATAGGAGAGCGCGAGTTGGTAGTGGGCCATCTTTGCCTCAGGATTGATCTCCAAGGCGCGATGGAACTCGGTGACCGCCTCATTGGCGTAGCCGGCCTGACTGTAGGCACGACCTAGAAAGATGTGGTTGATTTCAGTATCTCCCCACTGGCGCAGCATCGCGGCGAATACGGCGCGGGCGGCCCGATCGTCGTGAAGGAGCAGGTCGGCTTTGCCCAGCAGATATCCTGTGGCGAAGTCTGGATTCTTACCAAATGCGGACTCGAGTTGCGTTCTGGCGGCAGCGTAATCCCGCAACTGGTAGAGAACCTGACCCAGCAGCAGAATGGCTTGAGGGTTCTGGGGATCCAGGCGAACGGCATCTTGTGCCTGCGCTCTGGCATTTAGGAACTTGCTCTGGTTGAAGAGTGCGCGAGAGTATTCCATGCGCAGGTTGATGTCGGCTGGCGCGAGGTTCACGGCCTCTTCAAAGAGCGGTGTTGCTTTATCGAGGTGTCCCGTCTGCGCCGTGGCAGAAGCGAGGCCGTGAACGACGAGGCTGAGGAAGGTGTTGAATTCTGCAGAGGCCTGTTCGTCCTCTCCGGCGGCGAGGTGCTGGCGCGCGGCGGCGTAATGCTGGAAGGGATCGGCGACCGGGGGCGGTTGCTGCCGAGCGGAACCGATGCCGACGCCCACTGCGGCGAGGAAGCACGCGGCAAGAAGCCGGAACAGCAGTCCACACGCCAGTTTTCGCAGAACAAATCGGCCGAGCATTTCCCGAGGTTTCACTATAGGTTCAGGAATCCGCAACGCTGCTTTTTCCCTCTGATTTGGGGCCAAAGCGTCATAGAATATCGTTTCTGTAGAACCCAGAGGGAATCCACCATGAAACGGTCTTCAGTACCTTTGCCCGCAGCATGCGCCTACGCCATTCTAAGCCTGTCGGGTGCAATCGCCGTGGCACAAATCGACAATACGACTCCGGAGTGGAAGACGCAGCAGAACCGAGGCCAGATGGAGGATGCCGCGAACCAGGCTGCGGTGAAAACTGTCAAAGTTCCCAAGGAAGTGAAAGTCAGCGTGGAGATGGACAAGCCGCGCGGGGTGATGGCGCCGTGGGTGATGGCGGTGCACGGACTGGTTTCTGACGCGCACTTGTCGGATCCCGACGTCATTCAGCTACTGCGGGCGGCAGGGATCACGACCGTGCGCTATCCCGGTGGACGGATCGCGGACACTTACCACTTCAGCACATACCATCCTTCGAACTGGCAGGGATTGGATCATCCCAATGTCGGATATGCCCCCACGAATGATTTGGGATCGTTTGCGAAATTCATGGAGCAGGTGGGAACAACGATTTTCACGGTGAACTACGGATCGAATCTCTCGGGAACGGGACCGGGCGAGCCCGCGGAAGCTGCGGCGTGGGTGGCGTACGCGAATGGCAATCCGGCAGACACCAAGGCAATTGGCAAGGACTCGGCGGGCAACGACTGGCAGACAGTCGGCTACTGGGCTGGGCTGCGAGCGGCGGCTCCGCTGCCGACGGACGACGGAAAGAATTTCCTGCGCATTGGACACGCCGCGCCGCTGGGAATCCGGTACTGGGAAATTGGCAACGAGGTGTACGAGAACGGATACTTCGGTGGGGAAGGGTTGGAGGAGGATCTGCATGTGCCTTATCCCAAGGAAGCGAAGGAGAATGCCAAGCAGAGAAAGAAGAATGCAGGCCTGGGGCCGGAAGCATACGGGAAGAACTTTGTTCTGTTTGCGCAAGCGATGAAGGCAGTAGATCCGCGAATCAAGCTGGGCATCTCGCTGGACAAGCCGCTGGCGGGGCAGATCAACCGCGATGAATGGACGCAGGATCCGGTCACGGGGAAATACCAGCAGAACACCAGCGTCAGCGTGAAGGAAGACTTCAACCGGGGGATCGACTGGGACAAGGGCGTGTTGAGCACTGCGTGCAGCGAGGTTGACTTCGTCGCGCTACATTGGTCCTTGAGCGATACCACGCAGGATTCCGGTTTCAAAGATTTGGACAACTACAAGCTGCTGGCGGCGCCGCAGGATACATTGCGGCCGATTCTGGCGGGGCTGGTGGACCAACTGCAGAAGAATTGCGGGCAGCGGGCGCGTGGAATTCAGGTGGCATTTACGGAGGTGGGGGTGGCTTCGTATGTGAAGGTGCCGGAGGCGGTGGTTCCGGGGCTGTTTGCGGCGGACCTGTATCCGTCCCTCGTGGAGTATGGCGTGATCAACGCGGACTGGTCGGAGTTGCACAACGGCGGATTTCTCGACGAGCATAACAAGCCCGGCGCGCCCTACTTCGGCATGCAGATGGTGCATGCGCTGATGAACTTCAACGATACGGTGCTGGCTGCATCGTCGAGCAGTTCCGTGCTCGCGGTGCATGCCTCGAAGCGCGCGGATGGCAGCCTGGGGCTGATGCTGATCAACAAAGATGGGAAGAACGCGACAACTGTGAAGGTCCAGGTGAACGGCGGCAATCTGGCAGCCAAGGGAATGCGTTTTGATTATGGAAAGACGAATCCGCCGGACGGGCTGACCGTGCAGGGGAAGGCAATGGAGGGGCTGAGTAACTCCATGTCGATTCCGATGCCGCCGTATACGGCGACGGTGATTGTGATTCCGAAGGCGCAGTAGCTTTGGCAGCGTCATCTTCGGAGGAGGAGTCGGTTGTTCTTGCGAGGTGTAGGATCAACATAAGGATGCGACCTCTATTTCCCGCAGCTTTCTACCTTTCATTCGCGGTTGCTCTCGCTACGGTGTTCCCCATCCCAACGTCGGCCCAGAGTTCGGCGACGCCCGCCCCCATCATGTTCGACGAAATTGCCAAGTCAGCCGGGGTGACTTTCGTTCTCAACAATTCGGCGTCGGCGAACAAGAATCAACCGGAGTCGGTGGTGGGCGGGGTCGCGCTGCTCGATTACGACGGCGACGGGTATCTGGATATCTACTTTGTGAATGGCGCGGCCATTCCGTCCCTGCAAAAGGAGGGGCCGCAGTACAAGAACCGGCTTTACCACAACAATCGCGACGGCACGTTCACCGACGTCACCGACAAGGCTGGGGTGGGCGGCGATGGGTTCGACATCGGTGTGGCGGTTGGCGATTACGACAACGACGGCCGGCCAGACATCTACACGGTCGGCCTGACGCGGAATCATCTTTACCACAACAACGGCGATGGCACCTTCACGGATGTGACCGACAAGGCCGGCGTGGGTGGCGGGGTTTACGAGGGGGGGAAGAAGATGTGGTCGGTGGCAGCCGCCTGGGTCGACTACAACAATGATGGGCTGCTTGATCTGTTCGTCTCGAATTACGTGAAGTGGGAGGTCAACAAAGATCCGCTGTGCATGATGGCGAAGGTGCGGAGCTATTGCAGCCCGGACCACTATGAAGAGCTGCCCAATACTTTGTATCGCAACAATGGAGATGGGACGTTCACCGATGTCTCGCAGGAAACAGGAATCGCAAAATACTCTGGGCGCGGTATGGGAGTTTCGATCGCCGACTACGACGGGGATGGATTCATAGACATCTTTGTAGCCAACGATGGCAGCCGCAACCTGCTGTTTCACAACCTTGGCGGCAAGAAGTTCGAGGAGGTTGGGGTTGCGGCGGGCGTGGCGTATACGCAGGATGGACGAATCGTTTCGGGCATGGGAGCGAACTTTGTCGACGTGAATAATGACGGGCGTCCCGACATATGGATGACGGCGCTGCCTATGCAGACGTTTCCGTTGTATTTGAATCGTGGTAACGGGGAGTTTGAGAATGTGAGCGAACGGACTGGCCTGGCATGGCAGACGCTGCCGATGGCGGGCTGGTCGAATGCGGTGGTCGATTTGGATAATGACGGCTGGAAGGATTTGTTTGCGGCGCGGTCCGATGTGCTGGATACAATTGAGCAGTTTTCTTCGCGCCGGTTTGCTACGCCCAACGTAGTTTTTCGCAATCTGGGGAATGGCAAGTTTAAGGATGTGAGCGCGACGGCCGGAGACGCTTTTCAGTTGCCGGCGGTGCATCGCGGCTCCGCAGTCGGCGATCTCGACAATGACGGGCGGATGGATATTGTGGTCGCGGTGGCGAATGGTCCGGCGAAGATATTTCACAACGTAACGCAATCCGGCAATCACTGGATACTGCTGCGCCTGCGCGGCACGAAGAGCAATCGCATGGCGATTGGGGCGCAGATCCGGCTTACGGCGGAAGATGGATCGAAGCAGTACAACGAGGTGACGACGAGCGTGGGGTATGCGTCGTCGAGCGATAGCCGCGTTCACTTCGGGTTGGGCTCCTCGAAGGTGGCGAAGGAGATTGAGATTCGTTGGCCGAGCGGGATCCGGCAGGTTCTGAAGGATGTGGCGGGGGACAAGATCGTCGTGATCGAGGAGCCGAACGCCTCCCCCTCGACGGGGACGGCGAAGAAGTAATTACTGCGCAGTCGGCAGTCCGCTAGACTGGACTGCGCGCTGCTTTTTGATTCTCTCGAACTCGTCCCGCTCCTTTGTGGCTTCTAGCTTTCTTCCAGCCGCGCGGTAGGCTTCCGCGAGGTCGTAATGATTTTCCGAAATCTGCGGACCGAGCTTCACGGCCGTTTGCAGTTCCGGGATGGCAGCGGCGGTTTGTCCGGCGGCAAGCAGCGTGCGGCCCAGCGCGTTGTGAGCGAGGAAGTAGTCGGGCGCAACCTTCACAGCCTCCCGCGCGATCGGCAGAGCTTCTTCGGAATCGCCCCGTTTCAGCATTAGAAATACGATTTGCACCCGTGCCACCACCTGCGTGGGATTGATCTCGATTTCCTTCTGAAATTCGCGGAGCGCACCTTCAGCGTCGGTTTCGAGCAATCGCGCGCCGTAGGCATAGTGCAGGTTGGGTTCTTTCGGATATTGGGCGATGAGTTCCTGGAATATCTGGACCGCCTGCTCGGGATGGCCCGCGAGAGATGGTCCCCAGGACGCGCGGCCAGCCTTCATGATCAGATCTTTCCTGTCTGCGGGGATGTCGGCGGGCAGAATCTGCAAGCGAAGCGTATTGATGCCGACCGCTTCAATGACGGGCTCGCTTACGTCGGCCAGCCAGGAGAACGGGGCCAGACGGTCCCAGGCCCATTCAAACTGGCCGCTGAGATTCAGCAGAATGACGATGTGATAATTCACCGTCATCACCATCTCGCGGTTGGGTCCCATGCCTAGTTTTTCGGCGCGAAAGAAAAGCTTCAGGGCTTCAGGATACTTCTGGAGCTGGAATTCGCACAGGCCCATCATCGCGCGGGAGGAGCCGTCTCTTACGTCGATGCGGCTGAGATGCAGGAAGGCGTCGAGCGCGTCGCTGTAGCGATGCAGTCCGTAGAGACCAGTGCCGAGGTACCACCATCCTTCTCCCCAACTCGGGCGCAACGTAACTGCTTTGCGGTAAAGGGCGACTTGCTCTTCTGTGTTGTTGGACTGACGGGCTTGCTCGGCGCGCTGTTGCAGGTCGGAAAATGAGGAGGCTGCGGTCTGAGCCTGTCCCCTTGGAACGATTCCGAAGGCAAAAAAGCATAGCTGGAGCACGAGCAGGGAAGTGCCTCGGAGCCGAGAGCGGTGGCAAGATTGCGGCCGCGCGGAAGGCATTTTACCGGGCGGGATATGTGAGGCGCTGGCCGAGATTGTCCGAGGCATCGGTGTAAGAAGTATATCGAGGTCATGCCGGAATCTGCGAGGCGGCATTGGATAAGCGTATTGGCGCAAAAGGAATCGGGGTGACCTTTGCGGCCACCCCGAGAGTTGAGACTGACAAGAGTTAGAAGGTGAACTTCACCGCAAACTCCATCACGCGACGGCCGACCTTACCGAAAGGCTTGCCGTTGGTCTGGCTGTTGCTGTTACATTCCGGATTCGTGTGGTGGGTGATTGGGTCGTTCGGGTTTGTGTTATCCACCGTGATGACGTCCAATGAACAAACGGTTGGCACAGTCCATCCGCCCATACCGTTCGAGATTCCATCCGGTGAGCTGTGGCTGCTAGTCAGGCCGCTGAAATGCAGGTTCACGTCGCTTACCAGATTGAACTGTGGCAGTGGGTGGTTCGGGAAGTTGAAGGCGTTCATCCGGAACTGAATCGACTTGGTCTCAGAGATGGCAAAGTTCTTGTACAGAGACAGGTCGTGGTTCATGTATGCCGGACCGTGGATGTACGGCCAGACAGACTGGCCGTTTTTACCAGGAATCAAGGTTCCGCCGATGCCATTCTGGCCAGCCGGAATCGGCGAAGTGAAGCAGTTGGGGTTGAAGTACTGACCACTCTTCAAACCTGTCCGGGGATCGCAGAGCAGAATTGGTAGCGCCCTTTGACCGCTGGTGCCGAATACGGCATTGGCGCTTGCGTCGTAGGTGGCGTTGAGGTTGCCGTTAGTGTTGGGCTGAATGGGGGCGCCACTCTGCACCTGCGAGATGCCCGAGAACTCCCATCCGTTTACCACCCTGCTCAGGAACGGATTCCCATGGATCGGGCTGGGCAGATGGATGACATACGCAATGTTGAAGATGTGAGTGTGGTCATAGCCAAGAGGAGCGTAGTTGTTGGTCAGAACATAAGAATCGTTGATCTGACCATCGCCATTGCCGTTGTTGGTCTGACCATCGCGGATGCCCATGACCTTGCTGAAGGTGTAGTTGGCCATGAAGGTGACCGGGCCACGCTGCTTCTGCCAACTCGCCATAAAGGCGTTGTAATTGGAGTAGCTGCCGTGAGTGTTGACGATTAACGCCTGGTCATAGTTCCGGTACGGGAAGTAATCGACGAGAGCGCTGCCGGACGGAACTCCGCACTGGTACAAGCCGGTGGCACAACTGGTTTGCCACGCGTTTGTACCGCTTATCGGATCAGGTCCGTAGAGGGCTCCGATAGGAATCTTATTGATATTGGGATAGAACTGAATGTTCGTGCCGTTGCCAGCCAGCAGAGCATTGCGAGTGCGATTGCCCTGGTATTGCAGTTCCAGGGTTGATTTCCAAGGAACCGCTTGAGAAATGATGAAACTCCAGTTTTCAGTATAGGGGGTCTTATTGTCACCGAGCTTAAGTACGCTGATGCTGCCGTTGGCGGCATTCCCCGGCGAGAACGTAGCGGCTGCGCAGTTTGCTGCATCCGCCATCTTGAACAGCGCCCCACCGCTGCAAGTCGTATTGCGGATACCTTGCGGCTGATCCTGACCGCCGCCGATATCGTTGCCCGACACCTGCCAACGGTAAACGCCGAAACCGCCTCGAAGGACGGTCTTGCCGTTGCCGAACAGGTCATACGCCGCACCTACGCGAGGTGCGAAGTAGAAGGTTGGTGAAGTCCAACCGGACAGAGGAACCGATTTGGTCGCTCCATGCCAGGTCAAGCCCGTCCACTGCGCAGAATTGGTCGTGCTCGGATCGTAGAGGGCCGGATTCCAAGCCGCGATGCCCAGACCATTGTCCACAAACCATTGACCTTCGTGGTCTAAGCGGAGGCCGTAGGTCAGGGTCAACTTGCGCATCGCCTTCCACTGATCTTGCGCATATAGCGAGATCTGGTGATACTTCTGGAGGTTGATGGGAATATGTGCCTTCTGGGTATATCCGCCATGGCCGAGGACCATATCCGCCATCGCGTTTCCAGTTGTATTTCCGTTGTAGTTGTCGAAATCGTAGGACCCTTGGCCAAAGTCGCCGTAACCTTCTGTCTGGTTATTGGTGTTCAAATCCCAATAGAAGCCGGCTTTCATCGTATGGGTTCCGATGACCTTCGATACGTTGTCGGTGATCGAAGGAACCTTCGAGTCCTTGCCGAATGCGTTATTGGCCCAGCCAGTCTTGGGGAAGGCTGGCGCGTAGTAAATGGGCATGCAGCTGGTCGTAGCTGAACCCCCGCATCCACCCCAGCTCGTCATATCCGGAATTTGGGGCAGGATGTTCGTATCGAACGGTCCGTGTGCGGTGTAACCGTAAGTGGCCGGATCCATTCCCTTAGCGTTGGCCGGCTGGAACGGGTTGATGAAATAGGCGTATCCGAACGTAAAGTCGTTGGTCAACGTTGGACTGAAAACGGTGGTTACGCTAACGTTGGCGGTGCGCGACTTCTGTGGCGTTCCCATCTGGGTTGGGTAGGGAATCGAATTCGGGGGCCACCACCATACGCCGATAGGATTTAGATCTTTCTCGTTCTGCCAGGTGTAGCTGCCGGAGATCCTCGTGTTATGCGTCATGTTGTAATCGATGCGTACACGATATTCCCAGCGGTTTACCGGAGTATTGCTGAGATACTGGAAGTTTTCGGGTTGATCAGCAGTTGGGGTGCGGTTTGCCTTGGGCATCGACGATATCAACGCCAGCGCGTTGGGATCCATCATGCTAACCGGGATGAATCCTCCGTAGGTGGCTAGCGTCTGGCCTTCGAGCGTGGAACCGCAATAGTGACCGTCCCCGGGGTTGGCGCCATACCACCACTGCGACGATTGACCCGGATCACAGGGAGCCTGTCCAGTACCGTCAAAATTGTTCTTCGCGAGCCCAAGAGAAGTCAGATAGGCAGACGAGAAGTTGCCGCATGGGCCGGAAATACCAACTGCCGCGCAGTCCGTCAGACTGGCGCCGCCCAACATTTCCGGAGTGGGAATGAAGTTCTCAACGAGACTCCCCACCGGTTGCTGCTTCATGTACTCGAATGCGGTGAAGAAGAATAGCTTATCGCGGTTCTTGTTGAAGCTGGTGCCTGGAATAATCACCGGGCCGCCCAAGGTGCCGCCAGGATAATAGTAGCTATCCGCAGGAGGCTGTACGCCTCGGCTGTTTAACCACCAGTCGTTGGCGTTGAAGTCTCCGTTGCGAGTGTACAAGTAGCCGCTACCGTGGAAGTCTTTACTTCCGCTCTTGCCGATGGCCTGGAAGGTCACTGGGCCCTTGGCTGCTTCAGCGCCGTAGGTGGCATTCAGAATCGTGACTTCCTGGGTCATATCCTGATTGATGTTTGCGGTCTGCGTTCCCTGGTTACCGGGATCGACGATCTGGGCGCCGTCGGTGGTCATTGACAGTCCGCCATAGGGCTGACCGCCACTGGCGCTGTACGAACCGATCGGGCCGCTGTTGGTCTGGGTGGTCAAACTGCTGAACTGACTTTGGCCCAAGCCGGAATTCATCGCCATGCCTGGCATAATTTTGATCAGTTCGGCGGCATCGCGGCCTTGAATCGCCAGTTCCGGCAGCATCGTGCTGGTGATGGTCTGCCGGCTTTCACTGGTAGTCAGGGGTACCAACTCGTCCGAAGCTGAGATTTCGACTGTTTCGGTGCTGGCGCCCATCTTCAGAGCGACATTGGGTAGGGTCCGGTTCTCGGCCTGATTAAGGACGATGCCTTTCACCTCCCAACTCGAGAAGCCCTGCGCCTTCACATTGACAGTGTAGGATCCGGGCTCAACCGATGCGAAGTAGAAGTACCCGGAGCCGTTGGCGATGGTAGAACTTGCTACCCCCGTCGCTTCGCTCTTAAGGGATACTTGCGCGCCGGGGATCACGGCTCCAGTCGGGTCGACAACCGTACCCGACAAAGATCCGCGCCGGACTTGGGCGGAGAGTTGCGGTGCTGCTATTGCGAGAAAGACCGCTAGAATTGCGATTACAACGAGGGCTAACTGAAACCAGCCAGAACGACGCTGTCCTGTAGTCACCTTCGCCTCCCATGGGGCCGTCATCATCGGTGATGAACGGCATGAATTTCTGACGCAGTCAGAGTCGTAGAGCACGCCATGTTGCAGGGGGACACTTAAGTTGCGCCGCGCTCAGCATTCAGAGACCCTCGCGGAACAACAAATTGGCGGAATAATGTATTCGTACTACGACCCGCGAGAGCATTAAGCGGCAGGCTGTTATGTGTTGTCAAGAGAAAAACGATTTTGTGGGAGAATTTATGGCCTATTCAGGGACGGAATCCCCCGGTCGACCTGTGATGGCCGAAATTTGCGGGAGGCAAGCGGAAGGCGCGGGCAGGTTCAGGGTACTTTGGTAACCTTTCCGCGCGTGGGTCAGACTGGAGCCGGGCTGCGGTTCAGTCTGGTTCCACGGGGGGTAAGGAGCCTTCTCGACGCGCCAGTGGATCGCTTTTCGGAGTAGGAACCGGCAAAGGAAGTTCGAGTGTCCCGATGTAACTGGTGGACATGTCGGCAACGCCCAAGCGCAAGAAGCTCGCATCAGCGGGGACGTCGAACTCCTGGCGCAGACGAAGCCCCTCGGACAGGACTGAGCGATAGTTTTCGGGCGTGAGGTCAGCTACCTCGGTGATCGCAGCCTGGAGCATCCCCTGCCCATCAGCGCCGTACGAATTCGCCAACAGGCGGAAGCTGCCGTGGAAGCCTCCCTCCGGTCTCGGATCAAAGCGTAACGAAGCGCCAGGAATTGCATAGTCGACTCGATAGTGTTGCAATCGAACGGTGCTGGAAGCACTCTTTCCCTCCCGTTGGATTCCAGCCTCCTGAGCATTCACCGTTTTTGGTTCGCCGATGGGAACGATGCGCGTTTCGAAGGGAATCTGGCGAGATTCCGGAGCTCCGTGCATCATTCCGGCCACACTCAGACTACGTAAGACCGCCTCAGATTTCTCCGGCGGGCGATTGGGGTCCTCGGCGTAGTATCCGGAGCGGTGAGCGATGCGGTAGCCGCGGCCGGCAACTTTAACTCGGATCTTTCGAAAACGTCCGTCGTATCTATGATTCGTCGGGGTGTAGGAGACCGTGTAGTAGTCGGTTCCCTGTTCGACCACGGTACGCACAGCCTGGGTGATGTCGTTGCTGCCATAGAACGCCTTGCCCCCAGTTTGTTCGGCGACCAAGTCCATGGCGGAATGCTCGGAATTGCGTTGGGTGGAGTCCTCCACGGCGCGTCCGATAAATCCATCGGGCGAGATAACGTGATCATTGGCGAGGTTGCGAGTATTGGCGGAAGCACTGGCGTCAATGCCGTTACCACCAGCCACGGTCTGTTGACCGGTACCCGAGGGACTGGTGAGAGGCGAGTTGGGCAAATCCTGCGTGAAGGGTCTCTCCTCCGCAACGTCAGCAATGGAGTTTATTTGAACACCACGGATATCCACTGGGTACACGGAGACATGCGCGGACGCGAGCAGGTTCATGGTCTTGCTGATCAGCGGGATGAAGTTCCGCTGCCCGTGAAACGCGCCGGCGTCGAGACCTCCTTGAGCCGGGAATTGGCCCAAGGGGAATGCCGCAGACAACCAGAGAACCTTTTTCCGTCCTGGAACGCCGGCCATATAGCGCGCCAATTCTTCGAATGCGTGGATGGTCATGTAAGTCCGCATATCGTTCTGGCTCATCTGCTCATCCTGAATCGCTCGCTCCAAGCCAGCCGTCGCAATAGCAAACGACCGCGAAATGTCAGACGGACTGTCAAGCTGTTGTGTCACGGAGCGGATGAACCGCAGGCTGGAGCTGTCCAGTTGAGAGTTGAGCGTAGAACCGGGCTTGGCACGCCGATCATTCATCGCGAGCAGCAGTTCGTTTTCATCTGCAGTAAAGCCCCGCACGAGATGCATGGCGCTATCCAGAACACAAAGCGCGAAGCTCTCGTTCGCCGGCTTGGTTTTGATGTACTTGGTGAGCGCATTGCGGGCGTGCCCTTGGTCCAGCGGTTCCGTATTGAGCAGGTCGAGCAAGATCAGCGTCGCCGAATCCGGTTGCGTCGTATTACTGACGTTGCTGAAGATGTTGGGCGGGTGCTTGAACACCGGCGCCGGGGCGATGTGCGTCTCAATCACAGAGTGTTCTTTGAAGTAATCGACCTTCTGCGCTGTGCCATCTTCCGCTACAGTGAAGTCGTCCGCTTTTAATCCAGGGACCGGATGCCCTTTGGAATCCGTGACCACCACGTCCACGGTCACTGCGGTGGCGCGGGAGTGAATCACCAATTCAGGACTACTATAGGATTGGGCTTTGGCTACCGCGGAAGTGGACGCCCGGGTTTCCTTCGGATCTGACGTGTTGCCTGCAATCGGCGGGGCGGGTACGTCCTGGGCGGCCGCAGCAAAAGTGGCCAGTTGCGGGGCCGAAAAATCTTCATCGGCGACCCACTCTGGATCCTCCTGATCGCTGGCATCGTTGGGGGGAGTGAGTCCGGGAGTACCAGCCCGAATAGCCGCCAGTTTTGCCGCCTCCTTCTTCTCCAAGGCCGGTAGATGGTAGAGTTCGACGTGCGTATCGCGCAGCACAGCCAGTGTCGCACCCAAAGGCGAAAGAGCGATGTTTCCTCCCACTGAAATGGCCGGTTGCGTCACCAGACGGAGCACCGAGGTGCCGGTTGCAGCGTTGAAGACTTCGATCTTGTGTCGTCGAGCCTCACGGCTGTTTTCCTCGCTGTTCGCTGAATCTGGAATACTCTCCTTCACTATGTCCACGGTCGCCAGGGCGAAGCGAGACCCTGAAGCACTCCGGGTGATTGTCGGTGTATTCAACTGATCAGGCCAGTGTTGACGCCACAGAAAATGACCATCCGTGGAAAAACTGCTCATTACGTAGCGATCCTGTGCAGTGGTGCATCTGCCCACGAGGAGGGTGTTCTCGCCTGAGACCTGGACATCTGGAATGCACGAAGAACGCACGCGCGTAATCGCGCGACGGGGTCCACGCCCACCGATTCTCACGACCCACGTCCACCGATGCTTGAGAACCACGTCTGCATATCCTGCACCGGTAATACTGAGAGGGATCGGCCTCTCTATGGGAATCGTCCCGAGTAGTTTCAGGGACGTAGCGTCCCAAAAACGAACCTCATATTTGAGCGGATGAGACTTCTGCGCGACAACCTTCTTATCGATCTCAGTCTTGTCGATGGTGGTCCCGGCAACGATCTGCTTACCATCGGGAGTGACGTCGGTCCAGAACAGATCTCCGTGCTCGAGTACCACCTTCTCTGTCAGATTTTGGTCCAATTCGAGCAACGAATCGCCCTGCCTCAAGAGCATCTTGCCGGCGGCGAGCGGCCACAAATATTGGCGGCGATCGTGCAGGTACCAGTCCGACCGGCGCAGTACCTCACCGGTTTTCACATCAATGACGGCAGCGTGCACGATCCTGTCGTCGTGCGTTGGGGGACACGTCCGCCGCCGCCTCACCATTTCTGATCCCTCAAACGTTAACAGCAAGTGGTCTTCATCGAAAAAATTAAATGTAAGGTGGAAGGAACCATCCCGGCTGCGCAACGGGGAAAGACGTCGAAAGCTTAGACTTTCGAGGTCAATTAAGCGATCAGGGACGGGAGCATTTGCCGCCGCGTTATGGTCGCGGCCGACTGCTTCCTGCGTGTCCTTCTTGTCTTGAGGGGCGGTTGCACCTGGGGTTACGGCGCTCTGGCTGGTTGAGCCGAAAGGAACAAAACTAAGTAAGAGGCAAACGCTAGCCGCGGACGTCCAAATCCATCGAGGCCAAGTCCGTTGACGTACGATCATTGCGCACCGCCTTGGGGCCGAAAACTGAAGTTACTCCAAAGGAAAGGAAGTCACACGGCGGGGATTGTAGCATGACTTTTCTTCACGTATGTCGGCATCATGTCCGGTTGTTCTTCCAAAACGGGATATCGCTCCGGCTTCCATCGCCGCATTGGTGCAACTGCGATGCCGGAGAAGTGTTTCACGTATCTATGATTCTCGTGCGCCACTGGCCAATCTGCTCTACCATAATCGCGCGCGGGTAATAACGGGTCTACGGAGTCAATTATGTTTGAAGGTCGCAAAGCTCTCTTATTAACTCGATTTGCAATAGCAATTGTTGGATTGACATGTTTTCTGGCCGCTCAGCAACCGGGTGCCTCGAACAATCAGGCTGCCAATCAGGCTGCATCGTCGCCGGCACAATCACCGACACCGGTAACCACGCTGAAAGTGTCCTCACGCATGGTGACATTGGAAGTGTCAGCGCGGGATGCGAAGGGCCATCCGGTGACCGGGTTGACCGTCGACGACTTCCAGATCATGGAGCAGATACCACCGAAGAAGGACCAGCATCCACAACGGATTTCTACATTTCAGAAGGTGAATGTAGCGGCCTTGGCCGCCGCCGACAAAGGGGCGGTGCAACTTCCGCCGGGCATCTACAGCAATCTGGTCACGATGAAGGTTCCCGTGCCGCCGACCATCCTGCTTCTGGATGGGCTCAATACGAACGTACAAGGGTCGATTCAGGTGCACCGGCAAATGGTGAAGTTGCTGGCCTCAATTCCTCCCGAAATTCCGGTGGCGGTTTTCCTGCTGGACCGCAATTTACACCTGCTGCAGAACTTCAGTACCGACCGGTCTTTATTGCGAACGGCCGTGGACCGGGCACTCTCTGTAGGTGCGCAGGAACTGAATCCAACGGACGTTCTGTCAGATGCGGACTCCCTGGCCACGCTAGTGCAAGATAATCCGCCCCCGACTCCGCAACCCCCTCCGGGAGGAGCACAGGTATCCCCCGAACTGCAGCAGACTCGCAACTCGGCGATTAACGATCAGGTGGCGCAGTTACAGCACTTCGAGACGGAAGCGAAGGCAACACTGATTACCATCCGCGTGCAGACCACGCTGGACGCCTTCCGTTCCATTGCGCGCCATGTTGCTGGATACCCCGGACGCAAGAACCTGCTATGGGTCGCGTCTTCATTTCCGTTAGCAATCTTTCCGGACTCGGATTTCAAGTTCGCCGGACAGGCCGAGTTTCAGGATAAGTTCGCAACCCTGGCAAGCGTGCTGTCCGATGCGAAGATTGCTGTGTACCCGATGGATCCCGCCGGACTCGAGTCGCAATCCTTCTATGATGCGTCGTCGCGTCCGTCAACGCGAAGTGTCGCGGTCGGTACCCAGACCAGCGCTACGCTAATGCGGGATGCGGGAGCTCGCGACTCAAATCAAGAGACCATGCGTCAGTTGGCGACGGAGACCGGGGGACAAGTGTGCGTCAACAACAACGATCTGGCCGATTGCGTTAAGAAAGCCGTGGACGACGGTAATACCTACTATGAGTTGACGTACTACCCCGACAGCGCCAGTTGGAACGGGGAATTCCATCGCATCATGGTGAAGACTCGGCAGGCAGGCGTCCATCTTTCTTTCCGCGAGGGCTACTACGCCCGCTCCACGCCCACGCCAGAAGGCGAAGACGCCAAGAAAATGCAGGCTGAATTACAGGAAGCTGCCTGCCGCGATATGCTGACATCCACCAACATCCTGGTGATGGCGCAGTCGATTGCTCCGGATGACCCCAGTCAAGTCAAGTATTTCATGGCCATGGAGGCGGGCCAGATTAGTTTTGTGCCTGCGACAGGAGGGCGCAAGGTTTCCATCATCGTGGCGGCGTGCGCCTTGAACAAGGACGGAACGCCGATCCAATTCTTGCAGCAGCCGACCGATGCGGTACTCACCGACCAGCAGTACAGCACGCTGATCGCACAACACGGATTCACTCGGACGATCGGATTTGCGCCTGCTCCCGGTACAGTCCGCGTTCGGTTGCTGGTGAGGGACAACGCAAACGGGAAGATGGGATCGGTCGACGTGCCCTATCAAAGCGCTCCTCCGGCAGACACGGCTCATCGCGGCTGCGACACCCCGGGGCAATGTGATACGCCGGCTCCCCAGGTGAAGTGAGAAAGCAGCCGGAAGCCGGTTTTTCCCCTAATTTCGGGGGATGGTCCGAGGTGGACCCGCTGTCCCTCTAACCCCCGCATGTGTGCAAGGAATTTCACACTTGTCGGGCAATTGCCGGAGCGGGTACATTCTAAATGCCGCTCTCCTAAGCCTTCCCCCAAGAGCTAGAAAAACGATAGACCGACGGGAGCCGACGCACACCGTGCGTTGTTCCTGCCCGGATCATACCCCCGTGGTATGGGGCTTTTGTAGTTTTGTGCCGCGCATCGAGAGCGAGGGGTCGGGCTTGAGAGTTCGATCTTTTCGAGAACGACGTGAGAGGGTTCGGGATGAGACATATCTGTGTAGGGATTTTCGCGCTGCTGTTGATTTCACTTCCGCTGGCCGCGCAGTCGAATCCAGCTGTTTTCCCTACGGGCTTGACGTTCGGCTACCTTCCCACCGGAACTACTGGGCAGCAGACGGTCAGCGTCTACAACATTGGCAACGTCAATATCACGGTCAATTCGATTACGCCCAGTGTCTCGCAGTACACCGTAGTCTCGGGCACGCTGCCAATTACTCTGACGCCGGGCCAACGTGCAGATTACAGCATTCAGTTCAAGCCGACTGCTGCGAGAGCATACTCCGCACATCTGACGGTTACTACGACGGGTCTGCCCAACGAAACCGTGACTTTGAACGGGAATGGCTCAAACCCGGCCGCCGTCCCGTCCCTTAACACTTCGTCGATGACCTTCAGCAGCCAGGAACTGGGAACCGCCAGTCCTGCCCAGGCTTTGACCATCACAAATACTGGGACGACGTCGGTTTCTCTTACCAACGTCGTCGTGACGTATCCTTTTTCGCAGACTGGCTGGACGAGTTCTACCGCGATCGCGCCAGGAAAGTCTTTCACTCTCAATGTCACGTACAGGCCCACTGCGGTGGCCAGCCAGCCGGGCACCATCGCACTCACCTACAACATCGCGCCGCCACAGGGAGTGAGCCTGAAGGGGTCAGGAGCGAACCCGACCCAGATGGGGATTGGTACCTACCCGACTCTTCCGGCAGGCACGCATGGTTACCTTTACCAGGCAACGCTGAACGCCGTTGGAGGCACGCCGCCCTACAATTGGCTGCTTCAATCCGGTTCGAGTTTGCCGGCGGGACTGTCGCTCTCGACGGATGGAATCATCAGCGGAACCATCGCATCAACTGTGGGCGTGGGGAATTATTCATTCACGGTGCAGGCCAGGGATTCTTCGCAGGTGCCCGTTACGGTGAGTTCGCTAATGACGCTGCCCGTAGGCGCGTACTCTGGCAACAAGAACTGCAACAACATCAGCGTGAACGCGGGCGACGGTTCAGGTCCTATGGTGCCGATCTCCGACTTGGGAACGAACTTCTACCTTAGCTCCGAAGAGGGCGGCCTCTACGCCAACGGCAGCAACCTCGACGATGCCGGTCATGACACTTTCGGACAGAACGCTGCGGCGGCGATTGTTCCCCTGGATTCGAACGGAAACTACAGTCCGACGGGAAAGGAAGTCTTCATCTCGATTGGATTGTCGATGGCGCAGCAGCCGTTTTCGGAATTTGTGCAACTGGTGAATACCGATCCCGCGAAAAATCCCAACGTTGTGGTAGTCAATGGCGCAACCGGAGGAGCCACGGCGTCGCTGCTCGCGGGTGTGAATAACAACTTCTGGAACGCGATGATTTACGACTACCTGCCGAACGCCGGAGTTACGCCGAATCAGGTCGTTGCCGCATGGGTTCTGGACGTGAATGGCGGACCCAGCGGAACGTTCCCCTCCGATATGACCAACCTGCAGAACAATCTGCAATCGATTGCGCAGAATCTGCTGGTGAAGTTTCCCAATATCAAGATCGCATACTACTCGAGCGTCAATTACACGGGATATTCGGACGGCGTCGCGACTCTGGACCCGGAACCGTACGGTTACGAAGGCGGTTTCGCGGTCAAGAACGCGATCGAAGATCAGATCGGCGGCGATCCGAACATGAACTACGATTCCTCAATCGGCAAAGTCAAAGCGCCATGGATTGCCTGGGGCCCGTACTACTGGGCGAATGGAATGATCCCACGCAGCGATGGGTTGGTTTGGACGTGTCAGGATTCAAATACGGATGGAACGCATCCGGCGGATCCGGTAGGCCGGATCAAGATTTCGACACAGCTGTTGAACTTCCTGAAGACGGACGACACGGCGTCGAAGTGGTTCCTGGCTCCGGGAGCGAAATAGGTCTTCAAAAAGTTTGAGGCTTCAACTTAGGCGGACGCGTAGCGATGCGCGTCCGCTTCAGTTTGTGACGACGAACTTCCTGCTTTTTGAGAGTGGCGCCCGGCGTCGTGACCAAGACTGCGCCTGGGGATACGTCTTTCGGGACGGTGGCCGTGGTTTCCGTCAGCGTGCCCGAACGCCGGAGGGACTAGGCGCCCCATTTCATTTTCGTTTTCTGGCTTCGGCCTCCGTCATCCACCCGCGACGGAGTTCCTCCGCAGGGATGCTGGACAGGTACGGCTTGAGATCGAGGATCGGGGTGCCGTCGAGCATGTCGAGGCCGCGGACGTGCAAAGACCTGCCTTCACGGCGCAGCAGTTCAACGACTGTGAGGCCGACGGGGTTGGGACGTCGCGGGGAGCGAGTGGCGAAAACGCCGTGCGGGCGATCGTCAATCGGAGGCGTGCCGAGAAGTTCAAAGCCGTCGGACCGATCGAAGACCCACACGACGAACAGGTGAGAGAAGCCTTCGATGTCCGTCAGGCCAACTTCGAACTGCGGCAGGATTTCGAGAGTGCCCACCGCATCGTGTTTCGCGCCGAAGCCTTTGGGGATGTCGTGGGTCTGATGGTAAGGGCTGTGCACGTATCCGATCGGATCAAATGAATACATCGCTGCGTGTCCTGCCATAGAAGTGTGGCCCAACTTACAATAAATCTTTACGACACCCTTTTGAAGACGAAACGCGGCACGGAATGGGCCTGCCCCACTCTTCTCACTCAGGTTTGCGCGGGGCCGGATTTTCGATCGGTTTCCGCGGGAGCATCTGATCGCGCATCGCCGCCTCGTAGACGAAGCTCGCGACGATTACCGAGATCTGTTTGAGGTCGTCGGATTGCAGGCGATCATAAACGTCCATGTTCGAGTGATGGGTGCGTGTTTCGTATTCAATAGGATCCTGGATGAACTGAAATCCCGGAATGCCGACAGCGTCGAAGGAGAGGTGATCGGTGCCACCGGTGTTGCGCATGGTGAGCGTGGTCATGCCAAGGTCTTTGAAGGGCCTCATCCAGGCTTCGAAGATTGGCGCGACGGCTTCGTTTTCCTGCAAGTAGACGCCGCGAATCTTTCCCGTGCCGTTGTCGACGTTGAAGTAAGCAGAAACTTTTGCCTGTTCCGGTTTCACGGTGACGGGACCGGCGTCGCTGCGTAATAGCGTGGGCATGTCCTTCATGCTGGGGTCGTCCATATGCGGGCGCGAACCGAAGTGCTGCTCGACGTAGCCCTGCGAACCGAGCAGGCCTTCTTCTTCTCCGCTCCACAACCCGATGCGGATGGTGCGCCGGGGCTTGATATCGAGAGACTTCAGGATGCGGACGGCTTCCATCATGACGATGCTGCCCGCACCGTTGTCGGTGGCGCCGGTGCCGGCGTGCCAGGAATCAAGGTGAGCCCCGAGCATGACGACTTCATCCTTCTTATCGGTCCCAGGAATCTCGGCGAGGGTGTCGTACTGCATCAGATCGTCGTCAGAGAAGGTGTTGGTGACGTTAAGTTCTAGGGTGACGTCTTTTTTCTGGTCGAGCAGGCGGGCGATGCGGTTCCATTGCTCGGAAGCCATCGTGAGTTGGGGAACCGTAGTTGTTTCACCCGGCTTGTACGATCCGCCGGACTGGACGAAAACTGTGCCTCCACCGGACGTGCCCCGGCTGTGATCGATCACGGCCAGAACTTTTTCATCGCCGAAGAACTGGTTCAGATCTTTGGTGAACTGGCGGCGGCGCAGCATATCCGCCATGCGGAACGGCGGACGCTCGCCGGGAATCTGGTACTCGCCGATCCTGGCAAGGTCGTCATCGCTGAGGTGCTTGTAGGGAGATTCAATGATCGGCTTGACCTCGGCATCGGGGCCGAAGATGACGATCATGCCTGCGAGTTTGCCGTGATACTTGTCGAAATCCTTTTTGTCTTCAATATTCGCGCGAATGCATTTGCCGCTAACGGCGCCGTTGGTGCCAGGTGTCCAGGCCTTTGAGTAGACAATCAGAGGCGTCATGTCGGGCGAGGTCATGCGGGCGTTGACGTACTGGTTGGCCCATCCGCGACCGAAGGGACCCCAGGGCTCGAGGTGCGAGTTGCTCAGGCCCATGGCAGTGAGTTGATCGCGTGTCCACTCGTTGGCGCGCTTCATGTTGGGCGAACCGGTGAGACGTTCGCCGATTGAATCCATCAGTCCAGTCGCGAGTTCCATCACTCTCGAGTTGTGAAAGCCCTCGTGGCGGATCCGGGAGATGACTTCGAGATCCACTTTCTCCTGGGCCTGGGACCACACGATGGGTACCGATGACAGAATAACGACAAGAGAAAAGACGATTTGCGCAGACCTTTTCATGAATCGCTCCTGAACGGAAATCAACCGGGGATTATACAAGCCAAAACTGGCTGGATGGGCTTGGGCGAATGTAAAGTTATTTCAGTGCTTCCACCGTCGGGCGCTGCGCACACTAGCCCTTCGGCTCTTTCCGTTTTTCCTCGGCATCGACCGAGAACAGCAAGTAGTGATCGAAACTATGGCGGCGGTAATAGTAGTGCTTGCGGAAATCGAAGTAGATTTCCGCCGTCTTCGGAAGCCACAGGACGGTTTTCTTTTTGGGGAATGGGACAGGCCCGTACTCGACCGCCTGATGCTCGCTGAGCAGCCGGATTTCGGGCATGGGCTTGACCATGTCCGCTTCGATCCGCACGATCTGGAACTTGTCAGCGGTGATCCAGGCTCTGCCCTTGAGATCCACTGGGAAAATCTGTTCGCCGAGTTTGTAACTGTGCATGCGATTGGGACGGTCGGGCCGCTGGCGAAAGTGCACGAGCCAGGTTGCCTGTCCCTGCCAGTCCCCAAGGCCTTCGCATTCCATATCAAAATCGTTCCGCATGTCTGGATGAAAGACGAGCGCCAATGTCACGAAGCCAGTGCTGGCAATCTGGTCCGGATATCCGGCCAAAGTGAGCTTGTCGGCGCGGTATTCCGTGATGGTGACAGATCCGGGAGTGGGCGCAGAGATCGAGGCGACGTAATTGTATTTCCGCGTCTCGGTACGAATCGGAAGGCCAAAGGCGTCGAGCGGTTGATGGAACAGGTCCTCGATCGCGGCAAAGCGCGCAAGATCCTGCACTAACTCCTCGACGCGTTTGCCAGATTCCTCGATTACGGTCGCTGTGGGACACGACGCGCCGCTGGCGAGCGCCGGCTTGACGTCATCGATACTCGGAGGTTGCCACGACCGGACTGAAAGCGTCGGGGCGGAAACCGCTGCGAGCGGGTCGACACTGGCAACGGGTGCCTCAGAGGTCGCGGAGTTCCCCGCAGCCTCAGGAGCGGCATTGCGCTCGCTGATTTCGGCAATCAACTTGCGCACCTGGTTGGCCAGAGAATTCTTTGGGGACTCCGCGAGGAAGGTGTTGAGCGCTTGAATGCCTGCCTGATTTTGTCCGAGCGATAACAGGGACTCTCCCAGGACGAGTTGAGCCGGACTGGCCAGGGCTTTGCCTTTTGTGATTGCGATTTGTGCTTCATCCCGTGCCTTGTCGTAATTCTTCTGGCGAAGATAAGTGTCCGCGAGCAGGTCGTGTGGAAGCCAGTTGTCGAAGTCAGCCAGGACAGCCTGTTCCAGCGCCGATCTGGCGGCGGGGTAGTCGTTGCGCTCCAGGTTTGCCCGGCCCAGGAGCGTCAATGCCTGGGCGTTATGTGGGTTAGAACTTGCCGCGGTGCCCAGGAAGTTTCCGGCCTGCGCAAAATCCTTCTTTTCAAAATACAGGTAACCGAGCAGGAAGTTCACCTCGGGACTGGAGGGTGCCAGCTTGTATGCCTGGTCAAGCTGCTTTTGTGCCGCGGGAAGATTCCCCGATTTCAGAGCGGAAATGGCATGCTTGGCCTGCTTTCGCGCTTTCGGCGACATAATTGCGCCGGCAACGTCGAGATTGATCGCCTCCGGATCGCGGCGCAGCACAATTTCAATTTCCGCAGGGCGCTGCGAGTCCAGGACTTGCAATTCTTTGTGAGAGCTGAGATAACCCACCGCGCTCACTTCGACCTCGTAGCTTCCAAGAGGAACGTTCGTGAAGAATCCTCTTGCGTTGTCTTCCGTGATCGCCACCAGGGCCGAATGATCCGTGACTTTGACCAGCTTTAACAGCGCCTGGCGGTCGATGCGAATGCCGGTTCGATCGGCAAATACAGTAAAGACGAGTATGCCCGTACCGGGGTCGGTGCGGTATGTCGAGATCGACTCCACAAGGGATCCGGGATTGATCGTTGGATCCGTTGTCACCGGATGTTGAGCGAGCGCGCACGTAGCCAGACAACAGACGAGGAAAGCTCCAACGACGGAGAAGCGCCGCGCGAAACGGGACATCACCATGGCACGGCTGCGGGTCATAAGCGAAATCTGTGGAGCAGTTTGGCACAGGACCTGGCGGGGGTCAATCAGAAGCATTAGCAGGCGTGTTGCGGCAACCCGCCCTCGGTTACTCCTTCTTCGCGGGTGGGGTCTGTTTACCTTCCGCGGACTTCTCTTCGCCTCCGCTGGATGGCTTGGCATCGTCGTCATCGTTGTTCTTCAAAATATATTGGACGATGACAGAGATGCGACGGTTAGCAGGATCGAGGGGAGCGTCGGGCTTGCGGAGACGCTGGTCGGCGAAGCCGCGGACCTGGGTGATCTGGTCCTGCCGGATTCCGTCAGCCTGCATGACGCGCCGTGCGGCGTTGGCGCGATCGGCGGAGAGTTCCCAGTTGCCATACGTGGCCGAGGGTGCATAGGGCTGGGAATCGGTGTGGCCTTCGATGGAGAGCTTGTTCGGAAGCTGGCCGAGTTCTTGCGCCAGAGTATTCAGGAGGTCCGCGCCATCAGGTTTGAGCTTGGTGCTGCCGGTGTCGAAGAAAGTTCCACTGGCGGATTCAGACAGCTCGATGCGCAGTCCCTCGGTCGTAACTGTCATTTCTATGTGGCTCTTCAGCTTTTCAAAGTCCGACATCTGCCTGATCGCGCTCTGCAGTTGTTGCTTCAGCTTGGGCATGTTGTCGCGGGTCAGGACGAAGTTCTCCCCAGCGCCCTGCATGTTCGAGCCGACCTTCTTGGACGTTCCTGTTGGGTCTTTGAAATATCCGCCGACCGCTTCTTGAACCTGCTTGCTGCTGTTGAGCAACCAGAGCACGATAAAGAGCGCCATCATGGCGGTGACGAAGTCGGCATAAGCGACTTTCCAGGCGCCTCCGTGATGTCCGCCATGGCCGCCTTTCTTCTTGACGATGATGATGGGGCGAGTTTTCTCCATGGGGAATATACAGTTCTAAGACGCGACGGCGGACGCGGCTGCCGGGGCCGCAGCCGCAGCTGTTCCTCCCCCACGGCACGCCTGCTCGAGTTCCTTAAATGACGGGCGCACGTGACCGGGGACTGCGCGGCGGGCCACCTCGACCGCCATGATTGGCGCAGTGCCCTTTAGAAAAGAGACCATCAGAACCCGCATCACGTATAGGAACGCGTGCTCTTCATCGGCGGCCTTGGTCATGTTGGAGGCGATTGGTCCAACCAACCCGTAGCAGAGCAAGATGCCGAGAAACGTTCCCACGAGGGCGGCAGCGACTTTGTTGCCAATCTCTTCCGGGGGGCCGCCGAGAGCGCCCATGGTGATGACAACCCCGAGTACTGCGGCCACAATGCCCAAGCCGGGCAGGGAATCGGCCATAGTGCTGAGGGCGGCAGTGGGTTGCGAGGCGTCGTGGTGATGGACTTCCAGATCGAGATCCAGCATCTGGTCAAGGTCGAAGGCGTCGACCCCGGTGATTGCCATGCGCAGCGAGTCGCACACAAAATCGCAGACGTGATGATTCTTGAGGAAGGCCGGGTTCTGGGAAAACACCGGGCTCTTGTCGGGCTCTTCCACATCGGCTTCGAGTGCCATCAAGCCGTCTTTGCGGGCTTTGTTCAGCAGGGTGTACATCATTTTCAGCGCGTCGAGGTAGGTCTGCTTACCGAACTTCGAGCTGCCGAAGACACCGCCGATTCCCCCCACGATCTTCTTAATGATATGAAGCGGGTTTGCGACCAGGACCGTGCCCAGCCCCGCTCCGCCGATGATGAGTAGTTCGGCAGGCTGGATCAGCACCCGGATGTTGCCGTGTTCCATCAGATAGCCGGCAGCGACACAGCCGAATACGATGACGATGCCGATAATCGCAAACATTCCCTAACTCCCCGCGGACGAACTTCCCGTGGTCGAGGCGCTCGTACGCCAAGCCGAGGCCGCGTCCAGCGCTTTCTGTGCTCGATCCACCACCGACTCGACCGTGTCGTCGGGATGCGCGACCGCTTCTCCGATGGAAACGGGGAGGGAGCGACGCTCTCCCCACCATTCGATGCCTTCGCCCGCCAGTGTCCGGCGAACCCGCTGGCGCACGTTGCCAATGCCATCTTCCGTGCAATTGCCGAGAATCACGAGAAACGCATCGTCACTCCATCGCCCAAGGAAGTCGATGATCGACAAGCTGCTTTCGAGGGTGCGGGCGACAACTCGTAATAAGGAGGAGGCAGCCTCGGGGCCGAGGCTGGCACGGAAGTGGGGCAAGCCTTCGATGCGGAAGAACAGCAAGGTGAACGGAATATGGACTTCGTTTAGCACCTGTATCGCCTGCCGTAAATGGGACTGCAGCATCGCGCGATTGGCCACTCCGGTCACGCCGTCGGTGAAATCGGCGAGGCGGAGGGGTTCGCCGCGACTGCCATTCGCGATGGGTTGCACTTCTTCGAAGGTCTCGGCAGCGCCGATGATCGAACCATGCTGGTTGTGAACAGGAACGGCGCGGACACGCACCGGGATCTCATGTCCGGCTTTGTGGTGAAGAAAGCCGCCGGCCTCAGCCGGCTGCGACGTCTTGATGGCGCGGGCCAGCGGGCACTCTTCGCTGCAGAATTCGCAGCCCGGCTGGTCACAGTGCAGCAGCGGTTCAGCGATGCACGAGTGTCCGATGACTTCGTGTCTCAAGTGGCCGGTGATGCGTTCTGCTCCGTCGCTCCAGAAGATGATTTTCTTCCGCATGTCGACAACGCATACTCCGGTCGGAAGGCTTTCGAGAATAGCGCGACAAACATCGGAATCGTCGAAACAAGACATGGCAGTGACGCACGGAACAATCCGTTCGCTAGGGAGTTCATCGGCAAAATTCACAGGGGCTTCAGAGGGTTCCGTCGGTCTTTCTGGCGGGGATTCTCGTCGACGGCTTGGTATTTCAGCAACATAGCGCCAGTGGCACTTTCGGGGTAGATATGGCCCGTAAGTGCCATAGGCAGAAAAGAGGACCCGTTTTATTTTCTTGGGTGAGCAGTTCTGGGGGAGGGCTGCCCGGGCGTCCTGGACTCGAAAGAGTTCCAGGACGCTCGTTATTTGGAGTCAATTCTGCCGGTCACCGCCCGAATCGATCCCTCCATGTGGGATTTGCCCTGCGTGCTCGTGGCGCGACTTCGGAAAGAAACCTCGGCGGTCAATTCGTAGAGATCGTGAAATTGACGGTGATCTTGGCCTCGGTTTCCACGGCTTGTGCACCTTCAAAATGTGGTTTGAAGTGCCACTGTTTCACCGCTTCCTGCGCGGCGCTAGCCAGGATTGGAGGCCCGCTGAGTACGTGCAGATCCTGGATCATCCCGTCACTGCTGATCAACGCCTGCAAGATCACGGACCCCTGTACCTTCATCTGACGTGCGAGTAGCGGATAACTCGGCTGCACGGATCTGGTAACGACGCCGGCCGCTTCTGTAGAAACTTGATTGCGTTCGGCAGCGCTGGTGGTCACACTGGCCGCGGTCTCATTCTCCCCGGGGGCGGACCGCTCTGAATCTTTCTGCAAGGGGGATCCCGCTTGCAGTTCGACTTGCACCGAATTCGTGCCGGGGCGCACGGTGCGATGAGTGCTTCCGGCGACGACTTCGACTTCGAGCGGAGGAAGCACTGTCCTGGTAATGGTGGTAGGCGGAAGAGGGGCGTCGTTGGTGGGAGCTGAGTTTCTGGTTGTTTTGACGCGCGTGCGCGCCTTCTTTGTTGTTGACGGGCTACGCACGGGCTCAGCTGCCTGCGAGGCTGCGGTGGACGTGGCGGTCGGGGTAACCTCAAGAGGTTGATTCGAGGCGTCGGTGGTTTCGGGGAACCAGAAATCACGATCGCGGTAGAGCACGAATCCCAAAGCTGCGAGAAGCAACGACAAGGCGACGACCATCAAGCGCTGCTGCCTCGGAGCAATGGACGACTGTGCCGGGGCAAGCAGAGGGCGGGGCGTTTTCGGGATAGGCGTTCTGGGGTCGAACATAGCCGAGCCAGCGAGAATCTCACCATAGTATGCCCCGATGTGGGAGCAAAAACCAGCAATTAAGGACGCCGAAGACGAAGAAGAACCATGGGCAGTCTCTGGACCAGCCAATGGTGCTGAGGGCGAGGTTGGTCGGCGTGGTCGGCTGGGCTGGTGCCGGGCCGAAGCGAGGCTTACTTCACGGTCTGCACGAATTTCGCAGTCTTAGGGATTCGCGAGGTTACGGCCCTGGGTATGTGCGTTCAGCAGGCCAGTTGTTCGCGCGAAAGTTTCAGGCCGTTCAGGTTCCCAAGGGCGGTGACCGCGACTGATTCGGGCTTGAAGAACTCGTTGGCCAGACTGGTGAGATCCTCGACAGTGACGGCTTCGATTCGCGCGATCAGTTCGTCGAGATCGTAAAAACGATCGAAATACATTTCCTGACGGGCGAGGTTCGACATGCGGGAGGTGCTGGACTCGAGCGACAGCATCAGACTGCCTTTAAGCTGAGCCTTGGAGCGCTTCAGTTCCTCGTCAGACACCGGCTCGGTCTTGAGCTTGTGAAATTCGCTGACCACCGACTGCACGACCTTCGCGGCCGAGGCCAACGAGGTTCCGACGTAGACGGCGAGGCATCCGGTATCGCGGTAGGGGTTGAGATCGCTGTAGATCGAGTAAGCGAGGCCCTGGCGCTCGCGGATATTCTGAAAGAGGCGCGAACTCATACCGCCGCCGAGCAAGGTGTTGAGAATGTATCCGGCGTGGCGCTTCTCATGGGCGATGGGATGCGCGGGCACGCCGATGCAGAGCTGCACCTGCTCCAACGCCTTCTTGTTTCGGAGGATGATTCGCGAGGAAATCTTGGGGACGGAGGAATGGAAGCCGTTGGTCATCGGCTTCATGTGCTCGAAGTGCCCGGTCACTAGCTGAACGAATTTTTCGTGGTCGAGATTGCCGGCGGCGGAAACGATGATATTGCCCGGCGCGAAGCGGTGCGCGTAAGCCTCGAGAACCGACTCACGCTCGAAGCGCTTCACGGTTTCCTTCGTGCCCAGGATGGGCTTTCCCAGGGGATGATCTTTCCAGAAATTCTGGGTGAAGATTTCGTGGACGAGGTAGTCAGGGTTGTCCTCGTCCATCTTGATCTCTTCCATGATCACGCCGCGTTCGCGCGCGATGTCGGCGGCATCAAATACAGGGTTGAGGACCAGGTCGCTGACAATGTCGAGGGCGACTGGGATATGCTCGTCGAGCACTTTGACGTTGAAGCAGATGCACTCCTTGGCGGTGAATGCGTCCATATTGCCGCCGATGGAGTCGACCTCGCGGGCAATTTGCTCGGCGGTGCGGTGCTTGGTTCCTTTGAAAACCATGTGCTCGATGAAGTGCGAAATGCCGTTCCATTCGGGGTCTTCGTCGCGCGAGCCGGTCTGGAGCCATACACCAATGGAGGCGGAGCGGATATGCTGCATCTGCTCGGTGATTACCGTCAGCCCGTTAGGCAGCTTTTGACGACGAATATTGCGAACTTCTTTGGCCATGAAATACTTCCTGCTATGAACTCTTCTCGAACCCAAGGGTAGACGGATGGCAGAAGGATCTTTACTATTCTTACACAGGGGCAGCAGGTGTGCGAGTGGCGTTAAGTTGTTCATAATCAATTGCTTGTGCGGGATGAGATAAATGAGGGAAATGCTCTCCACCGGCCAGCGCGCTTTATCGGGGACGAAACATCTGCTGCAGCAACGAACATGAAGGAAATTGCGCACAAGTCGCTGCTCGACCTGGATCGCGCCGCAATGATCGCGCTGATGGAAAGTTCCGGGGAACCGGCCTACCGCGCGCAGCAACTTCTCGAGGCAATCTTCCGACAGCGAGTCGGATGCGTCGAAGAGATCTCGACACTGCCGCAGCGGCTTCGTGCCCAACTGACCGAACAGGGGTGGTCCGTCGGCCTGCCGAAGGTTGAGAAGCGATTCGTGTCGCAGGATGGTACGGTCCGATACCTTGTGGAACTCGCAGACGGGCAGAGCGTCGAGACCGTGTGGATGCCGGAAGGCGACGGAGGAGAATCGGGAGAAGAAGTCGGCGACTTGGCAGAACCGTTTTCTGAAAACTCAGGCGCAAGTCCCTCAGGGGTTAAAGCCCAGTCAGAAACGAGCGCGCGGATCGCAGCATTGAAACGCCGCACCACCCAAAAGCAGCAGCAAGGTCAGAAACTGGAAGATCAGCAACAGCAGAAACAGAATTGGGGGCGGGCGACCATTTGCATTTCGAGCCAGGTGGGGTGCGCGGTCGATTGCCAGTTTTGTCTGACCGCGTTGCTAGGGGTCAAACGCAACCTGACCGCCGGAGAGATCGTGGGACAGGTGTCGACGGTGCTCAATGATCAAAAGGTCTCACCCCAGCACGACCGCATCAACCTGGTCTTCATGGGAATGGGCGAACCCTTCCTCAATTATGACAATTTCATCAAGGCTGTGCGCTTGCTGGTGCAGGAAGTGGGCTTGGCGGAATCACGGATGACGGTTTCGACGGCGGGCATCGTGCCGCGAATTTCTGAATTTGGGCGGGAGTCGATCCGGCCCCGGCTGGCGATTTCGCTCAATGCATCGAACGACGAGTTGCGCACCCAACTGATGCCGCTGAACAAGAAATGGAATCTGGAAAGCCTGATGGCGGCGGCACGAGAGTTTCCCCTGCGAAATCGCGAACGGGTGACGTTTGAATACGTGCTGCTGCACCATGTCAACGATTTGCCTGAAAACGCCGAGCAAGTCGTGGAGTTGTTGCGAGGCGTGCGGGCGCGGGTCAATCTGATTGCGCTGAATCCGGGGCCGGGGATTGAGTTTGAAACTCCCGCGGATGACAGCGTGGCGGCGTTTCAGAAGATTCTGCGCGATGCCGGTATTCTGGCCTTTGTACGTCGTCCGCGAGGGCGGGACATCTATGCCGCGTGCGGGCAACTCAAGCGTACGGTCGAGATTTCCAAAGCACCGGCACTGTAGCTTCCTTGGTGTTTGCCCGCGCCGCTTCAGTGGCAGGAAGTTCCATGCGAAACAGCAGAGCGCCATCTTCGCGGCGCTCGCGCGAAATTCGTCCACGATGTTCTTGCAGTATCCCCTGGCATGCGCTCAACCCGAGACCATCTTCCGGATCGACCGGTGACGAAGCGTGATCGTCATCGTTGCTGAGGGTCACGGGCTCGGTTGCGATCTGCAGCACACACAGGCTCCCGTGCCGCTCCGTGCTCACGGTCATGACTTTGCCTCCACGCTCCGCCAACACGTGCAGGCCGTTGGCGACAAGTTGCAGGCAAACCTGGAGCATCTGGTTGGAGTCCCCCAGAACTTTGGGCAGCGCGTTATCCAGTTCGGTGCGGACTTCGATCTCGAGCGCGTTCCACTGGGGCTGGGTGAGCTTCACGGCCGTACGCGCCAGGGTGTTCAGATCGAGGGGGGTCTGGGGAGCGGGTGCTTGGCGGGCGAAGCTGACCAGGCTGGCGACGAGTGATTTGGCGCGGCGAACGTATTGGCCGATCTTGGCGGCTAAAGGCCGCTGCTCCGAAGTGAGCGTCGTGCTAAGCAGAAGGTCGGAATAGCCGAGCATCGCGGTCAGCGGATTGTTGAGTTCGTGCGCGGCGCCGCCCACGAGTTGACCGATGGAAGCCAGCTTTTCGGATTGAAGGATTTGAGCCTGCAGGCGCTTCAGATTGTCAAACGATTCGCGCGACTGGTTCAATAAGCGAACGAGTTCGCGATCGAGCATCTGCTGCCGGACGAGAATCATGATTCCCATGCAGAACGCCGCTACTAGCGTTAGCGCCAGCCGGAAAATGCGGATTTTCTGGGGTATCTGTTCATCCGACATCGCCCAGGCAGCGAACAGCGGCAGTGAAAACACGGCAATCATGCTGCAACGGGCAACCCAGATCCCGTAGGGAGTGGAGGCCTGCGCCGTATCGTGATCCGGTTCCTCAACCTTGGCCGTGAGGCCGATCCAGGTGAGACACGCCATTGAAAGAACCAGGGGAATGTCGTAGAGACTTCCGCTGTAGTACGTCTTTCTGGCGATGGCCCAATTCTCGATGGTAGAAATAGCTGAGTAACAGAAACTCATCCCAAACAGACCGGCGTATACCTTTCTCCACTCTCCCTTGCTCGTGTAGCTGGATGCGAGCAACCCAACCAGCAACACAAGCTTCTCCGCAATGTAAACGTCGTTCAGGTTGCGATTGTAGGTTGGTATATCCGCCATGACGTACTGCCACGGCATAACGATCAAAATGTAGAGATAGAGCCACCACACCAGCAAGAGGGCGAAATCAAGGCGCCCCACTCGAGCCGAGTATTCATCGCGAGGAAACTGAGGACGTAAAGCGAGCGCCGCCATCATGGGCACGATGTGCAGAAAAAGCACGACATCCCAGGTGCAAAGGTCGGGAACGTCCAGACGAAGCACAACCTCGTAATACGTCCAGAACAGTTGATAGGCGAGCCACAACACCGATCCGAGAGTGATCAGGGACCAGAACACACGGATGCGTCCGCGAGAGCGCAGGATCAGAGGAACGAACGCCAGGGAGCCCGAGAGCAGAAGCAGGCTCTGGATAATGTCGCTGAATGCGGTCAGCCGAAAGGATTGAGGCAGGATGACAGCCGCGACGACCATTGCAGCCATCATGCCGCCCACGGCGGCCAACCAAAGTTGTGAACGCTTACTCAAACGACACTCCCTCAGGGTCATTCTAGACGGGGAGCAGAAACGGGAACGGTTACTGTAGTAACCTAATCGGCAAGACTCGGGTCCTGTTGCCTACACTTCGTTACTCAGGTGTAATTTGCCCGGAAGCTTTCGCATTCAATACTATGCGGCTAAACTTCGCGTCACTGGGGAGAAGGCCCTAGAGTGAATTCTCGCGTTGAGCGCTACCGGCATTCCTGGAGGCTGAGAATCCCGCCCGACCCGGGCGAGACGCGGCGGATCGAGCGGTGGCTCGCAACGGCGCGCGTCTTCCTTGCGGTTTCGACCCTGGTGGCCATCCGGATGGACCCGACGGAGTTGGGCCACTCCTGGGCGGCCTATGGACTGTTCGTCTTTTACATGGCGAACGGAATTCTGATTCTGATGCTGCTGCGGCGCCGGCAGCAATCCACCGCGGCGTTTCGTTTCATGGTGCACGCCGGCGACATCGCGTGGCCGGCCGTGATTTCAATTTTTGCCGAGGGTCCGCGGACGCCGTTCTTTCTCTTCTTCTTCTTTGCTCTCGCGGCTGCGGCATATCGCTGGGGCTTATGGGAAACGCTGGGTACGGCAGCCGCAGAAGTTGTCTTGTTGTGGATTGAGAGCTTGGTTCTGCTGCACGTCTGGCCTCAAGGATCTTTGCCGTTGCGGGCGCTGACCGGGTTGCATATCAACATAAAAGACTCGCAGCCGGAACGCCTATTCATGTTGTCCGTCTACCTGATTGTGATGGGCCTTCTGTTGGGCTATCTCGCCGAGCAGCAAAAACACTTGCGAGCTGAAAAAGCTGTGGTCACGGGAATTCTGTCGAAGGTGCGGGTGGAGGCCGGACTGACTGGGACCATGGAGCAGATTTTTCACGAACTTCTGTCCATGTACGGCGCCGCGCGGTTGCTGGTCGCGTCGCAGGAGATCCACAGCGAAAGAGCGTTCGCGGGAGAGTTGAAGAGTCCGAATGGAAGCGCGCCTGCTGAATTCCGATGGCTGGAATCGGGGATGCGGGATGCCAGGACCTACCTGGAAGACTTTCCCGGGGACGTATGTTATGCGTCGATCGATGGAGATCGTTGGTCCACCCTGGCCCTGGATTCCTCCGGACACCCGGTGCCCGTGACGAACCTGGCGCCGATTTCCCAACTGCGGCAGACGCAACCCTTCGATTCCCTCGTCACCGTAGCATTTCTCTTCGGAAGTGAATGGAGAGGGCGTGTCTTTCTGTTTAACCCCTCGTGGCGGGGTGAGAAACAAGAGGAGCTCCGGTTTCTCTTGGACATGGTGCGGCAAGTTGGGCCGGCGATCTACAACGTTTATCTTTTGCACCGGTTGCGGCGGCGTGCTTCAGCCGCCGAGCGCGCGCGCTTTGCGCGGGAACTCCATGACGGCGCCGTGCAATCCCTCATTGCGGTCGAGATGCAGGTAGACGTCCTGCGCCGGCAGGTGGAGGCCAACCGGCCAATTGGCGGAGAGCTTGGACGCATCCAGAGCCTGCTGCGCGAAGAGGTTCTGAAACTGCGGGAACTCATGCAGCAAATGAAAGCCATCGACGTGGACGCGCAGCGGTTGCTGGTTGTGCTGCGGGACACTGTGGAACGGTTTCAGCGAGAGACGGGCATCAACGCGCGCTTCGTCACCGATCTCGACAAGCTGGACATGCCGCAACGGGTTTGCCGCGAGATTTTGCGGATCGTTCAGGAGGGCCTCGTCAACGTGAGGAAACACAGCGGAGCCCGGCACGCGCTCGTGCGGTTGGTTTCCACCAGAGACAAATGGAGCCTGACGGTGGAAGACGACGGGAAGGGATTCCCGTTCGCGGGCCGTTATAACCAGCAGCAAATGGACGAGGCGGGGAAAGGGCCGATGATTATCAAAGAACGGGTAGGTTTGATTGCCGGTGAACTCACTGTAGAATCAAATCCCGGACAGGGAACCCGCCTGGAGGTAACCGTGCTGCGAAACGGGGATGTGCCGCATGAACTTTAGAAAGCCACAGCAGATTCGTTTGGTGATTGCCGACGACCATCCGATTTTTCGTGATGGACTACGACGATTGCTGGAGGCCGAGGCAGATTTAAAGGTACTGGGAGAAGCGTCAGACGGCGCCGAAGCCGTGAAACTGGCGCGCCAGTTGAAACCCGATATCCTTCTGCTGGATCTGGCGATGCCCAAGCATCCCGGGTTGGAGGCGTTGCGCGAGTTGAGCGTTCCGGCGAACGCGACTCCGGTGCGCGTCATCCTGCTGACGGCGGCAGCCGAGAAGAGTCAGATCGTCGAAGCTCTGCAACTCGGCGCCCGCGGTGTCGTTCTCAAGGATTCGGCCACACAATTGTTGTTGAAGGCCATTCAGACCGTGATGGCGGGGGAGTACTGGGTGGGACGCGAGAGTGTTTCCAACCTGGTGCAGTATCTGAGAACGCTGATGCAGTCTTCCCACGACGAGGCGCGTCAGAAAAAATTCGGCCTTACGCCCCGCGAACTCGAGATTGTGTCTGCAGTCGTGGCGGGTTACTCCAACAAGGAAATCGCGGAGTATTTCAAAATCAGCGAAGATACGGTCAAACACCACCTGAGCAACATCTTTGACAAGCTTGGGGTTTCGACTCGTCTGGAACTGGCGCTGTTTGCCGTAAATCAGGCTTTACCGCTGAAAAGCATCGCGTAACCAGAGTCACGTTACCCGTAGCACTTATGGGCCATTGGCTCAGCAATCAGTGAAGTCTATAGTTTTTCTTACCAGCCTGAGGAAAACGCGGGATGGCGCTTGCTCTGGATTTTGGGGAGCAGATTTCGCCAAGGGAAGGTTAGAGCGCGAAGTTCAGAAAGTTCGAAAGAGGAGCCCCATGACGAAACGACTACAACAGTTGTGGAACGATGAGCGTGGCCAGGACATCGCGGAATACGCGGTGATGTTGGCTGTGATTCTCGTTATTGTCGTGGGTACCATCCGTCTCATCGGATCGAATGCCAACAACGTTTTCTCCAGTGTCGGCAGCGCGATCCAATAGTTAGCACACCCTCAAAAATCCATATTTCCAGCGTGGGGAACCCCGCTTGGCAGGGCCCTACACCTCTGAGTCAGTGCGGCTTCTGCCTCACCCTTTTTTCAAATCGAATGAGTTAACAATCCAGCTTATTTTGGATTGTTGGTTGAGGCGGGCGTCGCTGTGGTCGCCATCTTCTCGGCGCCGCCAGTGGACAATCGCGTCAGGTGAGGAAAGAACGGGGTAATCTCAAATTCCATCTTCTCCCGCTCCGAAGCCAATGCCACGGGTTTGGCTTTGGAGAATTCCACCTGATCGCTCCACGGGTCTACCTTGATGCGCCCTCCGAGAGGCAGAGCTGCGATCTGATCGAGACGCTTCTCGTCGAGTGCAGGCGCCGATGCCAGCAACGTCGACATCCGCGAATTCTTGCCACCCGCGAGGCCATTGCCCAGGTGCGGACGAATCAGTTTCTGCAGGTCGGGAGCCTTTTGCTGCAGCGCTTTGAGAAACAATCCGGCATTGCCGAGCTTGTCTTTGTAGGGAGAATTCTTGAGGAGCTCGAGAGCCTTGGTGTCGGCCGCCTCTTCGTCGGTGGTCGAGCGTTTGAAGTCGAGGCGCTGGAACGACTCTTCATCGGGGAAGAATAGTTTGTCGTTGAAGGCCAGCTTGGTGTCCAAGCGATGGCCCAACACGATGTGGCTGACTTCGTGAGCCATAACCATGGCCAGGGACGCCTCGTCGGGTAGAACGTCGAGCAATCCACGGCTGACGACGATGGTGTGCCCGATCGTGAAAGACTCCAAAGGAGAAGTCAAAAGAACTCGGCAATGGTAGTCGCCCTGCAAGTCGATGTTGTTGGTGACCAGCAGATTGTTGACGACGGTCGCTAAAACCTTGTCGACCTCTCCAGGAGGCGCGAGCAGGCCGATCTTCTGAATACGTTCGATGGCGTTCTCTTCCGCCTGCTTCTCCCACATGCGTTCTGCGACCACGGGAGTGGCATCCGCCGCGGCATCGCTCTGATCCGTCACCGATTGCTGGGAATCGACCAGAATCTGGGTGAACTCTTCGGTCCTGGCCAAGCCTTTCAGGTCGTAGCCCCACAGGCGTGTCTGTGCTTTAAAGTGGAGAGTCTTCGTCAAGCCAGTCTTGAGGTTCGACTCCTCCGTATAGACGTACGCCGGTAGCCATGTTCCGGGGCGCATATTGAGGCGCCAGCTGTCGAAGTGGAAAAAGAAATTGATTTTCGGCTGCGGAGAATAGGTACCATTGAAACGAACGATGTTGTAGTCCTGGTCTTCAACCCAGATTCTGCCCAGGAAGCGTGCAGTCTTGTCGCCTTCGCGGGGCTGAACGTCAATGACCAGGCAGCGGACGTCGCCAAGGAATTCCCGCCGTACAAAGGCGAACTTGTAATAGCGCTTCTGGAAATCGGTGTCGAGCACCACCATTTGTGCGAAGCCCATCGGCAGATAGTGCAGGGAGTAGACGCCGGTCAGCTTGCTCAGCATGCGATGGCCGAAGCCCGGCTGTCCGACAAAAGAAACGTCTTCGGCACCGTCGCTCATGTCCAAGCGCCCGAGAAAGTAAGCGTCCCTTACCGGAGACGTGTTCCCGCTGCCATCGCTCTTCAAATCCTGGAGGTAGGTTTCGACCATCGGGTGCATGTGGCGCATCTGGGCCATAAAGTAGTGCTCGCGCTGCACCACGCGGTCGAGAACGTCGTTGAGCGTCAACGCCGCAGAGGGCATTGCTTCCGACGTCTGAGGAGGAGTTGCGGGCGCCGCCGTAGGGGGCGCCGTCTTGGAATCCAGAGCCGATTGCCCCGAGGCTTGTGGCGGAGAAGACGGAGCTGCTTGCGCGGCCACGAAAACGCAGACTAAGAAAATAAGAAACAATCCCGAACTGGAACGAACAATACGCATAGAACCCTTCTGGGAGTAAATCACGCTAATTGGAAAATGATGTGCACGACGGCTGTCGAGTCAGAAGGCTGGCCGTCTCTTAATGCGGGCTTGAAGCGAATCTGTTCGGCAGCATGTACCGCCGAATCGTCCAGACCGTGACCAAGTCCGCGAACTATCCTGACCACGCGTAGTTTGCCTGACGCTTCGAACACAACTTCCAGAAGGACCTCGCCTTCGATTCGTTTGGCACGGGCCTCATCTGTGTAGATGGGAGTCGGCTTGGAAAGGATTTCCGCCGGCACAATTTTCGCCGCAGCGGGCTGGGCCGGGCGCGATTGCACGGTCGGAGGAGCAGGCACATCCGCGCTCCCGAATCCCGCCTGGCGCACCGTGCCCGCAGGCGTCGAACTGCGCGCGTTCCCGGTGGCCACGCCGTTGCCGAATCCGGTGCTGGCGACCACACCTCGCGCGCCTTTGGCGCCGCCAGTTCCGTTGCCGTATCCCGGGCCAGTGGGCATGTCAAAGCCACCTGCCTGCGCGATGTTTACGGCTTGAGTCTGGGTCGTTCTTGCGGGTACGCCATTGGGATCGCCGAAGCCGCCCGTCTGAACCTTCTCGGGTGCGCGCACGATCGTTTGCGGTGCCGAACTTCCGGTCGAAAAGACGTTGGTCTTTATGACCCTGGGAATCACCGGTGCCGCGGAAGGCGGTAGGATATCGGGCTTCTTTGTGACAACCTTGACCTCTGGCGGCGGTGCGTCTTCGACCTTGGGTTTCGGCCTGGGCACAGGCGCGGGTAAGCGCAGAGCCGATGCGGGAGGATCAATGGGATCAAGCTTGGCGACAAGCACGGGCTTGGGAAGCTGGCGCTGCGGCGCGTGATTCACCGGAACCGGAGTTGGTACCAGTTCGATGGCGTGATAATCCTTCTTTGGCGCTTCGAGAATTTCAGGATGGAGAATCGGAATCCACACAAAAATCGCAATAATGACGGCCTGCGTCCCGTAGCTGAAGACGAATTCATACCACGGCGCCCTCCACTTTGGGAGCGATGAAAACAGCACTGAACCTTCGGAGCCCTGCGGAGTCATAATCAGATTGCTACTTTAGTTGCAAACCCGCGTAACCGTTTAAGAGTTTCCCTGTCTTCTAAATTGGGGGAACCTGGGAAGGCAGGGTCTACTCAAAGTGTACTCCCCCGAGCAGAGTCATGCACGAAATAGGCCATTTGCATTGGCCGGCGCGGGACTGAAAAATCCTTCGAATCAATATCTTACGGAGCCTCGCTGAGGGTGGGTGCGGTCTGTCGCCTCGTCCATGCAAAAAACTACACTCTTCGCAGTCCAGTTTTCCCGCCGAAACCCGATGGTTTTTGAGTCGGCTTTTGAGTCAACAGCGGACAATTTTGGGGCTTTCGATTCCACGGGTGGCGTTCCGAGTGTCTACGACTAACTGCGCCTCCTCAACGATGCGGCGATAGTCGTAGTTGGAGTGGTCGGTCACGATGACCACACAATCGTACCGGCTCAAACCGCTCAGTTCCGCGCACTTCATTTGCAGGTTGTACTTTCGTCCCCGGCCGATAAAAGGGAAGTAAGGATCGTGATAGCTGACTTCTGCTCCATCTTTCTGCAACAGTTCGATGATGGTGAGCGAAGGCGATTCGCGCAAATCATCGATGTCTTTTTTGTAGGCCACACCTAGAACAAGAACGCGGGCGCCATTTACGGATTTCTTGTGCATGTTCAATGCACCACTCACGGAGGACAACACGTGGTACGGCATGTTGGTATTGATCTCCCCCGCCAGTTCGATGAAACGAGTGCGGAAGTCCCACTCCTTGGCTTTCCAAGAGAGATAAAAGGGATCGACGGGGATACAGTGCCCGCCCAGGCCGGGTCCGGGATAAAAAGGATGAAACCCGAAAGGCTTGGTGGATGCGGCTTCGATTACCTCCCAGATATCGATGCCCATGCGCAGGGAGAGTAGCTTGAGTTCATTGACCAGAGCGATGTTGACGCAGCGGTAAATGTTTTCAAGCAATTTCGTCATCTCAGCGGCGGCCGGAGATGATACCGGGACGGTTCGGTTGAAGATGGAGCCGTACAGAGCACAGGCCAGTTCCGATGCCTGCGTATTCAGCCCGCCGACAACTTTCGGAATATCCCGGCGCGCGACTGTCGTGTTGCCGGGATCTTCGCGTTCGGGCGAGAAGGCAACAAAGAATTCTTTTCCCGTCAACGCGCTGCTACGCGCGGCCGTAAGGCCCTCCCGATTTTCCTTCTCGAGGATCGGAATCATAACTTCTTCGGTGGTTCCGGGATAGGTCGTACTTTCCAGGACGACTAGTTGCCCAGCGCGCAGGTGGGGGGCAATCGAATGAGTTGTGTCGGTGATGAAGCTGAGATCGGGTTCGTGATATTCATTCAGTGGAGTGGGGACGCAGATGATGATTGCGTCCATCGCAGTCAGTTGCGAATAGTCCGCGGTCGCCGAGAAGCCGCTGGCTTTGGCAGCCTGGATCTCCTCCGCGGCGATGCGGTAAATGTAGGATCCGCCTTTTGCCAGCGTATCGACCTTGCGCGGGTCGATGTCGAAACCGGTGACCTTGAACTGCTGCTCACTGTAAAGCAGAGCCAGGGGCAGCCCGACATAGCCGAGTCCGATAATGCCTATGCGGGCCTCGCGCTGCTGGATTCTATTCTTGAGTTGATCAATCGAGCTTTCCGCGGCAGAGTAAGTCGTCATGAAGGGATCCGAAAGGAAGCGTGACAGCGCATGAAAGCGCAATTTTAGCATGTGGAAGCTACACTCATCCCATCCACCGCCCCCGAATACACAGGAGAATCCAAATTGGGAACGCCTGCAGGAGGAATGATCTGCCGATGACGAGTCCGGCTGGAAAGCGCAGAAGAACGCTCGTGGTTGCGCTGGGAGCAGCGTTGCTCCTGGTTACGTTCGCCCGCAACGCGGGAAATATCCTGGTGGTGAGCGATCCACAACGGGCGGATGTGATCCTGGTGCTGGCCGGGGAAACCTATGAGCGTCCAACCCGCGCTCTTGATCTGCTGGACCACGGCTATGGACGCCGCGTGCTGATTGATGTTCCGGCCACAGCGAGGGTTTACGGGTTTTCTCAGATCCAGTTGGCCGAGAAGTATGTGCGCGACCTTCCCCAGGCTGCATCAGTGGGGATCTGTCCGATTCAGGGGCTGTCGACGAAACTGGAATCCCGCGACGTGGAGAAATGCCTGGCGCACGAACCCGTGGTGCGCGTTCTAATTGTTACTTCTGATTTCCACACACGCCGTGCCCTTAGCATCTTCCGGCATGAGTTGAAGGGAAAATCGTTTTCAGTAGCAGCTGTCCACGATGACGAGCAGTTCGGGACGCGCTGGTGGACCCGACGGCAATGGGCCAAGACGTGCTTCGAGGAATGGCTGCGCTTGTTCTGGTGGAACGTGATCGAGCGCTGGCACTGAGCAGAATGGCTTGTCCAGAGCGGCAAGTGCCGATAGAGGTTTGGATGAGATTTCCACCGGAAAACGGTGCGACTGGTACAAAAGGCATTGACGGACAACTCCTTAGGAGGGTACGATTCCGAGCAAGGTCACCAACATAGTTATTAACGGAGTGTGGGAATGGGCAAGTCCGCGTTACGCGGTATGGTTAGTTGCGTGCTAATGGTTCTGTTCCCAGGTTCGCTGTTCGCCGCTGACTCCAACGCAGCGATGCTTCATACGAATGGGCCCGCTTGGGTCAACGGAACGCACGTTCCTCGTCCGTCTTTGGCCATCTTCTCCGGTGATCTTTTGCAGACCCGCTCCGATTCGGTAGCCAACATCAATGAACCGGGTTCCAGTGTCACCGTGATGGCGGATTCCCTGGTGCAATTTGAGGGAACTTCGGTTCGCATCGATCACGGCGGAGTAACGGTTTCGACCTCGAAGGGAATGGCCACGACCGCCGGAGATGTGAGAGTGTCTCCCGCGTCGAATGGATGGACGGAATTCAATGTCACCGATTTCGACGGGACGGTACGGATTGCCGCCAAAAAAGGTGACCTGACCATCAACGATGGCCAGCAGACGGTGACTCTTGCGCAGGGTCAGGAAACTACTCGTGACGAGTCTTCGGACAATTCTGACAAGAACAACAAGAGCCGCAAAAAGAAGCGAAACCAGCAGCCTGGTGCAGTACCGGGAGCGAGCGGCGGGGCGCTGAATTCTCCGATGGCGGTCGGGATCGCAGGAGGAGTCGCGATTGGACTGACCACGTGGGTGCTGATCAAGAATGATGAGCCGGCCAGCCCTGCTAAGCCGTAATCGGGCAGTTGAGTCCGCACATTCGGGCGTTAGCGTATCCACACTCTGTACGCGCTTCTCACCTTAAGCTGTGCCTTCCAAATTCATTCCTGGTTTGTGAGTCCCCGGTGATTCGCCCGCAGTTCCGGCGAAGTCTAAACGGGGTTCTGCCTCACATAGAGTTCTCCCCCCGCCTGCCGCTCGCCGCAATTCACAATCCCCCGCCGCTGGATGGTGCTCCTACACCACTTCGGAGGCAGGGAACATATCTTCTTCTTCGGAGGTGACGGGCCTGCGCTTGCGTGAGCGCTGCAGCAATGGCGGAGCCGCAGCGAGGGCGCAGAATACGTAGAAAAGGGCGGCATTTGCCGGAATCTGTAAGTTGAAGTCGAAGAGGCTGTGAACGAGGATTCCGACGATGCCCAGGGTGCAGGAAAGCGTCACCGCGCCGCTCACGTCAGACGGCCACTTCCCGATCTTGCGAAGCGCTCGACGATAGACCACCACCAGGAACCAGATCAGGGTGCCGAATCCCAGCACCCCCATCTCTGCCAGCAGTTGCAGATAGTCGTTATGAGCTTCATTTACGAAAAAGTTCGTGTAAAAACTTCGAAACTGCGGATAGACGACGGGAAATGTCCCTAACCCCCACCCGAAGATCGGCCGGTAGCGGAACATCTGAACGGTGTCGTGGTCTATGGAAAGGCGCATCCCGCCTGAGATTTCACCCCGAGCTTCGGTCGAAATGCTGGCGACCCGCGTACTCAGTTCCTTTCCGCCAAGCCAGACCAGTAGGCTGACCAACACCACGGCGAAAGTGCCAATGCCCAAGGTGAAGCGGAGGGTCTTTTTTTGGCGAAGCAGTACGATTGCGAAGATGGCCAATTCCACGAAGATCGCAAGCATTCCACCGCGGGACCCGGATAGGAAGATCGTCCCCACCATGATGGCGGCGGCGATCCCGGCGGCAATTCGCACTTTTTCCGACGCGAGGCGGGAGAGCGAAATGATGAGCGGAATCGGCACCAGCAGTTCCATCAGCCCGGCGTAGTGGTTATGGTTGACATAGGAACCATAGATCCGGCCGCCCATCCGAGGCACACGGAGCCAATACAGCTTGCCGTTGGGTGAGACCCCCTGCAACAGGGCAAAAGAAGCGACCAGGATGCCGTAGATGGCCAGCACAGCCGCGACATTTCTCGCTTGCGAGCTGCGCATGAGCGTCTGGGTGGCCAGGAAGCAAAGCAGGGCATAGGCGCAATACAGCAGCAGGCCCGAGATCGTGTCGTGCCGGTACGCACTGACTTTTAAAACGATCTGGAGAACGATCAGGATCCCGAACGCAGCCATGGGAAGGAACAGAGGGTTCCAAAGAACGTTGATTTCCCCATCGACATATTGCTTGGCAAGCCAAAGCCCGGTGAGGAGGACGGCTCCGGTTTCCACGATGAAGATCGACCAAGGCTCGACGGCGCCAAACGCGAGCGGGCCGAACATCAGCAATCCAAACGTGCCATAGAGCACGATTGCGCCCATCTGCGACGAGAGCATTTGGCGAGCCGCAGCCGGTCTTTCCTGATTGGAGTGTGGACTCATGGGAATTTGGAACGTCTTGCTCAGTGCACCGTCACTTCTGAAGCTTTTCTGACCAGGTGAAAATCGTCCACCCAGAGCTTGCCGCGCATCGGGCTGCCTGACGGAAGGCGGCGGATGTGCACCACCACAAGCTTACAGTCTGCTGCGGTCTTAAATTCGCCATTTGCCGACTTCCAGAAGCCGGCGTCGTTCAACTCTTCACTTTCGTAATACACAGCCTGGGTGTACATGTCCTGAATCGTAAAGTGGGGTCCGCCGGCGCCCTCCATTTCCCCGTTCTTGTAGTATGCGGTGAAATCGTAAGTCGTGTTGGGCTCCACAGCAACCAGTTGGTACATTCCGGCGTCCACAATTCCGGGCCCATCGAAAGTGATCTGCAGCGAGCGGTGTCCCCCGTGAGAATCGTTATCGTCCAGTATCAAGGTGACGCCCGATTGTTTTTGATGTTGCCAGTCGAATCCCGCATTGAGCACGGCGAGATTGAAACTTCCATTGACGATCAGATTCCCGGCTGAGGGCTGGTAAGCGGAGAGACCGAAGCGGCTGGTGATCTGCTGCCAGGCCATCACCGCCTGATCGACTTCCTTGTGCTGCACGAGATAGCGGATGTAGTCGTAGCCATATTGCAGTTCGAACCGCTCATGCGTCTGCATCAGCGCATTCCACACCTTCGCTGCCCCGGCCGTTTCTTGCTTGCTTTCGAGCAGGATCAGGAAGTTGGTGTAGGTGTCAGCGCGGGCGGGTACGACATCACGCAGCAGTGCGTCAACATCCGGTTCGATGCGCCAACAGGCCTGGAGGGATGACTGCACCAGGGAGGTGTCGTTGGCGATGACGACTCGAAACTCGCGCAGCGCCTTCTCGTTCTCGCCCTGCACAAGATAGAAATTGGCGGCCTCCCAGGCCACATCTGGAGTTGTGGCATCGGCGTGAATCGCGCGTTCCAGAGCATCCGCCTGATGCGGAGTATCCCCTAAGACTTGGTACGCACTAGCCAGATCGAACCAATAGCGTGCGGAGTGCGGATCCAGCTGCACGGCGGCCTTGTAATGTTCCACCGCCGAGGCTGGATCGCGACCGACGAGATCGTAGTAACGGCCAAGATCGTGGCGGTACTCCGCATCCCCGGGGTCCAGCCATACGGCTCTCTTGAGGCTCGATAATTCAGCCCGGCTGCCAAACCAGGAAGCGGCAAACTGGCTTGCCGCCATGACAACATACGCAGTCGCGAGCGCAATGCCAAGGGCAGCGAGTGCCCCCTTGCGACCTGCGGTCTTAAGAGGAATCTTCATTTCGTATGGCTGGAAGACTTCAGATTACGCGCTGCTCGAAGACGGCGAGTTTTCTTCCTCGTCGTCTCCTTCGTGCTCGTGCCCGGACGATTCTTCGTCGCGATAATAGCGTGCGTACTTGCCTTGATATTCGTAATAGTAGTAGTAGTCGGGCGAGCTCAGATCGACGGCGTTGAGCAGAACGCCGACCACCTTGGCGTTCACCTGCATGAGGATGTCCCGCGAGCGGCGAAGAGCTTGCTTGGTAGTCTGTCCGGAACGAATCACCAGCACCACCGCATCGGCCCGTGGCGAGAGCACGACGGCATCGGTCACCGACAGGGAAGGTGGAGTGTCGATGACGATGTGGTCATACTGCTCCCCCAATTGAGTCAGTACATCCCGCATGTTCGACGATGCCAGCAGTTCGGCAGGATTCGGCGGCGGTGTTCCGGCCGGGAGCACGAACAGGTTGGGGAGGATCGTCGTGCGGGTGATGGCCTCCTCCAGGGTCGTACTGCCCGTCAAGACGTTACTCAACCCGCTGCGCGGCCCCATACCGAGCGTCTTGTGAATACTGGGCCGGCGCAAGTCGGCATCGATCAGCAGCACACGCACACCCTTTTGTGCTAGCACCACCGCCGTATTGATGCTGGTGGTGGTCTTGCCTTCCTGGGGCAGAGCGCTGGTGACCATAATGACTCGCGGAGGAGCTCCCAGATTCGAAAGCAGCAGAGAAGTGCGCAGAGCGCGATAAGACTCCGCCATCTGCGATTGCGGTCTCACCTGCGTGACCAGTTCCACAGCCTCCTTGGAAGTAGCGATCACCATACGCTTGGGATTGGGACCTTCGCGAGCCGACTTGGACCCGAGAGGAATCATGCCCAGGGACGCAACGCCGGAAATCGCCTGGGCTTGTTCGGTCGTGCGCACGGTATTGTCCAGCCCCTCCAGCAAAAAGGCCAACCCGACGCCCGAGGCCAGACCGAGGACAGCGGCGAATAAGAGATTTCGCGGGATGTTGGGCTCGATGGGTGTGGTGGGAGGCCGGGCGCTGTCGACAATACGGAAATTGTTGGATTTCAAGCCGGCGGAAACGCCCGCGGCTTTCAGCTTCTCGAGCAGGCCTTCATAGAGCTGGCGATTGGTGTCGACATCCCGCTTGAGCAAACTGTACTCGATCGCGCTTTCGTTGAGTTTGTTCGCTTCCTGCTTCTGCTTTTCGAGCGCAGCGTGCAGCATGTTCTCGCGCTGCAAGGCGGTGGTGTACTGGCCGCGAATCTTCGCCGCCATTTTTTTCATTTCCGCCTGTATCTGGGTATCGATCTCCTTGAGTTGGTTGTTCAACTGGGTCAGCTTTGGATACGAAGGGCCGAATTGCGTACTCATGTCGGCCGCCTGAATTTTCAGCTCTGCTTCCTTGGCGCGCAGGGTTCCCAAAAGCTGCGAACCCGCCTGCGATCCCTGATCTTCCAGACTGCTTGCGCTGGAGACGATTGCGTCCGGGTCTCCGGATTCAACCAGACGATAGAGCGCTTCTTTGTCCATGCGCTCAGTCTCCGCGTTCGTGAGTTCCTTGTTAAGTTCGTCCAACTTCTCCATCGTGATGTTCTGCTTCTCATCCGTTCCCAGGATTTCATGCTCCTTTTGGTAGCGGACGAGTTTTTGCTGCGAAGTTTCCACCTTCATCTGCAAATCGACGAGTTGTTTCGAGAGCCAGTCCGAGGCTTGCATGGTCGATTCGAAGCGGGCCTTGAAATTGTTCTCAACGTAGGTCTGCATCAGCGTGTTGACCACGTTGGCAGCCATTTGGGGATCGGGGCTTCGGTAGTGAACCTCGATGATGCGGGTGTTCGGACTCAGACTTACTTTCAGGCTTCCCTTGAAGCCGCCGATCATCGACGAGGCCCGTGCGGGATCACTCTGTAATGGATCGGGGGCGAGATCGAGAGACGGCGACGGAGACGGCGGAGCCTGGCCTGCGAACTCGGGACGGCGGTCGAGGTTCAACTCCCGGATCACCTGCATGGCCAGAAGATCGCTCTGCAGAATCTTCACTTCGGTGTCGAGTTCGGTCGGATCGTAGTAGTCGAGGCTAAAGGTGGCGGAGTTCTGGAAATTCAATGTGGTGTCGGGCTTGTTGATGGCAATCGTGCCGCCGGCTTCATAAACCGGCGTCGTTTTCAGGCTGGCGATCGCCACGATGGCGAAGATCGTAACCAGGCAGGACGCAATCACCCATTTGCGCTTGATGAGCGTACGGAGATATTCGCCGGCGGCCGACTCATGCGGGGCAAGCTGGGAGTAAACGCGCGGGTCCGTCGGCCTTCCCAGATCCAGATTCTGAGATGGCTGCAGTTCGCGGACAGTGGAGTTACTCACCGGTGCCAATGGCCCTAAATCCATGCCTGCTCCTCAACGGTCTTGACATCGCTACAAAACGGCCCCAAGGCCGGTATTGCACACTGATCACAAAACACGATCACATAAGTCCCGGGTCGAAGAGGCTGGTCTGTCGCGCAGGGAATTGTTTCGCACAAAGGAACTGGGAGTTCGCTGAACATTTTAGCATTGGATGAAGAAGAATTCGTGACGAATTTTCAACCAAGAACTTGGATCGGGTGCCGAATTCCCGCGGAAGTCCGCTATACTAGCGGGAAACGGGAAACCAGACGGCAGGCCTTTGCCTGCGGTGGTCTCAGGATGGCCCGCGCAATACGCAAATCGGAACATTAATGAGAGCGGCCTGGCCGCTTGTGGTCTGAGTTCACCAGCGTCGCAACGAGGCGGATGGGATGAATTGGTCCGAACAGTCAGTTCTGGTAACGGGTGGGACAGGTTCGTTTGGCAAGAAATTTGTCGAGGTGATGCTGAAACATTACCAGCCGAAGCGGCTGGTTATCTTCAGCCGGGACGAGCTCAAGCAGCATGACATGCGAAGTGCCGGACTTGACCATCCCAGCCTGCGGTATTTTCTGGGTGATGTCCGGGATGTGGCTCGTCTGGAGCGCGCTTTTTCCGGGGTAACGATTGTCGTGCACGCGGCGGCACTCAAGCAGGTGCCGGCCTGCGAGTACAACCCGTTTGAGGCCATCCAGACCAACATCATGGGCGGGCGCAACGTGATTGACGCCGCCATTAATCAGGGCGTGCGGCGCATTCTGGCTCTCAGCACCGACAAAGCCGTGAATCCCATCAACTTGTATGGCGCCACGAAGCTTTGTGCCGAGAAGATGTTTGTGCAGGCCAACGCCTACGCCGGCGCCAACGACTGCCGCTTCAGTTGTGCGCGGTACGGAAATGTCGTGGGAAGCCGGGGCAGTGTTATTCCGATCTTTCAGGAACAGAAACTCCGCGGCCGCATCACGATCACCGATTCGCGAATGACCCGCTTCTGGCTGACCCTGGAGCAGGGAGTGCGGTTTGTAATCAGCAGCCTCGAGCAGATGCACGGCGGCGAGATCTTCGTTCCCAAGATCCCCAGCATGCGCCTGGTCGACCTTGCAGAAACCATTGCGCCGGGCTGCCAGATAGAGACCATCGGAATCCGGCCCGGTGAAAAACTCCACGAGGTGCTGGTCTCGGAGGACGAAGCGCGCAACACTCTCGAAGTGGAAGACCGCTACGTCATTCAGCCATCGCATCCCTGGTGGCATCGCGAGAACTGGGTGCAGGGCAAGCCTTTGCCGGAAGGGTTCCGCTACACCAGCGACACCAATGAACACTGGCTGACGAACCGTGAGTTGCAGGAGTTGATTGCACCTGTCGAAAGCGAGCAGCCCGTTCCCGCGCGGGTCTCAGCGTAGGCGAACAGAAATGACGATGACCCCGGTCAGTCCGCAGGCACTTGCCATCGATGGCGGTACACCCGTTCGAGATAGGTTACTGCCCTACGGACGGCAATCCGTGGACGAGGCCGACATTCAGGCCGTGGTTGAGGTTCTGCGCTCCGACTGGCTGACGACCGGGCCCAAAGTCGTGGAGTTCGAAGAGGCCTTTGCAGAGCGAGTAGGGGCCACACATGCTGTCAGCTTCAGTTCTGGGACGGCGGCGCTGCACGCAGCGGCTTTCGCGGCGGGACTGAAAGCCGGTGACGAAGCGATTACTTCGCCCCTGACATTTGCGGCAACGGCAAACTGTGTCCTGTATCAAGGGGCCACGCCCATATTTGCGGATGTCACCCAGGACACTCTCAACCTCGATCCGGAGCAGATCGAGAAAAGAATCTCCCCGCAGACAAGAGCAATCCTCCCGGTCGACTACGCAGGCCATCCTGCAAATCTCGCGCCCATCCGCGCGCTTGCACAAAAGCATGGGCTGACCGTAATCGAAGATGCCTGTCATGCGCTGGGCGCGGAGTACAGCGGGCGACGAGTGGGCGGTATTGCGGATATGACCGTATTCAGCTTTCATCCGGTGAAGCACGTTACCACCGGGGAAGGCGGCATGGTCGCAACCAACAATCCGCAATTTGCGGAGACGTTGCGGCGCTTCCGTAATCACGGAATCTCGAGTGAGGCGCGTCAGCGCCAGAGTGCGGGACAGTGGCGCTACGAGATGGTGCTGCTGGGCTTCAACTACCGGCTTCCTGACATTTTGTGTGCTTTGGGAATTCAGCAACTGAAAAGGCTGGATGCGAACCTGGCGCGGCGACGGCAGATTGCAGCCCGCTATACCGACGCGTTCCGTCAGATTCCAGGCGTAATCTCTCCTGCAGTGCGGGCCGAGGCCAAACCGGCGTGGCATCTGTACCCGGTCCGGTTGGACTTGGAGAAGCTGAATGCAGACCGGGCGAAGGTGTTCCGCGCCCTGCGCGCGGAGAATATCGGCGTGAACGTACATTACATCCCGGTGCACCTCCATCCGTATTATCGGGACCGTTTCGGATACCAGGGCGGCGAGTTTCCCGTGGCGGAAGACGCATATGCCCGTCTGATCAGCTTGCCGATGTTTCATGGGATGAGCGATGGGGATGTGGACGATGTGGTCCGCGCGGTCACGAAAGTGTTCAATCATTTTGCGAAAGACTCAGATGGCTCGACCGCAGTCGACACGCGTCGGACCCCTCCGCAAGAAAGCCCTCTGGCGGCCGCCCCGGCCACAGTCCAGAGTGAGCGGTAGACCTCGATGAGAACCGTGGTCATCTTGCAGGTGAGAAGCGCAAGCACGCGCCTGCCGGGAAAAGCTTTGCGGCGCGTAGCGGGAGTCCCGAGTGCGCTCCTGGCCGCGCTGCGCGCGGGCAATCAGGGTCACAGGGTTTTGATGGCGACCTCCAGCGAATCTTCTGACGATGACCTGGTCAACGTTTTTCGGGATCGGGGAATCGAGGTGGTTCGGGGGCCCATGGAAGACGTGCTGGCGCGGTTTGCACTCGCCGCTCGCAGCCTGCCGGACGACTGCATCGTGATTCGCCTGACCGGCGACAACGTGGTTCCCGACGGCCGGTTCGTGCAAGAGTTGGCGTCAGCGTTTATTGATTCCGCTGCGGAATATCTGGTCGCCAGCTCCCCGCAAAGCCGGCTTCCCTATGGCCTCGGGGGTGAGGCTTTTCTGGCTGCTACCCTGCGGAAGGCGCAAGCGGCGGCGACGAGTCCGTACGACCGCGAACATGTGTGCCCGTGGATGCAGCGAAATTGCCGGTCGGCGATTTACGTACCGCCGACGATCTCTGACACCGACTTCAGCCATTTACGTTGCACCATCGACGATGAAGAGGACTACGAGCGTATGTGCCGGCTGTTCAACGGCATCGCAGATCCAGTTCACATCCCTTGGCTCGATCTGGCGAAAAGGTTGGCGGGCCTGCCCGGAGAGCCGGCGTTCCGCATTCCGTACAAGACTGTTTCTGGACAAATTCACGGGGAACTCGTGCTCGGCACCGCGCAGTTGGGCATGGAATACGGAATCCTGAATCGAGCAGGGAAACCGGCGCGGTCCCTGGCAATCAAAATGGTACGAAACGCGATTGCTCATGGCGTTACCAGCATCGACACTGCACGAGCCTATGGGGATGCGGAGGCGATTCTTGGCGACGCCCTCTCGGGAGCATGGCGCTCGCGGGTTGAGGTAGTGACGAAACTGGATCCCCTGGCTTCGGTTCCGTACGATGCTGAGCCAGATGCGGTGCGCGCCGCAGTCGACGATAGCGTGAGACGCTCCTGCGAAGCGCTCGGGACGTCGCAGCTGTCGACCCTGCTGCTGCACCGGTGGGAGCACCGCCACGCCTGGGACGGCGTTGTCTGGAATCGTCTTTTGGAACTGCGCGCCGGGGGAACAATCGGCGTGTTGGGAGTGTCGGTCTACGAGCCTGACGAGGCAATCGCGGCCCTGCGCGATCCTGCGATCCAGCACTTGCAGATTCCGATGAACGTCCTCGACTGGCGTTGGAAGGCGGCCGGGGTTGACCGGGCCCGGGCGGCGCGAAACGATGTGGTCGTGCATGCCCGCAGCGCTCTGTTGCAGGGACTGCTGGCAAGTCCGGCAGACTCATGGCCCGTTTCCTGCGAGTATGATGCTCGCGGTTGTGTAAGCCAACTGCGGCAACTGGCCACGAGGTTCGGCCGGGAGAGCGTGCCCGACCTCTGTTTCGCCTACGTCCGCTCGCAACCATGGATCACAAGTGTGGTGGTTGGATGTGACACGAATGACCAAGTCGATCAGAATTTGAAACTGTTTCGCTCGCCTCATCTCGGCAGCGAACAGGCCGCGGAACTGGAGCGGTCGCTGCCGGTTGCGCCGGTGGAACTATTGAATCCGTCACGATGGAAACTTGTCCATGAACCTTCTCCCAGCTAACGCGAATCCGCTGTCGATTTTTCGATTGGACGGGAAGGTGGCGCTTCTCTCCGGGGCGACAGGCCTTCTGGGCCGGCCCATGGCTCAAGCCCTGGCAGGAGCTGGGGCGCACGTCATTGTGAACTCCCGCCGGCAAACAGCAGTGGAAGCTCTGGTGGATGAACTTAAGAACTCGGGGCTCAGCGCGTCGGGAGCTTGCTTCGATGTTACGGACGAAGCGGCGGTGAGAACGCACGTCGAACTGATCGGCAAGACACACGGCCGGTTGGACGTGCTGGTGAATAATGCAAGTTCAGGCCGGCCCGGAACAATTGAGAGCGCAACAATCGCAGACTTTGAATATTCCCACCGCGTCAATGTGTTGGCGGCGTTTCAGATCATCCAGTGCGCTCTTCCTTTGCTGAAGCAGGCTGGAGAACGGTCGCTGGGCGGCGCGTCCGTCATCAACGTTGCATCGATGTACGGGAGCATTAGCCCGGATCCAAGAATTTACGGTACGAGTGGTGCCAACAACCCCCCTTACTATGGAGCAGCGAAAGCAGGGCTGATTCAACTGACGCGATACACCGCCTGCCATCTCGCGCCAGAACGAATTCGGGTCAACTGCATCAGCCCCGGTCCTTTCCCGAACAAGAAATACCTGGAACAGGACCCGGGATTCCACGATCGCTTGAAAGACAAGAACCCGATGCATCGAACTGGAGATCCTTGCGAGCTCCAGGGGCCGCTGTTATTTCTCGCCTCCGATGCGTCCTCCTATGTGACGGGTATCAACCTGGCGGTGGACGGAGGTTGGACGGCTTGGTGAGATTTACGGAAGACCTTTATACTGCGAGGACTCCTCGCTAGAACAGATTTCGTCGGGCGGGTCACACAACCATGGCGGTACTGAGAGTCGACAATTATATCGAGGCTTACCGGTTACGGGCTTTGTCGCCCGATATCCATCGCTTGACAGCGCGCAACAGCGTTGCGCAAACAGAATTCGCGCTCTCACAAATCGTGGAGAAGATGAATCTAGGAGCAGAAGACGTCTTAGTTGACATTGGCTGTGGGGACGGTTCTTTGCTGAAGATGGCTGAGGGACGAGTTGCGCGGCGCATCGGTGTCGTGCCCACGGTGGAAGAAAAGGTCAGGGTGCAGACGATCGTTCCAGGAGCCGAGATTGTTTCGAGCCTTGCGCAAGAACTCTCCCTGGACCCGGGGATAGCCTCGAAGATCGTCTGCAATGGTGTCTTGATCCTGCTGCACTCTGAGGACAGAGTCATGTCTGCACTACGGGAGATGCACAGGATTGCCAGACCGGGTGCGACGATTTGGGTGGGGGAAATGCCTGAAGTCGACGAATATGCGGTGTACGGGAAGTATTCCGGAACGTCGATGACGGGGATGCTGTGGCACCTCCTCAAACACAATGGCTTGCGCGCGTTCCTCGGGATGTGCCGTCGCTGGCTGCGGGCGGCAGTTGGCAAGGAGCAAATCGTGTTGAACTCCGCAGGAATCTACTACGCCGAGCCGGCAAAGATGATTGCGATGGCGCAGGCTTGCGGATTGCGGCTCAAGACATATTTCCGGCACAAAGATCTGGACCAGCAAGGCAATATCGTGGACTCCAGGTTCAGATACGACTACGTCTTTGACAAGTAATTAGGAATGGCTTTGGCCGATCGCATGACGGGTGAGACCCTCGTGATCCGCGCGGATGCCAGCGCCGGAATCGGAGCTGGCCACGTGATGCGCTGTTTGGCGCTTGCTCAAGCCTGGCAGGATGCAGGGGGGCGGGTGATCTTTGCCCTGGCGAGCGGGGCCGATCAGGTCGGCAATCGCCTGCGAACTGAGAATATGGATGTCGCTGAGATTTCGGCTACGCCGGGCACTGCGGACGATGCCACTCAGACGTCTGAGCTATGCCGCAAACTCCGAAGCCCATGGCTCGCAGTCGACGGGTTCCATTTTTCCGCGGAATACCGGCAAGGGGTCAGGAACGCGGTGTCTCGACTGCTGCTGTTCGACGATCACGGCGAGTTCGCCCCGTATCGGTGTGATGTGGTCTTGAACACAAATCCTTACGCCTCTGAAGAACTCTATCCTCAGCCGGCAGCGCCAGCGCGATATTTGCTGGGGCCGGCTTATGGACTGTTGAGGCGCGAGTTCCTGAAGCGCCGGCCACAACGATCAGAAGTGCCCAGCGTCGCTCGCAGCGTGCTCGTGACCTTCGGAGGAAGCGATCCGAATAACGTGACGCTGCAGGTGATTCAGGCGCTGGCACTCTTAGGGGATCTGGGTCTGGAGACGACGGTCGTCGTGGGTGCGGCCAATCCACATCGCTCAACATTGGAGACGGCCGCTCAGAGGGCTTCGAACCTGCGATTGCTTTACAACCCGGAGAATTTGCCCGATCTGATGCCTGCCATGGATTTGGCAATCTCTGCGGGTGGAGGAACGTGTTACGAGTTGGCGTTTCTGGGTGTCCCGATGTTCCTGATCACCATGGCGCAGAATCACGAGCGGACGGTTGAAGCGTGGGGGCAACGCGGGGCGGCAGTCAATGCCGGATGGTTCCGCGAATTGAACAGTGAACGATTAGCGGCTCGGTTGCGGGAAGTAATTGGCAATCAGGAGTTGCGCAGAACCTTGGCTCGGAATGCGGCTGGCATGGTGGATGGACTTGGCGCGAGTCGAGTGGTGAAGGCGATGTTGCAACAGCCACGGTCAGAGAGATCCGATCGATGAGTCGGTGGGCGAGATGGGAAGCCGGCAGCATGTTTCACTGGGAACCTGACTTCCCGCCTCCTCTCTGGACACTCCCGGAACCGGCAGTGTCGTATCTGATCTGCCGGCATGCCATTGCGGCATTGTGTTCCGCCCAGCCAAGGCGGCCAGTGCTGTGGGTGCCGACATTCTTTTGTCCGGAAGTCGCACGCTTTTGCCGGCCCGCCGCGCAGGTTCGCGAGTACCGCGATGACTGCCGGCGGCCTGCACCTGAGTGGGGCAGCCTTCAGCCTGGTCCGGACGACCTGGTACTCGCAGTCAACTATTTTGGTGTTCGTAGTCCTGAGCCATGGCGGGAATGGAGAAACCGGAACCCTTGTCTTTTGGTGGAAGACCACACGCAGGATCCATTCTCCAAGTGGGCGCTGGAATCGAATGCCGACTACGCGGTGTGTTCGTTGCGCAAGACGCTGCCAGTGCCAGACGGGGCAATCCTCTGGTCGCCGGCGAAGCGCCCTTTGCCCGCGCGTCCGACTGAAATGGATACGCGCGGCAGCATGATGAAGCTGGGCGCCATGGTGTACAAGCGAAATTATCTGGAGGGGACCGTTCCGGCCGAGTGCAAGGCCCGGTATCGTGAGTTGCAGTTGGAGGGAGAGCAAAGGCTGAGCGAGGCGGGCGTTTCCGCCATATCCCCGATTTCGGAGGCCATCCTTGCGCGCGGTGTCCCCAAGCGGTGGCGAGAAAGACGAATTGAAAACGCTTGCACTCTCCTACAATCGCTGCAGGGTTGGAAGATGGCGGCGCCGGTCTTTACAAAATGGCCCGAGGGGCACGCGCCCTTCGACCTGCCACTCGTCTTTCGAGAGCAGGCTGCACGAGATGATTGCCAGCGTGCCCTGCAACAGGAGAATGTTTTCTGTCCGGTCGAGTGGGTTAGCGATACGCCGGATGCCGACGCCAGCGACTTGTCATCTCGAATACTGAGTGTTCCTGTCGACCACCGCTACACGCGGGACGACATGGCGCGAGTGTCTGCGGCGTTATGGAAGGTATGTGACTAGGCGATGCAGCATAGCGGCCCGAAAAACGGCGCAGCAATCGACTCCAGGAGCAGCGTCTTGGGTCAGGGAGCCCCATCGGCTTCAGACCGCCGCAGCCTTCTGCTGTCCGGCCATCAGCCGGTGTATCTGCCAGGGATGATCTTGTTCAACAAGATTGCTCTCAGCGACGTTTTCATGTTCGTGGGGCACTGCCAGTACGTAAGGAAAAGTTGGCATGCCCGCAATCGCATCCGGCTGGGAGATCGGGAACTCTGGCTCACCATTCCCGTGAAAACCTCGGGGCGGTTCGACCAGTCAATCAACGAAACTTCTATGGTGAACGAGGTCTGGAAGCGGAAGCATCTGGGGAGCATCCGTCAGGCCTACCAGCGAGCCCCGTTCTTTCGGGACTACTACCCGGAACTCGAGGAGAAGTTGCTGGCCCACAACGGCAGCCTGGGCGATCTAAACGTTGCCACGATCAGGATGATCTTGCGTTGGCTAGGCATCGGCACACGTGTGGTCGACAGCCGCGACTATGATATTCGGGGTGCGAAGACTGACATGTTGATTTCCATGTGCCAGGCCGTCGGCGCAGACCGTTACCTCTCGAACGAAGGCTCCCGCGACTACGTGGATGAGGAACAGATGGCGGGTGCGGGAGTCCAACATTGCTGGCAGATGTTCGAGCATCCCACGTATCCACAACCGGGAATGTTCATGCCGAACCTGAGTGTGATCGATCTATTGTTCAATCTGGGAGCAAGCGCCACGCAATTGGTTGTGAGTTGTGGACGGGTCGCGCCGGGAAAATTCACGCCCGTAACGGAGCGAGCCTGAATGGCATCGGAGACCATCGCAATCGGAGAGCGCACGATCGGTGCGGGGCAACCGGCATACATGATTGCCGAACTCTCTGCCAACCATAATCAGAGTTTCGACCATGCCGTCCGAATCGTGCGAGCCGCAAAAGAGGCAGGTGCGGACGCGGTCAAGCTGCAGACCTATACCGCCGACACCATTACGATTTCGTCGGACCGCGAATGCTTTCGCATTCGGGGCGGCACGTTATGGGACGGGCGTACGCTTTATGACCTTTATCAAGAGGCATTCACTCCCTGGGATTGGCAACCCAAGCTGAAGCAGCTGTGTCATGACCTGGGCCTCGATCTGTTCTCCAGCGCGTTCGATCCGTCCGCCGTAGATTTTTTGGAGAAGATGGGTGTGCCCGCGCACAAGATTGCCTCGCCTGAATTAGTGGACCTTCCTCTGATTCAAAAGATGGCGCGAACCGGCAAGCCTTTGATCCTATCGACAGGGATGGCCACTCTCGAGGAAATTGACGAAGCGATCGCGACAGCCCGCAACGCAGGAGCGACCCAGCTTGCATTGCTGCGCTGTACCAGTGCCTACCCCGCGCCGCCAGAAGAAATGAACCTGCGCTCGATACCAGACATGGCGCGCCGTTTTGGCCTTCCCGTAGGTTTGTCAGATCACACGCCCGGAATCGCCGTATCGGTCGCTGCGGTGGCGCTCGGTGCAGCCCTCATCGAGAAGCATCTGACCTGGTCGCGCGCAGAGGGTGGACCGGATAGTGCGTTTTCCCTCGAGCCTGCGGAATTCAAGGCCCTCGTCGATGCGGTTCGGTCCGCCGAGAAGTCTCTCGGACAGGTGCAATACGGTGCCACTGCTCACGAGTTGAAGACCCGTGCGTACCGGCGGTCGCTGTTCGTGGTTCGCGATGTAAAGAGGGGGGAGGCGTTTACATCCGACAATGTCCGCTCCATCCGGCCCGCGAATGGTTTGCATCCCAGGCATCTGCCTGAGATCCTCGGTCGTCACGCGAAGGGAGACATCGAGCGAGGGACTCCAGTTGCCTGGGAACTGGTGGAGTAAATCCGGCGGACGATCCCGCAGGCGGCATTCGTAGAGATTCTATGAAGGTTCTCTTTTTGCATCCGGAAGATGTTCCCTGGCAAGGGCCATGGGCTCAGCAGCGCTGGGACCTGATCGTCGACCTGGGCTTCGCGAGTTGTCAGAGATACAAAGAGTGGAGCGGCAAGCAGCACTCACGCATTCTGAGCGTTCACGAATTTGCCGGGCAAATGGACGGCTACCGGTGGGTGAATCAGGTTTTTGAGCGGGGCCGGCGCCGCCTTCTGGATCGCACTGGCTTGGACTGGTGGGAGATTCTGGCGATGGAGAGTTATCAGGATCTCCACGCTTTTTACTTGTTCCACAAGCTTCGGGCGGAAATCGCCACGGATGAGATCGAACTGACGGCGAGTCGTCCGCATCGGTTGGCCAGAATTGCGGAACAGGCTCTGGGCCATCCCGTGCATTATTCCGAGAACTCCATCGAAGGTCCCGCTGGCAGGGTGACGCGCGCATTGCGCTCTGCGCGGAACCTGCGTTGGTCACAGATTACCGAGATTGCGTTGGATAAGTGGGACGCCGGCTATCGACTGCGCCGTCGCTGGATGCAAGACGAGGTTGCCCGACTCCAAGATCCCGCCGTGTTGTTGCCCTCTGCATATTCCAATGTGACCCGGTCGGCGCTGGCTTACGCGGGGCAGTTGCCGAATCGGAAGTTTCTGCTGGTGACGACCAGGCGCAGTGCCATCCCAGCGCATCCGCCGGCAAATGTGACGGTGAGTCCTCTGGCTGCGTATGTGCGGCCCGCGGGAGCGGCTCAAGAAGAAGCGGTGGAACTCAAGGAGGCATGGCAGACTTTTCTTCGTGCCATGACGCGGGAGTGCGAGGAATTCCACAGAGCCTCGAAAGCGGGTGTGTGGGACTATTTTCCGGCGCATCTGGAACATGGCTTACTGCTTCGTGAGGCGTGGACGCATTTGCTTGATTCCGAGCCGGTGACCGGAGTCCTGTGCGGGGATGATCTGAACTACCACACGCGTCTGCCACTGATGCTGGCTCAACGCAGGGGACTGAACGCGGTGTACTGCAGCCACGGGGCGCTAGACGGCGGCTTCCTCTTCAAGACGCCGGTTGCGGATTCTTATCTGGTCAAGGGTGAGATGGAGAGCGACTACCTGCAGCGCATTGCTGCCATTCGTCCGGAGAAAATTGTGGTGGCAGCCCCTGGCACAAACAACGGCGTAACCGGCCGCGATCAAGATCGTGATGCTCTGGTGTTTTTTTCGCAGCCCTATGAAGTCGCGAGCGGCCGTACCGACTCAATCTACCGCGAAATTCTGCCCCGGCTATGTTCGGCGGCGCGCGCCGGCGGTCGCACAGTCATTGTCAAGTTGCATCCGTTCGAGAGTCGCCGGTCTCGCCAGTTGCTGGTGAATTCGATTCTGCCTTCGGACGTTCGGGGGGCGGTGGAGATCGTGGACGGGACGCAACCGGAAGAAGTTATGGCTCGTGCCTGGTGCGGGGTGACGGTGGATTCCAGCGTTGCAGTGGAGTGCGCGCTCCGGAAGATCCCTTTCTTCCTCTGCGGCTGGCTCGATTTTACGGGCATGGGATACCTGCAGCAGTTTGCGCGTTTTGGTGTTGCCCATGTTCTCAACACGCCGGAAGAGATTGAGCAGATATCCGAAATGGTTGCTGGCTATCGATTCGATCCAGAGACGTTGGAGCGACTTTGGCACGAGGCGGATGCCAGTCAACTGGACGAAATCATGTTCGGAACGCGGCAAGCGCGCCTGGCCCCATGCGTCTGTTGAGCTCCATTCTTCAACGGGCCGTCTACCCTGCGCTGGGGAAGTTGGGTTACTTTCACGCGCGGGCTTCGGCGGCCATCGTGACGTATCACGGAGTGCTTCCTTCTGGATACCGAAGCCCCGACTCTTTCCTGGACAACACGTTGGTGAGCATCGACGCGTTTCGATCGCACCTCCGGCTGCTGAAGCGCCAGTACAGCGTAATTTCGCCGGAGCGATTTCTGGGCTGGGTTCGAGGATCGGAAGAACTGCCGGCCCATGCGGTGCTGTTAACTTGTGACGACGGGCTGTTGAATAACTCGACCGTCATGCTCCCTGTCCTGCAAGAAGAAGGATTGCGATGCCTTTTTTTTGTAACCGGTGTTTCCGCGGATGAAAATCCGGAACTGCTTTGGTACGTTCAACTTTATTTGATGCTCATGGAAAGCAGGGGAAAAGGTCGAGCTTTCGAGTGGCACGGTATGACCATTCCAGGGATCGGATCCGACGCCGAGACAAGACGAGCGCAGTGGCTACGGTTGATGTCGAGCCTGTCTTGCTTCAGCCCTGACGCCAGAGCCGACTTTATGAATGAGGCGGTCCGGTGCTGGGGACTCGATCCGGCATGGAAGCAGCGGTATCTGGACGACCCGTTGCTGCGGCCGCGTTTTCGGTTGCTCGGTGCGAGCGCCGTGCGGCAACTCGCAGAAGCGGGAATGACCATCGGCGCGCACACCATGACTCACCCTGCCCTATCGCAACAGCCCGCCGACTTGGCGCGCCAGGAACTCACCAGCTCCAGGCAGCAATTGCAGAAGTGCACGGGACAGCCGGTGTGGGCGCTGGCTTATCCCTTTGGAAACCCGTCTGCGGTGGGGGCACGAGAATACGAGTTCGCTCGTGAGGCGGGATACGAGTGTGCCTTCATGAACGTTCCGGGAAAACTGCTCGGGGCCTCCAAATTCGCGCTTCCCCGAGTCCACGTGACGGCGGAGATGTCCCTAAGCGTCTACGAAGCACACGTTTCCGGAGTGCATGAAGCGCTTCGGAACCGGCTCCGCTCAATCCATTCGATAGGCGAAAGAGGGAGAGAGTGAGCGCGAGAAAATTTGCAACCCTTTTCCAGCCGTACCTGCGGCGGCATCCCAACAGTCCCGCTTTCTGTGCAAGGGTCCCGGACCGCGATTACCGTGTATTCTCGCAATGCAGTTTCGGAGATGGTGAGACTTGCGCATAGTGGTGCTGGACAAGATACCGGACGATCCGGACCTGCGGGCCGCGTGGAACGGGCTGGCGCTGCGGATGGAACGTCCTGAAGTTTTCTACACCTACGAGTGGGCCATCGCAGTGCAGCGGGCCTACCAGGCTTCCCTCACACCCTTCATTTTTCTGGGTTATGACGGTGAGTCGCTGGTGGGCGCCGCTGCGCTGGCCCAGAGGAAAAGTGGTGAGGTCGTCTTCCTGACGGCGGACACTGGGGACTATTGCGAATTTTTGAGCGATGCCAGCATCCGGCGGGAATTTGTGGATGCTGTTTTCTCCGGGCTGAGAGATGCAAAAATTGAAAAGGCCGTCCTGACAAATTTGCCCGCGGATTCGGCTACAGCCAGGGCGGTGTCACCTGCCGCCACGAACGCTCGATACCACCTGCATTCCCGCCTGGCATACGCCTGTGCGCAGGTGGTGATGGGATCGGCCGAGGAGCGAGGGGTGTTGAAGCAGTCCGTGCTTGCGAAGAAGAGGCTGCGGCGCAACATGCGCGACCTACAAAAGCGGGGTCCAGTGACGCTGCAGCACGACACGGACTGGCATCAGATCGAGCCTCTCCTTCCGCCTTTCACCCGGGCGCACGTTGCCCGGTTTCTGGAGACTGGGAAAATCAGCAGCCTGATCCGGGAAGAACGTCGTGCGTTCCTGGCGGAGCTGGCACGTGAGCTATCTCAATCTGGCTGGGTCGCGCTGAGCCGCCTCCTCGTTGGCGACGCAACTGCCGCCTGGAATTACGGATTTCGATTTGAGGGGAGTTGGTTCTGGTATCAGCCGACCGTGAACGCTCTCTACTCGGACTTTTCGCCGGGATACTGCCTGCTTGCGAAAATTGTCGAACTGGCCTGTGATTCGCTGGAGTTCAACATGGTCGATCTCGGTTTGGGAGCAGAGGGGTACAAGGACCGATTCTCGACTGCGACCCGGCAAACCCTTTATTGCGAGTTGAACGAGAATCTTGCTTCCCACTTGCGTTCGGTGATCCGCTACCGCGCCTCTTCGATGGCAACCGCTTCACCGCGGGTCGAGAAATGGGCCCGGTCGACGATTTCCCGCGCGGCTGAGTTGAAGGCGCGTGTTCGTAAAGAGGGTCTGGGGACTCTGCCGGCGCGCTTGCTCCGCCGGGTTCGGCATTCACTGTATTCCCTCGAGACTGTGTTGTTCTTCGAATGGACCGCGGACGAGCACAATCAAAAAGTGTCAAGCACCCGCCTTTGCCCACTGGACTCCGAGTTTCTGGGAACCGCCGCGATCCAGTACGGAGACGACGCTGCGGCCATGCGGTTCCTTATGCGGTCCGCCCAAAGGCTGTCTTTGGGCCAGGGACGGGGATTCGTCCTGCTCACGGCCGATGGGACGCCGGTGCATTTTTGCTGGACGAAAGATTTCGAAGGCTTTCAAATGGCCGAACTGGATCGTACGTTGCAGGCGCCCTGCAAAGATGCATCGGTGATCTTTGATTGCTTTACCCCGGAATCGGCTCGTGGTCACGGATTCTTCTCCGAGGCGATCACGATGCTGGCGGACCAGTTGCGCTCGCAAGGCAAGGTTCCATGGATCTTTGGCGCTTCGACGAACCTGGCTTCGGTGCGAGGCATCAGGAAGACTTCGTTTGCCTATAGATTTTCCTTGGGAAGGAGAAAGATACTTCTCTTCAACCGGGTGAAGGACTCGATTCCCGATCGATCGGCTACGGAGAATCGAGCGTCGGCGGCCTGAAGAAAGCGGTTGTTTGCGACAAGATCACAATTCATGACCACACTTCCCAACAATGTCTCCACTGCACCAGCCGCGGCCGGTGGGGAAGTGTTACGCCTCGAGTTCCGGCGCAACATGGGCCAGATATCCCGGCACTCGCTCATGTTCTTTGCGGGCACGATCTTTACCATGGGTGCCGGCTATCTGGTCAAGATCTACGTTGCGCGCGTGCTCGGGGCTGAACTGCTCGGAATCTATGCGCTGGGAATGACCCTGGTCAGTTTTACCCAGTTGGTGGGGTGTTTGGGATTGAACGGCGCTGCCGCCCGCTACGTCGCTGTGTACAACGCAACCGGAAGATTTGAAGATCTTCGGAGCTTCCTGACACGGAGCGTCGGGGTTGTCTTTTCGCTAAACCTGATCTTGTCCGTAGGTCTGGTGTTCGGTGGCGGATGGCTGGCGCGCCGTCTCTACCACGCTCCCGATCTTGCTCAATACATCCCGCTCTTTGCCGCGCTGACAATTCTGGGCGCGCTCAACGTCTTCTACTGCCAGGTCCTTGCCGGATTCAAAGACATCTCCAAGCGCACAGTGATCACGAACTTTATCGGGACATCGTTGGTGAGTGCTCTGACGGTTCCCTTGTTGGCCATGGGTACCGGGATGCGCGGTTATTTGTGGGCCCAGATCGTTAATTCCATTGTCATCGTGGTGTTGCTCGTCGCGGTAGCCTGGAGGCTCACTCCCAAAACGGCCCACTTCTCGTGGGCGCCCCTGCCGCCAATCGATCCTGAGATTAAGGCCTTTGCGGCGGCATCGTTTGGCATGGGCGCTCTCGACTTTCTTGTATCGCAGGCCGACAAAATACTTCTCGGACTCTATCTGAACCCCACGCTGGTCGGTATTTATGTGGTGGCGTCGACCTTGTCGGCCCTGATCCCGCTCATTCTGCAGTCGGTAAATCAGATCTTTGCGCCCGTCATCGCGGACTTACATGCCCAGGCACGAAAAGATGTCCTGGAAAGGTTGTTTCAAACGCTCACCAAGTGGGTCCTGGGGCTCACGCTTCCGCTGGCCTTCGTTGTCATTGCATTCGCTGTACCGTTGATGCGCATCTTCGGTCGCGGCTTTGAGGCGGGTTGGCCGGTGCTCGTCATTGGAGTGGTAGGACAGGTCGTGAATTGTGGAGTCGGGTCCGTCGGCTATCTGCTCTTGATGTCAGGAAATCAGAGACGTTTGATCCGAGTGCAGTTTGTTATGGTCGGCGTCTCGCTGCTGATGAACATCGCCTTGATCCCGATGTTTGGAGTGGTAGGCGCCGCTTTGGCCTCTGCCACGGTGAATGTAGCGGGCAATTTCTGGAATCTGATGCAGGTCCGCAAGGCGCTGCAGATTTCTCCTTATAATCGAAGCTACTTTGCCCTGACAATTCCCGCTGCGTTTGCTGCTGCTACAGTGGTATTGCTGCGGGTTTGGACTGGTTCCATGGCTCGTCCATGGCTGGGCATCCTGGCCGCGCTTGCGGTTTCCTACGTAGCTTTTTGCGGGGGCGCCTTGAAATTCTCTCTGGACGAAGATGACAGGATGATAGCGACGAGTGCGTGGGGACAATTGCGGGGCAGCCTGCAACGGAGATAAGAATTGGCCAATCAATTGAGGACGGTGCAGTTGCCTGAGGACTTGTGTGTGCAGGCGGAGAGCTGGCTGAAAGGAAGATTCGACAGCCTGGAGGGACTCCTCAGTTTTCTGCTGGCGGAGATCGTGAAAGATGACGGCGCCAAGCTGGACCAGCATGAAGAAGAGATCGTGCAACAGCGTCTCCGGGATCTCGGATACATCTGAGGAGCGTCCTCGAGTTTCCCGAGTCTTCAGCGGAAAGATATTGCTGGTTCGTCCGTGGTTGCTTCACACCGTTCAATGAAACGACGTTCTCTGATTCTGGTCACGGTGGATTGCCTGCGCGCCGACCACGTCGGCTTCCAGGGATACGCCTGCCCTGTGACTCCGTTTCTGGACTCTGTCGCGAAGAACAGTGTTGTGGTCTCGGACGCCGTTGTGGCAGGCGCTCCGACCTATTTCTCATTTCCTGCGATCATGGCTTCGCGCTACCCTCTCGGCTTGGGCCGCGAAATATTGGGGATCGCTCCTGATGAGCTAACGCTGGCGACTGCATTGCAGGAGGCCGGCTTCGCGACCGCTGCTTTTCTGGCAGGCAATCCCTATCTGAGTCCGCGATTTGGGTACGACCAGGGGTTCGATGAGTTTCACGACTTTCTAGATTCCGATTCCTCGGGAGTGACGACCGCGCCGCTTCAGCGAAGTTCGCCGCTCTCGGGCGTGAATCGTGGCTTGGAGGCGATCGCACGACGCACCAGGCTCACAGCCACGGCGTATGACGAACTCTATTTTCGCTACTGCCAGTGGATATCTTCGAGGGAAGACGTTTCCCTGGACCAGTTGCGTCGCTACCCGGCAGCAGATGTTCTGATCGGTAAAGCGTGTTCCTGGTTGAACGGGTTGCGCGACCAACCCTTCTTTCTGTGGATTCACCTCATGGATCCGCATCACCCGTACTATCCCCCGCAAGAGGCGCTGTCTTCGCTCGGGATACTGAACCTGTCGGCGAAGCGTGCGCGCTTCCTGAATTCTTCTTGGAATCGCGGCGACATCGGGCCCGGAAGACTGCAGCGGTATAAGGCGGAGATCATTTCACTGTATGACGCCGGCGTGCACTGGGCGGACAAACAGCTTGCCAGGTTGGTCGCCGCGTTGCAACAGTTACAGCGATGGGATGACACGGCATTCGTGGTCACGGCAGATCACGGAGAGGAGTTTCTGGAGCACGGGGACCGTTATCACTCTCCGACAAGCTTGCCGGAACAGCTCATTCATGTGCCGTTGCTGGTGAGAGCACCGGGACTTTCTGGCGGGACGACTTTGTCGGGACCATTCAGCCTGATTCATCTCGCCCCCACTCTGCTGGAGGCGATCGGAGCCGAAGTGCCGCACAGCTTTCAAGGTCGAAGCCATTGGGGGCAGCTCTCCGCAGGCAAGTTGCCCAGCGAGCCCGCGATCGCAGAATGCGCGGAAGAGGGAACTCGGACCCGGCTCATGACAGTTCGAGACGGCAATTTCAAGCTGGTAATCCGATTCAGAGATCAGACGGATACCTTGTACGACCTGAAAAATGATCCCGGAGAGCGTTCTCCGTTGTCAGACGCCGTGCAGAAGAACGAGCGTGTGCAATTGTTGCAGATTGCGCGCCGGCATCTGCGCGAGTCGAGAGAGGGTCGCGATGCCTCCTCAGGCGTGCGTGCGAGGCTTCGAGAGATCCGGCGATCACTGGACCGCCGCCCAACGCAGAGCGCAGCGCTTGAGACCGTCGAACATGGATAAAGTTCGCGTGCTGTTCTTGCCGCTGGTGGACGCGGTCAGCGTGAACGCGCAGAGCCTGAATGTTCGGGAGATCGCTCTCCGCCTTGACCAGGAGCGCTTCCGATGCACCCTGTTGCATGAGCACACCCCAGACCCACGCCTGCAGGATCGTCCGGCGATTCGGCTGCACGCACTGCCCGCGCGCCGCAAGACCCTGCCGATATTGAGGGAGATGCTGTCGGGCTACGACATCATTTCTTACATGGATTACAGCCCGGCCAGTTATTTGTTCCTTCGTTTGCCGCGGAAGCTGCGACAGGGTACGAAGGCGGTGCTGCATGCGGAAGCCCCTTCGGCGCAACTCGTCAATCCGTCAAGGGCCCTGCGCTTTCTCTACAAGGGAGTTGTCTCGCGTTGTAATTTGTACACTGGAATCACGCCGTACGTTGCGCAGGATCTCCAAAACACAATCGGGAAGAAAGTGAGCCACATTCTTCCCGTAGGCGTGGATACGAGCCTGTTCACTCCGCCCTCTGCAAGAACAAATTCTTCCCCCGTGGTGCTATTCGCCGGAACGGTGATCGAACGGAAAGGTCCGCAATTCCTGATTGAAGCGGCCGCGCTGTTCCCGAATGCTATATTCCGTATCGTGGGGGCGGGCCGAGGTGGGTTCGACCAGACCATGCGCCAAAAGATTGCACAGTCAGGGTTGACGAATGTAACGCTGGATGGTCCAAAGACGCAGTCGCAGTTGCTTGCGATCATGCGCGAGAGCGACATTTTCCTGCTCCCGTCTCGGCTGGAAGGAATACCGAAGGTGACACTGGAGGCTGCGGCGACGGGTTTGCCATGCATCGTGTTTCGAGATTATGAGACTCCCTCCGTGGTTGACGGGGTGACAGGCTTTCAAGTTGGTACCACCGGAGAGATGATGCAGGCCCTGGGAAAACTAATCGTCGACCATTCCTTGCGAGATCGAATGGGAGCGTCTGCCCGAAAGCACATGGAAAAGTTCGATTGGGATGTGGTCAGTAAGCAGTGGCAAAACGCCTACCTTGAGATAGCAGCGCTTCGGGCACAATGAGGGTCTGCCGGTGAGCACGTCCAATCCTGTCGGCGGTGCGCCTGCCCGCTTTCCTCACGTTCTGACTTTGACGCCTTTTTACCCGACTGCCGCCGACGATGCCAGCGGCTGCTTCGTCTTTGAACCCCTCGTGTGGCTCGCCAAGCTTGGGATACGACAGACGGTGTTCGCGGTACAGCCGCTGTATCGTGGGCGCGTTCGCGGTAGAGCGTCAGAGATTCCTGCCGAGTGGTTCCGGTACGCGGCCTTTCCCGGCGGCGTCGGGCTCCCCACCGCGGGCGCGTTCTTGTTTGCGCGAATTGTCGGGCGATTGCGGGAGTTGCATCGGGTGCAGCGAATCGACCTCATTCACGCGCACGCGGCGCTGCCTTGCGGTCACGCCGCCATGCTGTTGAGCAGGGAACTGAATATTCCATTTGTCGTTTCGGTGCACGGCCTGGACGCTTTCTCTACCGTGCAGGTGAGCGGGCGCTCGGGAGAATGGTGTCGCCGCTTCTCGCAGCGCACGTACCGTGCTTCCCGCCGCGTGATTTGTGTGAGCGAGCACGTGCGAGAGCAAGTTCTGGAAGGCGTGGGAGGGAATTGCCGTACTTCGGTGGTGTACAACGGGGTGGATCCGGAGATGTTCTCACCCGGAGAGCCTTCTGCGGGTGGTCCTGTCGTGCTTAGCGTCGGGAACCTGATCCCGAGCAAAGGGCATGCAGTGCTCATCCGCGCAGTGGCAACCCTCAGTCAGGAATTTCCTTCGCTCGCCCTGGAGATCGTCGGGGATGGGCCCGAGCGAGGACGGTTGCAGGCCTTGGCACAACACCTACAGGTTGCTGAACGAGTTCGATTCCTCGGCCGTCAGTCACGCCGGCAGGTCGCTCTCACGATGCGAAGTTGCACCGTGTTTGCGCTACCCAGTCGCTACGAGGGCCTGGGATGTGTTTACCTTGAAGCAATGTCGACGGGCAAGCCGGTGATAGGTTGTCGTGGGCAGGGGACCGCGGAGATTGTTCAACAGGGCACCAACGGCTTTCTGGTCGGCCCGGACAACGAAAGGGAATTGTCGCTGGCGCTGCACATGCTCCTTAGCGACCAGGCACGCAGAAAGAACCTGGGCACCAGTGCTCGGCAGACGATTCTGGAGGGCTTCACCCTCGCGGACCAGGCGGAGAGGCTGGCACGTATCTACCGCGAGTGTGCCGCATGACTCGCCGCCTCGCGATCCTGACAGAAATCATCTCTCCTTACCGCATTCCATTGTTTAATGCGCTGGCTGCGAACTCCGAGGTGAACCCTCATGTCATCTTCCTGTCCGAGACCGACCCGAGCCTGCGCCAGTGGAAGGTCTACACGGAGGAGATCAAGTTTTCGCAGCAAGTTCTTCCCTCGTGGCGCAGGCGCTACGGCAGGTACAATGTGCTGCTGAACCGTGGTCTTGCCCGGGCGCTGAGTGCGGAGTCACCGGACGCGATTCTATGTGGAGGCTACAGCTACGTGGCCTCGTGGCAGGCTCAATTGTGGGCCCGGTCGCGGAACATCCCATTTCTTCTCTGGTCCGAGAGCAACCTGCAGGATGCGCGTCGCGGCTATGCGCTGGTGGAAATGATGAAAGCTGAGTTCCTGCGCAGGTGTGACGGGTTCGTCGTGCCGGGCACATCAGCCCTCGAATATCTTCGCGCCCACAAACTCAGGGAGGACAGAATCTTCATTGCGCCGAATGCGGTCGACAATGACCTGTTCTCCCGTGCTGCGGCGATGGCTCAAAAGCATTCGGCCGAATACCGCCACGATTTAGACCTGCCCCCTCGATACTTTCTGTTCGTGGGCCGCCTGGTGCGTGAAAAGGGAGTGTTTGATCTGCTGTCTGCTTACGCCAGACTGAACGACCAATTGCGCGAGGAGTTCGGCTTGGTGTTCGTCGGCGACGGTTCCTGCCGCGAACTGTTGCAGCAGCAAGCGGCCGCTGTTTCCCCGGGAGTCATCAAGTTCGCTGGCTTCGCCCAGCGAGAGCAACTGGCGGCCTATTACGCGCTCGCTGAAATGTTGGTCCTCCCGACTTATACTGATACCTGGGGTCTGGTGGTGAATGAGGCGATGGCCAGCGGCCTGCCCGTGATAGTAAGCAGCGTGGCCGGATGTGCGGCTGATCTGGTCAGGCCGGATTGGAATGGCTTGCTGGTTCCACCGGGAAATGTTTCCGCGCTGACGTCAGCCCTGACGGCCCTTGCGGGTCAAACAGGTCTGCGGGTCGTGATGGGTGCCCGCAGCGCGCAACACATTTCGCAGTATTCGCCCGGCGAATGGTCGGCAGCCATTGTCCGAGCAGTGCACTCGACGGTAACCTGAATCGTGACTGAGCGAATTTCCAAGAGCGTCTTGATCGGTGCCACGGCAGCGTTGATGCTGCCCGTCCTGGCATATCTTGCATATTCACGGCCATGGTATTTCACCAGCACCACCAATATTGCCGGCCTCATCTTTCTTGAGCTTCTGATCGTTGCCGTCTGGCATTACCGCCGAGTCTTCTTCCCGGTGGTGCTCGTGAGTTTTCTGCTAGCAGGTGTGAATCTTCCGGTCGGCAGAGGCTGGGCGGCGGCTCGCTGGGTGGTCCTCAGCGTGGGAGCCTTGGCGGGCCTGGTGACCGCGCTCAAGGATCGTCTCCACTTCGGCTTTTTTCATGTTGTCGCGTTCTTTGCCGTGCTTGCGTCTCTCATCTCGGCGGCCGTTTCCCGCTATCCCGACGTTGCGCTGTTAAAGGTGCTCAGCATATTACTGTTATTCGTTTACGCCGGCACTGGCGCGAGACTGGCGGCCAACTGGCTGGAGAGCCGCTTCTTCAATGGTCTGCTGACAGGGTGCGAAATCTTTGTGGGAGTGAACGCCCTCTTTTACGCCATTGGCATAGAGGCGATGGGGAATCCCAATTCCCTGGGTGCAGCGATGGGGGTTGTCGGAGCCCCGATTCTTCTGTGGGGTGTTCTGCTAGGCGGAGAGAAGTTCGTGCAACGGCGAAGGCTCGCCTTGTACGCGGTCTGCATGTATCTGACATTCAGCAGTCACTCGCGTGCCGGCATCGCGGCCGCACTCCTCTCTTCTGGTTTGTTGTGCCTGGCCTTGCGTCGGTACAAGCTTCTCGTCGAAGGACTGGTTGTGCTGGTCATTGTCGTCGCGGCTGTTTCTCTCTTCCGCCCGGACGCCTTTCCGACCCTGGCATCCTCAGTCGTATACAAGGATAGAGAAGAAGGAGTTCTCAATTCGCGCATCTCTCCCTGGCGCTCGGCAATGGACAGCATCAGTGACCACCCGTGGTTCGGAACCGGGCTGGGCACGACCGCATCCGGCGGTGACGCCAGTGAGGAACAGGGAAAGTTTGCTTCCTCAGGAACCGTGACCGCGGAACATGGAAGCAGCTACCTGGCGATCCTGGCCGGCGTCGGGGTGGTTGGGGCATTGCCCTTTACCGTGCTCTTGCTATTGATCAGTGGCAAGGTGCTGCGCACGATCATCTGGATGCGGAGATATGGAAGCGCGTCCCACGCCGCTATTCCTCTCGCTACGATCATGGTTGCAGGTATGCTTCACGCTGCTTTTGAAGATTGGATGTTTGCGCCAGGCAACTACGTGTGCGTGTTCTTCTGGAGTCTCGCGTTCGTTCTTATCGATGTGGCTCCCTCCTCACAGCTTTCGCGGTTCGCTCTAACGTGGCACCCCAGGCAGGCGCAGCAGCCTATCGGTGGGGTCGCCCCGAGTCGATGATGCATTTGTTCGTGAACTCTCTGGCCGCGACTGCCGGCGGCGGCCTCACCTACATCCGGAACGTCGTGCCGCACTTGGCTGCCCACTCCGGCGTCCGAGTCACGGCTGCTCTCAGTCCAGAGCTCGCGCCGGAATTTCGCGGCTTTCCCAATGTGGAGTTGCTGGAATTGGGTATCCCGACCGCTCGACGGTTCTGGTACGAACAACGCCTACTGCCAGGCTTAATCCGGCACAGCGGAGCCGACGTCCTTCTTTCGGCCGGCAACTTTGCGCTGAGAAGGTCGCCGGTCCCGCAGATTCTGCTGTCGCGCAATTCGATTTATACTTCACCGGATTTTTTTCGCGACTTGCGAGCTCGCCGCGAATATCGCATGTGGCTGGAGACCCGCCTGCGATCCATTCTGGCGAAACGATCGGTTTCGTGGGCAGATGTGACCGTAGCTCCCAGTGCGGCTTTTGCGGAGGAATTGAAGCGCTGGACTGGGTTGCCAGTGCTCGCCGTCCACCATGGGTTCGATGGAGAGGCATTTACTCGCGATTCCTGTCCGCTGACGCAGGAAGTGGAGGCTCGACTCAGCGGCGCCGCCGGATGTTTCAGACTCCTGTTTGTCAGTCACTACAATTACTACCGGAACTTCGAAACGCTGCTTCGAGCTTTGCCGATCCTGCGTAGCCGCGTGGCTGGGCGTCCGGTCAAATTGCTGCTCACTTGCAATTTGGCGGCCGGTAAGAATCCAGGAGCGTACCGCCCGGATACCGCTGCGAATCTGGTGAAGACTCTCGGTGTCTCCGACATGATTGTCGAACTCGGCGCGGTGGCCTACCGGCAGTTGCATCAGGTATACGCACGGGCGGATGCATATGTCAGCCCCGCGTACACTGAAACGTTTGCTCATCCGCTGGTCGAAGCAATGGCCAGCGGGGTGCCCGTGATCGCCTCCGACATTGCGGTGCATCGTGAGATCTGTGGCAATGCCGCTGTGTACTTCGAGCGGTTCTCTCCGGAGGCCCTGGCGGAATGCGTAATCAAGATTGCGGAACGGCCCGAGACGCGGGCACCGATGGTAGCAAGGGGGCTGGAGAGGTCCGGCGACTTTTCCTGGAAGGCGCACGTGGAGCGAATCCTCGAACTGTCGCAGGCATTGGTCCACTCCGAGGGCGGACTGGCGAAGACTTCCCAATGACCGAACCGACAAAAGTAAAGAGCCAGACCGACCTTGCTCAGTCCGAGCTTTTGAAATTGCTGGTGTGTCCACGCGACAAACAGGGCTTGCATCACGAAGGGACTCACCTGGTATGCGACCAGGGGCATGCTTACGCCGTGATTGAAGGCATCCCGATTCTGTTGGTGCCTGACGTAGAGCAGACTCACATTGAGGGAACGCGCTCGCTCGATGTTGCCGAGAGCGGCAACGCTTCTACATTGGCAAAGTTCGATCTTGCACCGAATGAGATTGACCCCTTCGTACGAGCATCGATCGGGGCGACCAATGGAGGACTTTACCAGCATCTTGTCGGAAACCTTACGGAGTATCCGATTCCGAGTCTCAGGCTTCCCCCCGGCGAAAAACGGACGTTTCTCGAAGTCGGGTGCAACTGGGGACGCTGGTGCATCGCCGCTGCCCGTCTGGGATATCGCCCGGTCGGGATCGATCCCTCGCTGAAGAGCATCCGTGCGGCTTATCGCGTCGCCCGGCAATTGGGCGTCGAGGCCGCCTATGTCGTTGCTGACGGCCGGTACCTGCCGTTTCGTGATCAGACATTCGATCAGGCCTTTTCCTACAGCGTGCTTCAGCATCTCTCGAAGGAAAACGCTCGTGCAAGTCTGGCGGAGATCCGGCGCACGTTACGCCCGGGAGGCAACTCACTGATCCAGTTGCCCAACGTATATGGTTTACGCTGCCTCTACCATCAGGTTCGGCGGGGCTTCCGCGAGGCGCGGGATTTCGAGGTGCGATACTGGCGGCCTTCGGAACTGCGGTCGGCCTTTACGGAGATGATTGGTCCCTCGGAATTGAGCGTGGACGGATTCTTTTCCCTCAATGTCCAACCCAGTGATCTCCACCTGATGCCCGCTCGCTACCGGGCGGTGGTGCATGCCTCCGAAAGCCTGCGCCGGGTCAGCGCAAAAGTGCCGATTCTAACCAGAGTCGCAGACAGTCTGTACATCAGCGCCCATCGGATGGAATAGGTGCTGGCGAAGACCTCGCCGCCTTGAGTCCTAACTCAGGTCATTGTCGAGGATGACAGTCGGTTTGAGTCCGAGCGCGCGAAGCCTCTCCACCACCATCTCGTTGTATCGAGGGTTCACTGAAAGCAGCACATCGGATACTGAGAGACTGTGTGCTTCCTCGGGTCGTATCACTGGAAACGGCCAAGCGTGGTTTTCCCGGCGATCCCGATTATCGTCAAGGCCACAGGCAATCTCTGTGGTTGCCAGGTCCGTGTATGCATAGAGGAGGGTGAATACCTCTCCGGTTCCGAACACGGCGATCCTTCGACTCTGGCTGACGAAGCTGTTGATCTTCGCAAAGGCATCCAAATATTTTCGGATGGATTGAATGGAAGGCGGATTCTCAAAATGAATTGCCGGTTTCTCCAGCGCGGCTTTCCGGAATCGGTGCAGACTGAAGTTTGATACCAAGGCGCATCCCTCAAGAAGCCCGGTCTGTTCCAATCCCACGTTCTGTCCCAGTAGACGTACATGGTTCGTTGTGAAGTGATGGAGATGATCGACGAAAAACAAATCATAGCTTGGGACATTCTGCATGGGCTGGCCGACGACCAGTTCTCCTCTGGGGCTCAACCTCTCTCGTAGATCGGTCAGAAAGTTGGTGGGACTCGGCACGTGCTCGAGCACTCCAAAAGCGATAATCAAGTCATAGCGGTCGACAATATCCGTGCTGCTTCCGACCTTCACATCCAGCCCCTTGCGTCTGGCGCGGCCTGCAGCTTGCTCGTTCATATCGATGCCGGAAAACTGCGCCTGCGGGAAACTGGCTGTCAGTCGCTCCAATACGCTCCCCTGGCCGCATCCAACCTCGAGCACGCTGCCCGAGATATCAGGTTTGATCTGCACGATCCAGTCGTGAATTACCTGACTGCGAGGCACGGGACCGGCAGGCGAAAAGAACACATGCTCTTCGCCCGAATCCGTAGTGTTCAACTGATAGGACTTTCCGTAATGCGCGGTCAGGTCCTCGAATTCGAACCCGACGCCATCGCGGATCAGGCCACACTCGCGGCACATGATCTTTCTTAATCTGCGCGACAGGATTCTTGAATCACTCGTCATACCGCGCGCGGCTTCTATGGAAGCCACAACGTCGTAGGACTGGGCATTGCAAAGGTCACAGCGGGCTGGATTGTAAGATGTCCCCACGTTCTCCGCGATTCTAACTCAAATGCGCGTTCTGAAAGCTCACCCCAGCATTCCTCTTAAAAGGTGCACGACGGCCGCCACGCCCAGGGCGGAACTCGCCGCGAGCACGGAGGTGACCACCGCGAGGCCCCAGAGCATGCGCCGGTCTTTCGGAAGCCACCGATTGAGTGCAAGCAGAACGAACGGAAGAACCGGAATCGCGAATCGGGCGAAGTTGCTGCGCGCCCATGAAGGATAGTTATAGGTGAAGAGGCACCAGAGGTAGGGCGCAAGGAAAATAGCTTCCACCGCATGAGATCGGCAATAAGAACGGAACTCGGCCGACTTAGCCATCACGATCACGGCAAGAACGACCAGTGCGATCCAGCCGAAACTCAAAATCAGGTTGGTCCACGGCGCGGGATGAATCAAAGTCCCTTTCACGATGGCATAGAAGGGAAAACCGAAAAGCCAGCCGCCCTCCCATTCCCGACTGTGATAGCTGCTGACATTCGCCAGGGCATCCCCGAAATGTAGTGCGAGCGGAATGGCATAGAGCACTCCAACCGTTAAGCCAATAGCCGTCGCCGCAGCGAATCTGCGGAATTCCTTGTTCCACAAAAGGGTCAGTCCGATGCCGACGAGTGCGAATACTCCCAGCGGCCGCACAACTGTGGCAAGCGCTGCCAGCAGGGAAGCGAGCAGCCAGCGCTGCCGGCGAACACTCACGAACGCCGCCAGCAGCAAGCATACGAATAGAGGTTCGGAGCCCCCCAGGCACGATCGCTGCAGCCAATCGAAGTTCAGAATGGCGAAATAGCCTGCGATCCAGCCATTCCAAAGATTCCGGGCAAGCAGCACCGCCAGCAGAGAGGGCACGAGCGAAAATACCAACAGAGATGTGCGATCGGAAAGTCCGGTGACCTTCGACAGCGCTGCCATCGCATACGGCAGGCCCCAGAATTGCTTGATCACGATGCCATGAAAGTCCCAGTGCCGGATCGCAGATGCCAGACTCATGTACGCCGAACTGTCACCGAAGTGATCCACGGCCGCCGCGTAACCGCGAACCCGTGTCACGATGCAAACGAAAATCAGAAAGCTGAGGGCGACAAGCGATGCGAGTTCCGCCCGCGAAGGACCGCTGAGTGGGTCCAGACTCGACTCGGACCGCGAACTGGAAGATTCCGAGGATGACTTGCGAGAGGGAATTTCGGAGGGTGACATCAATCTGGCTTTCGATCACGAAGTCGAACTGGCTGCACCGCGTCGATTATAAGGCAGGCGTCGCTGAAGCAGACTTGCCGGTTCCTCCACTGCGGGTTTGCAACATCATTCCGTAAAGCAGAACGAGGGAAAGCATCAGAAGAAGCCAGGTCTGGTGCGGCATCACCAAACGATCCCACCACCAGGCGTGCGTCCAAGAGTCGGGTATGCGATCGTGCCGGACTGCTTGCTGCAGCAAAGCGGTTCCGGGAACGAGAAAGGGCGCCATCAGGAGCAAGGCTGCCCTTGCGATCTTCTTCAGGTCACCACTCGCGCCACTAAGGCACCAGCATAGCGGGATGGCCAGAACGGATGCATCGTAGAGCCGGTGATACAGGGGTAACAATCCGATTACTGCAACCGTTGCCAGGGGCAACAATTCGCCGTTCTCAGCCCGGCTTCGTAATGCCAGAACGATCCATATTGCTATGAGCACTGCGCCCATCGACAAGGCCAGCGCGTTGGCTGACTTTGCATCATGAGTAAAAGAGTAGAAGGGAACTTGCAGGTTGATCAGCATGAAGCGGATCGGGTTGGCGGCGGTGAAATCGTCAATCTTGTTTCTGGCGGCTCCGAAGCGAATGTTGTTCAGATAGTCCGGAACCCAGGTCACTCCATGGACCTGCATCCACGCGGCTGCGAGCAGCACGAGCGCCACGGTGAAGGCCACCGACGTTACGAAGAGCCGCCACCGCCGGTGGATCAGGTAGTACAGCACGAGGAACGCGCCGATGTGCGGCTTCATGCTGCACGCCGCCCCGAATAGGAGTCCGGCCACTACGTCGTGTCTTATACTGGCTGCCCAAATTCCAAGCCCACAAAGTCCCACAAGCAAGATCGTCTGATTTGCGCTGGCGATTCCTGTGTGGAAAGGAGCGAGCGCCAAACAACCGGCGGCGAACGCGATCATACGCGGTTCATCGACACGGAATCCCACCGTCTTCGCTAAAGACCAGACTGCCGCTGCAAATCCACCCAGCAAAATCACCAGCCACGCAATCTTGGCGGCAGGCCACGACAACGCCCCAATGGGCGCCAGCAGTACGACCGCGCCCGGCGGCGGAGCGATGTGCGTGCGGACCGTGTCCGCGCCGAGGGTGCTGCCAACCTCGTCTCGCCACAACGCCACGAAGTTCTCAGGTTTGGCAAAGTTCTGGCCACGCAACCAAAGGCGGCTGGCCGCATAGTACTGAGCCAGATCATTCCAATTTGTCGGCACGAGATATCTCACAGGGCCGCGGACGACAAATTCCGCCCCCGCAAGAACCAGCAGAATCCAAACGAGAACTCTAACGGTCCGTATGCTGCTATGCATGGCGGTTTGCGGTTGGATGCCTGTAGGTACCATTCACCCTGAGTTCCTGGAAGAACATGCATCCCGAAGTGCGAACCCTACGCGCTCCTGCTGTTCCTTTGTCATTTGAGAGAAAAGCGGCAGGATTACACCGTGATCCTGTGCCCGCTCGCTCTCCACGAGATTGGGACAGCCTGGCCCCGGCTGACAATCGACCCGGGGGCAGCGCCACGTGGCTGGATCACTGTAGGCAGGTTCGCGATGTGCGCACATGATTCCACGGCGCGTCGCGATGCCTTCATCGAGCATTCTCTGCATCACATCCTGTTGAAGCAGGTTCTCAGCAAGCCGTATGCAGTAGCTCTGCCAGTTCGTGCGCGCCCAGGTCGGCTCTGACGGCAGGACTACCTCTCGCACGTCCCCGAGAAGCTGCCCGTAGCGCGCAGCCATCTGGCGGCGCTCAGAAATCGCTGCCGGAAGACGCTTCAGTTGCTCGCGCCCGATCGCTGCCTGGATGTCGGTCAGGCGATAGTTGAATCCCAATTCTGGATATGATTCGAACACGACCTTCGAAGACGAATGGCGAACGGTATCGGGTACGCTCATCCCATGCTGGCGCCACAAGCGGAAATTGCGGTCGATCTCAGGATTGGCGGTGGTCAGCATCCCTCCGTCACCAGTCGTCAACAGCTTTCGCGGGTGAAACGAGAAACACGCCACGTCTCCATGCGGTCTGCCGATCTTCTCCCAGTTTCCGTTCCAATGGATCTCGCTGCCGATGGCGCACGCTGCATCTTCCACGACCGCGATTTTGTGCCGCCGGGCGATCTCGATGATTGCGTTCAGGTCACACGGCATTCCCATCTGATGCACACACAGAATTGCACGGGTCTTCTCGCTGATGGCCGGCTCAATTCGGGCGGGATCGATGTTGAACGTCGCCGGCTCTATGTCAACGAAGACAGGTCGCGCTCCGCAATAACGAATGCTGTTGGCAGTCGCGATGTAGGAGTGGCTGACTGTGACGACCTCATCGCCCGGTCGTACGCCCACGGCGAGGAGCGCAAGGTGAAGAGCCGTCGTGCCGCTGGAGACTGCGCAGGCGTGTGATGCGCCGACGAACGCGGCAAACTCCCGTTCCAGTGCGGCGACCTCGGGCCCTTGCGTAACCCAACCTGAGAGGATGACTCGCTCTGCGGCCGATACCTCCTCTCGCCCAAGATGCGGTCGCGCCACTGGTACAAAATCTTTAGGCATGGTTAGGGAGATCCCGAGGCTCCCAGGTGCGCGCGACTTCTTGTTCCAGCGTGAAACCGGCGCTGCCGGTTACCAGAACACTTTGATTGTTCACGGAACCTCTTCCTCCGAGCCCGGATTCGAATGATGATTCTATCAAGCGATAGCGTCGATGATAGACATCCTAAACGGAAGGTCGAATCGTGGATCCTGAGCCGGCCGCCTCAGCGGGTTGATCGGCGGCCAGGCGGTTTCTGAGCTGCGCCAGGCTCAAGCCCCGCATCGCAAGCAGGGCGACGCCCGCAATGACGTTGGCGACAAAAACCCACGCATGAATCACCACCGTGAGCGCAAGCGCGCTGCTCGCGCCGATTCCGGCAAGTTTGAAAGCCTCGGTGCCAAACAACTCGTATGTGCCAAGCCCTCCCGGCGCGGCGGGTATCATCAATCCCAAACCCAGAATAGCCGACGCGATGACCGCCGATTGTAGATGTACCGCAAGACCGAGTGCTCCCGCGAGGCCCCAAATCGCCGCAGCTTCTGTAGTCCAAATCACCGCGGTGATCAGCAGCAGGGTGAGCATTCGGGCAGCTGAGCTGATGGCTGAGAGCCCGTCGGCGAACGCGCTCAAGAGATCGTCAAATTTTTCTTCCAGGGCGGAAAGGTGCAGGCGGCGGAAAGTGCGGCGCACAAAATCGATTAAGGCGCGCGTCCGGTAACGAAGGACCACCAGCATCACCAGGGCCCCCCCGAAGATCAGAACCGCCACACGTAAAAGGTCGAGCACCCAATGTGGAGGGTGCAGTGCCCAGGCGGCAAACAGCACCATCCCGATGAGGGCGAGTCCATCCATCACTTTTTCGACGGCAAGGGTTGCCAGCGTGCGACTGCTTTCCTCGAGCGAGCCCGCCTGCCCGACCAGCGCACAGCGGGCCACATCGCCGGCTCGGCCTGGCAGCAGAAAATTCGCCATATTGCCGATGCCGAGGACCGTCAGGCAAGACCCCAGCCCGGGGCGCGAGGCGGAGGGAAAAATCAATTGCCAGCGCCAGGCTCGCAATGGCAAGTTCACTAAAAAAAGCGCCAGCGGCACCAGCAGAAAGGGACCGCGCAGGCGCCCAAGAGCGTTCCAGGATTGCCTTATGTCAACTTGCCGCAGAAGAATCGCAAGGCAGCCCAGGCCGAACAGGAGTCCCACGATGCCCGACTGGACGCGGAACTTACGTCCCAAAGCGCCGCTCCACTTTTTGCGGTTGTGCGTCGGTCGTGGCGTCTGCTTCCGACGTCTCTTCGAAGAAATAAGCTGGCCGGTGCCGTGCCGCTTCCAGCGTTCGCCACAGGTATTCGCCCAGGATGCCGAGCATCATCATCTGCACGCCGCCCATCACCAGAACCACCACGATCAGCGATGACCAGCCCTGCACCGGAGTGCGAGTCATCAGACGCAGCACGATGACGAGGACCGCGTAGGCAAATCCCAACAAGCTGGACAACATTCCCAGATAGGACATCGCCCGTAAGGGTGCGTACGAGAAGGAGACAAACGCATCGGCGAAGGCTTTCAATTTGCGCCTGAGCGTCCACTTCGACTGGCCTGCCGCGCGCCTCTCTTTGGTATACGAAATCTGGGCCGCGGAGAATCCCAGTCGCGCGATTTCGCCGCTTATGCTGGGATCGCTGCCGGCGGACTGCATTAGAGCGTCTACCGCCTTTCTGTCGAGCAAGGCAAAGTCGGAACCGCGGGGAGGCAAATGGACCTCTCCCAGGAGGTTCAGCAGGCGATAGAAAGTATTCGCGAGAAAAACGTCGGTTCTCGAGACGCCCTCGCGCTCTTCGCGCACCGCCCACACCACATGATGTCCGGCGCGCCAAAGGTCGAGCATTTGCAGAATGATCTCAGGAGGATCCTGCAGATCGGCCGCGAGAAAGACTGCGCATTCGCCTCGAGCCTGAGCGAATCCAGCCAAAATTGCGACATGGCTTCCGGAGTTCTTGGCGAGCCGGGCGTAGCGAAACCTTGGATCGTTACGGCAGATTTCCCGCAACAGTTCCGGGGAGCGGTCCGCGGAATGATCATCGATCAGAATGATCTCGGTCACCAACGGAGTCAGCCGGGCAGCGAATGACCGCAGACGCTCTACCAGGGCCGGGATGACAGCCTCTTCGTTAAATACCGGAATGACAATACTGAGTTCGGGTCCACCCATAGAGTTCATCAAAATGTGCTTCTAGTGTAGCGGAGTCACGATGCAAACTGCCGGGCATTTCTAACAAGACTCTCCGCGCATTTCTGGACCCATGGCGGATCCACGCTGCGATCCACCCAAAGATTGACGATCCGCCGGGCGAATTGATCCGCATTCGGACATTCGTCGCTGCGCCGAAAAAAATCGTTGACGGGCCAGTACAGGTTCGAAACGTGAAAGCCCTCCTGGCGCACGGCCTCACTGAAATCAACCAGATTTCCGGGAAAGTCGAACAGCAGAGAGTAGCGCCAGCAAACGCCGCTCTCTCGCCACTGACTGATTCGCTTCCAGGGCCCGCTCGCCAGGGCTTTCTCGTACTGCTCGGCATTCTGGTAGCGGTGGCGCAATATTTCTCGCAGTTGCCCCCATGACTCTGCCAGCGCATCAGGATGCTTCATGTGGCGCAGATAGAGTCCTCGAAATGCGGGCTGCAATTTCAAAAATGCGCTTGAAGCCTCGTCAATTGCTCGCGATCTCAGTAACCCAACCAGAGAATGATGGAGATTGCGATAGCTTAATGCCAGAGTCCTGGCCCTCGCGTCGTCGATCTCGGGTGGAAGTGGATCGGACTCAGACAATTCCCTGCACGCATCCGCGAGACTCTTTGACCGGATCAGCAGCGCTCCGCCGCCGCACTCCAGAATCTTGGTCGGGTTGAAGCTATAGACGGACATATCGCCGACCGAGCCTGCAGAGGTGCCGTCGGGCAAACGCGAGCCCAGGGCCTGCGCTAGATCTTCGATGAGAAGAATCTTCCGGGCCCGGCACCACTCTGCCAGTGGGCGCAGGTCCGCGGTTTGCCCAAAGAGATGAATGAAAACGACGGCGCAGGTTTGCTGCGTACAGCGTTGCTGGATGCTCGCGAGTGTGGGCATTCCTGTAGCGGGATCGACGTCCGCGAATCTTGGCGTGACTCCCGCCAGCAGCGCGGCATTGGCGGGAGTCGCGCATGAGATCGACGGCAGAATGACTTCCGCTTCCTGGTCTCTGGCGCCTGCCAGTTGTCGGGCAACGGAGTAGGCACGATACAGCGCTGTGGCAGCTCTCCCGTACCATTCGAGAGCTACCCCGCCTGTATCGCCAAGCAAGTCCGCTTCGACGGGCCGCAGTATTTCGGCACTCTCCGTTTTTTCCAGCACAGAACTCATGAGGTCAAGCGCAGCCGATGTGTCCGCCAGCGATCAGCTGCATCTGAAACCGTTGCCCACTCAAAGTCGTGTCCGACACGGCGGAGACTTTCTGCGATCGCAACCAGGTTAACGCACAGTTCCCGAATCGAACGCGAATAGAGCGCGTCGGCTCCCCGACTGACGAGCACTTCGTCGGGATGAAAGATCATGACCCAGATGCACAAATCAGATGACAAAGAGTTGAGAGCATTCTCCCAGTTTCGCAGCGCCTTTGCAAAGAGTTGGGGATGCACCGCCGGGTTCATGTAGCGGATGCGTGGCACCGTGTCGTGAGGCGCTGGCAGGATCCAGGTATTCATCGGGAGTTCGAGCATCGGCCGCGCCGGACCGGGCGTGCACAAATTGTCAGAACTGGGGAAGTAGGGCTGGTTTGGAGCCCCTTCCCAATTCATGGGGTGTCCGTCGCCCCCTCTTCGACCTGGGATCGCGGTCGAATCACAGCGGAAACCCATTTGTTCAACCACCGCATAAGTTTCCTGCGAATGCCAGCCTTCGCCATGGCGAAAAGCCGTGGGATGAAAAACCAGTTTCAGATGGTTCCATAGGCGTTCCAGCTCATCCTGCGCTTCGAGCGGATCGGTGATGATGACCGCTGCGTCCTCCGGCCGTGCCTGACGGTAAAGATGGGGATGCCATGCGACTTCGTGTCCGGCCTTTTCCACCTTTGCCCAAAAGCTCTTGAACCTCTCAAGCAAGTACGCTGCGCTTCCGAGAATGCTCTCCAGCTGTCCATCAGCGCGGACAAACCACGTGACCGGAACCTGCCTCAGCGCGGGGAACGCTTCGAGTTCTTCGGGTAGCCGCTGTACTCGCTCCAGGCCCTCCCACTCGAGAGATTGCCGGTTGGGTGTCCTGGCGTTCAGGCCGTCGGGATCGGTATCCAGGGTCAAACAGAGGAAATGCTTCACCGGAGGTATCCCCCGACCTGCACGACTTGCCTGTTCTTTCTTGTGGCCAGCTTCATCGTCATGAGTGCGCCCACTCCCGGAACTCCGTCAGCTCTGCGGCATGGCGCGCGGTGCCGTCTGCATAACGGACCAGGATTTCCCGGCAGCCGTGGTCGGCACGCTCGACGGCTTCCGGCAGAGTTTCGCCGGTCGCGACCAGAAATCCCGCTCTTTCCGAGGTGCTGCGTAGCGGGCGAATCTCGTCCCCGGGCCGTACGGTTAAGCCCACGTCGAGAACCCGGGGATCGTTAGCCACCGATTTGGGTATGGTGACTCCTTCCACCGTGCCCGGAGCGAACACCACGAATCGATAGTCCGCGCCGCGGCGAGAAGTGGGAATGAACTGAGCCGGCGGGATGCCGCAGGCCATGCGGCAGGCTTCAACGAATTCATTCACGCCGCTGACGTGGTGGGCGATCTGCGGAGTGTGCCCGCCGCCGCAGCGTGCGCCCAGTTCAAACAGTACCGGACCGTTATCGGCATAACCGAACTCCACATGAGCGGCGCCCTGCGTCAGTCCGAGAGCGCGGACCGCGTGATGACACATTTCGGCCACGGTGGCTTCCTGCGCCGGGGAAAGTTGCGCCGGGTATTGGACACTGACATCCACTCGATACGGCAGTAACGATTTAATCTTCTGACCGATGCAGAGAAGGGAAGTCTCACCTTGCCAGATGAGGACCTCACAGCTGTGCTCGCTGCCCTCGACCCAGCGCTCAACGACGACATCGGAATCCGGCAAGCCTCCCGCCTGCGCGGCGTGAAATGCAGTTGAGACGTCCTCATTGGTCTCGACGCGCGTGACTCCGCGCGATCCGCCGAAGCTGCGGTCGGGCTTGAAGATCAGAGGGAATTGGCCAAGTCTTGCGACCGCGCTTTGAGCGTCGTCGAGCGTGGACACGATCTCGAAGTCCGTAGAGTACGCGCCGATGGCTTGCCAGAGGCGGCGCATGGCAGACTTGCTGGTCGCGTGTGCAGCTGATTCCTCGGAGATCGAGGGCAACCCCAGCCGGGTTGAAATGTTGGCTGCGGCTCGAACACCAACTTCCGCCATGCTGACAACGCCGTCGATTCCGCCATGCTGCGCGACTGCCTGAACCAGTGTTTCGCAATCGTTGAGGTCGATGGGAAGAGCGTGATCGGCAACGGCAAGGCCTGGGGCCGCGGGACTTCGATCGGCCACCAGAGTGACGAAGCCCGCTTCCCGCGCCGCCTGGATGGACGGCACGTTGTACCGGCCACCACCGAGGATAAGAATTCGTTTTGATCCCATAGCGGAGCAGGAGTGTAAGACTAGAAGTTTAACTCGCCGTGCTTGTCAGTTGAGGCGTAACCAGGCGCCGGTTGATTTCGGCCTGCACCCGGCGTACCCGCTCCGTCTCAGCTTCGTTGAAGCGGAAGCGCACGCCACCCTGTCCGTCGCAAACGCCGATTACTCGGGTCGGATGATGTACGCTGTCGACGATGACATCACCGGTATGACCCATCGCGCCCCCCGCGACGACGGCGACGCCATCCAGAGTCTCCCACCCTAAAGAGTTGCTGGTCTCAAGGAGGGATTCGTGCGCAGCGGAGAGCGTACCCGTCAGCGCCGGCCAGATATTAACCCGCAACAATAAGCAGTCCCTGCGCTGTGCCTCGGCGATAGCTTCAGAGAGAATGGCTCCGATGCCGGCGTCCACCACGTAGGCTTTTCGGGGCAGGTGATGGGCCATTTGCTCGCTAAACCATGGTTTGCCGGCCGGCCACGCCACCAGGACGTTCGCTCCTGATATCGCGCTCGCCGCATTCTCGGAGTCAGCGTCCACCCAGGCCAAGTTCAGATCCCGCCCCACTAATGACAGTGATCCGAGTGGGTCGATGGAAGCATTGTGCGCCTCGTCCAGATCGCGGAGAACGGTCACGCGAGCGCCCCTCTCGGCAAACCGCAACGCAAGAAAGCGGCTGCGCGGATGATCTCCGGCGATCACGATCTTTGAGTCCTTCAGCAGTTCCTGCAACAGCCGAACCACTTGGTCTTCCACCGCCTCGACCCATACGCGGCTGTCGAGGTAAGTAAGCAAGGCGGTCTTCTTCAACTGGGTTCGCGCTGTCTGGGCCGCGTTCGCGGGACCGAACGGCTTCCGGTCCACGTCGAGCAGCACAACGTCGATCTTGCCGTCGACGGCGTTCAACACGGAATTCAGTTGTTCTTCATCCGTGAATTCCACCGATCCCACTACGTGGGATTGCGTCGAATGAATGTTGCCGGAAACCAGAATGTTCTGCAGCGGCTTGCTTCCTGTGACCACGTTCAAGGCTGAGAACTTTCCGGACTTCACCGCCCGCGCCCGCAGTTCCCTCAGCAACAACTCCAACGACTCCGCCGGAGTCTGGTCCTTGCCTGCCTCGACGCGGAACGCGGGAATCGAAAGCACTCGCGGCATCTTCATCGTGGCCAACTCGTGGCTCAAGCGCTCGAGCAGTTCGTCGGGTGCCGAGACTTGATCTTCCTGGCACAAGCGCACAATCAAATCGCGCACGTCAATGTCGTGCTTGCGAGCGTAGGTCTGCACTTTGCCAGTAAATGACGAGTGAAACTTGGCGAGCCCGCCGGTCACAGCCATCGGGTCGACACCACGCTTGCCGAGCAGGGGCTGAATCAATCCCTGGCCCACGTCCATCGCAGCCTTGAGGTCGATGTGCGCGAGCGCCCCGCGTCGCTGCAGAATCGCGACCAGCACTTCGGTGACCGTGTTTCCGGCCGACCGCCCCATCCCCTGCAGGGAAGAGTCGACCAGGACGGCGCCCTCTTCGATGGCTCGCAGCGTGTTCGCCATGGCCAGCGAAAGATTATCGTGTCCGTGATAACCGAGAGGCGACGGGCTCTCTGCCCGGGCCGCGCGCAAGTACGCTGCCACCGAGTCCGGATCCATGCTGCCGGCAGAGTCCACCAGGCAGGCAATATCGGCGCCCCAAGTGTGTACCTTGGCGACGCTCTTGCCAAACTCTGCGGGCGACACGGCGTAAGACTTCATTGCGTTGTACGAGACGATGAATCCCAATTCTTTGGCGAGCGCGATATACGGCTCCGCCTGCGCGGTCTCCGTCACATTCGTGCCGATGCGAACGAACGACATTCCGTAACGAGCTGCGAGACGAAGGTCCTCCTCACGCCCGATGCCGGGGATGAAGAACATTCCCCAACGGGCGTGCTTGAGAGCTTGCGCGGCGGCTTCCAAATACTCTTCGTCGGTCGCGGCAGCCGTGCCTTTTCCCGCGTTGGAGGCATTCAGGCCGAGTCCGTGGCCAACTTCAATCCAGCGGAAGCCGATGCCTTCAAGTGCCGCCGCAATGGTTGCCGTGTCTTCGGCGGTGAACTGGAAGTCGATGAGGTAAGACCCATCGCGCAGCGTGACTTCGAGAATGTCGGGAGTGATGTCGAAATTGGACATGACCAGCCCCTGATTTCCTGCTAGCTCGACACCGCAGCCGGCGTCTTGTGACCAACCGCTTTGCGCACGACGGCGGCAACCTCAGCCACCGCCCGGGACGGGAGTTCAGGATAGAGCGGGAGAGAAAGAACCTGCTTCGCTGCGGCTTCCGCAAGCGGGAATGCTCCTGGCCCGTAACCGAGATCAGAGTACGCCGGCTGCAGATGCACCGGAATCGGGTAGTGGATCCCGGTCTGAATTCCTTCAGCGGTCAACGCGGCCTGCAAACGATCACGGTCGTCAGTTCGCAAAGTGTAAACGTGATATACGTGCTGCGCCCATGGCATCTCTTTCGGAGTTTCCACTTCACAATCCGCCAGCAATTCGTTGTATTGGCGAGCGACATCACGGCGGGATTCGGTCCAGGCTTGCAGGTGACGGAGCTTTACACCCAGCACCGCGCCCTGAAACCCTTCCATGCGGTAGTTGTACCCGCGCAGGACGTGGTGATACTTGCGGTCTTGCCCCCAGTCCCGCAGCATGCGAATCGTGCGGGCGTACTCGGTGTTGTTGGTGGTCACGGCGCCACCTTCGCCATAGGCTCCGAGGTTCTTGCCCGGATAAAAGCTGAAGCAGGCCATATCGCCAATGCTGCCCACTGGACGTCCCTTGTACCTGGCTCCGTGCGCCTGCGCGGCATCTTCGATCACGACCAAGCCGTGCCGCCGAGCAATATCCATGATCGGATCCATGTCGGCCGGCTGACCGTAAAGATGTACGGGTAGAATCGCCTTGGTTCGAGGGGTGATCGCACCTTCAATGGCAGCCGTGTCGATGGTGAAGGAACGCGGGTCAATATCCACCAGCACCGGACGCGCCCCGGTGTACACGACTGCGCTGACGCTGGCAACGAATGTAAACGGCACGGTGATGACTTCATCCCCGGGACCGATCCCCGCCGCGAGCAACGCAAGGTGCAGAGCGCTCGTGCCGGAGTTCAACGCGATGCATTCGGACGTTCCGCAGTACTTGGCGAAGTCTTGCTCAAAGCCGGCCACTTCCGAGCCGAGGACAAACTGACAGCTCTCCAGAACGCGTGCGATGGCGGCATCAATCTCAGGCTTGATGCTCTGGTACTGCGCCTTTAAGTCGAGATACGGTACTTTAACGTTTGCCATGACTGTCGATGTGTAAGTCTCCAGCGTTTACGCCGTCGCTTGCAGCGTAGTCAGGCGTAGTTCCACGGGCCGCCCGCGTTGCGCCATGGATTGCGAGGCAGCCTGCAGGATTTCCACGACCCGCAATCCGGTTCCTCCACCAGTTTCCGGCTCCTCTTGCTGCTCAATGCAGCGCAGGAAATGATCTACCTCGCGGCGGAGCGCTTCCGTCCCATCGATCTGCGGAGCGAGCATGTCTCCCGTGCGATAGCCCACCAGCATCTGGTAAAGCTTTTCCGGATTCTGATGATTGTTGAGCGTGATGCCTTTGTCGTACACCTTGATCTTTTCGCTTTGGTCCAAATCGTCGTAGACGATCATCTTGCGGCTGGCGCCGATCAGGGTGCGCCGCAATTTCACCGGAGCCAGCCAGTTGACATGAATGTGCGCAATCTGGCTGCCTGCAAAAAACAAAGTCAAGTACGCGATATTTTCCGTTCCGCCGGGTACGTGGCTGAGTCCGGTGGCAGATACTGCACATGGCCGGAAGGGCAGCACATAGTCCATGATCGAGAGGTCGTGTACGGCGAGATCCCACAGCACATTGACATCGTGCTGGAACAGGCCAAGGTTCACGCGCACCGAATCGTAGTAGTAGATCTCGCCGAGTCCGCCGCTCTGGACGAGTTCACGAATCTTGCGGACCGCGCCGCTGTAGACGAACGTGTGGTCAACCATGAGCACCCGGTTCCGCTTTTGTGCCACATCCATCAGATGCTGGACCTGGTCCGTGTCAGAGGCTAGCGGCTTTTCGACCAGAACATGTTTGCCTTCCTGCAACGCCTGTAGAGCCAACTGGTAGTGAGTGGAAACCGGGGTGGCAATCGCCACCGCGTCGATGGAAGGATCGGCAATCAGTTCGCGAAAATCCCGCGTCGTCTTTACGGCGGGATAGCGGCTGCTCAACAGCTCGAGCCGGTCCTCACGCAGATCGCTGACGCAGGCTACCTGCGCCCCTTGTGCCTCAAAGCAGTTCCGCACCAGGTTAGGCCCCCAGTAGCCGTAGCCGATTACACCAATCCGAATCAAAGATTCCTCCATGTCAGCTTGCTGTCGTTTGCCCCTGTTCACTTCGCGGAACCCGGCGCACCACGCGGGCCGGGACGCCCTTTACGATCTGCTGGTCGGGCACGTCGCGAGTTACGACGGCCCCAGCGCCGATCAGCGCGCCCTCTCCAATGGTCACTCCGGCAAGAATAACGGCCCCGCTCCCAAGGGATGCGCCGCGCTTGACTCTCGTGGGCATAACCTCCCAGTCGTCCTCCGTTTGCAACCGCCCGTCTGTCGTCGCTCGGGGATACAGGTCGTTGATGAACATGACTCCATGGCCGACGAAGACGTCATCTTCGATCGTCACTCCCTCGCAGATGAAGGTGTGCGACGAAATCTTGCAGCGCTTTCCAATCAGGGCGTTCTTTTGGATCTCAACAAAGGCGCCGACTTTGGTCTCGTCGCCCAGTGTGCAGCCATAGAGGTTGACCAGATCAGGCTGGAAGATCTTGACCCCGTGCCCCAGGACAACGTTGGCGGAAATTGGCATGAAGACTATTGTATCCGGCACTTCCGGTCGAACCGGAAGCCTCGTGCGCACACACGACTCGGGGCGTCTCAAAAGCAGCAAAACGCACGATACAACAGAATTGTACCTGCTTCAACTGCCCCGAGAATAGGGCGATTTGGGCCGCCATGGAGTGTTTGCGTTTGGCGAAATCAGGTTCCACGCCTTAGAGTAGCCGGGAATCCCCGCAACGCTAATTGACCGAAAGCCGCGAGGTGAGGAGGCCCCCCGTGTTTCACCCAAGCAACCCGACCGGCAGGCTGTTCCGTTCCATGCAAACCCACTTGCGAACCGTAGCTGCTTCGGCGGGATTCATCGTTCTGCTGCTGGTTGTCTGCATCTCTCTTCACCATACTCCCTACGCGACGGCTTCCGACTCAGGCCCGCTGGCCGCAAATACGGTGCAATCGGCCCGCGAGTTGAACTGGCGGCAGAGTCCGTCGTCGGTGTTGAATTCGCCTGGCAAGAACTCCGTAACCCTGACCCCTTGTCCGCCGGGCGTTGTCGCCGACGAGCCCGCGTACTACATCTACATTTCGGGGACCGGGACTCCTGAGGCCGTGCAGATCACTGGCGGAACCTGCAAAGGAGACAGCCGCCCCGGCACGCTGGAATTCACCACCACAAGTCCACATTCGTCCGGTTACGTGTTGAGCAGCGCCTCGGGCGGAGTCCAAGAGGCTTCGATCGCGGCCCGGTTCATACCCACCAACCCTACGGGCATTACGCAGTCCGGCAAGGTCGTCATCCCTCCGGGCGAGTATGACGTCCTTGCGCCCATTTCGATCCGCGCCTCAGGCCAGACCATCGATTTCGAGGGCGGTGTTCTCAACTGCTACACGGCGAATGACGCGTGCCTGTTGGTCGGCGACCATTCGTCCTCGCAACTGTATGCGGATATCACCCTCATCAATCCGCGCGGACGCGCCATGATTGTCGCCGGAACCAAACCGTTCATTGAGGTGAATGCTCAGAAGACGCGCATTTTCAACATCACAACCAGGCGTCCTCCCAATGGGCGAAGCTTTGGCGCCTATGTCCAGGTCGATGACGATCAGGCATTCCTGCTGGACGGGCTGGACTCGATCCTGGGAGTAGAGGGAGTCACCTGCAACCCTTCGTTCTGCGGCGCCTTTGTCACGGCCCCTGGACCTTTTAATCGCTGGTCTGCCGTCGGTTGGCTCAGGCACCTCAACCTCTCCATGCAGTGTGCTGGGAAGGGCATCGACTGGGTCTCGGGAAACGGTCTCAAGATCTCCGACAGTGTGATTCAAGGCTGGTCGGTTTTTGGCGTGCGAGTCAGTAACCAGCGTGGCGGATTTGGAGGGTTCATCTCGGACAATGTCTACTATGAGGCCGCGGCCTCCTGCAAAGATTCGAGTCCGCTGGGAAATGTTGGCAATGCTGCCATCATAGCCGAGGGCATTCACATGAAAATGAGCGGTCTGGCGAACAACGGCGCCTCAGGTGTCTTCCCGAACTGGGGTGCGGCGTCGGGCTCCCATGATTGGCTCTACTGGGTGGTTCCGGTGCATGCGAAGTTCGGCGATGGCATCCCCCTGCCCGCCGGTTATGCGCTTACCAACGGTTCCGGCAGCATCACGGGTACATTCCCGAAGATCGCTGGCGCTTCGAGTTACAAGATCCTCAAGATGGAGTGGGATCAGAGGACGACCCGTCCGTATCCTGAAGGCACGGGGAATTACCTGGTAGCCACGGTGCAACAAAGTGCCTGCGCTACGTTAACCTGTCAGTTCAGCGATAACGGGGGAGCGCCTACCTCTTACACCAATGCCGCAGAGAATCTCTGGACCAACATATACATGCCCAGATTGGATTTCTGGCCGGGAGCGATCGTGATATCGTCTGCGGCCGACATGTCGACGGCGCAGTATCACGATTTCCTGCCGCCGCTGCAAGCCGACGTTCTGGGCATCGGTGCTGTCGTCAGTACAATTCCTCCGGGAGCGTTCACGGGCGTAGCGCATTCTCTGATAGGAACGGGAGCCACGCCGCCGGCGGCGGCCAACCTTGAAGCGCTGCTCACGAATGATGCAGGCGGCCCACCGGCGGCGACCATCCTGAAAGCTGCCAACGCCTTGCAGATGCCGGAGAATAGTCTCAAAGGAAGACTGAATTTCGGCCACGGCGGCCGAGAGGGCGGCTTCACTCCTATGATTACCCTGGGAGACAGCAACTGGGGCAAGACCTGGGCGACAGGGAATCATCGCCCAACGGCAGATGTGAACGATCTGGATATCGGTTATGAGGGAAACATCGCTACGCTCTATAGCCGCGCACAGCAGGAAATCCGCGAATATATTGGAAAGCTCCCGGATCGCAATCCCCAGGAGAAACTGAGCGCCTCGGCTAAAACCTTCAATGTGCCAGTCACCATCAACGGAGACCTGACCGTAACCGGAAAGTGCGTTGGATGCGGCGGCGCTTCGGGCATGGCCGGCATGGCATCGTCATCGTCATCGCGAAACGCCGTATCGCTTACCGCTCAGGCCGCAGCAATCGCAGCCAAGAACCTGTGCGCGGCCACAGCCTGTGGGACAGGGCAATATCGGATCAGCTATTACCTGGATTCGACCAGCTCATGCTCGTCTGCCGGGAACGCGGTTGCCAGCCTTACCATCGGTTGGAAAGATGAAACAGCGAATCGGACCCTGAGAGTCCCGCTAGCAGGGACCGGCATATCCGGAGGCAATAGTGTGAATCTGGGTGCGACTTCAAACTTCGGTGGCGGAGAAATTTCGCTCTGGTCAGCGGGCGACGCCGCTATTACGTACTCGACATCCTATGCGGGGTGTAACTCGGGTTCAGGAACCTATGCCTTGCGTGTAGTCGCGGAGAAGATACAGTGATTCTCGCTTCATGAAGAATTCGGCGATAATTTTCATTCGCCGGAACGAGAAAGACATTCTGAATGTGCGGAATTTTTGGCATTGTCGCGCGGAATGCGCAAATCCCGGCTGGCCTGCTGGAGCGCGGAACCCAGTCGCTGGCCCACCGCGGGCCGGACGATTCGGGCACAATCCTGCTGCGCGATGCCGTGCCAGATGCGACCCAGATTGGCTTAGGCAACCGTCGTCTCGCGATTCTCGATCTATCTCCGCTCGCTCACCAGCCGATGTGTGACGCCGAAACCGGCAACTGGATTGTCTACAACGGCGAAATCTACAACTTCCGCGACGTGCGCGCCGAACTTGCGCGACTCGGGACCAGCTTCATCAGCCACTCCGACACTGAGGTTGTGCTCAAGGCGTACGCGCGCTGGGGTGAGGAGTGCCTCACGAAATTTCGCGGGATGTTCGCTTTTGCCATCTGGGATGGGGGCCGACACCGTTTGTTCGTCGCCCGGGATCCCATGGGAATCAAGCCGCTCTACTACGCTGCAGCCGGCCCATACTTCGTTTTTGCCTCGGAGATCCGAACTCTGCTCGGAACGGATCTGCTGCGTCCTCGCATCGACCCCGCGGGTTTGGAAAATTTCCTGACTTTCGGTTCGGCCTATGATCCCCTGACGTTGGTCGATGGAATTCGAGCGCTTCCTGCCGGACATGTTCTCGTTTGGGAGGGAGGCGCCCTCCGCCAGTCGGCCTATTGGGATCTCATCGACGAACCAGCGGCGGGCGCGCGAGCGGATCAACCCACCAACGATGAGGCCCTTGCTTCCGCTGACCTGCGTCCGATCCTCGAAGAAGCTGTCCGGATGCAGTTGGTCAGCGACGTGCCCGTGGGCGTGTTTCTTTCCGGCGGAATCGATTCCAGCGCGCTGGTTAGCATTCTCAGCCGTGATGGGGTGACGCCCAGCACGTTCTCGATTGTTTTTCGCGAAGCCGATTTCTCGGAAGCGGAGCACTCCCGTGCGATCGCAGCCAAGTTCCATACCGATCATCATGAGATCAATGCATCCCAGGCAGATGTTCTTGCGGCAATTCCCGATGCGTTGCGTGCCATGGATCTGCCTACGATGGATGGAGTCAATACTTACTTCGTTTCCCGCGAGACCCGGAAGGCAGGCGTGAAGGTCGCCTTGTCAGGACTGGGAGGAGACGAGGTCTTTGCCGGATACTCGTCGTTCCGCACCATTCCTCGCATGGAGCGCATCGCGCGGATGTGGAAACACGTGCCTGATATCGGTCGTGGCGGGGTCGCGTCCGCCTTTGGCGCACTTGCGCCGGCCAGCGACCAAAATCGTAAACTAGCTCTGTTAATGCTCGACAACGAAGAGGCCCTCCACCCCTACTTCGTTTCCAGAATGCTGTTCACTCCCGAACAGCGGAGCCTGCTTCTCCGAAAGACTGACAACGCCATTTCCGCGTTGGCCTCCGCATCGCAGCGCGATTGCCTCAACCGCTCGCTTCGCCTCGACCCCGTCAATCGCGTTTCCTATCTCGAGTCCCGCTGTTATATGCTCAATACACTGTTGCGCGATGCTGATTTTATGAGCATGTCTCAGGGCCTGGAAGTTAGAGTTCCCCTCATCGATCATCAACTGGCGAAGGCAGTGCTGGGCCTTCCTGGCAAATGGAAACTCAACGGGACTCCCAAGAAGCTTCTGGTCGAGTCCCTGCAGGGATCGCTTCCCGACGAGATCGTCCATCGCCCGAAGCGGGGCTTCACTCTGCCGTTTGAGCATTGGATGCGGGAAGAACTCAGACCGGAAATTGAGCCTGTCTTGGACGCGAAGAGAGTCGACTGCGGTCCGCTGGGCGACTTGTTGAGCGGGGGTGAGGTGCAGCGAATCTGGCGCGAGTTTCTCGCGGGCACGGTCTCCTGGACCAGGCCGTGGTCTCTTTATGTGCTGCAACGCTGGTGCGAACTGCATTTGTAACCTGCTCCGTCATGCAAAAGGTCGAAGAACTCGCGATGTCGCCCGCCGCTCAATCGAGTGCAAGGCTGCCCGTCAGCGTCATCGTGGCAACCAGGAATGAGGAGAAGAATCTGCCGCGTTGTCTGGCAGCGCTGCGCGACGTTGGCGAAGTCTACGTCATCGACTCCGGGAGCACCGATTCAACCCCCGAGATCGCTCGGTCTTTCGGCGCGAAGGTCGTTCAGTTTCACTATCAGGGAGGATGGCCCAAAAAGCGTCAGTGGGCCATGGACACTCTGCCACTCGCTTTCGACTGGGTTTTCCTGATCGATGCCGACGAGGTGCTCACACCGGAACTGACGGAAGAAATTCGGCGATCTGTTACCCGCGAAGAGCTGAACGGCTGCTACGTCTCGCTGCAAATGTATTTTCTGGGCCGCGTTTTGCGCCACGGTGATGCGAACTTCTGGAAGCTGGCTCTCTTTCGTCGCGGCAAGGGGCGATACGAATGCCGCTTCAAAGACCAGGATGCATCGATGGCGGATATGGAAGTTCACGAGCACGTGGTGGTCGACGGTCCAACCGCGAGGCTAGTGAATCCACTCATTCATCACAACGTGGAATCGCTCTCGCGCTACATTCAAAAACACGACGAGTATTCGAATTGGGAAGCGCGCGTGCTTCTGCAAGGGGAGCAGGGCAGTTCCGAGGTGCCGCCAGCATTGTTCGGAACGCAAGCCCAGCGCCGCCGCTGGCTGAAAAAGAAACTGCATGCCGTCCCTGGGTCGCCCATCCTTCTCTTTCTCTATCGCTACTTGGTGAGAGTGGGATTCCTCGACGGCATTCCTGGCCTGATCTATTGCTGTTTTCAGGCGATCCAGATGTTTCACACGAAAGCCAAGATTTACGAGCTGAAAACAAGATCCACTTCGAAGGCGGCATGAACAGGGCTGAGTCAGACCATGTGCGGAATTAGCGGCTTGGTAAATTACGGAGATCGCGAGACGCTAGCGCGGATGACCACCATCCAGTCGCATCGCGGACCCGACGACTCAGGCCTTTGGGACCGCAAGTTTCCGGACGGATCCTACGTCGGCTTGGGAAGCCGCCGGCTTGCCATCCTCGACCTGTCACCCGACGGTCACATGCCGATGTGCAACGAGGACCGCACCGTCTGGATCACCTACAACGGTGAGATCTACAACTTCGCCGAACTGCGCAGCGAACTCGAAAGCAAGGGCCACCGCTTCGCCTCGCACACCGACACCGAGGTGATCATTCACTTGTATGAGCAGGAAGGCCCGGACTGCGTGAAGCGGCTGAACGGGATGTTTGCTTTCGCGATCTGCGACATGCGCTCAGAGACTCCAACCGTGTTCGTCGCCCGCGATCACTTCGGCGTCAAGCCCTTCTACTACGTCCTCGACGGTGCGCACTTCGCGTTCGCATCGGAGATTAAGGCTCTGTTGCAGGTGCCGGGAATCGAAGCGGAACTCGATCCGCAATCGCTTCACCAGTATCTGACGTTTCTCTGGGTGCCCGATCCGAAGACGATGTTCCGGAAGATCCTCAAGCTTCCCGCCGGCCACTCCGCAACGTTCCGGAAAGGCGAACTCAAGATCACACAGTACTGGGATCTCACTTTCCCTCCGGCCAACCAGAGCTACACCCGCTCCGAAGCAGAGTTGACAGAAGAAATCCGTGAGCGCTTTCGTCGCTCCGTGGAAGCGCAGATGATCAGCGATGTCCCTATTGGAGCGTTCCTGAGTGCGGGGCTCGACTCGTCGAGCATCGTTGCCATGATGCGGCGGGCAACGAACCAGCCGGTCCGGACGTATACCATCACCTTCCCGCAGAATTACCGTGTGGGGGAGACGACGCTTGACGATCCCGAGGTGGCGACCCGATTGGCACGGCATCTGGGATGCGAGAACCAGCGCATCGTGGTCGAGCCGGACGTCACCGAACTTCTGCCCCGCTTGGTCTGGCACATGGATGAGCCTACCGCCGATCCGGCGATCATAACCGCTTACCTGGTTTGTCGTGAAGCTCGCAAACAGGCGACCGTGCTGCTGTCGGGAGTGGGTGGCGACGAGCTTTTCGCGGGATACCGCAAGCACGTGGCGCATTACTGGGCGCAAGCCTACGGGCGTGTGCCCTCCGCCGCCCGCCGCGCCGCGGAGGCCACCCTCACCGCATTGCCCAGCTTTCGAGGTACGGCGCTGAAAGGCAGAATCCGGCTTGCGAAGAAGATGGCGCGCAGCGCGTCACTCGATCCTGTCGACCGATTCATCACCAACTGCACCTACTTCGACGACGACCAGAAAGCGTCGTTGTATAGTCCTGGATTCGCGAGTGAGGCCCACGGCCCGGATCCTGCGCGTGAACACCACGCGGCCTTCGACCGCGTGCGGGATGCCGACTTCCTGCACCAGATGCTGTATCTCGACACCAAGATTTTCATGACGACCCTGAACCTGACTTACAACGACAAGATGAGCATGGCGTCGTCGGTCGAAGTGCGGGTTCCATTCCTCGACCGTGAACTTGCGGAATTCGCCGCGTGGAGTGTTCCGCCGAACCTGAAGCTGAAAGGATTCTTGCGGCCGACTACGAAATACATCTTCCGCCGTGCCATGCGCGGCATTCTGCCTCCCGAAGTGTTGCAACAACCGAAAGCCGGGTTCGCCGCTCCGGTAGACTATTGGTTGGCTCACGATCTCAAAGAAATGGTGGATGACCTGCTTTCGCCCCAGCAACTGCGCCAGCGCGGTATGTTCCAGCCCACGGCCGTGCAAACCTTTGTGGACGAACACCGCAACGGACGCCATGATTGGGCGATGCAGATCTGGCAATTGCTGACACTGGAGTTGTGGATGCAAACATTTCTCGACGGCGGCGCTCACAAATTTGAGGCGGAGCGGGTCCCAAGGCAAGTCGCCACTGCATGAAGCAAGTTCTTCAACACGCGCGCACTGGTGAGATCACCGTCGAGGACGTCCCCGCCCCTCAGCTTCTTCCGGGCTGTGTGCTGGTGCGCATCGCGGCGTCGGTGGTCTCGGCCGGGACAGAGCGCGCGTCCGCCGAATTCGCCCGAAAGAGTCTGCTGCAAAAGGCGCAGGCCCGTCCCGACCTGGTGCGCGAGGTCATCGGAAAAGTACAGCGCGACGGAATCCTCTCCGCGATCCAAGCGGTGCGCAGCCGTCTCGACCAGCCACAGAGTCCCGGATACAGCAGCGCCGGATCTGTCATCGCGGTTGGCGGAGGCGTGACCGACATTCAGCCGGGTGATCGCGTTGCCTGCGCCGGTGCTGGGCTCGCAGTCCACGCGGAAATCGCCTGTATTCCGCGCCTGCTGGTTGCCCGCATCCCAGGGCGCGACGTCCTCGAAACCGGCCAAGTTGCTTTCGAAGAAGCCGCGTTTGCGACACTGGGAGCGGTCGCTCTCCATGGCGTTCGGACCTCGGAAGTCAAACTTGGGGATTGTGTTGCCGTGATCGGCCTGGGTCTGTTGGGTCAACTCACGGTACAACTGTTGAAAGCTGCAGGCTGCCGCGTGCTGGGGATGGATATCGATCCATCGCGGTCCGATCTCGCGCGGCAGATCGGCGCTGATGGCGCGGCCAGTTCCGCGTCGGCGTTTCGAGATCTTTGTCTTGAAGTTTCTCGCGGCGCCGGAGTCGACTCCGTCCTCGTCACCGCGGAAACGCCGAGCAGCGATCCGGTCAATCTCGCCGGGGCAATCGCACGCGATCGCGCGATCGTCGTCGCCGTCGGCACGGTCGGCATGGACATCGAACGCCCAAACTACTACGCCAAAGAACTCGACTTTCGCATCTCCCGCTCCTACGGCCCCGGTCGATATGACTCGGCCTACGAACAGAAGGGACGCGACTATCCCATCGGCTACGTTCGCTGGACTGAGACCCGCAACATGCAGGCGTTTGTGCAGTTGCTTGCGGAGGGGAAGATGAACCTCCCTCCGCTGATCACGCACCGGTTTCCCATCGACCGCGCCCCGAGTGCTTACGAGCTCATCAGCGGGAAAACTCGTGAGCCGTTTCTGGGAGTGGTCATCCAGTACGCCGGGACCGGCGATGATTCCCGCACGCTGGCTCTGGTTCCCCAGAGCTCAGTTGCTCAAGCGTCGCGCCCTCGCCCCACAGGCATTGCCGTGGGCCTGCTGGGAGCAGGAGGCTTTGCCACTTCCACGCTGATTCCGGCGATGAAGGCGTCCTCGAACACGGTCTTGGTATCCGTCTGCGCAGCCACCGGATCTCACGCGCAACACGCCGCGCGCAACTTCGGCTTCCGCAGCTGCTCCACCGACGAAGCCGAGGTCATTCACAATCCAGAGATCAACACTGTCGTCGTGGCCACTCGGCACCATCTGCACACGAAGCAGGTTCTGGCCGCGCTCGGGGCAGGGAAGAATGTTTTCTGCGAGAAGCCGCTGTGTTTATCCGAAGACGAATTGCGCGCGATCTGCCGCGCTTACTTTTCCGCAACAGAGCGTCCAGCCTTGACGGTCGGCTTCAACCGCCGCTTTGCCCCTATGACCAAACAAATGCGTTCATTCCTCGCGCCGGTTTCCGAGCCATTGGTGCTCCACTACCGGATCAATGCCGGCTACCTTCCGCCCGACCACTGGGTGAACGATCGCGAGCAGGGAGGCGGTCGCATTCTCGGCGAGGTTTGCCACTTCGTTGACCTACTGATGTTCCTTGCCGCTTCGCCGATCGTGGGAGTGGAAGCACGAGCAATTGGCGGTTCCGCACGGTACAGCGGTGACAACGCGCTGATCTCGCTCCATTTCGCAAACGGTTCGGAAGGGACCATCAGCTATCTGGCCAACGGTGACCGGGCTTTCTCCAAAGAGCGAATCGAAGTCTTCGGAGGCGGCAGCACAGCGGTGCTGGATGATTTTCGGCGCCTGGAACTCGTGCGCGCTGGACGCAAGCAGACGATTCGCTCGCGCTGGCGACAGGATAAGGGACATCGCGCCGAGTGGGCTGCATTCACCGAATCTTTGCAGCGCGGCCCCGAGCCTGCGATTCGCTTCGACGATATTCTTTGTTCGACTCTGGCCACACTCCGCATCGACGAATCGCTCGCAACCGGGAAACCACAGGTTGTGGACACGGCTGCATTTATCGAAGCTGTTCAGACATCTGATCTAGGTTCCAGCCTTAAAGAGTGAGTCGGAAAGAGTGAGCCGGCCGCGGAATCACAGGAGACGACGCTAGTTCATGCTCATTTTGGGCCTCAACATGTTTCACGCCGACGCTTCGGCGGCCATTGTTCTGGATGGCGAAGTGAAGTTCGCGGTCGCCGAGGAGCGCCTCAACCGCCATAAACACTTTGGCGGATTCCCCGCGCTTGCCGTCAAAGCTTGCCTGGATGCGGTGGGCGCAAAGATCTCTGACGTCGAGCATGTGGCCGTGGGCCAGGACAGTGACGCGAATCTCGCCAAGAAGGTTCAATATGCTCTGGCCAATCCGGCCAAGATCCTGAACTTCATCCGCCTGCGCCAGCGCAAAGAAGCGATGCGCGATGTGCGCTCGCTCCTGGCAAAAGCCTTGGACGTGGACTCCGCGCAGCTGCGGTTCCAGGAGCATCATCTCGAACACCACATCGCTCACATCGCCAGCGCTTACTACTGCTCGCCGTGGGAGAAGGCCGCCGGCTTCAGCTACGACGGTTCGGGCGACTTCGTGTCGACGATGATGGCACGGTGTGAAGGCAACGACATCGAAGTGCTCGACCGGGTCTTCCTGCCGCACTCGCTGGGCAGCGTCTACACCATGATTTGCGAATTCATCGGCTACTCAAAATACGGGGATGAAGGCAAGGTCATGGGTCTTGCCCCATACGGCAAAGATACGTACTGCAAGGAGATCAGTAAGATCGTCGCTCCTCACAATGGTGGGTTTCGGCTCGATCTCGGCTACTTCAAGCCGCTCGGAAGCAATCAAGGCATGCAGGTCCTGCCCGACGGTACGGTACGCCTTGCGCGCCATTTCTCCGACCGCGTGGAGAAGCTTTTCGGCGAGCCACGCAAGCCTCACTCGGAAATCACGCAGCGCGATATGGACCTGGCGTTCGCCCTGCAGCATCGCTTCGAGCAAATCTTCTTCCACCTGCTGACTCGCATGCACGAACGCGTTCCGCTCGAAGATCTAGCAATGGCCGGTGGATGCGCGCTCAATAGCGTGGCCAATGGAAAGTTGTTTGACACCACTCCGTTTCGTCAAACATACATTCAGCCGGCCGCCGGTGACGAGGGTCTGGCCATTGGCGCAGCCTTGCACACGTATCACTCCGTGCTGAAGGAGCCCCGCCGCCATCAGTTGAATCATGCGTATCTGGGACCGGAGTTCCCCGAGTCGCGCATCCAGTCCGCGTTAGAGAGCGCCGGCCTGCAACATCGCAAGTTGGAACGCGGCCCGCTTCTCGACACGGTCGCCGGACAGATTGCGGCCGGGAACGTGGTCGGCTGGTTTCAAGGCCGCATGGAATGGGGACCGCGCGCGCTTGGAAATCGATCGATCGTCGCGCATCCGGGGCTGCCCAACATGAAGGATGTTCTCAACGCCCGCATCAAGCATCGCGAATGGTTCCGCCCGTTTGCCCCATCGATTATGGCCGACTACCAGCATGAGTACTTCGAGCATGATCATCCCTCGCCGTTCATGCTGCATGTCTACAAGATCCGGCCGGAGAAGCGAACGGCTCTGTGCGCAGTGAACCACGTGGATGACACGGGCCGACTGCAGACCGTGACTCGCGAAGAGAATCCGTTGTATTACGACCTGATCTCGGCCTTCCATCGCAAGACGGGGATTCCGGTCATCCTAAACACGAGCTTCAACGAGAACGAGCCGATTGTCTGTACCCCGGAAGAAGCCATCGACTGCTTTCAGCGCACTCGCATGGACGTCCTTGCGATCGGTCCGTTTGTGGTTGTGAAACCCGATCAGGAAAATCGGCAAACGATCACCGACTAGTCTCCGACAGACGATTGTGGCAATCCTTTGAAGTGAAATGCGGACGGATGCCAGGCGCGAAGCCTCGTCAGTGTACGAAGAAGCCAGTCGAGGCCACGACCAGGCCCACAGCCCCCATCACAAGGCCCAGGCCCCAGAAGATTCTTCTTCCGGAGAGCAGCGTGATCGAGGTAACCACCAAACCAATTTCGAGGAACACTTCGGCAAGATCAAATCGATCCGCCCGGGTCGTCTGGGTGGCAACCTCCGCTTTCAACTTGTTAGCTTCGGCTTCGACGTCTTTCTGGTCGTCCTTGTAGCGGGTCGCTTCCTGCGAATATTTGTCGCGTAACTTCGCCAGCGCGGCTGCGTCTGTGGTTGCCTCCACTGATGTCAGGTCGATGAAGAGTTCGTCCATGTGCCGTCGAACGTTCTTAGCCTGGTAGAGTGCCCACTGATCGGCCCACGTGGTCTGGAGCACGGTCTCTTCCGTGTGCGCCCGGTGCCCGAGCAACGACACCACCGCGACCAGCACGGCCAGCACTGCCATGGTCAACGACACCGGGGCCAGGCTAGGATCGTGCTTCGCGTGTTCGGCGTGTTCCTGCAATTCGCTCAATTCTTCCGACATTTCGTCACTCTCCCATGACTTTTACGATGACGCGCTTATCCCGTTGACCGTCAAACTCGGCATAGAAGATTCTCTGCCACGTGCCCAGATCCAATTTCCCCGCGGTGATGGGCACGATCACCTCATGGTGAATCAATAGCGCCTTCAAGTGCGAGTCGCCATTATCTTCGCCGGTTTCGTGGTGTTTGTATTCCTTCCGGAACGGAGCAAGATGTTCCAGCCATTGATCGATGTCCTCAATCAACCCGCTCTCGTTGTCATTCACATAAACGCCAGCGGTAATGTGCATGGCCGAAACCAGGACCATGCCCTCGCGAACGCCGCTCTTGCTGACGATCTGCTCCACCTGCGGCGTGATGTGCACGTAGGCGCGATGCGTCTTGGTATGAAACTTCAGATACTCGGTGAGTGTCTTCATGATTCCACATGAGCCGCTAGCGCAACGCCTCGGCAACTTTTCCGCCCGCGATCAGGTCCGCGATGCGCGCCAGGTCGCCATACATTACGCGGTCTTTCTCCATGGTTGGACACACCGACCGTATCGCCGCGTGGGCGGCCTGTCCGCGCTTGGACGTCTTCAGCGGAGCCAGGCAATCCAGCGCTTGCGCGACGGCCATCGCTTCGATTGCCAGCACGTTGCGTGTGTTTTCGACAATGCGTTTGAGCTTGATCGCGGCCGTCATCCCCATAGAAACGTAGTCTTCCTTGTTGCCCGACGTGGTGATGGAGTCGACGGATGCCGGATGCGCCAGCACCTTGTTCTCGCCAACCAGGGCCGCAGCCGTGACCTGCGGCATCATGAATCCCGAGTTCAAACCGGCTCCGGGAGCAAGAAACGGAGGCAGACCCTCGCTCAGAGCGGGATTCACCAGCCTTTCGATCCGACGTTCGGAAATGCCTGCCAGGGCACTCAGCGCGATTCCCAGGAAATCTAATGCAAACGCAAGAGGCTCGCCATGAAAGTTGCCACCCGAGATGACGTCGCCCTCCGCATTCTTTGCGTCCGTGATGAACACTAACGGGTTATCTACCGCTGAGTTCGCTTCGGTCTCGAACACATTGCGGCAGTGCGACAGGGTATCGCGCACCGCGCCGTGGACCTGTGGGATGCAGCGCAGAGAATAGGCATCCTGCACGCGCCCGCAGTCGCGGTGCGATTCGCGAATCTGGCTGCCTTCGAGCATGCGCCGCAGATTCGCCGCGGTCTTCATCTGGCCAGCGTGCGGACGCGCCTTGTGAATGCGCTCGTCGAACGCAGCATCCGTGCCTTTCAGCGCGTCACAACAGAGGCCACCCAATACATCCGCCGAATCAACCAGATTCTCTGCTGCCAGCAGAGCCAATGTGCCCACGGCCAGCATCGCCTGCGTGCCGTTGATCAGAGAAATCGTTTCCTTCGCCTCAAGCACCAGCGGCTTGATCTGAGCCCGCTTCAAAGCTTCGGCGCTTGGGATGCGAGCGCCTTTGTCGTCGAAGCACTCCCCTTCGCCAATCAAAGCCAACGCCAGGTGCGCCAGCGGAGCAAGATCGCCGCTTGCGCCCACACTGCCTTGCGACGGCACGACCGGCGTGGTGCCGCGGTTCAGCATCTCGCACAGTGTGTCGATCACCAGCGCGCGTACTCCAGAGTGCCCCTTGGCCAGCGAGTTCGCGCGCAGCAACATCATGGCGCGAGTTTCCGCAACCGCAAGCGGAGTACCCACTCCAACCGCATGCGAGCGCACCAGGTTGACCTGCAGTTCGCGAATCTGTTCGCCCGCGATGCGGACGTCGCTCAGCTTGCCAACTCCCGTCGTGATGGCATAGGCAACCTTGTTGCTGGCGACAATCTCATCGACCACGGCGCGCGCCCGGTCCACGAGTTCGCGGGCGTCCGGAGCCAGCAGCACGGCGCGCCGCGTCTCGGCCACTTCCTTCACTGCTTCCAGGCTGAGGTCATTCCCGGTAATGTGGAGTGCGTTCAATCGAGTTCCTGTCAGTTCCCTTTCTTTCCAACTGCACCGCGGAAGACAGTGAGATATTTATCGGGCAAGGCCACAACTTTCATCTTCGCATCTGTAACGATGTGGGTGGTCTCGCCCTCCGCCAGCAGTGCCCCTGTGGTGGCGCGCGCCAGTTCGTAGCTGAAGACGATTACGGATTCGCGCACGTTCTTCAGCCGCGTCCGTACCAAGACTTCTTCGTCGTAATAAACCGGCGCCCGGTACCGGCACGTGGCTTGCGCGACCGCGATGAAAAGCCCATCTTCGCGCTCCATGTCGCGGTAGCAAAATCCCATCTCCCGCATCAGTTCCACCCGGCCCACCTCGAACCAGATCAGATGGTTCGAGTGATAGACAACTCCCATCTGGTCGGTCTCGGCATAACGCACACGCAGGCGCGTCTCATTCCACACAGGATGGGGTTTTGAACTCATTTCCCCGTCCACACCGGCTTGCGTTTTTCCAGAAACGAGGCGATGCCTTCGCGGAAGTCGGCCGTCGTCCGGATCGCCGCATTTTCGCGCACCGCCGCGTCAATCTGGGCGTCAAGTTCGGCGCGCGCGTGATCGGTGAGCAACTGCTTCGTCGCGCGCAGGGACGCAGCGCTGTTTTCCATCAGCACTCCTGCAAGTTCGCGGGCCCGAGCCAGCAAGCTCTCTGCCGGCACGATCTCGCCGATCAGTCCCATCCGCAGCGCTTCGTCTGCTCCGAAGATTCTCCCGGTCAGGAGCAGATCTCGCGCCTGCTTTTCACCTACCTGCCGCAACAGGAAAGTCGACACAATCGCAGGAACAAATCCGATGCGAACCTCCGTATACCCGAACTTCGCTTCTGGAACTGCCAGCGTGAAGTCGCACAGCAGCGCCAGGCCAGTGCCTCCGGCAATCGCAGCGCCGTTCACCGCGGCGATCGTCACCTTGGGAAATTCATAGAGCGACCGGAAGAGGTGCACCATGGTTTCGGAATCTTTGAGATTCTGTTCCGGCGTCCGCCCCAACAGCGCCTTCAGATTGTCCAGGTCCATCCCGGAGCAGAATGCCTTACCCGCTCCAGTCAGAATCAGCACGATGGCATCCGACTTCGCAACCTCGTCCAGCGCGCGCAGCAAATCATCGATCAGGTCAAAGCTGATCGCGTTTCGCTTTTCCGGACGGTTCAACGTAATGGTCGCGACACCACCGTCGTATGCGAGTTGAATCGTGTTATTGGTCATCCATTTTGTGAATCTGTGACTGCTAGTCGGCTGCGTTCGAATCCGCGTACTTCGCGGCAATTCCCCCGGTCGCCTTCAGAAGAGTATCGAGTGATTTCATTGCTGGCAACTCGGCGCCGCGCTCGCGAAGCACCTCGATCACTTTCTCGGTGGGGATATTTCCCACCAGCGCATCCTGAGCAAACGGACAACCGCCCAGACCGCCCAGCGCGGAATCAAAGCGCCGGCAGCCAGCATCGTACGCCGCAAGAATCTTCGCCGCCGCCTCCTCGGGACGGCTGTGCAAGTGCACGCCGATCTCAAGATAGCCAAACTTCTTCATCACCGCACCGACTATATGGCTGATTTGCTCTGCGCTCGCCACACCTACCGTGTCGGCGAGTGAGATCATGTGCAGATCTTCGATCTCGAGCAACTCTACAGCGTCAACGACTTCGTCCGCACTCCACGAATCTCCGTAGGGATTGCCAAACGCCATCGAAATGTAAACCACGACTCCAAGCCCCGCTGCGTCGGCCTTTTTCTGAATCTTCTCCAGTTCATCGAGTGCTTCCTCCGCAGATTGGTTCTGATTCTTGCGCAGGAACGTCTCTGAAATCGAATACGGAAATCCCAGTGTCGAAACCGCTTGAGTCTCGATTGCCCGCTGCGCGCCCTTCTCATTCACGACGATCCCGATAATCTCCACATCATCCGGCGGATCGAGTTCCTTCAACACCTCTTCGGAGTCCGCCATCTGCGGCACGGCCTTTGGCGATACGAACGACACCGCATCAATGTGTTTGAACCCCGCGCCGATCAGCGTCTTCAGGTAATTCACCTTCAGATCGGCAGGGATCATCCCCTTCAGCCCCTGCCACGCATCCCGCGGACACTCAATCAGTTTGACCAGATCAGCCATGAAATCTCAGCCACGGATGTAGACCGATTCTCACGGATCAAAGAACGTCTCTTTGATCCGTGTGCATCCGCGCAAATCCGTGGCAAAGGAAGTTGACTTTACGTCTGTAAGACTCCCACCTTGAACTCCGCCACGTCCGGGTTGAGCGCAGCCGCTTCCAGCGCCTCGGTAATCGCTTCCCTCGTCTCGATCGGATCGATGATCTTGTCGATCCACAGGCGCGCCGCCCCGTAGCGCGGATCGGTCTGCTCATCATAAGTGCGCTTTACGGATTCGTAGAGTTCCTTCTTCTCTTCGTCACTCAGTTTCTTGCCGCCGCGTTCCAGTTGCTTGACTTTGATCTCGACCAGCGTGCCCGCCGCCGAATCGCCGCTCATCACCGCGTAGCGGGCGGTCGGCCAGGCGAATACGAATCGCGGATCATAGGCCTTCCCGCACATGGCATAGTGCCCAGCGCCGAACGATCCGCCCACGATGACCGTAATCTTCGGGACCACCGAATTCGAAACCGCGTTCACCATCTTCGCCCCAGCTTTGATGATGCCGCTCCACTCCGCGTCGCGTCCCACCATGAATCCGTTCACATCGTGAAAGAAGATCAGCGGAATCAGATTCTGATTGCAGTCCATAATGAAGCGCGCTGCTTTCTCCGCGGACTCCGTGTAAATCACGCCGCCGAATTCCACGCGCTTGTGGCCCTCGTGATCCGTCTGTTGCGCATGCAACTTCTGGTTGGCCACGATGCCAACCGCAAAACCACCGATTCTGCCGTACCCGCAGATGAGCGTCTTCCCGTATTCCGGCTTGTATTCATCGAAGCGGCTGCCGTCGAGCACTCGCGCCAGCACTTCCTTCATGTCGTACGGGCGCGCCGGCGACGGGTCGTAGATCCCGTAGATCTCTTCCGCAGCCAGGACAGGTTCAACCGGCTTCTTGCGATCCCACGGTGAGAGACGCCGGTATCCCCATTTCTCCACGATCGATCGAATCCGCTCGATGCAGGCTTCGTCGTTCGGCTCGCGGAAATCTACCGTGCCGCTGATCGCCGAATGCATCGCGGCTCCGCCCAGCTCTTCCGCCGACACTTTCTGTCCAATCGCCGCCTGCACCAGCGCCGGCCCTGCGAGAAACAATCCGCTGCCGTCGGTCATCAGAACGTGATCGCACATCACTGGCAGATATCCGCCGCCCGCGACACACATGCCCATGATGGCCGCAATTTGCGGAATCCCCATCGCCGACATCACCGCGTTGTTGCGAAATACACGCCCGAAATCATCGGTATCAGGAAAGACATCTTCCTGCAGCGGCAGAAACACTCCCGCGGAATCTACCAGATAAATTGTCGGGATACGATTTTCGATCGCGATGTTCTGAGCCCGAATGACCTTCTTCGAGGTCATTGGGAAAAACGCGCCCGCTTTGACCGTGGCATCGTTGGCGATGATCATCACCAGGCGCGTCTGCACCCGTGCCATGCCGGTAACGACACCCGCTGCCGGCGCCCCGCCCCATTCTTCATACATGCCGTGGGCGGCGTATGAGCCGATTTCAAAAAATGTTCCCGGATCAGCCAGCAGTCCAATCCGCTCGCGGGCTGTCAACCGGCCCTTGGAATGCTGGTTTTCGATCGCCTTGGCGCCTCCGCCCTCGCAGATCTTTTCCCCCTCATTCCGCACCTGTGACATAAGGTCGGCCAAAAAGCGCATGTTGGCTTCGAAGCGAGCTGAGGTGGGATCGATTTTCGTCTTCAGCACGGTACCCAATGCGGACGAGTTCACTGCGAGAGATTCGTTGCGCTCAGCCATGGGTCGAAGTAGCGGACTGTTTACGGTATACCAGCCGGGCAGAACCACGCAATGCAGCGCGCTACGGACATTTGCTGCTTAACGGTCACTGACCCGGCGAATCACGTCGGCCACGGGATCGGTGGCGATAGCATCAATCAGCCCCATCTGGAGTGCACGGGAAGCGCTGACTTTCTCGGCGGCGACCAGCATTTCCAGCGCTCGTCCCTTCCCTACGAGGCGCGGCAGGCGCTGGGTTCCTCCCCAGCCGGTCATCAGCCCTAATGCTGCTCCACGATGTCCAAAGACCGAATGCGGTGACCCTATTCGATGATGGCAAGCCAGCGCGAGATCGAGCCCTCCACCCATGCAATATCCCGAGATCGCCGCGTACATCGGAGCAGGGAACTCGTCCAGGACCCGCATGAGTTCTTGCCCCATCAGGGAGAATTCGTAGGCTGCGGGACCCGTGAGCGCCGCAATTTCCTTCAAGTCCGCGCCCGCGGAAAAGAATCTGTCGTTGCCAGTGATCACCAGTGGCCTCGGCTCCAAAGCCACCTGACGAATCTCCTCCGTCAGGGCCAGCACGAGATCGCGACTCAGGCGGTTGGTTGCGTCTTGCGAGCATAGCCGCAGCACGCGCACACCGCGATTCTCTTCAAGCTGAAAGCGAATTTCAGACATTGGGACCAGGAATCTGAGCTCAGCGCTAAGGACTAAGTGCCCCGCTCCACCCACTCCGCCAACCGGCAGCCGTCTTCTTCCAGCAGAAACTTGCCTACACCAAAGCACTCTCCGACGATGCGATGCGACTCCGCATCACGAGCCGCCCGTGTGATCCATTGCTGTCCCACGCGGTACTGAGCAGCCGTGAACCACTTCTGCGGCAGCACCTCCACCAGCCCGGCCTGCAGATAAAAAACAAAGAGTGCATAAGCCGGATCGTCGTTCGACATCGCTTTGTAGCTGGTCGGAATGATCAGTTCGTCGACACTTGCCACCTCGGCAGGAACTTCGATCTTGTGCATCCCCGCCTCCAGAGTGAGCGGAATCTCGAAATCCGCGACCGGAGCCGTGGCCGAATAAATCCGGTCCGAAGATTGCTTGAACCAGCCTGCAACCTCTGCCAGGTCAAATGCCTTGAGTTGATCAGGATCAAAACACGCCAGACGGATCTTGCGCCCCTCCGGACACCAGATGCCACAATAGTGCGGAGGCACAAGAAACGGTCTGCAGTAGGTATTGAGAGCGAGGCGAACTTTGTCAGGCTCCTGCTCGAGTCCAAGCGTGACGAGGTGGGCGACAGGACCGTCTGTCCCATGATGGGCCCAGACGAATCTCTGTCCCGACAGCGAGCGAAAAACGGGAAACGTTTCCCAGTACCACGGAACCGGACCGACGGTTTCCGAAAGGATGCGCTTGACGCGTGACGCGTCGATCTCCGACATCACCCGGCCGCCGGTACGCCCGGCCCCTGCACATGCGCGCGGATGAACTGCACGATGTCGTCCATGGCCGTGCCCGGCTGAAATATCGCCGCCACGCCCGCCTTCCTGAGTCCGTCGATATCCTGGTCCGGGATGATCCCACCCAGCAGAACGATCACATCGTCCATCTTGTTCTGCTTGAGGAGGTCCATGACGCGCGGCACGATCGCATTGTGCGCTCCCGACAGAATCGACAGCCCAATGACCTGCACATCTTCCTGCAGGGCCGCGGTAACGATCATTTCAGGAGTTTGCCGAAGGCCGGTGTAGATGACTTCCATGCCGGCATCGCGCAAGGCACGCGCAATCACTTTGGCGCCACGATCATGCCCGTCGAGCCCGGGCTTCGCTACCAGCACGCGGATCTTCATCTCAGCCATCGAACACCATTTAACCACAGAGACCGCCGAGGATCACAGCGGCGCAACGGTGGTTGCCCTGTGCAACTCTGTGTCCCCGGTGGTTAAAGGGTCTTGATGTCCAGGCTCCGCCACATATACCAGCACGCCACGCTGCGATACGGCTCCCAGGCCCGCGCAATCTTCTCCATGTCCTTCGGCTTCGGCAGCTTGCGTTTCCGGTAGTGCTTCTTGACTGCCATCTGCACGCCGTAATCGCCGGTCGGCAGCACATTCGGACGGCGCAGCGAAAACATCAGGAACATGTGTGCCGTCCACACGCCAATGCCTTTGACCTGCGTCAGATGCTCGATGACTTCCTCGTCCGGCAGATCAGGGAGCCGCGCGAAGTCGAGTGACCCAGCCGCCGTCTTCGCCGCCAGATCTTTCAGATACGCCGACTTCTGCTTCGAGAGTCCGACGCCGCGCAGTTGCTCATCACTCAGAAGCAGAATGCCCTCAGGAGTCAGCGGCTCACCGGCCAGCGCCGCAAAACGCTTGAAGATCGTTAATGCGGCCTTGCCGTTAAGTTGCTGATAGACGATCGCTTCGGCCAGGCTGGAGAACTCCGCCGGCGCAAACTCCATGCGGCACGGTCCCACGCGTTCAATGATCGCGCGCAGGACCGGGTCGCATTTCTTGAGATGATTCACGGCCTTTCGCATGGCCTATACATTTATCACAAAAATCGGCCATGGGCGAAGAAAAAACGAATAACGCGGCGTTACTGTGATCGTTTCACCGCGATCCCCAGCACTTCATACTTCCCGTTGCGCAACAGCTTGTCGGCTCCGATGAACGCCCGTGCCGGATAATTGTCGTGGAAGTATGTTTTATAGACGGCATTGAAGGTGTCGTAGTACTTCAGGTCAGTGCAGAAGACCTGAACGGTGACCAGATCGTCCATCGTCAAACCAGCAGACTCCACCGTCTTCTTGATTCCCTCCATCACAAGCTTTGCTTCCTCCTCCGGATCGGCCGGCGCCATGCCGGTTTTTGCATCGAGCCCAATGTGTCCCGAGATGAAGAGCGTGTTGGCTACCAGGACCGCGTCACTGAATGGCAAGGGTTTCGCATCCGCTGGCTGCGGGTGAGGGATGTACTTCCGCTGGGCTGCCGCGGACGCGACAGCGAGGACCATCAAGATCAAAGTTGATGCAATTTTTCGAATTGTCATAGGTTCCTCCGAATTGGTTGAAATTGGATCTCAGAAATGAAGAATAGGAAGTAAGAGCCCCGCGACTCCTCCGCCCAGCACCACCCACGCCGGACTCATCTTCCAGCGCAACAATACCGCGAGCGAAGCGAGTGCTATCACCCACGATGGCCATCCCCGCAGCGCGTCTACTCCTAGACGAAACGTTACTCCCGACATCAAGGCGACCGCGCCGACATTCACCGAGTCGAGGAAGGCCGCGAGCCAGGCGGACTGCCGCAGGCGGAACAGAACCGGCGCCAGCAGCGCCACGTAAAAGAACGACGGCAGAAAGATTCCCACCGTTGCGACCGCCGCGCCCGGTACTCCGCCAAGGATGTATCCGATAAAGGTCGCGGTCGAGAGCACTGGACCGGGTGTAAACTGCCCGATCGCTACCGCGTCCAGCAGTTGTTGCCGCGTGAGCCATGCGTGCTGCTGGACCAGTCCCTGCTCCAGGAAAGCCAGGAGTACATACCCGCCACCATAAAGCACTGCGCCGATCTTCAAGAAGAACAATGCAATCTTTCCAACGGATGGCCTCGCCGCGACCGTCCCTGCAGCGGCCGATGCCGCTGTCACAGCCATGAGGTAGCGCAGCGAAAGAGAGAACGGTCTCGGCAGTGCGGGAATCGAAAGCATTCCCGCCGCTCGAAGGTTGGTTGCTCGCCGTACAAGCATGCCGGCCAGGCCGCCGCCGAACAGAATCAGAATCGGATTGAGGCCAACGAAGAACGCCCCCAGCGCCAGCCCACCCAATACGGCCAGTCCCACATCCTTAGTCGCAGTCTTCCCCAAGCGCCAGATCGCGATCGCGATCACAGCCAGAACGGCTGGCTTAATCCCCGCCAGCGCTGACGCCGCCTGCGGCAGCGATCCAAACCGCACGTAGGCCCACGCAAACGCTCCGGTGATCAAGGCCGCGGGCACAACGAAACTCGCGCCCGCGACGCAGAGTCCTGCCCAGCCCGCGCGCACGAAGCCCACGTTGATCGCCATCTCGGTGGAGGTTGGCCCCGGAATCAAATTCGCCGCGCCCAGCATGTCAAGGAATTGCTGCTGGGTTACCCACCGCCGCTTGCGGACAATCTCCGCCTCGATCAGCGCAATATGAGCCGCCGGTCCGCCATAGCTGATGGTGCCGAGTTTCAGGAACAACGCTGCCAGTTCACGCAACCGACCCAGAGTTGTGGACCGAGGCAGGGGCCCCGCCGCGCTGGCATCGCTGTGGCTCACGCGCTCTTGTGCTCGCCCCGGCGAAAATTGTCGATCAAGTGTTCCGAAGTACGCAGTGAAAACGTCAGAATACTGATGGTGGTGGTCTTGTCCGTGCAGCTCAGAAACACACTGGCATCGCAGACATACAAATTAGAAACGTCGTGCGCTTGCCCGAAGCGGTTGGTCACAAACTTCTTCGGGTCATTCCCCATGCGGCACGTCCCGGTCTCATGAAGGCTGAAGCCGGGAATCTCCGGAGCGTAGCCGGACTCCTGAAGTTCGCCGCCTGCCGCACGCAGCACCTCCGCGCAAGCTTGTTTCGAGTGCTCCCACATCTTGAGTACATTCTCGTCCCACTCGAAATGCATGCGAGCCACGGGAATCCCGTACGGATCTTTGACCTCAGGATCGAGATCCATGTAGTTCGTGTCCGACCGCAGAGTTGGCGCCTGAATGCCAAAGCTCACCGGAGCCGGGTAACGCCGCTTGATCTCGCGCTTGAACGAAGTGCCGAACCCGTCGAGATCGTTGGCGAACCACGGGAACTCCGAGCACCCGCCATCGGGATAGACCGAGTATCCCCGGATAAACTTCTCTTCGTGCGCGTCTTTCAGATTCTGCCAGCGTGGCATCCATGCGATGGTGCTGTCGGCGACATGGTCGGGAAAACTGGGTTGTCCCACGAGTTGCGGCAAATATCCTCTGGCCGACTCGCCATAAAGATGATCGCAAAGGTTGCGCCCGAGCTGTCCACTGGAATTCGCAATCCCGTTTGGCCAGTGCCGCGACTTCGAATTCAGCATGATGCGCGCCGACTCGACGCATCCCGCGGCCACCACGACGGCTCGCCCGTACACCTCAACTTCCTGCTTGGTCTTGCGATCGACATAGGCCACGCCCGCCGCGTGCCCGTTGTCGTCGACAAGAATATTCTTTGCCAGCGCATCGGTCCGCAATTCCAGATTCTTCGTCGCTTCCGCCTTCGGCAGCAGGAAATAGGGAGTTGAGAAAAACGCGCCCACGTCGCAACCCGTCGTGCACTCGCCGCAAAAATGACACGCAGGATGCCCTTCGTGCGCTTGCGTCAACTGCGCGCACCGGTCCGGCAGATAGGGCACGCCCACCTTGTTGCACCCAGCTTCCAGGATGTAGTCGAGGCACCGGAACTTGAATGGAGGAAGGTACGATCCGTCCGGATTGCTCGGCCGGTTCTGCACTGTGCTGGCCACGCCGATCATTTTCTCAACGCGCGTGTAGAACGGATCGATCTCCGCATACGTCACGGGCCAATCTACATCGTAGCCGTCGAGCGACGCTGCCCGAAAATCGACGTCGCCGAAGCGCGCCGAACTCCGTCCCCAGAAATTCGTCTTGCCGCCGACCGCGTTGCAGCGCGGCCACATCCACTTCGTTCCCGGCGCTACGGTGAATGGAATCTCGTGATCCCACGCCGCCTTGGTGTACTCGTTGTCCATGTAGCCATAGGACTCGGCGCGCCGCTTGGGATCATCGAGCCCGCGAAACTTCATGTCCCACGGCATGCGGTGATAGCGAAAATCCTTCTCCGGATCGAGCCGCCGCCCCGCGTTCAGCGCGCACACCTTCAGCCCTGCCTCGCACAGCGTCTTGATCGCCATGCCGCCGCCCGCGCCGGTTCCAATCACAATGACGTCGTAGATGCTTTTCGCCATCAGCTCTTAATTCTTTTGACTATCGTCAAGTGGCCACGGTCGCCTTCGATCATCGCCGCGACCATCGCGTTGCTCGACCACCACCGTGGAAGAGCGGCCCTTTCAGGGCCGCGTTAATGCGCTCCACAACTCTGGGGCTTTAGCCCCCATAGCCGAGGACCTCACGCTTTTGCCTGCGACAGATGCCGGTGCTCGCGATCATCCTTGTGCGGACACTCTGGCGACTCGGAATAAAACTTCAGCGCCGGATTGTCCAACTCCTTGAACCCGATCTCGCTCGTGTAGAACCCGATCACCGTGAACTCACGCATCAGCGCGAAGAACTTCCGTCCGTCCTCTTCGCTGGGCCGAGCTTTAGCTTTGAACCCGAGCGGTTCGAGCAGGGAAGTCTGTTGCTCCGGAGTCAGTTCCAGAAACTTCTTCCCCACATTCCGCTCGCAGTGCGCATTCAGCCATCCGAGTCCCATACGAAAGGCATACTGCGGTTCGGGATCGTTGGCCACCATGAAGTCAATAAACTCCGCAACGCCCGCGTCCTTCGCCCCGGGCGTCCCGTCGCTCGGAATGATCATGTCCGCCAGGCGTTCCACCACTGCATATTCGGCAGCGCTAAAGAATTGCGGCGTGTAAGTCGCCGGCTTGATCTGCAAAGCCGCGTTGCCCAAATGCCCGCAAGCAAATCCCCACTTGCTGAATCCCGGAAACTGCGCCGCCGCTGCGGCCGTCCCCAGAATTCGCAACACTTCCCGGCGCTGAATCCCCTGTCCCGCCATAGTCTTTTGTAAACCCGAACCTACGAGAGATATTTGATCGTCGCTTCCACCAGCGCTGCTGTCGGCTTGTACGGATCCCCCGGCGCGTCGTACTCAATGGAGCAATAACCCTTGTATTCGTGTTTCTTCAGAATCCCAAACGTCTTTGCCAAATCCACGTGCGAGACCTTGCCGTCGTCCACCTCGCCGTCCTTCACGTGGCAGATCCCGTAGGCGTGCGCAAACATCGCTTCCATGGCTCTATCCTGGAAGGCCTCATCATGCGCGGCCAGCGAGTTCCCAAAATCCGGCAACGCCCGCAGCCATGGACTGTTGACCTTCTCAATCACCTGCACGATGAAAAACGGATCCTCGCTGACGGGATTGTCATTCTCCAGATCAACAACCACGTTCTTCTTGGCTCCGTACTCTGCACTGCGCGCCAGGGTATCCGCGGCCAGGCTCACGTCGGGCTTCAACTCCTTGCCTCCATCTATGTGGGTGCGAATGCTTGGGGAACCGAGCGCCACTGCCACGTCAATCCACTGATTCGTCGCCGTCACGGACGCCTTTCGCTCGGCAGCGTCCACGGCATATTGGCTATGCCTGCCATCGACCGCAATGTCGACTACCGTCGACTTTGCCTTCTCTACCGCGGCGCGAAATTGCTCCAGATATTTGGGGTCGGTACTGGGAAAGATCGGACTCCATGGCTCGATGTGATGCACGTTGAATTTCGCAGCTACATGCGCCGCGAAATCCTTCAGCTCCATCTGCTGCGCGAGGGGAACCGTGCTGGGAGTTTTCCCGTCCCAGCCCTTCCATCCCACAATGAATTCGCGAAATGGATAGGCTGCGACCGCAACCCGCTCTCGCGGATCGGAGGGGAACTTGACCGATGGCCCAGAATTCGCAGCCCGTGCGAAACTGGGAAGAAGCCACGCTCCCGCTGCCGCGCCCGCGCATTGTCCAACGAACTCTCTCCGCGTGGTTGTGCTCATGCGCGAAAGTGTATCAGAGAAGATTTGCGAGCGGGATGCCGCCATTTTTGCGGAGACGGCGGGCGCGTTCAGTTACTCGCGCCGCCTTCCGCAATTTGCAGGTCAAGACTGACGCGCTCCCCGTTGATCAGCACGGTTCCGGCGTCGATCAACTGTTGACCCGTGCAGTCGTAGCGCTCGTAGCACCGCAGGGCAGAGAACGGAAAGAAAAATTCCACGGCTTGAGAATTTGCGCCAGCGTTCTTCGCCGCCGTGAGGTGGAGCGTGCTGCTGAACCCCAGGCCGTCGAATTGCGAGTCATCCTTGAAATAGCCAAGCACAGGACGGATCAGATGCGCCACGTGGTCGTCGAACGCCAGAGCTGCAAGACGATAGCGTGAAACAGTCTGGGGTTCGGGGAGCGTTGTGTTGATCGAGAGTTCCAGATAAACGCCACTCCGAAACGCGATGAAGGAGGGCGACGCGTAAGACGCGAAATGGGCTTGCGGATCGATTTCCTTCACCATGCTGTCCAGCAGCGGCTTGAGCGACGACTGCAACGACGAAAGCGCCTGCGGCGACGTATCGCGCGCGGGCTTTGGCGGCTTCAATGACGGAACATGCACCGGGCTCGGAATCTTGTCGAGATCATGTTCGGCGCTGTTCGCGGCCTCGGTCCGTGCGGTCTGTGCAGTGGTTGACGGGTCTTCCGGAGCAGCTTCCTGCGCCAGCTGCGGCGCGTCGCCGGTCCAGAGAGTGGCTGGCTTGGCATTGACGTAGACTTCCGCTTGCACCAGCGCTGCCTGCCGGCTCGTGTCGTCCTTCGCATTCACCAGCCGAATGGCCGCCGCCTGCGGAAGAATGACCACAAGATTCTCGGGACGCTCCATCGCCACGCCCCCAACTTTCCCCATCACGTGGTGGGAAATCTCAAAGGCATACGCCTGCAGGCTTGCATTCTTCTCAAAAAGAGGCACAGCGTCTGCGAGAATCGGCTGGACGATCTGCTGAAAGGTCTGCCGCGCCCGCTGATCCGCATTCATTTTCTCGGCCGAGTATGCCGCGAAATAGTTTCCCGTGATCTTGAGCACAACTTTATCTTTGTAGCGATCGAACTGAATGGAGCGCTGGTCGGCCCATTTCTGTTTCGATTCGTCCAGATCCAGTTTGCGACTGAGATAGAAAGGATAATCGGTCGGCAGCTTGAGAATCTCCCCACCCAGCTGCTTCAGAGCGTCCATGTTGCGCTCTTGCAGGGCGCTCATTTCGGGATCTCTGATTTCAGCAGCGGGAAGAACCTGCGCCCGCGCAAAAGTCGCGGCAAACCCCAGGCACAACACAATCAGACTAATTCGTCTCATAGACAGGCCCAGCACTCCCTGACGGCGGATCGGATACGGCACGGATATAGGATATCAGTGCCTGGATATCCGACTTGCTGAGCGTGTTTCCCCAGGCCGGCATCAGTGCCGACTTGTTCAACGCCGGACCACCGTGCGTGATGATGGCAGTCAGGTCGGCGTCGGTGATCTTGTTGAGCGTATCACCTTCGGTGAAGGGATGCGGCTTCACCTCAAGGTTGTCATAGTTCGATGCGCGCTCGACAGTGGATTCCGGATTGTGACAGCGCTCGCAGTATTGATCGTTGAGTCGATGTCCCAGCGCTTGCTGGTATCCGAGGGCAGTCTCCTCGATCTTGAGCTCGATCCTCTTGTGTGATTTGTCGAAGGTGAAAGCTTTGAGCTGGTAACGTCCAGCCATGCCTCCCAGAGAAACATTGGACGTCACTTGGCCGCTCGAGTCGGTCAAGCCGCTCGGCGGGTCGAACGTGATGCCCGACGCTCCCGCAAATTCCACCAGAGCCCCCGTCACCGCCGCTCCTTGCTCGTTGTTCACCTGGACCACGACTGGCTGAGGCAGCAGCGTGCCAGTCTGAGCAAACTGCTTCCCGCCGCTCGATTCCACAATCGCCGCTCCAAAGTCAGTTGGCTTCGGCAGCGGTGCAGTCTCACCCTTGCGCGAGCAGGACGTTGCGACCAGAGCCGCACCAAGAATGACGGTTGCCATTGAGTAGCGGTTCATTTCTTCGCGACCTCCTGTTTTCCTCCACCTTTCAGCGACATCAGGAACGCGGTCAGCGCCCGCGCCTCTTCGTCATTCATGGCGCGATTGGGCTCGACCGTCCCCGGCCGCAACGACTGCGGATTCTTCATCCACTGATAGATCCACGCCGCGGTCAACCTCGAACCAACATGCGTCAGGGTCGGCCCGATGTATCCCTTGTCGGTCTTGGTGTCGACGATGTGGCAGCCCTGGCACGAGTACTTGCCGTAAAAGAGCTGCTTGCCGAGTTCGATCTGTCCTTGGGAATACCCGCTCAGCGGCATCGAGTCGCGATCTACCGCCGGACTCTGATAGACCGTCATGATGTAGTCGGTGAGCTCGTTCACTTCACCGTCGCTCAGGTTGAAGCGCGGCATCCGCCGGATCAGCGCCGGGCGCAGCGTCCCGGGATTCTTGAAGAACTGTACCAGCCACTCGCGCTGCACCGAACTTCCCTCCCAGGTCAGGTCGGGAGCCATATCGCCGCCGTGGCCATTGATGCGATGGCAACTGAAGCAGGCCAGATCGGTCATCAGCTTTCCCGCCTTACCCGCCGGTTGATAATCCGACTCCGGAACAGCCGGAACCGCGAGCGAGTGCGGCAGGCTGTACGACCGGTCATTGAGCGAGAGCAACGCGGTCGTGATCGAATCAATCTGCGCCGACGTGAATGTGTATTGAGGCATCTTCAGCCCCGGCGAAAACGCGCGCGGCTGCTTGATCTTGCCCGCAATGTAATCGGGCAATGTATGTTGCATCCCGGGCAGGAAGATGAGTTGAGTAATCGGCTTGCTGCCGATGCGGCTCAGTTCCGGCGCAAAGTTCTCGGGCTTCTTGATGCCTGCAATTTCGTGGCAGGAAGCGCAGCCGTAATCTGCGACCAATCGCTTGCCGTGGGCAATCTGCTCTGGCGTCGCGGCCTCCAGATGCACGTTGGCCAGCAGATCGGAATCGGCTTTGGCCTGCAAAAATCCGCTCAGGGTTGCCACTTGCCCATCGTTGAAGCGGTAGTGCGGCATCCCCGTGGCCGGATCGTACGTCCGCGGATTGCGCAGCCAGGCTTGCAGCCACTGCGGCTTAACCTTCGTGCCCACGCGCGTGAGTTCCGGACCCACATCGCCGCCTACCATGTTTCCTGCAGAATTTTGCACCGCATGGCACGAGGCGCAGTAAGACTCTCCGTAAAGGCTTGCTCCCGCCGCCGGATCGGATGACGTTTTCGCCGAAACGGTGAGCGTGTCTCCGGCCACCGGAGTGCTGTTGGCGATCAGAAACGCCGAAATGTCGCGCGCATCATCGTCGCTCAGCTTGAAGTTCGGCATCGTCGACGTCGTGGCATAGGCTTGCGGATCCTTGAGCCACGCGAAAATCCACTCGCGCGTCGTCTTGTCGGCAATGTGCGAGAGCGACGGAGGATCGTCGACGGCTTTCATCACGCTGCCATCGGGCAACTTCACGGTGTGGCAGTGCACGCACCCTTCGCGCGCAAGCAGGTTCCGTCCCTGATTCAGTTGAGGCGTGCCGGGCAGGGGTCCGCGATGGCACTGTCCGCATGAAGACTCAATGTACTTGGCTGGAAGAATCGGCTGCTCCCACGCCAGCGTGCTGTTATGCGCTTCCGCCACGGTGGTCGCGGCGCCCTGACCGCGATGGCAGATGGTGCATCCGAACTGATCCATTTTGTGGGGAATCGCCGGATGCGTGCGGTAGGGCTGTCTGGCTACGTCCGTAAGGCTGGATTCCTTCAGGCCGACGTGGCAACTCGTACACCGGTCGACCACACCCAGTTCCGGCAGCCAGACTTGTTGAATGCCGCCCTGAAAATGCCGCTGCAGCGTGTTCGCCTCACTTCGGTTACGGATCAGGCCGAGATACCCGTGCTGGTAATGTCGCCATTCGCTGAAGAAATTCTTCGCGGGTGCAATCGCTATCGACGCCAGAAATACCAGGCTCACGACGCCGAAGGCGCGAACGCTGTCCCCAAACAATTTCTGCCAGAGCGACGCAAGTTTTTCTTTCATGACCGCCGCATCCTTGTGCCTTGATAGGGCGCAGCTTGAGCCGCGCCGCAAGATGTCCAAGTTGATTCGGGCTTTCGCCCCTGAGGTGATGCCATCATCGCTAGAAACCCTGCCACGGCCAGACCCATGCCCAGCCCGGCCCGCGGAAAAATGTGCCGATGGCAGTGAGCACCACCAGTTCGAACAAGAACCAAGTCATCACCCAATACGAAAGCGGCCTTCCCGCCAGGTAGCGGCGGAATGCCGAAGGCGATTGCGGAGAGCTCTTTGACGCCAGAATCATGAGCCCGGCAATAATCAGCGTCGGGATCAGACCGGCATAAAGCGGTTCCGCCTCTCCCTTAATCCCGAGTACATAGTTGTACAAATGCGACTTGTACAGAAGCAGAAACAGTGACAGCCCGCCCGCCACCAAATAGAAGATTCGCAGTCTGTTGTCGCGGTCTTTCTGGAACAGTCCGTCGGCTTCAATGTTGACCTTGAAGTACGGAATGACAATCAGCGCCATCACCACTAGACCGGGGATCAACACACCTGCCACAACTGGCGGGAAGTAGTGCAGCAACTCCTGCAGTCCGAGGAAATACCACGGCGCCTTGGCCGGATTCGGCGTATGCGATGGGTCGGCAAGCCCCTCGAGCGGAGCGTTGAACATCAGCGCGATCCACACCAGCCCCACGGCAAGCGACATGATCGCAACCGCGGCACGAAACAGCACTTCCGGGAAAGTCTGGATCTGATCTTCGGTCTCCGCCTTCACCTGCGCTGACGTACGCCGCGTGATGAACACAATCCGCCGCGGCGATTTCTTGGCGTTCGAGTCGACGCCGGCGACAAAGTCCTTGGAGTCCGCCATGGCTAACGCGCCTCCTTTCCGTCGGCTGCCTGCGCCCTCACCACAGCAGGTTCACTGGAATGCGCATACAAGCCGCCGTCTTTGCGGATTCGCCAGAAATGAATGGCCACGAAGAAAATCGCAGCCAGCGGCAGGATCATGCAGTGCAGCACGTAAAACCGCAGCAGCGCGTTGGCATTGACCGCATTGCCGCCAAGAAGCAGAAAGTGAATCTTCTCTCCCACCACCGGAACGGCCGACGCGATATTCGAACCCACGGTGATCGCCCAGTAGGCCAGCTGATCCCAGGGGAGCAGGTATCCCGTATAGCTGAGCAACAAAGTAATGAGCAGAAGAACAACGCCGATCACCCAGTTGAATTCACGCGGTGTCCGGTAAGCTCCGCGATAGAACACTTTGAACATGTGCGCGAATACCAGGAACACCATGGCGTGCGCCGACCAGCGATGAAGGTTCCGCAGAAACAATCCCGACGAGACCACGAACTGCAGATCTTTCGTATCGGCGTACGCCTGCGGCGCCGACGGGTGATAGTAGAACATCAAAGGAATGCCGGTCGCGACCAGAATGAAGAACGTGCCCAGCGTCAGCGTCCCCAAATACCACGTGGCGCTGACACTCAGCATGCGCGACCTGACCTTGGTCGAAAACAGATGTAGAAACACGTTCTGCTGGATGGCCAGAGCGCGCTTGAGCGTACTCGTTCCGGTGCCGCTGCGAAAAATCGAGCGCCACACGCGCGTGCCACGCAAGTCGTCGAAATACTGGTCCATTGTTTTCGTCATACCGGTCTTCGCCATGCTTAGACCCTCACGTACGATTTCGGTGCCAGGGGCTCAACGTCGACGGAGCGATCCACGAGGAGATCGCCGTCCTCATTGATTGAGATACTCTTCCACGGCAGCGGCTTGGGCGCGGGCCCCTCGATTTTGTCTCCGGGTTTCTGGCTGTCTTTCTTGTCAACGAAAAATTTGCTGCCGTGACACGGGCAGGCAATGATGCCCATCTCGGTGCCTGGCTCCGGCTTCGACGCGGTCATGCAGCCTAGATGCGTGCAGACCGCGCTCAGGGAGAAGTAGCCTTCCTGGGAGTGGATGATGTAAATGCCCGAGTTCACGTCGAGCGTGACCGAGCCGAGCGGGTAGCGATCCGGCTTGCCGGCGTTCACGACGGGCGAAGGTTCGAACAGCACATTGGGCTCAAGATACTGATACGAAAATGCCGCCGTGCCGATGGCGGCAATGCTCAGGGAGCCCAGCCCCAGTTTCGCGAAAAACTGGCGCCGGTTCAGATCGGTCGCCGGTTCCGCGTTCGCGTTATTCTTGTCCTCGGCCATATTTTCCTCTGCGACAACTTTCTCTGCCTACTTCTGCAATCCCGCGCCGATTGCCGCTATCGAGATCAATCCAGTCGGCTCCGCTGGTATCAGGTTGTACGACTCCATCGTGATCGTGCCTACCGGACAGCGCATGGCGCACAGGCCGCAGCGGATGCAGCGCGTCTCATCCTTCAGCATGGCTGCGCCGGTCACAACCCCCAATTCGTCAGCTGCGACTTCATCGAACTCGACGCCAAAACATTCCTGGTTGTCGCGAATGTGTTTGACGGTCTCCGGCTCGAACGCGATGCGATCGAGCGATACCAGTTCCAGGCACTTCTCCGGACAAACATCCACACACCCGCCGCACAGGATGCACATGCTGCCATCCTCCGGCGTGCCTTCGAAAATCGTGTTGACCCAGCAGTGCAGGCAGCGTTGCGCTTCGGCAACCGCGCTTGCCGCGTCGTAACCGACCTCGACTTCCGTGACTCCGGTGCGGCGCTCGAGAGGAAGCATCGGCACCGGCTGCCGGTTGACATCCAGATAACCCAGCGGCATGGCGTGCCGCTTCAGCAATTCCACCTCGATGATCGGGTCCGGATGTTTCCCGCCGCGCAAGTACTCGTCAATGCCCACCGCCGCGCGCTTACCGTCACCCACGCTGTCGATGATGAGCCGCGGCCCGAACACACAATCGCCGCCAGCGAAGATCCCTGCAGCGGAAGTCATCAGCGTCTGTGGATTCACCGCGATCAGGCCCCGCGGCGAGATATCAACTTTATCTTCGGGCGTAAGGAAATCCAGCCGCGGAGCTTGTCCGATCGCCATGATGATCGTGTCGCACTCGATCTGGCTCTCGCTGTTCTCGTAGAACGCCGGATTGAAGCGCTTGTTCTGATCGAACACCCACTTCGTCGTCAGGACCTCAAGCGCCGCAACCTTCCCGTCTTTGCCGATGACCCGCTTGGGCCCGAAGCCGGGATGAATAATGATTCCTTCTTCTTCCGCTTCTTCGATCTCTTCGAGCGCGGCCGGCATCTCGTTGCGGCGTTCCAGGCACACCAGATTCACTTCTTGCGCGCCCATGCGCAACGCCGACAGCGAGATGTCCACCATCTCCTTGGTCGCGACCGCAGAGACGTTCTCCGCTGAGGGCTCAACATCCTCGACGCCCCCGGCATGCTGCTTTACCACTTCGCGCGCCGCCGACCGGGCCACATCCATCGCAACGTTCCCGCCGCCGATCACGATCACTTTCTTCCCGATCGTGAACTTGTACCCAAGATTCACATTCAACAGAAAATCGATGCCCTTGTGGACTCCATCAAGATCCACTCCCGGAATGCTCAGATCCCGGCTGCGGTGCGCACCTACGGCCACCAATACCGCGTCGAATCCCTGCCGCCGTAGATCGGAGATTGTGAAATCGCGGCCCGCCGCATGATTCAGCTTGAGCGTGATGTCGCCCGTCTCCAGAATCTCGCGGACCTGCGCCTCGACCACATCGCGCGGCAACCGGTATTCCGGAATCCCAAGATAGAGCATTCCGCCCGCGACCGGCGCTGCTTCAAAGATCGTCACCGCATATCCCATAAGGGCCAGATCGTGTGCCGCGGAGAGCCCGACCGGGCCCCCGCCCACCACCGCAACTTTGAACGGAAGTTTCTGCTGTCCGCGTCCTTCGTTGACGTTGATCGGATGCTTCGACTCGGGCCCGTACTGCTCGGTAAGAAACCGCTTGAGCGCGCGGATTGAAATCGGACGGTCGATCTCTCCCCGGCGGCACGCCGTTTCGCACGGATGCGCGCAAACTCTTCCGCAGATGCTGGCCAGGGGGTTCGGATCACGCGCCAGCCGGTAGGCTTCTTCGAACCGCCCTTCCGCAATCAGGCCGACGTAGCGTCCGGCATTGGTGTGCGCCGGGCAGGCCATCATGCAGGGGAAGTTTGTGTGCAGCCAGTCCCCATCGACCTTCTTGTTTTTGAATCGTTTTAGCATGCGGCACGTTCTAGTCGAACTGCAGGTTGAACGTCAACTGGGTTTCGAAACGAGGGACACAAACGAACCGGGGAGCGGTGCCCCAAGCAGACCGCTCCCCGCTGCTCGACCGTACGCTGTTACTTGGACAGAGTGAAATCTGCCTTGCCCTCGCCCGCGACCGTGACGGGTTTGGACTGGTTCTTCGCGCCCTCGTGCCATGCCGTGACCGAGTAGCTCCCGTCGGGGACGTTGTCGATCTTGTAGTTCCCCGACTTGTCCGTCACCGCGAAATACGGCGTTGGCGAGACCACGATGAACGCTCCCATTTCAGGGTGAACGAAGCATAGTAGCGGCACAACTCCGGGGTTGTCGAATTTGAATGCGCGCTTCTCGCCCTGCGGCCACGTGCCCAGGTTCTTGCTGAATTTCTTGTTGCCGCCGACCGAAGGCCACATAACATTGTGGGGGACCTTGTCACTGTTCAGGAATTCCACCGTCGTTCCCTGTTCCACGGCAACGATATGCGGATTGAACATCAGGCCCTTCTGGTCGATCACTGGTTTCTCGGTGGGAGCCGGGAAGGTCTTTCCCGCGATCGCTTCTACGTAAACCACCGACTCGCCGGTCACGCCCGATACTTTTCCGCTGATCGTTCCGGCGCTCGCGGCCAGGGTCAACATCATGATCACTGCTGCTACTGCCATCCAAGTACGTTTCATTGCAGCTCTCCTATAAATTCTCTGTGGTTGCTGGTGCGTTTCCCTAGTACACGAACTCCAGTGCGCCGGTGGCTGTGCTGGTCCGGAATGGCGCCACCGCGTTGCCGTTCGAGTCGTATGCCAGGGCCTGTTTCGGCCGGATCGCATATTCAAACGAGGCCTTGATATTGGCGTGAATCAAGAATTGTACGCCCGGTGTTACCCGGTTGCGCGTACTCCCGATCGGCGCGAAGTAGTTCGTGCTGTTGCCGGCTCCTGCGTTAAGAAAGTCCGCCGAGGATTGTACCCGGTCATACCGCAGGATTCCCATCACCCAGGGCAGCATCAGGTAGTCGGCCTCGAGGAAGCCGCCGTTGAATTTGGCGGCCGGGCCCTTTACAAAACCGTCGCTGGTGGCATTGGGGAGGAGATTGTCGTCATGTCCGTACATGAACAGACCGAACAGGTTCAAAGTCCGATAGTTGAAGCTGAAATCGCCGCCCACCCGGTAGAAGGGTTCCCGCGCGGTGAGAGTGGTCGCCGACTCGGTGCCAATCCGTTGCACGGACCGTCCTTTGAAGAAAAATGTTCCCAGGCTCAGAGATGTGTGGTCTCGTGGCCCGGCCGATCCTGCCGCCTGGATCTCATTCCGGCTGGCCTTGTCCTTCTCCAGGTTGAAGCGATACGAGAATCGTCCGTAGACGTCCTTGTAGTTGGAATCGGAGAAGAACCCGCCCGGCGACGAAACGTTTTGCGCGCTCGTGGTTGTACCGCTGGTATTTTGGTTCACCACCGCCAGCGAATAGTGATATCCGCGATATTGATGGCCTCCGCTGACTTCAAAGCCCTGCATGCCGTCGGCCATGGCTATGACGTTGTTCACATTCTGTGTTGGGGCGAACCCGATGTTGGCCTCGGTGTAGATGTCCCAGGGGCTGATGTTGATCGACCGCGCTTGCGAGAACGGCAGATCCAATTCGAACTGGCCCACGCGCAGGCTCAGCGAATCCGTGGGAAGCTTCAAGAAATGTCCAACATCCACGAACTTCAAATAACCGTCGCCCAAGCCGCCGTTGGAGTTTAGTCCGGAGACACTCAGATCGTCATCCACCCAGAACGCAATGCCGCTTCCGAAGTTCCCGGCCATGAAGATGCTGAACAACCCCGATTCAAAATCGGTGCGCGGAACCATCGGGCTGGTAGGATCCACCGTGCCCGCAGGATTGTAGTTATTGGCGCTGTTGGGCGTGTACTGGAAGAACTGGTTGTAGCGCAGCCCAATCGGAGGCAATCCAGGAATGGTCCCCGGGAATACCGTATGCGGGAACAGTTCTTTCTGGGCCGGCGCTCCCAGCATGACAGGAGGAACTTTGAGGAAGCTCTCGTCATCCTTGGGAAACTTGAATCCAGCATCCTTGAAGGCCTTGCCGAAGTCGTTGAGCTTTGGGAAATTCACATGGCAGGTGGTGCAGGAAGTTCCGTACTGGCGCGAAAAAGCGGGAATGGCATAGCTGCTGGCGGTCATGAACCCGAGCATCAGCAACAAGGTAATCAGTGCAAACATAAGGCCGCGAGAGCGCATCGAAATCGCCTCCTAGTAGTAAGTTGAGGGTTTTAAAGGCCCTAATCTTGTTCCACTATGGGCCAGATAGTAGCGGTCGTGGTGGGCACTCCGCAGGATTGCGAATCACATTCGAATGTGATTTGAATCACAATTTCTGAACATCGACGCAGCCACCAACTCTCGAGTGGATCGCGATTCCTTGTGGGGCTCAGCGCAACCGGAGGCCTGGGATTGGGGCGGGCCGGAGACGGTGGCGGAGTTGAAATGCGTTAGAGCTAAAGAGACTTAGCTCGTGTATTGCGGTGGAGGGAGCGACCAAACATCCGGACGATGTAATCTGGGAAGCCTGTTCTGCGTCAGATTATGCGGACAACCGGCGGATCCTGCCCGCGCCAGCTGTGACTCTGTCCCACTAACAGGATCACACCCGGCCGTGACCTCAATTACAAATTTGCCAGGTAGTTGAGCGCCGGACGTGCCGGCGCTCAACCGCCTCCAGAGCGCTACTCCTCCGAAGGATGCAGCACCCGATACGTGCTCCCGCCCTGCGACCAGACAAGCAGCAGCGCGTCGTCGCCTTTCGTCACGCTCGAGAGAGCCTGAGCCACGTCGCTCGCCGACTTCACCTGCTTACGGTTTACTTCCTGGATGACGTCTCCGCGCTGCAAGCCGGCATTATCCGCCGGGCTGCCCGGTTGTACGTCTTCGACGATCGCGCCGTGAACCGACGATGGTGCCCGCAGTTGACCGCGCTCGTCCTCGTTCAGATCGCCGAGATTCAGGCCCCAGCGTCCCTTGCCGTGCTCAGTCTCCGACTTCTCGACGCCGTTCGGGTTCTTGAGATCTTCTAAGGTGACCGGAACGCTCATCGGTTTTTCATCACGCAAGACTTGCAGATGTACCGTGTCTCCCGGCCGCTTCTGCCCAACGAGAACCTGCAACTGTCCCGCATCGCTGACCTGCTTGCCGTCGAGTTCCGTGATCACATCGCCGGTTTTCAATCCGGACTTCGCTCCCGGCGAATCAGGCTGCACATCGCTGACCAGTGCGCCCGCCGCCTTCGACAGATGGAAGAATTTCGCGTTGTCGGGCGTCACGTCGGCAATCTGAATTCCGATGAAGCCATGCGTGATCTTGCCGTAGCGGATCAGCGTATCCACGGTCGGCTCGGCGATCTGCGCGGGAATCGCAAATCCCATTCCCGAGAACGATCCCGAGTTTGAGATCAGGAACGTGTTGATCCCGATCAACTGGCCGCGCGCATCCACCAGCGCTCCACCGGAGTTGCCCGGATTGATGGCTGCGTCTGTCTGGATGAACTGCCCGGGCTTGCGCCGGTCGCTCGCGTCCGGGTTGGGACGGTTCAGCGCGCTGACGATTCCACGCGTCACCGTGAAGCGGAATCCATAGGGATTGCCGAACGCCAGCACCGTTTGTCCCGGTCGCAGTTCGCTCGAATTTCCCCAGGGCACGCTCGGCAGGCTCTTTCCATCTACTTTGATCACCGCCAGGTCCGTCAGCGGATCGGCTCCCACCAGCTTCGCCGGCAGTACTTCGCGGTTGCTCATGGTCACTCGAATGTCGACCGCCCCGTCGATGACGTGATTGTTGGTGACGATGTATCCATCTGGCGAGATAATGACGCCGCTCCCCAGCCCGTGTTCCATCCGGTTCTGCGGCATCGACCGAAACTGGAACTGCCGGTTACCCTGCGGGCCAAACGGATTCCCGCCAAAAGGCCCAAAGAACTGCTGCATGTCGGGCATTCCATCGTCGCCCGCTTGCTCCTTGGTTTTCGACGCCACGGTCACATTCACGACCGCTGGAGTTACGCGCGCAGCCAACGTCTCCATTGCTTTATCGAGCGAAAGGATTGCGGCTACGCTGTTCTCGTCGAGCGGCGCAGCGGCCGCAGCCGGCGTCGCCGCTGCCACCGTTGCCGACTTCCCCATTTCAAATGCTGCCAGCGATGCGACGGCCACCACCGCAATCACGGCGACCACCAGACGCTTCGTCATTCCAGATTTCCAACCATCCAGCCACTTCGTGTTCATGTCCCTCTCCTTATTGTGTAACTAATGATTTAGTTGATACTTGCAAAAAAATTTACGTCGAGTGCGCCACCGGCGCTGCCGCCGCCTGTTTCGACTGAGGCTTGATCACCGTGATGCGCCACACCCGCACGCTCCACACCACGCCCGAATCGGATTCCAGATAATGTGCACTCTGCACAAAGACCAACGTCTGTAACGGTGCCGCGTCCTCGGGACCAACGATCGCGTTCACGTCGAGCCAGGGAACGATCGGCAACTCGGGAACCGATGCCACCGTTGAGTCAGGTTGTCGCTGGTTCGTCGTTCGCGGCACAGCCGTGCGAGCTTTAGCCGGCTTCGTAGGAGAAGTGCGGATCTTTCGCGGTTGGGCCGAGTCGCCGTGCCAGGTGGCCGCCACGACGGCCGCGCCCGGTGAGAAGCGAGGAGTCGTGTCTGCGACACTCGGCGCATACGCGATCTCGGGCTGACTCGCCGAGCCCTTGGTCACCGGCACGTTGCGATCAAACGTGACCAACTGCGGCGCGTACGGAGCCGCCGTGACACACAAAACAGCCAAGCCGCAGATGAGTCCCAACACGGGCTTGGAAACCTGGGTCGCGGCCGGCCGATTCCGGTCCAGGATCTGCGCCAGCCGCAGCGATGCTTCGCGGGCACGGTGTACCATCGCCTGCGCCATCGTCCAGCCACGTTGCGCAACGCCTTTCTCCAACAGCGATACCAGACAATTGGCGTAGACCGTGGGATTGTTAATTTCCGCAACCACGGCGTCGTCGCACGCCATCTCGCGTTCCACCGTCAGCCGGTTCTCAATCCACCACACCGCGGGATGGAAAAAGAACACCGCGCGCGCGATCTTCTGCACCAGGTTGGTCCAGTCATCCCAGCGTCTCAAATGCGCAAATTCGTGCCGCAGGACGATGCTCAGATCCGATGCGGGTACTTCCCGCAGGGTCCACGCGGGCAGCACAATCATCGGCTTCCACAGCCCCAGCGCCGCTGGCACGCGAATGTTTTCCGAAGTTGCGATAGTGACCGGACGCTTCACCAGCGACGGACTTGCGGCCCGCAATTCCACAAGTGTTTGCTGCAGCGCTGGAGCCAACTCCGCGACGTCAACGACAGTGCAACCCCGCCGCAGCGTTCGCAGATGCCAAAGTCCGGCCGCCACACGCACCACCGCCACTGAGGCGGCCAGAAGCCACAGGCCAGAAAGAATGACCGCCCAGTGCGCGGACAGATCGATGGCAAACGCCGACCCCGCCAGCCCCGACGCCTCAATCTTCCCTTCGCCGAACTGTCCGATGAAGGGCAGGGAAGTCACGGCCAGCAGAGCCAGGAACCAGACCGCGAACCGCGTGCGCGAATTCTGTTTCGGCAATACGCGCAGCACGATGCCGGCGAGCAGCACCAGCACGATTCCTTCCGGAAGTGAGTTCAGAATGCGCGTAACCGCAGCCTGCGCCAGCGTCTCGACAAAGGGGGAAATCATTTCTCTTCCCCCCGGTCGACCATCCCCCGATCGAGCATCTTGCGCATGCGCCGAATCTCTTCGGCACTGATGCCCTGATCTTCGAGGACGTTCAAAACCAAATCCTCGTGTGAGTTTCCGAAGAAGCGGCTGACCAGCCGGCGAATCTCCGACCGCGAGGCTTCGTCCTTGCGCACCAGAGGCGCGTACACATACGCGCGTCCGTCCTGGGAGTGCCCGAGGTAGCCCTTCTTTTCGAGAATACGGATGGTCGTCAACACCGAGTTATAGGCAAGGGCAGGCTTTTGTGTGAGCGAATCCAGCACCTGCTGCACCGTGCCCGAGCCCCGCTCCCAGAGCACGTTCATCACCCGAAGTTCGGCTTCCGTCAATGTTTCCGATTGTCGCGGCGGCACTGGCAGCTTCTCCCTTTTCCCTTGGACGATCAGCGGCGAGAAAGGTAACTAATTATTTAGTTGCGAGAGATCGGTTGGGCGTTGCCTGAGCTCCAAATGCACGTTAAGGTTCATGTTTTCAATGGGTTGGATTGGTGGCGACGCAAGTGGCTCGCGCGGAAGTTGGTGCCGGCAAAGTGGTAGAGACCCTGGACCCGAACCAGGACGATGACAAACCAATAAAGAGTCGTCTGATGGAAGCGCGAAGTGCGGGGCAGGCCTGATGACCTCCATTTGTGTCTCCTTATTCTTCACAAGATGAGCATCCTGCCAACCCTCCGCTAACCCATGAAAAAATATCCGCTTGATGCTATCCTTCTGCTCGCCTTAGTCGATCCGCGCAGAATCGCATAACCTCAAATCTGACCTCGCGCTTGAGGTCAAGGTAAACCATAGGTTCCGAGATCGATCCTTTGACGCGGGCAATGAGTGTTGCCTATGAGGACACAATATACGAAGAAGGTGGCCGGGAATGTCAGGTAATGGAGTATGTCCTATAGTCGATGCGGCAGATGTCCCGGTGTATATCAACAACCGCGATCGCGTGACTACTACCAGGGCTCTCGTGAATTGGTTGTTAGCTGCCGGGACTCGCCGCATTGTGATTCTCGATAACGAGTCCACTTACCAGCCTTTGCTTGAGTATTACAGGAATCTTCCCCGTGGGGTTGAGGTGGAATTCTTCGGGAAGAATTGTGGGCCGTGGGCATTTTGGGACAGGCACCTCCACCTTCTGCAAAGTACACCCTATATCGTGTCGGATTCTGACGTCGTCCCTACCGAGGATTGCCCTCCGGATTTGGTCCACGTTTTGAACTTACTTCTCCACGAACGCCCACGCAGTGGAAAGGTGGGCGTCGGTCTTAAGATTGACGATGTTCCGGGGGATATCAATGAAATGAACGGGTGGTATCGGCACGTGGAGGCCCCGTACTGGACCCGTCGCTACAACGATCGCGCTTTTCTGGCGGATGTTGATACAACATTTGCGATCTATGGCCCGAATTCAGACGGACGAATCGAGAATCGACAGCCTCACGATGCAAATTTGAGGACGGATAGTCCGTACCTGTTTCGTCACATGCCCTGGTATGTGACGTTGCCGCTGTCTGAGGAGGAGCAATACTACAGGGCCCATTCCCGGAAGGACGTGGATCCCAGGGTTGGACATTCGTGGTCGCACAATCACCCCGCGCCGTAACTCCGCACTTTGTGGACACTTTCCGGCGACCCTGCGGTGCTCAAGTTTCCCGCCGAACTTGAGATCTGAGAAGCGTCACTAACAGGCACTTACAATCGCGCTACACAAGCGGGTGCCTCACCCTGGAATCAGATGAGGATACTTGGCCAGTCGGAAGATGAATGTAGAGTCATTCACATGCATCCAGCCAACGCCGTGCCGCATGAAGCTTTCGATCATTCTCCAATCCCAGCACGGTTCGCGAAACGGCAATGTGTTGCCGAAGTATCTCTCGAACAATTCGCGGCGAAACAACGGTTGTCCAAGGTCGATTCTGCCCAGCCCCGGTACAGGCGAGTTGAGTACCACCCGGCCGTCGTAGAGGCACGAGCTATACACGAAACCCAGTTTTGGATCCCGATTGAGCGCCGCCAGCAGTTTTTCGAAATGATTAGGCGCATAGCCGTTGTCGTCGGACAGAAAGCAAACATACTCACCTCGCGCCAGCGCCAGACCCACCGCCGCGGGGGAGATGCCCCAGTCGTTCTTGCGCACTTTCAGATTTGCGAGGGTCAGCCTTCTGGAGTCACTGGCGTGCTTCGTCGTTATTTCCTCGACTTGGCGTAACACCGGCGCGGGCGGAGCGTCTGCAACGACGATGTGCTCATAATCTTTGAAATTGAGGGCCTTCACCGAGCGAAAGCAGCGTTCAAGACAAGTCACGCGGTCATACACGGTGGTGATGATGCTTACCTTTGGGGCCCCTGAAGTAGCCGGCGTGCGCAATAGAATGTGCTCGATCCCAGCCTGTGCGGCGCCCTTTGTCGCTGACGCATCGATGCGTATATTTCGAAGCGCTGCCGTGCCGCTCTTGATACCCAGGAAACAATAGCCCGCTTCCAAGGTGTGATCCTGAATGCGGGCAACGTCAACGCCGCTCTTCCTCACTACTATGGTTCCATCCACGAACGACAAGCAGATGGGAATCCACGACTCCAGCGGCAAAGTCAGGTGGCAAAAAATATGATTGTGCCTTGCCAGATAGGCGCGTTCCCCCATGCACATCAGATGGTATGAGTTAGCTAAGTGGTTCCGTGCTTCCGGCTGATGGATCTTTGCGATGAAGGTGGTGTGGGCTCGCAAAAACACTTCGAACTCCATACTCACGTTCCGGTAACTCGCTTTCCCGGTCAAGCCGCGTTCTGTGCCCGGGGCGCCATTGGCGGCCTTCTGCAACAGCACGCTGCCGTCGGCCTGAGCCTGGACGCATTCCATGTCACTGTCCCAGTCCTTTTCAAAGCCAGGGGCAAAGCGTCCCGGAAGTAATTCGTTGGGTGTCTCACCAGCACTGGTTGATACGGGAAATGACAAAGAAGGCACATTGACCTCCGCTTCACTCATAGTTTTCAGCATAACCGTCACCAGGCGCCGCGAGTAAGTGTGCGGCGCAAATCGCCGAATGCAAGCCCTCCGGACGCGCGTGAACAAGTCCGGGTCGCGTAAATGGCGTTCAATCTGGAACTCCATTTCCTCCAGCGTTCGGAAGGTTGGCAGCTCGGGGCAGATGGTATCCAGTTCGGGCCGGTGCTCAGAAATCACCAGCGCGCCACATGCCAGACCCTCATAAACTCGTGGGTTCAGTGCAAGAGCGGCAATGCCGGACTTGTTGAAATGATGCTGGCTGCGGAAAAGGTTCACGACGATTTGCGTGCGCCTATAGAGTTCCGCGGTTTCTCGGGCTGGGATGTTGTTGGACTTGCACAATGCGTTTACACTCGCGTTGCGCCAGGGCCCACCCACCACATACGAAAGCATCCCGCGTTGTGCCAGACGCACTAAGCCCTCTTCGCGATGAGGGTTGTATCCGCCAATGAACCCGACAGCGTAAGTCCGTTGTTCGCCTGGACCGTAAGAATAAACCTCTGGGTCGTAGCAAACTGGCAGGTAATGCGCATTGCGGTGTCGGTGCAGCGTTGCCGGATCGTTGATGAAAACCTTATCGAACAAATTGGAGAATCGGGCAGTATCGTCTACTTCGTAAGGCTCGTCCAGCAGCCAGATTGCAGAGCGAAGTCCTTTGAAAGCATTTTTCCAGCGTTGCGCAAACCGACGGCCGTGCACAACGAACAGCAGATCAGGCGAGAATTGCCGCACCTTATCGGGAAGAGCCTGATCGTCCCAGTAAGCTTCCTCGTGCCGCACGCCGAGATCGTCAGCTGCGCTGCTGAGTCCATCACGGAATACATCCCCACAACTCAGAAACTTGTAGTTGACGAAGAAGACTTTTCGACCACTGCACGATGCAACTCCTCCCGGTGCCACTCCAATTCGAGCGAACTGTTGCGGAGACATTTTCGGCAGCGCTGTGAGCCGGCTCTGCGGGCTCAGGTTCACGAGTTCGATTCCCTTGTGGACACAAGCCTCGTAGAGTCTCTTGTATTCCTGGTCGATCTGCACAAACTGCCGTGCCAGGGGATGCTGGCCGGTCTGCCCAAAGAAATGATCGTTGGTGAAATCGACGCCGATCAGTCCAATCCGCGTCGCTCCCATGTGAATGGCCAGGCACATGGCCAGGTAGGGCGAGTTCCGGGTGTGGTGCAGGCAATTCGGATCTGAAAAGTCGACGCCTCCGAATTTCCCCAGGCGGATTTGGACGATGTGCGGATGCCGAATGGGTAGCTTGAGTTGGGTGAAGACCGCCTTGGCCCGACTCTCTTCCACAAAACGAAAACGGTCTCCATGAAACTGTTCTTTGGGATTCAGGACAACAAGGTAGTCGGGCTGGAACATTCGCCCAACGTCGTTTACGCCGATCGTAATATAGCGTTCTGGAGCGACCACCTGGCTCAGCGAAGTTCCGCAGCCACAGACCAGGATAGTCTCACCGTTGTGAAAACCACGGAAGTCTGCGAGCGTGGAAGGCAGACTGTTGTGGGTATCGCAGTCAGGCGCGAGCTGAATGTCTCGTCGGATTTGGTCAATCGTGCAACTCACAAGTAAGCAGCACCTTTTCTAATATCAATTTTCGGGCTGAGCTCTTTCCTGCAGGTATTGCTGCGCCCGTTCGGTGTATTTGCCGAAAGCCCCGCTCGCCAGCGCGTGCAGGATCTGCGTACTTTCTTCTGTTCGCTGCAAGCGATCGAGCACGACGGCTTTATAGAAGAGCGCTCGCGAATTGGCCTCATCGCCCAGCAGGACGACCTCCAGACGGTTTAACGCTAATTGCCAATCGCCGCCGGAAATTGCCAGGACAGCGAGGTCGAGTTGCGCGGGAATGTGGTTCGGCTGGAGCGCCAGAATCGTGTGCAGTTCTTTGGTCGCCTCTTCCCGTTCGCTTTTCGCCAGCAGCACCATCGCCAGGTGATATCGCGCAGATACGTCCTCCGGCGCAAGCGTGATGGCGCGGCGCAGAGCGTCGGTGGCCGAACCCAAGTCCTGGCGCAGCATGAGGATCACGCCCAGTTGTTCCCAGGCGCTGGCCGAGTTTGCGTCGAGTTGGACGGCGCGTTTCAAGACTTCTCCGGCCTCGGTCAAGCGTTGCTGCGCGGCTACGGCGAGACCCAGCGTCAAATAGAACCGGCCTTCGTGCGGAGACAATTCGATGGTTGTGCGAGCCGCTGCCTCAGCCTCCGCCAGCCGATTCATCTTGAGCAACAGCCGGCTCAGGTTGTCCCAGGCGAGAAGGTTTCTGGAGTCAGCCTCCACGGCACGCCGCAACCACTCGACTCCGGCATCGTCGTTGCCCTGAGCCACCCGGGCCAGCGCCATGTTGGCCATGGCCATACTTTTGTGCGGATCGATCTGTAGCGCGCGTTCGTAATGACTCACGGCCTCGTCCCATTTGCCCTCCTGCGCCAACAGGAAGCCCAGGTTGTTATGAGCCGTGGCGTTGTCGGGTTCCTGTTCCAGGGCTGTCAGATATTCGGCTCGTGCGCCCTCCAGGTCGCCTTCCAGGTGGCGGCGCGCGCCGCGATCGTTGGCCTCGCGGGAAACAGAGGGCGGTGCCTGCTTATCGTGTCCGTTCGGCTTGCCGCTGCCCGTAAGTGAAAATGTTTCGCCGGTTTCCATGTTGCTCCTCCTGCTTCCTAGATAATCTTGTTGAACAGACCCTTTATCGTCGCCATGGCATCGATGTTGGGAACCTCAAACTGAATGTCACTCAACGATATGTTGAAAGGCTTACCCTCTTCGTAGTGGACTGGCAGTTTCATTCCCAATCGCAGCCCTGAGCCGTATTCGACAGCGGCCAGCTGCCATTTCTTTTCATAAAGAGTTTTGGTCGTGAAGAGAAGATCGACTTCGACGAGAACGAAGCCGGTAATATCGAACTTGAACTTGGGCTCGGCATAAATCTCGGCGTTGGCATCGAGCACCAGGCCCTTCTTGGGAGACCAGTCCACATCTACGGCGGCGTGCAGTGCGCCCTCGATTCCCAGAGAGCCACCGAGTTCTATCCCAGCCTTGGCATCGACAAGCGGAATGCCGGCGCCGAGCGCGGCACTCACAAACAGGCGCAGACCCGCATGGGCTGGAATGTGGAGAGCGGCATGACCATGCACCAGCGTGTCTTCTTCGTGCGCCGGATTGTAGGTGACACTCAGTTCCACGTCCTGTAGCTGGCCCGGCCCGATGCCTGCGTCCAAGTCGAGACCGCCTCCGATCTCCAGGAAGATGCCGACATTGTGTCCAAGCACCGAGAACCCGAGAATGGGAATGTCGATGCCGATCTTGAAGATGTTCTTCGAGAGTTTCTTTTCGTCGAAGATGTTAAGGACGCTGGGCAGCCCGATCTTGCCCGTAACTTCGACTTCTCCGTTGGGCAGGAACTTGATGGCCGCCGTGGCCTGGAGCCAGGGAGCGAGGCGGAGGGTGACCGAGCCGCCACCGTAAATGGTGATCTTGTCGGATTTTGCTGGGGGAGCCTCGCCAGGTTTGCCACTGTCGTCAATCGGACGGTTGGTCGCGCCCACTGTGACTGAGCCCTTCAACATCCCTTTTTCGTAAGCTGCCGTAATGGAGGCGTCGAAGGCGCCGTCGTCATAGCTGACAACCAGCTTCGAACTGACGCCCGGGATTTTCGGTGTGGCCTCACCACTGGCCTTGACGATGTAGCGGTCTTCCTTCTTGGTTACCTCCGCATGAATAGAGCCACCGGCAATTCCTGGTATGTCTTTCTTGAGTTGAAGGTCGCCTGAGATGATCAGGCCCGACTTCTCGTCATAATGCAGGGAGAGATCGGCCTGTTCCACTGCTGGAATGTCGGGCACGATGGAGCCCTTAGCATCGATCGCACCATCGGCAAGCGAGGCGGTAATGGTTGCCGACTTGATGCCGCGCACCTTGCCGGGCTTGATGCCAATCGTGCCCTCGCCGCTGAACTTGCCTTTGGAATATTCGACGTGAACCTTAGCCGGATCGAAGAGCTTGGTATCGAACTCAAAATCACCCGCGATTGTGAGACCTTCGCCAAAAGAAGCACCAGCGGAAATCTTGCCTTGGCCGACTCGTTCGACTTCAAAAGAGGCGTCACCCCTTGCGCCAATGCCTTGAGTGCCGGCAAAGAGCTCCAGGTTTGCAGAGGTAACCTTAATGGGGCCGGGAAAGTTGAAATCAGAAGCGCTAAATACTTTACTGAGGTAAACGTTGTCACCGTCGAAAACGATGTCGACGTCCAGCTTGTCGAAGGGGCGGATAGACGGCTTCAACTTTCCACGAGCCACGAGTCCGCTTTCCGTTAGTTCGCCCTCCGGAAGTTCGATCGCGCTTAGTCCCAGGGCCTCGAGCTTGCCAGCTATCCCTTTCTTGACCGATGCATAGGAAACGAAGCCGCCGAACTCAATCGCATCCATCTCTTGGATGTCGAAGTCCATCTGGGCCTTCTTGATGAGCTTGCTTCCTTCGAAGGCATCTACGTGCAGTGAGCCCTTTTTCGCGTCTTTGTCATAGCGAAGACGGTCGGCGTGAAATAGCTTTCCGTAGCGCCAGCTAATGGCCTTTTCCTTTTCACCCTCTTTCCAGCCGGTGCTCTGACGCATTCCGCCACCGGCTTCGTTGGTATAGACGACAATCTTGGTGGGGCTCCCCTCCAGACCCCGTTGGTCGATTTCTTTCTTGCTGAGAACCTTCAGTTCGTCGAGTTGACGTGCCTGATCCTTGATTTCGTCGCGCGTCCACCGTTTTTCGGGTTTGCCGTCAACCTTCAGGCCGCCCACAACCTTCTGGAAGGTTATGTCATACTCACGGCGTGCAAGGTCGATGTCGGGTGTTTTCTTCCAGGCTTTGCCTGTGGCCGCGTCGAGGAGTGTCTGAATTCGTTTGTTCTTCTCCGCTCTTATTTCTCTCCCAGAACTCATGTTCGCTTGTGCTTCAAGCAGCCAGAAGTTATCAATGTCTTTGTCGCTGCCACCCAGCTGAAGCTCATGAATGTGATCGACCTGGTACAGTTCGAACGCTCCGCTCTTGTCCCAAGTCGGGCGAAGAGAACGTTTTTTGATCGTGGTCTCGTTGCCTATGACATAGAAATTCCCTCCCTTGATTTCGGTGAAAAATACTGGCTTGCCACCCTTAGTCAGACTGGGAGCTTTTTCATCCTTGAGTTTTTTGGCGAGTTTGTCGTCAATTCCTTTGCCAGACCCTACATCCTTCTCCCAAATGTCTCTTTGCTCATCAGACCGGGGTTCATCGGTTTTCTTGGGAAGCTTGAGATCCGTCTTCGGTGTTTTTTCCGTTTTGAAGGTAGGGATCTTGAGTTGTGGGATGGTCAGGGCAAAGGACGATCCACTTTTCTTGACTTCCCCTTCTTTCCCAGAGTAAGACCCATCGCCGCCATCCGCGGATGACGCCTGCTGGCCCGCGCCGCCCGATGGGGGCGTGGCCCTCTGTACCAACTGCCGGTGTACGCTCCCCGTCTGCTGCACGACGTGGGTAGCTTCGTGGGCCATGAGGCGCGTGTCGGATTGAGACTCGCCCCGGCCCAGCCAGATGTCGTTCTCATGCGTAAACGCGCGGGCATTCAGGGCGTCGGCGGCGTTTTGCGCGCCCTCGTCGTTGTGCACCCTGACATCGCTCAGGTCGGTCCCCATGCGAGACTCCAGAGTGCCCCGAGTGGCGGGTTGCAGGGGCTCTCCCGATCCCTTGTTGGCGACCGCCTGGGAAGCGACACTCTCCATGGACGGCGTTGCCGCGGGGCCGCCACCGGCGCTGCTGGCCTGCACCGAGCCACTGTCTTCTTTGGCGGGCTCATCCTTTTCTGCGCGCTGTGCCGGCAGCGTTCCGGGAACTTCTTCTTTCTTCTTGTCTTCTGGTTTCACTTCGCGCTGGACAGGAGCGGCTGCCTTCTCATCTTTCTTCTTGTCGTCGGGCTTAGCCTGCTTCTGTACCTGCGCGGCGGCCGGCTTCTCATCCTTCTTCTTGTCGTCAGGCTTCGCTTGTTTCTGAACGGGGGCTGAAGCCGGCTTTTCGTCTTTTTTCTTCTCGTCTGGCTTGGCCTGTTTCTGTACCGGTGCAGCGGCGGGCTTCTCATCCTTCTTCTTCTCGTCAGGCTTCGCTTGTTTCTGAACGGGAGCAGAGGCGGGCTTCTCATCTTTCTTCTTCTCATCCGGCTTGGCCTGTTTCTGTACCGGCGCGGCGGCTGGTTTTTCTTCTTTCTTTTTCTCGTCAGGCTTAGCTTGCTTCTGAACCGGAGCAGAAGCCGGTTTCTCATCCTTCTTCTTCTCGTCGGGTTTAGCCTGCTTCTGCACCGGAGCAGCGGCTGGTTTTTCTTCTTTCTTCTTTTCCTCAGGCTTGGCCTGCTTTTGAACGGGAGCGGAAGCTGGTTTCTCATCCTTCTTCTTCTCTTCCGGTTTTGCCTGGCGCTGCATTTGCGCGCCCGCCGACTTCGGATCCTTCTTTGTGTCTTCCGGCCGCGCCTCGCGCTGAACCGGCGCCGCAGACTTCTCATCTTTCTTCTTGTCGTCGGGTTTGGCTTCGCGCTGACCGACGGAACTCGCCGGCGCCGGCGCGATCGGCGAGATGCTGCCCTGAGGAACAGTCCCGCCTCCGGCAACCCGGTTCGCAACCTGATCGGCCTGCCGTTCATAAACGTCGTTGCTCGCGCCGATCGCGACCTTGCGTTGCACGGAGCCACCGCCTAAAGCAAAGGGCGCGCCAACTGGCCCTCCGGCCCAGGCAGGAGCGTGAGCGGAAGGTGCGTTCGCACGTGCGGGTGCATCCGCCTCGCTGTGATCGGCTCGTGACGAGCGAGACTTCTCCGGCGATCGCTTCAGCCTTTGCGTTTCACCCATAACGTCAGGCCCACTGTCTTCATCCCGTTCAGGAGATTGCCGACAGGAATCCCGCCAACCGGCCGTCACTTCCCGATGGCCTCGAGGCTTGATGCCCGGGGATGGCAGCTCCCGCCTTGCGATACTCGATGCTGATACCGCTCCTCAGGTCTTCGGCGGTCAGCAGATTTCGTGAAGCTTCCGCTGCCAGAAGCGTGGCGTGAACTGCGGCGTTGCGGATCTGGCCGCCGGTCATGGCGTAGCCGAGTGACACTTGTTCCAAAGTGGCGGAATCGATGGCGTGTGCTGCCGGAAGATGAAGTTGCCACAGCCGCCACCGCTCCTCGGCATCGGGCAGATGGAATTTCACGACCACATCCATGCGCCGGCGAAAGGCGCTGTCGATGTAGTTGCCCACGTTGGTTGTGACAATGACGATGCCCGTATAGGTTTCCAGCCGCTGCAGCAGGTAGTTGGTTTCCAGATTCGCATAACGGTCGTTCGACGATTTGACGTCTGTGCGCCGGGTCATTAAAGCGTCGCCCTCATCCAGCAGAAGAATGACATCGAGGTCTTCCGCATAACTGAGTACGCGACTCAGGTTCTTCTCGGTTTCACCAATGTATTTGTTGACGATGGCGGCCAGATCCACGCGGTAAACGTCGATCCCGAGTTCCGCGGCTAAGACGCGAGCTGCGAGAGTCTTGCCGGTTCCGCTCGGGCCTTCAAAGAGTGCCCGCACGCCGCGGTTGAGTCCGCCCGGCAAGCCCTCACCAAGCGTTGCAGAAAGTTGCTCGCGATGCCGGCATCGCCGCTCGAGCGAGTACAGATCGTTTTCGGTGGAGGACATCACGACCAGATGAGACCATTGGCCGCCATCGTCAAGCCGGGCGGCTAACGAATCGAGGCGTTCGCGGCTGATGCTACGGACGGCCTGGCGCACGTCGGCCATGGTGACCGTCGTTCGCCGTTCCAGCGCCGCGCAAGCTTGAGCAAGCGGCGCGGCGCGCGTGATGTAGCGCGAGGGCAGTGCAAAACTGGCGGCAATCTGTTTCAGTTCGGCCGGTTCGTTCCCCTCCAATGCGCGCTGCCAATTCCGCAGCCGGTAGGCGGGGCCTTCCGGATCAAGGCTCACCGTTATGGACCGCTCCGCCTGTGGCCCCGCAACGCCTCCTTCACGCCCCATGACCACCGCGACCGGGCCACGGTACAGGGGAAGGGCGGGCAGAGTGAAAGTCTCTCCAGGGCCAAGATCGACGCAAAAGGCGGGCAGTGCTCGCGTGACTGAGGAGAGAGGCCCAAGCCGGAGCCAGCGTTCGTCAGCGGCTCCTGCCGCGGCTTTTACCTCCAGCACACCTTTCCCGAGCTGGCGGGCTACGCTTCCCGCGGTCTCCAATCGCGGACACCCGGGCGTGCCACGCACGATGAGAGAGCGGCTCTGCCCCGACTGCAGCAGAGGCCCCAGTTCGGAGAGTCGAGCGATCTGCGCTGGCGGAAGAATCAGTTCATTGACCGCCGCAAATGTTTCCGGAGCGTGATAGTGAACTCCCTCCGCAGGTTCACTCGTAATTTCTCCGCGCAGCGCGTTCCATAGAGTCATAGGCACGCGGAGTTGCCATTCGGATCGGGGATGATCCCGGTTCGGCGCCTCCAGCAATCCGGCGTCGAGCATGGGCCGACACAGGCTCCACACATCGACCGTGTTGTCTGTAAACCTCATGACGGCCTGCAACAATCCGAGGGTGGGACGCCGGTGCGCCAGTGGTTGTTGCAGTGTGCTGAACAGGCCTGCAAATCGCGCATCTTCTTCCACTAGTCCGCTCATCACCAGGCATAACAGGGCATTCCGGCTGAGGCCGCATTCCAGCCTGAGTCCGATGAAAGGGAGCCATTCCGTTCTGGATTCTTCCCACAACTCGCATTCACGCTCAAGCGACGCTGACTCATAAGGGGCCGTCTCTCCGAGTCGTGTGCCGAGTTCTTCCCCATACTCCTGAAGAAACGGAAAGTCTCTGAAGACCGTCTCCAGCCCACTTTCCGCCGTCTCCGCGCGGCTTCCCAGATAACGAATCAATTGGTGTGCAGCCTGGTAGAAGAGGAGCCCCAGGTGACCGCGTGGTGTGGCGGGTACGTCTTGAAAAGCAGTGCCTGCAGTCACGATGCGCTCTCCGAGGTAAAACTGAATTTCACAACCCGTCCCAACTCAGGGATCCAACCCGGATCGGCGTCAAGGCCCGAAAGACGAACCGGACCAGTCGCTTGCGTCATGCCCATGATCAAGTCCACGTGAGTGGCTGTGACGTACATCGATCCGCGCCGCAACAGAAGTGCGGTTGCGAAATCAAGAGAACGGTTGGGCACCGCGCCGAGCGCCAGAGCGAGCCGGCAGCGAACGTACGGAAGTAGGAACGCGAGGAACCGCTGAAGTTCGGGTTTCAGTGTCATGCCCAGGGCACAGCATCCGCCAGAAGCGGGACGTTGGACTCTTTTCCAATGCATGACAGAACGCAATCGAATCCCGTCCCGGATCGAGCGGCACTCTGCCCCGATGCCTTCACGCGTGGGCGAAGGGTCCATCGTGCTATCGAGAAGCAGGAAACCAGAGGAGTGCCACAGTTGCAGGCGAGATCCGCGGAGCCGAACGCCGATATCGGCAGGTTCACCCAGTCCAAGCTGTGATATCCAGGTTGCTGGTAGGCGATAGCGTTCTTGGCCCACGAATCCATCGCCAACCGGGACACGCCGCTCACTCAGTTCGGCCAAGACAGTCCACAATGGGTCGTCGTTGAGCGCTTGCCGTCCGGGACCGAGCAAGCAGCGCGCGAGAAGTTCGAGCAGCGTCCAACCATTGATCGCCTCCACGCCGAACTCGGTCTCCAGACATTCGGGCAAACGGAGCGCGCGCATCAGATTGACGAGGAATAGCACGCCTCCCAGTGCCGTTGGAATCGGTTCGATGAGAAGCGAAATCTCGCGAAGAACCGGAGTGGACGCGCGTTCCGACGAAATCTCAGCAGACTGGTGTGGAGTCGCAGTGACCTGATTTGTGATCCTTGGGAAAGCCGGACTCGCCTGGTGCAAATCCTCAAGCGGCGCCAGGGCGGATGGCGGCTGGGTCAACGACGTGGGCTGACTCAAGGTTACGCGTTCCGCAACATCCTCCGAGAATCCTCGATGGTCGTTCTGCAATTGCGCGCGGCCTTGTTCAGGCTCCTCTGAAAACTGCACGACTGCAGTCTGCGGCAACTCCGTCTGACCAGTACCGCGAGTCAGACCGTCTTCTGCGTTCGGCGGCGCTTTGAGGTCGGGCCGCGTGTCAGGTTCTCGATAGGCTGCGGAGACGACTTCGGACTGCGCCTGCATTTCAAATGGAGTACCAGTCTCGTGTGCTGCATCCTCGACAGCAGCAGAGACAGCTTGTTTCAGCGAACGCCGGTAATCAGAGCGGTACCATTCATTGAACTGTCGCGAGAAACGATGACTGCGAGCGGCGTCCGGCGCGTATTGCAGCACCAGGGACACTCCCAGCAGAGCAGACTGCGTTACTTCGAGCGTGGGTGGCACGAGTGCGCTGGGGAGCAGGGAAGACCAGGGACGCGCAACTTCTGGAATAGCTTCTGCAATCGCGGGAAGTTGAGGATGCGAAGCGAGATCGTGTTGTTCTGAGTCTGCCGCCTGCGCTTGGTGCGCGTTTGCGTCAGCGGTGAGCACCGCAGGTGTCAACGAGAGATCCAATCCGAACTCACGCACAACTTCTGCGAACACGCTCGAAGCCTCCGCCGAAGACAGGGAAGCGACAAGTTCTACCGCGGCGCGCCTCTCACTCAAGATGCGAAGCGCCGCAGGCACGTATCTAGGCTGCCGCCGCCACGCAGCGACCCATCCCTCGAGCGAGCCCGGACACAGCGTGCGCGAGATAAGCTGCCACCACCATGAAGCGCTGGAGTTGCCGTGCAGCAGGTCATACGCCAGACAGGCGAGCATCTCGCCGGGATCGGCGAACAGTACCGATTCGCAACTATTGGGGACGAATCCCAGAGCCGGCCGCGCCGCCCGCCGGTGGAAATCCTCGAGCGTCGACTGGGCCGCGCGCTCCCACGTCCGCCCGGGACGAATCGCATCGAGGTACGGCAGGAAAGCTCGTGGCTGCGGATCGGCCAGGTGCCGCACCAGAAGAATTGCGGACGGCGGCAATCCCGCAGGCTCCAGGCTGGCGCAGTCCATCACATGGGCCACGCGCAGACGCAGAGCGATGGAGTCGTCACGACCGTTGATCTGTGACCGCGCCATGTGACGGCTCATCTCCTGAAGCGATTACTCTGTTTTGCTAGAGGGCTTCAGTGCCAGTAGCGTCGGGCCACGGATCTGGTTCATGGCCCGACGCTAACTCATGCATTGACCTTGCCAATGCCTCTGATTCCTTCACGATCAAAACACGTAGCGGATCCCGCCCTGCACCGTAGAGAACTTCGACGCCGCCGTGGGAGTATTCACTACGTGGAAGTTATACGAGCCTTGCACGCCCCAATGCGGATTGTTGGGGAATGGCCACAGTGCACCGCCTCCAAAATTGCCGCCGACATACGGATCTCCAGGGCTGAACTTATATCCGCCGATTCCGCCATTGACGAACGGTTTAAACGGCCAATGGCTGTTGAGATACACCTTCAGGTTCGCGGAGAACTGATACACGTTCTCGTTGCTGACCAGGATGCCTGGGAAGTGGTGGATCCCGAAGATGCCCTCCGCCGAAACCTGAGGCGTGAACATGTATTCTGCCCCGGCGTTGAAACTGAATCCTTTGTTAAAGGCATTGCCGAAGGTACCCTGGGGAATGGCGGCCCCGAAATCCGCAAATACTGCAAACTTGCTGAGGGTTTCGGCAGTAATCGTGGTATCTACGGCTGTTTTGGTCCCAGGATCGACTAATACGGTGTAGAGATAGGGAGTTACTTGTTCCAGATTGCTTCCCTGGAATTTGTATTTCCAGCCCAAGGTCTCACCAGTGTGGCCTGCCATGTAACCAAAATCGCCCGCACGCTTCACATATTCGTATTCGTGTCCGTCGATGATGATTCTTGGTCCCGCGTAGACATACCCGCGGACGATCCACTGATACATGTTCGTTACATTCGGGCTAATTTGCTGCCGTGTGATGGCAGCCAGATCTTGATTACGGAATCGAGGCACCTTAGGCTCGGCAGAGCTTGATAAAACGGCCTTCGGCGCTCCGCTGAGGTTCTGCCCCCCAACCGTTGTCCCTCCGCGTGTCGTCGGAGGAGGGGTAACGCCAAGAGGGCCATCCTCGTCGGTCTCCACCACCAGCAGGAATCGTGTCGGAGAGGGCACGTTCCCCTGACTGCCATTGACAAAGGCCCTTTTCGTGAAGGTCGAGGCTTGCTGGAAGTCCAGATTTTCCTCTGTGCTACGGTTAAGAAGTTGAGTGGCCGCATCAGTTGATTCCATGACCACTTGGACACATTGATGTGGCTTGCCATTGTAGATAAACCCAAACTTGAAGAGGCAAGTCTGCTTGTAGTTCATTTGCCAGGTGGTGGAATTGAAGACAGTCGTACTCGGCTGTCCCGGCGTCTGTGCGCCGAAAGCAGGAATTGTGAGCTCGTTGGTTGAGTTGTTCTTGACACCGTCACATTGGTGTGTAGGGCCTAAGTTAGGATCACATCCTGCCGGAACTGGACTGCCCAGCGGAGGGAAGAGGCCAGTGGTTTGGTCCACGCCAGGAATCCCAAAGTCAGCAAGACGAAACATCACACTGACCTTGGCGGGGTTGCTCATGCTGTTTCGGGGAATGGCAACGAATGTGTTTATGGGGCTGGTAAAGGCCCCAGGCGGCACATAATCGTCATTGGCAGGGCATGCCCCAATCGACCCCTCCGTCACGTCATTAATGTCGGCCCCTATTGTCTGGGTAAGATTATTGGGGTCTGCGCCTATCCCGACCTGTAGTGGCGACGTATAGGCCTGAAGGCTTACACCAGTGCAGGCGATTGGCGGATTTGCTCCCGAAGTCCACAAAGCTCCCGTACCCCACAAGCTGGGATCTGGCGTTAGGTGTGATATGTCGGTTGGAGTTGCAGGACTGTAGATCGAAGGGCAAACCGTACCCGCCGGGCATGGAGGCCAAACGTCCTGACCTACCGCTGATGCCAGACTAACGAACGTCCACAAACCTCCGGCCGGGGGAGGGGTGTTGCCCGCACAAGTCGCTTGGCTGCACTTGTACAACTCTGCTTGATATATAACCTGTTGACCTGAAGTGTAGCTGTTTCCAGATACCCATTCGGGTGGGAAGGTTGCTACCGCACTGGACATGGTGTTGAGCACATTCAGATAGAGTTTGAATGTGCTCGGTACCGCGGGATTGCAGCTCGGGCAGAAGCCGGGGTCGTTCGGGTAGGTACCCGTCGACGAAGTGCCGATGATCGGGATTTTGAATTCAAGTTCCCAATGGTTGCCGTTGGTCGTAACCTGAATGTTGTTGGGCGAGTCCTCCCAATTGGCCCCCGAAGTGGGGTTGGGGGATGCCCCGACGTTATTCCACGGAATGAGTCCTCCATTTGTGCTGGTGCTGTTTCGCCAGTACAGAACTTGCTTTGGAGTCTTGTCAGGATTCGTTTGGCCCGTCTGGCTAAAGGGCCGAATGTGAAGACGCCAATCATTTTCGGGGTGGCCATCGTTCGCGGAGAACGCCAACACGAAGGTCGTTTCTGGATCGATAGCGGGGGCGTCCACGACCAGACCGACCCAGAGGTTGGTGCCGTCCGTGCCCAGCAGCGCCTTGGTCCCGACATCCGCTCCGAGAGTCCCGCTGAGATTGAGTTGCGTCGCATTATTCCAGCCGAAGTCCCCTGAGACCACACCGTCCAGATTGGGCGTACTCGCCCCCAATCCACCAATGGACGTTACGCATACATTGCTTTGCGGATTTGCATTGGAGATCATCAGAAAAGCCACCGACCAAGCAATGATGTAAATTGATCGAAAACGCCGATTCGTAGTCATCTTCGTACTCCTTTCGAATCTATGCCACGGTGACGGGTAGCCCATACGAAACTGTCGTGCCGTCGGGCGCTTTGACCGTGAGCACAAGACTGGTTGCCGCTGCTCCGGTCTGGGCAGTGAATTGAACGCTCACAGGGGTACTGGCTGTTTGTCCAGGTGGCGGCGCCGGCTGAATATTGAACGGTGAGCCGCTCAGCGTCCCTTGTAGCCATCCGTTCGAGTTGAGCATTGCTGCGCTAGCGGTGTACCCATTTCCGGCATTCGTCAGTAGAATTGTGAAGGCGACAATACCTAGCTGATTCCTCGTAAATGCCACCCCGGCCCCAGAAACGCTCGCACCAAATGATGCACTCGAAAGAGTCACAATGATGCTGGTCACGGGAGTAGGAGGCGGCGACCCGGTAGTGACGGTGAGCGTACCGTTCCCGGGCTTCACTTTGGTTCCTGGTGTTGTTTCTGTAGCCGTCACCGTCACTACACCCGAGCCTGTTCCCGCCGTTACCTGCACTGAAACGCTGCTCTTAGCACCCGCCGCAAGTGACACACTGCTGGAACTCTGTAACTGCGCCGTCCACCCGGTTCCAGTTACTGAGGCCGAAACTGAATAGTTCACGGGGAGATTCGTAACAGCCGTGAGATCAAATCCGAAGGTGTAGTTCTGCCCAGCCTGAATGTTCGTTTGACCCACAGGCAACACTGGGGGCGTGGAGAAAACAAGCTGTGTGTCGCCAACCGGAGCAGCATTGGCCGCCTGCACCATGATTTGAAACGGCGAAACCGCCGAGCCATTCGTATTGACTACGGTGACCGTCACAGGAGTGGGCGTGCTACTTACGCCGGGAATATTCGGAACAGTGAAAACGAGTTTGGACGGGCTGCTCAAACCGGTGGAAATTTGCGAAACCTGAGAGCCTCCCATCGAGATTTGGTTCAATACCGCGGGAACGATGAATCCTGTCCCATCAATCTCGATCTGATCTCCAATGTGGATCGGCTGGGTAGCAGTGACTCCTGTAATCTGAAGCGTATTGGCGACAGCCCCAGTGGATTCGAGTTGGGACAGACGTTGGTCCAGGCCGATCAGTGCGTCGATGATGGAATCCATGTAACTAGCGGTGATCAAGTCGCCAGGATTAACTTTTGGTGGGATAACTTGGGCCATGGTGTATCTCCTAACCTTCTACGCGAGAACAAACTCACCCGCGACAAGAGAATAGTTGCTGTAGTTCCAATAGGAAGCATCAAAGCGGCTGTTCGCCTGATACGGAGTGTAGGGGCTTGCGAATAACACGTAAGGTACTCCGCCGCCTTGTTGATTGCTGAGTCGAGAGTTTCCCGGCATTAGATAGAGCCAGATGAGCTCCTTGCTGGAGAGATTTATGGGTGCATACGGGAACGAGGAACATATAAAAGCTTCGAATTGAGCATCACGAGTGAACCCTGGGGCATTGGGCCTAGTCGTTTGGTTGCTGAAGAAATGGACGTAGTCGAAACCGGGGAATGATTGAATCCCCGTCAGCGGCAGCAACCCCACCGGGGGCAGATAGGCGAAGTAGTCCGTCGCCACGATCGACGGCAGAGATGTTGTGATCGCTCCGGGTTTGAGCATCTCGTTGATCTGTCCCTGGAACTGCAGAAACATCGCCAGGCCTTCCGCCATCCGCCGGCGGCTGCTTACCGGGGCCCAGGCGCTCGACACGGCTTCGGGTAACACCGGCCGGCGCACCGACCAGGTGTCGATAAACTGCAGGCCGGTTTCCGTCCAATACAGCAGCGCCAGGGGGATATCACAGTTCGTCAGCAAGTTCTGATCGCGTAAGTCATCCAATGCCCCATACTCAGCGAACAGCGAGCCGCCATTGGTTCTGCCGAAGGGATTCGCCGGGAACGTCGCGAACTTCTCAGTCCCGAAACACAGGTGAGCCACCAGGTTGCGGAACTTCGACATCAACGGAGCGATCTGCGCGCTGAGCTGGGTCGCGGCTGCACCGGATAGTCCGATCAGCTGATCGAGCATGGGATTGAGTTGCGTGGCCAACTGCGCCGCCTGGCCTGCTACGGACGACGGGTCCGGATTGGTTCCCAGCGTCAGCTGGACGGTACGAAACTTGGCGCCTTCGACGGCCCAGCGGCTCCCGCAGGACGAAGCGACTCCCTGATCCAGAACTTGCAGCATCGGGGCACTCTCGGTGGAAAGCGCTGAAGCCGGCGTTGCGACCAGGATATAGAGACCGGGATTGGTGAACAGTGTGTTCTGTGGGGGCTGACAGACGGCAAACAATCCTGCTTCAGCATTCTGTGTCTCGGCTGCCGGCACGAGCGCAAGATCGATGTCGGTGGGGAGTGCCACTGCCTGATAATTCCGGTTCAGTCCGAGACCTTGGGTAACGTGCAGCACGACTTCGGATGTACTCGAACTGGACTGCGTGACATTGAGTCCATAGACCACTCCGTCGCCGATCGCGCGAGCCAGTTGCTGGTGTTGCTGCGCGTTCGCGGTCTGAAAGTCAGTCAGGTCTTCGGCGGTCAGCAGGCGGCCGTTGAAGAAATTCGTATTACGAATTCCTCCCGAAAGAACCGGTTCGAAAATGTCTACCAGCGCCATCGTGTTACTCCGTAGCTACATCGTCGGCCTAAATCGTTGCCGTGAGTTCCTTAATCTCAACCGTGAAACCCTTGGCCGTTGCCGCACCCGTTACATCGCACACGCGTATCAGAATGCCGTTGCCCACGAACTGAACGATTTCGAATATCAACGGGGACGTTGGCGGGTTGGCATTTACCGGTGTTCCAGTGACCACGTAATTATGGGCAGGTGATCCCGTGCCGGGCATTACGTAGGCCGGCGAGCCGGTCCACTGCAGCAGGTAAATCCCGGGCGGGTTGCCGTTTGTCTTGGCGACCAGACCATTGAAGACCGGTCCGGATGCAATCGCCTGCCCGGCGACAATGTTGAAGGTTCCCGCCGCTACTCTGAAAGAACCATCGCCTGCCGCGGCTGCGCCACCACCGGATAGTCCGCTCAACAGGATTTCCTGCAACAAGCGGCTGGGTAGCAGGTATGGGCGGTGCGTCTCGTTGACGTCAATGGTGCCGGAGACATTCCAGATGACGCTGACCGGAACACTTAGTTCGGCCAGCAGCACACACTGTTCGCCCGACCCACAATCGGTGGCCCCCGAAAGGGACGCCAGCGCGGGACGCACTTCCGTGATCCACACCAGAAAAGCCGCGCGAAGAATGTCCGCCGCGTCGCTCGGATGGAGGAACAGAGTGGGATTGTCCCAGGGCGGCGAGGTCATCGGAGGCGACGACTGGGGCGGGGAACTCAACGGCGCACCCGCCGTGGTGGCAAGTTGCCGCACCAGATAATTCAGTTCGTCTCCGGTCAGGAAGACGGTCGCACTGTCGGTGATTTCAATGCGGCGCAGCAATTGCCCCAATGCGCGGATCGCGTTTTCCTCGATCTGCGACGGCGGGTAACAAAGTCCACTGAGCAGCGACGGATCAATCGCCGGAGAGCCCAACGGAGGCGAGGTGGGGAGTTGGGCGATATCCAAACACAGCTTCAATTGGAACGATTCGGTGATGCGAGACGCGGCCATCGCGTCCTGCTGCGTGCGGCAGGGTTCCCCGGGAACTGGCACCATGTCGCTGGGGCACTCCCGATAACAAAGGACCACACACAATGGAAGCGATACCGGAGGAGTTCCGAACACCGCCTGCAACACTTCTTTGTTTCCCGTGAGCCAGTCGTTGATGCGAGCGCACATCTCCTGCTCGACATGAATCTCCTGCCCCTCCGGATTAATCGCCACTCCGGGAGACACCCGCACTTCCGGGGTGACCCCGTCGGCAATGCGCACCCTCAGTCCACAAACCGTGCCATAGCCGTGAACCAGGCGATATTGCGAATGATCTTTCTCCAGGAAGTAAGTTTGCTCTTGCAGAAAGTCATCTACACCAAGCACCAAGCCGAAGGTGTAGTTGACCCGCTTCGAGGGATCGAGTTGTTGCGTGCTGGGTGTCACGGTTTGAAATGTACTCATGTGCACCTCGGTTGCGGTCCCCGCCCACAGCACTGGGGAGCGGCGGCACTGCTTCGCCCGATCGTCATCCGGTCGGTGATGTTCCAGGGCTCGGTATACGACAAATATCCCGCCGCGAGGTAAGTGCTACCGAGAACCAACGCGACCGAACGGCTGCTTTGGCCGAGCACGGTATCCAATCCGACTCGCGCCTCTCCGACTCTGAACATTCCCCAATACAGGCGGACATCGAAGTCGGTATGCGCGGGTTTCTCCAGCGCCGCGATGGTTTGCGCGATGCCCTGTTTTTTCAGTTGAACGTCGGGAGTGTCGCTAGGCAGCACGGGTACCAGGACGGTGAACTGGTGAGCGTTTCTCTGCTTGGGCAAGATGTCGGAGACGAACTGAATCCAGTCCTGCAGGCTCCGGCCGCTTGCGGGCAGCACGGCGGGCAGTTGGATCACATCAAAGCTGCTGTAAGCGTCGGTTCCCGTCAGACCATAAGCGTTATTCAAGTTCGAGATAAGTGAGTACTGCCGCGCGAGAAACTGCTGATAAGTCGACTGGTCATTACTCATAACAGGGATATAGGTAAAGCCAATAGTTCCTTGCAGGAATCTCTGCCAATCGGCAGTCTGCGTCTTAGACAAAGGCTGAATCGCCGGCAGCAGCAAGCTGCTGTCTGTGAAACTCGTATAAGCTGTGCCCCACGCGCTGTTCAGACTGGAAATGGTCCCGTACAGGCCTTGAAGATATTGCTGAAACAGTTGATTCAAGGGCCCGGAACCTTGCGCGGGGGTCCAGGCTGAAGAACCCGTAGTCGATCCCGGGCCGACAACATCGGTGGGATCTCCAAACAGAACTCCGGGCGCGCTGCGAGTCAGGAATCTCTCCACGACGCGCACAGAAAAAGCGGTCTGTGCCGCCTGGTCAGGACAGTCGTACGATCTGCAAACCGTTTGTTCGAACAGGGAATCGTCGGGGCAAGGATCCAGACCCAGACGAATGGCACGAATCATGCCGGCCCGCGTGCCGCGCTGCCGGAACATCTGAGGAGCGTGCGACAGCACCAGGCGGCGCGTACTCTCTGACCAATTGGAGTCGAGCGCCAGTCCCACCCAGCCCGCCAGCCAGTCCAGATACTCCGCGGGAATCGTCTGGGAATCGAACAAGAATTGCACCTGTTCGATCTTTCCTTCGAGAACGGTGAAAAAGCCCTCCACGTTCGCCAGGTAGCGATCCAGAAACGATGACGAGGCGCGATCGTCGCGATACACCGCGGGTAGGTACTGCTTCAGATACGAGAACCTGGGATAGTAAACCCTGAGTGCATGCAGGCTTGGTGTGTTGCGTCCTGTCCCACTCAGCGTAAGCCGCAATTGGAGGTAACGACCCTTCGCCTGCTGGAACAGTAGCTCCCACGTGCCTACCCGGTCTGAGGAACCCGAAAACGGAGAGGTGTAAAAGGGGATCTCGGGTCCGTCATCCCGCAGGTAGGGAGTCGGTTCGGGCTGCCACGGCGCAGAAGGAAGCAGCTGTCGAAGGTCAGCGGCGCGGCTTTCGATTTTGACCTGGGCACCGGCCGGCACGCACATATCCAACAGCAGCCGGTGCCAGACGCATCCCGGTTGCTTGCCGTCAAAGGCTGGCACGTCGCTGGGAGAACTCGGATTGCTGCTTGCGTTTGGAAGCAGGAATCTCGCCGAACTTACGTAGCGTGCTCGGGCTTGCTCGGTCAGTGCCCACCAGCGATCTTCAAAGTCGTAGTAGATGTTCTGTGCCGCTGCCACGATCGCTTTTCCGCCGAAACTCCTCATGGGGAAGTACGCGGGCAAGACGTTCAGCCAGGATACAGAGTTGGGATCACCCACTTGCAGCGCGAACACCTGTTCGCCATCGATACCTGCGATGTAGAGTTCCCCGGAGAGCGCCTTCTGGGCATCCGGCAGGTATGCAATGTCGTAGCCGCGAATGTCCGTCAACTCCGGATGATCGGCGGGAGCCTCCACCAATTGCGTCAGAGCTCCCCTCAAAGTAAAAGCCGGGGCGACGGAGATGCCTTGCTGCAGCCAGTAGACGACCGAGTAGGACCGTGGCGGACTGTCCGGCGACGGGTTATCCAGAATGAAGACGCTGCCATCGGGTAAGGCTTCGATGGCGACCGGATCCTGCAGCGCGGAGAGTGAGATCGCAAGACTGGCTGTGATCTGGGTCGGATACGCCTGAAGATTCGACGGCTGCGGGGTTCCGTCTACCCTTTGAAATGCACCAGACCCGCCGCTCGATGCGACGCTCGTCTCTTGCCCACGAATTCGAAGATACCGGTCGAACTCCCAATAGGCCTTGTTCGAACGATCGAGAATGGCGAGGCCTCCGTCGGCCGTGGCCGTCATGTCAAAGGGTGCAAAGTCCACGTTGGCGGGCCATGGCATCTGCAGTGGCTGACCGCCACCGTGCAGATCGAAAATCAGCAGCCCTTTGGGAGAAATCAGTCCCACCACCAGGTAATGGTCCGTAGTCACCGTCAGGCCGCTCATCACGAAATTGGGAGCTGCCAGTGGTGCCGGAACAAAGAAAGCACCGTTCGGTGTTGTGCTGCTGCAGGCTCCATCGCCGGACGACCAGAAATGCTGGAACAGCTTCTTTCCATAGCCGAGAAACCGAATTTCATCTCTCTGAGGTCCGATCCAATACCAGTTGCCATACCGGTCGCGGGCGGCCTCACGGCGGTTTTCAACGTCGAGCGGCGCCTGGCCTCGCGGTTTTGGAAAGATAAAGAGTTCCCGATGCAGGCTCAGAGTGGCGTCGGTACTGTTCCAATCGAACAGCGGCTCTTCCCCAGGGGATGCCGAGACCGAGGGTGGCGACCACTCAGCTTGGCCATACACCAGGTGATACCGAGTTTGATTGACGTCCATGTTCGTTTCCTAGCAACTGAGAGGCAACACCGGCACGGCAACACGTTTCTGTGTCGGAGTTGGTCCCTGAGATCCGGCAGCGGTCAGGTCGGTCGGATCGCCCACCGCCACGCTGATCTGATCCAGTCGCGGCAGCTGCAACCCGCTGATGGAAATGCTGGTCTGTGGCGACGGCGTGATGTCCCACATCAGCACGTTGGTCACCCGGCTCACGCCATCGACCCGCACGGCTTGTACCCAGACGTCCATCAGGTCGACGGATTTGGAAAGAGGCCAACCTTCGCCGGTTGGACCGCCGTTCAACGGAGACAAGAATGTGCGAATCGATTGCTTCACCGCTTCGCGCACTGGCGCGATGTCTCTTCCCGGCATTACCTCAATGCCAATCGAGACCCAGAGCCCTACATAGTCCGGGCCTTCCACGATCACTTCAGTGGTCAACAGCCGGCGCGGCTCCAGGTAGTTGCAGATGGAATCAAGGAACAACCGGTTGGGCTGGGGCGCTTCCGGATGTTGTGGGTCAATCGGAACAACCAGCAGTGTGACCACGCCCGGGTCCGAGACCGGCAGAACTTCAACTCGGCCGAGATTGATCCCCGGCGTTTGCTGCACGATGTTGATAAAGTCCGCTTGCGATACCGCGCGCCCGCCATTCTGCAGGTACTGTGGAATGTTGCGCTCCGCGTCGGTTACCGACTCGCCATCGTCACCCCCCCACGTCGGCAGGGGATTCGTGATCTTGAAACCGGCGGGCAACTGCGGACTGCTTTGAATAGAACCGATGCCAACGTTTCCCGTGCTGCTTCCTCCGAACGCGTAATTGGCCACGATTGGCGCCCCGGCTGGAGGCCGCGTTCCCTTCAGACCGAAACCGAAAAGCACTTGCCCCGATTCGCCGTCCAGTACGTACACATTGGGTGTGGAGATTTGGGATGGAGGAACCGTAGCTCCGGGGGGCAGGGAAGCGTCTCGCACCGGAACTTCGGGCGGTGCCTGCATGATGTCCGCGATCTGCTGCCAGAGTACTCCGTCGACGGCTAGCTGCACCGAGTTGGGGATGACAGGTGTATTGACAAAATAGTAGGTCTGGTCCGGGTCACCCGTTCCGGTTCCGAGAGGCTCGGCGAAGACCTGCGTACGCTGTGTAATCCGCGCCGCATTGATTCCAAGCCAACTGAAGGCCGCTTGCACCGAGGGGCCCGTGGACGTGCCGTCTGGCGCCTCTTGCACTCGAATGCGGATCCAGGTCAGCACGCGGCTCAGCACGTCGGTGTCTTCGACGGTTGGCGGATAGTCGCCCACGCCATCCTGCAGCGGAGGCAGGTTGTTCCAGATTCCGAATGAGCCGTAGGGTGGCAATGTCAGTTGCACCAGGGTGAGATCCTGCAACGGACCAGCGGGATTGTCAGAACGCGCCTCGAGTGTTTGATATTGGGGTAGCTGATTGGAGTCCAGTGTGCCCGTCGCGATCTGATACACCAATGTCGGCGAAGTCTGTGCAGTCACCGACCCGGCAGGAGGCAGAGTCCGGGTGGCGTTTGTGATTGTCGGCATGATCCCCAGCGTGATGGTCTTGCCGGCAATCTCTTTCATGACCGCATTCTGCTGTGTGCTTTCCGCGCTTCGGGTCAGCAGTGCCAGCCACAAGCTGCCATCGACCGTCGTGCCGTCGGTCAGGCTGATCGAAGATATCGCAGCGGCACTTGCAGGTGGAGCAAAGGGAACGGTCTGGTAGAAATCCAGCGATGCCGGGGATACCGTGTCGTCCGCAATGGTGGCATAAAGTTGGTCGTAAGTGGCCTGGGCCGCGGCCTGTTGATCTGCGGTGAGACTCTGCCGGTAATAGACCTGCATTTCGATCGGCAGCACGTCTAAACCGTTCTGCGTCATAAAGCCAATTTTCCCCGCCTGCGCCGCCAGGCTCGCAGGTAAGGTAATCGTCTGCAGCGGACCGCGGTCATTGGTGATGGTGGCGACACCCTGTGCTACGGATGGCGGGCGAAGAGTCTTTCCGATCAACTGCAGGAACTTGAGATGATTGCGTTCCGGAATCAGGTTCGCACGGTATCCGATGTTCTCGCTCATGAACGAGAACAGTTGCAGCAGGGTCACGCCCGGATCACTGTCGTTGAAGTTGGTCCACTCCGGATTGTGGACGGGGATGCGAGCCAGCGCCTCCTGCAGAATCTGACTGTAGGTCCGGGCATCGAGTTGTGGAATCAATAAAGGCATATCACCTGTAGCTGTTTACCCACCGAGTTGTATCTGGAGCGACATTTGCCCGCTTTGCTGGGTGGCTACAAGCTGGTACTGCACGACTGCCACCACTGCGCGTGCATCATTGGGATCGGCGTTCACGTCCACCGACTGGATGCTGATGCGCGGCTCCCAAACTCCCAGCACCTTTTCGATATCTTCCTGCACCAGCCGCCGAGTCGCGGTGGTGTTGGGTTCAAACAGAAAGTTGCGTAGACTGCCGCCGAAGTCGGGAAGCATCAGCCGCTCGCCGCGCGATGTCATGAGCGTCACCTCAATGGCCTCACGGATGTTGTCCGGCCCGGCCGAAAACGCCATGCGTCCATCCGGACCCAGGCGCGGCGGAAAGCTGATGCCTTGTCCGTAGATATTTGCCGCATTCATCTAGCCACCTCCCCCCTTCGCGCTGAACGTCGGCAGCGGGAAGCAGATTCTGAAGAAAGGCAGCCACCAGAAAATGAGGTTGAGCAATATCAGGAAGATCAACAGCGCGATAAAGGCGCAGATCGTGATGATGGGAATCGAGAATGAGCAGATCAAGCCCAGTCCGAGTCCATTGGGATCTGCGAGATCGCCATCCATCAGTTGCTTCAAGCCTTTTACCCGGCTGATCTGCTTTCCCAATTGATCGGAAATCATGAAGGCAACATTCTTGTCGTACCTGCGCAACGCCGCCGGAGTGGTATCCACCGGCAGCGCAACCGAGATGGACCTCGCCGGCGCGTCCGGGTCGAAGAACGAAGCCAGTTGAAAGGGGCGGCTGGGTTCGCTCATGACCGGCAGCGCTCCGAGCCCACACTGCGGGCGGGTGTAAACACATCGCACGATGTACCAGTCGTTCCCTTGTGGGTTCGCAATGTTCTTGGCGGGCTGCCGGACGTCCGTGGTGGGAGGCGCGGCGTACTCAGTCAGCGCGGCCTCTACCAGGTTTTGAATCGTGCGCCTCTGATTGCTGTCTCGCGTCAACAGGGCCGTGAGGCTCGGGTTCGGATCACTCGGTGGGGTAAGCGTAGCGTCCGTTCTGTAGAACATCACCAGCAATGGCCCGAAGTTGCGTGGCGGTGCTGGGGGTGCGGGAGGCACAGTGACGTTCAATACCTGATTCTCGAAGTCCGCATCGTCGGCACTTGCTGTATTGATTGCGTCGGCGAGCGTGAACTGATCGCCATTGAAGTTGTATACGTTCGTTCCCGTGAGGGTCTGATAGAGAGCGAGTTGTGCCGGTAGATTGTTCAGCGTCGAGTTCTGTGACGTGCTATTGACCACGTTCCAGACATTGGGCAATTCCTGCTTGAGGAACGTCGCAAAGTCGATGAGGATCAGTGCCGACGCCTGCTCCACACCCGCCGTCATCTGTGCCACAGTCCCTGGGGCCAGAGGTACCGCTGGCGGGACTGCAAAGGGATCGAAGATGGACTTGTCGCGCAAATCCGACAACTCCACCCACGGATCGAGTACCTTGCTCTGGAATTCAATCGCGCGCGGATCATCGCTGGTGGCAGGCGAGGGAGGCTTGTTCTTTGCCGCTGCGGTCAGCTTCTGGCCCGAGACATAGGTTTGCCGCCGGCTCGCCGGAATGACTCCGGCATGGATGCGCCGGGTGCTTCCGTTGGTGCCGAAGGGAAGTGCAAACATCGGAAGCTTCTCTTCCCCAGTCGCCGTGGTCGAAGCGATCGCTGGCGCCCATCCCGCTCGATCGCCTGGAATCCACGCGTTCTCGTCCATCTTCGTGGAATCGAATACGCTGAGATCAACATTCGTCAGACCATCTTTGGCGGTCAGCTTTCGCAATACAAAAGCCGTACTTTCTCCCAGGTTCCCTTTCACGGTGTGATCGGGTAACCCGGGCAGACGACACACCAGCGACGCTGACGCAATGTAGAAACGAGACTGCACCGGCTGAAACAACTTGAAGGGCGGTGGATCGGTCGCACCCGCCGGCGGCTTTCTGACGTTCGTGGTCCCCGACGACGCGAGTCCTGCCGCCGGACTCCACCAGGCTTCGGGCTGCGCCACGTATTGCGCAATGTCTCCCGGCGTCTTCGAAGCCAGCACTCCCTGCAGGTCCTGCATGAACTGGTCTGTCGCGAATCGCAGGAGGGCCGGACTGCGGAAGGGGCCCTTATCTGCGGTCACCGACAGTTGTCCCCACAGTGGAGACGCCGTCAGCCATTGGACCTGAAGACTCATATTCTCCTTACCAGATATTCCCAGCGCCCGGGGTGTAGCTGGCGCTGATCACACTGTTGGTGATCACCGTGTCCGCTTGTACGACACCGCTGAACGTTGACATGCCCGCATTCACCGTGAGCATGCCCGCGGAAATTTCCGCGGTACTCGCGTTGACCGTAACCTTTGCGGACGCCGTAACCGTGACACCGGCCGTTTCTAACTTCACTGAGTTCCCGTTACTGTCGACGATGCTCACGCTGCCGGGACCATCCTGCAGAGTGATCGACTGCCCTCCGGGAGTCTCGATTTCCATTTTTTCCTGCCCATCCGTATCGTCGAGCGTGATCTTCACGCCATTGCGCGACCGGATTGTCTTGACATAATTCTTTCCGGCTCCATCCATGCTTTGCGGCGGGCTGTCCTGCCCGTTCCAGAGCCCGCCGATTACGCACGGGTAACGCGGATCTCCACCCAGAAAGATCACCAGGACCTCGTCATTCACGTCAGGAATGAACCAACTGCCGCGATTGTTGCCTGCCATCATGGTTGCCAGTCGCGCCCACGCTTCGTAGGAAGCGCCATCCTTATCCGGTGACCACGGCAGTGAAACTTTCACCCGCCCTTGCCCATCCGGATCTTTAATGTCGCTGACCAACGCCGGATATGCGCCATAAAAGCGACCGCCGAATCCACGCGGCGCGCGCGCTTCCAACACGCTTTCGGTCAGCTCATCAATCACCATCAGTGCCCGATTCCCGGCCGCTCCACGGAAAAGTAGGTCCGGTAGCCGTTGTTTCCGTCGAATACGTGTCGTGCTTTCGTCACGTAGTAACTCCCGTCAAAAATGGTGCCCAGTCCCTGCAGTTGCAGTTTCGTGCCGACGCGCAACCGGGCATCGCCCTCGGCCACTCCCGATCCAGTCACGAATCGGCGCGCGGTTCGCCGGTAATCGCCTTCGGCCAGGGCCTGTGCTTCCTGCACTGTCACCGCCATGTCGTGAACGATCTGTTGATCGCGCTGGCCGATGGCTTGCTGAAGCACCGCGCTCCCACCGGTGTCTCCGTTCAGTTCACCGGACAGCGCGGAATCGGCTGCCCGATGGCTGACTCCCTTCTTGCCTGACACGTCCCATCCGGTTACCGTGAAACCGCTCACTTGTCCCGCCACGTCGGCCAGCGCGGAGAATTCGTGGAGCCCCTGGCCGTAGGTCAGTGTCAGGTCGCCCGTTTTGCGACGGTTCCGCGACTTGGCATTCAGTGTTTTCGAGTCGATCCACAATTCCGCATCCACCGCTCTCGCCCGCTCCCGAAGAAATGCCAGATCGCTCTGGTTGATTTGCGCCAGTACTTTGTGCGTCGGTCCCGTTACGTCAACGTTGGATTGCAACCCGTATTGCGAAGCCACCTGCTGAAACAGGTCGGAATCGCTGACGTTCTCGAAGGTCCGGCTGCGACGTGTCATGCGCAAATCCTGCAATCGATCCTCTGCCAGTACCAGAATCTCCGGTGGCCTTGAGCGCAGGTACCTTCCTTCAATGCCCATCACCCTGCCATCGAAGACGCGTCCCTGCCCCTGGCCTCCACCGATCGTGATCTGGAACGCTTTGCCAAAATCTATGACCTGACGATCGAAATAGAGGAAGCTGGCCGCGCCTCCCTTCGGGCCCCAGTTCGCGAAAGTCGCTTCGCATCGCGATAACCCGGCTGCCGTCTCCTCCACCAGCAATTCCTGCAGTCCATCGCTCAAAGCCGGCTGGTCTTGCCCCGCGACGTTGAACGACGGTCGCGCAGGATAAATCCCCGGAGATGCGCCCAGATCCGGCATCGGAATCGTCTAGTGCGCAACCAGTCGCCACTCCGCCCGGTCGCGCCGCTCCAGAATGTCCATCAAGTCCAGCGGACGAAGCTGGGTTTGCGGCGGTGGTTGCGGTGGAGCCGCACTCGTGCTCGGCTGGGGTGAGCCTGGGGTCTCGACCACCACTTCCAGTTCATTAATGATGACGGACATCGCTTGCACCTCCTCGAATCAGGATCGATCCCCGAAACTCATACACCCCCGCCGAAGCCGCCCCCAGCCACAATCGTGCCGTCGCCTTGCACGCTCGCTCCCGCGCTCGCAGAAGCACCGCCGGCAAATCCAAGTTGCACTCCGCCCGCTGCACCCGCGGAGGCGCCCGCGCTCACCCCCACTCCAGCGGACGCGCTGAACCCCGCGCTTGCACTGATATCGACTCCCAGCTGTGCGCTGCCGCTCACGGAAACATCGGCAGAAAGGTTGACCAGCGCGCCCGGTGCGAGCAAGCGCGGGTTCTCGATGCCGTTCGCCAATGCGATGCCCTGCCAGTTGTTGCTCCCGGCGTCGGAAGCCATCTGCTGCAGAGTCCGATTGGCTTTGGCTGCCGTCAGTGGATCGGTTCCGGGCTGCGTCACGGCCCCCAGACTGGCCGCTTTGCTGGGGTCGTACTGAATTTCCTGCTTCGAAACGCTGATCGACACGCTCGCCCGCAGCGGCAGGCCGTCGGCAGAGAACAAATCCAGGGTTTCGTCCATGGAATCCATCACGCCTTCAAATAAGAAAGATCCCCAATGGAACCGTATGCCCGGAGGCGACAGCCCCTTTTTCCCCTTCACGGTCACCGGTTGTGGCGCCATGAAATAGGCCACCTCGCCGGTGAGCGCTCGCACATCCTTTCCTGATGCCACTCTTCCCTGTGCGATCGCCAGCGTGATGTCGAACCACAGCTCCAGCGTTAGCTTGGTAACTCCTTTTCCCACAAACTGGGTGGATGAGCCCTTGGGTTGGTCTCCCCCCGCTTTCTGGTTGCTGAAGTTCACCTTCAGGGTTTGGGGATTGAATTGAACGGGAAAGTTCTTCGCGGCCTGGCCGCTGGGCGTGCCGTTCTTGATCGCTCCCGTGTCTGTCCACCAGATCTCCTCGATGGTCGCGGTCTTCAATTGTGGCGGCGGTGATGGCATGTCGAATGTCCGGCAATTGTGCTGATGAAATTCCTCTATCGCTTCGAATTTGGTTTCCTAAGGCGTTGGAGCCTGCCACTCCAGGTTTTCGTACGCAATTTGCATTTCTTCGATGGCGACCAGGCCATCCTTTGCGTTGAGCGCCGGCGCTTTCAACTTGACCGGCAAACACCCCCGCAACTTGAACACAACCTCATCACTGAGATCGCTGGCGCGCATGACGATCGTTGCGGTGGTGCGGAAACCGCCGCCCCCCGGCCCGGCAACCTTGTCGAACCACTTCCACAAATCAAAGCCTTGCGTCATCCCGCGCTTGAGCGTCAGCTGTCCGTAGCTGATTGCTCCCGCCAGATGCACGGGACCTGTGTTGCGTCCACCTTCGCGGATCGTCTTGGGCTCGAGGGTCATCTCCAGTCCATCACATTCCGAGAACGCGGCATTACATGCCACATTCTGGACCGTCTCTACTTTGCTCAAGTCAATCAGCACCACGAAATTGAAAGCCGTAAACGGGCGCAGCACTGGCAGGTTGGTATCGACCGGGGGTGGTGGTGCCGCTGCCATTTACACTCCCTCCGTAAACGTAATTTCCCCACCCGTCTGCACCAGTCGTACCGTCAGGAATTCCAGCGGCAAGGAAGGTGCAACGCGCAGTTCCACAATGAATTGGCCCTGATCGGCGGTGGCGGGAGTATTCACGGAGCTGTCCGTGACCACACGAAACGCTTGATCTTCGGTGTCGCCCGCGAAGGCGCCGAGTGCATACAACCGGCTCAAGAGGTCTTCGAAGTTACGACGCACCAGGTACCGCAGGTTGGTGTCGTTTTGCTGAAACACGTACGGCATGCCGTCGCGCAGCGCCACCCGCCGCAGCAGGATCAGCAAGCGACGCACATTGAATTCGACGAGGCTGCTGTCAGTGCTCAGAGTCTGCGAACTCAGGCACAGAAAGCCTCGCGACTCCTGGCGAGTGACGTTGATCTGGTTCGCAAAGAAGGATGCGACGGCCACATCATCGAGCACAGGGTCAAGATCAACCACTCCTTCGAGCACTTCGTTTGCGGGAGAAACCCACGCTCCCGAAGTAAGGGTGCGCGAGGCGCAGGTGCCACACACCGTGCCATCCGGCGCCAGCCCGCGAATGGCGCCAGGGGAATCGTCGGACGCGTCTCTCACCACCATCCAGGGATGGTAGAGAGCGCCGTAACTCAGAATGTTGGCGACCTCCTCCGGCCGCAGGAGATTTGTCAGCCGGTTCTTATAGTTCAGCGCCGCGTCAGTGCCGTATTGCCGGGGCAGAGATAACAGGCCTGACATGTCGGCCCGTGCGGCGCATAACCGCAGCATCGCTTGATGAATGTTCAGCAGTTCGTCCTCGCACGCGCCCCCTGTGCTGTCGCTGCCGTCGTCGGATTCCACCATCTGCCATTGTTGAACGCTGGTCTCGGCGGCAACGGTCACGGTGTTGGAAAACGGACTGTTCTCTCCGTGTCGTTGCGCGGCCACCCGGAAGTACGAAGTCTGCAATGGCGATTTCCAAATCTCGAACGTTGTCTGCGTACCGGCATAGACCAGTTCCGGAAGTTCAAAAGCGGGTTCGTTGGCAACTTGCAGCTGGAAGGCGTCGACATTGGAGGTTGTGATGGACCAACTCAAACTGATTCGTCCGCGATTGTCGGCCGTCTGTACCAGCGTAGGCGCGACCAGCGGATCGGGATTGCAAACCTCGAACGTCTGGGAAGGGAGCTCCCGCGACAACGTGTTGGACCACGGTCCCACTCCCGAAGTGCCTTGGGCGCGCACCCGAAAATAAACGGCCTGAGGGCACGTAGATTGTTCCGCGATGGGTCCCGATTGTGCGGGGCTTCCCACAGGGTCGCCCTGCCATACATCGTCTGCCGTGGCAAACTGCGGATCGCTGGACTGTTGCACGGTGTAGCTGGTTGCACCGATTACCTGGTCCCAGGTGAGCCTGACCTGTCCGCTGGAATCCGGATCGGAAATGTTGGTGAGAATCGGTGCTGCCAGCGTGGCCTGTGTCTGCAGAGTCGAAACCCAGCCGCGATGAATGGCATCGGGAACCGCCAGCAGACTCACTTCATCCACCGGCAAGATCGCGTGCATCTTCACCAGAGGGACGCCGTTGGAATCCGCGCCCGCAAGCTGATATTGCTTATGAAACGCTTCCGTCATCAGCGTCAACACGTTGGAGTTGGCGAGATCGGGATCCAGGAAGAAGCCAGCGCTGAAATGGGAGCACGAAGTCTGCGGTGCGAGTCCGTCCCGCTCCAGGCTGCTGAGTGACTGCGGCAGGGCAGGCTCATAGAAATCTTCCCGGAGAAATCCAGGGACTCCCAGCGGCAAGTAGATTGGTAGATCGGTGGCGGAGTCGCCTCCTCCCGGCGATGCGAGGGGAAATCGGGGACTGGTTACTTCCTCCCGCAGCGCTTCTCCGGGAGGAATCTCGGCCCGGTCCGAGACTCGGAATAGCGCCACGTCGGTCGGCAAATAGCCGAGGTAGCGCGACTCTGCCACGGGATTGGGCACGAACTGCAGCTCGGGAAGAGTCGTAACTGTCGCTCGCGCGTCACGCACCCAGAGTTCCAGACCCAACCCTGTTGTTCTGGGTGCCGGCGCCGCGTGATACGTGGCCATGGCGCTTGCCTCGTCCAGAATCCACCACGCACTTGCGGCAAAGACCGAAGCAGCCTCAACACTTGCAGCCGGCGAGAATGCCGTCTGTGAGGTATCTTCGGCCGATCCCAAAATATTTCCGACCAGCAGCAGTAGGCCTTTGGCTCCCGGCGGAAGCACGGACGGATCGAAATCCAGTCGCAGCCAGTTTCCGCTCTGAAGATCATTGGTCGCGGACCGCGTGGTTTCGAGGACGAATCCATTCTGTGTGGTGGAGAAGCCCCATCCCAAAACGGGGAGCGAAAGGTTCGCGGGCTGTGTGAGCCAGGTGGCGGCGGTCGGTGGTTTCATCCACACAATGTCGGAGACCGGCGCCGGAGAACCTGGGGGAGAGGCGGGAAAATCCGCCGCAACCGAAGGTCGAAACCAGAAACCTTTTTGCCCGCTCAGTACAAACTGCTGCGTCGCTGGTCTCCCCTGGATTTGTGGGCTCTGGCCGAGGAACTGGATTCCTACTTCCTCGATCGGGAGAAACAGTACTGCATCCGTCGCCGCGGGAGGACTAGCCTGATGTCCAGAAAAAATGAGTTGCAGCATGTCGCCGGCGACAAACGGGCACGGCGCTCCAGGTTGAAGCTTGACTGCATAGCTGCCGTTTGGGCTGCCTTGCGGAATGGATACGCTGGCCGTGTCCAGCGGATCGGCGGTGATCGTGGCATTCACCATCAGATCGTCCGACCAGCTTCCCTCTGATCGCGCCACTAGCGACGCCGCGGTGTACGATCCGTCTGTCTGGGTCTCGAGCAATCCAGGCACAAGGAAACCGTTCGAGACCGCGCTGGCGTTATCGGCAACCCGGACGATCCAACACCGTCGTCCGCCATTGCGGAAAAATGCTCGCACCGCCGGGGCGAGCTGCGCGTATGCCAACTCCCCGCGTTGAGTGTCCCAGGCGAGCGGCTGATCCTTCCCGAAAACGTCGTGAAAGTGGACGGTGTCTTCCACCGCTACCGGCACGTCGAAGGGCCCCGAAGCCGCGAACCCGACGAAGGCAGGAATATCCATCCGCGGCAGCACCTCTGGCACAGGCTGCACCACGGTCTGGAAATACACGCCAGGAAGTCGGGTCGCGCTCATTCGCAGCACCTACGTAACTTCAATGTGCTCACAGGAAAGCACTAGCTCCTCAATTGCAACATCGGTGCCTTTGCCGGTCAGCGAGGGCCCGGTGTATTTCATCGGGCGAGCATTGGTCAGGGTCCAGGTCTGTGCCGCAGTCACACGGTCCTCGGCCAGCAGAACAATGGTGACGGGTTTCAGAACGTCCGCTCCGTTGCCCCCGTCGCGCACCGCCTTCAGCCAAGCGTGCAGCAGAACGAGTTCCCCAATCACTCCCCGCTTCAGGGTCACGTCGGGCACTTTGTAGGAGCCGTTGACCTTGATGGGAGAGTTATCGGTCCAGTTCCCCGCACGGTATTCCGCGATGTGGATTTCGGTGCCGAGTCCCGAAACCTCCTGAAATCCCGCGTTGGGCTGGTCCCCTTTGTCATTGCCAATCCGCACCTGGAAGTTGAATTGGCTGTAAGGACGCGCGCGTGGTGTCGATGTTGCCATGTGCTTTCCTCCAAGTTGTTAATCACGGTCAAGCTTGCGTAGCCACCCACTGCCCGATGCGGAAGATGACGAACTCAGCCGGACGGGTCGCCGCAACGCCAACCAGACAAATGAGCCGGCCGTTGTCGAGATCGTTTTGTGTCATGGTGGTGCGATCGCAACGAACGAAGTACGCCTCTTCCGGCTTGTTGCCCATCAGACGAGCATTCGCCCACTCGTTATTGAGGAACTGCTCGACGGCGGTCCGCACATTGGACCAGAGCGGTTCGCTATTGACGTCGAACACTGCCCACTGAGTTCCCAGGTCGATGGAATGCTCGAGGTAGGCGAAGTAACGACGCAAGTTCACATACTTCCATTCCGGATCGGAGCTGATGGTTCGTGCGCCCCACAACCGATAGCCACGGTCTTCAAAGAAGCGGAAGCAATTGATGCCTTCCGGGTTCAGCACATCTTGTTGCGCTTTGTTGAGCATGACCTCGAAGCGGATGGCATCCTGCACCACCATGTTCGCGGGCGCTTTGTGTACCCCGTACAGAATGTCGTTGTACGCATAAATACCGGCCACGGAGCCGCTGGGTGGAATGTTGATCTCGCCCTCGGTTACAGGATCGATGATGCGTATCCACGGGTAGTAGAACGCCGCGTAAGTGGAATCCATCTGCGCTCTGGCTGCCCGTACAGTTGTGAGATCCTGCCCATCGGTCGAATCCAGCACCGCGATGCGGTAACGCATCTGCTCGCAGTGTTGGATCAGGAACAACCCGGTGGCCAGGACGTTGTCACTGCTGTACGTCGAATTGGAGTAGCCCGGCGCCGCCACGATGGAGATGTCGGTTACATCCTCGAATGCTTTCAACCCAGTCTTGCGTTGCGGATCGGTGTCGTCCCCTTGATACCGGATCGGGGATGGCAGTTTTCCATCGCTGCCACCAGCCAGGCTGACGAGGATCTGCCGGTCCGTATCGGCGAGGTTGTCGCTGCCGAGAGTGGCCAGAATGCTGAAGTTGGTGGCACCCGGGCGCAACAGTCCCTGGAGCCGCTTCTGTTCCGCCGCCGTCCTGGGCTGCGTCATCATGATCTCCGCAATGACGCTGCCGTCGGTGAAGTCGCCGTTCGGGTCGAATATGAAGGGCACGGTCAGCGATAGCGAGCGGTTGCTCAGAGTCTCGGCAAAAAACTTGCTGAGGGAGCTCGGATGATCGGGGTGGAACGTTAAGTTCGAGTAGGAATCAGCGCGCGGGAACGCGCCGGGATAGTTGACCGTCACGCCCACGGTGACGATGCGGACCTGGTCGCTGTTGGGATGGAGATCCCTGAGAAATTTCTGTACGCTCCCCGAATTGAAGCGCCAGCTCCAGGTGTTTGGATGCTGGGTCGTGTCGAAAAACTTCTCTGCCCAGTACACGTTGCCGATCGAGGGCGGAGAACTGGGCGGAGACGAAAAATCCGAGATCCACACCAGGTCGTAT
>DASQGJ010000071.1:0-19933 GCA_035632675.1 Candidatus Dormiibacterota bacterium
CCTCGATAGTCGAATAGACGGAAGCATGCAGCCGAGCCTGCGGATTCGAGCAGGACCCCTTGCACTCCCAGCCCCGGTCGTTGATCTTGTAGACAGGAGCGCATTTCGGCCTTGCCCGTGGGATACTGGCCACTGATTCGCTTTGATCAGAGCAAATGCTGCTACCGGTCCAGCGTTTTCTTACGCTTGCGGTGCGATGAATGGGATTTGTGTGCGGCAAGTGTGCTCCATCAAAAATGCGGCGGACCCTTCGGCAGATGCTCCGTCGAAACGGGGACATCGCATGAAACGGCACTTAGATTCTCCTGCAGGAACTCCCGATCCAGAAGGCTTCTCTTGTACCGGATAATGAATGGGCGATGCCGAGACCACCAAGCCTTGAAATGGGCGTCGTCGTCTCTTTTTCCGAGATCTTCAGTCGCCCGCCGACGATCGAGGGCGCGCGGACGATCCTCGCGCAATACCGGCGCGAATCCGTGCTCATCGTTCTCGCCAAGCTCAGCGCGTCGTTACGCCTATGGTTCCGGCCAGATTATGAAAAGGACAATGGCTTGGCGCGCGACGTGTTCAAGAATGCGGCTAGGGCGGATGTGCACTCGATGCCTGGAAAGCCGCGCCGGTTGTTCTTCACGCGCCTCGGCTTGCTGGCGACGGCGCGGCTCGCGCTGAGCGCCTGCGACAACCCCGCCGCCCGCGGAATTGAAGATCCTCCGCAAGCGGCGCAAATCCTCGCCTGCTGCCTCATGATGAATGAACTTGCCGCCAGTTCGGAGCCCATCACTGGGGTGGCCGATCTGCTCGTCCACCAACTCGCCAATCACAATGCCATGGCGCATTATGATTTCCGTGCGGACCTGATACGCAGCCTGCAGATGTTCGAGCGCAATCGCGAACTGCTGGCGAACCAGCCCGGACTGGTGGACCTGGAAGCGGAGTTCAGGAGCACCACTGGTCTCGCGCCGCGCCAGTTCGTCGAATTGTGCCTGTTGATCGCGACGCCATACCGGATGATCACGGCTGCGTCGCTCATAGCCGACGATCCCATGTTTTTCGTTGACAAGAATCGGTTCGGCAACATGAAGCTGACCGATGCTGAATTGACGGCGTTCTTGACCACTGTGGCTCGCACCGCCGAGGAACTCGCGGCTTTCTTGCCAACCCAGGGCAAGCGTCCCCTCGCCGACACCACCATATTCCAATCGTGGCCGGTCGTTCGGGAAGTGGACAGCGAGCGTTATTATTGCTGCGACGTCGCGAGCTTGATGGACAAGACCGGGCGCGGACTCTACTGGACTCTGTTCGGGGCCGCCGACAAGGGGACCAAGGCAAAGCTCGGGGGAGCATACGGGCTCGCGTTTGAAGGGTACTTGCACGACCGCATTCGCCACGCTGGCTTTCCCGCCAATGCTTACATTCAGAGCCCGCGATTCGCGAACGGAGATGAAGTCTGCGACGGGCTCTTCGTCGACGGTTCGGCACTGGTCTTCTGCGAGTACAAGAGCAGCGTTCTCAGGGCCGATGCAAAACTCAGCGGTCGGCTTGATGAGCTCGAACCAGAAGTGAAGAAGAAGTTCGTCACAGGTGACGACGACGGCCGCAAGGGCATCGCCCAGCTTCGTCGGAGCATCGAGCGCCTGCTTCAGGGCGAGTCGGTGACCGGGTTGCCCATGCGTAAATGGAGCATCGTCTTCCCCCTGATGACTTGCCTGGAGTATTCGATGTTGTGTCCCGGCATGTCGGGATACCTGAATGATCACTTCGATCGGTCTGTCTTCAGGAAGAAATCTCCGAAAGTCGCGCCGCTGATCCTGGCTGACGTCGAGCATTTCGAAGACTTGTTGCCGGACATCGCGAGCTACGGATTCGCCACCGTGCTTGACGACTATTATCGCGCCCACGTCCGAAGCGCAGGAGGCGGACATGATCAGCTCGTCCCGCTCCGCAGAAAGAACATCCCCTTTCTTGACGACAAGCCCGAGCCGCGGGATGAAATAGAAGACGCGTTTCGGAGCTTCTTTGCTGATCTGGGCGCCCGCCTGTTCGGCGACGGCACCCCATAGACTGCCTGCGGTCTGCCGTCCGCGAGCAGTCGAGTGGTCAGTCTATCGCTTGCGCAATCTGCCGTCATAGACGATTGCCTGACGGTTGATTTGCTGCCCGTCAGGGCCATATAGCGTCACTTCCGCAAGGCCCACTTCCTTCCGCCTTTTGTAACGCTCATCAAGCCACTCAAACACCCGCTTGGTAAGCTCCTCAACGACCTTTTCGATGGCTTTCTTGCTCGCCAACACGGCGACGCCCGCAAGGTAAAGATATACAGCCTCACCTAAGCCGCTATGAAGACCACCCTTCGGCCTTGACCTGCCATACCTCGCAAGGTAAGCTTCATCCAGCTCCTCATCGCGTGGCCTATCGTTGATTCTGGCTTTTGAGAGAATCGGCGACGCCTCCAGTATTTCTTGGAGGGCTTGCCTGTCCGATTCAGGAAGATCCCGGAAGGTGTAAGAATCAAACCGGATCTCAGCTAGGAAGGCCCCGATATTCTCCTCGTCAGGCATCATTCCGCCAGTATATGGTTGCCCGGCTCCCAGCGGCTTGCGCTATTGCATGAACCCGGTGGCGCTGCGGAAGGTCGCGAACGTCTGAGGCATAAACCTCGTACCAAGCCCGCCACTACTCAACCGTTTTTGCATCCGCCGGCCCTTGCCAGAAGGAACCTTTTTTCAGCCGCACCGTCCGGTTCATACTGACCATGCCGACATTCGAGATGTCGCCCTCAATCTCGTCTGAGCTTGCGGGTTGCCCGACGGACGCCTTTGCCATGACCTCTTCCAGTGCCTTAATGAGCTGCGGAGGAAGAGGCTCACGTTCCTTCCGCCAATCACGCCCTTGCATGTCCCACAGCTTTGCTATCAGACCATCCTCATCGTCTCGAGGGGGCGTCGAAGCAAAGCTGACCAGCCCTCTTTTCTGATCATCCTCAGACAGCTCTTTATATCGTGCCGCCAACCTCTTGAGGTCCTCTTTCAGGTCAGGCCCCCACACAAACCGCTGATCTCTCCGAAGGAAATGCGGGGCACATCGTTCATGCAGGCGGTCCGAAGATACTAATATGTTGCAGAACGGCAGATAGAACAGGTAGGCCACATCCGTGCGGTTCGATTTGCGATTCGCGCCGATTTGGTCGGCGGCTAGGGCAATCTGAAAGAAAACCTCCACCGTCACTAGATAGGCCGCGTAGGGTGCCGTTTCTGGAAAAGATTTCTGCCCAGATTCCCTCCACCGCGCCAAAGCTAATTCCTCAAGCGTCCGGTCCCCTCCCAGCATGATCACGGCGAGCTTTATGAGGGCAGGAACGTCTGTGTTCGCCACCAGGCCATCTGCCATCGCTTTGGCCTCCTCCAGAGACCTGCAATTCTGTGGCGTAACCCCGAAGGACCGCATCGCTCCAGCTAAAGCGAGCAAATCAATTCCGTTCAGGGCTTCTCGCCACGACCTCGCAAAACGGCGCTCAACCTCGAGGAACTCCCCGTCCCGCCACCGCTCGTAGGCCTCGGCCTCCTTCGGAGCGTCCTGCAGTACCGAAAGCAATTTTCCGGACCGGATCGTCCGACCAGCCATCAGCATCTTTCCGTTCATCGGAACGCTACCCCCGAGCAGGCTCATGATGCCCAGCGAGCGATGGTAAACCGTGGGTGCCGAGTGTACTTCTGGCGTCTTGTCTGCTAGAGAGCTGACCTCTTGCTCGGCAGTTCGTCCCGGCCGCGGAGACTTCACCAGATCCGCCAGAGTCTCCACGTAGAAAATCGGGGCGATGACTGAGTAGAAGAAGTTGTCGAAAAGAACGGACTCATCTATGTTGATCGCTTGCAAAAACGACTTGTCGAATAGTGCTCGAGGTGCCATGAGATGGGGTTGATATGGCCTAACCTCTATTTTGCGTCGCCCAGATTATCGATGCTGGCCTTTTGTTGAATTTACGCCGTGGCTCCGTGCTCGCCGCTATCGTTTTCGCCTTTAGCCGAGTTAATCACTCAAAGTTGAGGTGGAGAGAATACTCATGGCTGACAACGACTCTCCGATATCCTAAGCAGAGCACCGGACGCGAAGACGATGTCGTTCATCCCTTCAATCAAGCTGAGCGAAGCACTCACCAGAGCGGGGGTCGGAGTGTATATTGAGAAGCTTGGCGACGGCCGAATCGCTATCGTATGCAAAGCGCCGGAGACAGCTATAAAAGCCCTATACCGCGGAGCGGCGTGTACACTCCTCATCAGCGCGATACAAGCGGAATCGCTCACGATTTTGTGTTTGGGCATCCGCATCGATGACGAACGCGAGAATCCGTTTAAGGCGTCGATGTGCAATTCGTCGCCCAAAGACGCTGCGCTGCTTGTCCAGATACTCGCATCAACCTCCACAACCCTTCATTGCATGAACGAGCTGAACCATCCTGTTCTGAGTGCATGGTGCAAATTGGAGAGCGGACCCGCGGCTCTGGCGGCAGACGCCCTGCGTGCGTCGGACCACTGGCTTCTTACTTATCCCGCAACCACCCTGGTAAAACTCGAAGACCTCCGGCAAATACTGAATCTTGCCCTCGACAGATTTCAGCACCACATCCACAAACCCAAAGATGACCCCGTTATTGAATACGTGAAGATGACCGCAACACTTCCGCTTGCGCTCGATATCTGGAAACCAAGGGAGCTATTCGAAGTAACTCCGACCTCCGCAAGCGGTCCGTTCGTGATCGGCGATCGGGACGAAGGAAAGAAGCTGGAGCGCCATATTAACGTCATCATGGATTCGATTTACCCCGGAAACGGTTACCTGTCGCCGGAGGTTCAGGACGGGAAGAATCGGCGAGAGCTTACCGACGTGCTCGGATTCAGCAAGGACTTCATCTGCGTTGTACAAGCGAAAGCATTGGCTGTCCTCTCGGCCAAGGATCAAAGCTCAGATACGCGCGCCGCTAATGTGACGAAAGACATTAGGAAGGGTATGGGACAGTTGGCTGGTGCCCTCACCAACATCCGTAACGGCTCCGATATCTTCCCGCATGAAGAAAGTACGCCGCTGACGCTACCGGGCCGAGATAGCTCACCCGCGCACGCGATTGTGGTTCTGTCCGAAATGTATACGTTCGTCGATTGGAAGGCCGTTGCGGTTGAGGTGGCCACGGCCAGCGAGAACGAGTTCCGTCGGGCGCTATTCCATGTGCTCGACATTCAGGAGTTCGCCAACCTTGCTAACAACTGCAAGGATGCGGAGACATTCAACAACCGTCTTTTCCAGCGCTGGTGTTTCATCAAAGAGCGAGGGAACGCTTACATCAGGACGCAGCAACGCATCGGGCCGCCGCCGGATGACCACGAGGACGACCACGCGCCCTAACGGCATCCCGCTTTGCGCTCTTTCGCTATAAACGATGGCATGACCGTCATCATCGTGACAGGGAATTTGCGGCGTAACCTAAGAGTATGTGCGACCGCTTGTTCTCTCTCGGCGATGCGAGCGATCGCGCCTATGTGAACCTGCGCGACATGCGAGAAGAATGGATCGTACCGGCCCGAGAGTTTGTTGAAAGCCTTTGGGACCACTTCCGCGGATTCGCCGATCCCCACTTCCTGACGGAGGTCCGCCGCGATTTCCATGCCCGTTTCTGGGAAATGTACCTCACCTGCGCGTTGCAGGAATATGCTGCCCAGCGAGGCGCGGTCCTGTCGTGTCCCAAGCCAGGCCCAGATATCCTTCTTGAGCATGAAGGAAACCGTGTATGGGTTGAAGCCGTGGTGGCGACCAACGGCGTCCCTGGGCTCCCGGACACGGTAGTCGAGCCGAACCCGGACGGCTCGGGCAAAATTCCCGAAGAAAAGCTTGTGCTTCGCTATACCAACGCCATCGCGGAGAAGTATAGGAAATATCGCGGATATTTGCGAGAAGGCATTATCCACAAGAATGACGCCTTCGTGATCGCAATCAATGGCGCGGCTTTGTCGTACAAATGGACGCAGGCGGAAAGAGACGCGCCCCGCTTCCTGAAGGCCGTCTATCCCCTCGGCGCTTACCAATTGCTTCTGGACAGACGGACGGGCGAGATAGTCGGGCAGCAAAACGAACCGAGATTCAGCATCGTAAAGGCAAGCGGGGCAAACGTGGCGACCATGCCCTTTCTCGAGAGGAGATCGCGAGGAATTTCGGCGATTCTGGGATCTTTCGCGGACCCGATGTACCACCGCACGCAGCTCGGTTCTGATTTCGAGTTGGCACACAACCCCATGAGCAGAGCGCCGATCGCGGATTTCGTTATCCCAGCGAAGAAAGCATGGAGAGCGGTTCTCAACGAGAGTGGCGGAGAGTTGAACGGCCACATTTTGGCCTAGCGGCCTGCATCAGACCAGACAAGTTCATGGACGGCAATAATCGGGAATCGGCCCTTCAGTATTAACACCGCCGAAGTGACCGATAATCGCAAGATGGACACGACGCATTTCCCCGTCGAATGCAGACATTGCGGCAACAAAGGGCGGATGGACGTCCTCGCGGAAAAAAGTCTGGTCGAAGATTTCGAAGACAACAAGGATGCGATGTTTCCGCTGCATTGGGAGGCGGGCCACATCTACCAGATCCTGCGCTGCTGCGTATGCAATGACATCACTGTGTATCAGGTTTCCGTGCACAGCGGGATGGACCCCGAATACATCGATCGAGACTACGACAGGACGCTTTACCCCTGCGATGGCGAATCCCCGATGGGCCTCCCTCTAGGTATCCAGTCGGAGTGGGATGCGGCGCTGCGCGTGCGCAGAATTAACCAGAATGCATTCGCGGTGCTGTTAGGGCGTGTCCTGGATGCCATCTGTATCGATCAGAAGGCGGAGGGTAGCGATCTCAATAAGCGCATCGAGCACCTTGTCGGTTCGGGAAAGCTCCCATCGCCCCTTAGAGATGTTGCTCACGGATTGCGGAAGCTGCGAAACTTCGGCGCACACGGTAACTACGGCGACTTGGACCCGAAAGATGCGCCCTTGCTTGAATCTCTATGCCGCGCCGTGCTCATGTACCTATACACTGTGCCAACCCTGACCCGCGACGCGCAGAAAAGACTGGAGAAGAGTTGACATTAGTTCACGCCCACCGTCGGCTCGCGAATAGTCACCAAGGCGTGCGAGTGTCTGGCGAGCTATCGATGAAGGTATTCCGCCAGCAAAGGATCTGTCGGTCTGCTGTAGGGCAGGTGAGCCGGCACTCAATGCAATAGAATCTAGGTGTTGCCCTTACTAATCCCTAGAGCTCATCAGGAGCCCGAAACCAATCAGTAATGTCGGTGAGTTACATCCCGGAAACCATAAAGATCAGACTCTGGGGAAAGGCCGGCGGTCGCTGCCAATACGAAGGGTGCAATGCCCCCCTGTGGTTGGACTCGTTGACCCAGGCCGAGTTCAATTCGGCGTACATCGCCCACATCATCGCCGATAAACCAACCGGCCCTCGCGGTGACGCAGTCCTCTCGGAACAACTGAAAACGGAACTATCAAACTTGATGTTGCTGTGTGACGTGCACCACCGACTGATCGACATCGCCGAGGTGGACGGGCACTCAGCAGATTTGCTCCGGGCAATGAAGGAACGCCACGAACAGCGAGTTGAACTGGTTACAGCACTTGGTCCGGAGAGGCGAAGCCATGTGGTGTTGTATGGCGCAAACGTCGGACTCCACAATACGCACTTAACCATGAGCAAAGCGGCACTAGCGATGCTGCCTGAACGATATCCGGCCGAGTCTCGGCCCATTGCTCTTGGTGTCACCAATAGCGCGATGACGGATCGAGATGTAGCCTATTGGCTCGGCGAGTCTGCTCAGTTGAGATCCCTTGTGTCGCAGCAGGTGAAGCCGCGTCTGGCGCAAGGAGACGTCCATCACCTGTCGCTCTTTGGCTTGGCGCCGCAGCCGCTCTTGATGCTGCTGGGCTACCTTCTTAGCGATATTCCAGCGGCCGAAGCCTACCAACTGCATCGCGAGCCGGCGGACTGGCGGTGGCAATCCGATCCCGCTGAATTTGACTTCGAAGTTACTTCCCCGAGCGATACCATTGGACCGCCAGCGCTAGTATTCTCTCTGAGCGCCACAATCAACAATGATCGTGTTCATGCGGCCCTGCCTAACGCGAGCATCTGGCGGCTCGCAAGTCCAGAGCCGAACAATGACTTCCTGAAAGGACGTGGACAGGCTCGCCTATTCCGCGAGAAGGTCAGGCAGCTGTTGGATCAAATAAAGGCGTCCCATGGTGAACAAGCCACTTTGCACGTGTTCCCCGCGATGCCGGTGGCACTGGCGGTCGACTTCGGAAGAGTTGTGATGCCGAAGGCCGATTTGAAACTTCGCATCTACGATCAAAATCAGGTGCTCGGTGGATTTGTCCACGCTCTTGACCTACCGTAAGAATCCTCGAGCTAGGCGGCTGGTTCGAGTTCTCCGATATCGCCGTGTGAGATTCCTCCTCCATACCATTCGCCGGTCGCTCGCCACATTTCGTAGAACATGAGCCACAGCGCTAACCATGGGATGATCGAGTGCGACAATCTCATGTCCGATCGCCACGATTGTCGATCCGGATAGAAGAGGCAGGGTCGATCGGCGCCATAGGTGTGTGGAATACGTCCGCCCGGTTCCAGAGGTTGGAGTTGACCACCAGGTACGAACACCCTCGGCCACGTTCCAACTCTGTACTGGACCTGCACCTCGTAAATTCGGCTCACAGGACTCGGTTGCAGTTGACCACGGCAAACTAGGAGGCCGCCACAGATGTCGCAGCGAAATGCCGGGTAGCATGTTCGCACCCACGCTGCTTGTTCACGAATCCCGAGCGTCTTGATCTTGGTCATCGACCGAAAAACTGGTTCCTTGGAACCCCAATTGACCGGGCTTGTGATATCCCTGTAAGAATTCCGCTTGAACCAATTGCAAGTCCTCCGTTCCCCCGGTAGTCATTCATTTCTTTGGCTTCGATGCGGATTGCCTCCGTAACCTTTTCGGCCCCTAGTAGCTCTCCGAGGCGGCCCGCGGCCTTCTCTATGCCGATGCGTTCCTCGGAAAGGCTCGGATAAAGCAAAGCCTTTAGCCCCTGGCGGAAGTTCTGAATGTAGGCCTTGAACCGATCGTATTTTTCCTGATCCCATGTGTCCGCGAAGTTCTCCACAGCGTGCACGGGGTTCGGGATGCGAGGGACGGTGGGATGGCGTTCAAGTTCGGCATGGATCCCATCGAGTACGCTCTCGAGAGCGAGGCTCAGTGATCGTTGACCTTGGTAGAACTGACCGGCCAGGGTGGTAAGAATCACGGATCGTGCAATATCGTGGCCGCCACGGAAGTAGACGTCCCGGTGTCTCTTCATGAGTTGGACGATGCGCTGCAACGGGAATTTGTACTCTGAGGGGACCGGAGACGGTAATGGCTCCACAGAGCCTTTAAGCATGCGTTCGGCTAGTTCGTCCCGAAGTCTGCACTTTTCGAAAAACCAAGCTGCGAAGCCCTTAGGATGGCTGTGCATCCAGCATTCAAGTTTGCAATCCGGCACAATGATCGACCCGTTTCCGACCTGATCGTTCGGACATGCCGGCAAGATATCCATGTGGAACGCCCCGGCGTAGTTGAGCCGCAAACAACGCTTGAGTTTCTCCAACATCTCGGCGTAGGTTTCATTCGCATTCATCCGACCGTATACCCAGTCGTAGACGGTAAGAGGTGGCTGATTGGCGCACCAGTGCAGCTGGCAGACCAGATCCAGATCGTATTCCATCCGGCCCCAAGGGCGCACAGTAGTCCCCAGAAACATCGACCCCTGCGGATAGATCTCGGGGGCAAAGATCGCGAGCGAACTGCCTTCCGCCGATAGCCATTTCCCGACAGACTGATACTTTCCTTCGGCATCGTGGTACTGCGTCGCCGTGAGCTCTAATAGGACGCAGACGCGATTCAGGTGGCGATCCAGCCACTGGGTTCGAGTGGACGGAAGTGTTGTTTGGGGCTCAGCGAGTAGCATTCTAAGGTGAAACTCCTACCTCGATTATATCACTACTTCCAATTTCTGACTGATTATGTTATCTTTTGAACAAGGAGAAGCTATGCCAAACCGCCCCATCCATGTCGCCGTTTCGACTCCTGTAGGAGCAGGATACGCCGCCTACAAGGCTAAGGATATAAATGGTTTACCTGGATCACTGGAAGTCATAGGAGGTGGTCTTGGAGGGTTTGTCGGGGGCCTCGCCCCCGACTGGATAGATCCGCCCTGTCACCCGGGCCATCGAGCAGTGGGCCATGGGGCTCTTCCTGTTGCCGGTGTGGCGATTTATTGGCAGCAAAACCTCGACGCTTGGCAGCAGAACCTTCGCAGGATCGCTGACGATCATATGCAGCGTCAATCCATTGCCACGGATCCGCTGGCTGTTGTCTGGCATACAATCGCCGAATGGGCCCTTCGTTTGCTGTCCGGAGTCTTGGCCGGCTTCGGTGCCGGGTATCTTTCTCATGTTGTGCTCGACTTCGGAACGCCCCGGTGCCTTCCATTGATATGCTGAGAGGTCATTGCGATGATTGATCAAGCAGAACTCGGACTTCGCCTCAAACGAGCAAGGGAATCCTGTGGTTTGACGCAAGAAGACGTTGCTCAGGAAATGGGCATGGTTCGGCCAACGATCGCGCAGATCGAACTTGGCAATCGATCCGTTTCGGGCTTAGAACTGGCAAACTTTTCCTATCTCTATGCGCGCGACATCCGTGAATTCCTGGCTGATTCATTCGATGTGGAAAGCTTGGCGTCGGTGCTCTTGCGGGCCGACGATGATGCCGGAGACGGTGTGAAGGCTGCTCTTCGAGATTGTATTGCACTTGGCCATCAACTTCGAGACCTTGAAACACTACTCGATATCAGTCGAAGCACCAACAGCGTTGCTGCGTACCCATCGGTCTCTCTGGGATCAAAGTGGGATGCGATTCAGAGTGGCACGCAAGCGGCCCTAGAAGAGCGCCGCCGTCTGGGCCTAGGCTCAGCTCCTCTCGGGGATCTTCCTGTGCTTTTGGAAGCTCAGGGGATTCGTACCGGTCTGGTCGCAATGCCTCCAGGCATTTCAGGCCTTATGATCAGTCATCAGAATGTGGGTCTGTTCGTAGTGGTGAATCGTGATCATCCCGCCGTGAGGCAAAGATTCTCTTGGTGCCATGAATATGCTCATCTTCTGCTTGATCGAGCGCAGATGGGTCATGTAAGCCGCGAATCGGAACGCACCGACCTTCTGGAGGTCCGCGCAAATGTGTTCGCCGCCAATTTTCTGATGCCCGAGGAAGGAGTCCGGCAATTTGTCGGAACCATCGGAAAGGGTAGCGCAAGCCGACTTCATGCGGACATCTTCGATGAAAGTGGTGTCGTGCCCATAGACAGTCGCACTGCGGGCGGGAGCCAGGACCTCCAAATCTACGATGTTGTGAAGTTGGCCCACTACTTCGGGGTTAGCTTGCTTTCGGCTCTCTACAGGCTGTTGAACTTGAAACTGGTCACCGACAAGCAATTTGAAGCAATGAAGCAACTCGATCTAGAGGGGCTAAGCAAACAGCTGGCTGATCTACTCGGTTTGCCAGAACTTTCTAGGGACGAGACGGTCAGTGCTTTCCACCGGCGTTACCTCGTCCTTGCCCTTGAGGCTTATCGACGCGAGAAGATCAGTCGCCGGAAACTTCTCGAAATCGCGGGCAAGCTTGGTGTCGAGGGTGACGAGGTCGAGAGGGTTGTCGAAGGTCTAGGTCTGGATCACGACGATCACACCGAGGTGCTGATCCCATCGGCATGAATCCGTGGCACCCAACCCCGCCTCAATTGTCATCACAGATACCAGTATTCTCATTAATCTGAGTCATACTCGGCATCTGTCGTTTCTCTGCAAACTTGAAGGGTTTGAGTTCGTAGTTCCAGATGAAGTTATCTCTGAAGTGACGCAGCCCGATCAGAAGAACATTGTAGAAGTTGCGCTTTCGGAACGTGTTCTCAAGCGCGAATCGATTAGCGCACCCGCAGAGCTCAGTCTCTATGCAGACCTGCTACAGATCCTGGGTTCTGGCGAGTCCGCCTGCATCGCACTCGCCGCTTGTCGGGGATGGATGGTTGCCTGCGATGAAAGGAGAGTCTTCTTGCGCGAAGCGCGAAATCGACTGGGGGAAGGAAGAATCCTCAATACCGCCGGACTCTACTTGCTGTGGATTCGTGCGGGAATTCTAACCGTGAGCGATGCTGACCAGGCGAAAGAGGTGCTCGAATCGCGTCGATTCAAGTTTGCCTTTCGATCTTTCGGGGATTTGGTTAAGTGAGGACCCCTCAGGCACCGCCGTCTTCCGCGCGTGAAACTCGTTAGAATGTACGGAACCACCGACACCTTTTATGCCGCCCTCACAAACACAATTGGCCGAGCTCCTTCTCAATAGCCGATTTCACGGTCCAGTAGACTCGATGCGTTCCAGGCGGCCTTTCTCCCCGGACATGGAGGCCGTCCACGCGGTTCTTTTCAACCCAAAATACGATCGACAGGCCAAGATCAAGGCTTACCGTGTTTGGCTAGAAAGGAACCAACCATGCGTCTTCGGCAAGACAGCGGCCACGAATAAGAATGTGTACATCTGCCTTCTGGAGGAGTATGAGCTCCTGCGCATGCAACGGGGCGACCCCGACGTTATCGATACATTGCAAGATCACCGGCAGGTGTTTAAGCGCCTCGCCCTTGAGGGCTTGGTCTCGTCTTTTGTCATTCTCTTGACCAGTAGGCACTTGACTACGAGAGAACCGAACGCCGCGCTAAAGGAGATTTGCCGCAGATTTGTTGAACTCTACATGCAGGTGCGGGTCCCTGACGACACGTATCACACAGAGAGAGAGTACGTCTTTCTGCGTCGGCCAGATAATTCGGTATTGAAGTTCTCCACGCTCCCGAATATTTTCTGCGCCCAAGGCGACGGCCGCTGGTGGCATGATCACCGCACGCCAGGTGGCGTTATGATTACTTCGAACGCCCTTGGGCACTTCGTGTACGCGCGAACGAAGAAGGTACACCTCGATGCGACCACCTGCGCCTCTGCCTTGGAACAAGCAATGCGCACGATTGCGAATGCACGTAAGGACCCTTCCGACGGCAAAAGCAAATACGCTCATTGTCCTGCGACCTTCCTAGTTCCAAGACAGCCATCCGATCCGAGCCCGTTGCGCGCCACGTCAGAATTCGCCAAAGACTCACCTGATCATTACGCTGGCTACTTCCATGCGGACCATCTGATTCCCTCGGCCTTTTTTCAGAAGGACCGTGATCCGAAGATTCTAACGAAGTATGAGGATCTGAGTTTTCGATATATTTTCGACGGAGTTGCCGATCCCGAAGGACATGCAGAACTGATGACCGGGACACCAGCGAAATGGTACGACGTCAAGCGAAACATGGACCGGATTCCGGACTTTGCCGACCCGGAAGAAACGACTATCTTGGACCGCCAGACGCGTGGACGGCTGGCCAGATGGCTTGAGGAACGCATCCGATCGAGGTACTGACCCGACGCGCGGCAATATTTGATATGCTCATTTCTGTAGCCGAAACATTGTTACGTAGTCCTGTTTAGACAACAGTTCGCGTTCCAGTGCCGCCGCGGAAGAGGGCGTGAAGACCAGCAAGCTTTCGAGCAATTCGAGAAGGCTGAAGCCCGGCGACGCGCAGGCGCTCTTCGGGTCCGGAATGAATTCCCTGTCGTTTCCGCAGATCGAAGGATGCCATGATAAATTGGCTGCGTGCAGCGAAGTCGGGCAACTTTTATAAGAAGCAAAAGCGACTGCCAAAGGCGGCAGTTATCGAACTATTCCGCTCCATTCGCCAGAGTTCGGAGGCGCCAACAAACAATGTCTTCCACCATGTAAAGGAGACGCTCGGGCATGCAGCTTGGTCAGCAATATCATTCTTCTATGATCGTGAACCAGCATTTCTTGATCTGCCGCCCGGCCATACTAAGGAACGCATTTGTGGCTTTCTAGTACTCGTGGAGTATCGGGAACACGCAGCCCTCTTCAAATCGAACCTCGATCTACCTTCCGACTTCAAGACCGAATACTTTCAGCGCGTAGGCGACGACAGAGTGGAGGCTGCCATCGCAAGCGCCGACGTGACCTTTGAGCAAATTCGCCTGCGAAATATGGCGACATCAAAATATGCTCTCCGCAACAAGACGCTCGAAGCAGACAACCTCAAGACCGTTGTTGGACCATCCGGGGCCAGCCGATTTGTGCCGCAGGGGTATCGCGTCCGTCGAGGCGAAGATCACTATACCGCAACGCCCAGTTCAGGCCGGATTTCGTTACGATCAGATCGAGTTGGGTACGAGGAACTAGTTCACTGGGCTGTGCTTGTCATCGACATGCTGACTCAGGAAAACGTCCCGGCATCCACATTCATCCGGACGTTTGCCCGGCCCGTGAATTTGGATTCTATGCCCGCGAACGTGTCGCCCACCTTCATCGCCGTGGACGTGCCCAGGCTCACGGAGATACTTTTTGAATCTGAGCCGATGCGACTCGTTCGCCATACTGGCGGCGACGCTGTGATCTTGGATCAGCTTGAAGTTAATGCTGTTTTGTCCGCCCTCAATCAGGCTTTCCCGGTGAGGACGGTCAGAGGAGAACTCAGGATTGTCCAGCCGAACAATCATCTCCAGATCGGCACCATCGTCATTGGGAAGACGCGGATCTCGCTACGCAGCTTCGTAATACCTGAGATTGAAGGGCTTTACATTGAGCCCGTCAATCCCGTTGTCGGAGGAGAAGACTGTGGCGTCCCACTAAAACGGTACATCGACCAAAACGATCTCTTCACCATCTTGTTTAATAACGTTGCAATCGCCTACTTGGATGGGACACTGTACAGGGACGACTCCATCGCTGATGGGCAACAGTTTCTTTCATATATACGAACTGATCCTCGGCTGAGCGCCGCTACAAGTGAAAAGGGAACCTTCTCGTTGGACCACCGAGTCTTTGATATGGACTCAGTGTTTCGGGTTGTCGTCGACACCATTGCCGGCCGAGATGAACTGCTGATTTGCGACGATCTTGGCGATGAGTGGGCCGACTTCATCGGCATCGACGGAAGTTCCCAGCCCAAAACGATCAGCTTCTATCACGCCAAGCATCACGGAGTGACACTTGGCGCTTCCGCGTTGCATATTGTCGTTAGCCAGGCGATCAAGAACCTCGGCCGCATAAATCTGTCACCTGATGAACTTGGCCCCAAGCTGGCAAAATGGGAAGCCGTTTACACAAACGAAGGAGCAGAGACTTTGATACGGCGTGTCCTTCGGGGTGATGCCGCAACAATCACTGAACAGATCGGCGGCGCGCTGTTGTCGCCGGACACAATCCGTCGTGTCTTTATCGTCACATCATCCCTAAGCCGTGGCCAACTTGAGCAGACGTTTGCTGCCGTGAGCCGTGGAGAGGCGCCAACTCCGCATTTCGTGCAGCTCTATTGGCTCCTAATGTCCTATTTCTCCGCGTGTTCTGAAGTGGGCGCTTTCCCGTATCTGGTGTGCCAACCATGAACCTGATGCGCTTCATAACGCCCGGCATGTGAGGCGGGATCTCGCTTTGGCGGCAAGAGTTCGCTTAATTGCGCACGCCTGCGCGCACATCTGATCGTCCAGAAGTTCGCAACCGAAGCTGGGGACGAGTTGAGGAACAGATCGGCTGCCGAATAAGGCGGCCGCCCCCGTCCCCCGGTACTGTTGGCAACGCGCACCTGCTTGCCGGGCAGGTGGCTACTTTGAGCAGAGATCTGCTAACCAAAGCGCAGAGGATTTGGTTCGGCGGTATCCCTATAGACGATAGCGTGTTCCTAACTCACCGAGCATAAACGAAATCACGTGCCGAGCAGCGTCGGGACGACGTACCCATCATTCGCCCTCGCGTTTCGCAGGAGCGTGATAAGATAACCTCTCAGAAACTCGCTCCTGTTGCCTCAATAACAACGATATTGCGGTGAATAATACTGATACCGTGATGACTCCCACAAAAGCGCCTTTCCATGTCTTCATCTCGTCACCAGGTGGCTTGGATACGGAAAAGGAGATCGCGAATAGCGAAATTAACACATTGAGTCAGGAGTCCGAGCAAGAAGGAGAACCCCTCCTCACCGTGACCGCGTGGCCGCACGGCATCGCTGCCGGCAATGCGTACTACGGACAATCGGTGATCAATAGGCAGCTCGTTGACATAGACATTCTCTTGTGTATCATTGGATCACGATTCGGCACACGTACCCCGCGGGCCAATTCTGGTACCGAAGAAGAGTTCGACAGGGCCATCCAAGCGAACCTCCAAGGTGGCAATGTGCAGATCCTCCTCTTCTTCAGCAACAGGCCCACGAGAATCCACGACATCGACCCCCAGCAACTCTTCCTGATTAAAGCTTTCCAGGCCAAAGCAAGCCGACTAGGCGTACTCTACCAGTACTATGGCGACCACGACGAATTTCGACACCTCGTACGGATGAGCATTCGAAACGCCTACGATGCGCTACGCAAGAACATTCAGTCCCGTCACCCGTCCCCAGCGCCCGACTCACAGCCCGAGAGCATCGCGCTTGAGATTCCCGAGTTGATCCTGAAAGACGGACTAGGCCCACAACGAGCGTCAGAGTTTATCATCCCCCTTGCGCCCTACCGCGCCCAGGAGATATCCATTACAGGCGCCCTAAAAACCAGCTCTCCGTACTTTCGCTTCGGCTTCAAATACTTCGACGCCCGCGAACCGGTCTACAGCGCCGGGAGCATCCAAACCCCAGGACAAAACATTGTCTTCCATGTAGCAAAAAACGTTGAGCGCCCTGAATGGTTCTGGACCTCCTATCGAGCTAGCTCCTGGGCACATGAGAACACGACTATCCACAACACCGCCGGCATAACCGCCGCAAGCTTCACAATTACGATCACGCCCGAAGAGCTCATCACCTTCCACCTAAACGACGAACAACTTTTCGCCATACGCTTTCCCATTGATGGCATTCCCAACATTGCGCTCCTAGCCTGGGGAGACGAGCACCGCTTCCAATGCGATATTACCAACCTCCGTCTGATAACACGCTCTCGGTGACGTGCCAATGAGAATCGCACACGTCTCCACCTTCCCTGCCATGAAATGTGGTATCGCCTTCTACGCCAGCGACCTCGTCAAGGCTCTCCCGCAAGCCCAGCACGAGACGTATGCGCTTCACTATGGCAAGAACGTCACGCGCGGCGCGACAAACCACGCCAACGTAAACAACTATCTTTCGGTGCGGACACTGGCGCAAGCCGTTTCGCGCTCTGCAGTTGACGTTATTAACCTGCAGCACGAGTTCGGCATCTGGGGAGGCCTGCATGGCGAGCACCTCCTGGACTTCCTCAATCATGTAGGTAAACCTATTGTCAGTACGCTTCATACCACCTTCGAACCAGCAGCCCGCCCCGCGATTCAAACAGCACTCTTGCGACGCCTCGTGGAGCACAGCGCCACGACCTTTGTGCTCAGCCCTGCATCGAGAGACACCCTTTGCATGGCGCTCCAGCTCCCACGCGACGCCATCGCGGTTGTTCCGCACGGGGTCCCAAACATCCACTACGTGCCTCCAGTACCGCCGACCGGAAGGCACCCCTGGCGATTCTGTGCCATTGGATTTTTTCGGCCGAACAAAGGCATCGAAGAGACCCTCCAAGCGTTCGCCATGCTCAGAAATGAAGGAATTCCATTTCATTTCACGATGGTAGGATCGCCACAACTACAGTTTGCGGGTCAAGATACCTACCTATCCAGTCTGCAACACCTCGTCACAACCCTCGACCTTACAAAAGAAGTTCGCCTGCGACGGGCATTCCTGACGCGCGACCAACAACTGGCCGTTATCCAAAGTGCACACGCCGGAGTCTTCGCATACCAAGATCCCGATCAATCATCAAGCGGCACGATTCCACTCGTTCTAGCATCAGGGCGCCCAACGATCTGCACACCGTTCGAATACGCCAAAGCTAAGGCGCGCGAACTAGGCAATGCCGTTTGGCTGGCCCAGTCGTTCGACTCCCGAGCAATCGTCCAAGTGCTAAAGCAATTTATCGCCGCCAGAACAGCGCAGGTACAACTCAGTAAGGAGCTATATCGATCCACGCGATCGTGGCTGTGGAGCGAGGTGGGCAGAACCTACCAGCGCGCATTCATCCGATAACAGGCCACTCTCTGCTCCGGTATCAATGTATGTTTTGCCTTGGGATGGCTGTTCGTCTAACTGGCGACAAAACGCGTTGTGGCAGCATACGAACCGCCAAGCACGCCTGCCGAGTAGGCAGCTGCGCGGCCTCCACCTCTTCGTAAGAGGAAGGCGCATCTGCTTGCCCGGCAGATGAATCGTATTGGATCTCAGGCGCGCAATGTATCTTCGACGTTTCCCTTTTGCACAATCAACGCCAATCAGGGCACCGGATGCTCAGCCGGCACACAGAGGACATGAGTCGATGCTTCCGGTAAGGATCCCATTAGCATGCGCTCGACTCTGGCAGCTGCCTCGTCCTGAATGCTCGGAAGCACGTGGGAGTAGCGTTCCAGCGTGAACGAAATGCTCGCGTGCCCGAGCTGATCGGAGATGACTTTAACCGAGACGCCAGCGGCCACAGCCAAGGTGGCTGCGGTGTGGCGCAAATCGTAGAGCCGGATCGGCCGTATGCCCACGTCCTCCAGAAGCTTGCGGAAATCGCGCTTCACATTCCGTTGCCTCAACGGCGATCCGGAGCCGGAACGGAAGATCAGGTCGTGCTCCAATTGGCGTCCAGTGTCAGTCGCGATGGGTTGATGGTTCCGAAGACCCGTCAAAGCCTTTAGCACGAAGTCCTGAAGCTTGACTACCCGGCGACTGCGCTTTCGCTTTGTGTCGTCGAAAAGCCAGCCAGCCTTCGAATGCTGGATGGTTCGACATACACTCGCTGCGCCGCGCTGCCAATCGATATCGCTCCATTTGAGCCCCAGGTACTCGCTGGGCCTCATTCCGGTGGTCAGCGCCAGCGCGTACAACGCGAACCATTCCGTTTCTCGTGCGGCCCCGAGAAATCGTCTGCACTCCTCAACGCTGAGCGCCTCCATCTCCCGCCGTTTCATGCGCGGCAGGTCCACGCCAACGCAGGGGTCCTCAACCAGCATCTTCCAGCGCACAGCCTGTCGGAACGCGGACTGGAGCACCGCGTTGGTGTATTCAATGGTTCGCGCGGACAACCCACGCTCAAACATTCGAGCGTAGATGCTCTGGATGTCGAATTGGACGATTGCGCCTAGCGGCCTTGTCCCGAGGACGGGACGGATATGCAGTCGCAGCAGCGCCTCGTAATCCGTGTAGCTTTTCTGCCGCAACCTCGGCTTGGCCGCCGTTATGAGCCACTGATCCAAGTATTGGTTAAGACTGATCGCCGCCGCACGGGGAAGGCGTCCAATCTCGCGTTCTTGCAGCTTTCCGCTCAGGTAAGTTTGTGCTTCGCGGAATGAGCCTCGAATGGTCTTGTTGTGGTACTTTCGCGTTCCGCTTTCCGGGTCGCGGCCGAGGGAAACGCGAACGAGCCACGTGTGCGGCCCGCGTGAAATGAGTTGCCCTGCTTTCCGAGCCATAGAATACCTCCGGCTCAGAAACGTGCACACAGGTCGCACACACGTGCGACCAAGATCAAGAAATATTGGGGATTTGGGAGGATGCTACTGATCAGGAGTCTCAGTAGCGCTAGATCGACAGCATTCGGCTCCACCAGTCTCGCAAAGGGTACTCCGGCCACGGCCGAAATCTCGCGCGGAGTTCGACCGCGCCAAGCACCTCCCGGATTCGGTCTGGACTGATGGCGTTCGATTGA
>DASQGJ010000072.1:0-46939 GCA_035632675.1 Candidatus Dormiibacterota bacterium
GGTAGCGAAGTTCGGTTGTGATAACCGCTGAATGCATATAAGCGGGAAGCACTCCTCAAGATGAGATCTCCCAACCCGTAAGGGATAAGAAGGGCCCAGGAAGACTACCTGGTTGATAGGCTGGAAGTGGAAGCGCAGTAATGCGTGCAGCTTACCAGTACTAATCGCCCGTTCGGCTTGACCATAAAATTTACTCGGTGCAGAAAACAGTTGTCAGTTCTCAGTTGGGTAGGGTGCGGCTTCAGCCGCGCCCCAGTTCGAAACTGGACTGGAACCACAATGTTGTTTGGAAGTCGTTAGAAACTGAATGACTGAGAAGCAAGACTGATGACTGTGCGCCGACGAAAAGCCGAAGTAAGACACGTGGCAGAAATCGGAAGTAACCAAATATGAAAGTACGCCACACCCAATCTATTCAGTTGTGAGAGATCGTTCTCAGGATCTTTTACAAGTTTGCAGTGAACGCTGAGAGCTGTTAGCTCATGGCTCACAGCTCATCGCTCACTGCTGCGATTTGTCGGTGATCATACCGCGGGGGATCCACCCGTTCCCATCCCGAACACGGAAGTTAAGCCCCGCCGGGCCGATTGTACTGCACGCGAAAGTGTGTGGGAGAGTAGGTCGTTGCCGGCATTAAATAAAGGCTATCAACAGAAATGTTGGTAGCCTTTTCCTTTATGGGTTTAGACAGAGAGGCGTTAGGATAGCGGATCACTCTCCGCATTGCCTGGCTGCATGATCTTCCTGCCCTCGGACTCTGTGGTTCTAGGAGTGAACTCGCTCCCGCTGAACAGAATGCATAGGTCACGCACGGCTAGGACCTTGGAGGAACTGAACCCCTCCCAAAACAGTCGCTTGGTTTGCTCTGACCGAATTTCGCGCAGCGATCTCAGGAGTCTTCTAAGTGTGCTCTTTTCGTCAATCTGCTGGTCACGGTGGATCGCCAACCCATCAGGATCGTCGTGGTTGGTGACCGGTGGCATCTTCGCTTCTGGGAAGTGCTGAACCTCTTTCTCTAGGCTCTTGACGATGTGATCGCAACAAAAACGGATGCCGCTCGCTTTGAGTTGTACGCCCTGCGCTAGGACCTCGGCGACCATGGCTGCTCGAACCAGCGGCGCTAACTCATTAGTGCCCAAAGCGAATTCTATTAATGGCGCGGCATCCGATGAAATCGAACATGAGAGGCTCCAGATGTCTTGCCACGTTCTGTCCTCAATTCGGCTCCTGAGAAGGGCTGTAATGTCGCCGGTCGAGTCGACTAAGTATTCCGCAGCACAGTACTCTTGCAATCCTCTGTGGACAAATCCCCATTCGTTCCAACTTCTCTGCACTAGGAGTCCTGTTCTTTGTGAAACCTCATGAACGAACCTTTCATGCGACGTCGAATCTTCAAAGTCTCTGCGCCAGCGCGCAAGATCGTCAGAGCGAAATGCCGACCGCTCCTCCAAGCACAAATTGAACGATACGTGGTTTAGAAATGAACGTTGCGCCCAAGGAGAGAGACGATCCTCGTATCCCCTATGGATATTTCTCGCAGAATCCCAATTCTCAGTAAATGCATCCACGCATTTCTTGAACAATACTGCTCGGTTCCGAGGAACAAACGAATTATTTGTAAAAAGATGTGCCGCCAGCGACAGCATCAGCGGGTTTCCAAGTAGGTCCCGGACGTCAGTGAGCACTAGGAGCTGATCAATGAAAGCCTGCCACGCAGACTTCGGCTTTATGTTTTGATCCGTCCACTCCCGGATCTGCTTCATCGAGAAGGGCTGCAGCTCTAAAGGCGTAAAGCCGGGCAATCCTGTTTCTAGCCCGGTCTTCCTCGTAGAGACGATAAGCCTGACTCTCGGGTATTGATCGACGAGAGCTCTTATGAATTGGACCGTTTGAAGTTGATTTTCGGATGGTAGCTCATCCAAGCCGTCCAGCAGGAGCAGGACGCCACCCGAATCGCACAGCTCTGTGAAGTGGTCCGAGATCTCCGGTGTGCCGTAATTACAGAAGATACGCGAGACGGCTGACTCGTCGATCCTATCCTTTTCGAAGTATCTCAATTGGAGGTAAATCGGCACGCAATTTATTTTCTCGTTGTGCACCGCCATTTCATAAGCAATTCTCCGCAGGCAGGTGCTCTTTCCCGAGCCCGGTGCTCCCAACAAGGTGATGCGGCTGAAGTCGAATATCTGCTCCCACCCGAAGCTCTCTCCGCTTCGGCCAGAATCTTCTGGGGCCCTAAGCGTTGGCCTTACGAATTGTGATCCGACGATCAAATTGTGTTCAGGGTATAGGCTCTCGGTCTTCTGCCACATGACCGCCAGCCGATCCAGGTACAGGCGAATTAGTCGCGATGCCAGTCTCCACTTGAGTGATTGGCCGACTGGTACACCGTTGGCATCAACGAGAACATAGGCGGAGTCATCAGCAAGTTTTGGCACGTTTACCAGTGTTAGGTATGTATTGCCTCCGAGCTCGACCTCAGCTCGCTGTTGAATGTGATGCTTTGCTATGTATCGCTGCAAGGAGGATGTGGCAGATGGGTCGGCCACGCCGCACTCGGGCGCTTCCACGTAACGGTCACCCCGACGAATGACGGCTGCGTAGTGTCGCCCACGCTCGGCTATTGCTGCTCTCTCCTGCTTCACGCTAGCAGCTCCTCCCTAAATGGTTCCACAATTTTCTCCCACATCTCCAACAGTCCGACCTCGGCAAGGCGACTGCGGAGCTGCTCAAGCCTGTCACTGTACTGGTTCTTCGGGTAGCGCTTGAGCACTTGCGCCTCAAAATATGCGAATCTCGCACTTCTAGACATCGCGGGTATGCACGGGCTGAAAGCTTCACGAATCCGAGCACAACACGCTGGTGGGGCGGTGAACCCACGGCCTAGAAACTTCATAAACCTGATTGTGATTTGTGCGATCTGGATCGGGGTGCGGACGGTCGGATCGCAAATCACAGTCAGATTGCTGGCCTTAGCGTCACTGGTTCCCACTCCGCTTGGATCTATCAACACTCCATTCACAGGATCATAGTAAATTGCATTGCAGGCAAAATCTCTGTGTGCGACATCTCGGGCTAAGTCTGATCCAAACAACGCCGACGTGGTCCCTGGTTGCCGATACTTGAAAAGACATAAATCCAGGAACGGGTCACCCGATGACGGACGCCCCCCGAGCCGGAAATGCCCGTTTCGCGCGGCGCCAGATTCCAGCGTACGAGGATATCCATACATTGCCCTTAGGAGCGGGAGTAATCGCGAAAGGGGCATCGTGGTTACTAGGTCAACATCCTTCTGGAGGTTCCCCGCGATGACGTCGCGGACCGTTCCGCCCACGACGAAAACTTCAAAGCCGCGCGACCAAATCTCTGTCACCAATTCGATATAACGGGGTCCCGGTGGAGTCCTCTGGTTGAGAAGGGCGTCAAAGGATGCAGACTCTTCGGGCAGCGGCTTCAAAATGCACGCGCCGGCTGGCAGCGCCTGCCAGCAGGGTCCCGCCACCTCGCCCGGATTAGCCAAGCGAATCTCATCGTAAGAGTCTGGCACGTGCGCTCCGCCATGGCTGTTCAGGATATGTGGCCGCCCGCTGGTGTCGTGACCGATGAGGACACCAGAACACAGAGTAGAACTCTGGTACCAGACGACTTTTGCGCCGGGACGAGGAACCGAGCACGAGGGCAAATGCAGCGCTTCAACAGAAATGTGTCGACGTCCGATCTCTGGGCTCGGACCGATGGCCATAATAATGACCCTCACTTGCGCCAGTGCAAGAAATCCTAGCACATGATCGGAGGGCAGGTGGCCTACCCTAACGAAGATTCTGGGAAAAACGTGGGGACGAGAAACATAGGAGAGAAACGTGGGGACAGACGTTCACCTATTACTGCATCCCGACCGACACCGGGGAACGTCCCGTCTGTACCCGGTTTTGTATCTCGGGTAGTACTGTGGGGTGCGGTCTGCTCTTCGCGAGGGCGGTTAGCTTCCTGGTTTCAGACTTGCATTTCACTTTACTGGAGCGTGGGCCTTCGGCGCAGGCGCGCCGCGTAACAATCCCTCGGTGCTGAGGTCCTCGTCGAGGTCGGGCCAGTGGAGGCCATAGCCTCCGCCTGCGATTTTCCAGTTTTTGCGCTGGGCGGGAGTGGCGTCGAGCAGGCGCGGATACCACACCAGAGGCACGGTGATAATCCGGCCGTCGCGTAGGGAGACGCTCAGGGCGTCGTCGGTGAACTCGACTCCCAACACCCGTTCGTCAGCCGCCGATGCCGAAAAACTCATTCCAGGTCTCCAGGAACAGTGTCCTATGATTAGACACCAGTAATTGTATCTCGCGGAGTTCGTGCGCGCGAAACCCAAAGTTTGCCGCCAGTTGTACGGGGTCGATCCAGAACTTGGCCGACGAATCGTCGCGATCTACGTGAATGTGCGGCGGTTCATTCGGCTCATGGCTGTAGAAATAGAATCGATACGGGCCGGAGCGCAAAACCGTCGGCATGCGCCAGATTCTAGCACGCCTTGAATCCTGCACATTCAAAGTGAAAAATCCCTACTCTAAATGTCGCAAGCGGCAGCAGACGACAAATCTACGGATTCGCGGGCGGGTTCAATAGCTCACAGTGCTCGACGCACTCTACCGTGTTGGCCTCGACCGTGGCTTTCTTGTGGCCGGAGACATCCACGTCGGGGAGGATCAGCAGGGTTTGCGTCCCATTGGCGACGTTAAACGTGCAGTTGAAGCTCATGGACTGGACGCCACGTTCCTTGCAGCCGGTTTGGTCGAGGGCGTCGGTGAGGGTGACGGTCTTGTCGTAGACCTGGTCGGCAAGATGCGACGGCAGCAGAGCGACCGTGAGCGGGATCGGCGACTTGATCTTCACGCTGAGCTCCTGCCCATCGTGGTCCGGAGTCATCAGGCTGTAGACCTTGGGCGCCGCCGTGATCTGGTATTTCTCGTCGAGGATGCGGCGCCAGTGGAACTCCGGCTGAACGCAATTGTAGTACTGGATGTGGAGATTGTTGGGCGAAATGAATTGCCGCACGCCGGGTCCGAGGATGGCGCCAATGGTAGTGACGACGGGCTTCTCCGGCCTGCGCTCATCACGGAAAGTGATGATCATCGGCCGTTCGGACGGAAGATGGCACTCGTAAATCGCGCTGGTCACATGCTCCTTCACGCAGAGGAAGCTGAAATGCGCACCGGCTCCGGGCTGCATAGCCGCGTTCCATTCGTCTGCCCAAGCCATGGCCACGGTGACCGGGTATCTGGAGTCGATCTGCACATGCATGTCCCCGCCCCCAACAGCGGGATGGTAGACGCGGCCGGCGTGCAGGCTGGCGGGCTCCAAGGGAATCGTCTCGTTGTTGGCAGCGCTCCAGTAAACTCGATCTTGCGCGTACAAGTTCGCGGCCAACGCGCAGAACAGCAGCGTGGCGAAAATCGGAAGGTTCCTCATACTAAAAGTATTGGCTGGGTCCAGGGGCGCACCCTAACGAATTCGCGCGGGGAGGATTACGAAGGTACCAACACCCGTGGAGGGAGAGGATGGTGCGCGCTCACGCCTTCTGAGCGCCTCAAGTTAAGCTCGCGGAGCCGATTGTACTGTACGCGAAGGAGTTCACAGTGAATCACGAAGGGTGGTGGACATCTTCATTCCGCTTCCTGGAACGCAGCGGCGAATGTTGATGACGGCGGGATTTGCTGCCGTATAATTGCGCCCTCTAAATCGGGCTCCGTTTTTCCTGGAGGTCGTACATGTCTGCCAACCGTCGGGAAAGTCGCGACAAATATCTCCAGCTCGAGGCGCAGGCCTTGGCTGAAGCCGAAAAAGCCACAACCCTTGAAGAGCGTGGCAAAAGCGCGGAGACCCTCAAGAACCTTGCGGAGGCGCGGAACTCCGCCATCAGCACGAGGTTCCAGCGCTGGCGCGATCTCTCGTCGTCGGCAGTTCCGATTCTTGCCCTGGTCGTGACTGCGCTGACCGTGATTCTGCAGACGCGGCAGTTTCACCAGACCCTGACGCAACAGGGAAATCAGTTTGTCGAAACCGAGAGGCAGCAGGCGATGGCTCATGAAGACACCGAATGGCGGGAGGCCCTGAAAGCCGTCTCGTTTACCGATCGGCGCTCTTCGCTGGTCGGGGCCTTTGCCATGCAGGGTTTCTTCAACTCCCCTCGCTACGGAAACCAGGCGCGGGGAATTGCCGGCGGGCTGCTGGCCAATACCGCGAATGTCAGCAGCTTCGACGAGATACTCACGAACATGCGAGACAAAACCGACGCGTCGAACCTTACCCACATGACGGCGCTCGCTCAAATGCTGGGATTTGCGCAGAGAGCGAAATATCACACACAGGGCGCGTCGTCGGATGCGACTGCGCCGTTTCTCATTCCGGATGTCGATGAGATCGATCCCAATCCGCAGGATTTCGAGCACAATCCAACGCAACAGATCAAAGTCGCTGCCTGGGAAATCGATACTGTCAGCCAATTCTTGCGGCAGTTATGGCGCGACCCGAAAAAGAATCTTTCGCCGCAGGGGTATGTCCTGACCGCGACCGTGCTGGAGAACGGGGACTTCGACAACCTTGATTTTTCCGGCAGCCATTTGGATTTCGGAATCCTGTTTAACGCGACGTTTCTAAATGCTCACTTCGATCATGCGACGATGAAGGATCTTTTCGTGCGTCACGTGAACCTGGAGGGAGTGGATTTCAGCGGCGTCACCGTGGTCGAAGGGAGTCGATGGGAAGATACGAACTGGTGGCGTGCGAAATGTGTTCCGGGGAAAATGCTGGACTACCTGGTCCAGCAAACGAAACATGCGGTCACGCCAGAGGATCGCACGACCTTGACGCAGAATTGCAGGTGAGCAAGACCCGCCATCCGGCGTTCTGCTAACATTCCACCCCCGAAGGACGTTCACTATGCCGTCTCTTGCAGTAGCGAGATGGCATACAATGTTTTCCCTCAGTATGCCGTGGTCTCCCAATTGGCCGGCTCGGCTTCCAGACCCGTTTCCGCCGGGCCCTCCGCAGGCTGCGCTTTACAAGGCTCTGCCGGGGACGAAGCCTTTCTGGACAATTTATCGTGGCGTGACAGCGCGGCTGCGGTAGTTTGGAATGACGCGCGGCGGCGCGGTAAAGGAATTCCTGGAGTTTCTAATCGGCGGCTTCTATGCCGAATACGAGGCGTGGGATAAGCGCGCGGAGTACGCGGAATACTTCGAGGTGTTTCGAAAAGCCCGCTTCCGTTCTTTCGGCTTGATCGGGCACGCGTATTTTCATATGGGCTACGATCTTCCGGTGACGATCGCCACGTCATTTGAAGCCAAGCCTGGTTTGTCGATTTTCGCTCCCCCGGACGACGAGGCCGAGACGACGTTCGTGGAGCTCAGTGAGACATTCGTCGACATTTTCGAGGAGAATTCCAGCAACTACGAGTGCAACGGCGTCTTCGCACTATTTGCCAAGGTGCTGCCCGTCAGCCCGGTGGCGAGAACCGCCGCCACCTGGGTGACCAATCTCCGCATGGTGGCGTGGTTCAACGCGAGGAGAATTTCCCGAGCACCCACTCCAGCCGCGAAAGACCAAGTCAAGGCGGTCATCCTGCAGCAGATTCTCGCAGCGGGACGGGACTTGGCCCGGCACAAGTGGAACCCGATTCAATGGCTTTCACTTCTTCCCGCTCCGACCCGGCGGCAGTTCCCCCTGCTTCTTCTGCCTGTAAGTGTTTCGCCTGCTTCGACCCCTGTACTAACCGTCGTTTTAATCATCGTCGGCTATGTGCTGGTGATGTGGGTCTTCTATCTCGTGATTGCCTATTGGGGGCTCGACTTTGCCGCAGAATTTCTAGGCCGTGACATCACTCATCGTCTCGAGGAACTGCTGACACCGGAGGAGCGGCTTCGTCTGAACGATCTCCGTCGGGAGGAGCGAGGTACGCGTGGCGATGAGGGAGGTAGGGGAAGGCCGAGGCCCACGTAGTGAAAGCGCAGGACTAGCGAACTTCATTGCGTGAGTCGGGTGACCACGACCAAGGCTGCCGGCGCGGCAACTTTTCTCTGAGCAGATCACAGAAGCGGGGTACGTCTGCAGGCGGGATGGCGCGCCGGGGGATCGTCCAGAACTTGGTGCCCGTGGTGCGCAGGATGAAGATGTTTGGAGTGTCTCGAAAGAAGACGAAGTCCTTCCACGGGGAGTTCCAGATTCGCTCGCCCAGGGTGACGGTCACGCCTTGGTCGGTCAGGATGATGTGGCGTTCGAGATCGAGGCGGTTCAGACGATGGTTCAGGAAGTTCATCCCGATGCCGGTTGCGGTCCACGCGCATCCGAGTACCACGGCTGCCATGAACAGAGCGCGAAAGGTGTCGTAACGGAACAGATCTTGCCATGTCCAGCCAAACCGTCCGGGCAACATCAGGATGAGGCCCGCCATGATGCCGTTGAAAACGCGGACCGACAGCTTGACGAATCGATTGGCGATGATCGGGTGAAGGACGACGGTCGCTTCACGCCACTCGGGTTCCGCCAGGAAGAAGCGCAGGTCGACGGAGACTGTGGGCCGGTCGGTGGGGACTTCCGAGAGGTCTGGGTCGAGAATTGTCGATTGCGGCGCCATTCTTAGGAATCTTAGGACGATCCGGTTGGGGGAAGAAATGACGGGAGTAACCGCCGGGGCATCCGCATACTGAAAAATCATCGGCGTCCCCTTGCTAACCGAGAGGAGTGGAGGTTAGTCTAACTCGGTAACCGAGAGGAGACTGGAGTGAGCAAGCCTTCCGATCTCGTCCAGGGGACGCTGGACATGCTGATCCTAAAAATCGTAGCGCTGGAGCCGATGAACGGGTGGGCGATCAGCCGGCGCCTGCAACAAATCTCCAGCGATGTTCTGGGAGTCAGCGACGGATCGCTGTATCCCGCGCTGCACAAGCTCGAACATCGGGGATGGATTCGGGCTCAATGGAAGTCGAGTGAAAACAACCGGCGCGCGAAGCTCTATTCCCTGACGCCGCTCGGCCGCAAGCACCTCGAAAAAGAGACCGCCAACTGGAACCGCGTCTCCACCGCGATCTCGGGCATTGTGCAGCTCAAAGAGGCCTGACATGCAGATCGAACAATGGTTCTATTCTCTGCCCTTGCGTTTGCGTTCTTTCTTCCATCCCAACCAGATGGATCAAGAGCTGAAAGAGGAGCTGCGCGAGCATCTCGAGGAGCAAATCAGGGAGAACGTTGCGCGAGGCATGTCTCAGGAACAGGCGCGCCGCTCCGCGCTGCTCGCCATGGGCGGAATCACGCAGATCGAGCAGCGGTGCCGCGATGCCCGAGGGGGAAGCCTGCTGCGAAATTTTACGCAGGACCTGCGCTACGGGTTTCGGCAATTGGGCCGCAATAAAGGCTTTTCCGCGCTGGCCATCCTGTGTCTGACTCTGGGCATCGGCGCGAACGCAGCAGTGTTCAGTTGGGTGGAGGGAATTCTGTTCCGGCCTTATCCACTCGTCGAGCACCAGGAGCGGCTGTTCGCAGTGGCGGCAACGGTACAGGGAGAGAGTAGTCCGGACGTCCTTTCATGGCCGGACTTTCTCGATCTGCGCCGGAACTGCACGCTCTGCGAGGACTCTTTCGTGAGTACGATCAGGGGCAGCACGCTGAATATTGGAGACCACGCCGAAGTCACGACCGGGAGCATTGTCTCAGCCAACTATTTTGACGCCATCGGAGTGCATCCGATTCTCGGGCGCGGCTTCGAAGCGGGCGAGGACGTTGGCAACGATGCGCATCCCGTTGTAGTGATCAGCTATCCGATGTGGCGCAATCGCTTCAAAGGGGACGCGCAAATTATCGGGAAGACACAACGCTTGAACAATGTCCCGCACACCATCATCGGAGTTGCGCCGGAGGGGTTCTATGGGACATTCGTAGGCAGGGCGATACAGTTCTGGGTTCCGGTATCGATGGAGGAAACCTTCGACAAGGGAGGTTACAAGCTCGAGGACCGTGGTGCGCGATGGATTGAATCCTATGTGCGCCTGAAACCCGGCGTCAGTCGGGCACAAGCACAACAGCAAATCTCGGCCATCGCGACACAATTACAGAAGGACTATCCGGCCACCAACCGCGGGCGCAGCATCGGGCTGTGGGCGCTGTGGCAAACCCCATTCAACCATGCCGGCGAACTGCTGCCCATCCTCGAGGTTATGGTTGCCGTCGTCGCGTTTGTCCTGCTCATCGCGTGCGCCAACGTCGGCAATCTGCTGCTGGTCCGGTCGTTCGTGCGACGCCAGGAAATGAGCGTGCGTCTCGCAATTGGAGCCAGCCGCGGCCGTCTGTTGCAGCAGCTTCTCACCGAAGGCCTGATCCTCGCGGTGTCAGGAACGGCCGGAGGATTCCTGATGGCGTATTGCTGCCGGCAGTTGCTGACCGTGCTGCCAGTGCGCAAAGGAGATGCATTGTACTTGCCAGGCGCAATCGATGGACGTGTGATGGCGATGGGCGCGGGCATTTGCCTGCTGGTTGCGCTCATCACTGGCCTGGTTCCGGCAATGCAGACGAACCACCTCGACGTTGCCGGCGCACTGAAAGCCGAGTCTGGAGGTGTGGTCGGAATTCGGTCAAGGCGCTGGATCCGATCGGGATTGGTTATCTTCCAGGTGTGTTTGAGTTTCATCTTGCTGGTGGGAGCGGCGCTCTTGCTCGAAAGCCTGCAGAAGGTTCGAAGCACCAACCCAGGCTTTTCCACGACGAGCGTAGCCGTGACCGGAGTGTCGGTGGTGGCGGCTGGCTATGATGTTCCACGAGCCAAAACATTTCAGAACGAACTTATCGACCGCCTTAGTGGATTGCCCGGCATTGAGTCCGCCGCGTTCGCGGCAGTGACGCCACTCGGATACGCCGGCTACTCGTCTTCGCCGATTGCCGTGGACAGTTATCAACCTGCCCCCGACGAACAACCTGAGGTTGAGTACAACCAGGTCGGTCCGGGATATCTCGCGACGATGGGAATCCCTCTTCTCTCCGGCCGCGAATTTGCGCGAAGTGATGATGAGAACGCGGCGCTCGTGGCGATCGTGAATCGAGCCATGGTGATGCGGTACTGGCGTGGTCAGGATCCGATCGGCCATCGACTGCAGGTGAAGGGACGCTGGTTGCGAGTCGTAGGTGTGGCTGCGGATTCGAAATATGAAAGCATGAGCGAGACTTCGAAACCTTTCTTCTATGTGCCACTGCGGCAGGATTTCGTCAGAAACCCGGATTTGAATATCCGCACTACACAATCCCTGCAGAGCACATTGGCCGCAGTTCTGGGCGAAGTACACGCGCTGGATCAAAATCTTGCTCTCTACGAAATGATTACGCTTCAGGAGCAGGTGGACCGCGCCACCTCGCCGCAACTGGTTGCTGTCACCCTGGTCTCGACTTTGGGCGGGCTGGCGCTTCTGCTTGCCGCTGTGGGGCTTTATGGAGTGATGTCATACGCGGTTGCCCAGAGCACGCGCGAATTGGGCCTGCGCATGGCCCTGGGCGCTGACGCGGCCAACCTGCGGCGGCTGGTCATTTCGCGCGGCCTGCGGCTAACGGCAGGAGGCATCCTTTTCGGCGTGGTCGCTGCACTGGCTCTTACCAGATTAATGGGACAGCTTCTCTACAAAGTCAGCCCGCATGATCCGGTAGTATTCGGCCTCGCCTTGGCAGTGATGACCGCCACTGCCATGGTCGCTTGTCTATTGCCGGCATGGCGGGCCAGCCGGACCGACCCGGCTCGTGTCTTGCGAGATTGATTGTTTCGGAGTTGCTGCGGGAGTGTGTGGCCGACCACCTGAACTGGTGAGCGCGAGCGACTTCGACAGTATGGCTGATGGATAGTTTTCGCGGGCGGGAGTGCCCGCGCCACATTCTTCCTTCTCACACCTTGCGCGCGCCGGCTACTTCCTGGTGTGCGACGTGTTCCAGAAATCTGGCCAGTGTGGTCCGATCTTCGGGGAGCATCCGGAGGAACTGGATGCCGTTGCCGAATTGCGGGTCGCAGGTGACGACCCTGGCTGAGATGAGGAGAGTTTCGGAGGCTTCGAGTTTGAGTTCGAGGCATGTGCCCACAGGAAATGGGTACATGCTTTCGATGTAGCATCCGCCAAGGCTCAGGTCGGAGGTGGCGCAGTGCAGTGGCGCAGCGCTGCCTTCCGTATGAATCTCAACGGGCACTCCGATTTTGAATCGCGGATTGTTTCGCCGTTCCACCATGGCCCGACCTCTCAGTCGAACCCCACCACTATAAGAAAAGTCTAATCTTCATAGCTGGGAGGGCAAGGTGCCGTACGGGCCATTACATCCGTACCGCATCGGAGAAGTTACCGCGGGAAAGCTTGCAAGGTGCCAGAGTTCAGGGAAGAACGGGCCCCACTTCCCGCGCAAAGAGTGCGCGAGAAATGGGGCACGCGAGTGAGTTTCTCAGGCGGCGGTGTGAGTGGCCAGATCCACGGTTACCGTATCGGGCTTGACTGCACCGCCGGTTCTGCTGACGGGGTTGAAGGTGATGGTGAGTTGCTTGGCAGTGGCCGAGACTCGCAGATATCCAGAGTTCTGCTGGTCGTGTTTGTTGAGGGTCAGGGTGGTGGGCTTGAAGACGGGGCTGCTGTCCATGTAGCTGACGTTCACGTGGTCGCCGGGCTCGGAGGGTGTTGATCCGAAACTGGATCGAACCAGGCTGGTGACGTTGTGTCCGCTGTCGCCGCAGATGATGAAGGGGACAGAGAAGTTCTTTCCGCCGAAATTCAGGCCGCGGGTGAAGCGCTGGTAGTTGTGGGCGTGGCCGGAGATGAAGGCGTGGGGATAAACTCCGACGTGATTGCAGATGGAGTCGATCTCGGCCAGCATCTGCGGGCTGCCATAGTGTTTGCCGCCGCCCGATCCGCCGCCGGGCAATCCGTAGCTGAATGGAGGATGGTGGACGGCGACGATCACTGCGCCCGAATAGCCGGTCTTCTTGATGTTCTGCAACTGAGCGGTGAGGAAGGCGAGTTGGTAGTCTGGGACGGCCGACCACTTCTGGCCGCCTGAACTCTTTCCACCTCCACCTTTTCCGCCGCCACCTTTTCCTTTCTTCGCCGCGACCGCGCCGGTTGCCGCGCCCGACTGGCTGGAGATCACGCCAGGATCTTCCAGGGCGTTGCTGAAGAGTCCGATAATGCGGACGAAGGGAGCGTCGAGCGCGAAGTAGACGCCGGGCTGCGTGAGGGAAGTGCGGTGGAGCGATCCGGCTTCTTTGGTCAGCACGGTCTTGGGGTTGCAAAACTGGCGGATGAAGGTGGTGAGCGGTTCCTGTCCCGCGGGAGTATTGGGCAGGACGAAGGAATCGTGATTGCCAGGAATGGCAAAAATGGGAGCGGGGTAGTCGCGATAGGGCTCGTAGAACTGGTCGTAGTAGTAGTTCCATTCGCCGAAGTTGTAGACGATGTCCCCGAGATGGTAGAGGAACGCGGGCCGATTGGCGGCGTTTGCGGTGTGGAAGTCGTTGGTGACGGCATCGGAGACTTTGATCATGGCGCCGAAAGTCTTGCTTGCGGTGGCGCCGCTGTCCCCGATCATCTGGAAAGTGATGGCTTTGGCGGCGTTAATGGCGTTGATGACGTCGGAGCCATGCGGGCCCCATGCGGTTGCGAGCGAGAAGACGTCGCCGGGATTGCCGCTCGCCTTGGGAAAGGAGACGGCCTCGGTCGCGAGGAGCTTCTGCACTTCTTTGGTGTAGAACTGGTCGTCGTTGGGCGTGACCTTGAATTGCGAAGGGTCGGGAGTGGGGACGCCTTCGGAAAAAACGGGCTCGCCGAACAGAGGTTGGGACAGAGCGACTTTGGCTTTTCTTGGCATGGCTACGGGATCCTTTCGTAGTAGTGGCAGCCCTGGCCCGGGACTGACTTGGGCATCGGGCTGAATGGCCCCCTCAGAAAATTGATCGGGATCCGCCGCACTCGGAAAACCCGCGTGATTGTGCGATTCATGGCGACTACTTCGAGGTCGCCCCCAGGGCAAGTGGCGCGTTTCCGTGGTTGATGACGCGAACTGACGGACGCGCGGGGAAAGGTGAGTTACTTTACTGCGGGATTCGGAATTGTGCAACGGGAAAGTTGCGGTGGGGAGATTCAAAATCCCCCGCCCCTGTCTCGCCAAAGTGCGGCGAGACAGGGGCGGGCACTATTGGTTCACTTACTGCGCGGGAGTCTCGGGAGCGGCCGGGGCGGGAGCTTCGGCGGTCACTTCCGGGGTGACTGGGCTGATCTTCACCGTGGAGAGAATCTGTTCCAGGCGGTTGAAGACTTTGTCGCGGTCGACGTGTTTGGTGACGCCTTGCTCGGACGCGACCGTGGTAACGTTCAGGGCGAACTCGTAGCAGGCTCCATTCTGGTAGAGATGGAAGTACTTGGAGTCGCTCTGGCGTGTGCCTTCTCCGCTGACGGCTTCGGTGGCGCGGAGTTCCATGTCGCCGAGCATCAGCTTGGAGTTAGACGAGGGATCAGTCGAAGGCGTGGCGGAAGCCTTCACCGTCGTCGACGGATCAGAGCTGGGCGCCGGCTGCGTTGCTGCTGACGGCTGAGCGTCTGGCTTCGAGTCCGACTTCGGCTCTGGTTTGGGCGTCGAGTCCTGCTTGGCAACTTCGGGCTTCACAGCTTCGCTGGACGGCGTTGCGGGCGCGGGCTCAGGTTTCATGGACGACTTCGACTGCGGCACAGAGAACTCGTTGCATTGATCGGCGGTGAGAGTCTTGTGCACGCTCACGTTGAAGAATGCGGACGAGAAGTCAGTGTTGGCGTAGTTGGTCTCGGGGAGTTCGACGGCGGCGAGTGCGACTCCACCGGGCTGCACGAAGTTCATCGGGATAGGATTCGAGAGCAGCAGATCGGCTGCGGCGTCTCCGGTCTCGATGGCGTAGCGGCGTGGATATTCAAAAGTCACGCCGTAGGTCTTGTCGGTATAGTTCACGGTTGCGGGCTTTTTGTGAACGACCGGCTTCTTTGGAGCAGGTTTGTTCTCCGCCTGCATTACGGGTGCGGGCATGGCTTGCGGCTGTGCCTGCGGTTGCGTCACGGGAATCTGGTTGTTGGAGTTGACGGGCTTGGGCTTGTCGCTGGAACATCCGACGGCTACGGAGCAGACGATCAGCACAGCGGCGAAGATGAGCGCGTTGGCGTTGCCGAGCACTGCGGTTGCGATGTTCGTGGTGTTCGAATCCTTTCCCCATGCGACGGAGTCGCGGGGTGCAGCGGTCTTGCGAAATACGTTGATGCGGGTCATGGTGGTTGCCTCCTGCCGGGTCGCGGCGATCTGAGAGAATGCACGGGGCGGGCCTTCCGCGGCGGTGTTGATTTGGCGGGGGTTAGGTAGGGCAAAAGCGGCGCTGGGCGTGCTGTTCAGGACACGTTGTGGGTGGGGGGACACGGGCTGGAAAGGCTCTCACCACGGGGGTCCACGGAGGAGCACAGGGGAAGTCAAAATCCCCACTTCTCGCACACAGAACGCGCGAGAAATGGGGCAACCCGGTGCGTTGGTAGACATCTGGCGTATGGTTGCGGAGGAGGTGACTGGTGCGAATCTTCAGAGTGCTGGTGGTTTGCTTTGCGGTTTGTTTTTCATCTTCGGTCGCTTGGGCCCAGGCTGCGCGCGAAAAAGTCATCATTGATACCGATATTGGCGACGACGTGGATGATGCGTTTGCGCTGGCGCTGGCGGTGAAGAGTCCGGAACTGGATGTACTAGGCGTGACCACCACGTTTGGGGACACCGAGACTCGGGCGAAGATTGTAGATCGATTCCTGGGCGAGGTGGGCCGCGCGGAAATACCGGTGATGGCGGGAAAGGCGACGGCGACGAAGAATCCGATGTCGCAGCGCAAGTATGCCGAAGGCGGGCACTTTACGAAGAACCCGCATGGGGATGCGGCGGATTTCATTCTTGATCAGATTCGGAAACACCCGGGGGAGATCACGCTGATTGCGATTGGCCCGCTGATGAATGTGGGGGCGGCGATCGACAAGGACGCGGCGACGTTCCGGAAGTTGAAGCGCGTGGTGCTGATGGGCGGGTCGATTCGTCGGGGGTATGGAGACCTGGGATATACGGCGCCGGTGGCTCCGATGCCGGAGTGGAATATTCTGAACGATGTGGCGGCGGCGCAGAAGCTGTTTACGGCGGGCGTGCCGCTGTATGTGATGCCGCTGGATTCTACTCAGTTGAAAATGGATGAGGTGAAGCGGGCGTTTTTGTTCAGTCAGGGGACGGCAGTGACGGATCAGCTGACGGTGCTGTATCACTTGTGGGGGCAGGAGACGCCGACGCTGTTTGATCCGATGACGCTGGTGTTTGTGTTGCGGCCGGAGTTGTGCCCGGTGAAAGGAATGCACATTCGGGTGGATGAGAAAGGTTTCACGCGGGAGGAGCCGGGCGCGGTGAATGCGCAGGTTTGCTTGGATTCGAATGCTGAGGATTTTTTCCGGTTTTATTTGAAGAGGGTGGGGGAAAGATAGAGGTAGGAAGAGAAGTCAAGTCCCCACTTCTCGCGCAAAGAACGCGCGAGAAATGGGGCACCCGGCGGTACTGGGAGACATTATGCGATTGGATGAGCCCGGAAGACGGAAATTTCTGAAGAGCGCGGGTTTGGCTGCGATTGCGGCGCCGAGTGCGGCGCTCGTTCCCAAAACCCCCACTTCTGCCGGACAGAACGCGGCAGAAATGGGGCACCCGGGAAATCCTTCACAGCTCTTCTTTGACGTGCGGGCGTTTGGGGCTACGGGCGACGGCAAAGCGCTCGATACGTCTGCGATCAATCGGGCGATCGAGTCGGCGTCGCGCGCGGGTGGAGGGACGGTCTACCTGCGGGCGGGAAATTATCTTTGCTACTCGATTCATCTGAAGAGCAAGGTTTCGATCTTTCTCGATCAAGGGGCAACGATTGTGGCGGCGGATCCGGCGGCTGATACCGCCCAGAGCTACGATCCCGCGGAATCGAACAAGCCGTGGGAGGAATACCAGGACTACGGACACAATCATTGGCGTAACAGCCTGATCTGGGGCGAGGGACTTGAGGACATTTCGATCTGCGGGCCGGGGTTGATCTGGGGCAAGGGGCTGAGCCGGGGATGGGGCGACGGGCCGGTTGCCGAGCATGCGGGTGTTGCCAACAAGGCGATCGCACTGAAGAATTGCCGCAATGTTCTGCTGCGCGATTTCTCAATTCTGCACGGCGGACACTTTGGGATTCTGGCGACGGGGGTGGACAATTTCGCCATCGACAATGTGAAGATCGATACCAACCGCGACGGCATGGATATTGACTGCTGCCGGAATGTGCGAGTGTCGAATTGCAGCGTGAATTCTCCGTGGGATGACGGCATCTGCCTGAAGAGTTCGTTTGCGCTGGGATACGCGCGTGCTACCGAGATGGTGACCATCAGCAATTGCCTGCTGTCGGGAAGCTATGAAGAAGGCACTCTGCTGGATGGGACGTGGAGGAAGTTCCCCGCCGGAGAAAAGGTCCAGCGAACAGGGCGCATCAAGTTTGGGACGGAGTCGAATGGGGGATTCAAGAACATCACCGTGTCGAATTGCGTGTTTGACGGGTGTCGCGGGCTGGCGATTGAGAGCGTGGATGGTGCGGTGATCGAAGATGTGACGTGCACGAACATCACGATGCGGGATGTGTTTGAGGCGCCGATTTTCATCCGGCTTGGCGCGCGGATGCGTGGACCGGCGGGCGTGCCGGTGGGAACGATCCGCCGGGTCCTCCTGAGCGGGATCAGCTGCGTGCAGGCGGAAGGCTCGCCGAAGATTGCGTGCATCCTGGCGGGAATTCCGGGACATGCGATTGAGGACGTGAAGATCAGCGATGTGATTGTGGTGAGCCGTGGAGGCGGCACGAAGAGCGATGCCGAAGCGCAGGTGCCGGAGAAGGAGAAGCAGTATCCGGAGCCGAACATGTTTGGGACGACTCCGTCGCATGGTTTCTTCATTCGTCATGCGCGCGGGCTGGAGATGCAGGCGGTGAAGATCGAATGCTCGAGTCCGGATGAACGTCCTGTGTTTACGCTGGAAGATGTGCAGGACGCGACGTTTGGGCGAATGAAGGTGCCGGTGAGTGCGGGAGTGCCGACATTTGTTTTGAATCAGGTGAAGGATTTCAGCGTGTTTCGGAGCAAGCCGGTGAAGGATACGGAACTGGCGGCGGTGGAGAAGGCCGAGATATAACGGTCGCGGAAGTCAATATGCCCATCTCCCAAAAGCAGTGAGATGCCCTTAAGGACCTACTCAATCATGAACAGAACGAAAGCAATGCTGATCCTGGCCGCAGCGGTGGCCATGCTTGTTCCTGTGGCGATGGCGCAGGCGAAGCAGGATGTCGATTTGATCGTCAGCAGCGGAATTGTGGTGACGATGGATTCTGCGCGGGCGGTTTATCAGGATGGAGCCGTTGCAGTGCGCGGGGACTCGATCGTCGCGGTCGGGCCGCGGGCTGCGATCGAAGGGCGATATCACGCTGCGCAAGTAATTGACGCGCACGGAAGGCTGGTGCTGCCGGGTTTCATCAACGGGCACACGCACGTGCCGATGACTCTGTTTCGCGGGCTGCATGATGACGTCACGTTGAACGACTGGTTGTACAAGTACATTTTTCCTGCCGAAGCGAAGAACGTGAATGAGGAGTTTGTGCGTTGGGGGACGCGGCTGGCGGCGGCTGAGCAGATTCGCGCGGGTGTGACCACGTTTGCCGACATGTATTACTTCGAGGACGCGGTTGCGGAAGAGACCAAGGCGGCGGGAATGCGCGCCTTGCTGGGCGAGACGTTCATCGATTTCCCGGCGCCCGACAACAAGAGCGAGGCCGCGATGCTGGCATATACCGAGAAGTTCCTGAAGCGGTGGCAGGGAGATGCGCTGATCCATGCGGCTGTGGCGCCGCACTCGATTTATACATGTTCGAAGAAGACCTTGCAGGATTCGGCTGCGCTGGCTCGCAAGTATCATGCGCCGATTTTGATTCATGTCTCAGAGATGAAGAAGGAATGGGATGACTCGGAGAAGGCGAATGGGATGTCTCCGGTGGCGTATCTGGAGAGCGTCGGAATGCTCGGGCCGGACGTGGTGGCGGCGCACTGCATTTTTGTCGACGCGGCGGACCGGAAGCTGCTGGCGGAGCGCGGAGTGGGGTGCGTGCACAATCCGTCGAGCAACATGATGATTGCGAGCGGAGTGTCGCCGGTGGCGGAAATGCGGGCAGCGGGCGTGGCGGTGGGGCTGGGGACGGATGGTCCGGCGGGAAGTAATAACGATCTCGACCTGATGGAGGAGATCGATCTGGCGGCGAAGCTGGCGAAGATTTCGAAAATGGATCCGCTGGCGCTGAATGCGAAGTCGGTCGTCGAGATGGCTACTATCGAAGGGGCGAGAGCGTTGCACATGGAGAGGGAGATTGGATCTCTGGAAGCTGGCAAGAAGGCCGATCTCGTCTTGGTCAGCTTGAATGAGCCGAATGGCGTGCCGATGTATGACGTGTATGCGCAGATTGCGTATTCGCTGAAGGGGAGCGACGTGGAAACGGTCGTGATCGGCGGGCACGTGGTGATGCGGGACCGGAAGCTAATGACTTTGGATGAGTCGAAGATTTTGGAGAAGGCGCTGGACTATGGGAAGTCGGTGAAGGCGTCGTTGGGAATGGAATAGGGGAAATCGGTCGCCGGGCCTCGGATGTCAGACCCAAGGCGGTCGGAAGGCTGCCTGACCCGCCTGGAAATCGCCGATCGTCGGCCACGCGACAAAGTCAAAGTTCCGTCTCTGAGCCGCGGGTTGGCCTTTCACTCCCTTATAATCAAAAGATTCTTTATGGCTGCGGTTCTTGACAGGATAGTGGCGGCTACACGGGCGCGGGTGGCGGAGTCCCAGCGTACGGCGGACTTGCGCCATCTGGAGCGGCGGGCCGAACAGCATGTTCCGCGCGGGTTTCGGCGGGCCTTGCTGTCGAAGAGTCGCGATGGTGTGGCGGTGATTGCGGAGTTGAAGAAGGCTTCGCCATCGAAGGGGCTGATTCGGGAGTCGTTCCATGCGGTGGAGTTGGCGCGTGAGTTGGAGGCGGCGGGGGCCACCGCTTTGTCGGTGCTGACGGATGAAGAGTTTTTTCAAGGCTCGCTGAGAAATTTGCGAGAAGCTTCCGCGGCTGTTGCGATTCCCTGCTTGCGCAAGGACTTTATTGTGGATGAATTTCAGTTGCTGGAAGCGCGGGCGAGCTCGGCGGATGCGGTGCTGCTGATTGTGGCGGCTTTGTCTGGGGCGGAGTTGGTGGCGTTGGCTCGTGGCGCTCGTGCGCGGGGGCTCGATGTGTTATGCGAGGTTCATGATGCTTCCGAGTTGCAGCGCGCTTTGGATGCGGGGTGCGATCTGATTGGAGTGAATTCCCGCGATTTGCGGACGTTTAAGGTCGATCTGCAGACGGCGTTGGATCTGGCTTCGAGAATTCCTGCTGGTGTGGTGCGGGTGGCGGAGAGCGGGATTCATTCGCCTGAGGATGTGGCGCGGCTGCGGGGAGCGGGCTATGACGCGTTCCTGGTGGGCGAATCGCTGATGCGGGCCGCGTCACCGGGGGATGCGTTGCGGGAGTTGATGCGCGTGCCGACTGTGCCTAGCGGGCGCTGAAACGGTTGTTGAGGGAATTCCTGTCCGGGCCGCTGGCTGTGGCGTGAGGGTAGGGATCCTTCGACTGCGGTTTTGCTTCGCTTGCAGCGAAGCAAAATCCTCGCTCAGGATGACAGAGCCTTGCATGACAGAGCTTGGATGACGGGTTCGAAATGACTTGGGTGAAGATTTGCGGGATGACGAATCTGGAGGACGCGCTCGTGGCGGTCGACGCGGGGGCGGATGCGGTGGGGTTTGTGTTTTATGAGAAGAGTCCGCGGTGCGTGACGGTGGAGACGGCGCGGGAGATTGTGGAGAAGTTGCCGGAGAGCGTGGAGAAGGTGGGGGTGTTTGTGAATGCGGTGGAAGACACGCTCTGCGACGTGGCCGATAGCGTCGGTCTGACGGCGGTTCAGATGCACGGAGACAGTGAGGACCCGCGTGTCGCGGACCTGGTTTTCGAGCGTCGACCGCAGACGAACGTTCTGGTTGCGATCTCGATGAATCGTCCGAACCCGCAGGGCTGGGCGATGATGTGGCATCCGGAATCTGTCCGAGCATTCCTGGTGGATTCTGGAACATCATCGACGCATGGTGGGACCGGCGAAGCGTTTGATTGGAAAGGCGCGGTCCCTGCCTTGGACGACATTAAGAGAGTTGGGAAAGTAATCGCAGCCGGTGGTCTCACGAGCACGAATGTCAGTGAGGCGATCGGAATCCTGAAGCCTTGGGGAGTGGACGTTTCGTCGGGCGTCGAGGCTGCGCCGGGGAAGAAGGATCCGGAGAAGGTGCGGGCGTTTGTGCGGGCGGTGCGGGAGAGGGATCGGAAGGTGAGTTAGAGATGGCTACGGCTTCGAAAATTGCGAAAGTCAAGATCCCCACTTCTCGCGCAAAAAGCGCGCGAGAAATGGGGCACCCGGCGGGGGGCAAATTTCGCAAACCCTCGCGGGCAGGAGTGCCCGCGCCACACGAGCCGGGACGGTTTGGGGTTTATGGCGGACGCTACGTCCCTGAGACTTTGATGGCTGCGCTGGAGGAGCTCGAACGCGAGTATGAGAAGGCCCGGCGCGATAAGAAATTCCAGGCGCGGCTCACGGAGCTGCTGACGACTTATGCGGGGCGGCCTACGCCGCTGTTTTTTGCGCGGCGGCTTACGGAGAACTTGGGTGGGGCGAAGATTTATCTGAAGCGCGAAGACCTGCTGCACACCGGGGCGCACAAGATTAACAACTGCCTGGGTCAGGGGTTGCTGGTCGAGCGCATGGGGAAGCACCGCGTGATCGCCGAGACCGGAGCGGGGCAGCACGGCGTCGCGACGGCGACCGTGTGCGCACTGCTGGGTTTTGAGTGCGTGGTGTACATGGGCACCGAGGACATGCGGCGGCAGGAGTTGAATGTGTTCCGCATGCGGTTGCTGGGGGCCGAGGTACGCGGGGTGTCGTCGGGGTCGTGCACTTTGAAAGACGCAATCAATGAGGCGATGCGCGACTGGGTCACCAACGTCCGGACGACGCACTATTTGTTGGGGAGCGTGCTGGGAGCGCATCCGTATCCGACGATGGTCCGGGATTTTCATCGGGTGATTGGACGTGAGGCGCGGGCGCAGATTCTGAAAGCCGAGGGAAAGTTGCCGACGGCGATTATTGCGTGCGTGGGTGGCGGGTCGAATTCGATTGGGATTTTTTTCGATTTTCTTAACGACAAGAAAGTCCGACTGGTTGGCGTGGAGGCTGGCGGGCGCGGTGAGAAGTTGGGCGATCATGCGGCGCGGTTTCGCGGAGGATCTCCTGGGGTGCTGCAAGGAACTTATTCTTACGTGCTACAGGATTCGGGCGGGCAGATTGCGCTGACGCATTCGGTCTCGGCGGGACTGGACTATCCGTCGATCGGGCCGGAGCATGCGGCGTTGCGAGATGCGGGTCGGGCGGAGTACGTACCGGCTTCGGACGCGGAGGCTCTAGAGGCGACGACTCTCCTGGCACGCACCGAAGGAATCATCCCCGCGCTGGAGTCGGCGCATGCTGTCGCTGAAGTGATCAAGCGCGCGCCCAAGATGAGGAAATCCGAGATTGTGATTGTGAATGTGTCGGGGCGCGGGGATAAGGATATCGGGATTCTCCGCGAGAACCTGAAGATCGGCTAGTTGTAGCTGCCGGGGAAGGTTCACCGTCCAGGCGTGCGAAATCAGCGGCACAGGGGAAGACATGAGTAGATATATGCGAATCGCTGTTCCGTTGTGTTTGGTCTTGGCCGCCCTCGGGCTGCCCGCCCAGACCGCCACCGCCCCAACACCTGACGCAACCAATATCCGGGAGAAATTAATCGGCAGCTGGCGGCTGGTGTCGCGGGATGAGCAGTTCGCAGATGGAAAGATGCAAACTCGCACCGATGCAGTTGGAGTCATCATGTACACGGCCGATGGGCACATGGCGGTGCAGATCATGTTGCCGGAGAAGAGTGAAGCGCCCGACAATCCCGTGCGATATCAGCAGGCTGGATACGAGGCGTATCAGGGAACGTACACGATTGACGAGAAGGCGCACACGGTCACCCATCATGTGGAGAGCGCGCTGGTACGCTCGTTGATTGGCAAGGACCTGACGCGAGTGTACCGCTTCGAGGGGAAGCAACTGATTTTGAAATCGTCGCGTGCAGACGAGCACTGGGCGATTATCTGGGAGCATAACTAGGGAGCTGATGCCACTCACCTTTTACAGGAAACCGGCGCTGGTGGCCTACGTGACTTGCGGGGATCCGGATCTCGCGACGACGCGGGAGATCGTGCTGGCGGCGATCGAAGCCGGGGCGGACGTGATCGAACTGGGCGTGCCTTTCAGTGATCCGGTGGCGGATGGTCCGGTGATCCAGCGGGCAAGCGAACGGGCTTTGAAGCATGGGACGTCGCTGGCGCAGGTGCTCACTCTGGCCGCAGAGGTTCGACAGCAGGCGCAGTCCACCGGGCTGATTGTGTTTTCGTATCTCAATCCGATATTGCGGATGGGAATGCAGAAATTCTGCAAAGTGGCGCGGGCTGCGGGAGTGGACGGGGCGCTGGTGACGGATTTGCCGGTCGAGGAGGCGGGCGAGTATTTGCAGGCCATGCGGGAGTATGACTTGTCTCCGGTGTTTCTGGCGGCGCCGACGAGTCCGGATGAGCGGCTGCGGCGCATCGCGGATGCATCGCGCGGTTTTGTGTATGCGGTTTCGCGGACAGGAGTGACCGGGCAGCGGCAGCAACTGGCGGACGATGCGCGCAAGCTGGTGAAGCGGCTGCGGCGGGTTACGAAGTTGCCGATCGCATTGGGATTCGGGATTTCTTCGGCAGCGCAGTTTGCCGAGGTTGGCGAGTTTGCGGATGCAGTCGTGGTAGGAAGCGCGATTGTGGAGACGATTGAGCGGAATCGCGGCCGCGAGGCGGCGGCGGTGGGAGAGTTTGTGAGGGGGTTGTCAGCTGTCAGCCATCAGCCCTCAGCCGCTGCACGGTAAGGTCGGTTTAGTCGCAAGGGTAAGGAAATCCCACTTCTCGCGCACAGAACGTGCGAGAAATGGGGCACCCGCGAAGTAGTTGATGGTTCTTATGGATATCGAAGATTGGCGAAAGAAAATTGATGAGGTGGATCGCAAGTTGGTGGCGCTGCTGTGCGAGCGGGCGCGGGCTGCGGTCGCAATTGGGAAGCTGAAGCGGGATACTTCGCTGCCCATTTATGAGCCGGACCGGGAACGGATCGTGTTCGAGAACGTGCAGGCGGCGAATCAAGGGCCGCTGCCGGGGCGAGACCTGGTCCGGATTTACGAGCGCATCATCGACGTGATGCGGAATATTCAGAAGGAAGAGATTGTGCCGTCCGCAGAAAAGAAAAAGGCGGAGACGGAGTTGGATTCGGAAGTGAATGATTAACAAGCGGTGAGCTATGGGCAATGAGCCACCAGAGCATCAAATTCGCTCATCGCTCAAAGCTCACCGCCCATTGCCAAAAGGATTTCTATGATTGTTGCCATGCAGGAAGGCGCCGATGAGGCGCTCATACAACAAGTAATCGAGCATCTGGTGAAACTTGGGTTCGAGGTGCACCGGTCGACTGGTGCGCGGATGACGGTGCTCGGGGCGGTCGGATCGGGAATTGATTTTGACATCCGCAATCTCGAGTTACTCCCGGGGGTGCAGGAAGTCCATCGCATAAGCTCTCCTTACAAGCTGGCGGGAAGAAGTTTCCGGCCTGAGGGAACGATTGTCCAACTCGCGAACGGCATTGGTGTGGGCGGGAATGAGATTGTTGTGATGGCGGGGCCGTGTTCGGTGGAAACGCGGGAGCAGATTTTTTCTACGGCGGAGTCTGTCGCGAAGGCGGGGGCAAAAGTGCTGCGGGGCGGGGCGTTCAAGCCGAGGAGTTCTCCTTATTCGTTTCAGGGGCATGGGGAAGAGGCGCTGAAGTTGCTGCGTGAAGCTGGCGAGAAATTCAATCTGCTGATCATCAGCGAGGTGATGGAGATCTCGCAGATTCCGCTGATGCTGCCCTACGTCGACATTCTGCAGGTGGGCGCGCGCAACATGCAGAACTTTAACTTGCTGCGCGAGTTGGGGAAGGTGCGCAAGCCGGTGCTGCTGAAGCGCGGGATCGCGGCCACGCTGGAGGAATTGTTGCTCTCGGCGGAATACATCATGGCGGGCGGCAACTACGACGTCATCCTGTGCGAGCGCGGCATCCGAACATTCGAAACCTACACGCGCAACACGATGGATATTTCTGCGATCCCGATCATTCACAAGCTGTCGCATCTGCCCATGACGGCCGATCCGTCGCACGGGACGGGGCGGCGCGACAAAGTTCCGCCGATGGCGCGGGCGTCCGTCGCGGCGGGAGCCGACGCGCTGCTGATTGAAGTGCACTGCACTCCAGACAAGGCGTGGTCCGATGGGGCGCAGTCGCTGGCCCCGGAGCAGTTCGTGAAGTTGATGGATGAACTGCGGATCATTGCGCCAGCGGTGGGAAGGAAGATCTGAGATTGAGTCATTGAGTGATCGGGTCATTGAGTCATTGAATTCCTCCACTGCTGACCACGGTCAATCGACTCAATGGCTCAATCTCGCAATGGCTCAATTCTGGTATGGCGATTCGGCAAATCACGATTATCGGCACCGGCCTGATTGGCGGGTCGCTGGCGCTTGCGCTGCGCAAGAAGAAATTTGCCGGACGGATCGTGGGATGCGATCGCGAAGGGACGCTGGAACGGGCGCGGATGCGCGGGGCGATTGACGTGGGGACCGTCGATCCGGGAGACGCGGTGCGGGGCAGCCAGGTCGTGGTGTTGGCAACCCCGGTGCTGGCGATTGTCGATCTGATCGAGCGCGTGGGGCCAGTGCTTCCGGCGAAGGCCTTGCTGACCGACGTAGGCAGCACCAAGGCGGTTGTCGTTGAGCGGGCGGTGAAAGTGTTTGGAAAGGCTGCTGGGAAGCGGTTTCTGGCGGGGCATCCGATGGCGGGGAAGGAATTGAGCGGTGTCGACTATGCGGATGCTGATCTGTTTCAGCACGCCGTGTGGTTCCTATCTCCGCTGCCGGAACAGAATCTGAACGAAGGATTGTTTGCCGAGTTTGCGGGATGGATCGACGCGGTCGGAGCGCGGATTGCGATGCTGCCGGCCGATGAACATGACCGGCTGTGCGCGTGGATCAGCCATGTGCCGCAGATGATGTCGACGGCGCTGGCGGCGGCGCTGGTGGAGGAGTTCGGATCGGAGGCGCCGCTGCTGCCGGCGGGTGGGCGCGCGTTGCAGGAAATGACGCGGATTTCGGCGAGTCCATATTCCATGTGGCGGGATGTGGCGATCAGCAACAAGAAGAATCTGCAGGATGCGCTGTGGAAGGTGGAACAGCGGCTGGCGCACATCCGCGAGAACCTGGCGACGCGGGAGTTGGCCGAGGAGTTCGAGCAGGCGCACGAGTTGCGGAAGGCGCCGGGAAAGAGGAAGTAGATCTGCCACGGAGACACGGAGGCACGGAACAACAACTTCTTTCCTGAAATCGAGCCTCGTTCCAGTGACTGGTTTAACCATTTCTTCTGTCCTTCTCCGTGTCTCTGTGCCTCGGTGGTGAAGAATCATTTAGAATTCTCACGCTATGAATAAAGTTGTGGCCAATGCGGATGAGGCCATCCGCGACGTGTTTGACGGCGCGACCATCATGATCGGCGGGTTCGGGCTGTGCGGAATGCCGGAGAACCTGATTCGCGCTTTGGTGAAGAAGGGCGCGAAGAATCTGCGCACGATCAGCAATAACGTGGGAGTCGACGGTGTGGGCAACGGACTGCTGCTGGCTGCGGGACAGATCGTGCATCACATTGGAACGTACGTCGGTGAGAACCGCTTACTCGAAGAAATGGTGTTGAACGGCACGATCAAGCTCGATCTGGTTCCGCAGGGGACATTCTCGGAGCGGATTCGGGCGGGGGGCGCGGGGATTCCGGCGTTTTATACTCCGACGGGCGTGGGGACGATTGTCGCCGAGGGAAAAGAGACGCGCGAGTTTGATGGGCGGCTCTATGTGATGGAGCGCGGGCTGACGGCGGATTTTGCATTTGTGAAAGCGTGGAAGGGTGATCGCGAGGGGAATCTGATTTACCGGAAGACGGCACGAAATTTTAATCCGATGATGGCGACGGCGGCGAAGATCACCATTGCAGAGGTGGAGCATCTGGTAGAGGTCGGGGCGTTGGATGGGGATGCGATTCATACTCCGTCGATCTATGTGAAACGGATTTTTCAAGGTGAGCTTTATGAGCGGAGGATTGAGCGGCGAACGGTGCGGAAGGCCGCATCTTAGACTTTCTTTGTCATTCTGAGCAAAGCGAAGAACCTATGCATTCTTTTTGCGGTCGACAGAGTGCATGGGTCCTTCGCTTCGCTCAGGATGACAAGGGTTGGAGAATATGAGCAAGGTGGGAAAAGATGTCGACAAACGCGAACGCATCGTCAAGCGGATTGCGCGCGAGCTGCGCGATGGGTTCTATGTGAACCTTGGCATTGGCATGCCGACTTTGATTGCGAACCATGTGCCTGAGGGGATGGAGGTCACACTGCAATCGGAGAATGGGATGTTGGGGATCGGGCCTTATCCGGTGGAGGGGACGGAGGATCCGGATCTGATCAACGCCGGCAAAGAGACGGTCAGCGAGATGCTGGGGACGTCGTATTTTTCCAGCGCAGACTCGTTTGCCATGATTCGCGGCGGGCATATTGACTTGAGCGTGCTGGGCGCGATGGAGGTGGATGAGACCGGGAGCATTGCGAACTGGATGATCCCCGGGAAGATGGTGAAGGGGATGGGCGGCGCGATGGATCTGGTCGCAGGCGCGCGGCGCGTGGTGGTGGCGATGGAGCATACAACGCGCGAAGGGGCTCCGAAGATTTTGAAGAAGTGTACACTGCCGCTGACCGGAGTGCGCGTGGTTGATACGATCGCGACGGAGATGGCTTACATTCGCGTGACGAAGGATGGGTTGGTGCTGGAGGAAGTTGCGCCGGGGCTGACAGCCGAGGATGTGCAGAAGGCGACTGAGGCGCGGCTGATCGTGAGTAAGGAGTTGAAGGTGATGGAGAGTTAGGCGGCCCCGAGCGGTGAAGCCGATTCGCTTTTCGACTCCCTAACGGCACGACTGTAAGTCGTGCCCTTCCCGTTCGCGGTTTCCTGAACAAGTCTTCTCGGTTTACGCGGCGGCAATCCTGCGGATCAGGTCGTCTTGCTCCTGCTTGCTTTCGGCGCCGATAGTGAAGGCGTCGAGCACGCCTAATGACAGCGCGTATTTGATTGCTTCATCCTGACGATGGCGCAGCTTGCCCTGGCCCAGAATTTTCATTCCCACGACCGCTTTCCCTGATGCTTTCATTTGCTTTAGAACCCCAACGACCGTGGCGGGGTCGGCGTCCATTTCTGCGCCGATGGGGTTGATGCGGGCCAGATCGATTTCGACCCAGGGAGATTTCGCGGCGGCGCGCAGGGCATTGATTGTGTGGCAGGAGCAGCCGTGCGCGCGGATGGTTCCTTTCTCTTTCGCTTCGGAGAGGACGTCCATCACGCCGCGGAAGCGGTCAGTCCAGTCGCCTTCCGTCACGCAATGGATCAGGCAGACGTCGAGGTAGTCGGTGCCGAGTTCGCGGCGGAATCGGTCGAGATCGGCGCGGGCGCTGGCGGCATCGCGAGAGAAAGTCTTGGTGAGCACCGTAACTTTATCGCGCGGCACATGCTTCAGGGCCTCGGCGACGTGAGGATGGCTTCCGTAAGAGTCAGCGGCGTCGAAGAAGCGCAGGCCGTGATCGTATCCGTTGAGCAGGAGATCGGAGAGGCCCTTCACGCCGAGAGCGGTCTGGTGCGAGTGATGTCCGGAGCCGACGGTGCCAGTGCCCATGGCGAGGCGGCTGGTCTTGATGCCGGTGCTGCCGAGGGTCACGGTGTCGGAGGCGGTGAACTTCTGCGAGAGTGTCTGCTCGGCTAGCGCGCTGAGAATGGATTTGGATGAGAGCCAGGCCGCCCCTGCAGCAGTAGCGGAACGGATGAGGAATTCGCGACGACGCATGGGAACCTCCCCAGTAGGTTGAGGCTACATCAGGTGGGTGCGGCAAGGAAAGTTGAAACCACGGGGACTAAAGCCCATCGTCAGGACGTGCATCTAACGCGGCCCTTAGAGGGCACGCTCTTCCACGGTGCTCTTTAGGCCAGTCTCCGGCGCGACAGCTTTCTCTAGCTCAAATCCGAAAGGGGGCGGCCAGCAGGCGGAAGGGCAGTGTGATGGCCAGGAAGATGACTTCCAAAACGCCATGGACGGCCACGCCCACAATACGGAATGGGAGCAGGAGAAGCCACACAAACGGATACGCGACCAGGGCCAGCAGAGCCAGAGGCCAGCAGAGTATGAACAGGATGCACCAGAGCAGGAATGTGAACATGGCTGAGACCTCCTTCTAATTCATTGTACGTTTGGGGGGCGGAAAATGTTCCGCTCGTGTGCAGGGGTTGCAGTCGAGCTCTGTTCGACTGGACGGCCGGGGCGGCTGTCCCCACATGAACCGAGAAATTCATTCGAACTGTTTGCGGAAGGCGGCGAGTTGTTGCTGGATTTCTGAGAGTTGCACTCGCAGGCCGGCGACTTCCGCTTCCAGCGCTGCAACGCGGTCGGTAGTCGAGGTGGCGACGGCAGGCGCGGGGATGAGTGCCCGCGCCACACTCGCGTCGGGTGGTTCGCCGGAGAACAGGTGCATGTAGCGTGACTCTTTGGTGCCGGGCTGACGGGGAAGAACCGCCGCCAGCGGCGGCTGGCGCTGGGCCAGGCGGTCGAGCGTGGAGACTACATCTTCGAGGGCTTCGAAGTGATACATGCGTTCGGTGCGGCTGCGGAGTTCGCCGGGAGTTTGCGGGCCGCGGAGCAGCAGGACGCAGAGGACGGCGGTTTCGCGACGGTCGAAGTTGAAGACCTCCTGCAGGCGATGCTCGTACTTTGTGACGCGGCTGTCGGCGCCACTCGCGGGACCGGCTAGGCGCTTTTCCTGCAGCGTGCTGAGCGCATCGCTGACGGCGGATTCGTCTAACGTCATCACCGGGTCACGATTGTTCTTTTGGTTGCAGGCGTTAACCAGGGCGTTGAGCGAGAGCGGGTAATAGTCGGGCGTGGTGATGTCTTTCTCGATCAGCGAGCCGAGGACGCGGGTTTCGATTTCGGTGAGTGTCACTGGCATGGAGTTTGATTTTAATTGAAATTTACTTCAGGACGGAGGAAGAGCTTTCACGACAGGGGACACGGGGGAGCACTGGGGAATTCAAAAGCCCCACTTCTCGCGCACAGAACGCGCGAGAAATGGGGCACCCACCCTTCAGATCATTCCTAGAACAGTGCGGTCGAGCGGCGCTTCCAGGTCTTTCCTTTGTCTTTCGCTATATTTTCCATGTCCGCTACGTAGGCTCCGGCTTGCGTTAGCACGTGGTGCAGGTCGTTGCCGATACTGATGAAGGTGAATCCCTTCTCGAGGAATTCGCCGACGCGCGCGGTGCCGAACAGAAACAGGCCGAGGATGACGTTGTTCTTACGGGCGTGTTCAACCAGCTTCTTTGTGGCCGCATCGAGCTCGGGTGAAGTGTACATGTGCGGGAACTCGTACTTGTTGTACAGGCCCATCGACATGCAGAGATCGTTCTGGCCGAGGAAGAGGATGTCGACGCCGGGGACGGCGGCGATTTCGGCGATGTTCTCGATACAGGAGGCGGTCTCGACCTGCAACGCGACGATGCCTTCGTTGTTCCAGTTGCCGGCGTAGCCGAGCAGTCCGCCTTTGTTCATGCTGCGCTGCGGGAAGTAGACGGAACGTGTTCCCACCGTTGGATACTTGGCGCAACTGACGGCCTCGCGGGCTTCCGCGGCAGTGTTGATGTAGGGGATGAGGACGCCGTCGGCGCCCATGTCGAGGGCCTGCTGGATGCCGGGGCGGTCGGCGTAGCTGCCGACGCGGACCATCGACTTAGCTCCGCCATTCGCAATGCCGCTGAGCATGGCGGAAAGTTTCTCGTAGCCCATGGGGCCGTGCTGGGTGTCGACCAGCAGCCAATCGTATCCAGAGTGCGCGAGTTGCTCGGCGACGGTGGGGCTGTGCGCGTTGAGGAACAGGCCCATCTTGGGCTGTCCGGCGCGCAGTTGCTTCTTGAATTCTGATCCGCTCAGCGCGGGGTCGGGCATGCGTTTTCCTCCTCGAAATCGAATTGCGTAGTGTACCGCATGAGATTGGGAGAACTGCCAAGGGATGATTAATTTTCTTATGACCCAGGGACAGGCGAAACAGCGGATTTGGCGGTTGTCGTTGCGTTCGCTCTGGGGCATGACCTGTCAGAAAAGTCAAAAGTCCCACTTCTCTCGCAAAGCGCGCGCGAGAAATGGGGCACCCCACCTGACAAAATCTGTGACTGCGCCTATAGTTCCCCTAAGAGAGAGGGGCCGGTATGCGACTACTTTTGAATTGGGTTTTGAGTGCGATCGCGGTGTGGGTTGTCGCTCAGTTGGTCAGCGGGGTCTATGTCAGCGGCTGGAAAAGCGCTCTGATCGCGGCGCTTGTGATCGGATTCATCAACGCGACCATCGGACTCGTTCTTAAAGTAATTACCTTTCCGCTGACCCTGGTGACGCTTGGGCTGTTCTGGCTGGTGATCAACGCGCTGATGCTCGAACTTGCGTCGAAACTACTGTCGCCGGGATTTCAGGTGCACGGATTTCTTGCAGCATTCCTGGGCGCGATTGTGCTGAGCCTGGTGAACCTGCTGCTGAAAGCCCTCGTCATGCCGAAAGATGAGCGGCGATAGTACTTATCTTCTAAGAATCTCACCACAGAGGACACTGGGGAACACAGAGGCTCTTAGCTCTTTCCCGATGCCGATTTCTTCGGCTTGAGGGCCTGCCAGTCTTCTTCTTTGAGGACTCTTCCTAAATTGCTGAATTCGCCGGCGCCTTGCAGGAATTCACCGCCATCCATGCGGATGACTTCGCCGTTGATGTAGCCCGAGCCGTCGCTGACGAGGAAAGCGGCGAGGTTGGCCAACTCTTCGACCGTGCCGAAGCGGTGGAGCGGATTGCGGTCGAGGGCGAGGGTTTCGAGTCCGGGATGCGGCAGCACGCGGGAGAAAGCGCCTTGCGTGGGAATCGGGCCGGGCGCGATGGCGTTCATACGGATGCCGCGGTTGCCCCATTCGACAGCGAGGCTGCGCGTGAGGGCTTCAACTCCGGCTTTGGAGACGGCGGAGGGGACGACGTACGCCGAGCCTACAGGCGCGTACGTCGCGGAGATGCTGAGCACGGTACCGGGATGCTTCATGGCAAGCCAGCGGCGCCCGCAGGCCATGGTGCAGTGCAGCGTGCCCATGAGGACGATGTTGATGACCGATTCCCAGGCGCGCGGGGAAAGTTCTTCAGTGCGGGCGATGAAATTTCCGGCGGCGTTGTTGACCAGGATGTCGAGAGGACCGGCGGCCCAGATCGAGTCGATCATCCGCTCGACGGCGTCAAGACTGCGGACGTCGCATGGGACCGCGTGGATAGGACCTTTGGCGGCGAGTTCTTCAGCGGTGGCTTTGAGGACTTCTTCGCGGCGGCCACAGATGTAGACCGTGGCCCCGAGTTCGAGGAATCGGGCAGCCATGCCCTTGCCGAGGCCGGTGCCGCCTCCGGTGATGAGGACGCGCTTGGATTTCAGAAGGTCGGTCCGAAACATTCGTGCCATCCCTCAGGGGCTGAAGCCCCGTGTCACTTGAGTGCGCTCAACGCGGCGCTGAAGCGCCGCTCTTCCACGGCGGCACACGCGCCACAGATAAGAACATCATCTTAATTGCAGAAGGCCTAAAGCACGATTGCTTTAAAGGTCACAAGCGACTCGGAATCCATAGTCGGCATATTGGAACTCTGGCGGAATGCTCGATCGCGCCGAGCAGCGGGCGACTTTGATGTGGTGGCGCCAGGAGCCTCCGCGCGAGGATTTGCGCTGCGGCTTCATCGGGCTCTGGTCCGGGCCGCGCGGATTGCGCTCGGGCGACATCGCGTAATAGTTCGGGTCATACCAGTCGCTGCACCACTCGTGGACGTTGTCGCCGATGTCGTAAAGGCCGAAGGCGTTTGGGGCGTACTGCGCCGCAGGCTCGGGACCGGTCTGCCAGCGCGTTGCGTAATTCGGAAGGGAGTGTGGCGGGTCGTCGCCCCATGGAAATAGCTTCTGCTCAAGACCGGCGCGGGCGGCGCACTCCCATTCCGCCTCGGTAGGGAGACGGAAGTGGCGGCCAGTTTCCACACTCAGCCATTCGCAATAGCGGACGGCCTCGTGCCAGGAAGGTCCGGCGACTGGCTGCTGGGGATGATTGAAGTTCGAGTCGTTCCAGAACGGCAGAGGCGCCGGCGACGTTGCTCGCAGGAAGCAGGAGTATTCTGCGTTCGTGACCTGCGTGGCGGCGAGCAAAAAAGAGTCGGTCCACACACGGTGGATGGGGCGTTCGCAATCCTGACCGGAGTTGGAGCCCATCAGGAACCAGCCTTCGGGGATTCGCACCAGCGTGGGCACCAGGATCGCGACTCTTGCACTGGTCTGCGATTGTGCGGGAAGGGTCGTCATACGTTGCCGCAGTTGGACTTCAGGATTAGAGTCTACCAGCGCGGGCGAGGAGGGTTGCCATGGCAGAAAAGAAGTTGAAGTTCCGGGTGAAGATCGAGGGGAAGGAAGCGGGGGTGGTGTCGGCGATCACTCCGCCGATTGACGTGCCCAAGATGTTTGGCACGCGGGGACGCGTGCCGGTGCGAGGGACGATCAACGGATCTCCGTTTCGCTCGTCGCTGATGTCGATGGGCGGCTGCCACATGATGCCGGTCAACAAGGCACTGTGCGCGCGTGCCGGGGTTGAGCCCGGCGACATGGTGGACGTGGTGATGGAGCGGGATGAGGAGGAGCGGACAGTGGAGGCGCCTCCGGAACTGGCCAGAGAGTTGAAGAAGAGCAAGAAGGCGCTGGAGCGATGGGAGGCACTGGCATACACGCATAGGAGAGAAATGGCGAACTCGATCACCGGCGCGAAGCAGGAGGAGACGCGGAAACGGCGGCTGGCGAAGGTGATAGAGGTTCTGAAGAGTGGGGGGAAGTGGACGGGATAGAAATCCCCACCCTTCGACTCTGCTCAGGGCAAGCTTTCTCGCACAAAGTGCGCGCGAGAAATGGGGCACCCGTGAACTCAGATTTCGCGAAGCGTGCGAACTACATCTGCCACATCATTTTCCTGGAACAGTCGGATTGCGGCTACGCCGGAGGCCCCGGCTTCCAAACACTGCTTCGCATTTTCGAGAGTGATTCCACCGAGGGCTAATACCGGGATCTTCACTTTGCAGGCTTCGCGGAGTTGCGACAATCCCGCGGGTTGCGTACTGGGCGCGTCTTTCTTTCCGAAGACTGGAGCGAAGACCGCGAAGGTGGCATCGTCGCCTTTGGCTTTAGCGACTTCTTCCGGCGAGTGACAGGAGATTCCAATCAGCGGTTTGCGTGGTGAGAGTTCGCGGGCAGGAGTGCCCGCGCCACATTTTTCCCAGATCGCTCTCACTTCTTGCGGGGAGATGTCGTCGGAGCGGAGGTGGACGCCGTCGGCTCCGCTCGCGAGCGCGACGTCGGTGCGGGAGTTGATCAGGAGCGCAGTTTTCAGTTCTCGGTTTTCAGTTCTCAGTTTGGCGAGGATGCCTGCGCCTTCGCGGGCCAGAGACTCAAGGTCGCGCGTCGCCAGGTCTTTCTCGCGGAGTTGGATGTAGTCGACGCCGGCATGCGCGGCCTCGGCGATTTTGTCCAGCAGGCGGCGACGGCGTGCGGTTTCGTCGCCGGGGAAGGCGGTGCGGTCGGTGATGTAGTAGAGAAGGCTGCTGTCAGGCATGGGCACGGGGGGCTGAAGCCCCGTCTATTTTGGCACGCCTGACGCGGCGCTGAAGCGCCGCTCTTCCACGGCGCAGGACGCTTTCACGACGCCGGACGCTTCCACGATGCCGACGCTTTCGCGGCACTCAAGGGGGTTGTGGTCCGCTACGGTCTCGTCTTGGCGATATCCGGAAGTACTTCTCCTTGTCTTTTCGGCGTGCCACCGAGATGGTACTTTGTCAGGCCGTCGCGAAGGTATTCAAACGCGTCTTCGGGAGTGTCGACGATTTTGATCAGTTCCAGGTCTTGTGGCGAGACGGCGCCGGCATCCACGAAGGCCTGGAAGTTGATGATCTTGTTCCAGTATTCGCTGCCGTAGATGATCACCAGAATTTTCTTGGCCAGCTTGTCGGTTTGCGCCAGCGTCAGGATTTCGAACAGTTCGTCCATGGTGCCGAAGCCGCCGGGGAAGATGACCAGTCCCTTGGCGAGATAGGCGAACCAGAACTTGCGCATGAAGAAGTAGTGGAACTGAAAGTTCAGCGACGGGGTGATGAACTGGTTGGGATGCTGTTCGAACGGGAGCTGGATATTGAGGCCGATGGTCTTGCCTCCGGCCTCGTGGGCTCCAAGGTTGGCGGCTTCCATGATGCCGGGGCCTCCGCCGGTGGTTACGACGAAACGGTGGCGGCGGGCGGGAATCTGGATCGACCATTTCGTCAGCATGTGCGCCAGCTTGCGCGCGTCTTCGTAATAGCGGGCCATGTCGACCCCGGCTTGGGCGCGTTTCAGGTCCTGTTCGAGCTGGGCGGCGGATGCAGCGGCGTGGTTCTGTCCTACGGCGGCGAGGGTCTCGGCGGCGCTTTTTTGTCCCTGGAAGCGGGCGGAGCCGAAGAAGACGACGGTGTCCTGTATCTGCTCGCGGCGGAAGCGGGCGAGGGGCTCCTGATATTCGGCCAGCATGCGAAGGATGCGGCCGTCGGGGCTGTTGAGGAACGCTTCGTTTTGGTAGGCGACAGGCGCGGATTTGAGATGGTCGGTCATGGCTTGCTCGAAATTAAGATCGGGGCCAAAACTGCGCCGGTGTATTCTTTCGCACCTAAGGGTTTTGGCTATTCTTGTCGATCATACCCACGGCTTGCGCCCCTTCGACGTCGCTCAGGGCAGGCTGTGGGCTGCCTTCTTTCGCCGCTTCGCGGCTGTACGGAGCCTCTGGCATCACCACGCTGAGTCCCAACTTCGCTTCGACGCTCCCGATTGCCCATCGCCCTTTGGCATATCCTACTGATGCTCGTGGTAGTGGAGCGCCTCCCAGAAACCGATCCAGATATCGAGCAGCCCCAGGCCGCTGCAAAAGCCGCGAAAGAATCCATTGGAAACCACGGATCGCAGAGCGGGGAATGAAAGCAGAAGGTAGTTGTCGGTCCACTCCGGCGTCCAGGGAAGAATGATCAGCAGCACTCCCGCCACGGCACTGATTAAGACAAACAGAAAGACAGAGATGCGGTGCATCCACAGCTGGATCAGCCGCGGTTGAGCCTCCTCGACGGGCGGGTCGAGAAGCGCGGTTTGAGTGTCGGCAGGTGGCGGTGCGGGCTCAGGCGCTTTACCCGGTGTGCTGGAAAATGTGGGATCACTCATTCGGGGCAGCTCCGGCTCCGCAACGCAAGAACACGGCATCCCGGGAAGAGAACTTGGATACAAAAAGCCATCGGGCTATTCTACGACTTCAGGGCCTTAATGCGCTCGGCCACGTCGCGATAGTCGATGTTGCTGCCGTAAACATCCATGAAATGCTTGAGGGCGGCGGGTTTATCCCCGGCGGTTTCGTAGGCGGAGGCGAGTTCGTAATTGAGAGCGACGCGGGTTTCGCCATCGATATTCGGAACGTTGAGAGCCTTTTCATACCACCGGACGGCAGCTTCGGGCACTCCCTTTTCGAGAAAGCACTGCGCCAGCCAGGTGTAAGCCTGCATGATCTGCTGGAACGGGCGGCCGTGATCGAAGGCCTGGCAGGCCTTCTGCAACTCTCCGATGGCCTCGTCGAGCAGGCCCATTTCGCGGAAGGCAATGCCGAGGTTGTAGTGCGTCTCGGGATCTTCGTCGGCGCTGGCGACGTCGGCTTCGAGATCCTGCTTGAGTTCGCCGAACATCTCGGCGAGATCGATGCCGGCATCCTCGCCGAACGGAGAGGACTTCGCCGGAGCCGCGGAAGGCAGCACGGGGGCAACGGGCTGTGCCTTCGGAGCTCCGATAGAAATCGCCGAGGTAGAAGCCGCGGGAGCCACTGGAGCGGAAAAGGCCGGAGCCTGCACCGCATGCTGCACCACGGAAGCAGGAGCGGAAGGCGCAGCCGACGCGGCCGCGCTGGCAGCCAACGGGCTGGGCTTTACTACTGGAACTGGCGCAACCGCAGCCACTGGCGCAACTGGCGCGGGCGGCGGTTCGGGCTTCGCTTTTGGAGCTGCAGCAGGCTTGGACTCGGCCACCGGCGCGGCCTTCAGGAAGTCTTCGCCCAAGGATGCTTCGATATCGGCGACAAACTCCCCAAGAACCGGAGCGGGCGGAGCAGCGGCGACTTTCGGAGCGGCGTGCGCCACCGGAGCCGCAGGTGCGGAAGGCTTGTTCACCGTGCCCGGCAGGAACCCATCGCCCATCGACGACTCGAGATCGGTAACGAATTCTTTCAGAATTGCGGGCTGAGCGGCTGGTTCGGGCTCGTGAGCGACAGGCACTGGCTCCGGAACCACTGGGGCCGGTTCCGGCTCGGGTTCAGGTTCGGCTGCAACTTCGGCGACGACCGGAATCTCTTCGATTGCCGCCGCCTCGGGCTCAACTTGCGCCGGCTCTTCTTCGACGGCGACCGGCGTCTCTTCGACCGCTTCGATCGATGGAACGTCTTCCGCCGTGATCTCTTCGAACGCAGGCTCGGCCACCGCGGCTTCCTCGGCCGGCTGCATAGCGGCGTCGACTTCGGCGCGCAGTTCGTCGATCTTGGCCTGGTCGCGAGTCAGGGTCTGCAGTTTCGCGAGAGCTGCCATGGCCTGCTCGGGCATGCCATGACCAACATAGAAGCGAATCTCTTCCACCGTTTCATCCACGCGGGGATCGGCGGCTTCGTGCTTCTGGGCAGCAACGACGGGCTCGGCTTCGGCAGGTTCCTCGACTGCGGCGGGAGGTGCGTCGTCAGCCTCGACGGTGATGGTGTCGTCCCACTCCGACGAGAGATCAATTTCTTCGGTCGCCTCAGCGGCTTCGGCAGGGGCAGCCGTGGACTCGTCGACAACGGCAAATTCGGGTTCAGCGGCGGCTCCGCTGGCTGCGGGCCAGGGCGACGCGGCCTCGACAGCAGCTTCCTCTGCGGCCGCGGCTTCGGGCTCGTCAATGCTGATCTCAGGGAGAGATTCATCAACCGAATCGACCGCGAATTCCGCCACTTCGGTTTCCGTGGACTGCGCTGCAGGCGCGGGCGCATCGAGATAGATGGGCGCTTCTTCCGTGGCGAAGCGAGGCGCGGGAGTGGAAGAGCGCTCCTCGTACCGCTCGGCCAGTTCGCCGTAACGAGTAGCTTCTTCGGGGTGCTCGGCGTCGGAGTAAATGCTCTGTAGCGTGCGGCAGCAGACCGCCGCTTCGGCGAAGCGGGCGGCGCGGGTATGCAAGGCGGCGAGACGCTGGTTGAGCCGCAGGTCGTTCGGCGCCAGCGGCAGCGCGGAGGTCAGCGGTCCCAGCGCCTTGGCGGGCATGTTGTAAGAAATGAACAGTTCGGCGTCGGTCAGGGCGGAGCGAACCGCCAGCGCCACTTCATCGGAATAGTGCTGGTGAACCGAGGGCGCGGTCGCCTCCAGATCGTCGATCAGAACCACGGCCTCTTCCGGAGTAATCAGCTTGACGCCGGAAGTGCCGCCCAGCTGGCTGACCACCTGCTGGTAATTCTGCATGTGCAGGGGGTTCTGCGGTTCGACCTGTGCCAGCTTCTGATAAAGGTCGCGGGCGCGCGGCAGATCTCCTGCCTGAACGCTGGCGTGCGCCAGCAGTTCGATGACTTCACTGACATGAGTGGTCTCCCCGGCCTTGTTGAACAGGTCGAGAAGCTTCTGCAGCGAGTCAGGATTATCGCGGACATGCCCGATGATGGTGTGCAGGCTCTTGAGGACTTTGTCGGAGTTTTCGGCCAGCAGGCGCTCGGCATGTTCATCGAACACCTGCAGCGCGGTTTCGTACTGCCCCGCCTGCATGAGCGCATCCGCGAAAGTGGCGATCGCGTTCAGGTCGTTGTGGACCGTCAGCAGCTTGTTGGCGATGGTTCCGGCTTCGGAGAGCTGTCCGGTCAGCAGGTAGCCCTTGAGCAGATCGCGCAGGCCATCGGGATTGGAATCGATGTCGGCAATCTTCTGCAGGACGGAGACCGCTCCGGCGCCGTCGCCGGACTCAAGCATGTTCTTGCCCTGCATCAGGAGGGCATAGGTGTTGCCCGGGTCGAGCGTCAGCATCCGCTGCAGAACTTCTTCGGCGCCGCTCAGCGATCCCTTGGAGCGCATGCTTTCGGCGGCGGCGGAGAAAATCTGCCAGGCGTCATTCTTCTTGCCCAGCCGGATGTAGACTTCCGCCAGCTTGACCCGCATGGAGCTGTTTTCCGGATCCATCTCCAGAATCTTCTGGAAGATGCGGACCGCGTTCTCCAGTTCCCCGGCTTTCAGGAATTCGTCCGCGACCTGCAGATACTGTGCGCGGGCATCGTTGAACAGGCCCTGCTGGGTGTACAGTTCGGCAAGCTTCAGCAAGCTCTCGAGCGAGGGTTTGAGCTTGCAGATCTTTTTGTACATCGCGATGGCCTTGACCGTGAAACCCTGGCTGGCATAGGCATCGCCTACAGACTTGAAACATTCGGTAGCTTTGTCGCTCTCCCCGATACGCGAGTACAGATCGCCGACGGTGTTGTTGACCGTGAGATCCTTGGGGTCGTTCTTGAGGACCTTTTCGTACTCGGAGATGGCATTCTGCAGCTTGCCCTGCTGGACATACTTCTCCGCACTGGCGAGAACCTTTTGCTTGTTGAAGCCGAACAATGCCATAAGAGCGAGAACTCCAGACCCTGGTCTCTAATTCAACGACTTCAATCCCACGACTTCAAATCAAAGCCTCGATCACAGAACCCGCTGAACGTTCGGGGAAATGCTCCCGGGTACCAGGCCTCTGCGGTCATCTCACATATCGGCAGATGGCCGACCGGACAAGGCCAATTGTACGTCTGGAAGTCATGAACCGCATGGTTACCAAGGGTTACCAAAAGGGAGTGTACTGAAGGGTTACCAAGGGAATCACTGGGGAATTGGGGGCAATGGGCTGCCTCAGGACCGCCCTTTCGGGAATCCTGCAGCCCCTTTTTCGTTCGAAAAATACCCAGACTTGCGTTAGGGGAGTACAATCATCGCACCTCTTTGGGGTTCACAATATCAGGGATATCAAGAGAACACTTCGCGCAGATGGCCGCCTCCGGCGCTGCTCGCGACGCCGACCCGGTGTAGGATGTACCCGCTCCACCCAAAATCAAATATGAGAATCCTCCTCTACAACCCCGACAACGGGGTCACGCGCAACTTCATGCCGCACCTATGGATGTTTCTTCTGCAGTCGCTGACTCCACCCGGCCATGAGGTCCTGCTGATCGACGGCAACGCGCAACCCATGGATGAGGCCCAAATCGCGCAATATGTACGCGACCACAAGATTGGGCTTGTCGGCATCGGCGCCATGACTCGCATGATCGCGAAGGCCTACCGCATGGCCGATGCCATCCGCGCAACAGGAGTTCCCGTCGTGATGGGAGGGCCGCACGTAACTGAGATGGCCGATGAAGCCCTGGGGCGCGATGGCGGCGCGCGACACGCCGACGCGGTCGCTCTCGGAGAAGCCGACGAGACCTGGCCCCAAATCGTAAATGATGCTGCAGCGGGCAAACTCAAAGATATTTACGCTCCGGTCGACGTTTTCGGACAGGAACGTAAGCCGTCGCTCAAGGCCTATCCCGAGATCCCCTGGCAGTCGCTCGATCTCGATCAGTTCAACCTGGTTCCGGGCGCCGCCCGGGGCATGCTGCAGAAGGTTGGGGCCGGCTGGGGAACGTTTCGCATCATCCCCGTCGAATCGGGACGCGGCTGTCCCTACGGTTGCGAGTTCTGCACGGTGACCGGATTTTTTGGGGACTCCATTCGCTTCCGCAGCAACGAGAGCGTGGTGAATGAGTTGCTCGCCTTGAAGGCCCGCGCGCGCAGCGAGAAGGGTCAGATGGCGGTCTTCTTCATCGACGACAACTTTGCCATCAACGTGAAGCGCACCAAGTCGCTGTTGCGCGACATTATTGCCGCCGGAGCCCAGGTGCACTGGGTGGCACAGATCAGTGCAAACTTGTTGCGCGACGAAGAACTCGTCGACCTGATCGCCGCCGCGGGAGGCAAGTGGATCTTCATCGGCATGGAGTCGGTCGATCCGGCCAATCTCAAGGATGTGAACAAGGGGTTCAACAAGCCCGAAGAGTACGCCGCGGTACTGCAACGGTTGGCCAAGCGCAACGTTTATGCCATCACCTCGTTTATTTTCGGCATGGACAACGACACCGTTGGGGCAGCCGAGCGTACGCTCCAGCAGGTTCGCACCTGGCCGCCGGGTCTGCCGATCTTCGGCCTGCTGACTCCGTTACCCGGAACGCCGCTCTACGCGCGTCTGGACAAGGCCGGCCGGCTGACACGCCGGAAACATTGGCAGGAGTTCATCCCCTTCGCAATGGCGCACACTCCGCTGAAGATGACCATCGAAGAAGCGCACGCCGAAGTGAAATACGGCTGGACGCAATCGTATAGCCCAGAGGCCCTGGCGCAGGCCGTTGCCGCGCTCGACGACCAGCCTCTCGGCTACCGCCTCAACATCTTCCTGGCGCGTCTCTGTTTCCGCGGAATCTATTTCCCCATGCTGGGCAAGATGGCTTGGTTCAAGATGATTGCGGAAAACCGCAAGACCATTTTCACACTGGTGGCGGAAGCCATCTTCGGCCGCAAGGAGCGTCCGAAGCCCGCCGCACCGGAAGGCGCCTACGTGGAACCGGAGGCAGTGGAAGCTTCGGGCGACTAGTAGCGCGCAGCCTCTGCCTGCGCCGGCAAATCTAGTATGAATCCGCTATAGGTGTACTTCCGGCTGATCGTGTATCTTCCCGTGGATTGCGGGGAAATCCCACAGAGGACAAAAGCGACCATGACATGGATTCGTACAGTCTCACTCGCTGAGGCCGATGAGAAACTGCGCAAGGCCATTGAGGGCGAGAAGACGTTTTATCCGAAAGAGTATGCCGAGCCGGTGCATCCCGACCCGTCGGGGGCGTCGTCGATCGTGGGCTCGCACACGCTGATTCCCGACGCGCTCTATCACGCCTTCGCGACGTTTGGGGCGCTGATGTCTCCCGAGTTGCCGCTCGAGCGCCGGCAGCACGAGATGATCGCCACCATGGTCTCGGTGACCAACCGGTGCGTGTATTGAATCGAGTCACACGCAGAGTTTCTGCGCAGGGTGACGCTGGACAAGGAACTGATCGAGGCGCTGCAGAAGGATTACACGACGGCGCCGATCACGCCACAGGAACGCGTGATGCTCGATTATGTGGTCAAGCTGACCAGGGACGCGACCAAGGTCTGGAAGGACGACATCGATCGGCTGCGGGCCGTGGGATTCGACGATCGCGGGATTCTGCAGATTACGCTGATCGCATCGTGGTTCAACTACATCAATCGCGTGGCAGACGCGCTGGGTGTAGGGCGGGAGTAACTTCCCCCGCTGTCATCCTGAGCGGAGCGACTGGTTCGCAAAGCGAACCAACCGCGCAGTCGAAGGACCCCGCGCATGCCGGTAACAAGCAGGGGCTCCGAAGGGAATTCTCACTGGATGGATAGCGCCGTGAGAACTCCCTTCCATGTTCATTTCACTGCAGGCTTGGCACGGGGTCCTTCGACTCCGTTGCCGTCTGCTACCGCAGACAGCAACTTCGCTCAGGATGACACACTTAGCGTCAGCGCCTAGTTCGCAAATCCTTGCAAGCGTCGCAGGCGTCGTACGCCCGGAGGAGGAATTACTGCTTCAGCGGAACGCTGTAGTGTGAGGCTACGACCTGCCATTTGCCGCCGGCCCTCATCCAAACGTCTGTCAGGCGGTCGTGGTATTCGTAGGGCTTCCCGTCGGATTCGCCCTTCTCGTGATAGGCGCCCGTGACGATCGCAGTGTCGCCATGAATGCGGACTTTGAGGTCGAGCATCTCGGCGACCCGGACCTTTACCTTCGAATCCGCCGTGTGGCTGATGTAGCCAGCTTTGCTGTAGACGCTGCCGTCCTCGACGGTAATCACGAACTCGTCTGCCAGCAGCGATGAAAGCATGTCGATACTGTGCTGCTTGTAGGATTCCGCCCACTTGATTTCGAGCGCCTTGATGTTGGCGGCGTCGGATTTTTCCTGGGCCAGACTGAGGGACGAGGTGATGAGGAGGCAGGCGATCAGCGCCCAGGTTGTGCGGAAGTTCATCCTACGTATGTCGCACAAACCGGCGCTTGCGGCAAGCTCCTCGTGTAATCTGTTCTGTTTTTGTAACACCGGACAGGTGCAGTCGGGAGAGTGTCCCGCTCCGCGGCCGCGCGACGAATGATGTTGCAATAGACTGAAGACGGGAACCGCGCGGTTTTGTGGGCGCGGTCCAGCGCATGGCCGAATCGATCTCTCAATTCTTCCTCGAGAATTTTCAGGCACACTCCAACGAGACCGCCTACCGGCAGCGCCGCGGATATCGCACCGAGTCGTTCACGTACCGGCAAGTCCTGGACTTGGCTGCAAGCTTCGCCCAGGGACTTGATGCGCGAGGCATCGCGAAGGGCGATCGCGTCATGCTCTGGGGAGAAAACTGTGCCCAATGGGTGGCCGCCTTCTTTGGATGCGCGTTGCGAGGGGTGATCGTGGTGCCCATGGACGACGGGGCTTCAGGAGAGTTCGCGCTCCGGGTGTGCCGGCAGGTGCAAGCCAAGCTGTTAGTCGCCTCACGCGAACGGCTGCGCCAGCGTTTGTTTGGCGGATACTCGATCCCGACCTTAGTTCTGGAGGAGCTTCCGCAGACGCCTGAGGCTATCAATGGCGCCCGATCGAAAGTCGAGACCGGGCCGGCGGACATTCTGCAAATTGTATTTACATCAGGGACGACGGCTGATCCCAAGGGCGTGGTCATCACCCACGGAAATGTGCTGGCCAACATCGCGCCCGTCGAGCGCGAGATGCAGGCATACCTGGCGTATGAGCGATTCGTGCATCCCCTGCGGTTCTTGAATTTGCTGCCTCTCAGCCACGTGTTCGGGCAATTCCTGGGAATGTTCCTGCCCCCGCTGCTCGGCGGCACGGTGATTTTTCAGCGCGAACTGAAACCATCCGAAGTGGTCAACACGGTTCGCCGCGAGAGAGTGTCGGTGCTGGTGAGCGTGCCGCGTGTTCTGCAATCGCTGAAACAGAAAGTGGAGCGTGATCTCGAAGACTGCGGCCAGATCGAGCCGTTCCGGAAAAAGTTCGCGGCCGCAAAGGAAAAGCATTTTCTGCGGCGCTGGTGGATCTTCCACGCGATTCGACGGCAATTTGGATGGAAGTTCCTGGCCCTCATCTCAGGCGGGGCGGCGCTCGAGTGTGAGACAGAGGAGTTCTGGGGACGGCTGGGATACGCCGTCATTCAAGGATACGGTCTCACCGAGACGACATCGCTGATCAGCCTGAACCATCCGTTCCGGCTCGGTAAGGGATCGATCGGGAAGGTGCTACCTGGGCGCGAAGTGAAGCTGGCGGAGGATGGAGAGATTCTGGTGAGGGGCGGGGGCGTTGCCTCCGGATATTGGGATGGGAGCGGGTCGCAAGCGGTTACAGGCGAGGACGGCTGGTATCGCACCGGGGACATTGGGGCGCTCGATGCCGCCGGCAATCTGTATTTCAAGGGACGCAAGAAGGAAGTGATCGTGACGCCCGGCGGGACCAAGGTGTATCCCGGGGACCTGGAGGCGGCGCTGCGCGCGCAACCGGAAGTGAAAGATTGTGTGGTCATCGGGATCGAGCGCGGTGGGAACGCGGAACCGTGCGCCGTGGTGATCTTGCGCGAGGGTGACCTGGAATCGGTGGTGCGGCGCGCGAATGAATCGCTGGCAGAGTATCAACGCATGCGGTTGTGGAGCGAATGGCCTGAGGAAGATTTCCCGCGCACGAATACCCAGAAGCCGCGGCGGAGCGTGATCGCGGAGGTGGTTCGGGAGCACATGCAGGCAGCTCCACTTCTCGCGCAAAATGCGCGCGAGCCATGGGGCACCCATTTCGAGAATGGCGCGCTCGGCGAATTAATTTCCCGCGTTGCGGGACGCGCTGTACCCGGGTTGCGCGACGACGCGAGTCTCGATTCCGATCTCGGACTGAGCTCGCTGGACCGCGTTGAGTTGCTCGGCGCGTTGGAAGACCGCTACCAGGTGGATCTCAGCGAGACCCAATTCAGCTCCATGCGCACCGTCGGCGACCTGGAAAGAATGCTGCACGGGGAATCCGCACGAGGTGCGGCCTATCACTATCCGCGGTGGGTGCTGGACTGGCCGGTCACGTGGCTTCGGCTGATGGCTCACTACTTGCTCATGCGCCCGGCAATTGTGCTGCTGGGGTGGCCGCGGATCGAAGGTCGCGAGCATCTGCGAGGAGTCCGCGGCCCGTTGCTCGTCGTGTCGAACCATCTCGGAGATGTCGATCCGGGATTCATTCTCACCGCGCTGCCGGCGCGCTTTCGCCACCGCCTTGCGATCGCCACCGGTGGAGAAGCGCTGGAGGCGCTGCGTACGCCAGCGGTCAGTCGGGCTTGGCTCCTGCGAGCCTATGACCGGGTCGAGTGGATTCTAGGAGTCTCTCTGCTGAATCTGTTCCCACTGCCGCGGGAGGGCGGATTTCGTCGGAGCTTCGCGTATGCGGGCGAAGCGGTGGATCGCAGTTACAGCGTGCTCGTCTTTCCTGAAGGCCGGCACACACGGGACGGGAAGCTTTGTCCCTTTCGTGCAGGGATCGGACTGCTGGCGGAGAATCTTGGGATTCCGGTGTTGCCGATGCGGATCGATGGATTGTTCGAGCTGAAGCAGGCGGGTAAGAGATTTACCGCGCCATGGAAGATCCGCGTGCGGATCGGGAAGCCAATGAGGTTTGAGCCCGGGACGAATGCGGCGCAGATCGCGGCGGAGTTGCAGCGCGCGGTGGAACAGATCTAGCTGAAATCACGAGAGACGAAAGACGGCCACTGGCGCGGAAGCGCGGAAAGAGTGCGGATGCCTTACAGGGCCCTTAAAGGGCCGCTCTTCCACGGTACAAAGGCATTTCAAAGCTGATTCAAAAGAACCGGGCGCGGCGTCCTGGCTGGTTGACGAGGAACGCTGCGCCCGGGGGATACAACTTTTTCAGATCATTTTCACGCCATTTCGAGATGGCAGTTAGTTGATGGTGACCGCCTTAGCCGCAGAGGCGATACCGTTCGTGACCACGACGAGACTCGCGGCACCGGTGTGAATGGTAGCCGGTATGTCAAACCGCGCGAGGGTGATCGTCGAGCCCTGAGCCACGCCGCCCTTCCAGTTATGTGTGGGGCAGTACACGATCGCCCCAGTCGAATCGGTGATGCGGACGGTCGGGAAGTTCGAAGCGGACTGGTTGTCATCGCCATAGTACGAGCCCTGGGTGAGTCCGTTGAACTGGGTCCCGGCGATTTTATTGTTCTTGGAGCCGTGGAGCAGAGTGGTCGCCACAGCCTTGATGACTGGAGCGCAACCGGCGCATGGGGCGGTGTTCCCCGGGGTGTAGATCTCGACCGTG
>DASQGJ010000073.1:0-130506 GCA_035632675.1 Candidatus Dormiibacterota bacterium
GAACGCGGCGCACATTTACGACGACTACGTTCATTTTCTGGTCGCGCAGGGCAAACCCGACCAGGCCCTGCGCTGGGCTGACTACAGCCGGGCTCGAACCCTATCAGAAGGACTAGGACTGCTCTCGAACGAACGTGCCTCTGGAAAGTCGAAGCCAAATGAAGTCGAGGCACCGCCGCTCGATGCCCGATCGATCGCCAGGCATTCGGGCGGAACGCTTCTTTTTTACTGGCTCGGCGAGAAACAGTCGTATCTGTGGGCAATCACATCGCAAAAGAACACCTTGCTTCCCCTGCCTCCCGGCTCCGAGATCGAGACGGCCGTGAAGCGCTACCGTGCAGCGCTCACTGGGCCGCAAGACGTACACCAGTCGGGCGAAGACGGGCGCGCGCTTTACCGCATGCTCATTGCTCCGGTGCAGTCCCTGCTGGCGAAGGATGCGAAAGTATTCATCCTCCCCGACGGCGCTCTGAACAGCCTGAACTTCGAGACGCTGATCGTGCCCTCACCCGAGCCGCACTACTGGATTGAAGATGCCGACGTCGTGAACGCCAGTTCCTTGCGCGTGCTGGCTGCATCGCTTGTCGGCAAGGAAACAAGATCTCGGAAACTTCTTCTCATCGGCGATAGTGTTGCCGCCAGCAAGGACTATCCCGAACTGCCCAAAGCGGCCGACCAGATGACGCGCGTTGCCAGGGACTTCCCGCCCGCGCAACAAGAGGTGTACCGCCGTGAGCAGGCCACTCCCGCGGCCTATCTCCAAGATCATCCAGAGCAGTTTTCACACATCCATTTCGTCGCGCACGGGACAGCCAGCCGCCTCAGCCCGCTCGACTCCGCCATCGTGTTGTCGAAGGAACCTGGCAACCCTGATTCCTTCAAGCTCTATGCCCGCGACATCATTCACCACCGCTTGCGCGCCGATCTGGTCACGATCTCGGCCTGTTACGGCGCGGGCGAGCGGCAATATTCTGGAGAAGGTCTCGTTGGACTCGCCTGGGCGTTCCGCCGTGCCGGAGCGCGCAACGTGATCGCCGCTCTCTGGGATGTGGCCGACGCCTCGACCGATCAACTGATGGATCGTTTCTACAAAGAGCTCGCCAAGGGCGCTGCTCCGGACACCGCCCTTCGGACTGCTAAGCTTGCGCTGCTTCGCGGTAGTGCCTTCCACAATCCTTTCTACTGGGCGCCCTTTCAGCTCTACACGGGTTGAAGCTGACGCTAATCCCGCGATTGCATTGCGACGATCTGGGGCGGTGTGAAACGTTTCGGCGCCGTCCCACACTATTTGACTGTTGTTGATTATTCGACGGAACCGCTAAGCCAATCCCCAGCCGCGACCCAGTCCGAACCAATCACAAACAAATTCAAGCGACGGAGAAGAGCACATGAGAAGTGCATGGAAAGCCGTGGTAGCGGTGTCAGTCGCGTTCTCGACCTTGGGAGCGCTAGGGCAGGAAGCCGGGGGAACCAACAGGAGCTTGCCGGTGGTCAAGAGCGAGGCGACGCCTCAGGCCGGATACATGTTCGTTCCGGAAAGCAGCAGAGAGCAGCCTGCAGGCCGGGTTCACACCACGTATGTACTGCGTAGTGTGGATGGAAACAAACCCATCGGACTGAAATCGCCGATGTCTCTCAGCACGATCGCGCCTCTGAGCACGACGGAGGAAGCGGAAACACCGCAGTCGCTGGGCTGCCTGTACGTGACCAGCCCCAACAGTTCGGGATGCATTCCCAACTACAATCCGGGCTCAGGCGGGCCGACGGCGGCCGGCTACGGCGCCATCGCGCTGGTGGACGCTAATGACAATCCGAACGCCTCGTCCGATCTTGCGGCCTTTGACAGTTACTGGGGTCTGCCGGCGGCGACTTTCGTGAAGGTCTACGCCAACGGCAACGGCTCGTGCACGACGCCGCCCGCCGATGCGGGCTGGTCGGTCGAGTCGTCCATGGACATCGAATACGCGCACGTATTCGCACCCAATGCCGCCATCATCCTGGTGGAGGCCTGCTCCAGCTCGTGGACGGATCTCCTCTATGCGGAGCAAGTGGCATTCAACTACATCGTGACGAATTACCCCGCGGGTGGACAGGTTTCGAACAGCTGGCAGGGCGGGGAGTTTGCCGGACAGATCGCGGATGATTCGTTCTTCGCGGATTTCAACTACAACTGGGCAACGAATTACGCGCCTCCGATCCTGGCGTTCGCTTCGTCCGGCGACGGTGGATACGGCGTGGGGTATCCGAGCACGAGCCCGTGGGTGATTTCCGCCGGTGGTACGTCCATTTTGCGGAATTCGTCCACGCTGAAGGTTTCGTCGGAATCGTGCTGGGGAGGTTCTGGCGGTGGCCCGAGCACGATTGAGACTTACACAACTACGTGGTCGGGAGGGAATGCCGGACCGTGGGCTAACTTCCAATATCCCATCTTTGGCCAGAGCGCACGTAACACGCCGGACTTCTCGTTCGACGCAGATCCGGCTTCGGGCGCATGGGTCTACAGCGCGTATGGCATGGGTGGCTGGGGAGTGGTGGGTGGCACGAGTCTGGCGTCGCCCGCGCTGGCCGGCATTGTGAATCGTGCAGGCAACAAGTTGGGATCGATTTTCCTCACCAATGCCACGGGCGGCGGCGATTGGTTCAGCACCTGGGAAAACAATCTGTTGTACGCACAGTTGGCAACAGCAAAAGCTTACAAGACCAATTTCTATGACGTGAAGACCGGCTCGAACGGCGTCTCGGCAACCTCGTCATGGGATTACTGCACTGGCGTTGGAAGCCCGCGCGGATTGTTGGGCAAGTAAGTTTCACTCCCGCCGTTTGGCGGATTCACGGGGAGGCCGTTCGGACGGCCTCCTCATTCTTACGATAAACGGTTTCTGCAGCTAACAAGATCGAGAGCATTCGTGAACAGGAGAATCATGCGAACTAAAAGTCTTGTGACAGCACTTGTACTGGGAGGGCTCATGCATCTTGGAGGTTTTGCCCGCGCCCAGGAAAGTTGGAGCTTTCCCAACTTCTCTGCGACGCAGGTGTTTCCGGCACGACGGGCGGACCTCACCATGAAGATTTACCGCTCGGGCGCGAGTGTGAGGGTGGAACGCAGCGCTGCTATTTCGACTCTGTATGTGCCGTCGAACAGCAAGGTCTACAACTTGACGGTGTATCCCGACAACAGCCGGCAGTGTGTGGCGATGAAGCCCGAACAGGCTAAGATGCTGCCGAGTCCGTTGGAGTTGATTCTGGGCCGGATCGTGAAGCGGACGCCGGCGGGCTCAGAAGTGGTGGACGGGCACCCCAGCAAAATCGAGGACGTCGTGGTTGCCGAACCCGACGGCAAGACCGTCGAGTCGAGAGTTTGGGAAGCCGAGGACATGAACGGGATTCCAGTGAAGATTGAGTCCCATCTGGAAGGAATCACGCTGCGGGCAACGTATCGGGACATCGTGATGGGCCCGCCCGACGAGGGCCTTTTCCGTGTTCCCGACCGGTGCACTGCCTTCGAAAAAATGGGCCAGGTCGCCGAATCCCGGGCCCTGAACTAGTTCTTCTTATTTGCGTGTTCGGGCGATGACATCCACCCAGGCACGCGTTTGATTGCTCTGCAGCGTGGCGTTGAGAATCTCTAATTGCCGCAGTCCGTCTGCGAACTGCGGATATTCGGGCGCGGCGCTGGGCGCGGCAATTGAAGCATAGAAGCGCCGGAAGACTTGTTTGAATGTGTCGTCGTAACCCTCGCTGTGGCCGCCGGGGAGATCGGCAAAGCCACGTGCCGCCGGCTTTAGCAAAGAAGGATCCTTGATGAAGATCCGATTGCCGTCATCGCGACGACCGGACCATAGTTCATCGGGACGTTCCTGATTCCAAGCGACCGAGGACTTGGTGCCGTAGACCTCGATGCTGAGGCGATTCTTTCGTCCGGCAGAGACCTGGCTGGCGGTCATGCTTCCGCGCGTGCGCGCTCCCATGCGAAAGATCACGGCTCCGAAGTCTTCCGTATCGACCGGCGTTTCGATGTAGTCTTCCGGGCCGAGCAGCTTGTTTGCGAAAGTTTCAACTGAGTGCTTCGGCTGCTTGCGAGTCTTGTGAAATGTCTGGAGATCGGAGCAGAGTGAAGTCACGCGCAAACCGGTGACGTGCTCGGCCATATCAAAAAAATGCGAGCCGATATCGGCCATGCAGCGCGAGGGGCCTCCAGCCTTGGTCTCGACGCGCCAATTCCAGTCGGTGTCGTAGAGAAGCCAATCCTGGGAGTAAGTACCCTGAACGACGAGGATTTCACCCAGATCCCCGGCCTCACGCATGGCGCGCATTTGCTGCACCATGGGGTAGTAGCGCAGGTTGTGGCAGACGCAATTTCGCAGACCGAGTTTCGCCGCCAAGGAGGCCAGCTCTTCGCCCTCTTCCACGCTCGTGGCCAGCGGCTTTTCGCAAAGCACGTGCTTACCCGCGTTGAGCGCATCTTTGGCCATTGCATAATGCTGCGCGTTGGGCGTGCAGATGTGGACCGCGTCAAGGGCTGGGTTGCGGAGGATTTCGCGGTAGTCGGTGGTCGTCGTCGGAATCGAAAAGCCCGCGCCCAGTTGTCGCGCCGCCTCCGCGTTTCGACCCGCGATCGCCACTGCTTCGACGGACGCAGTCCGACGCACTCCTTCAAGATGTACGCGGCCCATGAATCCGGTGCCGAAGATTGCGGTTCTTAGTGATTTCATTCTTTTCGCTTCCTCTTTCTCATGTCCTGCCGCTTAACTCCACCACGCAGCCCCCGGTTTTTCGCGGATTACGATGCGGTTGAGAAAATCGGCCGCCTTCGTCAGGCCCTCTTCCGGCGAGAGCAGGCTGTCTTCGTGCTCGATAGACACAACGTAATCGTAACCAAACATGCGCAGCGTCGAAATGAGCTCACCCCAAAACTCTGCACCGTGACCGTAGCCGCAGGTTCGGAAGATCCAACTGCGGTCACGCTCTTGCGTGTATGGCTTGGTGTCGAGCACACCGGTGCGCGGAAGGTTGCTGGGATAAAGCTGAGTGTCCTTGGCGTGGACGTGGAAGATTGCGTCCTGCAACACGCGTACGGCGGCGATCGGGTCGATATTCTGCCAGAAAAGATGACTGGGATCGTAATTGCAACCCACGTTCGGTCCGGCGATGGAACGCAGCCGCAGCATGGTCTCCGGGTTATAGACGACGAATCCCGGGTGCATCTCGACCGCGATCTTCACGCCGTGGTCGGCGGCGAACTTGGCGTGCTCGATCCAGTAGGGTGCAACGACCTCGTTCCACTGCCAATCGAGTACCTTCAGGAAATCAGGAGGCCATGGGCACGTGACCCAGTTAGGAGCTGTAGCGTTCGGTGAGTCCCCGGGGCATCCGGAAAAATCCACCATCACGGGGACGCGGAGCTTCTCGGCCAGCAGGATCGTCTTGCGGCTGACTTCACGATCATGCTTCGCGCGATCCTTATCTGGATGCAGGGGATTGCCGTGACAACTCAGAGCGCTGATCTTGGCACCGTGATCGGCGAGTACCTTCTGAAACTCAGCGAGTGCGGCCGGGTCGTCGAGCATCGACAGCTTGCAATGGGCGTCGCCCACATAGTTTCCCGTGGCCAGTTCAACGGTATCGATATGCAGCGCCGCGAGCTTCTTGAGAACCGCGGTAAGGGGCAGTTGTGAAAGCAAGGGCGTAAAGACTCCAACGCGCATAACGCTGTTCTCTCCTTTGAATGAAACCGCCTCATTCTATCGCAGCCGCCTTATGTTACCTTTTAGGCTTTGGTTGAAGGAGATCCCTTGCGCGCATTTCGAATCGCCTCACTCCTCTTTCTGTTCTTGCCCGTTCTTGCGGTCGCGCAGAACCCGCCTGCCGTGGATCCCTCGCTCCCCGCTCCGCCGCATGAAAAGCAAGTGCGCCTGAAGCATGTTCTGGTGATCGGTCAGACCAAAGGATTTGAGCATGACTCGGTTTCCGACGGGATGGTCGCCATTTACAACATGGGCCATGACAGCGGTCTCTGGGATGCCACTCTTCGCACGGATGTCGAGCTCATCACCAAGAAGGATTTGGGAAGAAACACGAAGAATCTCAACTATTTCGATGCTCTCGTCTTTGTAAGCACGACCGGTGAACTGGACCTCGATGACGGCCAGAAGGCAGACATGATGTCGTTCATCAAGGACGACGGAAAGGGATTCGTCGGAGTTCATGCCGCCCTCGACACCAATTACAAATGGCCGGAATATGGTGAGATGATCGGGGGCTGGTTCGATCAGCACCCTTGGTCCACATTCCAGGCGCCGATCATCAATGAGGATCCGAGCTTTCCCGCGGTCCGCCACTTTCCGGGAGCATTCGTGAAGTACGACGAGATATACCAGCCCAAAGAGTGGTCGCGCGAGAAGTTGCACGTGCTGCTCAGTCTCGATCCCACCAAGCTCAATTATGCGAACAATCCACGCATCCATAGAACAGATCACGATTTCGCTGTGGCCTGGGACAAGACATACGGCAAGGGTCGCGTCTTCTACTCGACCCTTGGCCACACCGAGGAAGCATGGAATGACCCGGACATCCGCAAGATGTATTTTGAAGCGATCAGGTGGGTGTTAGGCATGACAGAAGGTAGTACGGCTTCTCATCCTCGGCCGCCAACGGCGAGCGAAGTGCACTAAAGCTTTTTCGAATTCCTGAGGACATTTTGCGGATGAAATCTTTTCGTTCGGTCTTGCATTGGAATGTGCGGTTGGCGGCCTCGTTGCTGGCGGGGCTCGCCGTTTCGTCGGCTCAAACAACGCCAGCGCAAAAACCGGCTAGCAGCCCGCCGGCCGGGGGACAACCAAGCGCCAAAGTGGCATTCAAAACGTACCCGCCCAATCTGGTGCAAAGCGGCGGCGCCCTTTTCCGGCAGGATTGTTCCTTCTGCCATGGCCGCGACGCGGGAGGCGGAGAGAGCGGGCCCGACCTCACCCGATCGAAACTCGTGGCCGCAGATGTGGATGGCGACAAGATTGGCGGCGTGGTGCGCAATGGCCGCCCTGACAAGGGCATGCCCCGCTTTAACTATTCCGAGCAGCAGATCGCGGGCTTGATGGCCTTTATCCACACCCAGCAGCGCAATGCGCTTACGAGAAAAGGCGGACGCAAAGGCGTGGACGTCTCCGATCTTCAGACCGGCAACGTCGAAGCAGGCAAGCAGTATTTCGAGGGCGCGGGAGGATGCTCAACCTGTCACTCGCCAACCGGAGATCTTGCGGGAATCGCATCGCGTTACAGTGGCCTCGGACTCGAGATCCAAATGCTCTATCCCCAACATGCAAAGACAAAGGTGTCGGTAACGCTGGCTTCCGGTCAAACGGTCGCGGGCACTTTGGCATACCACGATGAATTCACCGTTGCACTCATCGATGCTACGGAGACGTATCGATCGTGGAGAGTCGGCGACGTGCAATACAAGATTGATGCGCCCGTCGAGGCTCATGTTGAACAGTTCAGCAAGTACACAGATGCCGACGTACACAATCTGATGGCTTATCTACAAACGTTGCGCTAGGCGCTTCGCTTTTCCTGTCTCATCATTTATTGAGGGCCGAACTCGATATGAACTTTCCCAAGACCGCTTTTCTGGTTGCCGCAAGTGTACTGTTCGTCGTCGCCTTGCCATGCGCTGTGCTAGCGCAAGGCGCGGATGAGCAAATGCTCCTGCATCCCCCATCCGACAGTTGGCCGGGATATCACGGCGACTATTCCGGCAGGCGCCACAGTTCGCTTACCCAGATCACTCCTCAGAACGTGAAGAATCTTGCGCTCGCGTGGGTCTTCCAGACGGACCAACTTGCGCCAATCAAGTCCTCGCCCCTACTGGTGAATGGCATTTTGTACTTCACCGTCCCGGAAAACATTTGGGCCGTCGATGCGCGTTCCGGCCACCAGATCTGGCACTACACGCACCCGCGGAGCCAGGGCGAGCACATCGGGCATCGCGGTGTCGCCATGTACAAAGGCTATCTTTTCTTTGTGACTCCCGATGCGCACCTGGTGTCTCTCAACGCCAACAATGGAACCGTGCGGTGGACCGTGCAGGTCGCCGACGTCACCAAGGGTTACTGGACCAGCATGGCGCCCCTGATCGTCGGAAAGCATGTGCTCGTCGGAGTCTCTGGAGATTTTGACAACCTGAGTGGCTACCTGCGGTCGATTGATCCCGAGACGGGTGCAACACAATGGCAGTGGGATTCCACTTCTCCGGCCGGCACCCCTAACCAAACGACTGGTGGAATGACGTGGATGACCGGCACCTACGATCCGGACCTTAACCTTGTCTACTGGGGAACAGGAAACCCGACGCCCGTTCTGAACGGATCGACGCGGCCGGGCGATGACCTTTACACCTGCTCCATCGTCGCGCTGAATCCGGATACGGGCAAGCTGGTGTGGTCGTTTCAGGTGTCGCCGCACGATACGCACGACTGGGATGCGGTCGAGACCCCGGTGTTAGTCGATGCCGACTTTCACGGTGAACCGAAGAAGATGCTGATGCAGACCTCGCGCAACGGCTACTTTTTTGTTCTGGACCGCACCAACGGTAAGAACCTTCTGACGGCTCCTTACGGACCCGTGAACTGGACGCTTGGAGTCGATGGCCAGGGGCGTCCGATTCCAAATCCAGCCAAAGAACCCGCGCCCGATGGGCGCTTGATCGCTCCCGACGAGGGTGGCCTGACGAACTATCGTTCCCCTAGCTTTGATACCAAGAACGGTTTGTTCATTGTCGATGCTCATCCGAGTTGGAGTGTTTACTTTGCCAAGCCAGCCGATGGCGTTTACGGTTGGGCGGGTGCCGACTACGACGTTTGGGGCAAGGGTGTAATCGAAGCCATCGACTACCAAACCGGCAAGATTCGGTGGAGCCATGAAGTTGGACCTGAATCCGGAGCGGGAGTACTGACGACAGATTCAGGGCTCACTTTCACCGGCGATGGACACGGGAACTTCCTGGCGTTGGACTCCAACAATGGCAAGACGCTTTGGCACTCCGGGTCAGGGGCGCACATCGTGAGTTCTCCGACTACCTACGAACTCGACGGTCGACAGTACGTGCTGACTAGCAGCGGCGGCATACTGTTCGCATGGGCGCTTCCGCAGGCGGATTGAAACATATACGGATAACCGGAAGCCGGTACCGGTACTTCTGAGTTGGCCCGAGGGTGAACCGTCCGGCTCGATCCTGGCCACGATCGAGCCGAACACGCAATTGGTGAAGCCCCGTGACAGAGTGCTACATTCAAAGCGATGCGGGCTGAGATAGAACAAGCCGTGCAACTCCTGCAGCGGGGTGACGATACGGCGCTGGAGCAGGCTCTGGCTCTGCTCCAGAATACCGTGTTCTCGTTCAGCATGCGCGTCTGCGGCCAGCGCGAGGATGCGGAAGACACCATGCAAGAAGTGCTCCTCAAGTCGGTTCCGCACCTGCCCAAATTCGACAGTCCGAAAGCCCTGGTGGTGTGGCTCTATAAAGTGGCGAAGAACCGCTGCCTGATGAGCCGGCGCCGAAGCAAGTTTGCTCCCCATCCGGATCTGTCCCTGGAACAACTCATGCCCGACAGGAAGGAACTTGAGCAACTGGGGGCCAGTGGCAGCATCAACCCCGAAGCATTCGCCATTCGGAGCGAGGAAGCGGGACGGTTGCGGGACGCCATTCAGCGGCTGCCGCCACAGTACCGCATTGTTCTGGTGCTGCGCGATATGGAAGGGCTCACCGACGAAGAAGTGGCCGAGATCACAGGGCTACGTCCGGGAACCGTGCGGGTGCGTCTACACCGTGCGCGGTTGTTTGTCCGGAAGGAATTGATGAAAGGTTTGAAACCGCGGTCCAGCAGAGGAGCAGTCGCTCCGCGGGCTTCTTCCCAGGAACAGATTGGCAAGGAACGGCCCAGACCTGCGCGCTGCAAGGCCATGTTTGCTGAGCTCTCGAACTACCTCGACGAGCAGTTGGATGATTCGCTTTGTGAGGAACTGGAGCGGCACCTGGGCGGTTGCGAACCCTGCAAGGTGTTCCTCTCCAGTCTCGAAGCGACGATTGAGCAGTGCAGAACGTCCCCGGCAGAGTGCCCTGCGAGTAAAAAGACCGTCCGGCTTCGCAAGCAATTGCTGAGGAACTACGAGCGAGCTCTAGAAGTGCTCAGAACAGAGTTCTAACCCCTCCCTACGGTGCCGGCTCGCGGTCGATTTTTCTTTGTAACATAACCCAATTTTCTGCATTTATTCGTGTGCCTAGTCGATAGATAGGAGCAGAGGCAGTCATGATCACATCCAAAGTAGAGCTGGCTCAACCACTTAAGCAGCAGCGCCAATTCGTGGCTCAGACTGGAAGCGGCCACCATTTTCTTTTAGACGATGCAGCCGGAGGCACCGGGCCAAAGCCGATTGAGCTGGTTACCGCCGGATTGGCCGGGTGCACGGCGTTCGATGTTGTCACCATCCTGCGCCAGAAGTATCACCAAAAAGTCACTGGTTATGAGGTGCGGGTCGAAGCCGATCAAGCGGAGCGCCCGCCCCAGGTGTTCACGGCAGTGCGAATCCACCATGTAGTGACAGGCTTTGAGCTTGACGTGGCGGCGCTGGAGGAAGCTATCCGCCTCTCCGAGGAAAAATATTGCTCGGTGGGGGCCATGGTGCAGAAGACTGCGAGTTTCCACACAACCTACGAAATCGTTGAAGACAAGACTGAGTGGATGAAGCCGGCTCAGGTGGCAGGAGTACAAGGTTGAAAAACTGGCTCAAAGTGGTTCTGAGTTGCGCTACGCCGTGGCTCATTTTGTCGCCGGCTTTGGCTCAGCAGGAGGTCCAGCCTTCTCTGACTCTGCAGCAGGCAGTGACAATCGGACTGGAGAAAAATCCTCTGCGCAAGGCGGCGATCGCAGACACCAAAGCTGCCTCCGCCGGAGTGCGTGAGGCACGCTCGTTCCTCTTGCCTCACTTGAGTTTTTCCGAAACGGCGACTCGCGGCGATGATCCTGTTTATGTGTTTGGCAGCAAGCTGCGGCAGCAGCGCTTCAGCGCCGCAGACTTCACGCTGAACAAACTGAACTCACCTCTGCCCTTCGGCAACTTCACCACGCGATTTGGGGGGAGCTGGAACCTCTTCGACTCATTTGCCAGTTGGCACGGCATCAATCAGGCAAAGCAGCTGAACGAGGCGGTGGGACACCAATTAGACCGCACGGATCAGGAGATCGTCTTCCGGGTGGTCAGCTCCTACTACGACGTTCTACTGGCAGCCGCGGAACTGGAAGTTGCGGAACAGTCGGCCAAAACTGCCAACTCGATCCGGGATCGCAGCCAGGCGAGATTCGACAGCGGGCTGACTGTCGAGTCCGATCTGCTGACAGCGAAGGTTCGCATGGCGGCGCGACAGCAGGAAGTGATCCGAGCCAGGAACACGCTGGAAGTGGCAAAGGCACAGCTGAACACGGCAATGGGTATGCCGCTGGACGCTGCGTTCCGGCTCGCGGAAGGGTTGGCCGAGCGTACCCTCTCGATCCCCGCCATCCAGGATCTTGAAAAGCAGGCACTCATCAATCGGCCAGACTTGAAGCGCATTGCCTCCGAGGAAAAAGCCCAGCGCCAGGGAGTGTCGATGGCCAAGTCATCATTTGGCCCGCGGGTTAACGCGTTTGCCGGATGGGAAATGGATAATCCTACATTTGTCGCCGGTGGCGGTGGCAACAACTGGCTGGGCGGGATCGAAGTGCAATTCGATATCTTTCAAGGCGGCGCAAAACGGGCGGAACTTTCGCGGCAGCGGGCGATCGAAGAAAAAGTTGTGGCAATGCAGCAGGCAGCGGGCGATGCAGTTCGCCTCGAAGTGAGGCGGGCTTATTACGAGACAGATGCCAACCGGCAGCAGATCGAAGTGGCCCGGGCCGCAATCGCCCAGGCAAAGGAGAGTCTGCGTATCAACCAGGACCGCTACGACAGCGGACTAACCACGATCACCGATTTGTTAAGCGCTGAAGATGCCGCGCGCCGCAGCCAGACCGACTACTGGGAGGCTGTTTATCACTTCCAGACCAGCTACGCCAACCTGGAGTTGGCGAGCGGGAGCTTAACTCCCCAATCTCCCGCGGTGATGCCATGAAATCTATGAATAGCGGACCAAAACTCGGCTTCTTGATTGCAAGCGCAGTGCTTGGCCTCAGCGCTTGCTCCACTCGGCAACAGCTCAAAGCGCCGTCCGCGGAAACCGTCCGCAACGTTCCCGTTCTTTGGGTGCAGCAAACCAGCGTGCCCGATCTTCTGGAAGCGGTGGGCACGGTGCGTGCTGGCCAGACCAGCGACGTTGCCAGCCAAATGATGGGAAACATCGTCGAGATAAGTGCGCACGAAGGAGATCACGTTCAGCGTGGTCAAGTGCTCGCCGTAATCGACGACTCCCAGCCGCGAGCCGCCGTCGATCGCGCGACTGCAGCGGAGCTTGCCGCCCGGCAGCAACTGGTCGGAGCGGATTCCGATCTGGTGCTGGCAGAATCGACGTTGAAGCGCTACCAGACGCTCTTCGAAAAAAAGTCCGTGAGCCCGCAGGAGTTCGACGAGGTGAAAGCCCGTCAGCAGTCGGCTCTTGCGCGTCGCGACATGGCAAAGTCTGGCCAGACTCAGGCGCAGGCGGCCTTGAGCCAAGCACACACGTCACTGGATTACACGCGGATTCGGGCGCCGTTCGACGGCGTGGTGACGGAGAAGAAGGCCGACTCCGGCACACTGGCTTCACCCGGCACGCCGATCTTCACGGTTGAGGATGTACGCCGTTATCGGCTGGAGGCAACCGTCAACGAGAACGACCTCCGGTATGTACGCATAGGACAGCAAGTCTCGGTTGCGATCGATGCTTTGGACAACATGGAGCTGCGCGGCAGAGTAGGGCAGATTGTCCCTGTCGCGGACGCGGCCAGTCGCACGTTCCTGGTCAAGATCGAGCTGCCTGCAGAGACACGGCTGCGTTCTGGACTGTTCGGACGCGCCCGGTTCTCTCGAGGCGAGCGGCAGACGCTGTTGATTCCGCGCTCAGCGGTAGTCGAGCGCGGCCAACTGCAGGGCATTTATGTGCTGGACCAAAACCAGATCGCGAGCTTGCGCTACATCACTTTGGGGAAGCCATCGGGGACGGAAGTCGAAGTGCTGGCGGGCCTGGAGAACGGCGAGCGACTCGTCGCCAAGCCGGGCACGGTCGACCTGAATAGCAAGCGCATCGAGGTCCAGTAATGGCTGTTAACAAATCCAACTCGGTTCTACAGCCCCCGAAGGGCTTGCGTCTGGCGGGCCGCATTGCCCACGGTTTTATTGATTCAAAGCTGACCCCGCTCGTAATCGTCGCTGCGCTGCTGCTTGGCGCCTTCAGTATTTTCCGGACCCCACGGGAGGAAGAGCCGCAGATCGTGGTGCCCATGCTCGACGTTTTTGTGCAGATGCCGGGCGCATCGGCTGACGAAGTGGCACAGCGCGTCAGCCTTCCCATGGAAAAGTTACTCCGCGAAGTGCCCGGTGTTGAGTACATCTACTCGATCAGTCATCCGGGCGTGAGCATGCTGGTTGTACGTTTTTACGTTGGCGCGAAAGAAGAAGACGCGATCGTACAGACCTACAACAAGCTCTATTCGAACTTTGACCGCATCCCGCCCGGCGTATCACAACCCATCATCAAGGTCCGCTCAATTGACGACGTGCCGATCATGGCCTTGACGTTGTGGGCAAAGGACTACGACTCGTATCGCCTGCGGCGGATCGCGGGTGAGCTGGAGAATTCACTCAAACCGCTCGACGACGTTTCCGAAACCAAGATCATCGGGGGGCAACCCAGACAAGTTCGAGTAGTGCTCGACACGCAACGGCTCGCCGCCTACGGCCTTACGCCGGGCGCGATCGTGGGGCAACTGCAGAACGCAAACAGCCGCGGCCAAGCCGGTAGTTTTGCGCGCGACAATCGCGAGTTCCAGGTCGAAGCAGGCACTTTTTTCACGAGTCTCGAAGACCTGCGGCAGGTGGTGGTCGGGGTTCACGCCGGACGTCCCGTTTACTTGCGTGATGTAGCGGAGAAGCTTGAGGACGGCCCCGCCGAAGCAACGAGCTACGTTCTGTTTGCCAACGCGCGCGGCGGCCCGAGGCAGACAGCCGATCAGGAATATCCCGCGGTAACCATCACGCTATCCAAACGCAAAGGCACCAACGCCGCCGACATTTCCGAGCGCGTGCTGGACAAAGTCAATGCGCTGCGCGGGTATGTCATACCAAGTGACCTGAACGTCACGGTCACGCGCAACTATGGCGAAACCGCCAAGGACAAGTCCGACGAACTTCTCAAACATCTGTTGATCGCAACCTTGTCGGTGACATTGCTGATTGCTCTGGCACTGGGCTGGCGGGAGTCAGGCGTGGTGCTGTTGGCAGTGCCGGTCACACTGGCGCTCACACTCGCGGTCTTTTACTTGTATGGCTACACCCTGAACCGGGTCACGTTATTTGCGCTGATCTTCTCCATCGGCATTCTTGTCGACGACGCCATCGTTGTAGTCGAGAATATCGTGCGCCACTTCCGGCTGCCGGAAGGCCGGGGCCGATCACTCTCTGAGATTGCGGTTGAGGCGGTGGACGAGGTCGGCAATCCTACCATTCTCGCTACCTTCGCAGTCATCGGCGCGATCCTGCCCATGGCCTTTGTACGCGGGCTGATGGGTCCATACATGCGCCCGATTCCAGTGGGGGCTTCGGCGGCGATGCTGTTCTCGTTGATGGTGGCTTTCGTCGTTTCGCCGTGGGCGGCTTTGAGGCTGCTGAGAAAATATGCGGCCAGCCGTGACCAGTCCGGGCACGAGACCGAAGGATGGACCACTCGTTTGTACCGCCGCATGATGAATCCGCTGATCCTCAATGCGCGCCGCCGCTGGATATTCTTTGGTGGCGTTGTGGTACTGCTCTTAGCCGCGGTTGCTTTCGTTCCCTTGAAGTGGGTGCGCGTAAAGATGCTCCCCTTCGACAACAAGAGTGAATTCCAGGTCATCATCGACATGCCCGATGGCGCGCCGCTCGAACAAACAACGCGGGTGGCGCAGGCACTGGGACGTTATCTGGGCCAGCAAACCGAGGTCGTCAATTATCAGATCTATGCGGGGACGTCCGGCCCGTATAACTTCAATGGTCTTGTGCGTCATTACTTCTTGCGCAATCAGCCCAACCAGGCAGATATCCAGGTGAATCTTCTCTCGCGGCATGATCGCAAGGCGCAGAGCCACGAGATCGCCCGGCGATTGCGGCCGGAGTTGGACAAGATTGCCGCGCCCTTCGGTGCTCGCATCAAGGTGGCCGAAGTCCCCCCTGGTCCGCCCGTATTGCAGACTCTAGTGGCCGAAGTGTACGGACCTGACTATAAAGGGCAGATTGAGCTAGCGGCGCAGATCAAGAAAGTTTTTCAGCAAACGCCGGGTGTGGTGGATGTCGACTGGTACGTCGAAGACCCGCAAACCAAGTACGACCTGAAAGTGGATCTGGACAAGGCAGCGCTCCACGGTATTTCGCCGTCCGACGTCACCCGCACCTTGCAGGTGGGGCTCGGCGGAGCGAACGCCGGCTTGCTCCACGATCCCCATTCCCGCGAGGACATCCCGATCGAAGTGCGGCTGGCGCGCCAGGATCGCTCCGGGATCGAAGACCTTGGCAACCTGAAGCTTCCGACGCTTTCCGGCGGCCAAATCGCACTGCAGGAAGTGACAAACCTTCAACAAACGACGATCGATACCAGCGTGTATCGCAAAAATCTTCAAGCCGTCGTCTACGTGACGGGAGACGTGGCGGGCGGAGAAGAGAGCCCTGTCTACGCCATCATGAAGATGAGCGAGGCAATCGATAAGATCAAATTGCCTGATGGATACGGCGTAAGGCAATACAAAGGCACCACCATGCCCGAGCGCAACGACCACTTTTCGATGAAGTGGGATGGCGAGTGGCATATCACGGTCGAAGTCTTCCGCGACCTGGGACTCGCCTTCGCAGCTGTCCTAGTCTTGATCTACGTGCTCGTCGTGGGTTGGTTTCGTTCGTTCATCACGCCGCTGGTCATCATGGCACCGATTCCGCTCACTCTGGTCGGCATTCTGCCCGCGCATGCGCTGATGGGAGCTTTCTTCACCGCGACCTCGATGATCGGATTCATCGCGGGAGCCGGCATTATTGTGCGTAACTCGATTATCCTTGTGGATTTCATCGAACTGCGCCGCTCCCAAGGGATGTCGCTGGAGGACGCCGTGGTCGATGCCGGCGCGGTGCGCTTCCGCCCGATGCTGCTGACGGCTGCCGCGGTCGTCGCCGGAGCGAGTGTGATCCTGTTCGATCCGATCTTCCAAGGCCTGGCTTTGTCGTTGATGGCTGGAGAGGTAGCGTCCACTGTTCTGTCGCGAATGGCGGTGCCGGTTCTCTACTACCTCTCTCAAAGAAAAGATTCGCTTCCACCAATGCATCCTCATTCGCCGGAAAATGTTGCGGAAGACAAAACACCACAATGCGAAATTGCGCACAGCAGCGTTTAGTTCTGAAGGAGGAAATGTTATGACCGTAGAACGAGCACTTCGGTTGATTGCCGGCAGTTTTGTTCTGTTGTCCCTGGCGCTTGGACACTACGTAAGCTCGTACTGGTACCTGTTCACGGCTTTTGTTGGCCTGAATCTGGTTCAGTCGGGATTCACGAACTGGTGTCCGATGATGACGTTTCTGCGTAAACTGGGAGTCGGCAGATAGGAGAAAGTAAAAATGCCTAACTGGGTTTGGGGAGTGGCATTCCTTGTTGCCTATGTGGTCGTGACGCAGTGGTTACTGCCAAAACTTGGCGTTCCTACATGAAGGAGCCAAGGTTGCGCCGAGTCTCGGCGCAAAACTGTTCCGAGGGCCGATACTCCGAAGAATCCTAACAACGAAAGTGCAGGGTGAATATTGCCGAGAGATTGTCGTCAATAGGCCAACCAATTTTTCAAGCAACTGCCTGGCGACCAAAACAAAACCCCGGACTCATGACATCTGAGTTTCGGGTTTTTTCCTGGCGAACGGAAATCTGGGGAGTGTGGGACGCCGCGACTTTTAGGCTCTAGCCGTGGGCGGAAGATTCGGTGATTTCACGGGCTGATGTCCCGGTCATGTTTGCCCAATCTGATGTCCAGGCCCACCATGGGCCCATACACATTAATGCCGAAGTTTCGATACTTCGGTTCAGACAAGTAGAGATTCGAGATATGCATCCAGTTGAGGCCGGCCGAAACTGAATACCGGGGGTTAACGTTGAACCGCACTCCACTGCCCATGTTCATGGTGAACGTGAAGTCTTGTCCCTGCGCATAGGCGACTCCTTTGGGGCCTTTCGCGTCGATGTTCCCCAGGCCCAAGCGTCCATCAAAGTAGGGCGCTACCTTTCCGTTTCGCGGGATGAAATTACGTCGAATACCCATGTCGTAAGAAAAATATCTTGTCTCCGGTCCTCTCGGAATCACAGTAACGGAACCGCTGAGGGTCATATCCCAATTCCCGCGGAAAATCCAAGGCCCTCCAACATCGTCCATCTGCCATCGTACGGACGCAACGACAGGCACGAGTGTGTATTTGAGGGGGGTCATGTTGTAGGCATCGCCGAGGAAGACGTCGAAAACGAAAGGGATGTTGATTGGAAGCCAGCCCGCGTCCAGAGAGAATTCAAACCGGTTCTTGTAGTAGTAGACACTTTGGTTGACAGAGGCGGGAGTGGAGGTTCGCACGATGTCATGCGTGGGGCGCGACGAGTCTCTGTCGGAGGGGTCGACGTCTGTTGACGACGCCTGAGGAACGATGGGTGGCAGCGTTTCTAGTCGACTGAAGGAAGTGGAGAAAGCCAGAAGCGGCGCGGAAGGGGTGGTTGCGGTTATTGCGGCGCAGTCCTCGACAGGACCTGCCGCCGCAGTGCGGCTCTCGCCGGTTGCGGCTGGGGACGATGCGTTATGGGACAGGCGGCTTCCGTCGGAAGGAGCTGGAGCGACACGATTGCCGTGCGTCTCCGACGCCGCGAAGGGATCTCGCCAGCGGGAGAGACCGCAATGGTCGGATCCTGCTTCCAGTGCCCCTGGTGCGGTGAGTAGTGTCGTCACTACGGCCGCAATCCACAGGAGTATCGGTCTCTGATTCACGGGTCAGGAAGTTAAGATCTGTGAGGATTGCCGAGGAGGTGGCGGAAGAACTTGAGCCGACCGGACGCACGAACTGCCGGCTTCTCTATGCGTTGACGACGTTGCGCCCGGGAGGATTGTTGGGTACGTCGTTGTAGAGGCCCAGCTTTGTGAGGCGCAGCGCACGGCTGCGGCAAAAAGATTGAAAGTCATCATCCAGCAATGGAATTTCTTCACGGTCGGGAAGCACCACTTCGAAAATTCCGTGCTTTTCAGAAAGTCGCGCCAGATCGTCCAAGCGCCCCAGGACGGGCCGGCCAAACACATAGCGGCGGAGATCAGCGCCTCCATTTGTATCGATGAACCCGGCACACTCGATGCGCTGGTCACGGAGAAATCGCAGCGCGATTTCTGCGCGTGCGGAAGTTCCCAGGATGAACACACGTCGTTCGGTGCCGGTCTCGTTCCGCCAAGTGCAAATCGTGTCTCGAAAAAGAGAAGACGATCGTCGGATCGCCAATAAGAAGACCCACGTGATCAGAGTGTCGATGACGAACACGGCTCGCGAGAACCCATTGAACCGGTAGAGGCCAGTGAGCGCAAGTATCGTCAGGCCTTCGCCGATAAGGACGGCGAAGCCGACGCGATAGATATCGTTAACCGAGCCACGCCACCAGGAATGGCGAAACGTGCGACACATCCACAACGCGAGAAGCTTGCACGCGAGCACGGTGGGTAAAGATCGCAGGAGGAGGATGTGATCGTCGACAGGAATGCGGCCGCCGAAGCGCAGAACATAAGAAAGGTAGTAAGAGAGAACCATCGCCATCGGGTCGAGAAGAAAGACGAGGGTGTCTCGGGACAGCAACCGTCTAACGAGTGGAGCGAGCATGTGAGCCTGGCTCGCGTCCACCGCGGCTTCATCGTAAAACAGATGAATGCCAAACAACAGCAGAAAGAAGAACCAAAAGCCGATCAACCCGGGAGCGGCGGCCGAGGACAGATGACGAGTGATCAGGGCAACGGCTCCGGACCCTGCTGACAGCGCGTACAGCAACAGGACTGCCCTCCGCTCCTCCAACCCCATGCGCACGAGCCTGTGGGAGCTATGGTCCGTGCCACCTTGAGAGATGGCCTGTCCGCGCAACCGCCGAGTCACGGAAACGAACAAAGTATCAAAGATAGGAATCGCCAGCACCGTGACCGGCGCAAGAACCAACGCGGGAACGCCGGAGACGTGGGTCACGTCAAGAAGCGAGGTTGCCCCCAGAAGGAATCCCAAGAAAAGACTGCCTGAATCCCCCATGAAGATACGAGCCGGATTAAAGTTAAACAGAAGAAAGCCTGAAATTGCTCCGGCAGCGAGCGCAACCATCACCGCGTTGTCCCCGTGTCCCCCACTCACATAGAAGACAGTTAAATATCCAGTGGAGATCAGAGCGATGCCAGCCGAAAGGCCGTCCATGTTGTCGAGCAGGTTGAACGCGTTCGTAATCCCCACCAGCCAGACGATCGAGACGATGACGTTAACCGTGATGCTTCCACGGAGCGGATAAACAACTCCGCTTAAAACCAGGAGAGACGCTGCGATTATCTGGCCGATGAGTTTGTAAATGGGAGCCAGCCGATGAAGATCATCGATCAAACCGAGAACAAACATCAGCGATGCGATTCCGATCAAGCGCCACAACAAGTGGTTGGACCATGGAATCAGCAGAGCGCTGACTGCGATGAACCCCGTGAACAGCGGCACACCGCCGTAGAAGGCGGGTGTGCCTTTGTGCCAACGGTCGGCGCGCGGCTTCGATATCCAACCGTACTTCCGGCACATACGAATTGTGAGCAAAACGAGCGGAGCAGTCACGACAAAGGCGACAAGGCATGCCAACACTGCCCGGCCAGAAGTGCCTAATCCGAATTCCTCTAAGAAACGCATCGCGAGTGTACTTCTTCAGCCGCTAGTCTGCGTGCGCAAAGGTTGCGGAAACATCTGAAGCCTCAGCTTCACGCCGATCACTTTGAACGAGGCTGTCAGTGACGGCTTGCACAATTTCGCGCAGGTTTTTCGTAGGAGAGTATCCGATGGCCTCGCGAATACGACTCAGGTCTGGAACGCGGCGGTACATGTCTTCGAAGTTCTTACCGTACGCCTCTTCATAACTGACGTGGCAAACGGGAGAATCGGAACCCGTCACGCCCTTGATGATGGCAGCGAGTTCGTTAATCGTGATTTCCTCGTCAGATCCGATATTGAAGATCGAACCCACCGCGGCGTCGCGAAGGCTGAGCTTGATCAGTGCACTGACGACGTCACCCACCCATCCAAAACAGCGTGACTGGGTTCCATCCCCATAAATAGTGATTGGACTTCCAGAGAGTGCCTGGCCGACAAACCGTGGCAAGACCATGCCGTAGGTTCCAGTCTGGCGCGGGCCGACGGTATTGAACAGCCGAACCAGCACGACTGGAAGACCATGTTCACGGTGATAAGCGATTGCCAGGAATTCGTCGATGGCTTTGGAGCACGCGTAACTCCAGCGGCCGCGGACGGACGGTCCGATGACAAGATCGTCATCTTCGTGGAAAGGGATCTTTGTCGCCTTGCCATAGACCTCGGACGTCGAAGTAATCAACACCTTTTTCTTTTTCTTTTTTGCGGCCTCGAGCACCAGTTCCGTGGCTCGGATGTTGGTGTGCAGGGTGCGCACCGGAGAATCCACTACCAGGCGAACGCCGACCGCAGCGGCCAGGTGATAAACGATGTCACATCCGTCGACCAATTCTGCCAGCACGGACCGGTTCATGACCGTGTCGATGACGTAGCCGAATCTGCGTTCACGCTTGAGGTGACGGATGTTCGCGATGGATCCGGTAGAAAGGTCATCCAGCACCATCACATTGTTTCCCTGTTGAAGCAGCGCCTCGGCGAGATGGGACCCCACAAAGCCTGCGCCTCCGGTAATTAAGACGTGCATGAATAATCCTCCAATCGGAATAGCCAAATAAGGGATAGTGATTTACGTCGCTTTAAATCGGATCTTTCAAAAGGCCTTCCCTGCAACGACAACCGCGTCACGACAGCTCTTTCTGGGCGGATGAGGAGCCGGGAACTTCAAGAAACCTGGTGGAAGCGATAACGTGCGGGTCGAGGTGAACATTCCTCTTGGAGCGCGCCACTGAAAGGTAAAGGGACTCCAAGTCGTCTGCCAGGCGCTGAACCGAGAATCGGGTTCTTACGAACTCCCGCCCGGCTTCGCCCATCGCGCGCCGAAGTTCAGGATGTTCCTTCAGATACACGACTGCCTGAGCCAGAGCCCTACTGTCTGAAGGCACCAGAACCCCGTTCTGGAAAACTTCGAAGCCATCCCGGCTCGTCGCAGGGCCGACCATAAGATCGCGTACCCCTCCGGCATCCGTCGAAATGAAGGCTCTGCCTGAGGCCATTGCTTCCAGCAATGAGACGGGAGTTCCTTCGTTGATCGAAGTCAAGACAACCAGATCAAGGTCGGCGTAAACCTGTTGCAGATGTTGCTGCCATCCAGTGAAGCTGACGATCTCACGCAGGCCGGCCGACGCAACGTGGGTTTCACAGTGGCTTCGCAGTTCACCGTCCCCGATGACAGCAATGCGGACCTGTTGATGCTCATCACTCAGTTCGCGCGCGCAATCTAACATGAGAAGCGGATTCTTGATGGCGGTAAGCCGCCCTATCCACCCTACGAGAAGAGTGCTCTCTTCACATCCGAGCGAGCTACGGAGGGTGCCCGCGCGCCCGCTTACCGCGAGGAACGGATCGAGATCAAACCCCAGTGGAATGACAGTGATCTTTTCCGCAGGCGCGATGCGGTAGACTTCGGCCAATTCGTGCTTTTGTGATTCGCTGATTGCCACAATGCGATCGGTGTGGCGCGCTAGAGAACGCTCGATTGCCAGAAATATCCGGGTAACGAACGGAGAAAAGTACCCATGAAATACGTGGCCGTGAAATGTGTGCACACGGACGGGCACGCCGGTCACAATGGCGGCCAGCCGGCCGACCGTCCCCGCCTTCGCGGTGTGAGTATGGACAACAAGCGGCCTCTCATGACGGAAAATTCTGATCAATTGCCAAAGCGTGGTCACATCCTTGGACCACGAGATGTTGCGGGACATTGTTCCAATCTTGCTTGGACAGACACCTCGCTCGCGGGCCAGGTACTCCATGCTGCCCTCGCCTGAAGCTACCTCGCCGGCCAGCAAAAGTGGCCGATATCCCCGCTGTTGGAACGCCTCTGTCATCAGAATCGCCTGGATTGCTGGGCCCCCGATGTTCAGCCGCGCAATAACTCTCGCAATGGTGAAGTGTGGTTGGGAAGTCACTGTCGTATGGCGGGAAGCAGGAGATGCCAATCCAGTTCCTGAAAAACTGTTCGTGATGTTCAATCGCTACGCGGCATTTTGTCGACGGTCGTGCAACAGGCTACTGTAGAGATCCTCGTGCGCCCGAACCATGGTCTCTAACGAGAACTCATGTTCAACACGTCTTCGACCAGCCAAGCCCATGGCCCGACGTAGGGCAAGGTTCGTCAAGAGCTGAGTTGCCGCATCTGCAATTGAGGAAGGGTCCCTTGGCGGAACTAAAAGCCCCGATTCGTTGTGACGAACTGCTTCTGCGTTGCCACCGACGCGTGTCGCGATAACGGGTTTACCGCAGGCCATCGCTTCCAGAAGCACGTTCGAAAAGCCTTCGGCCTCAGATGTACATACGTAAACATCGAGTGCAGAGAAGATGGTCTCCGGGGACGGAGTGCTGTCGAGAAGTCGGACCTTCCCGCCGAGGGAAAGGGATTCAATCTGTTGCGTCACAGCTTTCTTAGTCCCGCCATCAGCACCAGCCATGAGAAAGCGCGCCTTCTCATGACGCGCTGCGACGATGGCCGCCGCCTCGATGAAGTCGGCGTGGCGCTTGCAAGGGCGGAAGTTTGCCACAATGCCGAATACCACTTCGCCGCGCGTCCATCCAAGCTGCTCTCGCAGAGCCGACGGAAGATCGGGACGAAAGCGCTGCTGGTCAACACCGTTGTAAATGGTTGCGCACTTCACCTGCGGGCAACCGGCGACCTCAACCATCTCGCGGCTGACCGCATGGCTGTTGCCGAGATTGTAGTGCGCAAGGTGGAACGCTGCGCTATCGGCCCAGGCGGCGACGCGGCTTGGCGCTCGATATTGACTTGGCAAGGAACGGCGGCTGCCAATGATTAGCGGAACTCCGGCAAGGCGCGCCGCCGACCCCACGAGGATGCACGGGCCCGGCAGGAATGCATGCACGACGTCGCTCTTCATATGCCGCAGATACTTCCTGGCACGGTAAGCTGCTTTCAGTAGAGAAATGCTCCGTGAAAGCCAGCGTGAGCTTCCGGCCTGAGGCACTCCCACGACAAAGCGCTCGTCTACAAATCCGTCTGACCTTTCCATGTGGGCCGGTTCCATCAAGATGAGCGACGGCTGAAACTTTGTACGGTCGAGGTGGCGAATCAACTCGAGCACTTGGCGTTCTGTACCTCCGTCGCCCAACGATCCCAGAACATAGGTGATCTTCACTTTGCTGGTTATTTCCGGCGTGGAAACATTGTTTTCTATCGTGGTCGTACTTTCCAGCAATTCCGAAGTCACGCTGAGGCTCGCCGTTGGGCTCGCAGAGAGAACACCGCCGAATGTGCCGCTGAGTAGAAACTGTCCATCACACCCCGCCTGCGGCAGGAGTAAGCCCTTCTGACGGAATCCAAATCAGTGATTGCATTCCAATATTTTCGTATGTCCGACTGAAAACGCTCGAACTGCTGTTCACTCCAGTGGTTGTGGTGGCAACAGACAGTCCACACACCGAACGGCCGCCAGCGGAAGCGCCAAAGCTGTTGCGGAATCCAGAAGACCCCATCTTCGTCCGCGTGGGGTTCGAGAGCCAAGCCATCGCTGATCACGCTGAGGCCGGTCTTCACAAGGGCCGCCACTGTATTGCGGTCAAAGGAGTGGGCAGGCGCGATCCATACTTGAGGGTCAACCCTCTCGGCGTGAAAGATGTCAAGCGCTTTGAGCAGAATGTCCTCCTGCTCGGCTGAAGGCAGTCCAGCAAATTCACTGCGACGCTGAATGCCGATCAAACCAGCGTCCTGAGTAACGTACGTGTGCTGGTAGCCGTGCAGTCCAATTGTCCAGCCGCGGGCCTGCCACTTCCGAACTTCTTTCCAGAAGCCAGGATGGCCAGGCGCCACTGCGAGTTTCCTATCCTGATTGTCGGGGACGACGGCCAGGAAGGGGCGAATCTCTTGTTCGATCAACAGTGACTCAATCCTCGCCCACATGGACCAATTCATGGTCGGGCAAAGATCATCGAAGCGGATTAGGTAACGGGCGCGGGTTCGCATACGCGACTGGCTCGAACTGACTGTCTTAAGACGAAGGCGGAATCTACTTCTTTGTGAAGATAACGATGTCGCGCAGGTGCGAAGAATAGTCCAGTGTCATCTGCGAGATGTCACGCAATTGCAGCAGGCTTGCAATACGGCCGTGCGGCGGCATGGGGTGGCCGATTTTTACCCACAGATACTCATTCAGCCAGTATTGCACTTTCCGCCAACCGCGTGGGCGCGAAAAGGCCGGGGTATTGCATTCGATGTAGCCCACGCCTCCCGGCTTGATCAGCGAATACACCAGCCGGGCAAGATGTCGATCACTGCGGCCGTAGTACCAGCAGACCCGGCAAAACAAGAGATCAAAAGACTCGCCCGAAAAACAAGACGCATCTTCGAGATACCCTATGGAGAAGTTTATGGACACTCTCGCGGCCGCCGCGTGTTCGCGAGCGATTGCCTGATATTCGCGGCTGATGTCGTGCCAGGTAACATCGGCCCCACGCTGCGCAAACAGGATGCTATATTGACCCGGCCCTCCGCCGAGATCGAGAACTCGCTTTCCGGCAAGACCTCCGAGGCGAGAGTCGAGGTCCTCCACGATCCCAGGAGTACGCTCATTCCAGGCGAATTCAGCATAGGAGGACGCATACGATGTCGAGATTGGATCCCAACCGTTCTCCACCCGGTGAAGCAAGCTATGTAGATAGTTGACTGGCATGTTTGAGCGCCGGACCACCGTTTGCGAAACTAGTGCAAGACATTACTTCGGAGGAGTCTGACTGGGTAGCATTCGAAGCGCGAGTGCGAGCGCGGGCGGTATTTGCCTTCAGCCAATTTTCCAGCACCAGCAATCTCCACAACTGCACGTGCCAGTTGCGTTTTCCGGCAGCGTGCTCGGACAGCATGATCCGGATCTGGTCTGGGCGAAGAAAGCCACGGATACAACTGTCGTGCGCGAGAAGGGTTTCTTCGGTCGAACCGCGTAACTCACCCCGGAGCCAGGTGGCAAGCGGCATCCCGAACCCAGCCTTTCCGCGCTTGAGAATCACTTCCGGCAGTTCTTTCCTGAACGCATGCTTGAGAATATGTTTTTGGCGCAGTCCCTTGATCTTCAGGCGGGAAGGGATTCGAGCGCTGAACTCGACCAGCTTGTGATCCAGGAAGGGTGAGCGGACTTCCAACCCACACGCCATGCTCGCGATGTCTACTTTCACATTGAGGCATTCTGGAATATATCCGAGCGTGTCGCTGGCGGTGGCGCCGGCAAGGTCATTGGGCACCGACGGTAGGTCCCATCCTTGAAGAAAGCCGGGAGCGCCAGCACTGCCGTTTAGAGCCTCACGGAATTCGTCGGTGTAGAACGAGTGCCACTGTTCTTCATCACGCATACCGAGAAGCATGGCCCGGTACTGCTGCACGGGGGTGCGGTCGAGCAGCAAGAGTATCTCTTTGATATACCTTCGCTTGCTGCGCTCTCCGGCGCTATAGGGCAACAAGGCGCGAAGAGAGCCGAGCATAGCGGCGCCTGGAATTCGTGACAGCCAGCCCAGAACTTTCAGCGCCAGGTACCGCTGATAGCCTGCAAAGGCCTCATCCCCACCATCGCCGCCCAGAGCCACTTTCACATGTTCCCGGGTGAGCTGTGAAAGGTAATAGGTAGGGATGGCGGCTGGGTCGGCAAACGGTTCATCGAACAAATCCGCCATTTCCGGCAGAAGATCCATCACCTTGGGAGTCACGTGGAACTCGTGATGCTCCGTCTCGAAATGTGACGCCAACAGACGGGCATACTTGGACTCATCGAAATCATCGTGTCCAAAAGTAACTGAGAAAGTTTGTATCTTGCCAGCATTCGCTTTGCGGGCCGCCGCCAGCACACACGCGGAATCAATACCGCCGCTAAGAAAGATTCCGACAGGAACATCGGCGATCAGTCGCAGGCGCGTAGCTTCTTGCACCAGTGAGCGAACCTGTTCTGCGACTTCATTGGCGGCTGCAGGGATCGGATCAGAGTAATCCGGTACCCAGTATTTCTGAATGCTTACATCCTTGCCAGGCTGCCACGTCAATATTGAAGCCGGAGGCAATTTGCTGATTTCGCGGAAGCCTGTGCGGGGGCTGGGAATGCACTGCCAGAGGAGGAACTGATGCAGGCTGCCAAGGTCCGGCTCCGCGTCGATATCACCCGCAGCCAGCAGGGCTTTGATTTCCGAACCGAACAACAACCCGGATCGAGTCACCGAGTAGTGGAGCGGCTTTACGCCCATCCGATCTCTTGCCAGCAATAGCGTTCGCGACCGGCTATCCCAAATCGCGAAGGCGAACATACCTCGCAGTTCCTTCACGCACATGGGCCCCAACTCTTCGTACAGGTGAAGGATGACCTCCGTATCGGTACGCGACTTGAAGCCGTGACCCGCGGCTTCCAATCCGGGGCGCAGCTCCTGAAAGTTGTAGATCTCGCCGTTAAACACGATCCAGACGGTCTCGTCTTCGTTGCACATCGGATTGCGACCGTTGGGGGACAAGTCGATGATCGACAGTCGCCGGTGGCCGAGCCCCACGTTGCCGTTGGTCCATATGCCAGAGTCGTCGGGGCCGCGGTGGCGCAGCGAGTCCGTCATGCGCCGGACCTGATGCGCATCGACTGGCTGCTCTGGATCGAAATTAACTTTCCCTACTATGCCGCACATGACTGGTCGACAACAGACTTGTCAACTTCGGAGGGCTTGACGTTTCGTACAAACACAAACTGGTTGCAACCGCTCTTGCCTCCGCAGGTTTTGAGTTCCCGCAAGGAAAAACCGCGATCGCGATAAAAGTGAAATATTTCTTCAGGTGTGGCCACTTCAAAAGGATAGCCGCCGATCCAATCGTGAACATCGACGTACATCGACATGCCTCTGCGGTCATGGCCTGCCCACCGTCTCAGTGGGTTGCGCCGGCGAATCAGGTCCACAAAAAGAAAACCTGTTGCAAACGACAGGAAGAACGAAACCCCCATGGCGAAACGGCCGAGCCGCGGCAGCCGATTGTAGATACGCTTAATCACCTTCCAGTAAGGGGTCATGAAGGGCTGGTGATTGTAAATGGAGATGAATAATAGTCCATTGGGAGCAACCAGTGAGACAACGTTCTGCAGCGCCTGCCACATGTTCCCGGTGTGGTGTAACACTCCCCACGAATAGACGACGTCAAACTGGCCGAGAGACTTGAGATAGTCGGCGTCCAGGGCCGATCCCTGCTCGATTGTCCAATTTGCGCAGGACGAAAAGAATCTTTGCTTCAGAGCCCGCGTGCATTCCACACTATGTGGATCAAAATCGAAGGAACGGACCAAAGCCGCACCGAGGCGCAGCGCAGCCAAAGAGAACAATCCGCTGCCGGATCCGATGTCGAGGAAGGTCTTACCCTCCAAACTCGAGCCGCCGAGCATGGCCCTGGTCGCGTCTTCGGCGATGCGAATCCTGCTCTCGTCGATAAGAGAGAGAAAGCCCTGCCAGTTCTTGCCGAATTCGAAACGCTGACCGGCTTCTATTTCACTTACGTAGCTAGCCGTCATTTCAAGCCCTCCTTGATTTGAGTCCGCAGAGCAGCCGTCGGCCTCTCCTCACCGGCGTCAAAAGGACAGCATCGACGCTGTGCGTCGTGTGCCAGGTTTGCCGTGAACAGGCTGACTATTTTGAAACCTGGACTGACGCCGCGTGGAGGAATGGTTTAGGCTCCGACTAAAGCGATCACTGGATAAAGCTTGCGTGCAGTACGGGCACTGGTCCGGCATAAGGCCAGCAGCAGGAAAGTACGGAAATTGACCCGATCGAGTTTCCAGGCTAAATCGAGATGACGCAACGCACAGGCCCGACGATCCGCCATGATGCAATAGAAGGCAGTTTTTTGATGGAGTTTGACCAATTTTCTCTTGTCGAATTCCAGCAAATCACTTCCGAAACGTTCGATGATCTTTTGGTTGCAAATAACCATCTCCTCGGGGTGGGCCGCCAAGAAGCGTCGGCCGCTCAGTCCATCCGGAGAGATGTCGTAATGCTGTACCATGTCTCGCGTCCATACAAAATCGTAGCCGGCGCGACCAATCGCATACCACACCAGGCAACCGCACTCCCTCTTGATCCCTAAAGTCTCTTCAAAGGGAAAACGCAGCAAGATCGCACGTCGAGTCGCCGGCAACGCTTCTTCCAGGTAAGACGCCTCAATGTATTCCTTGAAATTCCAGCGAGTTCGCATGTGGCGGGGTCTGGTGAGAGATGGACGCTGTCCCTCGATCTGCGCCGACTTTCCGTAGACGACTCCGACCTTCGAATCGCAGGTACGAATTGTGGCGTCGAGCACTGACAGTGCTCCGGGAACTAAGTAGCTGTCGCTGTCCAGGAATACAATCCACTCTCCGCGAGAGAAGCGAACTCCTTTGTTACGGGTCGGGCCCACCCCTAAATTTATCTCGTTCCTGAGAAATGTAACGCCACGGGCAGCATAGCGCTGGATAACGGCCTCGACATCGTCCGAGGATCCATCATCGACCACGATGACTTCGCAGTTGCGCCACCGCTGACCCAGCACACTGTCGAGGCACCTAGGCAAAATATGAGCTCTGTTGAACGTAGGAATAACGATACTGAAAGAGGTTTCGCAGGTGCCTGAGAGCATTTCCGGCATGGCGGATGTAATTAAAGAGTGGCTAGCACAAATGAGGATCTGTTCTGTAATCGAAGCGACTGTAACTCCAGGTAGGACGGAGTTGCCATAACCAGTAACAGCCAGAATTGGCGATCATAGCCGAGCGGATATACAAGGCCCATGAGAAGATACCCGGCGATTGCAAAGAAGCAACACGCCCAATGTTTGGCCATTTCGGAACTGCCACTTTGCCTGGCTGAGAGATAGCATTGGGCGCACTTTCGAAGGCAAAGAATGAAGATCGCGACAAACGCTGCCAGTCCCACGATTCCAGTCTCGTAGAGCTGCTGCAGGTACATGTTGTGAATGGACTCAATGCCGTCTTCCGGATGAAGGACGCGATACTGCTTCAGTCCGGTTCCGAGCCAGAGGACCGGCTTTTCCCGCAGGTCCCGGAGCACTATCGTTAACTGGTCCTGCCGCAGTGATGCAGAGGAGTCGTCCGCACCAGTCTGCATGAAATCAAGCATCTGCTGAAATCGGCCGAATGCGTTCGGCATGACAGACAATACGCCTGCCGTACTACCCACAACAACGAACAACAACACGACAGAAGCTATGAAATACGCCTTGTCGCTGACTATGTCTTTGAGGTTGATATACATCACCACGATAATGGACAGGGCTACAACGATGATTCCTGCCTTAGATCCTGAGAGAATAAGGCCAGCGCAACCGGCCGCCCAGAGAGAAATGTAGACGATCGTTGTCCGTCGAAAGGGAAACATTCGCTGTAGCAGAAATGGGGAAACTGCGGCGAAGAGGATGAATCCATTTGCCTGGAGTATGACGTTGTAATGCCGGCTGTCCGTCTGCATCCCAAGGTTGGTTAACCCTAGAACATCCGTCAGCGACAGAACTCCGGCAAGTGGAATACTCCACATGGGGATCGACCACAACATGCGGACCGCGGAGTCATTTGTTTTGCTCGCCAATACCGTAGGGCACAAGCAGGCCAGGATGAATCCCAGTTGCAACAGGGAAAAGATGTGAAATTCGGCGACAGCGCGGGTTCGTAAAGCCGTGACTGTGAAACCGATGGTTGCCGCCGCGAGATAGAGCACGAACGGGACAAATCCAGGATACTTAAGAAGTTCGCGTTCCCAGCATAGAAAGGCTCTAAAATCCAGAAAAAGAATGAGTGCACTTGCCGTGAAGCAGATATCGGATGGCAACAGATTCTTATCACTGATTCTCACAAATGGGTCAATTAGGTAGAGCGCCGCCGAACCCAGCAGGAGAAACAGAAGGCTAGTCTTGCGAACTTTCATATGAAGGCTGCTGCACTATGCCATCGACGGAGGATCCGTTCGGAATCCGAGCACGCGCCTGCCCAGGCGCTGTACCGCAACCCGTTCGGTTCCGGAGTACGAAAATATTCCGCATCCCACCAAATAGAACACATAGCCGGATAGAAAGGCGGCGATTGTCGTTCCTAGACCATGAAGCATCGGCCTGACAAAGAGCCACCAGCCCACGCCGACTACCGCAGCCACCGCCCAGGCTGCCCCAAAGCAATTCTTGAAAAAGAAGAATAGCGAATGCGGAAGCAACTTCCTGCTTACCCAGTAGCTTGACAGCAGAAACGCGACGGCAAAGGCCAGCAGAAGCGACACCGCAACGCCAAGGACTCCCGCCACTTTGACGAAGACCAGGCTGAAGAGCACATGCACTGCGAACGCCGCCCCGAAAATCTTGGGACATACATCGGGGCTTTCTGATCCGACGAGAATTGCAATGTAGGGCAAGTTTGCATAACTGGACAGCAGCATACCCAGGGTAAGGACCACCATGACTGTCGAACTGTTGCGCGCGATTTCCGGGCTAATCCAATAAGTGAGCAGGGGGCGAGCGAGAACGATGAGCATCCCAGCTAGCCCGGTGAGGCCAACAGCCTGAATTTTGGTGGCTTGAAAGTAGTGCTTTTCAAAGTCCGCAGCGCCAGCTTTCGATTTTCCGCTGAAGACTGGGAAGAACGCCTGCCCGATTGGATTCGAAATGTAACACTGCTTCGAAGTGATATCGAAGGCGGTGCTGTAGTACCCCAGTGTGGCCAGGGGGAGGAACACAGCAATGACGAAACGGTCGAAATAGAAGAGCAGAATACCAGCAAGAAAGGAAGAGGCGCTGGTCAGAAGGCCCAGCCTCACCAGTTCACGAGCGATCTGCGTGTCCCATCCCAGTCGAATTTTGACGCGGCCTGCAAAATAGCGGCGGGTATATAACCATAGGCCGAGAGCGTGAAGATACGAGACGCCAACGTTGGCGATGACGACTCCGACGATTGAGCGACCAGTCATGACCGCGGCGATGCTGAGACCTGCCTTCAGGGTGTTGGCCAGTACGTTGCCGACGCTCAGTTCGGCGATCCGATGATGACCCGAGAGAGCACCGTCGAGAGATATGCGCCATAGGACGGGCAAGAGACCCAGGGATGTGGCCCACAGAACCACCCGGGCCTCCTGGGCCAAGTTCCGAGGGACTCTAAGGATGTGCTCCACCAAGAAGGGAGCAGTCGCCGCCAGCAGGAGCGTCCCGGCTATTCCCATGATGGAGCAGATGGTTAAAGCGCTGGAAATGTGCTGCTGAGTGCGCGAGGTCTCATTGCGTTCAAAGTCCTCTGCCAGATACTTCGAGGCGGCTCGGCCCACTCCCAAATCCGCAACAGCCGCAAATCCGATTACTGCGAGACTGAGGGCCAGCAGGCCGTAGCGCTCTACGCCCAAGCCTCGGACCAGGATGGGGAGAACCACGAGCCCCAGCAAGCCAGACCATGCCTGAGCAATGAGTCCAGAACCGATGTTCTTCAGTATTCTTTCCGGCATCGATAGCTATGTGGATTGGTGGTTGTTTCCGCCGGAGTTGGAGTTGCGCCGCAGCCTGATTCCGATGCTTCGCACACGTTGCTGGACCCCGGAAAATGCCGGAAGGGAGTCCCCCAGGATTTCAGCAGCGAACTGTTTGCGCGGATCGTTGTGGTCAATATCCTTCCACACGGCGTTGCCGACGACCCACACGGCGCCGAGTGAGAACGCGAAGATAATCCCAAGCCCCGTAATGGTGAGGCGCGGCGGCCCCGACTTCTTCTCTGGCAGGTTGGCTGGATCCAGCACTTTTACGCTGGGAATCTCTTTCGCCTCGGCGATCTTGGCCATCTCGTACTGCTGAGTCAGGGTCTCGAAGACTACTTCCCGCAACCTGACTTCACGGTACAGGTCGGAGTAAGTCACGCCTAACGCCGGCAGTTGACGGAAGCTTGGATAGGAAGCATCGTCGCCCGGTTTCGAGTTAAGGGTCAGGCTCGGGTCGGTTCCACGAAGTTCCTGCAGCTGGTGCCGGAGCTCGGCAATCCGGGCTCTCAGCGACCGGATTCGAACGTTGCTGTCGCTATAAATGGGCTCCAGTCCGCGCAGTTGGGTCTCGTTGGCGATGAGTTCTCCCTGCAGGGTCACAACCGCTCCGACGATGGCCTTGCCTTGTTCGTGGGGATCGAGGGTGGTGTTCTTAGTGGAAAAGTCGCTGAGTTGCTTGGACGCGTCATCCAGCGCCGGCTTCACGATTTTCAACCGCTCCTCGATGAACACGCGCTCCCGGTGAGCTGAGGATGTGTTGACCTCGACCAGTAGATGATTCAGTTCATCGACATAGGCGGTTGCCATCTCGGCAGCGCGCCGGGGATCGTGATCCTCCACCGCAATCGTAATAATGCCGCTCTTGCGATCATCGGAAATGCTGGTGTGGTCTTCGAGATCCTGCCGGGTATCTTCGTCTCGCTTGTCGCGGTAAACCTTCTTCAGATCAAACGTCTTCACCAGATTGTCGGCCACGCTGCGGCTGCGGAGGACGCCGATGAAGACTGCGCCACTGTTGTCAATGCCCAGCAGATTCGCCCCAAGCCCGGCCAGGCCATTACCGGTCTTGCTGAGAAGCCCCGTCATCATTAGTTCAGAGGCACTTCCGTGCATATCGGGCGACATCAGGTGGGTAGAAGATTCGTAGCGGTTGGGCACCAGCAGGGTAATTAACAGGGTTACGACCCCGCCCAGAATCGTGACCCACCCCAGGAAAGTCCGGTGACGCCACAAGAGAACAGCGCAATTCAGGATCGCGGATTGTTCTTGAGTACTCGTGCCGCTATGTGGCAATTCCACGAGCGGCTGGAGAACGGATCCTCCGGTATGTCTCGCACTAGTCATTTCGTCTGCAGGTCCCTCTCGCTCGAATATTCGCTGCAATTCACTTGGTCCGGACGCGAGGCCAGAACCCTACCTCGAATAGCGCCATCACGTTGGATTGCCGGTTTGCAGCTAACACTGGAATTTGCCAACGCTCGTACTGCACAGTGCCCGAGAAGCGAAATCCCGAGCGAAGGAAAAAATCTCCGTTCAGCGCGGCATCGTTCTGACTTCCGCCCTGAGAAAGGAACTGCCGATCAACTTGACGATGTCTCAGCTCGACTCCGATCTTCTTCTGTGGGCCGAGCCAATACGTACTTTTTACGGATTCCCCCTGCGAGGCGCGTCCCAGCCACGTCCCGATAAGTTGGCCGCCGTTGGTGTATCCGTTCACATATTGCCCGTTACTGTAGTAGCAGCCGTTGCACGAGGGAAAATTAATCGGGCTGGTGGTACCGCCCTCGATTCGCAAGTCAAGCTTAGGAATCCTCGGAACCTTTGCCAGGTACAGTCCCGTCTGAAAGGCTGCTTTGTAGGGACGGTTGGCAGGTGAAAGTTCGTCTTCCTGAAACGCGTCACCGTAGACGGTCAGCCAATCGCGCAGCTTCGGGATTCTGTAGTTAAAATCCAGCGCTGCGCGGCCATCCCCCAGCGAGAATCCGTTTACGTGCAGCGCCAGGGAACTTTGCAGGAGCGTCTTCGGTGTCAGCGGATTCCCGGGACCACCGTAGAGAGTCGTCTTTGAAATGCTCATTTCAAAATTGGGCGTGAATTTGAAACTGAGTTTGCCGCCCGAGAGGAATGGCTGCGACGCCAGGTTCTTCCCATACTGGCCTTGAGGGTTTGCGGTTGTTCCCGGGAGTGAGTTGTTGATGAACTGCTGGCCCGAGAGCTGCCCAAGAAAGAACTCGGCACGGATATCCCCGAAGTAGCGGAAAACGGAAGGCAACTGAAAAGGGCTGACACGATCGATGCGGAACATCTTGTTGAGAGGCGCTGCGTTGTTTGTAAACAGCATCGCGCCTTCATCCCCGGGACCCCACCACAAACTTTGCCTGCCGAAAGAGAATTGCCAATTCGAAAGATTCATCGCCACGTACGCGTCGAGAAGCTGAAACCGGCTGGTTGCGGCGAACGGCATACTCGGAGGATTGGGGGGTAAGCCGTCGACGCTGCTGATGATGCCAAGTGCTGTTGGAGAGAGCGATGGCGCGGAGGGCGCCGATTGATATTCGCCGCGCGCGTAGATCACGAACGGGCCCATGGTGGTCCAGGCTGAACTGCCAACCACGCTGTTGAAGCCCTCCTGGAACGGTCTTCCATAGTCGTTCAGGATGGTTTGGCCGAAATGCTCGTTGTCGGTGAGTGGCTTGCCAGAGATTCCGAGGGTTCGCACGTAGACAGATTCCACTTGCGCATGAACAGCGTTGCCCGACTCTGGCGCGTCGCGTTCACTTTCAAACTCCCGAGAGAGTGACTGGTAGAGTTCCTGGACCTCCGGCGGTGCGTCTGCTTCTGGCAGGCGCTCCCCGGCTTCGCCCAGCAACCGGAGACACTCCAGCCGAGTCCACGGACGCAACCCAAGAATCGAGGTCCTGACATATCCCAACGCTGCCAGTCGTTCCAGCGCCGGATAAATCCAACTATCCAGCGGCACGTAAGGAGACCCGGTGAACGAAGGCATACTGTCTTTAGGCTCGCTGACGAATTCACTCGGAGACTCCCAAGCCGCGCCGCCGATTTCAACGTCATGATGCCGGCGGTAAACATTCTGCGAGATCAAGTAACCCAACACGCTGCCGACGAGAACGTCGGACGGGAAGTGCTGCCGCGCGTGCACTCGAGAGAAACTGACGGCTGAAGCCATCCCATAGGCGAACAGCTTGGGCAGCGTCCCGGGATATTCGTGAGCGATTACTCCTGCAACCGACCAGGCTGCGGCCGAGTGTTCCGAGGGGAAAGAATTCCCCCCTTGAAAAAACGGTCCGCTGCCGTTCCCCTGATACGGGCGATCGCGCTGGAAGGAATACTTGAAAGCCTCAACAGTCACCAGACTATTCAGAGCGGCTTCACCGGCCAGGAAACCGGTCTCCCGCCAGCGCTCGTTGTGCATGGGGTAGCTGAAAAGATAAAGGCTGGCGCCGGCGCCAATCAGGCTTGCAACTCCAACCTCTGAGAACGTCTTGTAATGCCGCAAGGTCGTGGGATTCTGATTCAACGAAGCGCTGTACTGGCGATCGGTGACGAAAAGGCCTGCCGTTACTCCGCCCAGAGGTACCAGCCAGGTTGCGTCTGACAGGCGAATTCGCGAGGGACTGGTCCAGATCTGTTTTTGATCGGCCACAAAATCAGCGATATGCCGGGCGAAGGCGGGTCGCGACGAATCATGGGAGGGGACGTACTGCTTCATTGGAACATTCATTTGCGGGGCCGATTGGGGCGTGTCGGCAATGTTGGCAGGAGATGGGTCCACTGGTTTGTTGTTGATCTCCTCCGGAGACTGCGCCCAGGACAGCCCAAACCCAGCGGCCAGAACAAAAGCGATTAATGCAGTTCTAATCCGCAAGAGTGAAGGCTCCGAGGCTACGGGTGGATGTAGGCGACTGTGAGAGCAATCGAGGATGCGACTTGAGCGGCCTGCATGATCGGTGCGTAATTCCGGCTACCGATCTTAGGCGCCCTTTCCGGAACGATGATCGAATCTCCCGGCTTCAACACAGCGCTCATCGGGTCCCCCAACCAGAATCCAGAATTGTTTTTGGCCGAGAGCACTGAACCGTCGGCGCGCACGACAAATACGGCGCTCTTGTCGGCAATCTGCGTCACTCCCCCGGACTGGCTTAGATACCACTTTGCACTCTTGCCGGGCAGATAACTGACGGCGGTCGGGTTAAACACCTGGCCGCTGACCAGGACGTAATTGGCCTTCTTGGGAATCACGAGGACATCGCCATCTCGCAGGACTATATCCCCGTCGGTTTTGGCCAGTCTTTTCGGATCGGAAGGAATGTGGACGACCACGCGTCCCAGGGGCGCCGTCGCTTCCAGTTGACGCAGGGCCGTCTCGGTCTGCGCGATCGCAGCGAGTTTTGCACTTTTCTGGTCGGCATCTCCCTCAGGCAAAGAGCGCAAATAACCTTCTTCGCTCTTGATTCGACTCACCAGTTCCAGGTGGGCCCTCATCTCGATTTCCCGGACCTCCGGGCGGACGAGTACTGCACCATAGGGAAACGCCTGGCCGGTGAAACCGCCAGAGCGCGCGAGCAGAGAGCTTAGCCGCTCTCCCGGCTCAATTCCGTAGGTGGCCGGATGCTGTACTTCTCCTTTGAGAGTCACCGATGCGCCGAGGTCGTTCCACTGCGGAATTGTGCCAATCGCAAGAACATCGCCATTGTGCAGTGGAAGGTCTTCATGTGCGTCTCCAGAAAGTGCGGAGGCGAGTTTGATTTCCAGGTGCTGGTTAGAACCTCCGCTGGCAACGAACCGTGTCAGATCGGCACTGTCGGCAAATGCACTTCGTTTCAACCCACCCGCAACGCGCACCAGATCTTCGACCCGCATGTTGGATGTGAGGGGATATCGTCCTGGCTTTGCGACTTCACCGCGGATGTCCACGGTGGGGGCGTCGACTCTTGCGAGACTTTTGTGGATGAGTAGTCGGTCCCGCGACTGCAAAATGATGTTGTCTACGGGGTCTCCAGCGAGTGCCTCGCGCAGGTCGACGCTGAGAATCTTTAACGTACCATCAGGCTGCGTACGGAAGAGTTGCGCCGAATCCATTGCAGCGTCAGGAGTGATTCCGCCCGCGAGGTAAATTGCATCGCGAAGATGTGCCTGGCCGGACGTGCGGTACGGGCCGGGTTTGCGGACCTCGCCGCCCACCCACACTTCGGGCGGAGCCTCGAAATCATAGCGGCTGAAGATGCGCACGGTATCCAGCGCCTTCAGCAGGGGTGCAGCGGCAGGATTCGCCAGCGCCGCAGAAATATCAAAACTCTCAACGCTGGGATGAAAGTCCGGAGCATTCAAGCGGACAATTTCCGCATAGTGGGGCGCGGGCTCAGGGAGCAGATCGGCATAGGACGAAATCAGGTCCGTTAATTTCATTCCTGGCTTGTAGGAATAACGCCCCGGACGCAAAACGTGTCCCTGCAGGTAAATGGCATCTTCATTGAAGGAGGCGATAGGAAAGATGTGGATCTGGTCGCCGTCGCGAATCTGGAAAGCCAGCAGCTGCGTTTCGACGTCTTTCGAATCCGTACTAGTCAGGTCCAGGGTCAGCATGGTGCGCTTTGTGTGCGCTTCGATTCTTTGCACTTCAATGTGGCGCAGCGCCGCCGTCGGCAGAATTCCGCCGGAGAGTTCCAGCACTTCCGCCAGCGAAGTCTCGTTGGCCAGTTCATACACCGCCGGGCGCCGGACCATTCCTTCCACCGTGACTTGCGGTCCAACCGGAGGCACCTGCAACGTGTCGCCATTTTCCAGCCGCTTCAAGTCAGCGCGCACTCCGTGCAAAAGCAAATCGTAAGCATCCACTTGTTCGACCAATTCCTTGCCCCGATAGTGCCGCAACGCACGCAAAGAACCTCTGGCGGTAATTCCACCCGCCGCAAAGAGTGCGTTGAGAGGCGTGGAAAGCGAACTGATGTCATAGGCGCCCGGTTCCGCAACCTCCCCGACGACGTAAACCCTCACGGTTCGCAATCGCGAAACAGAAACGTCGGCGGACACATCGCGAAACACGGAACGGAGCGCGTGTTGCAGATCCAGCTGGATTTCGCCCAGATTCTTTCCGCTTACGAGCAGCGGCGCCGTATCCGGCAGTGAAACGCGACCTTCCCTGTCAACCAACCGTACGAGTCTCTGCGAGACACTGCCCCAGAGATCGATCGCCAGGCTGTCGCCGGTTCCTACCACGTAGTCAGGTCCCACCGGGAGATCCATAGGCACGGCATCGGGATCATTTGTCGTATTGCGAAACACTTCAAGGCCAAAGCGTTCGGCTGGACGCTGCCAGACCGCTGCTTGCACGTACATGTCATATAGGGAAGGGATGTCGGCGTAGGGGTTGGCTTGATGCACCATTCTTACCGGGGCTGCGTCTTCTTCGTCCTGGATGCGCCGGGGCGTCTTCCAATGTGAGCGTGGCGACTGGGACGAAACGTCGTTTACGGACTTCGTTTCCTCAGGTTTACCTCCATCGGAATACCGCGGCTTATACCGCAGGGCGGGCAAGTCGTCAGAGTTTGCTGGTCCGGCTCCGGGCAAGTTGAAAGGAATGTCGGCCGGATTCCGGAAGGAGCTGGATGCCAACTCGATCTGAAGTGGGGAAGATTCCTCGCGTGGATTGAGTCCGCTCGATGGAAGTTCGGTCTGCAGAGTAAGGGGTACATTCGGAGACGGCCTTGGAGTTGTGTCAGGCAGAGGCTGTTCAGTTTCGGGTGAACGATCGGAGCGGCGCTTCCGCGGGCTGGACTTTTCGCACTCGCTTTCTTGAGGATCGCACGTGGTGGTGCGCTCCACCCTCGAAGGTTTTTGCTCGTCAGTTTCCGGCTTGAGAGGTTCGGCGTCTTCCTGGGCCTCAATCTGGACCAGTCGACGAGCCCGTTCTTTCAGAACCAGTTCTTCTTGCTTCCCGTAGGTGGAATCCGGATTCGTAGTTGGCAGAAGATATCCATAGCGCTGCAGAAGACGTGTCGCAACCGAGCGGAATACGACGTCGTGATCGAGGCGGTCGAATATGGCCTGATCGGACAGATTGGAATCTTCCACGATCTGCCCGTAGTCGGAAGCCTCCTTGGCGATCCATCGCTTCAACTCGACCAGCAGTCCGGCGTCCTTCAGCAAAATTTCGCGAATCTGCACCGAAGAGGCTGCCACACGGTTGAGATTGTCTTGGGCGAGTTCGGACACTTCAGGGCGACGTCGCGAGGGATCAGTTTGCTGGCCGCGGCCCCGTTCTCTACCCTGGCCGTACATTAACGGGCAGAGAAACAGTACGGCGACCCAGACGACCGTTCGCTTGTCGAATATGAATGCAAATGAACCTGGCATGCTTTGTACCTCAAGAATGGCAGTGCACCGCAAAGGCCTCACACGGCCTCTAGATCGGCCTCGTCCACTTCAACGGCTACGGAGCGCTGGATCAGATCAACGGAGAAAACAACCCGGCAACGATCCTTCCGACGAATAATGATTCCTTCCAGACCTTGCATGGCTCCATTGCGTACGCGTACCCGGCGTCCCCTGCGTATATAAGGATGGGGTTCAATCTTCAGAGTGCAGGACAGTCGATTTTGCAGGGCCTCAATTTCCTCGGCCGACAGCGCGGCAGGCTGCCCGTTGAACGAGACCAGTCGCACGACGCCCGGGAGTTCGAGAACCCGTAACTTACTTTCCAGGGACATGCGTACGAAGACATATCCAGGAAACAGAGCAAGTTCCAGTTCTTTCCGGCGATCCTTCCATCGCCGCACGGAGCGGTACAATGGCAGGAAGCAAGGAAAGCTGCGCCGCTCGATTTGTGCAGCCACGCGCTTTTCGTGGCGTGGGCACGTGTACAGCACATACCAGCGTCCATCCTGTGCGTGCCGGGGAACCTCCGCCGAAGGATCCACGGCTCCTTTGAGCTCGGGCAACATTGCAGTCATGCTCCTCATTTACCTGTAGCTTCGCCCCCTCACTTACAGGGCTGCTGTGAGCTAAACCCATTCCTTACAAATGTTTACAACGACGCAACCTGCTAAACTGGCAACCTAGACCCGCGCCACTCCGACTACGGGCGCAGCTTGTCGCATGGCATCTAAGATGCCGGCCTCGGAACTCTCCAAAGACTTCCTGCGGACGTCGACGATCGCCCAGTAAAAAAAGGCGCGATTTTGCTCCGGAGCGAGCGCAAGAATTCTCATCTCCGGATAACGCCCCAGGAAAAACCCGCACTGAACGGGGTTCTCCTGTGCGTCCATCGCAACAATGAGCACATCAGGGCGCGACTGCGCGACCGCCTCTGCCAGATCTTCCTGCTTCCCAACTTCTCCGACGAGCTCAATGTCAGGCTGATCAGCGATGGTGGCCATTACGAGTTCCCGTATTAACCGAGGCTGATTTGCAACAAGGACGCGGATTCTCTTCATGGTGCTCCAATCGCTTGTCTACGTTTCGCCGAAGCATACGATCCCAAGTACACCCGTGCAAGATTCAAAGGGGAGCTACCCCGGGACGTTCCTGCCTACTTTCGTACTGCGAAGCGTGGCGCCGCTTAGTACCAAACCGAGTACTCGCGGTACTACTCTGGTACCAACTTGTGTCTGGAATCAGGGAAAACCGGGGTCATGGCCGTGGGACTGAGGGGTCCGCGAAACCGGGCAATCCCGTTCAGGGAATCCACTAAAATGAGTTGATCAATTATTTCTTTTAGATATTGAGCAACTTTCTTCCGTGGTGTTAGTTTTAATTGACTATCGGAGCAACTCTACCGTCGAGTTGAGGAATCTGATTTTCGTAAGTTCTTCGTGGGGGTCCAAGACGCAGTTCCTGTGGGCTTTGTCTCTCATCCGAATAACTCTCAATAGATAAGGAATGGGTGTGTTTTTTGAGGGGGCATGCCGATACCTTACGCCTGATTTGTAAAGGGGGCGTATGCGGAAAGTTGCCGAAGTTTTTCTGCTCGCAGAGAATCGATTGCTGCGGGAAGCTTTGATTCGCCTCCTCAGCAAAAGGAGCGAGGTTCGCGTAGTAGGCGCCAACTCGTATTCGCCTTCTGTGCATCACGAGATTCTGGCTGCTCACCCCCAGATCATTCTGCTCGATTCCAGCGGCCTCACCTTTTCCAAGTCGACGCTCATTTCTACCCTTCGCAGCGCGATCCGAAATCTGCGAATCGTGATGGTCGACATGGATTCGAATGAGGAGAACTTTCTGGGTGCAGTTCGTGCCGGCATTGCGGGCTATGTGCTGAAAGACGCTTCCGCCTCGGAAGTTGCCGCGACGATTGGCGCGGTTGCGACAGGCAAGGCCGTTTGTCCTCCGTCTCTTTGCATGACCTTGTTCCGCAGCATCATGCAGCAAGCCGCCCCGTCCTCAACCACTTGGGGATCAGGCTTGGGCCTCAGCCGAAGGGAACGGGAGATTGTCGATCTGCTGCGCCAGCGCCTCAGCAACAAAGAGATTGCTGCGCGGCTGAACCTTTCGGAACAGACGGTAAAAAATCACGTCCATCACGCACTTCGCAAAGCAGGAGTAACGACTCGCTTCAGCATCGTGGAACGCTGCGAGAGTCTGCAAATATGCGGAGATACGCCTGTTGGGATCGGCCATTCAGACGGACACAACGGCCGTGTGGTTCCAGACTGACGAGTTGTTAGGCGATTTCAACGATCTCTGAATTGATGAACCGAGGTTTGTGCAAATCGGCACAATTCCCCCTACGCCATCGACTCTTCGTCGTGGGGAAACTTAGACTTCGCAGGTCGGAAGGGATTGGGGATTCTCCCTCCCGGCGAGGCTCAACTCATTTCAGGAGAGCTTGTAACCTGAGAAGTAGATGGGCGGAACTCCAGAATTTGAAGGCGGACCCTCGATCCAGCCTGCGGGTGACCCAGGATATCGCGGGTGGGGCAAACCGCGCACAGGCCAGCCTCTAGCCGGTGGATGTTTCGCTAGCTATCTCGCATGTGTGTCGCATCTCGTAAATCAGCCTCGACTGTCATCCAACATCGGGTCAGTAACCTTCGATCTTCCCCTGCTCCATTGCAACTCCCTCCCACGATTGACACCGGACACGCGAGCTCAAGGCGAAACATCACCTACTCCGTAGCTTTGATCTTGACGCTTCCATCTCCCGTGTACTTCCATACGGGTTGAACATAGAGTGGCGGAATTGGTTGCGGGGGATTCTTCGTCAGGTATTTGTTGCCATCATCGACCGCGGTACTGACCGAAGTGACAGTTCCTCCTTGGGCTCCGGCGAGGTCTACTAGCATAGCCGCCCAGGCTTCTGATGAGGCACCAAGGAAGGTCGGACTCGACGTCTTCGGAACGATGAACGCCTGCCCGCTGCTCTTCGCGGGCACAATCCACTGGCTCATCGTACTGTCGAAAAAGCACGCGCCAAGAAAGAAGACTTGCGTGTCTGGCGCAATGTCACTAAAGCTTCTCTTCACTATTGTGTAGCCTGGCAGGTTTGCTCCGGCGGGTATGTCGGGTGATGCTAGCACCTCAGTGAAGAATTCCAGACCATAGCGCTTCGCGTTATCCGTACCTTGTGCGAACCCCACCGAGTCTCCTATGAAGGAGACAGCAGCAGCCCCTGAGCGCAAAGCTGTGACAAATCTGCCCACCGTGGCATTCTCTTTCGCAACGAAGACGTGCTTGATAGGGATCTTCACGTTTGCATTCGGTCCATCCGGCACCGAGTTCTCGATTAGAGCCTCATAGTTGTTGCCGTTGTTGCCCGTTATAGGGAAATCCTTACCTGGGTCCTTGGGCAGGAAGTGGTAGATGATGGCTTGCTTCGCTCCGCCGTTATTAGGCGCGCCTCCTGCTGGATCAGGCCACGGTGTGAAAGCTTCTTCCATAGGTGTTCCCATTACCTGTTCAATCACCGGATCGCCTCCGACACCAGCCCATAGGCCAGCGAAGTACTTTGAATTTGAGACCACTCCGTACCCCGCCCCACCACCCGCCGTGCCCCACGTGTCATACGTCGGACTCCCATTCGCATCGAGCCGGACTACATTTTCCTGGCCGGGCTGAATGATATTCTTCACCGCGACCCCGCCACCCGCCGTGGCCGCAATGATCTGCACGTTTCCTGAATTCGGCTGCCATCTCCACACTTCGCTGCCACTCGCTTCATTCACGGAAATCACTTTGTTACCATCCGTCATGAAATACGTTCCCTGGTCGCCCAACACGGTATCGCCGCCGGTGAAATCGGAAATCGTCGCCGTTCCATTTCCTCCCCCGATGTCCATGACTTGAATCTGATTCGAAGGTTGGTTGATGGTTCCCGGCATCGGCACCTGCACCAGCGCCCCGCCATTTCCGTCCGGGATCACCGCTCCGTTCGCCGCGTTCGGGAGGTTCGTAGTCGACACCCCGCCCGAGGGTGTAATCGTCATTAACTGAGAGAAAGTCGTCGTCGACGAATTGGTCGTCATGTCGCTGCAGTCGTTCACCGAATCAAGCGTTGGCGCCGGCCATGAGACCGTGTTCGACCAGGCGATCGTGAGGTAGTAGCTGCCATCCGGGCCGACCGTAATTGGCCCCGACCCGGTAGCGATTGTTTCCGAGTAGCCCAGGATGGTGCATCCTGCAATTTGCAGGAACGTAGAGGACGGCCAGCCCCAGGTCGCGACTGGAACGCCCGTGTTCGGATCGATCTTGACAAGCTCAGACGCGCTGTACAGCAGGTAGGGGTTTTGCATGTAGTTTTCTGTGACCAGCGAATATCCACTTTGGTCAATGGCAACGTCAGTCGAGAAATTTCCCGGTGAATCGTACCGCCAGGTGACACTCCCGGAAACACCGTCGACTCGGATCAACGAACTGGTCGAAGGCCCAGTTTGTGAATTCAGATTGTTGGCCACTGCAACCACCACGCCACCCAGGTTATCCGGCGTTTCTCCTTGCACCACATCGACCCCGGAGCCCGACGCCGACGAACCCACTCTCGTGTGCCACTGCTGTGTACAACCGGAAGAAAGTCCCCTCAACCAGATGCTTCCCACGCCGTCATCCTCAACCGCAATCAGATCCGGCGTCGTTCCGTCGCTCGGCACTGCCTGCAGGATCTTCAGAACGGTGTATGCGCTCGTATTGGATGGCAGCGAGCACACCACCGTCCCGAGCGGCATCGTCACTCCCGACGCCGTGATCGTGACCGTAGCCGTCGCCGAGAGACCGTTGTAAGTTGCCGTTACGGTCTCATTTCCTATCTTGTTTGCAGTGAGTACAGGAGGATTCGTGTTCGAGAGCTGGGCCAGAGTATTGTCACTCAGGCTCCAAACCGCTCCCGTGATGTTGTGCTCCAAGTCATCACTCAAAGAAAGATTTACGGTCTGCCCCACCACCAGCGTTGAATTCGCCGGAGCGATCGACAAAGTCTGTGATGCCGCCGGCGCGATGGTGAACGTCGTTGCGTTGCTCGCGAGCCGCCCCACTCTCACCGTAAGAGGACCCGTCGTGGCTCCTTTTGGCACCGTCGCAACAATTTGGGAGCTGTTCCAAGTCGCCGGCTGGACAGCCGTACCGTTGAACAGCACGACTGGTCCATTCGACGGGGTGGTGAAGTTTGTCCCTGAAATCGTGATGACAGTTCCGGCATCGCCGGATCCGGGCGAAACTCCAATCACCGACGGCGCACTGGCAATCGTGAGGGTTACGCTATTGCTCGTCTGGCTGCCCGATGTGATGGTGACTGGGCCAGTCTGCGCCCCGATTGGAATTTGCGTGACGACATTCGAGTCACTCCATGAAATTGGATTGCCAGCGATCCCGTTAAACGACACCATTCCAGAACTGCCGAATCCTGAGCCTGAAATGGTGATCGTGTCGCCGACCGCTCCCGTCAGTTCTGAAATCCCGGCAATCAACGGGACGGCCTGTGTGATGGTGAAGGTCATCGTATTGCTGCCCGTGCCGCCCGCCGTGACCTGCACCGGTCCGGTGGACGCGCCGGCCGGGACATAAACCACGATGACGACTCTGCTCCACGAGAAGACTTGTGCCGGGACCGAATTGAACGTGACCGAGCTGGCCCCCTGGAGATCTCCGAAGTTGGTTCCGCCTATGGAAACCGGTCCGCCAATCGGACCGGAACTTGAAGAGAGAGATGCGATCGTCGGAGTTGCCGCCTGAACCATGAGAGGAGAATTTGCCGTCAGTCCCGATGCGCTCGCGATGATCGTGCTACTGCCTGTCGCCAGCGTTGTCACCAAGCCGGGTGTGGAACTCATGATGGCAACGCCCGGATTGGAAGAGCTCCAGGTTGCCGAGGCCGTTAAATCCGCAGTGCTTCCATCTGTATAGGTACCCTTGACGGAGAACTGCAGGGTCTGTCCCACCAAAACGTAGGAAATCGGTGGCGTCACTGTGAGGTAACTCAGAGAAGGAGCCGTGTTGACCAAAGTGGACCCGTTCACCGTTCCCGCGCTCGCGGTGAGGACTGTCGATCCATTGGTTGTCGAATAGACATAACCGGTCCCGCTGCTATCGTTCGTGATTCCAGTAACGGTCGGGTTCGACGACGTCCACACCGCTGAGCGCAGCGTCTGCGTGCTGCCACCAGAGAACGTGCCCAGTGCCACAAACTGCTGCGACATCCTGCCGGGGATCGATGCGTTTGCCGGAGTGACCGTAATCGACAGCAAGCCCGGTGGGGTGAGAGCGGATGGCTGATAGAAATCAATACTGGAGATAGTTGTGCCCGCGCTCGTGCCACCGGCGATGACAACATCACCGCTGGGAACCAGCGTCGCCGTTTGGCCCGAGCGAGCGGTGCTCAGCGCTGAAGTAGAGCTGAACGTGCCCGCCACCGGGTCATACACTTCTGCAGTGGAGTCCGATGTGCAGGCAGTAGAACAAGAGCTGAATCCTCCTGCAACCAGCACCTGGCCATTCGTCAGCAGGGTTGCGCTATGGTTGAAGCGAGTCACGTTCAATTGCCCAGTAGAACTGAAGGTCCCTGCAACCGGATCATAGAGCTCCGCCGCGTTGAGCGGACATCCCGGAGCAGCGCAGTTCGAGCCCCCGGCCACCAGCACCTGGCCGGTATTCAGAGCCGTAGCGGTAGCATTCGCGCGAGGCGTAATCAGGCTGCCCGCCGGGGTGAAGGTGCCGCTGGTGGGATCGTATATTTCGGCTGCCGCCGGATAACTGGTACCGTCGAAGCCGCCCGCGATCAGTACGAGTCCCGAATTGAGAGTGACCGCGACAGCGTTGTATCTGGCGGCGTTGAGGTTCCCGGTGGCAGTGAAAGACCCCGCGATCGGATCGTAGATCTCTGCGGTATTTAAGGTCGTGCACGAAGTGGCTGACGTGCAGTTCTGTCCGCCGGCAATGAGCACTCGCCCGTTGTTGAGAAGCGTCACAGTCTGGCCGCTGCGCGCGACCGTCATGTTCCCGGCGCCTGTGAAATACCCAAAGGAAAATGGCATCTGAAAGACTTCAGCGCTGCTGAGAGAATTGCAGTTGCCGCCGGAATCGCACGCATACCCGCCGGCGAACAAGACTTTTCCATTCGGCAGCAGCACTGCAGGCGCCGAACGCGCCGTTGCCAGGTTCGACGTGTTCGTCGACTGGCCAGAATCCGGGTCGTACAACTCCGCGTTCCACAGGTAGGAGCACGGTCCCCCGCTCGGACAATTGACGCCGCCGGCGATCAGCACCATTCCGTTGTTCAGCAGCGTGGCACTCTGTCCATAGCGGCTCGTGTTGAGCGCCGACCCAGTCGCGGTTCCAACTGTGAGGGTATCTGTTCCAGAAACTGATCCTGATGTGGCAGTGATGGTTGTGCTGCCCGCGGTAAGAGCCGTGACAAACCCAGTCGCGCTTACCGTCGCTACCGCTGGATTCGAAGACATCCACGTGCTCGACGCGGTGAGGTCTGTCCCTGAGAAGTTTGAATATGTGCCGCTGGCCGAAAGCTGTTGCGTACCCCCGACGTCAATCGAGAGGGGGTTCGGCGAAATTGTAAGAGAGGTCAAGGCGGCCGGAGTCACAGTAAGGATGGCGAAACCTGAGACCGTCCCTAACGCCGCATGGATCGTTGCCGTGCCTTGGGCAAGGCTGTACACCAGACCCGCCGTGGCTACATACACACTGCTGCAGGGCGCGCACGACCACTCCACCGAAGCCGTGACATCCTGCGAGCTTCCGTCAGAATAGGTTCCAGTCACCTGATATTGCTCGCTTCCTCCCAGCGCGATCGATGCATTCGCGGGGTTGAGCACAAGCGAAACCAGAACCGCCGCTCCCACTGTCACCGAGGTCGAAGCGCTTTGCGATCCCGAGGCGGCTTGAATGTTTGAAGTTCCGAGCGAAACTCCCGTGACCAGTCCCGAGCTCGAAACCGTGGCTGCTGGCGCCGAAGTAGTCCAGGTCGCGCTGGAAGTCAGGTCTTGAACGCTCCCGTCGGAGTAGACTCCTGTCGCGGTCAGCTGTTCCGCCGTTCCGAGGGGTAGCAAGGGGCTTTGAGGACTAATTACGATCGATACCAGCGTTGGAGCTGGAATGGTCACACTCGCCGAGCCGCTCACTCCAGCGGCAGTTGCCGTAACGGTCGCGGTTCCCTGGATGATCCCTGCTGCATCGCCACTGTTGCTCGCGTCGTTGCTGACGCCGAGTACGCTCGCGGACGAGGAACTCCAAATGACCGACGAGAGAGTTTGGGTGCCACCACCGCTGAACGTGCCCGTTGCGGTAAGCAGTTGCTGCGCTCCCGCGGGAATCGACAGCGATGCCGGCGTGACGGAGATGCTTGCCAGCCCTGTCAGTTTGCTGGTCGTATAGATTTCCGCGGTATTGAAAATGTTCGTTCCGTCCGTTCCGCCATCCTCCAGAACGGTTCCATCATTGAGCAGCGTCGCGGTCTGGTGTTCACGGACAGTGGTCATGTTTCCCGAGGCTGCCGTGAACGTCTGAGCAGTCGGGTCGTACAATTCCGCTGTACTCAAGGCCGCGGTCGATCCGCCCGCGTCGCTCACTCCGCCTGACAGCAGCACCTTGCCCCCGTTTAACAACACGGCATCGTGGAAGATTCGCGGAGACGACATCGTCGCAGAAATTGCGCTGAATGTACTCGAGGATGGAGAGAAGATCTCCGCCGTGCTCAGCGAGCCCGCTCCGGGAAGATCGCCGCCCGCAAGCAAAACCGTTCCGTCATTCAGCAGGGTTGCCGAATGGCCCTCGCGGCCAGTGGTCATGTTTGCCGGCAGTGCCGTGAACCTCCACGTCAGGGGATTAAACACTTCCGCGGTGTTGTAAGCGCCGCTGGGCGTCGGGTCAGTTTCGCCTCCCGCAATCAGCACCTGGCCGTTCTGCAGCAAGGTGGCTGAATGGTGGAATCGCGGAGCGTTAGTGTTTCCCAGATCGATGAAGGCTTGTGTGCCGGGGTCATAGAGCTCGGCGTCTGCAATGATTCCTGTGGTCGGATCGTATCCCCCAACCAACAAAACCTGGCCACCCCCCAACAACGTGGCCGTATGGCCCGCGCGCGCCGTATTCAGTTGGCTCTGCAGCAGGGTGAAGGATCCGGCGACCGGATCATAAATCTCCGCAGAATTCAGAGTGGTTCCGTTCGAAAGGCTCGAACCACCGGTGATCAGCACGGTGCCGTCGCCGAGTAGAGTCGCTGTGTGCAACCAGCGCGGCACGTTCATGCCGTTGGTGGCGGCAAAACTCTGGCTGGCGAGATTGTAGAGCTCCGCCGTGCTCACCGCGCCCGAACTGCTCATCCCGCCGGCGATCAGCACCTGCGTGCTGGTCAACTGCGTTGCCGTGTGCCCGTACCGTGCCGATCCCATCTGGCCGGTCGTCGCAACGAACCCGCTGCCGCTCAGAACGGTAAAGGCTGCCCCACTGCTTGCTACCCCACCGACCGTCACAATCACATTGCCGGTCGTGGCTGCTGCTGGCACCGGCACCGTGATGGAACCCGCACTCCAGGTTGTGGGAGTCGCATTCGCACCGTTGAAAGCCACCGTACTGCCGTTCTGGATGGAACCGAAACCCGTTCCGGAAATCGTGACGGCCGTCCCCGCCGAACCCGAGCCAGGCAACAAGTTTGTGATGTTCGGTACGACGGTGAACGCTGCCCCGTTGCTGGCGACACCGTTCACAGTGACAACGACCGTCCCGCTGCCGCCGGTCGCCGAAGTCGGCACCGACACTGCAATCGACGTACTGCCCCAACTCGTCACGGCTGCAGCCACTCCGCCGATTGTCACGGAACTGCTTCCCTGCAAGCTCCCGAATCCTGTGCCGGTCAGCGTCACAGGAGTTCCCGCAACTCCCGACGTCGTGGACAAACTGCTGATGTTCGGCACAACCGTGAACGCAACGCCATTGCTCGGTCCGCCGTTGACTGTCACCACTACATTCCCCGTGGTCGCCGCAGTCGGCACAGTCGTTGTGAGCGATGTCGATTTCCAGGTTGTTACTGCCGCCGTGGCGCCATTGAAAGTCACACTGCTGCCGCCTTGCGATGTCCCAAACCCGGTCCCTGTGATGGTCACCGGCGCCCCCACGTTCCCGGATGTGGTGGAGAGTGAGGTAATGGATGGAAGGGCGGTGCCAGTGCCCGTCAGATTGACGGTCTGTGGACTGTTGCTGGCATTGTCTGTGATCGTTAGAGTGCCTGGTTGGGACCCAGTCGTCGTGGGACTGAACGTCACGCTTACCGTGCAGCTTGCTTGCGCTGCCAGGAGCGCTCCGCAAGTGTTGGTCTGCGCGTACGCGGTAGGCGTCGTAATCGAAGAAATGCTGACCGCAGTTGGCTGGTTGTTGCTGACGGTAACTGTCTTCGCGGCGCTGGTTGTAGTAACGGCTTGGTTTCCAAAAGCTACGGTCGCTGGACTCACCTTAACGGGAACTACACCGGTTCCCGTCAGTGAAACGGTCTGGGGACTATTGTTGGCGCTATCCGTCACGGTCAGCGTCCCGGTGCGAGAGCCGGTCGTGGTCGGTGTAAGAGTGACGCTGATGGTGCAGCTCGCTCCCGCAGCCACCGATGTACCGCAGTTGTTGGTCTGTCCGTAATCTCCAGAAATTGTGATTGAAGAAACCGTCAGGGATGTAGGCAGATTGTTTGTGAGCGTGACTGCTTTCGCGGCACTCGCTATTCCCACAACCTGGTTCCCAAAGGACAGCGACGCCGGCTTGAGGGTCGCTTGCGCAACACCAGTCCCGGTGAGAGAAGTGGTTTGCGGACTGTTGCTGGCGTTGTCGGTCACCGTGAGCGTTCCCGTGCGCGACCCCGTCGTGGTCGGCGTAAACGACACGCTGATGGTGCACTTCGCCCCCACCGCCAGCGAACTTCCGCACGTATTCGTCTGCGAGTAGTCCCCAGAGACAGCTATCGAAGATATTGTGATTGAAGTGGTCAGACCGTTCTTGAGCGTAACGTTCTTCGCGATACCCGTCGTGGCTACAGCTTGATTCCCGAACGACAAACTCGTCGGGGAAACAGTAACGCTTTGTCCCGCCAGGAGCGTGGCGGACAATAAAATGAGGGCCAGGATACGGGCCGGAAAATATGCGAATTCAAATCCCAGGTGATGCTCGGACGGTGTCTTCGTCCCGGCGGGAATCACGGTAATGAGACGGCTAAGGAAGCGAACACAGGAAGCGCATACAAACAAAGTTGCCACGGAAGCAAGCGTAAGATACAGAACACGCACAGTCATCATTCCTATTCCTCTCGTAGCCGAAAGACACCAATCCACTATTCATTAAAGCTTTCCACTGGTAGACACTGCTTGGCGTGATGACCGCACATCGCGCCTGCACTTTCAGAGTTCGAGGGGGAGCGGCAAGAAGAACCACACAAAGCTAAGACGACTAACTCAAAGATGTCCGCTGCCTCCTCCTCGATAATTGAAGCGAAACAGTAGACGACGGAGCTTGAGATGTCAATATTTACTACTATCTTGCGGATGATGTTTAGAACCTAAGCGCCGCCATGCGGCTGGGCATCTAAGTTCGTTGCGGCCCACCTTCGTGCGTGCCTTACTACGACTGAGTCCTTTACCCTGATCTTTAGTTAGCTTGCCCAGTAATCGAGACGTGCTCGTCTTTTCTGCTACTCTCATACCTCAGAAAGAGTAGGCCGGAGAGTTTAGCGGTAGTGGTCCAGTAGAGTTTGCCTTCGAGTTGTTCATCTGTGAGCTATCTGAATATTTGCACATCCACTGGCAATACTTCGAAAAACCGCATACGATGTTTGATCATTGAACCTAGCCGGCTCGACCCAAAAGAGTACGGCATTCACAGGTAACGAGGTTCCCTGATGGGAACGAACGCAAGTCCGAGACCAAGCGAGGTCAAGCAACTGTCCGCCGCAAACGGATTGGCGGTTGTACGCGTGACGATTGGTGCGATGTTCGTGTCGGTCTTTTTTGAGAATCTAGGCAAGGGCCTCTATAGCCCGGCGGGTTACGCGGGCCTGATCAATTACTACATCAAGGCCAGCCACTCCCCAGCAGCCTGGAAGGCGGTGATGGGCCTGGCGGCAAACCACGCCGCGATGGCTGCTCCGATGCAGGCCATGACTGAGATCTCTCTTGGTGTCCTACTCGTCATCGGTCTGCTTACCCGACCGGCGGCTTTCGTTGCTTTTCTGTATCTCGGCAGTCTTTGGATGTCGGAGTGGGGCACCGCGTGGATATGGGAACTGCTGGTTCCGGTGCTCGCCTCGCTTGGGCTCGCTATCGGAAGCGCCGGCCGGAGATGGGGAGTCGACGCGTGGCTGGCCCAACGGTGGCCATCTTCTCTGTTGTGGTGATCGGACCAGAGTCACATAGAATCACGAGTCACGAGAATCACGATCACGTGCGAGTGTCGGTCATCATCCCTACCCATAATGAAGCGCAGGCGATTGAGCGCGTCTTAGCCGATCTCCCGTCCGATCTCACGACGGAGGTCATCGTCGTCGACAGCAATTCGAATGACGGGACGCCCGAAATCGCTGCACGAATGGGAGCCCGCGTCGTGCAGGAACCTCGCCGCGGCTATGGGAGAGCCTGTCTCACGGGCCTGGCCACGGCAACTTCTCCAGACATAGTTGTATTCCTCGATGGAGACTACAGCGATCGTCCCTCCGAACTGCCGCTTCTCATAGCGCCAATCATGGAGGGGCGTGCGGACATCACGCTCGGTTCACGCCTGCATTCGCGGAGCTCTGCTGGGGCGTTGCCTTGGCATCAGGCGTTTGGCAATCGTCTCGCCGCCAGCCTGATCCGGTTTCTCTATGGTCTGGATATCAGTGATCTCGGCCCGTTTCGCGCTGGCCGCGCCAATGTACTACGCGCGCTCGCCCTGGAAGAGACCACCTATGGCTGGGCGGTGGAGATGATCCTGAAAGGCGCGCTGGCCGGATTCCGTGTGGTTGAAGTCCCGGTAAGCTACTACCCGCGTATCGGGAAATCGAAGATCAGCGGGACGCTGAAGGGCACGGTCGGCGCCGGCTGGTTCATTCTCAGCTTGATCGTGCGCTATTATTTCGGGCGTCGAAGAGGCAGGACACCACGGCCAAAGTAGGTCCGCGTCAAGATCTTATGATTTCTTCAAGCGAGACGGTGGTGCGTTCGTCAGGCAGTGACCGCGTGTTGGTGATCATGGCAAAAGCGCCCAAGCCGGGCGTGGTTAAAACCCGACTGGCGCCCAGCCTTTCTCCAGACGCTGTCACTGCTTTCTATCGCTGCCTTCTGGACGACACTCTGGCCCTGGCGCAGTCGCTGAGCGATGTGGAAGTTGCCATCATGTGTCCGGAGTCGGACGTGAACGAGCTGGCGCAATTAGCGGGCAACGAAGCGAGCGTAGTCGCGCAGAAAGGTGAGGGCCTTGCCGCAGGCCTCACTTCGGTGTTCGCGCATTTCCCACACGGTCATCGAAGAGAAGCCCACCAACGACGTACCATTGCCTTCAATAGCGACAGTCCCCACCTGCCGCGTTCTGTCCTGGAAGACGCGTTCGAAACGCTGGTCGCACATGACGTGGTCGTTGGACCAACACACGATGGGGGCTATTATCTTGTCGGGGCAAAGGCTTCTCATCCCACGCTTTTCGCAAGCGACGGCATGGGCACCAGCAGTGCGCTGGAAAGACTCCTTTCGCGCGCACGAACTCTTGAGCTGTCTGTAGGCTTTGCAGATTCTTTTTACGATATTGATGTCGCCGCCGACCTGATTCGCCTGGCAGCGGAGCTGCGTCTGGCTCCGGCGAGGGCGCCACGCACGGCGGCGTGGATTAAAGAATGGGAGAGATTATGTGGAGCGGGCACTTCTGCCCGCTAGCTCGTGCGACCGCAAGCAATGCGGGCAGGAGTGCCCGCTCCACATACAAACCTGGTGGCGACACAATTGCGGACTGGTATGGGAGAACTGTAATAGTGAAGATCACCCCCGAGTGGAGAGTGTACGTACTCGGCGCCACGCTGTGCGTGGCGTTAACGATCTGTGCCCGCAACTTCGGCGATCGGGGCGGGCCGTACTTTATGGCGTCTTTGACGCTTGCGGGAATCGCCTACCTCTCCGCGGTCCGTGAGTTTTTCGCTACGCCAGGATTTTCCCGGCGCGTTGTCGTCATTGGGCTCGTCCTGGCTGTAGTGTGGCGCGTCGAATTTCTTCGGGTACCCGCGGGCGCCGATGATGATATCCATCGCTATGTTTGGGATGGCCGCCTGCAGAGGCTCGGTTACAACCCTTATCTTGTCGTCCCCAGCGATCCTGCCGCGAAGGGGCTGCATACGCCGGAAACCCGCAGCTTGAACAATCCAGATCTACCGAGCCCATATCCGGCGGGGGCGCAGCTATTCTTTCGAGCAGTGACCGCCATTCACGAATCTACGTTTGCATTCAAAGTAGCGTTCGTCGTTTGCGAGTTCGCAATTGTGTTCGTACTGCTCGATCTTCTACGCCGTAAGCAAGGAGCGCACCTCGTTCTAGCATTCGCCTGGAACCCACTCTTGGCCATTGAGGTGGCGGGAAGCGGGCACATTGACATTGTCGGCGCGCTCTTGTTGTCGGTGTCCGTCGCCGCACTCGTGCGCCGATGGCGTGCAACTGCGGCGGTAGCCCTTGGCTTAGCGGTAGCAGTGAAATTGTTGCCGGTCGTACTCTTGCCTCTCTACTGGAAGCGAGTTCGCATTCGCGATGCGGTGCTGGCGGCCGCCGTGGTCGCGCTCCTCTACGTACCATTTCTTAATCGCGGCAACATTCCGATCGGATCACTTGGAACGTATGTGCAGACTTTCCGCTTCAATGGTCCTGTGTTTGCGTTACTCGCTCGGGTGGCGCCTCCGCAGTTGCTGGCCGGGCTGGCGGTGCTCGTTGGATTGGCGACTGCAACCTGGCTAAGAAGCGTCGAGCCTGACTGGCCTCCGGAATCATTTGCCTGGCCAATGGCAGCATCTCTTTTGTGTGCGCCAGCCGTCTTCCCATGGTATTTACTCGGGCTGCTGCCATTTCTGACATCGCCCTCGACGCTATTGATCATCATCTGGACAGTGAGCATTATTCCCACATATGTCCAGTGGCACCTGCGTACACTTGGGCGTCCCTGGGGGCCGCTTCCTGGTTGGGTAATGGTGCTGGAATACGGATGCCTGGCAGCGGCCGGTGCCACGATTGCATTGCGCGGCCGCATTCTGCCGGCGGCACCTGATAACCACTAGGACTAGTTCGGTCAAACCTGTTGGGCCAAGACGCAAATTCTGTATCCGGAAATCCGGAGGGCTCATCCAACGCAACATCTGTTTAATTCACCGAGGAGGGATGTTTATGACAACCTTGAGCCGACTCGTTGTGATCCGCCTTTTCGCCTTAAGCATGGTGTTGATCCTCCCTGCGACTTTAGCCGGGCAACAGCGCGCACCCATTCTCGACCAGGTCGCCAAGGCCTACGGTATCGACTCGTGGGATAAAGTCGAGGCTATCCGCTACACCTGGAACGGGGAAGTCCCCGGAGTGTTTAAGCTTTCTCGCACGTGGGAGTGGGAACCCAAGACCAACAAGGTCACGTACGAGGGCAAGGATAAAGACGGTAAACCGGTCAAGGTGAGCTACCTGCGATCGGAGCTCAGCAGCCAGCCCGACAACGTGAAGAAAGAAGTCGACCCAGGTTTCATCAACGACAACTATTGGGTTCTGTTCCCGCTCCATGCTTACTGGGACAAGAGCGCTGCGGTGATCGATCAGGGCATGTTTAACCTGCCAACGGGCGGCGGCACGGCTGAACTGGTCCCAGTGAAGTATCCCGCGGACAGCGGCTATACGCCCGGCGACACCTGGGATCTCTACGTCGGCAAAGACAATCGGGTCGTTTACTTTGTCTACCATCGCGGCGGGGCGATGTTCCCGAGCCGCGTCTTCGCTACCTGGGCGGGATATAAGAAGGCCGGGCCGCTGCTCATCTCGACCGAGCATCGCGGCACCGCCGACGGCAAGCCTTTCCACCTCGTCATTTCCGACGTGGCAGTGAAGCTGACAGGCTCGGATACCTGGATAAAAGCGCAGTAATTGGGGCACAGGCAGTAGTGTCCCAACTAAGATTCTTTTCGCGACCTTTGCGGATGTTCTCTGCGTTCTTTGCGGTTCTAGCTTTGTAATTTCCCGGCAAATCTTAGAGACTCTAACCCCAGAGTTCGCAGAGAAGACCAAGCTGGCACACTTTCTCCGCAGTCCGAAGCTAGCTCCCAGTGCGCTCGGAACGGTAAAATGCACGCATTCCCGTGAACTCGCACAATGAGGGCTGACATCGATCTGGATATCGGACGAAAGACCTTCGGGTCGGGCCTCCTGCCAGACTTGATCGCTGTGCTGAAGCGCAGCCGCCCAGGCGATCTGGTCGCGGTGGTGGGTGACGAAGCGAGCGTTGGACCCGAGTTGGAAACCTGGTGTCGCTTCACCGGGAATGCACTGCTGGAAACAACGGTCGAAAACCGCCGTACGCGGTGGGTCTTTCGGTGCGGTGGCGTTCCGGCGCCTGCCGGGGTGCCGCCAGAAGGCGATCGGCCGGTGGGCTCGCGACTCTGGCTCTACGCGAATTTCGACTGCAACCTGCATTGCGACTACTGCTGTGTGCGTTCCTCGCCAACGGCGCCGCGACGGGAACTAGGACTCGCACGGGTACAGCGGATCGCTCGTGAAGCGGCGGAGCTTGGCGTTCAAGAAATCTTCGTGACCGGTGGCGAGCCGTTTCTGCTGGAAGATATCGGCGACATACTGCTTTCCTGCGCTGCAGCCGCCCCGACCACGGTGCTGACCAATGGAATGTTGTTTGCCGGACGGCGCGCGGAAAGCTTGCGAGCGTTGCCCCGGGATCGAATTGTTCTGCAAATCAGCCTGGACAGCCCCACGCCCGAACTGCACGACCTGCATCGCGGGCCCGGTACTTGGGCGCGCACGCGCGAAGGGATTCGGCGCGCCTGTGCGCTGGGTTTCCGCGTGCGCCTGGCGGCCACGGTTGCGACCGATGCCGAGGCTGAGGCGTTCCGTCAATTCCTCGATGAGGAAAAGATTGCTGCAGAAGACCGAGTCATCCGCCGGATCGCGTTGCGAGGTGTTGCCGCCGAAGGTGTCGCACTGAGTCGAGCCGATCTAGTGCCGGAAGTTACCATTACAGCCGATGGTGTGTACTGGCATCCGGTCGGCGCCGAGGATGCCGATCTGCTGGTGACGCGCGACATCTTTCCTCTCGCGGAGTCCTTCGCTGCGGTCCGCCGCGCCTTCGACCGCGAAGGCGAACACGCGGGTAAGCTGGCCAGAATTTTTAACTGCTCCTAGTGGGCGACGGGAAGTGCCTAATGCCACAGGTATTGACATGTGTGGCAGTGTAGGCTCAAACTGACGAAGAACTGATGGGTCACCCAGAACTGCGCGTAACGAGTTCCGTCGGAGCATCACCGGTGCGAGGCACGTGCACCGAATGCCCTACCGTTGTGTTTGATACGGGAGGCGTTTTGACGGCGCCAGAAGAACATTGGAAGGTGCTCAGAGAGCTATTTGAAGAGCATCGTCGAAGAGTACATAGCAAGTGAACGACTACAGCTAGGCTGGAAGGGAGAGGATTGTGCTGTACGCAGAATTGAATTCGAACTCGATTCGCGAGTTGGAGCGAATGAACGCGGAAGCATCTGAAGGATCGCAACGTCGCCAGGAGATCGAACCAATTTTGCAGGCCAAGAAAGAACGGCGTCAGAATATCAGAACTTGGATCTTTTTCACCATTGGCACTTTCGTTGGCATGCTAGGAATCGTCGTTAAGTTCCTGCACTAAACGCGATTCTCCATAGTTCAGTTCAGTCTCTCAGGCCGATTTCGCCAATACCTGCTCAAAGAATCCCTGCTGTGCCGCCGCCTCGCGCAATGCAGCGTAACCATCCACATGCGGAGGCAGCCAGCGCTGAAGCCCTTCGGCATCGAGGATGGGGCGATGAGCCGGGTTGTTGTAGCTCATGACTGAAAGCGCATCGGCGAACCGGCACTCCCGCTCCTGGTCGAGATCGGGCCGCGCCGTGAACATGCAATGGTTGTACGCCGGAGAAGACCATATCTCACGAAGGCTACCTTCGGGCACCAGGTGCTCGCCGCGAACCGTGTTCCAGAAGGGGCTGCCGATTGCGCCGGCATCGGCCCGCCCGTCGAGGACGGCGCGGACTACTTCCACCTCGCTGGTCCCGGTATCACCATGCTTGCCTAAGTCGCTGTTGAACCGCAGCGTGCGGTAGTCTCTGCCCTCGCGCAGGCCTTGCTGTTCCAAAAAATGAACGGGAAGAATCGCCGCGTGTCCGCTGTCTCGGCTGCCCAGGGCGAGTGTCCGATTTTTCAGATCGGCGAGCGTGGAAACGGGACCTCCGCTCGCTGCGACGATCTTTGTCATCCAGCCTAGATCGGTGTCGCGCATCGCAACGGCGCGGCAGGCGTGGTTGCTCCACTCATCCGCTTGCAGGTAGGCGAGGTTTGTGTTCCAGGCAATATCGATACGCGGCACGGCATCGCCTGGTTGGGCGAGGAGCGCCATGACCTGCGCTTCGTAGCTCTGAAACAGTACGACCTCCACGGGAAGATGTGCTTCTTCGTGAAAGTAGCGACGCATCCCTTCCCAAATCGTAACCACCTTCGGATTGTAGGCGACAGCTCCCAGCCAGATTGTTTTGCTCATAAGCTTTCCCATTCATGTCAGCGGTCTTCCCACTCAAGCCAAAGACAGGCTTGAATGGGCCACCCATCTTCAAAATCCCATTCTAACGTTGCAACGGGTGAGAGGTTAGAATGAGCCACCTGATCTTAGAACAGCGGAATCCCCAGCAGCGACTTCCCGATGAACTCGCGCAGAACGTCGCCCGTAGGCGCCATGACCGCGCCCGCATGCGCATCGCGGAACAGGCGTTCGACGTTCAGATGCTTTGAGAACGCCGCACCGCCGCAGATCCGCATGGCTGCTGAGGTGACGCTGATCGCAACATCCCCTGCGGCGGCTTTGGTCTCAAGCACGCGCAGCATGGTCGTCTCGCGGGGCTTTTCCAGATGCTCGATCAAATCGTCGATGCGTGCCGATAGCCCGTCAGTATCGATCTGCATCGCCGCGAGTTGCGCGCGAAGGGTTGGCAGGCTCTCGCCCAGGCTCTGGCCGAGGTGCTCGAATTTCGCGCTCTTGAGGTGCGAGGTTGTTCCGGCGACGGCCGCTCGACACAATCCCAGGGACACCGCTGCCGTCCCCAAATTAAACAGCGGGAGCACCACGTTTAGCATGGCCGGAAACCCGGCGCCATCGTCGGTGAGTTGAAGATTGGATGGCACTTCGCAGTCATCCAGCGCAACCGGCGCAGAAGCGTTGGCCCGGAGCCCCATTCCGTCCCAGGGCCCTGCGACAGAAAGGCCGCGCGTCTCCGCCCGCACAAGATAGAGCGTCGAATTGGTCGGTCCCTCTCCCTCAGGGGCAAGCGAGGAAACGATATAGCTGTGCGCATGACCCGCGCTGGTCACCCACGATTTCCGGGCGCTGATGCGCACGCCGTTACCATTCCGATGTGCGCGGGATGTCGGCGCCCAGAAATGACTGCGCGACCCGGCCTCACTGAAAGCGAGGGTGGATAGATGGCGACCCGCCGAGATTTCCTGCAGTATGGGGGTGACCGCCTGAGTTGCGCTTGGACGCGCTGCCGCGATCGTGGCGGTGCCGAGGATGTGCATGACATAGATCATGGCGACGGAAGCATCCGCCTCGGCGAGTGTCGCGACTACCGCCGCAAACGTGCGAGGACCTAACCCCAAACCACCAGAGTCCACGGGGAGCATCAGTCCAAGCAGTCCGGACTCACCAAGCGACGCGACAGCCTCGGTAGAGAAACGTCCCGCCTTGTCGTTTTGCCCTGCGGATGGCCCCAGTACGCGACTGGCGATCTCCACGGCTTTCAGAACCGCCGCATCATGAGTCATGATCGCTCCTATCATCCACAAATCTACTGGATTGACCAGAATTGTCGCCGAGGATGCGTGAAGTGGTCAAACAGCTACTCGGCGTCCACGTAGCGAACCATCGCCGCCGTGAGCGTCGTACCCAACCTTTCATGTAAGCAGTAACTTTCTCTTCAAGAAACGTAACCTTGATACTGAGCTGGGTTAGTGACGATCAGCGCTGAAGGACCGTCATCGCGCGAGGTATCCGTGCCCGATTCCTGGGAGCAAGCTGGGTTTAGGTAAGTGCTTTCTTACGAGTGAGTCTGGCGGAGAGGGAGGGATTCGAACCCCCGGTACCCTTTCGGGTACGCCGGTTTTCAAGACCGGAGCCATCAACCACTCGGCCACCTCTCCGGGGTCCTCGACGTCCGGGCCTTCGTGATCTTCGATGAAGGCAACAGGAATAACGTCGGACGGTTCTAATTAGTTTACATCAGGCGTGAACGCTCTCAGTGCTGCGCCAACAGCCCGAAGGCCTGGGAATGGAACTCCATGACCTCGGCGAAGTGTGACAGGAAATATGTGATGCTGTGGTCACCCGGATAGGCGCGATATTCGTGTTTTACGTGGTCCTTCGAGAGTTCATCGTGCAGCGCCGATGCACCTTTTTCAAATCCATAGTTGTCGTCCTGACCGCAGTTGAAATAGATCGCGAGCTTGCGCAGGGCGACTGCATTTCGTTTCGCCAGCGCTAAAGGATTGTTTCCATCCCAATGCCGCTCGTCGATAGGCTTACCGAATACCGGAGTCAATACCCCCTGCAATGGAGAACCCGCGCCGGACGCAGCGTTTAGCTCCCGAGGAGACTCCAAGATGAGAGCCGCACTCTGCGCGCTGGCCGCCGAAAAAAGTTCCGGATGCGCGAATGCAAACCGCAATGCGCCGTAGCCCCCCATGGAAATCCCGGCGACCGCACGTCCCGCGCGACCAGGTCGAATCCGGTATTTGCTTTCCATCTTCGGTATGAATTCGCGCAGGAAGAAGTCGCTGTACAGCACTGAGCCGTCGGCTGAATTGATGTAAAAACTCCGTCGGCCTTCCGGGGCGGCGATCAAGAAATCGCCCATCTTGTGCTGCTTGCGCAGATCATCCAGCAACGTCCAGCCCCCGCTGTTGAACAGAGTCTGCTCGTTGTCGCCGAGGCCATGCAGAAAATACAGGATGGGATAACGCTGTGGTGGATGTTTCGTCCCGCTTTCATCGTAGCCGGAGGGAATATAAACACAATAGCGAACCGTCCGCTTCAGGATGCGACTGTTGAGTGCGCTGCAGTCAATGCGGCTTTGCGCGGCTGCCGAGCCGGCGATCAGCCAAAGAAAAACTGAAAGTGCCAACCAGAATCGTATTAAGGCGGACATTCAGGTCAGTCTACTCGTAACGCAGAGCCTGCACCGGGTCGAGTCTAGCAGCGCGCCCAGCCGGATACAGTCCCGATACCAGGCTGACAAAACAGGCAAAGCCGATCGCAAACGCAACCAGCCACAAGGGCACAGCCCAGAAGTGCTCAGGCGGAATGGATTGGCTCTTCAGCCAAAGGTTGGTCCCGAAATTGATCACCTGACCGATCGCCCAGCCAAGTGCAACTCCGATGATTCCTCCCGCAATTCCCATTGCACCTGCCTCGGCAAAAAACAGTTTCTTCACGTCGGCGTCACTGGCGCCGATCGCCTTCATGATCCCAATTTCGCGGCGTCGTTCAAGGATTGCCATCACCAGTGTGTTAACGATTCCGATGGAGGCCACGATTAACGCCAGGCTTCCGAAGATCCCGAGAAATGCGTACAGCACCCTGAAAACCTGTTGCAGGCTGCGGCTCGCATCGAGAATCGAGAATGTGGTGAATCCCATTTTCTTGATGGCATCTTCGACGCCTTGGATCCTCGATGGATCTTTCACACGCACACTAATCGACGAATAGACCGCTTGTTTGCTCGCTGCCCGTGAGATCTCACGCAAATCCACCAACTGCATGACGTGGAGACCTTCCGCGAGCCCTAGCGGCAGAAACACTCGTGCCCGCATTGGCCCGCGCATGCTCTCGGGATCAAGATCAGCGATACCCACGATCGTCAGCTTCTGTTCGCGCGACACCACGGAATACGAGGCGCCGACCGGCTCGCTATCTTTGTTTTCAGGCCCGGGAGCGGGTGTCTGATCCGCACTCTCGCCGCGCTGCGCATAGTGCATCGTCAGTTCTTTCCCCAGCAGCGGTTTTGCAAGTTCCGCTACGCTCGGCTCCGGCGCTCCCAGCGGCGGGGTCTTTCCCAGGAGTTCTTCGGCGAAAGACTTCTGCAGAATCACCTCGGGAGCTGAGTCGGATGAGAAGAACCTGCCCTGCATGCCATCAAACGAGTCGTTGGACTTGGCTGACAGTGGCAGAGCGGAGATCATCGTCAGATGCGGCTTGTCGTCGAACTGTAATTCCGTAGAGAAGCGAATATCCGGGTAAACCTCTTTCACGTTCGGCAGGTGCTCCATTTCTGCCCGCGCTGCCTCGTCAAGAACTCGGCTTTCTCCCGGAGTTGGACCCGCCCTTTCCTCCTGGCGTCCACCACGCAAATCGCGGCGCGAGGAAACAAAAACGGTGTCAAACAATCCTGACTTTTCCAGCCGTCGTGAAAGCATCTGCTGCAGTCCGGTCCCCAGGGAGAGCATCGCAACCAGCGATGCCACTCCCACCGAGATGCCAACCGTAGTCAGCGAGTTCCGCAGCAGTGACTCGCGCAGGTTTCTGAGTGCGAGTTCGGTCAAGTCAGGAATCTTCACGGACGCCCTCCCGGAAACAGCCGAGGATCATTTGGCCGATCATCGATCAGCTTTCCGTCCGCCAGAAAAATCATCCGCTGCGCGTAACGCTCCGCCAAAGCACGCTCGTGTGTCACCATCAACACGGTCATCCCCAGTTCGCGGTTGAAATCACGCACCATGTCCATGATTTCGGTGCCTGTATGGCTGTCAAGATTTCCCGTAGGCTCGTCGGCAAGCAGGAGTTTTGGGCGATTGATCAGTGCACGCGCCAGCGCTGCCCTTTGCTGTTCACCGCCGGAAAGCTCGCTGGGACGGTGGTCCATGCGCGCCTTCAACCCGACCCGCGCCAGCGCCTCCTGAGCCAGCGCCGCGCGCCGCCCGCGGTCGACCTCGGCAAAACGCAGAGGCAACTCCACATTCTCCGCGACGGTCATGCTGGCTATCAGATTGAACGACTGGAAGACCATGCCAACGACATGCAGGCGGTACTTGGCGAGTTCCTCGCGCGAGAGCTTGGCGAGATCGCGATCCTGAACAACGATAGTCCCCGACGTAGGGCGGTCCAGCCCCGCGATCAGATTCAGCACAGACGATTTGCCCGATCCCGAACTACCCAGCAGGGCCACAAACTCTCCCGACTGCACCTCGAGCGAAACGCCATCCACCGCACGAATCACGTTTTCTCCCATGCGGTAGTGCCGGCAAAGATCTTCGCTGCGGATCGCGAGTGTGCCGCGCACGGCGGAAACTGCGGGGACGGTCGTCATGAACTAGCGCATCTCTCCTCGCAGCACGCGCAGCGCGTCGGCCGCTTTCACATCGCCATTCTTTCCGCCGGCGCCATTGCCTTCCTGCACGACTGCGTCACCCTCGCCCGGAGCCAGAAACAGATTTTCCTCAACTCCGTGCTGCCGGGTGTACAGATCGTAGTAACGGCCGCGCGCCGCATAAAGCTGGGCATGCGTGCCGCGCTCCACGATCTCTCCCTGTTCCATCACCATGATCTGATCGGCGCGGCGAATGGTCGAAAGCCGGTGCGCAATAACAAACGTCGTCCGCCCCTGCATGAGATAGGAAAGCCCCTGCTGAATCATCTGCTCCGATTCGGAGTCCAGGCTGGAAGTTGCCTCGTCGAGGATCAGGATTCGCGGCTCCGCCAGAATCGCACGCGCAATCGAAATCCGCTGCCGCTGCCCGCCCGATAGCTTCACGCCACGCTCGCCGACGATTGTGTCGTACTTCTCCGCAAAGGTATCGGCAAACTCGTCGACCCGCGCAATCCGGCACGCGCGCATGATTTCTTCATCAGTCGCGCCGGGCCTCGAAAACGCGACGTTCTCGCGAATCGTCCCATCAAACAGAAACGACTCCTGCAGCACCACCCCGAGCCGGGTGCGGAACGAATTCAGCCTCACGGTGCTCAAATCCACGTCGTCGACGCGGATCGTCCCCTTGGTCGGCACGTAGAACGCCGAGATCAAGCCGATGGTCGTTGACTTTCCCGACCCCGACGAACCGACCAGCGCAGTCACCGTTCCCGGCTGCGAGCGGAACGAAATGTTGTGCAGAACCTCATGCGTCCCGTCGTAGCTGAAACTCACATTCTCGAAGTCAACCGTGCCGACGATGTCCTGCAGTTGCACTTTCCGTTTGGGATCCTGGTCTTCGGGCTGCTCCCGCATGATCTCCTGCGTCCGCTCCAGCCCAGCCAGCGCCTCGGTGATCTGCGTGCCGATGGAAACCACTTGCAGAATGGGTGCGACCAGGAACACGAGATACAGGTTGTACGAAATGTATCCGCCCGGAGTCAGGGTGTGGCCGACCATCTGCCGTCCGCCCACATACATGGTCGCGGCGCCGACCACGCCGAGCAGGACGCTGGCCGAAAGGCTCATGAGCGAAGTCGCGGTTAGAGTGCGCATGACGTTATCGAGCAGCCGGCGCACTCCGGTCGCAAAAGTTCTCTCCTCGCGCTCCTCCGCGTGATATCCCTTCACCACCCGCACGCCGCCCAGCGATTCCGTCAAGCGCCCGGTTACTTCCGCATTGATCTTGCCTCTTTCGCGGAAAATCGGACGGATCGTCGCAAACGCCCGGCTGAGCACAAAAGCGAAACAACTCAACGAGCCGACAGCGATCAGGGTCAAAGGAACGCTGGTGCGAAGCAGCAGCACCAGAGCAATCCCTGCCGCGACAATGCCTCCTGAAAAATCGACCAGTCCGGTGCCCAGCAGATTTCGCACGCCCTCTACATCGCTCATGATTCGCGACACCAGCGCGCCGGTCTTGTTGGCGTCGTAGAAAGACACCGGCAGTCGCGAAATGTGCTTCTGCACTTCCTCGCGAAGCTCGGCGATCAGGCGCTGCGCCGCCTTCGAGAGCAATTGCGTGAGCGAGAAAGACGTGACGCCCTGCACCAGCGTTGCGAATAAGACCGACAGCACCAGCGGCCGCAGCAGTGAAGTTTGGTTCTTCGTGACAACGTTGTCGATCAGGTACCGGGAAGAATACGGCAGCACGAAGCCCGCGACCTTATTGATCACCATCAGCACGAAGCCCAAGGCGAGCAGCCCGCGGCGCGGGCGCATCAGCTTCCAGACCTCCGGCAATACGGCCCTCAGTCTCTGGATCTTCGGGGGTTTCGCGGCTTCTTTACCTGGGGAACTCAATCTCCTGTTTGACTCCCTGGGAACAGGATTCGCTTCATTATTACTGCATTGTCACACATCTTCGCCTATATCGTCGGAAGATGGGTCGTCGGAAGATGGATCGTCTGAAACCGCAACGGCCGCCCTGTGACAGCCGCCGTCCCCCCGTTGTATGCTCGGGGCGTGTCCCGCCCGTCGCCGCCGGAGCGTTCGCCGACCTTAGGTCTGCTGCTAGGCCTACTCATCACGGTGTCCGCGGTATTGGCTTACTCCGCCTACATCACCTGGCAGGTCACCGGTCTCCGCAAGCTGCAGACCGACCTCGTCGACCGCAACCGCAAGGATTCCCTGCAGTTGCTGCGAATTCAGAACGATCTCAACCTGCTCGCCGTGGCCATGCGCGACATGGTCAGCAGTGATGAACCGTATCCCCTGACCGCGTGGTCGGCCCAATTCCAGCGCATCCGCACCGATCTCGACGACGCCATGCGCCTCGAAGCCGGATTCGCCGCCGCTAGCCGCACTCCCGAGCAGAGCGCTTTTCTGTCCGGATCATTCACCCAGTTCTGGGACGCGGTCGATCGCGTATTCTCTCTGGCCCGCGACGGCAAGGAAAAAGAAGCGCGCGAGCAGATCCAGCTATCGCTCCAGGAGCGTCAAGCGGCGCTGAGCACAGCCGTAGCCCGCTTCCTCGTGCAGAACAGCGAAAACGAAGAGCAAGCCGGCCAGCGCATCGTTCAAATCTATGATCGCGTGCAGCGGCAGGTATACGTCTTCCTCGCCGCAACCCTGCTCGCAATTCTGCTCAACAGCCTGTCGCTGATTCGCTGGAACCGCCGCCTCTTTGCGCGTCTCGGAGAAATCTCCGAACGCCGCAGCGAACTTGCGCAGAAGCTGATCGCCACCCAGGAATCCACCCTGCGCTATATCTCCCGCGAACTGCACGACGAGTTTGGACAGATCCTCACTGCAATCGGCTCCATGCTGCGCCGTGCCGGTACCCACGCTCCCGAAGGATCGTCGTTGCGGGCCGATTTGCAGGAAGTTCTTCAAACCGTACAGACGACGCTGGAGAGTGTCCGCAGCCTCTCGCAGGCGCTTCATCCCGTCATGCTCGACGAGGCCGGCCTTGAGAGCACGCTTGACTGGTATATCCCCACCGTGGAAAGACAAACCGGGATTGCCATATCCTATGAAAAGCGAGGGGAGCCCTTCCCTGTGGATGGCGGCGCGGGCGTGCACATCTACCGCATCCTGCAGGAAGCGCTGAACAATGTCGCGCGGCACTCGGGCGCGAAACAGGCATCGGTGCGGCTTCACTTCCTGGCCACTGCGATCGAACTGGAAGTGCAGGATCGCGGGAGCGGCTTCTCCGAGCGTCCGGGCCGGCGGGGTATTGGTTTGGTGGCAATGCGTGAGCGCGCCGAGCTGATGGGTGGCCAGATTGTTTTTTCTACTCCTCCGGAAGGAGGAACGCTGGTGCATCTGACGGTACCGAGGGAGAAAGCGGAGTCCTATGGAAAAGAAGATCACAGTCTTGCTCGTGGATGACCACGGCCTCGTCCGGCGCGGCTTCCGCCGCCTGCTGGAAGACGAGCCCGATATGGAAGTGGTCGGCGAAGCGGGCGATGGCGAGGAATCCATCAAGCTGGCCAAGCAGCTGCGTCCGCGGGTCGTCGTGATGGACTGCGCTCTTCCCGGTATGAACGGCCTGCAGGCCACGCGCCAGATCATGGAAGACTCCCCCGATACGGCTGTGCTCATGCTCAGCATGCACAGCGAGAACACATGGGTGCGCCAGGCGATCGATGCCGGGGCGAAAGGGTATGTCCTCAAGAACGCTCTCGATCTTGAACTTGGCGCCGCCATCCGCAAGGTTGCCGCCGGGGAAACCGTCTTCGATCCTAAAGTCGAACAGCGCACCGCTCTGCGCGGCGAACGCAATGCCGCCCTCACTCCGCGGGAGCTTGAAGTGCTCCAAATGATCGTTGACGGCAAGTCGAACAAGGAAATTGCCACGGTGCTCGAACTCAGCGCCAATACCATAGCCGTTCACCGCGCCAACATTATGAATACTCTGGGCATCCACAAGACGGCAGAGCTCGTCGTCTACGCGATTCGCGCCGGGCTGGTGAACGTTCCGTGAATCGCCGGTCTTTCCTGGGAGCAATGGCGGGGCTCGTCTCGTGGTCGCAGTTGTCTCGTCTGCATGCCATCGCAGCGCAGACGGCAGCCACTCCGCTCGGATTTCGCTTTACCGACGTCACCACCCAGGCTGGGATTCAGTTCCAACACAACAGCGGTGCCTTCGGCGGCAAGTTCCTGCCTGAAACTCTTGGCTCCGGCTGCGCCTTTCTTGACTACGACCGCGACGGCTGGCAAGACATCCTGCTGATTAACGGAGCCGACTGGCCCGGCCACAAGAAGAATCGCACCACCCTCCGCCTCTACCACAACAACGGCAACGGAACGTTTACTGACGTCACTTCTCGCGCGGGGCTCGACGTCGAACTCTACGGCATGGGTGTGGCCATCGGCGATTACAACAACGATGGTTTTCCCGACATTCTCGTCACCTGCGTCGGCCAGAACCGATTGTTCCGCAATACCGGCAAAGGAACGTTTGTCGATGTCACCAACGCCGCCGGACTCGGCAAGCGCGAGGGTTTCAGCACGTCCGCTCTCTGGTTCGACTACGATCGTGACGGCCTGCTCGATCTGTTTGTCTGCAATTATGTGAAGTGGTCTCCGGAGACCGATGTTTTCTGCAGTCTTGACGGCAAGCACAAGTCCTACTGCACGCCGGAAGCCTATCGTGGCGCTACCTGCTGGCTCTTTCACAATCGCGGCAATGGAACGTTCGAAGATGTCACCGCCAGCAGTGGGATCTTCGATAGCAGTTCGAAATCGCTGGGCGTCGCTCTATTCGACCAGAACCGTGACGGCTGGCCCGATCTGCTCGTGGCCAACGATACCCAGCCCAACAAGCTCTATCGCAACCAGCACAACGGCACGTTCAAAGACTCTGCCGTCGAGGCCGGTATCGCGTTCAGCAGCGAGGGAAAGGCGCGTGCCGGCATGGGAGTCGATGTCGCTGATTTCGACAACTCCGGTACACCCGGCGTCGCCATCACCAACTTCGACAATGAAATGATCGGGCTGTATCGCCTCAGCGGCAAGAGCTTCGAGGACATTGCGCCGCAAGCGGGGGTCGGCAGCGCCTCCCGAAACAGCCTTGGATTTGGCTGCTCTTTTCTCGACATCAACCTCGATGGCTGGCTCGATTTCGCTGTGGCCAACGGACACATCGACGAGACGGTGCGCAACATTCGCGGCAACGTCGGGTATGCGCAGCCTCCGCAACTCTTTCTCAACAACGGAAAAAGCAACTTCCGTGACGCCGCCGCCGACGCAGGCGGGCGCTTCGACCAGCCGAAGGTCGGACGCGGCCTCGCCTACGGCGACTTTGACCGCGACGGCGACCTCGACCTTCTCATCACCACCAACAACGGCCCAGCCTATCTCTATCGCAACGATCAGCTTTCCGGAAACCGCAGCATCCGCTTTCGGTTGGTGGGAACCAAATCAAACCGTGACGCCATCGGGGCGACGGTTCGTGTCTTTGCCGGAGGTCTGGTTCAATCGCGGTTAGTGAAAGGCGGATCAAGCTACCTGTCGCAGTCTGAACTTCCCGTCACCTTCGGATTGGAAAAGCGCGACCGCATCGAAAGGGTCGTAATCCATTGGCCCAGCGGACAAACAGAGGAATTCAAGAATCTGACAGCAGGCCGCTCTTATGTGTGTACGGAAGGAAAGGGAATTGTCCCGCAGGATGGCTATTGAGCGGCCTTGGCAGTATGTTTCGCAACGCTTCCCGCAGCCACCAGATCGATCTCTACCGAATCGTTAACTCGTAAGAACAAGTTGCTGGGATTCTTCATTCCCCACTTCTCGTAGGGAATGGTGAAGTGAACCGTCGCGGTCCAGTGATCGCCGTCGCGCTCAACTTGTGCCGGCACCGTGATCTCGCGATTCGCGCCATGAATGCTGAACATACCGTGAACCATCACCGAGGACTTGCCCGAATTCGCAACCGACCCTTCGATTCGATCGGGACGAAACGCAATCTCGGGATAACGCGCGCTCTCGAGGACTTCCTTGTGCATCTTGCGATCGCGCATGCCGCTGCCACTGTCGCCGCTGGCGGCATCAACGACGATCTCTCCAGATATCTTTCCGCTCGGTTCGATCTGCAATGCTCCATGCTTCAGCTTGAAGTCGCCGTGGACGGTATGAAGAACATCTCCCAGCGTAAACTTCACTGTGGTATGTGCCGGATCCAACTGGTAATCCGTGTCCTGCGCTGCCGCCGGCACCATCGCTGCAAGCAGCGCAGCAGCCACAAACAGGGCTTTGTTCAAAATTGTTCGCTGAGCATAGCCGCGCGACGCATTCATCATGCGGTTAGTAGCCCCCATCCTAGAGTCAGACCATCGGCTGCAAGATGCAGGGGAGAAAGAATTCCGACGTGCAGCTCCAGCAGGCGCTGGAAAAGTTGCTGGCGTTCACCGAGCGCCCGCAGTGCGCGACGCTGCAGACGGGGCCGCTGATCGAGGAGCAGCATCAGCCGCGCCATCAGCCGGGGACGGAAGGCGAGCCGCCGGTGTTCGCGTTCATACCGGCCGAGATCCCCGTCCTCCAGGCACTCGGCCAATACCATAGCCTGACTGAACGCGAGGCATAGTCCCTCGCCCGTGATTGCATCCACCGTTCCCGAGGCGTCTCCGATCAGCGCTACATTGCCGCGGCGGACACGCCGCAACCTGCAGGTAGCTGTGACCGCGCCCTTCTCGGTCGAAGCTGCTTCAGCCCCTGCCAACCGCTTTTCCAGTTCCGGGAAGCCTCGCAAAGCCTCATTCAATCTCAACTTCGGATCGCGCGAAATTAACGCCACGCAAACCTGCTCCGCCGAGATGGGGGTGACGTAAATCTGCCCGAGGCGGTCCCAGTGCAGTTCCATACGATCGGTCCACGGCGCCACTTGGTAGTGTCTTCGGAATGCGTATCGGCGATTTCTTTCTCGAAAATCATCGAGCCCGGCCCAGCGCCGCACGCGGGAGCTTCCGCCATCCGCTCCGATAATCCACCGCGTCCTAATCTCGCGGTCTCCCAGGTGAACCGCATCAGCCGAAATACCGGTCACCGCTGTATGCCACAGGAAATCAATCCCCAGCCTCGCTGCCCGCTCGGCGATGAGTTGGTGGAGCATAGTGCGCCGAACTCCTCTGCCCGAGGCTCCGTGGGGGAATGCCGCGTCCACGGCGAGATCTCCGCTCAGAAAACGAATGCCGCGGAAGGAATAGGAATTCTCTGCGCTGATTTCCACCCCGAGTTTCTGGAGCGCTACCAGTCCGTCCGGCATCAAGCCCTCGCCGCAGGGCTTATCGATCGGCATATTCGCACCATCGGCAACCGTGACGCGAAATCCTCGTTGCCGCGCGGCAATCGCTGCCGCCAATCCTGCGGGCCCGCCACCAATCACAAAAACGTCGGTAGAATTCAACAACTGCCAGACCTCACCACTTCAAAAGTAGAAGCTCCGAACAGAATCCTGGACCCATGGCCGCCAAAATGCCGAGCGTGCCTGGCGCAGGACGCCGGTTCCTCATCACGTCTTCCAGCACGACCAGTACCGATGCCGACGACAGATTCCCAACTTTTTTCAGGCAGTCCCAAGAAGCATCGAGTTGCCCGTTGTGCAGGTCGAGAGCTGCTGCGGTCGCTTCCAGAACCTTCGGGCCTCCGGTGTGCAGCACCCAACTCCCGATGTCGCTCCGCTTGTGTCCATGATCGGCGAGAAACGCATCCACATCATGTCCCAGATGTTCGCGGATGAGCACCGGCACCTCCGGCGAGAGCACGATGTTGAAGCCTTTCTCACTTACCTGCCAACCCATCATCTCTTCGGTTTGCGGATAGAAGACCGATCGCGTCGCCACAATCTCGGGACCATTTGACTTCAAATCGCTGCCTGTGACGACCACCGCCGCCGATCCGTCAGCAAACAGTCCGGACGAAATCAGGTTGGCCACCGTCAAATTTTCTTTTTGAATGGTCAAGGAGCAAAGTTCCACCGAAACCAAAGCCGCTGCTTGCCCGGGATAAGCACGCACATAGTCCGCGGCACGCGCAATGCCAGCGGCGCCGGCTACGCACCCGAGTCCGAAAATGGGCAGGCGCTTGATATTCGCCGGAAGTCCCATGCGATTTATCAGGATGGCATCAATCGACGGGCTGCAGATACCCGTGACCGAGACGAAAAATATTGCGCCCAATGCGCTCTTGTCGACGCCGGCGTTGTGTAGCGCCCGGCAGAGTGCCTGCTCTCCCAGTTCTTGTGCCGCCTGAATCCAGGCATTGTTCGCGTCGCCCCAGGTATGGATGTCGTAATACTTCTCATACGGCATCGCGAGATGCCGCCCTTCCACGGTGACATTGCGATGCAAGCGCGCCAGCATCAGAGGATTTCTGAGACGATCGCCCCAATATTCCTGAAGCTTTTCCAGCAGAAACTTCTGAGTGTAGTAATGCTTAGGGAACGCGCTCGCGGCGCTGGCTATTTGCATTTGTCGAGTCCTCAGTCCCGGCAAAGAGTCAGCGCCATCCTCTGCCGAACGTTGTGAATGCGTAGTTAGATGGCCAGGCGCTGTTTGCGGTTGCACTCACGCGGATCGAGGCCTTACGCATATTGTCCCAATACCGCATGACTGAATTGTCATGCGGCTGTCAAAAACCTGTAACGGGCGGTAAAGAAATCGTACGGGAATCGCATCTACTTTAGCTCCGGAACGCCCGCCGCGCCAGTCCCAGTGCTTCAGACCAAAAGGCGCCCGGCGAATGTGCCAGCTCGACCACGTTTCGAGCAGCCGCTACAAACGCATCCATTTGCGCGTCCTCGACCACCAATGGCGGAGCCACTTTCAGCACCATGAAGTTGTTCCCACACACTTGCGTCAAGATGCCCGAGTCGCGAAAAAGCCGCATCACGAGAATCTGACCGAACATGCCCCCGTGGACCGCCCTGAAGGCCTCGTAGGGAAGGCGCAGGCGAAGCTGCTTCGGCGCCTGGAATTCAATCCCTATCAACAACCCCAGCCCGCGAACCTCCTTCACCATCTCGAAATCCCGTAGAGCTTCCGCCAGCTGGCGGCGCAAGTAGTCGCCTGAGTCGATAGCCCGCTGGCCGAGTGCCTCCCGCTCCAGGACTTCGAGGGTGGCCAATCCCGCTCGCATGGCCAGGCTGTTCTCGCCGAAAGTGGATGTATGCACAAACGCCCTAGGCAGCGAGGAATAAACCGAATCGCACACTTCGTCCGACATCAGCACCGCGCCCACCGGCACAAGCCCTCCGCTCAGGGCCTTGGCCAGTATGACCATATCCGGATCGACACCGAAATGATGTGCCGCCAGAAAAGTCCCGGTGCGGTACATTCCGGTTTGCACTTCATCCAGCACGAACAACGTACCGTAGCGCCGGCACAGAGCTTCGGCCGTCCGCAAATAATTCGGATCAGGTACGCAGACTCCCGCCTCAGATTGCACCGGCTCCACGATGAAAGCGGCAAACCGCTTGCTCTTCAGCTCCCGCTCCAGAGCGTCCAGTTCGCCGAAGGGCACGGTTCTCGTCTCGGGAAGCAATGGCTCAAACCCTTCCCGCCAGAACTCGTCACTCATCAGCGACAGTGCTCCGCAGGTTAATCCGTGAAATGCGTGCTCGGCTGAAAGGACTCCGGCCCGGCGGGTGTGAGCCCGCGCGAACTTGATGGCCGCCTCAACACCTTCGCTGCCTGACGACGCGAAGAACGCCTTCTGTAGTCGTCCTCCGGCGCGCTCGCACAACTTCACCGCCAGTTCCCCAGCCAGGTCGGCAACGTGCGTCTGGATCATCGCCGGCCCGCACCGCTCAAGTTCGCTCTGCAGCGCGCGCACTACATCTGGATGGTTGTGGCCCACATTGTGCACACAATATCCCGACAGGAAATCGACGATACACCTGCCGTCGGATGTGAACAACTCCGCTCCGATGCACCGTTCGTAGCGGACATTCATCTCGAGTAAGTCGAGCAGCCGCACCCATTGCGGGTTTACGCGCTCCGCGTATCGCTCCGACACGTGTGCCGTCTGTCCGCCATGGATTGCCGGGCTCATACGTCTCCTGGGAAGCTAAGGTGTAATCACGATCGAGCTGGGCGCGGCCCCGACGGAGTACGAGGCCACCAATGTCAGCGCTCCGCTGCTCGTGTCCAGGCTGAACGACTGAACTGCCGAACCGGCTTGATTTCCCACAAACAGATATTTGCCGCTGGAGTCGGTGGCGAGAACGCTGGGCCCCGCGCCAGTGCCGTATGGCGAACCGGTGAGCAGTGTGAGCGTGCCGTCGGACCCGATGGAGTACGCCCCAAGATTCGTCGAGCTCTGATTCGCCACGTACATGTATTTACCCGATTTGTCGATCAGCAGGCTCACCGGTCCAATGAACGTCTCACCGATCGGAGACCCGCGCAGCGCGGAGAGCGATCCGTCCGAATTGATCCCGAATTCCGAGATCGTATTGTCCTGCTTGTTCGCCGTGTACAGATAAGTCCCGCTGGAATCGATGGCAAGTCCGTAGGGGTTATTCCCGGTAACAAACGGCGATCCCTGGACTGGCTGGCCCAGAACACCTGCACTGACAGGAAATTCTTCCACATACCCGAGCGCAGCCTGGCCCGTGACATATAGAGCGGTTCCGGAGGGCGCCAATGCCATATTGATCGCGGAAAGACCGATGGGAGCCGAGTTCGCGCCATTCGCCTGTGAAACCAGGGTCAGGGTGCCCTTGCTCGGATCGATGGAAAAGACCGAGATGTCAAACGATCCCGAGTTCGCCACGTACAGAAAACTGCCACTGGCATCTATCACCAGCTGCGTCGGCGACGTGCCTGCATTCTGCCTCGGCGTCACCTCGGTGAGCGCCCCGGTGCTCGAAATCGTGTACAACGAAATGTTGTTGTCGAAGGAGTTGGCGGCGTACAGGAACTTTCCCGACGGATGCAACGCCAGCGACTGCACCGCTCGTCCCGACGAGATCGGACTTCCCACCAGTTGCGTCAGTACCCCCGAATTCGGGTCCTCGCGATAGGCCACGATGTTATTCGCCGAAGGAATTGCCGCGTACACATATCGACTGCTCGTCGTCCCACAACCCATCCATGCGCCCATGCTTGCGCAAACCAGCATAAGGGCCGCTGCTCTCTTTAGCATCCGTGACTCCTCAAGGGATTTGTCGAAAACAAACGAAAACTGGAAACGCTGGCCTGCCCGCCGATCCTGAACCAAAGATCGCTCCCAGGAGGCCTTATTCGCGAACCCCTATCATACGGGACAAGCGGTTCTTCGCGCAGCCGGTGGGGCCTTCTCCAACTCTGCGATGCCGAAATTCAAAGGCGAGGTTGTACCCGGCCACCAATACCAGTGGCCCATCAGTGTGCGGGGCTCGGTCTGGCCGTCCCCGGTGCCGCGGTCCCAGGCAGGGCCGTATCTTTCCGCCCGCGCAGAGCCAGCCTCAGACGGTCGAGGTAGACATACACGACCGGAGTCGTAAACAGCGTAAGCAACTGGCTCACCGCCAGCCCGCCCACAATCGTGATGCCCAGGGGACGGTGCAGCTCGGAGCCGGTCCCAGTACCGAGCGCCAGCGGAAGCCCGCCCAACAGTGCCGCCATCGTGGTCATCATGATTGGCCGGAATCGTAGAATGCATGCGTCATAGATCGCCTCGACCGGCTTCTTTCCCTGCGTTCGCTCCACGTCGAGAGCCACGTCGATCATCATGATCGCGTTCTTCTTCACCAACCCAATCAGCAGGATGATGCCAATCATCCCAATCACGTTGAGCTCGTTGTGCGTGATCATCAGCGCCAGCAGGGCTCCCACGCCGGCCGACGGGATCGTAGAGAGAATCGTAATCGGATGCACAAAACTTTCGTAAAGCATGCCCAGCACAATGTAGACAGCACCCAGCGCAGTGATGATCAGGATCAGCATGTTGGACCGCGAATCCTGAAAGGCGGCGGCGGCTCCCTGAAAGCTGGCCTGGACGGTTGGCGGAAAGCCGATATTACGTTCGGCTTTCTCAATCGCATCTGTCGCCTGGCCGAGAGAAATTCCCGGCGCCAGGTTAAACGAGATTGTCACCGAAGGCAGCTGCCCCTGGTGATTCACCGCCAACGGCGTATTCGATGGCTCGTAATGCGTGAAGGCCGCCAGCGGAACCGGAGTTCCGGTCGTCGACTTAAGATAGATGTTCTGCAATGCCTCGGGAGTTTGCTGGAATTGCGACGCAACCTCCATCACTACGTGATACTGGTTCAGCGCCCGGTACATCGTCGAGACCTGCCTCTGCCCGAATGCATCATAGAGCGCATTGTCCAGAGTCTGCGGAGTGATTCCCAACCGGCTCGCCGTATCTCGATCGATCACCAACCTCGCTTGTAGCCCCTTATCCTGCTGGTCGGAGTTCTGGTCGCGCAGTTCAGGCAGGGTCCGTAGCTTCTCCAGCAGGCGTGGCGCCCACGTGTTCAAATCGTTGAGGTTCCCGCTCTGCAGTGTGTATTGATACTGTGCGTTGCCGTAACGGCCGCCAATGGTGAGCTCCTGCGACGACTGCAGAATCAACGTTGCGCCGGGCACCACCGCCAGCTTGCCGCGCAGACGGTTGATCACATCGTCCGCCGTAACGTAGTGGCAAGCCTCCCAGAAGTGTTGCTTCTGGCATGGGCCACGCTGCTCGATCGGCTTGAGCATCATGAAGAACCGGCCCTGGCTCAGCGTGCTTCCACCGGTGAATCCCGCCATCGTGTCCACCGCTGGATCGTTCATCACGATTTTGACGAAGCGCCTCATTTTATCGCTCATAGACTGGAACGAAATATCCTGCGCTCCGATCACTGTTCCCTGAATGCGCCCTGTGTCCTGCTGCGGGAAGAAGCCCGTGGGCACCTTGAAGTAGAGATAAATGCTCAGCACGGCCACCAGAACCGTCACCACTCCGGTCAATGGCTGGTGCGCCAGCACCCATTTCAGCGCCCGCGTGTAGACCGCGAGAAGTGCGTCGAAACACCACTCGCTGGCCCGATAAAAAATGTTGTGCTTCTCCGGTTTGGACGGACGCAGGAATTTCGCGCACATCGTCGGCGTAGTGGTGAGCGAAACCAGCAGTGACACCCCGATCGCAATGCTCAACGTGACCGCGAACTCGCGGAACAGGCGTCCCACAATCCCGCCCATCAGCAACAGGGGGATAAAGACCGCCACGAGCGACGTGCTCATGGAAAGCACCGTGAATCCAATCTCCGCTGCTCCTTTAAACGTCGCCTGCACGACGCCCATGCTGCGCTCGATGTAGCGCGTGATGTTCTCCAGAACGACGATCGCGTCATCCACCACGAATCCCGTCGAGATTGCCAGCGCCATCAACGACAAATTGTCCAGGCTGTATCCCAGCAGGTACATCCCGCCAAACGTTCCCACCAGCGAAAGCGGCACCGCAATGCTCGGAATGATCGTCGCCCGCACTGTTCGCAGGAACGCGAACACAACCAGGATCACGAGCGCGATCGAAATCAGCAAAGTTCTTTCGATGTCTTTGACTGACGCCCGCACTGAGGTGGTGCGGTCCATTACGATCGACAGCTTCATGGCCGGCGAAATCGAGGATTGCAGATACGGTATCAGCGCTCTAACCCGATCCACGGTCTCGATGATGTTGGCGCCGGGTTGCCGGAATAGCGGCATGAGGATGCCTGGCTGGCCGTTGATCAAGCCGAGATTGCGCACGTCTGAGACTGCATCTTTGACCTCGGCAACATCTCCCAGCCGCACCGCAGCTCCATCGTGATACGCCACGATCAGCGGCCGGTATTGATCGGCTGTGAAAAGTTGATCGGTCGTATCCAGCATTTGAGATCTTGCAGCGTCGGAGACCTGGCCCTTCGGTCGGTTTGCGTTGGCGGCATTCAAAGCGTTGCGAACTGTGTCGAGGCCGATTCCCAACTTGTTCAGCAGCGTCGGATTCACCTCCGCGCGCACCGCGGGCTGAGATGAGCCCCAAACAAAAACCTGCCCTACTCCTTGGACCTGCGAGAGCTTTTGCGCCAGGATCGAGTCGGCGGCATCGTACATCTGCGGCACGGTCATGGTTTCCGAGGTCAATCCCAGCATCAGAATGGGCGCGTCTGCCGGGTTTACCTTGCGATAGCTGGGGTTACTGGGCAGATTGGCGGGAAGTTGGCTGCGCGCCGCGTTGATGGAAGCCTGGACATCGCGCGCCGCGGCGTTAATATCCCGGTTCAGATCGAATTGCAGCGCGATTCCGGTGGACCCCAGCTGACTGGAGGAAGTCATCTGGTTCACCGAGGCGATGCGCCCGAACTGCCGCTCCAGCGGAGTAGCTACCGCCGACGCCATGGTCTGCGGATCAGCCCCGGGCAGGCCGGCGCCCACGCTGATCACGGGGAAGTCCATTTTCGGCAGCGACGCGACCGGAAGAAAATTGAAGGCAAGAATCCCCGACAGCAGCAGCGCTGCTGCCAGCAGCGAAGTGCCGATCGGACGCCGGATAAATGGAGCCGAAATGCTCATGTTCACTGTGGGGGACAGCCGCCTTCGGTTGTCCGCCGCGATTCGCTTCCGGGTGGCGCAATGCGTCTGCTAGCGCAGCGTTTCAGCGCTGCGATCCACCTTCACTCCCAACGCGGCTTGAGCCGCCTGAGGTGACTCTACTGCAGCACCACCACCCTAGTCCGTCGACATCGGTTCCGCCGGAATCTCGTTGCCGATTCGGTAGCGCGAAAACCTTTGTGCCAGCCGGTCAAACCACAAATAGATCACCGGCGTCGTGTAGAGCGTCAGCAACTGGCTCAGCAGCAATCCGCCGACGATCGTGATGCCCAGCGGCCGCCGCAATTCTGCGCCCGTTCCCGATCCCAGCGCCAGGGGAAGTCCGCCCAGCAGGGCCGCCATCGTCGTCATCATAATCGGACGGAATCGCAGCAAACATGCCTGATAGATCGCTTCCTCAGGCGGCTTGTGCTCGGTGCGCTCTGCTTCGAGCGCGAAGTCGATCATCATGATGGCGTTCTTCTTCACGATGCCGATCAAGAGAATGATCCCGATCAGCGCCACCACCGTCAGGTCGTTGCCCGTAAGCATGAGCGCCAGAATTGCCCCCACGCCAGCTGACGGCAGTGTCGAAAGAATCGTTATCGGATGAATGTAGCTCTCGTACAAAACTCCCAGCACGATGTACACCGTGATGACCGCGGCCAGGATCAAGTATGGCTCGCTCGACAGCGAATTCTGAAAGGCTGCCGCCGTCCCCTGAAACGACGCATGAATACTGGGCGACAGCTGGATGTCCTTCTCCGCCTGCTGGATCGCCTTGGTTGCATCGCCCAACGACGAACCGGGAGCGAGATTGAATGAAAGCGTGACCACCGGAAACTGCCCCTGATGGTTCACTGCCAGTGAGGCGCTCGCGGAACTCATTTGTGTAAAGGTTGAGAGGGGAACCGGCGCACCGCTGGTCGTGACCGCGGCTCCATTCGCCGAAGGTGCACCCGTGTTCGCTGTGACTACGCTGGGGCGTATATAGATATCTCTCAGGTTCTCGGGAGTCTGTGCGAACTGCGGCAACACTTCCAGGATGACGTGATACTGGTTCAACTGCGTGAACATCGTCGAAACCTGTCGCTGACCAAACGCGTCGTATAGAGTGTTGTCGATAGCCTGCGGGAAGATCCCCAGCCGCGACGCCGTGTCCCGGTCAATCGTGACGGTCGTTCTCAATCCCTCGTTGAGCTGATCGGTGGCGACATCGCGCAATTCCGGCAGCGTCTGCAACTTGGCCACCAGCTTCGTCGTCCACTGCGCCAGTTCCTGTGCGTCCGCATCTTCAATCGAATACTGGAACTGCGTCCGGCTCACGCGGTCTTCCACCGTGAGATCCTGCACCGGCTGCATGTAGAGAGTGATCCCCTGCACGTTGTTCAATTCCGGTTGCAGCCGCCGGATGATCGCAGACGCATCCTCTTTCCGCTGATCGCGCGGCTTCAGGTTGATCTGAATTCGGCCAGCATTCGGCGTGGTATTCGTGCCGTCGACTCCAATGAACGACGAGAGGCTGGCGACGTCGTTATCCTTCAAAATGACCTTGGCCAGTTCCTGCTGCCGTTGCGCCATCGCTTCAAACGAAATGTAATCCGGAGCCTCCGACACTCCCAGAATCACCCCGGTATCCTGCACCGGGAAAAATCCCTTTGGGACGATGACGTAAAGCCATAACGTCAGCACCAGCGTCCCGAATGTCACCAGCAACGTTGCAGTCTGGTGCTTCAGCACCCATTTCACCGAACGTCCGTAAAATCCGATGATGCGGTTGTAATACTCTTCCGTGACCTCGTAGAACCGCCCCTTCTCGCCTTCTTTGCGGTGCTTGAGCAGCTTGGCGCTCATCATCGGCGTCAGGCTGAGCGAGACGGCGGCCGACACCAGAATCGTTACCGCCAGCGTCACCGCGAATTCCCGGAACAGCCGTCCCACAATGTCGCCCATGAACAGCAGCGGAATCAGCACGGCGATCAGCGAAACCGTCAGCGAGATGATCGTGAATCCAATCTGGCTCGATCCCTTCAGCGCCGCGTCCAGCGGCGAGTCTCCCGCCTCCAGGAACCGGTCGATGTTCTCGATCATGACGATGGCGTCGTCCACCACGAAGCCCGTCGAAATCGTCAGCGCCATCAGTGTCAGGTTGTTCAGGCTGTAGCCCAGCAGGTACATCACACCGAAAGTTCCAATCAGCGAAAGCGGTACCGCCACGCTTGGAATCACAGTCGCCGAAAGATTCCTCAGGAAAAGGAATACCACCATCACGACCAGTCCGATGGCCAGCATCAACTCGAACTCAACATCCTGCACCGATGCCCGGATCGTGGTCGTCCGGTCGGTCAGAATCTGGACATTGACCGCAGTGGGCAGCGAAGCCTGCAACTGCGGCAGTAACTTCTTGATCCGGTCCACCACGCTGATGATGTTGGCGCCCGGTTGCCGCTGGATATTCACGATCACCGCGGGCGTCAGGTTCATCCACGCGGCCAGCTGCTTGTTTTCCGTGCCATCGATTACATTGGCAACGTCGCTCAGCCGCACCGGCGCCCCGTTGCGATACGCAACCACGATCGGCTTATATTGCTCGCTCGAGAAAAGCTGGTCATTCGCTCCGATGGTGTACGACTGCCGCGCTCCATCGATCACGCCCTTGGCCTGATCCACGTTCGCCTGTGCCAGCGACGCCCGCAGATCTTCTAGGCTCAGCCCGTACGAAGCCAGGGCCGTCGGATTCGCCTGAATCCGAACCGCCGGTTTCTGCCCGCCACTGATCGAAACCAGCCCCACTCCGGGCAGCTGCGAAATTTTTTGTGCCAACGAAGTGTCGGCCAGATCCTCAACCTTCGACAGCGGCAGGGAATCCGAAGTCAGCGCCAGGGTGAGAATCGGCGCGTCGGCTGGATTCACCTTGTTGTAAATGGGAGGATTCGGTAAATCCGCCGGCAAGTACGTCGATCCGGAATTGATCGCCGCCTGCACCTGCTGCTCTTCCACGTCGATGTTCTGATCGAGCCCGAATTGCAGCGTGATCACCGAACTGCCAAACGAACTCGTCGACGTCATCTGCGTCAGTCCGGGAACTTGCCCGAATTGCCGCTCCAGTGGAGACGTCACCGACGACGCCATCACGTCCGGGTCCGCCCCCGGATAAAACGTGACCACCTGAATCGTGGGGTAGTCCACCTCAGGCAGTGCCGACACTGGCAGTTGCATGAACGCAACCCAGCCCACAAGGAGCACACCCAGCATCAACAAGGTGGTCGCGACCGGTCGGAGAATGAATAGGCGTGACGGACTCATGACCCTGAACTGCCCGAAGCCGGCGCGTCTGAAGACGAATTATCCATAGCCGAATTGCCGAAGGCTCCCGCCGCCGAAGGATTCGAACGCCGCTGTACGGCACCGGTTACCGGCCCCGCACCTCTTCCGCCGCTGGGCGCAATGTTGCGCGGCTCGATGCGGCTGCCGCGTTGCAGCTTGTCCTGCCCATCGGTCACCACGGTATCGCCAGGATTCACTCCACCTGTGACTACCGTCGTGTCGCCCTGCGTTAGCGAAATGGTCACCGGCTTGTCCTGCACAGTCTTGTCCGGATTCACCGCGTAAACGTACGGTCCTTGCGGTCCGCGCAACACCGACGCCGTCGGCACCACGGTGCTGTTCTTCCGTGTCTCCAGCAGCAAGTCCGCGTTCACGAACTGGTTCGGCCACAGCTTGCTTTCCCGGTTATCGAACACAGCCTTCAGCTTGGCCGTTCCCGTCGCCGGATCAATCTGGTTATCGATTGTCAGCAGCTTCCCCGTCGCCAGCTTGGTCTGGTCGTCGCGGCTGAACGCGTCCACTTCCAGCGTTCCTCGCTTCATCTGCTGCGCCACACTCGGCAGCACATCCTCCGGCAGGGTGAAAATCACCGCAATGGGCTGCAACTGCATCAGGATCAGCATCGGATTCGCATCCGACGCATGCACAATGTTTCCCGGATCCACCTGCCGCAAGCCGACCCGTCCGCTGAACGGCGCCGTGATGTGGCAATACGTAATATTCAGCTTTGCCGAATTGATCTGCGCCTGATCGTTGCGCACCGTCCCGTCCAGTTGATCGACCAGCGCTTTCTGGGTGTCGACCTGCTGCTGCGCAATGCTGCCCGAAGGAATCAGCGATGTGTAACGCTCCAGATTCAGCTTGGCATCGCGTAACTGGGCCTGATCCCGGAACAACTGCGCCTGCATCTGCTCAAGCTGCACCTCGAAAGGACGAGCGTCAATCTCAAGCAGCAATTCGCCTTCGTGAACGTCCTGCCCTTCGCGGACGTTCACCTTCATAATCTGCCCATCCACGCGGCTCTTGATGTTCGCCGTATTGAACGCCGTTACTGCTCCCAGACCTGACAGATAGACGGGAACATCCTGCTTCTGCACGGGCGCTACTGCCACGGAAATGGAGCGCGGGCCAGCCGCCTGTGCTTTCTGTTTGGGATCGGCCGCGCTGCTGCTGCAGCCCACGGAAAATGTGCACACCGCCGCAAGAGTGCATATCGTTACCACGCGCACGGTTATCGTCGCGCGGGTTGTTCGTTTATAAGAATCATTCATATTTAGATTAAGCCCGCTGATTGCTCCTCTGACCCGAGTTCGGCAGGAGGTTCGAATTATTAGACGTACGTATTGTAGGCTCGGTTTGCAGCCACTCACCCTGTGAAGGAGGAATTTGCGATGCCAGTAACGCCGGCATTCCTTCGGCTTCGCTCAGGACAGGCTCTGCCGGCTGTCGCGAGGGCGTCTCGCCCCCGCACCCGTCGGCCGCAAGACGTCCCCCGCAAGTCGCTGTAGAGCCGCGCTACGAGGCAGTTGCTATGGCAGAACCGCGCCACCTATAGGATCAACCTCGCGCCTATGGCGGGTCAATACGGGCGCGCCGGTTTTACATATCTTTACTCGTCTTGACCGTCTATTGACTCAGGACGCCCTCAATCCCGCGGGCGCGGGATGTTGCCTCTCATACGCCGCAATCTCCGCCTCATGCTGCAGCGTGAGGCCAATGTCATCCAACCCGTTCAGCAGGCAATGCCGTACAAATTCATCCACCGGAAACGTCGCGCGGAATTCCTGCTCGTCGCGCACTTCGCATTTTTCCAGATCGATCGTGACTTCGTAGTCGTCAATCTCCTGCGCGCGCCGCATCAGCGTCGCTACCTCGTCTTCGCTCAACTGCACCGTCAGGAATCCATTCTTCGTGCTGTTGTTGGCAAAAATGTCGGCGAACGAAGACGAGATCACCGCCCGGAATCCGAAGTCCGCCAGCGCCCACACCGCATGCTCGCGCGACGATCCGCATCCAAAATTCTTCCCCGCCACCAGCACGCTCGCGCCCTCATACCGCGGCTCGTGCAAAATGAAGTCGGGATTCCTCTTCCCGTCCGTCCCAAACCGCCAGTCATAAAACACAAACTGCCCAAACCCGGTCTTCTCGATCCGCTTCAAGAATTGTTTGGGAATGATCTGGTCCGTATCCACGTTGACCCGATCGAGCGGCGCCACCCGCCCCCGATGCGTTGTAAAAGGTTTCATGCTTCTCCGTAGCGCCGGCATCCTGCCGGCTGTCGCGCGGGCGACTCTCCCGCGACGAAGTCTCTGTCAGAATCTAACCACCAACTCAGAATCCAACACCACCGTGGAGGAGCGGCCCTTCCAGGGCCGCGTTAAGTGACCGAAATGATGCGGGCTTTCGCTCCTGTACATCACCGAAACTTCCAGTTCCGAATATCCGTGAAATGCCCTGCAATCGCCGCCGCCGCTGCCATCATCGGACTCACCAGATGCGTCCGCCCTCCGCGCCCCTGACGCCCTTCAAAATTCCGGTTGCTGGTCGACGCGCACCGTTCTCCCGGCTGCAAGATATCCGGATTCATTCCCAGACACATCGAACATCCCGACTCCCGCCACTCGAATCCCGCATCCTGAAAGATTCGGTGCAGCCCTTCCTGCTCCGCGACTCGCTTCACCGCCTGCGATCCCGGCACCACCATTGCCCGCACCTTCGAGCTCACATGATGCCCCTTCGCCACCCGCGCCGCCGCCCGCAAGTCCTCAATCCGCGAATTCGTGCACGATCCAATGAACACGCGGTCAATCCCAATATCCTCAATGCGCTTCCCCGGTTCCAGCGCCATATACTGCAACGCCAGTTCCGCCGCCCGCCGGTCGGTTTCCTGCAGGCCCTTAATCTCCGGCACGCGCCCCGTCACCGGAGCCACCATCCCCGGATTCGTTCCCCACGTCACAAACGGACAAAGCTGCGCCCCATCAATCTCGATGACTTTATCGAACTCCGCTCCATCATCTGTCGGCAGGTTGCGCCACCGCTCCAGCGCCTGATCCCACTCCTCGCCCACCGGAGCAAATCTCCGACCCGCAACGTACGCGATGGTCGTTTCATCCGGAGCCACCATCCCAGCGCGCGCCCCCGACTCGATACTCATATTGCTGAGCGTCATACGCCCTTCCATCGAGAGAGCTTGCACCGCCGGACCCGCATACTCGATCACATGTCCGGTCGCGCCGTCCGTCCCAATCTGCCCGATGATGCCCAGCGCCAGATCCTTCGCCGTCACGCCATCGGCCAGCCGCCCGCGCACATCGATCTGCATCGTCTTCGGCTTCTGCTGTGCCAGGCACTGCGTGGCCAGCACATGCTCCACCTCCGACGTCCCAATCCCAAACGCCAGCGCCCCAAACGCCCCGTGAGTCGACGTGTGGCTGTCCCCGCACACAATTGTCATCCCCGGCTGTGTCAGTCCCAGCTCCGGACCAATCACATGCACGATCCCCTGCTCGGGCGAATCCATATCGAATAGCCGGACGCCGAACTCCTTGCAGTTGCGCTGCAGCGCTGAAATCTGGTTCGCCGCAACCAGATCGGTAATCGGAGTCCCGCGCGGCTCCGTAGGAATGTTGTGATCGACGGTCGCGACCGCGCGAGAAGGCTGCCGCACCTTGCGCCCCGCAGCCCGCAGCCCGTCAAACGCCTGAGGCGAAGTCACCTCATGCACCAGATGCAAGTCAATGTAAAGAATTGGTGAGCGCCCCGCAGGCGAAGCCACCACATGCGAATCCCAAATCTTCTCGAATAATGTTCGCGCCGCTGCCATAGTTGTGCTAGATGAATGGAGTAGACACTAGTTTTTCACAGCCGCCAGAAGTGAGCAAGACGTCGAGGTTTCCACCACGGACTATGTGGGGACAGCCGCCTTCGGCTGTCCATCGAGCGCAGCTCGACCGCCGGGTGCCCCATGCGGGCCCAAGGATGGGCCAGCCTCCCCGGTCAAACTCGCCCCAGAGACGAAGTCAAAGCGCGCCTAGTGAATCGTCCGCTCGCTCTTCCGTACTGGAGGAGCCGTCGTCGATCCCTGAAACTTCGCCGCCCCTAGCTTCGTGATCCACAGCCCGGAATGAATGTCATTGAAGTACATCAGCCCATTCAGTTCAGGGGTATCGCAGGCCAAAGAACAAGGCTGTCCTCCCCAGGTGAACGGAAGATTCGGACGGAATCCCTTGGAGTCTCCGGTCCAGAAGCGCGCAATCTCACGCCCCTGCCGATAGAGATCGCCGCGCAACTCTCCGGAAATATCAAGCACGCGCGCGCCGCCGCTGTAGTAGCCCTCATAGAGCATGTCGTTCGCGGCCCAGAAATTGTGCGAGCCGCCTTCGGGCGCTTCGTACTGCGCGACTTCCTTCGGATGCTTGATGTCAGAGATGTCCATCACATGGCAGATCGCGCGCACCGGAATGCGATCGCGGTCCTCGATGTTGAAGATCGCCGGAAAAACTTCATCGCCCACGAACAGATAATTCTTGTAGCGGAACACGCTGTGTGTGCCCGCGAGCCAGCCATCGCCGTAAAGCTCGTAGTGGTTGAAGCGATACTGGCTGACGAGTTTCGGATTCTCCGGACTTCCTCCCGCCATCCCATTGCCCACGTCGAGAATGACCAGTCCATCGCGCCAGTACGCGAGATACGCGAGCCCATCCTTTACCTGCAGGTCGTGCAGATAACGTCCGCTGGTCATCGATCCCATCTCGGTATTCAGTGTGACGACCGTGGGATTCTCCGTCTGCCAGCGCGCGACTTCCTTGGGATGCTTCGCATCCTGAAAGTCGATGATGCGCAGCGATCCCGTCGCATCGTCGGTGAGATAGACATAGTGGCTGTCGATGTACGCGCTGTGCACGCCGCCGCTGACAGTCGCCGTGTATTCGGAGAGCACCTTGAGATGCGCCGCGTCGGAGGTATCGAGGAACACGATTCCGTTCTTTCGATTTGACGCGCCCTCGCGAGTGAACACACCAATCTTCTCGTCCGGTGTTGTGCTGATGTCGTTGATCAACCGCGCGTCGACCTTGAGCGTGTCGAGCAGCTTGGGATTCGCCGGATCGGCGATGTCGTAGACGAAGAGCTTGTCCGCGATGGTCGCCAGATACGCGTGATGTCCCACGATCCATTCCTCCGACATCTGCAGGTCAGGCATGGGAACATGCGCCACGACTTCCACCTCACGCTCCACCTTCCGCGGACGAACCACCACCGACGCGGAAGAACTGTGCTGCCCGCTGCTGGCCGTGACCACGTAAGTGCCAGCTTTCTCCGCGACAAATGCGCCGTCGGCATAGACGGCAGCGCCGCTTCCGCTGATCGACCACCGCACCGACGGATCCTTAACGCCATCGCCTGCAGCAGAGAAGTGCACAACGTCGCCCGTGCGCGCCTCGGCCGTTGCAGGCTTGACCGTCAGCTTGCGCAGCGCATCGCGCACGACTTGAACCGTCACCTTGCTACTGGCGTCTCCGCAAGCCGCCCTGATGGTGACGCTTCCCGGCGCGACGCCCGTGATCAATCCAGCCGCGTCGATCGAGGCAATCGCCGGCTTCTCCGATGTCCATTTGATAACAGCATCGGTACGAGGTTCGCCGTTGGAGGTACGAGCAATCGCAGTCACCTTCTCAGCACTGCCAGCAACGATCGCGCGCGCGAGTGGTTCGATCTCCAGTGTGGCGATCTTGGAGTTGCCGACGTTGACCGTCGCGTAACCGGTCTTCCCCGCAATCACCGCACCGACGGTGACGACTCCAGGCGCGTGGAACGTCACTTCGCCCGACTCATCCGCGCCCGCCAGATCGAATGGAGCCGCGAACCAGACGGAAGGTTTCGCGTCAATAGGATTGCCCGCCGAGTCCTTGGCAGCGGCGCTGAACTTGATCCTCTCGCCCACGTGAACGTCGAGCGTCTTCGGCGTGATCTCCACGCTCGCGGGCGCAACAGACGTCGTGGATGTCTCCTGCGCCTTGGCCGCGTCCTGCGCCCAAACGCTTGCAATTGAGAAAAACGCTAATGCGGCGAACCTAAACGCGCGATGTTTCAACGTTCCCTCCGCTCGAATGCTTCACATTATTCAAACTACGGTTTGCTTGGTTCCACCTTCCAGAAATCAATCCCCGCCGCTTGAGGCCCCACGTCGACGCTAGCAACGGTCTTCAAGCTCTTCAGGTCAATTACTTCCACGGTTCCGGGTTCCGTGCCTACGCCCTCGACGCTGATGAAGGCGTAGCGATCGTCCGGCGAGACAACCGCTCCGTGAACAACTTTCCTCTGCGTCGGAATCCTGGCCAGTTCTTTGCCCGACACGGGATCGAAGATCGACACCGACTGCCCGCGCTTGTTGGTCGCAATCAGACGTCCGTCTCTGGTCATGGCTAGGTTGTAGACTCCATTCCCCGCGGGGAACCGACGAGCCATGGTCCAATCATCGGTCTTGACCGCAACAATGTCGTTCGATTGATTGCAGGCCACGTAGACGATCGACCCATCATTCGAAGGCTGCGCCCACGTTGGCGTGCAGGTTGGCTTGTGCTCGGACATGTTGTGCATCTTTGCATCCGCGCCAGAAGCTGGGTATGGCGCGCCGCTCATGCCCATCTCCCTGCCCGGCGTCAGCATGAAGTAGCGCGACACGGCGAACCGGCTGGCGTCGATCTCGACCAGCATGTCGTCCATCATGCACGCCGAGTAATGCTTGGTCCCCGCGCGGTTCAGGCGCGATCCGTGCGGCATGGTGCAGGTCGGGATGCGCTTGACCTCTATCATCTGGTCGGTGGCAACCACCGAGATCGAAGAAGGAACCATGTCGCCGTGAAAGTTGGCATTGGCGACGTAAATGAAGTTGCCGTCAGGCGTTATGTCGGTCGTTGCCGGGAACATACCGAGGCCCGTGTACTTGATGACCTCGTTCGTGCCGGCGCGGTATTTCCAGACCGAACCGTCGGGTCTGCCGTGCCCTTCGGAAACGTAGAAATATTGCTTGTCAGGCGAGACCGCGATTCCATGCGGCCCGTTGATGTCCATCGGCATGAGCCCAGTTCGAGTCTGGCTCTCGATGCTCAGCCCTTTCGGGCCAAAGCGGAGAAGCACAATCTTGTCCGCGGATTCGCAGACGACGTAGACGAGGTAGTCCTGGTGGGGAGGTTCGAGTGAAGGAGATGGTGCCTGCGCTGCGCTCACAACGCAGAGCGCCAGCGAGATGAATACAAACCGCGCGACATTCGGACCACGGGACGGAAAGCGCCGTGCCGTTGGAGCAGCGATCCTTTGCACCATTCGTGTGATATTGCGCCGTCCGCTCCCGAAAAGGGCGTCCCGACGTTCGGCGGCAATTCACTGTAGCACAAGGCAGAATGCTATCGAGGCCTCGTGATCGCTCCCTGCGACGCCGACGAGACCAGCGCCGCATACTTTGCGAAAACGCCCGTGGGATAGCGCGGCGGCTGCGCTTTCCACTGCGCCAGACGCTGGCGCAACACATCGTCATTGACTTCGACTTCGAGGATGCGCTGGCGCACGTCGAAGCGAACCATGTCCCCCTCGCGCACGGCAGCGATCGGACCTCCCAGCGCCGCCTCGGGAGAGACGTGCCCAGCCATCAAGCCGCGTGTCGCACCGCTGAAGCGTCCATCGGTCAACAGCGCCACCGAGCCGCCCAATCCCTCGCCCACGAGCGCGGCCGTTACGCCCAGCATCTCGCGCATGCCCGGACCGCCTTTGGGCCCCTCGTTGCGGATCACGACAACATCCCCAGCCTGAATCTTCTTGGTCTTCACCGCGGCCATCGCATCCTCTTCGGAATCGAACACGCGCGCCGGGCCGCGATGCTCCAGTCGCTCGTGCCCGCTGATCTTGATGACGCATCCTTCGGGCGCGAGATTGCCCTTCAGGATCACGAGACCGCCACTTGCCTTCAGCGGCTTGTTGAGCGGGGCAATCACTTCCTGCTTCGGGGTTTCTGTTGCTTTCTCGGCTTCGACGGCAATTGTCTGGCCAGTCACCGTCTTTGCCGAACCGTGCAGATACTTTCCGCTCATGAGGCGCTTGGCCAGCAGACCGATGCCTCCGGCACGATGCATATCAGCGGCGACGAATCTGCCGGAAGGCTTGAGATCCGCAAGCAGTGGAGTGCGCTCGCTCACGGTCTGGAAATCGTCGATCTCGAGTGCGACACCCGCTTCGCGCGCGATGGCGAGAAGGTGCAGCACGGCATTCGTCGATCCGCCGGTCGCAGCGACCGACGCGATGGCGTTCTCGAACGCCTCGCGCGTGAGAATGTCACGCGGCTTCAGGCCCGTCTGCAGGACGTTCATCACGATCTTGCCGCAGTCGAACGAGATTTGATCTTTCTGCGCGTCCATCGCCGGGACGCTGTTGAAGCCCATCGGCGACAGACCGATCATCTCCATCACCGTCGACATCGTGTTCGCTGTGTATTGGCCACCGCAGGCGCCTGCTGCCGGACACGCTGCGTCTTCCAGTTCCCTCAGTTCGGTGTCTGACATTTTGCCGGCGATGTTCGTGCCGATAGCCTCGTAGACGTCCTGAATCGTGACGTCTTTGCCGCGATAACTTCCGGGCGCGATCGTGCCACCGTAGAGCACCATGCCGGGAAGATTCATGCGTGCCAGAGCCATGGCTGCCGCGGGAATCGTCTTGTCACAGCCGACTACGCACACGCAGGCGTCGAACATTTGCCCGCGGCAGACCAATTCGATCGAGTCGGCGATCACTTCGCGGCTCACCAGCGAAGCGCGCATGCCTTCAGTGCCCATGGTTTCGCCGTCAGAAATGGCGACAGTGTTGAACTCCATGGGCGTGCCGCCGGCCGCGCGAATGCCTTCTTTCACCTTCGCCGACAAGCGGCGCAGGTGAAAGTTGCATGGCATGGTTTCGATCCAGGTGTTGGCCACGCCGATCAGCGGACGGCTGAGATCGGCGTCGGTGAATCCTACGGCTTTGAACATGGAGCGCGCGCCCGCGCGATCGCGCCCTTCGGTAATTCCGCGACTGATGTGTTTGAGATCCATAGTTAGAAGACCCGTGCGGTAAGAATACAAGAGCATAAACCACGAAGGACACGAAGGTACACGAAGGATTTCCGCGTCAGGGTTTCCTTTGTGTACCTTCGTGCCCTTTGTGGTTCAAGCTTCTCTTCTCGCCGAAAAAACGGGGAACCTGCATGCAGCAGGTTCCCCAAGTTGCATGACGCTGCCCAGGGATCGTCATGCTTGCCCATTCATAGAAATTGGTCGCTACGCACGGGCCGCAGCTCGCGATTCTTCAATCGTTACGCCCGACGGAGGATGAGCTGAGGACCACTCCGCAGGGTGCGCCGCGCCCGTGCCGACGTGGATCACATCGGCTATCGAGTACCACTCGCGGTAAAGCTGGCCGACCTGCTTCTGATTGACATCCAGCACCAGCGTCACCTGATGATCGCGTTCGGCGGCGTCAGCCAGCACATAGTGCAGATCAAGTGCGCGGCGCGAAGCCGCATTCAGGATGCGCATCAGCGTCCCTTGTGTGTTGCGATAGCGAATCTGGAAACTCTGCATAGGTTCGTCCCCCGTCACTGCGATGGTTCTTCCTCCAGCAACATCTCCGACAACGCTGCGCCTGCCGGGACCATCGGGAAAACGTTGGCCTCCGGGGCACAATCGAAAACCAGCAACTCCGGATCCGGCGAATGCAGGAAGCGATCGATCTGATCCCCGGTTTCCTGCGACACCGGAAACTCGCGCATGGCATCTTCTTTCAAACGGAAACTGTGAATCTTGTAGGCCTTGGCGATCTCGACGAAGTCCGGGTTGTCGCTCAAGTCGGTTTCGGCGTAGTTGCGCTCGTAAAACAGCTGCTGCCACTGCCGCACCATGCCGAGATATTTGTTATCGATGATGACCATCTTCACCGGCAGGCCGAGACGGTGCACGGTCGCGAGTTCCTGGATGTTCATCTGGAATCCACCATCGCCCGAGACGCACAACACGCACGAGTCTGGCTTGGCGAGTTGTACGCCGACTGCGGCCGGGAGAGCGAAGCCCATGGAGCCGAGTCCGCCCGAAGTGATGAAGCCGCGCGGCGAGTCCGAGCGGTAGCGTTGTGCGGCCCACATCTGGTGCTGGCCGACGTCGGCGATGACGACGCTGTCCTTGGGCAGACGGCTGAAAAGCTCGTCTAGAAAACGAATCGTAGGCTGCGCCAAGCCGCGCGGATCAAGCTCAGCGCGCTCGGAACCACATGCGACTGCGCGCCAATCCTTGAAGTTCGGAAGAGAGTGGCGGCGCAACTCCGCGTGAAACGCCGGAATCGTATCGGCCAGATCTCCAATGACTGACAAATCGCCGGGACGCACGCGATCCAGCTGCGCCGGATCGATTTCGAAGTGAACGATCTTGGCATGCGGAGCGAATCTGGTTGGTTCGCCGGTCACGCGGTCATCCAAACGGGCGCCAAAGACGAGCAGCAGATCAGTCTCGTTCAACGCCGTGTTGGCGGCGCGCGTTCCGTGCATGCCGACCATACCCAGGTAATACGGAGCCTCCGGCGGAACGGCGCCCAATCCATGGACTGTGGCGAAAGCCGGAAGGTTCAGAAGATCCAGAAGCTGCCGCAGCGGAGCGATCGCTCCCGAGAGCTTGGCTCCAGCACCGATCAGCGCAACGGGTTTCGACGACTGCTGCAACAAGGCGACGATGGTATCGGTGAAGGCGCCTTCGGCCTTGGCGTCGGCAGGCCGGGCGTGCGGCGTGAACTTCACCGGACCCGAGAATTCTTTCTTCGCCTTCAGCATGTCGGTAGGAATATCGATCACCACCGGGCCGGGACGTCCGCTGCGTGCCCAGTGGAATCCCTCGGCAATCACTTCGGGGATTTCATCGGTCGATTTAACCAGCCGGCTCCACTTGGTCAGCGAGAGCGTCACGCCGAACACATCGGTTTCCTGGAAAGCGTCGGTCCCAATCAGCGCGCTGCGCACCTGACCCGTGATACAGACCAGGGGAACGGAATCCATCTTCGCGTCGGCGATTCCGGTAACCAGATTGGTTGCCCCCGGACCGCTCGTGGCCATGGCGACCCCGACCTTGCCCGTGACGCGCGCGTATCCTTCAGCCGCGAAGACAGCGCCCTGCTCGTGCCGCGTAAGAATGTGCCGCACGCCGCTGCCTTCGAGCGCGTCATACAGCGGCATGATCGCGCCTCCCGGATATCCAAACACCAGGTCCACGCCTTCGGCGCGCAGGCACTGCAGAACAATGTCGGCTCCCTTAAGCATTCACCACCTGTTTGGTGGGATCTTTCGGCGCTTCTGCCGGCTTCTTGCCGTCTTTCGGCAGCCAACTCATCATGCCGCGCAGCTGCGCCCCAACAATCTCGATGGGGTGCTGCTTTTCGGCTTCGCGCAGCTTGTTGAAGTTCGGACAGCCGGCCTTGTTCTCGGCAATCCACTCTTGCGCGAACTTGCCCGACTGGATGTCAGCCAGGGTCTTCTTCATCGCCTGTCGCGTCGCATCGCCCACGACCTGCTCTCCGCGAGTGAGGTCGCCGTATTCCGCCGTGTTCGAAATGGAGTAGCGCATGCGGGCCAATCCACCTTCATAGATCAGGTCGACGATCAGCTTCACCTCATGCAGGCACTCGAAGTAGGCGATTTCCGGCGCGTATCCGGCTTCGACAAGAGTTTCAAATCCCTTCTTGATGAGCGACGTGAGGCCGCCACACAGGACTGCCTGTTCGCCGAACAAATCGCTCTCAGTTTCTTCTTTGAAAGTCGTTTGCAGCACTCCGGCGCGGCACGAGCCGATGCCGTGCGCGTAGGCCAGCGCGAGTTCATGGGCGCGTCCGCTGGCGTCCTGCTGGATCGCGATCAGCGAGGGCACGCCACGGCCTTCGGTGTATACGCGGCGGACGAGATGTCCGGGACTCTTCGGCGCGATCATCACCACATCGACGTCGGGCGGAGGAACGATGGCCTTGAAGTGAATGCTGAAGCCGTGTGAAAAGCCGAGAACTTTGCCGGGATGCAGATAGGGTTTAATCAGCTGGTCGTACGTTTCGGCCTGGGTTTCATCCGGGGTGAGAATGTGAATCCAGTCGGCGCGCTTGGCGGCCTCGTCTGGGGCCACCACGACCATGCCGTCGGCGCGCGCTTGTTGGGCGCTCTTACGGCTGGGGTCGAGGCCGACGATGACTTTGTGTCCGCTGTCGCGGAGATTCTGCGCCTGCGCGTGACCCTGGCTGCCATAGCCAATGATCGCGATGGTTTTGCCCTTCAGGGCATCGGGGTGCGCGTCCCGTTCATAAAAAATAGTAACTGCCATCGTGCTCCTCTCGTGCGACTAGGGAGGCTAAGAAGACGTTGCTCCCGGGGTGTGGAACGGTTATCGGCAAACCGACCGGTCGGTCGGTGTAAGTATGCTACCCGCCCGGCAATCCAGTGTCAACTTCTTTTGCCAGACTCCGGCTGTATTTTAGCCTCCCCGATTGAAGATTCGCACCGACTTTCCGATGAACAAAGATAAGGGCTCGCAAAAGACCCGGAGAACGAGTGATTGTGCGCCGGAGGATAACGCAAATGGGCAAAGAGCCAGGTAAGAACGGCAGTAAGTTGCCAGCCGCAGCTGTGCTGTCGTCGGCCAAACTCGATCGGGTGCATCCGGCCGCCAAATTACTGAGACCATTGCACTTGGGAAAAAATTGCGACTACGACCGTGAACTGCGCCGCCTGCAGATTGAGCTGGTAAAAATGCAGGAATGGATCCGCGAGTGCGGCCTCAGGGTGGTCGTGCTCTTTGAGGGCCGGGACGCTGCCGGCAAGGGTGGCGCCATCAAGCGCATTACCGAGAGCCTGAACCCTCGCGTCTGCCGGGTTGTCGCCCTTGGCACGCCCACGGAGCGGGAGAAAACTCAGTGGTATTTCCAGCGGTACGTGGCTCACTTGCCGGCGGCTGGAGAGTTGGTCCTGTTTGATCGCAGTTGGTACAACCGGGCCGGCGTGGAACGAGTGATGGGATTCTGCACCGAGGCGGAGTACATGGAATTCCTGCACAGCTGCCCTGAGTTCGAACGGATGCTGGTGCGCGCCGGACTTGTCCTCGTCAAGTATTGGTTTTCTGTGAGCGACGAAGAGCAGGAACGCCGTTTTCAGGTTCGCATGAAGGACGCCACCAAACGCTGGAAGCTCAGTCCGATGGATCTGCAATCCCGAGCCCGATGGGCCGAGTATTCCCGCGCCAAAGACGAAATGTTTGCGGTTACCGACATCAAGCAGGCGCCCTGGCACGTGGTCAATGCGGAAGACAAGAAATGCGCCCGGCTCAACGTCATCCGCCACTTACTCTCTCTGATCTCTTATGAAGATCTCACGCCGGAGCCGATGAAGCTTCCGCCACTGGACAGGACCAAGTACGTCCGGCCGCCGATCGAAGAGCAAAACTTCGTTCCCGAGGTGTACCTCCGCTAGCTCGCTCCGGACCGTCAGTTTCCAACTCCGCCGCGAACTGGCAATCCACCCGGCAACTGTTTACCATGTCACCCGATGGCACGCGAGACCCTGGTTGATTCCCGGCAAGAGATCCTGCGCACGGCGGCACGCCTGTTCCAGCAGCGCGGATACGATGCCACATCGATGAACGACGTCGCCGCCGCGCTGAAACTCAGCAAGGGCGGTCTTTATCACCACTTTCAGAGCAAGGACGAAATCTTGTTCGAGATCATGAACCACGCGATGGAGATCACGCAGGATCGCGTTCTGACGCCCGTGCGCGGCATTGCTGATCCGGAGGAGCGGCTGCGGGCGCTGATCCGGCTGCACATTGAAGTCGTGCTCAGCCCGCGCGACCGCGAGATCACGGTCATGCTGCACGAGAACCATCCGCTGCCCCCGGCACTGCGCAAGCGCATCAATACACGCAAGAAGGAATACATTCACTTCGTGGAAGAACTGATGGCCGATGTGCAGCGCGCCCGGCATGCGAAGGGCGCGGTGAGCCCGCGCGCCGCGGCTTTCGCCTTGCTCGGCATGATCAATTGGATTTATCAGTGGTACAAACCGGAAGGCAACCTGCAGACGCATAACCTGGTTCCTCAATTTACCGAGTTCGTCTTCGGAGGGATTCTGGCGTGAAGACGCTCTTCACCCGAATCAGCGAAATCGATGAGCAGCGCGCCCGCATCGGCAAGCTCTATCGGGAATTTCTCCGTGTACCGTCGATGAGTGCGGGGCTCTACGTTTTGCCCGCTGGGGCCACCGACCCGCAGCGGCCGCACCACGAAGACGAGATGTACTACGTGATTCGTGGCCGGGCACGCTTTCGAGCAGGTGATGAAGATCGAGAAGTCACGGCGGGCAGCGTGTTATTCGTAGCCGCAGAAGTGGAACACCGCTTCTACGATGTCGCCGAGGAGCTGGCGGTGCTGGTCTTCTTCGCGCCCGCGGAAAGTTAGAACCTGTCAAAACCCCATGCCTTACCCGATCATGCCCATGCCCGCCGAATTGTGGTCTGTAGTTCGGGAAATCTATCGGGAAGGTATCGCTACCGGAATCGCGACGTTTGAGACTGAGCTTCCAGACTGGGAGAAATGGGACAGCAGTCACCGCAAGGACTGCCGCCTCGTCGCCCTCGATGAACTCTACGAGGACAAAGCTGACCGGCTGATTCCAGTCAGCGAACTCAAGGTGCTCGGATGGGCCGCACTGACTCCAGTTTCCAGTCGGCGCGTCTACAGAGGAGTGGCGGAAGTATCGGTCTATGTAGCAGTTGCGGCACGTGGACGAGGGGTGGGCAAAGCTCTGCTACATTCCCTCGTGCAGGAGTCGGAAGTTAACGGAATCTGGACGCTACAGGCAGGCATCTTTCCAGAAAACTGCGCCAGCCTCGCACTACACAAAGCGTGTGGATTTCGCGAGGTCGGTATCCGGCGACGCATCGGCAAGCTAGGTGAGAGTTGGAGGGATGTCGCGCTGCTCGAGCGCCGTAGCTCAATCGTCGGAGTCTAGATTCTGTTTGCGTCCCCTATTTGTGCTGCGGCACCCAGTAAACCTCTTCCTTGACCGCTCCCTTATCGGTAAAGCCGCGCCGCTTCAGGATCGCCTTGCTGTGCTCGATCATTTCGGGATGGCCACACAAATAAGCGACTGTGTTGCTGGCGTCCATTTCCCAGTGATCCGCATACTTGCGCAGAATGTCGTCGGCGCGGCCGATCTCGCCGGACCACTCCTCGTGATCCCACGGACGGCTGACGGTCGGCACATACTTGAACCAGGGCAGTTCCTTGTCAAACTCGGTCAGCTCTTCCTTGTATCCAAACTCCCATGGACGGCTGGCGCCATTCAGCAGATAAAGTTTGTGGGTGCCGTCGAAGCGGCCTTCTTTCCATTCCTTGCTCAACGTGCGCACGTAGCTCACAAAAGGGGCGACGCCGGTGACGGTCGAAATGAGCAGATGATTGGTGCGGCCATTCTGCGCGGTCTCGAGCGAAAACTTTCCCTTCGGGACTTTTCTCATCAGGAGTTGATCGCCGGGCTGCATCTTGTGCAGCAGCGGAGTCAGCGCGCCCTCGGGCACGAGTTCGAAGAAGAATTCGACTTCATCTTCCGCAGGCGACGACGCGATCGAATACGGCCGCTCTACGCGTTTCCCGTTTTCTTCCACTCCGAGCGTCGCATACTGCCCCGGAACAAATTTGAACTCGCCTCCGCTGCGGATGCGGAACATCCACAAGTCAGGAGCGAAGTCGACGCGCCTGGTGATCTGCGCGTGGTAGAACTTTTCGTCTGGAATGGTCATTGCGCCTCTTGCCTTTCGACTGTGGTTCAGAAAATATTTTGCCTCGTCCAGAAAACTGGACCGTTCGGGCTTGCTTCAAAAGGGATTCTCTTGGTGCAAGCGTACTTCCACTGCGGCTGGTGCAAACCATGCTCCAAACCGAACGGTCGTACGGCTTATTTGAGTTGCGATATCCTAGCCGGAATGGTGCGGTTTGGGAAGGGGCTCGTTTGCTAGCGAACTTCGGAGGAAGCATTCTCCGCCGCGAGCTGCCCGAGGATGGTCCGCAGCCCGCGCAGCACTTCGTCGGCGGCCGCGGACTTCAACGCGAACTTCAACATTCCATCCGGGGTGAACTGGGCTCCTTTTTGCGCGGATACGAAGCGGGCCAACTGCTCGGGATCGACGGCGGCGTTCTGGCGGAACTTGAACGTGACCGAGTCGCGCTTGCGGTCGATCGCATTCACGCCAACGCGCATGCACAGCAGCTTCAATGAGGCGTAGTCGAGCAGGTTGCGGACTGCCTGTGGCGGCGGCCCGTAGCGATCTTCCAGCTCGGCTCCCACATCGGCGAGCTGCGATTCGGTTTCGACTCCAGCAACCCGCTTGTACATCCGCAGCCGCTGATTTTCTTCCGGAATATATTCCGCCGGAATGCGGATGTTGAGCCCAAGGTTGAGTTGAGTCTCGGCTTCATCAGGAGCGGCCTCGCCCTTCATTTCCCGCACAGCGCGGTCGAGCATCTGTGTGTAGAGTTCGAAGCCGATGGCCTCGATGTGTCCGCTCTGCTCGCCGCCCAGAAGATTTCCGGCGCCACGGAGTTCGAGGTCGAGGGCAGCGATCTTGAATCCCGCACCGAGGTCGGAAAACTCTTTCAAAGCGGCCAGACGGCGGCGTGCAATGGGCGTCAGCTCGACTTCTTTCGGGATCAGCAGATAGGCATAGGCGCGGCGGTTGGAGCGCCCGACGCGCCCGCGCAGCTGGTAAAGCTCAGACAGACCAAGGCGGTCGGCACGGTTGATCAGAATCGTGTTGCACAGTGGGATGTCGAGGCCGTTCTCGATAATCGTGGTCGCAACCAGAATGTCGGCTTCGTGATGCATGAACTGCAGCATCACTTTCTCGAGTTCGGTCTCTCCCATCTGACCGTGGCCCACCGTGATGCGCGCTTTCGGAACAAGTTCCTGCAGTTTGGCGGCGATCTCCCAGATGCTCTCGACGCGGTTGTGGACGAAGTAGACCTGGCCGCCGCGCTCTAATTCTTGTTCAACCGCGGACTGGATTAATTTGTCGTCCCAACTTGCGACCACGGTCTGAATCGCCATGCGGTCTTTGGGTGGCGTTTCGATCACGCTCATGTCGCGCAGGCCGACCAGCGACATATGCAGGGTGCGCGGGATGGGTGTGGCCGACATGGTCAGCACGTCGACCTGCTTGCGCATCTGTTTGATGCGTTCTTTGTGGCGCACGCCGAAGCGCTGCTCTTCATCGACGATCAGCAGGCCGAGGTCGGAGAACTTGAGATCTTTCGAGAGAATGCGGTGCGTGCCGATCAGGATGTCGATCTTGCCGGCTTCGGTCTTCTGCAGAATCTCTTTCTGCTGCTTCGGATTTCGGAAGCGGCTGATCATCTCGATGGTCACCGGGAAAGGTCCGAAGCGCTGCTTGAAGGTCTCGTAGTGCTGGAAGGCAAGGACGGTGGTCGGCGCGAGCACCGCGACCTGCTTGTTATCGCTCACCGCCTTGAACGCCGCGCGCATGGCGACTTCCGTCTTTCCATAACCCACATCGCCGCACAGCAGGCGGTCCATGGGTAGCGTAGATTCCATGTCGCGCATGACGTCGGTGATCGCCTGTGCTTGATCTTCGGTCTCGCTGAATTCGAAGGAGTCTTCGAACTCGCGAACGAATTCGTTGCCGGAGGGGAAGGCGTGTCCCTCGGTCATTTTGCGCTGCGCATAGAGTTTGAGTAGCTCTTCGGTCATGTCTTTCATGGCCTTGCGCACGCGGGCCTTGGTCTTGGCCCAGGCTTGCGTGCCCAGATGACTGAGAGCGGGCTTAGCTCCTTCCGAAGACCGGTATTTCTGAATCAGGTCGAGCCGGGTCAGCGGAACGTAGAGGCGCGCCCCCTCCGCGTACTCGAGCAACATGAACTCGGCGTTGCCATCGCCCTGATTGATTTCTTTCAGTCCCTGATACTGCCCGATGCCGTGCTCGACGTGGACGACGTAGTCTCCCACCTGCAGGTCGCGGAAGTCGGAGAGGAATGCGGAGACCTTGGACTTCTGCCGCTGCGGGCGTGAGGCAACCGTATCGGACTCGTCAAACAAATCGCGCGCGCCGAAGATAGCGAGGTGCGCCTCGGGGAACACGACGCCGTCGGGCACGTATGCCTTGGCAAGCGTCGTGGTATTCACTTCTCCGGCGAAGTAGCTGGTTTCGTCGGCATAGCTCTCGCCGCCGCGGGTGCGGCTGCCCAGGCGGAATCCGACGTTGTATTCGGTGAAGATGTCGGCCAGACGTTCGACTTCGCCGGTATTGGGGACGGAAAAGAGAACCTGGTTTCCGGCGCCGGTGATCTTCTTGACTTCCTCCAGCATCGTGGGAACGGCGCCATGAAAGCGCGGGGTGGGCTGGGTGAGAAAGGTCGCGGGTTCACCGCTCTCATCATCCTCACTACGAGTGATGCCGAGGTGCTCCACGTCGGCCCCCGTGAGAGCGCCGATCTTCTGCCACCATCCATCCGGCGAAAGATATAGATCTTCAGGGCGGACGAGATTGCCGACGCCGCTGCGTTCGTGCATCTCACCGACGCGGGTCCAGAAGCGGTCAAATTCCTCGCGCAGTGTGTCAGGCTCATCGAGCAGTACGGCGGCGCGCGGCAACAGCTCGAACACGGTGCGGTCGGCCCCAGCGACAGGAGCGTAAAACTCCCAGCCTGGGAAAACTGTGACTCCGCCGGAGCGGACTGCCGCCTCGACGATTTCTTCTGTCGTTCCCGCGATGCGCTTGCCCGAGAGCCGCGTGTGGATCGCACCCAGCAGATGGTCGGTGACAGGAGTCTCGGTGAGCGGCAGCAGCAGTGCCTCGTCCATGGGATTCGACGAGCGCTGCGAGGCAGGATCGAAGCGGCGAATCGAGTCGACCTCGTCGCCGAAGAACTCGATTCTGACCGGGCGCTCGGCTTCCGGCGAGTAGACATCGAGGATGCCGCCGCGCAGGGCGTATTGCCCCGGCATCTCAACCACATCGGCCGAGGCGTAGCCGACGGTGTTCAGGTGGCCGAGCAGGTTGTCGACGTCGAATGATTCGCCGCGACGCAGTGTGCGGGCCAGATCGGTGTAGTAGTCGGCCGAGCGTTGCAGGATCGCCGTGGCCGCAATCGGCGAGACCACAATCGACGCCCTCCCGGTCGCGATCTTCCACAACGCGGTGGCGCGTTCTTCCTGCAGCTCCGGATGCGGCGAAAGATTCTGGAACGGCAGCACGTCGCGGGCTGGCAAGGCGACGACGGATTCGGGATCACAAGCGGCAGTCAGCTCGCAAAATCCGCGCAGCACAGGGACGAATTCCTCGACGGCGCGGTTATCGTTGACGACAAGAATCAGCGGTCGGTCGGCTGCGCGGCGTAAAAGCACGAGCAGCAAGGCTTTTGCAGTTGGGGATAGGCCGGAGACACGAATACGTCCCGTGCCCTCTTTGAGGTGGGAGGCAACACGCGTAAAGCCGGGAAGCAATTCGACGTCCGCGAAGAGTTCGCGAACGAAGGGAAGCAGCATGCAGATTGATTTTAGCAGGAAGTGACGTGCGGCATAGGGAGGGCGCGGGTCCCCTGTGAGATATCAGCGGCGAGGGTGGGGTGATGAGTGCAATGGCGATTTTCCCCCGATTTCCCTCCTTCCTCTGCATTTATCGGCCGATTGGGAAGGCGAGGGTTGCAACTTTCTTCATCCTTGAACGCCCAACTCCAGCCGGATACAATCCTGCTGGTTCTGTGTAACTCCAGCCTGGCGTTTCCCTGCACCCCCCACAGGCAGGTTCGGCCCGGGCTGCCTGCAATGAACGTTCTTGAGCACTCTCAGTTTTCTAATTCGACGATTGACTGCCGGCACTCGCTCTACGAGGCGGGGGCCTCGTTGCAACGCCACTACCACGATAGAACCTGGGTGGTCCTTGCCTTTGCAGGATCGTTTTCGGTTTCCATGCGCTCCCGCCAAACGATATTTGGACCCAAAAGCTTGTTCTACCTTCCGGCGGGAGAAATGCACGAGAATGTCTTTGGTTCCAACGGGGCAGGAGTTTTCGTCACTGCCGTCGATCCCGGTTGGATCGGCAATCGATTGGAAATCGTCAACACCGACGCCGACCAACCGAGAATCGCGCCTCCAGGCTACCTCCGTGGCCTGGCCCTCAAGATGTTTACGGAGCTCAAGAGTCCGGACGCCCTCTCGGATCTGATCGTGGAAGGCGCTTTTCTGGAGTTGTTGGGCCGCTGGTTTCGAGGAGGCTCCCGCCAGCCTGGAGACGCGCCATCCTGGATGCGCCGGGTGAATGCTTACCTTCACGATTCGTTTCGCGGCGCGGTTTCGTTGAATGATGTCGCTCAAGTTGCCGGGGTTCATCCGTCGCACGTCGCCCGGGAATTTCATCGCATCTATGGCATGACGGTGGGAGACTACATCCGCAAACTGCGCGTGGAATTCGTGGCGGAGCGGCTCATTCAGCCCCATAAGGACGCCCCCTCGTTAACCCATCTGGCGCTGTGCGCCGGATTCAGCAGCCATGCCCACATGGCAGCCATGTTCAAGCGCGTCACAGGAATGACCCCGACCGAATATCGTAAGGCCCACGGAATTACATCAATCCGCTGACAAAAGCTCAATTCCCTGAAAGACACGGGCGGGCCGCTGGTCTAGCATCCCTCCTCAAGGCGGCCACTCGGGTTCGGTGGCCGACATTTTCTATTCCGCAATATTCAGCAGTTGGGGTGCATCAGTAGGCCGGTCGATCGGCGTTTGTGTGTCAACAACGGAGGTTGGCATGAAACAAGAAACAAGAAATGTCAGAGACAATAATCGGACAAATTTCTTGCCTGATTCGCTGGGATGGGATGCGATGATTCGGGACGCAAGGAAGCGAATCGAAGAGCTGAGATTCTCGATCGCGCGACTTGAGAAGAAGAAAGCGGCTGGCGAGCCTTGGCCCGGAGCCCGGTCCGAGGACGAAGGTGCCGCGAGGCAGCGCGCTGTTTAGGACGAAACTGTAATTTCCTGCATCTTGACGGCTCGCGGCTGCGAAGGAGAGTTCTAACAGCCTGAATTTCCGGGTTCCTTTCTGAGTCACGAGTTTTTACACGATCCAGCGCCGACTCCCCTGAACGCGCGGAATGTCTTCGTTGCGACGAGCGGAGTGAGAAACGACCAGACTTAGCCATAACCGGAATAGGACTCCTCGAGGAAATGAACTCCCGTGGGAGAAACTCCCTGCTGATTCTTACTCTTGCTGGCTCACGACCCAGGACTGCGGCCCGCAACGCTATTCGCCAGTGGAGGTAATTGTATGAACGATGCAGCACGATTCCTGAAAGAGTTTCCGCGCAGCGTCCGTCTAGTCACGCTGGCATTGCTCGCACTGATTCTCGCAGTCGGCGCCCAGGCGCAGACCGTGACCATCCTTGCCCAACTGCAGGGCAATCAGGGGGGCGGAAATGCCACGGGGCTCTTCCAGGCCACGGACGGAAATTTCTACGGCGCAACCGACGGCGGTACGTATGACAAGGGACAGATCTTTCGAATGACGCCCGTCGGAGAACTCACCACGATTTACAGCCTTTGCTCGCAGGCCTGCGCCGACGGCGAACAGCCGCATTTTTGTGCTGCCAGGTAGCGCGCACCTTAGGAGGACATTGCTATGACGAATTCAAAATCTCTACCGACTCTTGGCTTTGCACTGGCCTGTGCAGCGCTCACCTTCTGCCTGGCAGTGCGCGCGCAGGCACAGACTGTGACCTTCCTCGCCAAGTTTCAGGGTGTACAGGCATCCGCTACTGGGGTGATCCAGGCAACGGACGGAAACTTTTACGGGGTGGCTGGCGGCGGCGCTCACGATCGAGGTCAGGTGTTCCGAATGACGCCCAGCGGAGAACTCACCACACTTTACAGCTTTTGCTCTCAGATCAAGTGTACTGACGGGGAATATCCGCAATCGGTCCCCACACTGGGAAGCGACGGAAACCTTTACGGGGTAACCAGCGCAGGTGGAAACAATTTTGCCGGTCAGGGCGCAGGAATCATCTGGAAGATGACGCTGGACGGCCAATTCACGATTCTCTATACCTTCTGCCCCAGTTCCGGATGCGCGGACGGCGTAGTCCCGAGCGGGATCATTCAGGCCAGCGACGGAAATTTCTACGGCACGACATCCGTTGGGGGAAAGGGTGTGGGCACGATCTTCCAAATCAGCCCCACCGGCCAGTTCAAGTTGTTGTACACATTTTGCTCGCTGGCAAAATGCACCGATGGCGCAAATCCAGGCTTCCCGCCACTTCAGGGCAGCGATGGAAACTTCTATGGCGTAACGTCCAGCGGGGGAACCGGCAAAGGTGGTGTCATATACGAACTGACGCCTTCGGGCACCTACAGCGTGATCTACAACTTCTGTAATGGTGGTTTCAAGCTCTGTCAGAATGGCGCGAGTCCCACGACGATTGCGCAGGATGCCAACGGGAATTTTTTTGGTACAACCGAATATGGCGGCCTCTTCTACGCCGGCGCCGGGACGGTATTCGAGTTTTCCTCGACACATCAATACAGCGTCCTGCACAAGTTCGACACGACTGACGGGGCTCTTCCCTATGCACGATTGACGCTGGCCAGCGACGGCAATTTGTATGGAACTACGCTTGACGGCGGGGCCGGTAACGGAACCATTTTTGAGATTACTCCGGCAGGTGAGTTCACCTCGCTTTACAGCTTCACGTCGCCCCTGGGCTACGACCCAGCGGCGGGGCCGCTTTTTCAAGGCTCCGATGGCGATTTCTATGGAGCCACTCAATACGGTCCTGCTCCCTGTTGCTACGGCACGATCTTCAAACTCTCAAACGGCCTCAGCCCGCTGGTCAAGACCGTACCCGTGGCCGCGAAAGCCGGGAAGCAGGTCATCATCCTGGGCAACGGCCTGACGGGATCGACCAACGTCACCTTCAACGGAATAGCGGCTGAGTATACGGTAGTGTCCGATACCTACATTAAAGCCACGGTTCCAGCGGGCGCTACGACCGGGCCGGTTTCCGTCGTCACTCCATCTGGAACGCTCAACAGCAATCCGCCGTTTGTAGTGACGAGGTAGTTGCCGCGGGCAGGCGATCGGGCTCAAGACCCACCTTCCTCGACTTTGCAAAAAGCTGGAAGCGTGGAGAGCGCTTGCGCGAGTGCTGCTGGAAGGGCGGAAATTCATGCCCTCCCTCGGGTTTATGCAGCGAAAGATTGTGCTCGCAATCCCAGTTTGTGCGATCTGCGTGCAAGCCAGGAACGCGCTAATCCTCGTTGCGTGCCGGACTCCTAATGTCCACTCCGGCCTTTAATGCTGAGTTCGGCGTCTCCTGTCACATCGGACAGCGTCATGTGCAGAGCGTGCTGCTTCGCGTCGTACGTCGTCTTCAGCGGATACGTGCTGCTGGAGAACTTTGCTTCCGCGTGCGCAGACGGCCAGTCATAGACCACAACTTCGATGAACTTCCACCATGGAGTGTACGAGCCCTCGCGTTTGTGAAACGTCAAATGCACCGAGTGCTCGTCGGACTTGCAGTTGAAGGTCTGGCGCAGGTACGCGCCATGCTGGTAGGCGAAGGTGTGGCCGTCGTCGAGATAGATGGAGCCGCTGCATGGCGCGCCGGGATAGACACGGAGTTCGAGCGGACCGCTTGGGATTTCATCGGTATTCTGAATCAGAGGCTGGAACGGCAGGATGCTTCCACCGCGAGCGTAAACGGGCATCGTCTCCAACGGCGGATGAATGGTGCGAGGTACGGGAAACTTCGCTCCGGCCCCTGCTTTTGCAATCTCCGCAATCGACGGAGCCGTGGGCTGCGCCGCCATTTTTTCACCCGTCCAGAAGTCGTACCACGAACCGGCGGGGAGAGAGACAGCGTAAGAATCGAGCGTCTCCGCGAACGGTGGCGGAGCCACCAACAGGCTGGGACCGAGCAGAAATTCGGTGTCGAGATGATCGAAGCCGGTAGAGAAGACTTCAGGAAATTCAAGGAAGACCGGACGCATCATGGGCAGTCCGGTACGCGAAGATTCTTCGGCGAGCGTATAGAAATACGGCAGAAGCTTGTAACGCGTCTCGATGTAACGCCGGCGAACCGCTTCCGGCCCTGCGCCGTTAGCCCACAGCTCGTGGGGCATCGTGCCCTTGGCCGCGTGATCGCGGCAGAACGGCGAGAAGGCCGCCAGTTCGACCCAGCGCGTAGTCAGGTCGGACGCCGGTGAGCTGCCGAATCCGCCCACATCCGCGCCCACGAACGGGATGCCACTGATGCCGAGGTTCAACACCATCTGTGTGGCCAGACGAAGATGGTTCCAGGTCGCAGCATTGTCGCCAGTCCACGTGAAGCCGTAGCGCTGGCCTCCAGCGTAGGTCGCGCGGGTCAGCACAAAGGGACGTTCGTCCGGCCGCAGCTTGAGCAGGCCTTCGTACGTGGCGCGGGCGTTCTCGAGCCCGAACGCGTTGTGAATCTCGGCGTGCGTGGCCGCTCGCGTCGCGAATCCGGGCTCTTCGATTCGGTGCACGGTGTTCAGCGGCATGGTCATGCCCGGCCCGTCGAAGACCGACGGCTCGTTCATGTCGTTCCAGAATCCGCCCACACCGTCCTTCACAAACTGCTGGTAGAGGCCGCCCCACCATTCCCGCGTCTGCGCTCGCGTGAAATCCGGAAACACCGCGGGACCCGGCCACACTACGCCGACAAACTCGCTTCCATCCGGATTCTTTACGAAGTGATCGCCTTCGTGTCCTGAGTCATACGGCGCGTATCCCTGGTTCGGAGCGTGCGCGATGTGCAGGTCCGTGATGTTGACGAGGTGGAAGTGTTGCTTGTGCAAGTCGGAGACGAGTCCAGGAAAATTGGGGAACGTTTTAGGATTCACAGTGAACGGACGGTTCCGGTCCTGATAGTCGATGTCGAGATAGATCACGTCCGACGGAATCCTGTCGTTGCGAAGACGCGTAGCGATCTCTCGAACCTGCGACTCCGGAGTGTAGCTGTATCGCGACTGCTGAAACCCCAGAGCCCACAGCGGAGGCAGAGGCGGCTTCCCGGTGAGATACGCATAGCCCTCCACCACCTGTTTGGGAGTAGGTCCGTAGATGAAGTAGTAGTCGAGCGGGCCGCCCTCGGAGCCGAAAGCCACCGCATCGCGCGCCTGCTTGCCGAAGTCAAACCATGTGTGCCAGGTGTTGTCGAGAAAAATTCCGTAGCTGCGCGTGCCGTTGATTGCGAGGTAGAAAGGAATCGCTTTGTACAGAGGGTCGGTCGATTCCTGCGGCCCGATGTCGGTATTCCAGAGCGTATAGGCCTGCTGCCTGCGATCGAAAGAGCCAGTCTTATCGCCAAGTCCAAAGTAGTGCTCGCCGCCGGGCATCTCTTTGTAAACGGAGAATCCACCGACTTGGAAGCGCACCGGCCGGCCGGCGGCATCGGCGGAGATAACGTTGCCATTGAGGTCACGCACTATGATGCGCAGCGGATCTTTCTCCACGCGGACGTCGAGCGCGGCGGTGCGGAAGCCAACGAATGCCGCATCTTGCGTGGGTTGAACTTCGACCGACTTCGCGCGGGATTCGGCTAGCACGGCCCAGGAAGCGTCCTCTGGAAGAGTGTCGCTGGGCGAGACGCGGATGCGCAGAATGTCATCGCGCAGCGCTGTGATGTGCAGAGTGGCCGGGCCGGCGTGGACTGCCATGCCATCGTGCAGTGCTTCGAAACTGGATACCGCATCCAGCGTCACTCCGGACGACGCGGTGGAGGTGGTCTGGGCCACAGCAGAAGCGACGGCAACGGTCAGGATTCCAAACAAAACAGCGGCGAAGCGCTGGCGGAAAAATGCAGGCGTCATTGGATTCAGGAATAGCGAAGTATGAATCCACATCATATCAAGGCTGGCACAGGCGAAGCCTCTGTATCGCTCCCGGAATGGTTGTCCAGCCGGGGACGCCTCGTCCGGGGTTGCGCGCGGAGCCCGCAATGACGGCTGACGATCGTTAGGAGGAAGTGCGGACGGCCTACGCAGTCGCACGCTCGCTCTGCTCGCGGGGCGGACGAGGCGTCCGCCCCTACACAGGCTTTACTGCTTCACGCTCTCCAGTAATTTCTTCTCCGCATCGCTTGGAGGCTCGAATCGTCCGCCCAGATACTTGGCGAGAAATTCTTCCGACGCGGCGTTGAAAGCCATGCGGTTCTCCGGGCGCGCGAAGCCGTGACCCTCATCAGGAAACACGTAGTATTCCACCGGCTTGTTGTTCTTCCGCATCGCGGCGACGATCTGGTCGCTCTCAGCCTTGTTTACGCGCGGATCGTTCGCGCCTTGACCAATCAGCAGCGGTACCTTGATCTGGTCCGCCTTATACAGCGGCGATTGTGCTTTCAGCGCCTCCTCGTTGTCGCCCATGCGCTTGTGAAAGACCGCGAGGAACGTCGACCAGTAGGGCGGAATCGTCTTGAGTAACGTATTCAGGTTCGACGGCCCCACGATATCGACACCGCACGCGAAGGCATCGGGTGAGAATGCCACGCCGGCGAGAGTCGCGTATCCGCCGTAGCTGCCGCCCATGATGCAGACCTTCTTCCCGTCGGCAATGCCCTGCTTCACGACCCAGTCTTTGCCGTCGAGCAAGTCGGTGTGCATCGCCCCGGCCCACTGCCGGTCACCGGCATTCAGATACTGCTTGCCGTATCCGGTCGACGCGCGGAAGTTCGGCTGCAACACGGCGTAGCCGCGGTTGGCGAGCCATTGCGCATAGGGATCGTATCCCCAGAGATCGCGTCCCCACGGGCCGCCGTGGGGGAACACAACCATCGGCAGGTTTTTTGCTTCGACGCCCGCCGGAGTTGTGAGGTATCCATAGATCTTCATGCCGTCGCGGGCCGTGTACTCGATGGGCTTTACCTTGGCGAGTTTGAATTTCTCAAGAGCAGGCCGATTGCTGAACAGCATCGTCGCCTTCTTCGAAGCCCGATCGTAGAGGTAGTAGTACACAGGCGAGTCATCGCCCTCGAAGGTAACGATCCACTTGTCATCTTTCATATCGCGGCTGATGTTGCTGATGTCGGCCTCGCGCACCTTGTGCAGGGCATCGAAGTCGGCTTGGATATCCTTGTCGAGAATCTGGAAGTCGCGGCGCTCGCGCAGAAACACGACCGCCTGAAGCTTATGATTCTTGGGCTGCTCCACGGTGAACGACACGTCGAATTGCGGATCCTCCGCGATCACCGTCCGCTTGCCCGTCGCGATGTCAACCGACAACAACCGGGCCGCATTGGCATCCAGGGAAGTTTCAATCCACAGCGCCTTGTTGTCGGGGGTGAAATTTACGACATTGCCCAGCGTCTCCTCCGGTCCCCACTTGATCAGTTCACGCCACGGGGACTTCACGTCATCGCGCACGCGAATGATCGTTCCACCGTCGTCGGTCGTGACCTGGGCGGCGCGTACTTCGAGGTTATGATCCGCCTGCCATCCCTGCACGTCGCCCGGGTTTTGCGTATCGAGGGTCATCTCGCCCGTCTTGAGATCGACGCGGTAGACATCGAAGACCTTGGGATCGCGCTTGTTCGACTGGATCAGGATCGTGTCCGGGTGATCGGGATCGAACGAAAGAATGTCGGCGCGCGATTTCTCGAATGGAGTGAGATCCTTGGTCTGCTTGCTGGCGACGCTGGTCTGATAAATGCGCCAGTTCTCGTCGCCGCCCTGGTCCTGCCCGTAGAGGATGCTCTTCGAATCCTGCCGCCAGATGAAATTTCGGATGCCGCGCTTACGGTCGTTGGTGATGACGCGGTCGTCGGTCTGGCCGAGCGTGCGCACCCATACGTTCAACACACCCTGATCGGGCGCCAGGTAGGCCAGCGTCGTCCCGTCTGGAGAAATCTCAGGCCCGGTGCGTTCGGGGTTCCCGAAAAGAACGCTGCGTGGGATGAGAGGAGACTGAGCAGCGGCAAGAGTTGAGAACAGGAGAATCGCGAGAATTCTGGAGACGCGGAATAGACGCATGATCAGAAGACCTCCGATGAGCGACAGAATTCTACCTACTGGGCGATACGGGAAACAAGGAAGCAAGTTCGGCACGCGCAATCAGACACGGAGTATCGGCCGCGTGAGGCAGGTCGGGCCGCCGCTGCCGTTGATGCAAATCTCGCTGCCGGGGAAGGTGCGGACGTCGAATCCGGCAGCGCGCAGTCGCGCGTTGGTCTTGTGATTCTCGTCAATTGCGATCAGTCGCTTCTCACCCAGCGCTAAAACATTGCAGGCGAGAGTGTCACGCTCCGAATAATCGATCTCGATCAGAGCGAAGCCGCGAGACTTGAGCAGTTCGACGGTTTCGACGGCGAGCCAGGGGAGATCGACGAGCGCTGTCCTTGCATCCAGCAGGCTGATCAATGACATCAGGTGAAGGCACGCCGACGGCCCCGGTCCGTAAGGGAGCGGCGCTGAGATCACATCGATGCCATGGGGCTGGAGAATCGCGCGCATCTGCGAGATTCCGGAGGCATTCGTGCGATAGCCGTGGCCGACGAGCAGCGTCTTTGCGTCAAGCCACACGATGTCGCCGGCTTCGGTTGTGCCCGGTGCCTGAATCTCAGCAAACGTTGGCACACCCATTTGAACGCCGAAGCGTCCATGATGGCCGCCCTCGACGACGCGGTTCGCTTTTCCCGGACGCATGAGAATCAGTCCGAAGTCCGTAGCCAGAGAGGCGTCGTGCGCATAGACGGCATCGAGTGAGAGATCGTCGCCGGGAGCTAGCTCGATCACCTCGGCTCCGGCGACCTCCAACTCGCGGCATAGAACAGCATGTTGAGACTGGGCCATGGCGAAATCGGGTGCGTGATGAAAGCCCAGTTCACGCCAGCGAGAGATTCGATCCGGCTGATTCCATCCGGCGGAGCGTGGCGAGCACGCCAGCACTCGTTTCAGAGGAGCGACCATAGAATGGCCGTTGAAGGCCACGGAAGTTTGAGATGAAGTCGTCAGCGGATCCTCCTGGCAAGACGCGCAGCAGAAGTGATTCTAAGGCACAGGGCAGAAGAAGAGAAACGATACGAGCAGAGGGTGGTGTCAAAATCTTAGATTTTCTTCGCAACCTCTGCGGAGTTTCTCTGCGTCCTTTGCGGTTATAGCTGTTGATTTCGCAGGAATGCGCTGTTTACAAATCCGTAGCCGACAGTTATTGCGCCTCAGACAGCGCTTCCTCCTCGGTCGCGAAGGCCACGTGCGCATCCTCGGGTGGCAGAAGATCTCGAACCGCGTGCTTGCTGTGGTGATCGCGCTTGCTCATCCACTGCTTCAAATGTTTGCGGGCGGCTGGTGCCAGCTTTGAGAAGAAGAGTCCGGCGCGGCCCTGGTCGCTGGCCCAGATCACATCCGCAAAGCCGTGAAGGGTAACGCTCGTGCCCGGCAGCACGCAGCGGAACGCCAGGTTGGAATTCATCGGCACCGCTTCAGTCGCTTGCATAGCCAGGCCATGCTCGCCAATGTCGATGCTGACTCCAGCCAAAGTCCCGCTTTCGAGTTCAAGGTACACCAGCGTCTTTGCCTCGTACCGCGCGGACTTGCGGCGGTTTGCCTTCGTCGCTTTTCTGCCCGACTTCAGAGCGTCTCTCACAACGTCGGGCTCGAGCGGGCGATAAAGGATGCGGCTGGCGCCCGACTGGAACGCCTGCCCCGTGCCCGGCCAGGCCCGGCTGGCGACGGCCAGCAGAGCCGGTTTCTGCGTGGGAGGCAGGAGTGAGGCCATCCGGATGGCTTCTTCGGCGCCAGGTAAATCAAAGTCGACGATCAGCGTCGAGCAATCGCCACTCATAACCAATTCGAGGGCTTCTTTCTGGGAGCGGCAGTTTACCAGCCCGATTTCAAGGTGTTCGAGGGCGGCTTCCAGGGTTTGCAGCGATCTCTTGTCGTGGCACAGAACAGCAGCCGACTTACTCATGAGTTACAAAATACGAGGCGCGGCGAGATGAAGGAATGTCACACCAGTAATCGCTCGGCTGGTTACCGTCGCTATCTGTAAATGGCAGGAAACATTGGCTTTTAGATCGGAGGCAGGGCTGCCGGAGGCGCGTCCCGCCTGCGCTGCTATAATCAAAAATTGCGCTCATGGCTACGAAACGACTGATACGCTCCACGACAGTTTTGTCGATTCGCCGCGGCGGAAGTGTGGTACTGGCCGGTGACGGCCAAGTCACGCTCGGCGAGTCGGTGATCAAACACACCGCCAAGAAGATCCGTCGCCTCTACAACGACAAGATTGTGGCCGGATTTGCGGGCTCCACTGCCGACGCGTTTACCCTCTTCAGCCGCTTCGAAGCCAAGCTGGAGCAATATCACGGCAACCTGGGGCGGGCGGCCGTGGAACTGGCGCGCGACTGGCGCACTGACAAGTTCCTGCGCCATCTGGAAGCCTTGCTGCTGGTCAGCGACAAAGAGCAAACGTTTTTGCTCAGCGGGCAGGGAGACGTAATCGAGCCCGATACCGGCATTGCCGCCATCGGCAGCGGTGGCCCTTATGCCCAGGCTGCAGCCCAGGCGCTCGCGGAACACACCGAGCTTTCGGCCCGGCAGATCGCCGAAGAAGCAATGAAGATTGCGGGCAAGATGTGCATCTATACGAATGACAAGGTAACGATCGAAGAATTGTAGGCGTCGGACGTCAGACCTCTGACCTCAGGGAGATTTTGCTGAGGTCCGAGGTCCAATGTCTGAGGTCAGAATTTCCTATGGCTATTTATCTCCCCTCTACCGCTGAAGAAGAACAGCTTGCGCTGGACGAACTGACTCCCCGCGAGATAGTCGCTGAGCTCGACAAACACGTCATCGGGCAAAAGGACGCCAAGCGCGCCGTGGCCATTGCGTTGCGCAATCGCACGCGGCGGCAAAAGCTGACTCCCGATCTCGCCGAAGAGATCATCCCCAAGAACATCATCATGATTGGGCCCACGGGCGTGGGGAAGACCGAGATTGCCCGGCGGCTGGCCAAGCTCGCGAATTCTCCGTTTCTCAAGGTTGAGGCTTCGAAGTTCACCGAGGTTGGCTACGTGGGGCGCGACGTTGAATCGATGGTGCGCGATCTGGTGGAAATTGCCATCGACAACGTGCGCGAGGAAAAGCTCGAAGATGTTGCAGACAAGGCGGAGTTGAACGCGGAGGAGCGGTTACTCGACATTCTGTTACCACCTTCGCCTCCGCCACGGCCGGAGACTGCATCGGCATCTGGTGGAGTGGTGATCGACGGCAGTACAGCTTTGACGGAATCTTCCGGCCGGACGCGCGAGAAACTACGCCAGCAGTTGCGCGAGGGCAAGCTCGATGACCGCATGGTCGAGATCGATGTGCGCGAGCGGAATTTTCCGTCCTTCGAAATCCTGACCAACCAGGGTGTCGAAGAGATGGACGTCAACATCAAAGACATGTTGCCGAATATCTTCGGGCAGCGCACCAAGAAGCGGAAGATGAAGGTGAACGAGGCCTTCGAATACCTGATCCAGGAAGAAGAGCAGCGTTTGATCGACATGGATCAGGTGACGCGAGTGGCAATCGATCGCGTGGAGAACTCCGGCATCGTTTTCCTCGATGAGATCGACAAAATTGCTGGCCGCGAAGGCGGACACGGGCCGGACGTTTCCCGCGAAGGCGTGCAGCGCGACATTCTGCCCATCGTCGAAGGCACGACGGTCAACACCCGCTACGGCATGGTGCGCACCGACCACATCCTGTTCATCGCCGCTGGGGCGTTTCACGTTTCCAAGCCAAGCGACCTGATTCCGGAGCTACAGGGGCGCTTCCCGATCCGCGTCGAGCTGCAGTCGCTGACCATGGAAGATTTCGTGCGCATTCTCACCGAACCGAAATCGTCGCTGGTCAAGCAGTACACCGCGCTGCTCGAGACCGAAGGCGTGAAGCTGGAGTTCACGCCGGAGTCGCTGGATGAGATCGCGCACTTTGCATTCCGCGTGAACGAAAGCACGGAAAATATCGGGGCGCGCCGCCTGCACACGATCATGGAGCGTGTGCTCGACGAGTTGAGCTTCGAGGCGCCGGAGAGGAAAGGTCAGTCGGTCACCATCGATGCCGACTACGTGCGCAAGATGCTGACCGACATTGTGAAGGACCAGGATTTGAGCCGGTACATTCTGTAGACGGTTTTCCCAATTTAGGACAGAGAAACAAATCGTGTGGGCGCGGGCGACTCGCCCGCGCGAACTCGATGCTACCCTGCTCCTGATGGAGAGAAAGTACTACTATCGCCGCTACCTCCCGCACTATCAGAAGGAAAATCGAGCACTCTTCATAACGTATTCGACGTGGCAGAGATGGCATTTGCCCGACGTAGCGCAGTCCCTGGCACTAGAATCCTGTCTGCGAGCGAATGGCAGGAAGTACACGCTCTACGCGGCTGTCGCGATGCCTGACCACGTGCATTTAATCTGTCTTCCCCTGACCGATGAGCGAGGGCCCATTTCAATCCCAGAAATCACGAGAACTATCAAGAGCGAGTCAGCACACCGCATCAACGCAGCGTTGAGGCGTACCGGTCGCGTCTGGCAGGATGAGTCGTTCGATCACGTCCTTCGCGGCGACGAGAGTCTCCGAAAGAAAGTTCAGTACATTCTGGAGAATCCAATTCGCGCGGGCTTGGTCACTCCGCCCGATGAATATCACTGGCTTTGGTGGGATCGCCAACTCGTTGCGGCTTCTTGAAAACCCTCGCGGGCGAGTCGCCCGCGCCCACACGGTTTGATATTCTGACTGCCCTTACTCATCATGAAAACCATCGACCGCTCCCGCCTGCAATCCCTAATGCAACGCGAACAGAAGAAGTTCGTGGACGAGCGCCCCAAATCCAAGGCTTTATTCGATCGTGCCCGCAAGTCCCTCCTCGCGGGCGTTCCTATGAACTGGATGGTGAAGTGGGCCGGTGCCTTCCCACCGTTCGTGCGCGAGGCGCAGGGGGTGGAATTCTTCGACGTTGACGGTCTCCGCTACATCGATTTCTGCCTCGGCGACACAGGCGCGATGACGGGTCACTCTCCCTTTGCGACCGTGAAAGCCGCCGAAGAACAGATGCGCCGCGGCATAACCTTGATGCTTCCCGGAGAAGATGCGATCGTGGTCGCCGAGGAACTGCAGAAGCGTTTCAACCTCCCGTACTGGCAATTTTCGCTCACCGCGACCGATGCGAACCGGTTTTCCATCCGGCTGGCGCGGCAGATCACCGGGCGCCCGAAGATTCTGGTGTTCAACTGGTGCTACCACGGCACCGTCGACGAGACCTTCATCACCATCGGAGCCGACGGACAGCCGGGTCCGCGTCCGGGCAACATCGGGCCTCCGGTCAATCCCGCGGTCACAACGAAAGTCGTCGAGTTCAATGACGTGGATGCGCTGGAAGCGGCGCTCGTCTCGGGCGACGTGGCCTGCGTGCTGGCCGAACCGGCGATGACGAATGTCGGCATCGTGCATCCGGAGCCCGGATTCCACAAGGCGCTGCGCGAAATCACGCGCGAGCACGGCACGCTGCTCATCATCGACGAAACGCATACCATCTGCGCCGGTCCCGGAGGATACACGCGGGCCGAGAATCTCGATCCGGATGTGATCGTGTTCGGCAAAGCGATCGGAGCCGGCATTCCGGGCGCCGCTTACGGCTTTTCGCAGGCAGTCGCCGATCGCATCGTCGCCAAGCACGAACTGGAGAACTGCGACGTGGGCGGCATCGGCGGAACGCTCGCAGGAAATGCTCTCTCTCTCGCAGCCATGCGCGCCACTCTGACCAAGGTCCTGACCAAGGAAGTCTTCGACCGCATGATTCCGATGGCGGAGCGCTGGACGGCCGGAGTCGCCAAGGCGATTGCTGAAGCGCAACTGCCGTGGCACGTCACGCGCCTCGGTTGCCGAGCGGAATACCTGTTCGGCCCTGAACCAAAAAATGGCAAGCAGGCGCACGATGCCATGGATTTCGAACTCGAGCGGTTTATGCATCTGTACACAATGAACCGGGGAATCCTGCTCACGCCTTTCCACAACATGGCGTTGATGTCGCCGCAAACGGAAGCGGAGCATGTGGATCGGCACACGAGAATCTTCCGTGAGGCGGTTAAAGAACTGACCGCTTAGGGGAACGATCGGCTCCGGTAGTCCACTGGCGACCGAAAGATCTTAGACCGCAGAGAGCGCTGAGAAATCCCGCGGAGATCGCCGAAGAAGCGAAGCCAGGGGCATCGGCACGATCCAACGCCTCGGAGGGTCAGTGTTTCCACCCGGCTTCTGTTAGTCTGTTTTCTTCCGCATGAGACGCTCCGCGCTGATGTCCGCACTGGCCTTGAGTGCGCCGTTAATGCTCGTGGCGTGCGCCACCGTCGGTCCCCCGCAACCCCCCTCGCTGGACTTACCGAAACCGCCGTCGGACCTGCGGGCTACGCGCAAGGGCGACCGGGTTATTCTCACCTGGACAATTCCTACGCTCACCACCGATCGTCTGACGGTTCGCAGTTTGGGTCCCACGCACATCTGCCGCGGAACATCGGACTTGAAAGAATGCGGCGCGCCGGTGGGTCAAACCGCCACGCAGATCACCCCAGCAGTGGCGAAGTCTGCCAAACAGAAACCGCAGGGCACTTACACCGATGTCATCCCCTCCCAAGCGGAGAGCGACGCGCCTTCCTCCCTCGTCAGCTATGCCGTCGAGGTGCTGAATCCCGACGGACGCAGTGCCGGGCTCTCCAATCTGGTGAAGGTTCCCCTGGCCCACACGCTGCCGCCGCCGGCGGACTTGCAGGCGCACGTCACCAGCCAAGGAGTCGTACTGAGCTGGACGGGTGTTTCCCTTCCAACTCCGTCACAACCCCGTGTGCACTATATTTACCGCCTATACCGGCACGCGGAAGGCAGCAACGAGCCACTGCTGGTCGGCGAAGTGGCGGCTGCTCCCGAGAATAGCTTCACCCTCACCGACGCGAATATCGAATGGGAGAAGACCTACGAGTACCGTGTGGAAACCGTCACCCTCATCGATGAAGCAAACAGGCCGCAAGTTCAAGTAGAGGGCGCCGACTCACCCGAGGTCAAAGTTTTCGCCGACGATGTTTTTCCCCCGGCTGTACCTTCCGCGCTGCAGGCTGTATTCTCCGGGCCCGGGCAGCAGCCGTTCATCGATCTTGTGTGGGCCCCCGTCAGCGACGTCGATCTCGCCGGATACAACATCTATCGCCACGAGGAAGGCGCCACTCCGCTCAAGCTGAATACCGAGCTGGTCAAGACGCCCGCCTACCGCGACGCCAACGTGGTTTCCGGCAAGAAATATGTCTACTCCGTTTCAGCGGTCGACATTCGCGGGAACGAGAGCGCGCGATCCGAAGAAGCCGGCGAAGCGGTGCCCTAAGCACCGACTGTTATGTTTTCGGAAAAAATCCAGCGGCACCCGCCAATTTCCTAAAGTTATGGTTAGATAGATACCGATGAAATACTGTCGATTTCAATTCAATGGACAAGCTCAGTACGGACTGGTGGAGTCCGTTGCCGGACGGGACGCGATCGTGCGCCTCCTGCTCACGGCGCCTGAGGAAGCCGATGGCGACATGGAAAGCCTGCGCACGCGGCGGATCGAAGCGATTCCGCTGGAGGAGGCGGCTCTGCTTCCTCCCGTGCGGCCGTCCAAGATCATCTGCGTCGGGCGCAACTATCGCGAGCACGCGGCCGAACTCGGGCACGAAGTGCCCAAAGAGCCCCTGATTTTTCTGAAAGCAACATCGGCACTGCTTTCGCCGGGAGCGACCGTCCGCCGGCCGAAGATTTCGCAGCGCGTTGACTACGAAGGTGAACTCGGCGTGGTGATCGGCAAGACTTGCTACCAGCCGGCTCCCGATGCCGACATTCGGCAGTACATTCTCGGCTACACCTGCGTGAACGACGTCACCGCCCGGGACCTGCAAGAAAAAGACGGCCAGTGGAGCCGCGCCAAGGGCTTCGACACCTTCTGCCCCGTGGGTCCGGTCGTGACCGACGAAATCGATCCCTGGGCGGGCGTCGGGGTTGAAACCCGCGTCAACGGCCAGGTGAAGCAGAACGGCAACACGCGCGACTTCATCTTCGCGTTGGATGTTGTGATCCGGTACATGGCGCAGGCCATGACGCTGTTCCCCGGCGACCTGATTCCCAGCGGCACGCCTTCAGGTGTGGGCCCGGTCGTGGCGGGAGATGTCGTGGAGGTTAGCGTCGCGGGAGCAGGGACGCTGCGCAATCCGGTCGCCGACGAGTAGAACTCGTTCAATTCATCACTGCAGGCGAAACCGCTCCCGTATCAGCCGCTGCAATCGTGGCTTGTAGAGCAGATCAAACGCCAATTCTTTATCGGGGAACATAGCCAGCGCCGCGCGCTTGGCTCCGGCTGCGAGTTCCGATGCTTCGGCGAGGGTCAGGTTCGGGTCCTGCCCGATCACCGACATGACCATGCTGATCATCACCTGCAGGCGGCGGATTCTCCGGGCTTCGTCTTCCAACTCCTGGCGCAGTTCCTGCTCGGCCAACGGAAATCTCGCCTCGTTCCCCGCCTGCTGAGAAATATTCATGGTCTCCCCTTGCTGCCCCCACAGCTTTGGATGCGCAGCCTACTCGGGCGTTGCGCCAATGCTTACGGCCATTCTGCCTCAATTCCGCAAGAAAGCAACTGCCCAAAGGTGCCCTTTAAGGGAACTGGTTCACGAGTGCAGGCGGGTTGAGCTCAACCTCGGGGGCTGAAGCCGGCGTTCTTTTGGAGCATGCGTCGGAGCGGCTGGAAGCCGCACCCTTTCAAAGCTCTTATTTAAGATGGGTTCGAGTACCGGGTCAGATGGGTTCGAGCACCGGATAAGATGGGTTCTGGGAGTAGGCCTGCCCAGACAATCCAGCAGTCCAACAAGGGAGTAGAATCGTTGCACTGGAACGGACTTGGCTCTGGGACCGAAATTCCTCGACTGGAGAACGTCATGGCGGAACCCACCAATACGGCAACGACTGAGCAACCGCGTCCCGATCCCAACGAGAAGCTGGTGAAGGTGTTCGACTCCGAACTGGAGTCGGAAGCGATGATCGTGAAGGGCCTGCTGGAATCAGGGGGAATCGACAGCGACCTCACTTCGGCGGCGATGATCCAGGATATGTTTCCCGGCCTCGGGGGGATGATCATCCTGGTGCGCGAACAAGACGCGGACGCAGCGCGAAAAATGATCGACGAGTACCGCCAGTCGGCGGTGTCTGCGCCCGACGACGACGAAACGGCGGAAATCAACATTACTGAAAAGCCGCCAGCGAAGGCGTAACCGAGCGGCCGTCGAGATAGAACGTGACGGCCCCGTCGAGGTCGGTGCGGTACACGCGAGTTCCGGCGGCCGCGAGTCGACCGAGCGTTTCCATCCGCGGCAAGCCAAACGAATTGCCCGTTCCTACCGAAATCACTGCAAATTCCGGCCTGGCGGACGTCAGCAGCTCCGGCGTCGTTGCATTCGCGCTCCCGTGATGCCCAACCTTCAGTAAGTTCGCCGTGGGATGCTCGATCTCAGAGATACGCCGTTCGATGCGCTTCTCCGCGTCTCCCTCCAGCAGGACCGACGAGTCGCCGTAGCTCACCCGCAGCACCATCGAGTCGTTGTTCTGCGGTTTGTCGCCCACGTTCCAGTCGCGCGGGGGGAAAAGCACCCGGACCGTGGCTCCCCCGAGATCGAACTCATCTCCTTCCCAGTGCCGCACCACTTTCACTCCGAGGCTCTCCGCGGTCGCAATCACATTTTCCAACGCACGACTTGGAGGCACTAATCCGACCCACAGTTCCTTCGGCTTGAAGTTCTTCAGCACGGCGATGGTTCCTCCGATGTGATCGGAGTGGCCATGAGTGATGGCGACAGCGTCGAGGCGCGAGAGGCCGCGTTTCCAGAGATACGGGGAGACCACATCTTCTCCGAAATCGAGCTGCGAGCCGCCTGGGCCGATGGGCCCGCCGGCATCGACCAGCAGCGTCTTGCCCGCGGGGGTGACGACCAGAATGGAATCGCCCTCGCCAACATCGATCGCAGTCATTTCGACCATCCCCGGTCGAACATGGGGACTCGGCGGTTTGTAAGCCAGAAAGACCGACACCACGAGGATGCCAGCGAGCCCGCAAACCGTGACCCATGCACGGCGCCGTGAAGCCCACATCGCCAGCATAAGAACCACCACGGCGACCGCAATCACCAACGGAGATGGCATGGCAACGCGCAGGTCCGCCATGCGCAGGCTCCCCAGGCCGTGGACCGTTCCCGCGATCCCGTTGAGCGCAAACGTTGTGAGAACCACCGGGAGTTTAGCCAGCCAGGTCGACACATATCCGAGGCTAAGCGCGGCAATTGCGGCGGGCATCATCAGCTGCGTGAGGGGGACGACGACCAGATTCGCCGGCAGCCCAATCGTGGTGGCGCGGTGGAAATAATAGGCCATGGGCAGCGCGAGTCCCATCTGCATAACCACGGAGATGAACAGCAGTTCCCAGGCTGCGAGCGCCAATCGCACGGTACCGATCACAACCCGGCGCGACCACACTTGTCCCACGAACAGAGCCACACGCGCGCAGATGAACTGCAGGTCGACCCGAAACTGCGCCACCCGCGGCGGCAACAGAGCGGCGTAGTCCTTGGAGTCCCAGTTGACGAGCGCCTGCTTGTGGAGCTGGGAGGTCCGCTGCAGAACAGGTATCCCAACGGCCGCGACGATCAGCACACACAGGAACGTCATCTGGAAGCTGGCCGTGAAAAGCTGCCGCGGATCGAAGATCAGCAATCCGAGCGCCGCCGCCCCCAGCGTGTTCGTCATGGCCCGATCGCGATAGAGCAGCCGCGTGCCCAGGTAGACGGCGCACATCAGGGTTGCGCGCCAGACAGGGGCTCCCACGTCCGTCAGGAAGGCGTAGGCCACGCAGAACGCCACTGTCAGCAGCGTCGCCGGGATTTCGCCAACCCGCAGGCGCCGGAGCGTCCAGAAAACGACGAAGGCCAGGATGCTGACGTTCATCCCCGAAACTACCAGGATGTGGTAGGTACCCGAGCGCTGGAAGTCGACCCGCGTGTCCCGGTCAATGAAAGCCTCTTCGCCAATGACCATCGCGTCGATCAGCGCGGCTTCGCGCGGAGGCCACAACTCATGCACCTTCGCGATGACGCTTCCATGCAGGCGATTGCGCCACGCGGCGACGCGCCCACCGGCAAAGCCGGGAAGCAGCTCGATGTCTTCGAGCTTGGTCGATCCCAGCGCGGCAATGCCCCGATCGCCGAGATAGCCTTGATAGTCAAAGGCGCCGGGGTTTCGAAAATTGCGCGGACGCCTCAGCTTGCCGGTGAAACGGATGCGGTCGCCATAGTGAAATGTCCGGCCGTTGAAGCTCACAACGCGATCGGACGGGGCAACACCCTTCGCGGGCATCGAGTACACGCCAAGGCGAATGCCGGAGTGCGTCGAAACGATCGCTCCCGCGGCTGTTTCGATTTGTTCAGCTTCGATGTCCAACGCCTGTCGAACCTCGCCAAGGTTCCCCTGCTGGAGGCGCCCTTCCTTCACAACGTGAGCCGTGATGCGCAGCTCTTCACGGTCGGCATAGGGCTGAATCGAAGTGTCGAGATGGCTGGAGCCCGTCCGCACCTGCACGTGGAGCGCGCCGGTCAGGAAAAATGCTCCCAAAGCCAGCAACCAACCCACCCCGGATCGCCGGCTCGCAAAATAAGCGGCAGCGCTCGCGAATGCTGCCACCGCCACAACCCACCACAAGGCAGGACGCCACGCATAGACGCCGGCAACGACGCCGAGGGAATAACACCCCGCCGCCCACAGCATAGGCTGTCGCGATACTTTGAACTGGAATGTCGGAGGACCGGGCGAAGTGGACGCGGAAATCATACCCAAGGTGAGACTTGTTGCGACGGCCGCATCCAGGACGCGGTCTCACCGGACCAGATGGAAAACGCTCTCCAGGTGGTACGTCTGGGGAAACAGATCCACCAGATGAGCCTGGTCGACGCGATAGCCGGCTCCGAGCAGCGGTACCAGATCGCGCGCCAGAGTGACCGGGTCGCAGGAGACATAAATAACGCGTGGTGCGCCCAAGGTCGCCAACATACGCGCCACGCGTTCTCCCAGGCCACTTCGAGGCGGGTCTACCACCGCAAGGTCGGGCTGATAGGAACTATGAGGGGGAACTGCACCCGGCCCGACCCGCCCCGTTTTATCTACTCCAGCCAGGTACTGCTCCGTAGTGGCCTGGACCGCAACTCCATTCGAGGACTGATTGTAGGAAAGGTCGCCTGTGGAAGTCTGTGACGACTCAACAGAAATTGTGTGATGAAAGTCACACAAGGCTGTGGAAAACAGGCCGGCACCCGCGTAAAGGTCGATGGCAAGCTCGCCCGACTGCCCTCCCGTCACGATTTTGACCAGTTCGTCGGTCAGGTAGCGGTTCGTCTGAAAAAACGAGCCGGCGCTGACCCGATACTTTGCTCGTTTCGTTTGGTAGACGAGGTGGTCCGCACCCACGGTGAGCAGCCTCTCCTCCGGGTGCGAGGGCTTAGTCTCCCGGAACGTCACCACGCCGCCGATCTCAGGCATGGAGGCGCGCAGCTCCTCCGACCAGTTCCGCAGCGCCGCCCGGCGCGAATCGGTCGTTGCCGAGACCTCGAGGAGTAGCTGTGTGTCGTCGGCGTTGGCAAAGAACTCGACCTCCCTCACACCCTGCGGCACTTTCCCCGCCCGCCCGCTCTGCCAAAGTGCCGCGATCCCGCGGTTGATGAGCGGTGAACTGATCGGGCACTCTTCGACTGCCAGCAGTTCGTGCGACGTCATCTTGAAATAGCCCGCTTTGAACTCGGGACTGATCTGAACCTGCAGGCGTGAGCGGTTGCGGTAGTTCCACGGTGGCGAGGGATGGACCTGAATTTCGACCGGCAAGTCGATCTTTGCTGTACGCCGCAGAGTTTCGCGCAGGATGACTTGTTTGATCTCAAGCTGATGTTCGTACGCGGCGTGCTGGTAGTGGCATCCACCGCAGCGACTGAAATGTGGGCACGCCGGTTGAACGCGGTGAGGAGACGGTTCGACGACTGCCTCCGTGTGCCCCCGGGCAAATCCGGCCTTCTGTTCGGTGAGAGCAGCCTCAACCTTTTCTCCAGCCAGCACGAACGGAACGAACGCGGCCTTGCCGCGGCCACGGTCGTCTGCGGGCAAGCGCGCCAGGCCATCGCCACCGTAAATCATCTTTTCAATTGTGAGGAGCAAGTAATGATTCTAACTGACGACTCATAGCGCCCGGCCCGCCGCTGCTCCCGATGCCCAAGCCCACTGAAAATTGAAGCCACCAAGATGTCCTGTGACGTCGACGACTTCGCCAATGAAGTACAGGCCCGGAACGTTGCGGCACTCCATGGTCTTGGCAGAGAGTTCGTCGGTATCGACTCCACCGACGGTCACCTCAGCCTTCTCGAAGCCTTCAGTGCCGGCGGGAATCACACTCCACGCATGCAGCTGCTGCTCGAACTCGGCAAGGGCGGCGTTAGTCCACGAAGTAAGCGGACGCAACTCCAGCCAGCGGTCAGCGAAGCGCGTCGGCAGGATCTTTCTAAGCTCCGCCCGTAGTGTGGCGAGCGTCCGTGGCACTTTTGGGTCGCGGAAGACGGCCGTCACCTCGTGCCCCGGTGCGAGATCGATCCGGACCGCATCCGGCTTCTTCCAGTACGATGAGATCTGCAGAATCGCCGGCCCGCTCAAGCCGCGATGAGTGATCAGCATCTTTTCCCGAAACTCCTCCCCATCACACGACGCCAACACCTCTGCAGAAACGCCCGCGAGGTCGCAATACCGCGAGCGATCTTGCGCGTCGAACACCAAGGGGACCAGCCCCGGCCACGGCTGGCGAATCTTCACCCCGAATTGCCGCGCCAGATCGTAGCCAAACGGCGTCGCACCGATCTTTGGAATCGACAGGCCCCCGGTCGCGACGACGAGAGCATCCGCGTGGAATTCAGCGTTGACGGCACGCACCACAAACTCAATCCCCTGCCGCACTTCCTCGGCCTTCATGTTCAGAAAGACCTTCACACCCGCGGCCCGGCATTCTTCTTCCAGCATCGCCATGATGTCTCGAGCCGAGCGGTCACAGAATAATTGCCCGAGAGTCTTCTCGTGATAGGGAATCCGATGCTTTTCGACCAGCGCGATGAAATCCGCCGGCGTGTAGCGAGCCAGGGCCGACTTAGCGAAGTGTGGATTCGCCGACAGAAAACTCTGCGGGCGGCAATGGATATTCGTGAAATTACAGCGCCCGCCCCCGGATATCAGAATCTTCTTGCCCAGCCGATCGGCATGCTCGAGCACTGCGACCCGCCGTCCACGCTTGCCCGCCTCGATCGCGCACATCAACCCTGCCGCCCCGCCTCCGAGAATGATCGCGTCGAATGATTCGGTCACGGGTGCAATCACATGTAGAACAGGCTCAGCCGGGGCAGGTGATATTTCTCCAGCAGCCGCTTATGCACATACTGCTTCTGCAGTTGATCGATCTGTGCCCCTGACATCTTCCGGCGATACGGTGCGAGATCGCGGTCAGCCTCGGCGCGAACCGTCACAATGTCCTCATCCGGAGTCGACGCCAGCAGGACCGCAAAGAGTTTGTCTTCGAGAACGGTGAGGCGTCTCTCGAGGTCTTCCAGCCGAAACATGGATTTGTTGCCCGCCTGTTCAGCCAGGTCGCGCAGGGTCTTGGACGTATCCGCGATGAGAGTTCGCACGGACGGCCCGCTCTCGGCGACCTTCGCAGCTTCCAGTTCGTCTGCGCTTCGACGAAGGAACTTGGCGATGACCTCCGGTTCGAATCCCTCCCCGGCGCGAGACTTCGCGTCCGGTGCGCCGCTCGCACCCACCGCAGCTTCCTTCATGTCTTCGGCCGCGCCAAGAACTGCCTGCGAGCAGTATGCGAGACTGTTGATCTTCTTCGTTTTCGAAGGCTTCTGATCGTAGCGGTCGAACGCTTCGTCAATTCCGCGCAGCACGGCTTCGAGTGGGATGCCCGCATCCTTCCACGTCTCAATCAGCGCCCAGTCGAGCGTCGAGAGCAGCAGGCCGCCCCCGCGACGGCGCAAATAGCGCTCCTCAATTTCTGTGAAGTACTGGAAGTAATTTTCCACGGCAAGTCAGCGAGTCGATCGTGCGGCAGGAGTGGCCGGCGTTCCGTCGCCATTGGCGGATTTCCCCTGGGCCGGCTTACTGGCTGACTTCGATGGCTTGGAGTTCGCTTTTCCTGCGGTATCGCGGCGTCCCGTCGCATTCCGCTCCCAAATAATGCGCAGTCCTTCCAAAGTCAGCAAGTCGTCCACATTCTTGATGTACTTCGAACCCGTGCCAATCATCTGTCCCAGGCCGCCGGTCGCGAGCACGCGAGTTTCCTTGCCCAACTCGGCCAGCAGAAGTTCGAGGATTCCGTCCACCAATCCGAGGTATCCATAATAGAGCCCCGACTGCAGGCTGCCGACGGTATTGGAACCGATCACCCGCGCCGGTTTGCGAATCTCGACGCGCGGCAGCCGCGCCGTGCGCTCGAAGAGCGCATCAGCGGAGATGCCGATGCCTGGGCAGATGACCCCACCCAGATATTCTCCCTTCGCCGAAACGCAGTCGAACGTGGTAGCCGTCCCAAAATCCACAATCACGCAGGGGCCGCCATATTTGTCGAATGCTGCGACCGCGTTCACGATGCGGTCGGCGCCCACTTCGGCAGGATTGTCGTAATGCACCGGCATCCCGGTCTTGACCCCAGGCTCGATGTACAAAGGACGCAAGTTGAAATATCGTTCGCAAACCTGCCGCAGCACCGGATCGAGCGGCGGGACTACCGACGACACGACGATGCCGTGAATGCCCTTCGATTCGAGCCCAGCCATCGAAAACAAATTGCGGAACAACACCCCATACTCATCCACCGTACTCGTACGAGACGTTGCGACGCGCCAGTTCGCCACCAGCCGCTCGTATCGAGGCGGGTCCTCCGCGTCGCCACCCGGATGCACCTTCGCGACCCGGGCAAACACGCCCAGCACGGTATTCGTATTCCCGACATCAATCACAAGCAGCATAATTTATTTTCACGTAGCGCCGCCGTCCCCGCGGCTGTCCGGCGGGCGTCCCGCCACGCCACGCTGGAAGCGGCACGGGCCGCGACTATTTCTCCCGCACCGTCCCGCTCAAAACCGTCCGCCCACCAAATCCCGTCTGCACTCGCAGAAACCCGCGCTGATCGAGCCCCTCGGTTGTACCCTCAAAGGCCGCACCGTTTTCCTCAATGTGAACCTTCTTCCCGAACGCCCACGACGAATTCTCGGCGAACCGCTGCAGAATTGACTCCCGCGCTTCCGGTTCTTCCTTCAATTGCCTGTACTCGCGGTCGAGTGATTTTAGCAAAGCCGCCACCAGTTCCACTCGCGACCACTCACTTCCGGTGATGAGGCGCAGCGACGTCGCCGGCAAGTCTTTCGGAAAACTCGCCTGGTTGACATTGATGCCGACGCCCACCACGATGTAGCGCACCCGCGTGGCCTCGGCATTCATCTCGCAAAGAATGCCGCACAGTTTCTTGCCGTCGATCAGGACGTCGTTGGGCCACTTGAGATCGACCTTCACGCGCGAGTCCACCTGCTCAATCGCCGCCTGCACAGCGAGCCCCGTCGCCAGCGACATTACCAGAACGTCCGAGGGTGGCAGCGCCGGCCGCAAGATCACGGAGCAATAGATACCCGTCGATCGCGGAGACTGCCATGAGTTGGCTCCGCGCCCGCGTCCCGCAGTTTGCTCTTCGGCCAGCAGGACCGTGCCGTCGGCAGCGTCATCCGCGGCGGCGGCCATGGCTGCGGTGTTCGTCGACCCAATCTTGTAATAGTGATGAAGATGCGCCTCGAAGATCGTGCCCTGCAGCAGCGGCCGCAGGATCTCAGGCAGGAGCAGGTCCGGCACCGAGCGCAGTTGGTATCCAGTGGCAGGATGTCCGGCGACATCCACACCCAGGCTGCGGAGCTGTTGAATCAGCCGCCACACTTCCGAACGGCTGGAAGAAATCTCGTCCGCGATCTTCGTCCCGCTCACCACGACGGTGGCGTGCTCCATCAGCAGGCGCACGATGTGGCCGAGCCGGAGATCGGTAGGTTGTTGATGCGGCGCAGTCGCCGCCTCCGGCGCCCTGTGCCCGCGCGTTGTGCCCGTCTTGCCGATGCCGAGATTATGCGCGCATCCCGCCTAAACGACAAACAGCTTGCCTTGTCGCGCTGTCTACGTCAACGGACGCGCTTGCGCATTAACACATTTGTTCGAAAATCCGGAATCGCAAATGACAGGGATGAGTGACTAGACCGGGGCAACGCGCATGCTCATATCCGACGCATGCGTCGAGTGAGTCAGAAGCCCGACGGAAATGAAGTCGACGCCGGTTTCAGCATAGGCCCGGACATTTTCCAGCCGAATGCCACCCGAGCACTCTATCGGAATGCGCCCGCCGGACTTCCGTTCGTCCTGCTGCGAGCACCGTTCCACGGCGCGCCGCACATCCTCGGGAGACATATTGTCGAGCAGAATAGCTTCGGCGCCATTGGCCAGCGCTTCATCCAACTCACCCAGCGTGCGGACCTCGACTTCGATGGGCTGAGAACCGCGCCGGTTGCGATGTGCCCGCTCCAAAGCCGGAGCGATTCCGCCTGCCAGCGCAATGTGGTTGTTCTTGAGCAGCACGCCATCGGACAGATCGAGGCGATGATTCTGTCCACCGCCACAGCGGACCGCGTATTTGTCGACGACCCGCAATCCTGGCGCCGTCTTACGTGTGTCGAGGATGCGGGCGCGAGTTCCTGCCACGGCTTCGACGAATTTGCGAGTGAGCGTGGCGATGCCGCTCATGCGTTGCAGAAAGTTCAGGATGACGCGCTCACACGAAAGAACTACGCGCGCGTTGTGGCGGATCACCGCGACCGACTGTCCCGACCGAAGGCGCACTCCGTCGAAAATCTCCGGATGAGTTGTAACTTCGTAGTGCGCCGTGACCGCACCGTCTAGCGCCGCGTAGACGTCCAGAATGCGCGCCACCACACCGATCCCGGCCAGAATGCAATCCTGCTTGGCAAGGATCGTCGCTGCCGCCCGCTGGTTGGCGTCGATGCAGGCATAGCTAGTCGCATCGCGCGTCGCCCGGTCTTCGAGCAGCGCGTTCTCCAGAATCGCCGTAAGCCGTCGTGAATTCCAGTCCATACTTGTGTGGCGACGGGCGCCTCGCCCGTCCCGGCGTGGTCGAAGACCCGCCGGCCCAGGAACTAACCGCAGCCCAGTTCCTTCAACTTGCTCAGCGTCTTCTCCTTGAGCACCGCCAGTTCCTGTTGCTGCTTGCGCAGGCCTTCCACCACGTTGGCCGGAGCCTTCGCCAGGAACTGTTCATTGCCCAACTGCCTCTGCCCGCTGCCGATGCCCTTCTCGAATTTCTCCAGTTCCTTCTTCAGTCGCTCGCATTCTGCGCCGACGTCGATCTTACGCTCGTAAACCAAATGAACGTCGAAGCGCGCAGTGCTGCGTGCTCCCGCAAGCTTCGCCAGCGAGGTCTCCACGAACTTGATCTTGTCCACGCTCGCCAGCCGTTCCACAGCGCCGCGGTTGTGCTCGATCATCGTCCGTATCGCGGACTCATGTGCGAACACCTCGATCGGCACCTTCACCTTGGGCTCAACCTTCAGCTCAGCCCGCAGATTGCGCACGTTCACGATCAAATCCTGCAGGATCGCCATCTCGGTTTCTGCCGCGAGGTCAATCTGCTTCTCATCCGCCTGCGGATAGGACGCCAGTGCAATCGACTTCAGCGGAGCCTTGCCCTCATACATCGCCTGCCAGATTTCTTCCGTGATAAACGGCATCACCGGATGCAGCAGCCGCAGCGATGCGTCGAACAAGTTAACCAGATTGACGCATGCCACCCGCGCCGCACTCCTGTCGCCGCCCTCTTCAAAGTTCAGTCGCGGCTTGATCAACTCCAGATACCAGTCGCAGAACTCGCCCCAGAAGAAGTCGTAAATGCTGTTCGCCGCCTCGTGAAAGCGATAGGTCGCAAGCGCATCGTTAACCCCAGCAGCGACGCGGTTGAACCGAGAAAGAATCCACCGATCTTCGAGGGTCGCAGTCGCGAAGCCAGCAACGCCCGTGTAGGGACGGACGCCTGAGCCTGCCCTGAGCGCAGGCGAAGGGTCCCCGGGCCGAAGGCCCGGTTCAACTCTGTCCACATTCATGAACATGAACCGCGCCGCGTTCCAGATCTTGTTCGCGAACGCCCGATACCCGTCCGTCCGGCTCTCGTTAAAAGCAATATCGGTTCCAGGCGCAGCCATTGCCGCCAGCGTGAAACGGGTCGCATCGGTTCCGAAACGTTCAATCACATCCAGAGGATCGACCACGTTGCCCTTGGTCTTCGACATCTTCTGCCGCTCGGCGTCGCGCACCAGCGCATGAATGTAGACGTGACGGAAGGGCACGCTGTCATTCTTCTTGTCGCCATAGCCGCTCGCCTTTTTGATGGCCGCGTCCTGCTCATGTCCCTGCATGAAATGACAGCCGAACATGATCATACGGGCGACCCAGAAGAAGAGAATCTCGTACGCCGTAATCAACAGCGTCGTCGGATAGAACACAGCCTGGTCCCGGGTCTTCTCCGGCCAGCCCAAAGTCGTGAAGGGCAGCAGCCCAGACGAAAACCACGTGTCGAGCACGTCAGAAACCTGTTCGAGCTTCGCGCCGCCACATTTCTTGCACGACGCCGGAGCCTCGCGGGCCACGATCACTTCCTGACATGCTCCATTACTGCAAGTCCACGCCGGAATCCGATGTCCCCACCACAACTGCCGCGAGACGCACCAGTCGTGGATGTTACTCATCCAGTTCAAATAAATCGTGCGGTAGTTTTCAGGGACGATCGTAATCTCGCCACTCTCCACCGCCTCTTTCGCGCGCGCGGCCAGCGGAGCAATCTTCACGAACCACTGTTCGGAAAGCCGCGGCTCGATCACGGTTCCGCAGCGATCGCACTTGCCGATCGACAGCGCGTAATCCTTCTCGCTGACCAGGAATCCTTGCTCCTGCAAATCAGCCAGCACACGCTTGCGCGCCTCATATCTATCTAAACCCGCATACGCGCCGGCGTTCGCGTTCATGTGCGCGTGCTCGTCCATCACGTTGATCTGCGGAAGATTGTGGCGCTTGCCTGCCTCAAAGTCGTTGGGATCGTGCGCCGGCGTCACCTTCACCGCTCCGGTGCCAAACTCCGGCTGTGCCAACTCGTCGGTGATGATCGGAATCTCGCGCATCATCAGCGGCACAAGAACCTTCTTCCCGTGCAGATGGGTGTAGCGCTCGTCCTTCGCGTTGACCGCGATCGCCGTATCGCCCAGCATCGTTTCGGGACGCGTCGTCGCCACCGTGATGAATTCGGCTTTGCCTGAAGAAGAGCCGCCAATCACCGGATAGCGAATCTCCCACAGCTTTCCCGCGACATCTTCGTGCTTCACTTCGAGGTCGGAGATCGCGGTCTCATGCCACGGACACCAATTCACAATGTAATTCCCGCGATAAATCAACCCTTCTTCATAGAGCCGGACGAACACCTCGCGCACCGCGTGCGAGAGATTGTCGTCCATGGTGAAGTACTCGCGATCCCAGTCGACCGAGGCCCCAAGCCGCTTCATCTGGTCGAGGATCGCGCCGCCGTAGAGCTTCTTCCACTCCCACACGCGCTCGACAAATTTCTCGCGCCCCATCTCGCGCCGCTTCTTGCCCTCTTTTTCGAGCTGCTTCTCGACCATCATCTGCGTGGCGATGCCCGCATGATCGGTCCCCGGCAGCCACAGAGTGATGAACCCGCGCATGCGATGCCAGCGCACAATAATGTCCATCTGCGTCTGGTTGAGCATGTGCCCCATGTGCAGCCTCCCGGTCACGTTCGGGGGCGGCAGCAGCAGCGTGAACACAGGCCGAGTCTTTTCTCCGGAAGGCGGGCCCTCAGGCGGCGTCGGGACGGAGAAGAGTTTCTCTTTGATCCAGTAGTCGGCCCAGCGCGTTTCAATCGCGCCCGGCTCGTAAGCTTTGGGCAATTCGTGCGGCATCTTGGTGCGCGATGACGGGATTCGGCACAGGAGAATCCGCCAGCGGAAGAGTAAGAGTTGATCTTACAGGCGCGAGAAAAGAAGGGTCAAACGAACGTCGGTTTTGATTTGGGACGGGCGCGACAATTCCTGGATTTCAAGGAGTGAAAGGGCGAGCATATCGCCTGAGAAGGCCGGTGTGCGCTTGTCATGTGCGCCGGAACATGTGTGCCGGAACATGTGCGCTGG
>DASQGJ010000074.1:0-13298 GCA_035632675.1 Candidatus Dormiibacterota bacterium
GTATTGGTTCACACCGCGCAAGGCCGGATCCTTCGGGGAGTGGGGATCGGTAGGATCGTGAGGCACACCGGCCAGCACGTTCTTCGTGACATGGACGGTGAACGTAATCCCCAGATTTCTCCCAGGGTCATCCTGGCTTCCGCCGGGATAGCGCGCGCGCAAGGCGATGCCTGTCCCCGTTGGAGGACTGGTGCGGTCGTCGGCGATGGTCGCGCTGGCGTAGTCGCTCAGCGGGATGTTGGCTTCCGAGAGCGCCGTGTCGCTGTTTACCGTCTGCGTAGTCTCAAAAATTCGCTGGACGTACAGCCGCTGTCCGCCGTTGTCGAAGAACGCGCGTACCCCCTGAGCGAGAAAGTTGATTGACTCGCCCGTGTCGAATTCGAGCTCATCGAGGCCGCCGTAAATGCGCTCGAAGTCCCCGAAGCTGGTCAGCAATTCCGGCACGCCATCAGCCGGACCAAAGCGCGCCGGCCCCACAAACCCGGCCGTGCTTGTGCTGACTCCCTCAATGCTCTTGGAGCGAAAACTTACTTCCTCAACGTAAACGCCTGGAGCTAGGTACTCAGGCATAGATCAGCCTCCTTCACTAGGGCGACGTTCCCCGGGAAATCGATAGATAACCGGACGGCGCGTTAGAATCATTCGGCGTCGTCCGCAATACCAGTTCTTCACCGTACGTAAGTTGTCCCGTCCATTGCGCGACAGGCGGTCCAGCTGCCGTGAGCCACACTTTCGCGGCCGATTGATTTTCCAGAATGCTCTTGAGACTGGGTGTCACGGTCCAGGGCCACTCAACAAAGGGCGTGTTCTGGAGCAAAAGGGACTGGGTCCCCGGCTCATATTGCACTTCCACCGTGATCGGCCAACTCATGCTGGTCAGCGTCCCTTGCCCACTGCCAGGGGGCGAGCCCAGGCTAAGTTTCTGCAAGAGCGGGTAAGGAAAAGCCACCAGCACGCGTCCGTTTTCATCCGCCGTGCCCAGCCATAAGTTCCCGTCCACCTGGACGCGAAGTGCGGCGAATGCGGCGGGTGCCTGCGCCTCGTGGTCCCATAAATCGGCGCGAACCGCGGCCATCCCGACCACCACCTGCCGGGTTGGCGCTGAGAACAAGTAAGCTCGCGCCGCCACATCCGGAGGGCTCGGAATGTCATTGCTCAAGAACAGGCCACGATAGGGCAGCGGCAGATCTACTCCAAAAACAGTGGGCACAAAACGATCTAACGTGTCAGCTACTGTGATCACGAAACTGAATGTCGTAGCCGGACTTGGGGCCACCGTGTCCGGCGGAGGATATTCCACGCTGCGCAGGCACGGCAGACCCTGAAACGCGTATACACCGCTTCCGGTGCGGTACGCTGGCAACGGCGGATAGGCGGTATCTTTGAGCTGCGCGGATACCTGCAAGCTATCGGTAACCGGCGTGTCGAAAGCAAAGTCCCAGAACTGAATACCCAGAACCGTGAAGACGCTCTTCTGCTCCAGTTCAATTCCAGGTCCGGTAGTGACTGTGCCCGCGCTCATTTCGTTTTAGGAACTCACAACCTGACGCATGTCCGACACGCGTTCCTGCACAAGTCCACTGCCCACGCCCAGCACCCCGGACTCGATCTCAAGCATTCGGGCCTGGTAAGGCACGGAAAGCTGATACACGTGGCGGATCATTACTTCCCAGACGTGGAACATATCTTCAACGCTCAGTTCGGTGAGCCCGATCTCGATCCCTTCCTCGGGATGAAAGACGTCGCTCTGATACGTATTCAGCACGCTGGCAGGAAGGCTGGCGTTGTCTTCCATCACGCGCATCATCCACCCCGCAATTTCATGCTGCAGAGAGGCTTTCTGAGCCCAAGCGGTTAAGAGAAAATGCAGGTCCACCGGCAGTTCGGGTGTCTGCCGCCGCCCGTTCGGCAGCGTTCGGCCCGAGGGCAGACGGTTGTTTCCGTTTGTATAAATGCGGTATAGAAACAGGGAGACCCCTTCCTCCATCGGCTTGGTGAAGTCCTCGGCCACGTAGACTTGAAAATCCAGATTCGCCCCGTTGAACAGGGAAGGGTCATAGCTCGAACGCAGCAACCGCACGATCGCTTCGCAAGTTGCAGCAATCGCTTTGTAAGAGGCCATGACTATCCTTTAGTTCCTTGTTTCCTGCGCTTGCGTGCGCGCGTGCCCTCGGCAAGCAGTCTTTCGATCTTCTTGGTTTCCGCTGTGTTCAAGCGAAACAGCGGAGCGCTGGCCGGCCTGGTTTCCTTTACGAGCAATCCCTGGGAGACGAGCCACGCCATTGCCTTCATAACCGTTTCCAGGTTGCTCTGAATCATCTCTTCCAAGAGTCGCCACCGTGCTACGCCTTCTACCGTGTCCGCAGCCTGCGGGTTGCGGTAGAAGTACCGCAGGATTTGCTTTGCAACATCCAGATCCGTCGCTTCATCCTGGCGAATCAATAAAGCACTCCCGCTCGTTTGGAAGCACATCACGCGCCAAATGTAGAAGCGCGGGGATCAAGCAAAAGGCCGCGATTTTAGAGGCACTCGATGAGTGGCGGGAATAAAAGTGGGACTACTTTGTCCCCTCGTGCGGCGCCCTGCTACAGGGAAGTGGCTGTGGAATGACTATTTATTTGGGTGGGACGAAACCGTCCCGTGGGAGAGTCACTCACATCCCATTGCTGAGGAAAACTGCAGGTTCACTACGACGCATTCCGGCGAATGTCGTACTTCTTCATCATCCGGCCAAATACTCTGCGGTCCTTGCCCGCATCCCGAGCAGCCTGTGTGACATTTCCAGCATGCTTGCGCAACAGTTCTTCGAGATACGCTCGCTCAAAGTGCTCCACCACACGGGACTTGGCCCGGCGAAAGTTGTCCGCCGGAGTCGCACCGTCTCCAACGGGTAAGTCGAGGTGTTCAGGCAGGATGGTTGGGCCGGCTGAGAATGCGACTGCGCGTTGAATCGTATTTTGCAGTTCCCGCACATTTCCGGGCCAGGGATAGTTCTGCAGCCCTTGCAGCGCGGCCTCGGAAAACTGTTTTGCCGGTTTCCGCGAAGCCGAATGCAGATCGAGGAAATGCTGGGCAAGCAGAACGATGTCCTGGCGTCGTTCGCGAAGGGGTGGAAGGCGCAGACGCAGCACATTCAATCGGAAGTAGAGATCCCGGCGGAAACTTTCTTTCTGGATGCAGACCTCCAGATCGCAATTCGTGGCCGCAATGAGTCTCAAGTCCGATCTCTCAAATCTCTGCGATCCCAGGGGCCGGTATACGCCTTCTTGGATGAAGCGCAGCAACTTTGCTTGTGCCGCGGGCGGGAGGGAATCGATCTCATCCAGAAACAGCGTTCCGCCTTCCGCCATTGCGGCAACCCCTTTTTGGTCACGGTGTGCATCGGTGAAGGCGCCACGAGTGTGTCCGAACAGTTCATTTTCTGCGAGGTGCTCGGGGATCGCTCCGCACTCGACGGGAATGAAAGGCCCATTTTGCCGCGAACTCAAATTGTGGATGGCCTGTGCACATAATTCTTTCCCGGTTCCGGTTTCTCCCAGCAGCAGCACCGGGGCATTGCTGGCCGCAATTCCCGGAATACTCTCCAGCACCTTGAGGAAGCCGGGGTCTTGTCCGACCAGGCCCGCGAGACCCATTTCCTGTTTCAAGCGCTGCCGTATCGAATGTTCATCCCCTTGGCTCATCCCAAGAATCCGCAAAACACGGAATCGCAACTCTTCGGACTTTACTGGCGAAATGACGAAATCGTTTACCATTTCTGAGGCCGCCTGCAACAGCTTCGTGTCAGGGTTGGTTGGCAGGATCGCTACGCTGGAAGTCCGCAGCGGATGGTCCTGCAACCATGCGAAGAACCGTAGCGGATCTTCCATCTGGGCAGGCGCCGCCAACAACACCAACTCCACGCCTGCACAAGACGGTTGTTGCGGAGATCGAGGGTCCCACTCCACGCGCCTGCAGTCAAAGCCATCCTGCAAGGTAAGATAGTCGCCCGCGCTGTTTTGGCGCTCAACTCCGAGCCCCTCAATGACAAGCAACTGATGCAGCACGTACCGTTGCTCCTTGAATGGTATGCCCGCAACGCATACTTCGCGCTGTTCTGTTTTCCTGGGGGGGAAGATGATCCTTGTAACGGTCGTCGCTGCCCACGGTTTGAACCGTGAATCTGTATTCGTCCGCGATTCGACCTGTCTGCTTGCTAGGTGTTTCTTTCGTGATGATGCGGGATGCAAGTGCCGTTCAGAATGAAGTGGGGCCGAGAAAATCCATCAGGGACACGGCACCCAACTTGGCGTTCTGCCAGGCCCACGACACATCCCCCTGCTGCCCATTGGATTGGCTACGACGAAGCGACACAACTCCAATTTTGGTTCCCAACGAAACCGATGCGGGGCACTGTACTCCCCTTCGGATGGTTCGCCAACAAGAAAGTGTTGCTTGTTCCAAAATCCGAACAAGCTTTCCAACCCTACGCGGCGGGCGGCAAATCCGGCTGAGATTTGATCAAACCGACGCGCCCGGGGGCGTTGGGATATTTGTGCCTCCCGCCCAGAAGAAACATCCAGTTACGCTGTCGACATACCACCACGCATTGCCCTGCACGGGCTCCCCGAGGATGTAGCCGGTCGCGCTCACGACCATCCCTGCGGGAAGCACTCGGGCTATCGGGGCCGAAGTCGATGCTGCCCCATCCCGCAGGTTTAGATTGGAGAGCAGTGTAAGGCTCACTGGCGCCGCTACGAGTTGAGGACCAGTTCCGGGTATCCGTTTCAGCAACTCCGGAATCTGGATGAAGCTTCCGGGGCAGGTCTTGGTGGCACGGATCTGGCGATGCATGATCACGTGATCGGTGTCCAGGGGAATGTTCCAACGGGCCGCCACTTCGCCGATCAGGGTGGCACTGGCCGATATCTGCGTATCGGGCCATATGTCATCCGGTTGCCCCTCGTGCTCAATGCCGACGGTGTAGAAATTTGGATTGACGCCGGGTTTGATCAGCGACCACGTTGGTCGTACGACGATGCCAGCATGAAACGCAGTATCGGTTTCGTGCACGTACTGATGAATCCGCCCGTCCTTGCCCACCCCGTAGTGCGCGGAAACCGAGGCCTGCGGGTCGTTGAAATGCGCATCAGCGCTGCCCAGGCTTCCCACGATGATGTGCACGACGATCGCCTGGGGGACATAATTGGCAGGCCGGCCTTTGCGAAAATTCTCCGCAGCAGCGCCAATCCATTGCACCTGCATAGTTCTCCTTATCCGATTGCTTTCAGATTCCCACGCTCCCCGATAATGGGCAACGGTGTTGCCGGGGGGGCTTCGCTGCCAGAGGTTGTACCGCTCGTATCATTCTGCCGGTTGGCTCGTTGTTGGTCATCTTTCTGGGCCAGAGATGAACGTAACGCCAGCAGATTCTTGAGCACGTTATACCAGAACGGTGCGCCCAAAGTGAGGAGCATCGCCGTAAGCAGAATGCCGGGAACCTTCTTCAAACTCCACTGTTTCACCCACTCCGCGTCCACCGGCATAACCACCAGTCCCGCGACGGATAATATTTTGTAGTAATGGTCGCGAACTGCAGCGACATCGGGACTGGGATTTTGCGGGGTCGACTTAGTGGGGTCGGCTGTGTCCACGAGTTGCTTGGCAGCCTCGGTGGTTGCAGCTCTGAAGCTGTCGTCAAGCGCCAGACGGTTGAGCAGACTGATGGCGTCGAGTTGGACTCCTGCTGCCACGATAAGCGCGCATGCAAAAGCGATATACCGCGTGTGAAACGTGAATCTCTGTGCAGTCCGATCAATCGTCTGATCAAACCACGCGTTAATCTTGCCGACATACTTGCTCTCCGCACCCTGAAGAATGGCGGCCGTCGTCCGCGCGTCCGTCGCTAACTCCGGGTGTGTCGACTCCAGAATCATACTGATTGACCGCACCGAATCGAGCGTCGCCTGCGGATTGTCGATTCCGTTGTTCCTGAGCGCGGTCGTCAGGGCCGTGGTCGCGACCTGAGTCATACCCGCAGAATTACCTGCCGCTAGATCCATGAGCAAGGTAGTAAGTTCGTCGCGGTGAATTACCGTGCCCAGACGTTTAACGCTGTCCGAAATCAGAGGATGCTTCAGCACCGCACTAGCAATCTGCTTTGCAACATCTGGATTCACCGACGCATCCAGGTGCGTAAGCAGATCAGTTATTCCCTTTCTAAGCTGCACTCCGCGAAGATTGAGAAGACCGGCAATTGCTCCTGTCAGCACTGTTACAGCCATGCTAAACAGAAGGACGACTGACACGGCACCAATGAGGATGTCGATTGATTTCAACACAAGACCTCGCTTGTCTCGCGTGGATGGTCTCTAAGGGGAAGTTACTCGACGCATATACTGAATCCTCAATCTCCTCTTGTCAAGTGCGGCTTCGCGCCTTTGGCGATCTCGCCAGGAATGTACTCTTGACCGAGAGCGGAGACAAAGAAGGCCAGCCGGCGATACTGCCCTGCATCCGTACGCAGAAAAAACTACTACTGCTTTCAACAGAATCGCCTCGAACCAGCCAAAGATAGATCACAGAAGTAGCGATTGCAAAGCCGGGCAACATGGTCGTTGCGGTCTTGCACCATCGAGAGCGCAATGATGCCTGCGACCGCCGAAGAAAGCGATCGGCAGAATCATCAAGGCAGGGGGGTGTGAAACTACGGAAATCCCCAAATGCATCCGCAGGGGACCCCGAGGACTGCGGGTAAATTCTGCTTGACACTGTAAATTGTAATATGCAAACGTATTAATGTAATGCCCGAGCTCAGTCAATTCAAGGCAGAGTTCTTCAAAGCACTCTCTCACCCCTTACGAATTAGGATCCTGGACGAATTGCGCCGCGGCGAAGTCGGCGTAAATGATCTCTGTGCGCGCTTGGACGTGGAACAGAGCACGTTATCGCAGCAATTGGCCGTCCTCAGGACGCGCAGCATTGTTGTGGGCAGAAAAGACGGACAGAGTGTCCTCTATTCGGTTCCCGACCCCGAAGTCTTCAAGCTCTTGGATGTCGCTAAGAAGATTTTTAACAATCACCTGATCGACGTAAAAGATCTGCTAACGCAGTTGGCCGTTCCTCCTGCCAACCGAGGCTAGGCTTTTTTTGTGAGCACATATTCAAATATCGCAATATTAGGTATTTCAGCTTTGTCCAATCTTCAAGATCGGTTGTCAGCAATACTCCTGTCATCCGATCGGTTTGGCTTATAAGGAGAGCCCGTAATGTACTTTCCTGCGGAACATGTGCTCGACAGGCTGCAAATCTCGGCCCAGCAACTGAGCGACTGGGAGGAAAAGGAAATCGTTAAAGGGGTCGCCAGGGCGGGGCGTGTCTTTTACTCGTCTCGCGATCTATATCGGCTCAAGGGAATCCTGCTCTTCATGAGTCGTGGCTTAACGCTCGAAGAGGCGCAACGGAGAGTTGACCACCCGGTGGAGGAAGGGTTTGCCGCTGAGAGTCGCAGATAGAAATGGAGGATGCCGATGCAGTCACAGTCGCGGATGAGGTTGTGGCGTGAGGGGCGGATCAATTTGTTTCTGCTCTGCACAATCCTCGCCAAGCAGACGCGACGATTGGGACGAATGATGCCAGACAGGCACATACCCGAACTGATCACGATTGCAATGGAAAATTGCACCGACTACGAACTTGCGCTTGACGTGGACGCTGGTGTGCCTGAAGTTGTGCGCGAGGAGGCGATGCAGATAGGCCGGCTAACCAGGCGCCCAGCACCCGCCGTTGCTTCGCGCACTGGGCCATGCGTGGGGAGTCAGGTTGCAGATGTAGTTTCGACAAGTGGTGGACAAGGCGCGACGGAAAGTAGCCCCGCAGATGATGCACCCCGCTTTGGTAAAGATGCGATAGGCGCTCTCCTTTCCGGGAGCAGCCGGGCCGACTCCCCCGATTTTGGCCGGAATCTACATGGTGTTCAAAGGAAACGTTCGATGAGTAGTTCCAATGGCGTGGACCCAATGCATCTCCGGCAGCTCCGAGCCATGGCAGAGAACCTATGCACGTTGGCGAATCGGCATCGCGAAAATCATAATTTCGTCGTGGCCCATGCGCTGTACGGCCGTGCGCTATCCGTGGCGCAGGAGATCCACGCTTCCGGGAATGATGGAGACGTCCTCGTTGCTCGAATCCGGGCAGACCAGCAAGCTGTTTTCGAAATTCTGCGCTCGGGCAAGAGCGGCCTGGAGAGACCTCCGTTGGAGAAAGCCCAAAAGGTTGGCCAATAGAGTTCATGGCTCGACCAAATATTGAATCAGCTCTGCCCTTGGCCACTACACTACAGGCTATGAACATTCCCCAACTTCATACGGGAGATCTTTATTCCCTCCGACTCGCTAAACGGGAGGAGTGTGCGGGACGATCGACATTAGAAAAACAACTATGAACAATTGGCTACCCAAATCCGTGCTCAGTCTCAAATCGTACACGCCGCGACTGTTCGTGTCGGACCTTCTTGCCGGCATCACCGTGGGATTGGTTGCGCTTCCCTTAGCGATGGCCTTCGCCATCGCTTCGGGTGTGCCCCCGCAAACGGGGCTGTACTGCGCCATCGTCGCAGGTTTTGCGATCTCCGCGCTCGGAGGATCTTCAACCCAGATCGGCGGTCCAACCGGCGCATTCGTGGTAGTGGTTTTTGGCATTGTCGCGAAACACGGGGTGGACGGCCTGTTTATGTGCACCCTGATGGCTGGGGTCATACTTCTGATCCTGGGCGTCACCGGTTTAGGGACGGCAGTTAAGTTCATACCGCGTCCTGTGGTCGTTGGTTTTACGAACGGTATTGCAGTCATTATTGCCAGCACCCAAATCAAGGATTTCTTTGGACTGAAGATAGACAAGGTCCCAGGCGAATTCGCGGCCCGGATTCTGACCTACGCGCACAACTTCTCATCATTCTCGCCGCTGGAGACGACTCTTGCAGTGGGTGCCCTCGTCCTGATTGTCGTCTTCATGATCTTTGTGAAGAGAGTCCCGGGTTACATCGTTGCTCTGTTTGTCGGGACTGCGGCGGTAGTTATGTTCAAACTCCCGGTTGAAACCATTGGCACTCGCTTTGGTGGGATACCCTCTGGATTCCCCAGGTTAATCATCCCGCACTTCCGGGTGGACCTGCTGCGGCCGCTAATTTCCTCATCCATCACCGTCGCCATGCTTGGAGCGATCGAGTCGCTGATGTCAGCGGTGGTTTCCGATCGTATGAGCGGCGACAAACACAACCCCAACGTCGAACTCGTAGGTCAAGGAGTTGCCAACATTCTCTCGCCGCTCTTCGGCGGACTGCCGGCCACGGGAGCGATCGCTCGAACCGCCACCAACATCCGCTCTGGCGCCAAGACGCCCGTCGCCGGAATGGTCCACGCTCTCACCCTTCTCGCGATCATTCTTTTCGCCGCACCACTGGCCCGATTCATTCCTCTGTCCGTCTTAGCGGCCATCTTGCTGGTGGTTTCCTACAACATGGGCGAATGGCGCGAGATTCCGGAACTGTTCAAACAGTCGCGGTTCGAGATTGCCGCCTGGTTGGTGACATTTCTGCTCACCGTCTTTGCCGACCTTACTGTAGCGGTGGAAGCGGGGATGATACTGGCGGTGCTGGTCTTCATTCGGAAAGTTACACAGACCACCACCGTGTCGGAAGTGACCGCCGAGTATATCCGTGAGGGGCACGTTCATATCTTGCAGCATAAAGAGATCCCGCCTTACGTCAGCATCTTCCGGATCCATGGCCCTTTTCTGTTTGGCGCAACCGACAAAATCGATGCGATCGTCGATCGTCTGCCCGATCTGCCTCCGATCATCATTCTCAGACTCCGCAACATGACTGCCATCGATTCCACCGGTCTGCAGGCCCTGGAGAATTTTGCCGACCGGGTACATGCCTCCGGAAGGCAGCTCATTCTGTGTGGAGCGCGAGAACAGCCGGAGATGCGCATGCATGAGGCTGAATTTCACGAACATGTGGGCGAAGAAAACATCTGCCACAGTGTGGCGGACGCCCTCGACCGCGCCAGGATCTTGTACCCTGAGGTGGCGAAGCAACTACCCGCAGGGACCTCCTGGGGCCGAAGAAGCACCGATCAAGCGTCAGGCGTGACGGTACCAGCGATTCCCCAGACATAGCACCGGGAATCGAAGCCCGATAGCATGGCAGATGAGTGAGGGGAAATAATGGCCCACACGAAACCGGTAGAGTTGATCTGCACAGGATTCCTTTCATCCAGCCGCGTTGAACAGGTCCGATGAATATGCCTTCGCTGAGTACGGCTTTCACGCTTAGCGTCGCGGCGTACGCGACCGGCGCGTTCGCCGCTCTCGCGTGCTGGCGGAAGCCGGCGCTGGCCCGGCGCATTTGTTGCGGCGCTGCCCTCGCTGGTGCAGTGCTGGGAGGATTCACCTCCGTTCTCGCTATTCTTCGAGGCACGCCGGTCGCGTGGTCAGTTCCTTCGGGAGTTCCTCTCTTTGCCTACAGCTTCTCCTACGACGCCTTGGCTGGCTTCTTCAATCTGGCCCTCGCGATTCCCGTGGCCGCCGTCTCCATCTATTCCTTCGGCTACCTGAAAGAATTCGAGGGCAAGAGGAACATCGGCCTCTTCGGCTTCATGTTCAATCTCTTGCTTCTCAGCCTGACGGTTGCCTTTACCGCCGCCAATGCTTTCCTGTTTCTAATCGCATGGGAAGTGATGGCCCTGACCGCGTATGGGCTGGTGACCTTTTACCACGAAGACCGGGAGACCCGACGAGCGGGCCTGCTCTACATCATCATGGCGCATATCGACGCCGGGTGCCTGCTGCTTGGCTTTGCTCTGCTGATCAACTCCACTGGTAGCGCCGAGTTCGCCAGCTTTCGTCCCCTTGCGGCCCAACTGAGCGGAGGCCAGCAAACCGCTGCATTTATCCTGTTCTTCCTGGGATTCGCCATTAAGGCCGGCGTCATTCCTTTCCATATCTGGCTGCCGGCGGCCCATCCGGTCGCTCCAAGCAACGTGTCAGCGCTGCTTTCCGGGATCGTGATCAAGACCGGAATCTACGGCATGGCCCGCATTTTCCTGGACGTGCTGGGAGGAGTGCCGTCCTGGGCTGGCTTGCTGGTTCTCATCGTCGGCGTGGTCTCGGCCGTTCTCGGCGTCTTGTACGCCCTGATGGAGCACGACCTCAAGCGGCTCCTGGCCTACCACAGCATCGAGAATATCGGAATCATTCTGATGGGCCTGGGCGCGGCCTTGATTTTCCGCGTGGCTGGGCATCCGACTCTTGCTGCCGTGGCCCTGATCGCAGCGACGTTCCACACCTTGAATCATGCGATCTTTAAGTGCCTGCTGTTCCTGGGCGCCGGGTCCGTACTGCATTCGACCGGGACGCGGAACATGGAAGAAATGGGCGGCCTCATCCGTCCGATGCCGGTGACCGCGTTCTGTTTTCTGATTGGCGCGGTCGCCATCTCCGGCCTCCCGCCGCTGAACGGATTTGTTAGCGAGTGGCTGACCTATCAGACTCTGCTGGCCGGATTCGGTGCCATCCCGGGATTGACACGAATTCTGTTTCCGCTGGCTGGTTCCATGCTGGCGTTAACAGGAGCACTGGCAGCCGCTTGCTTTGTGAAAGCTTTCGCGATCACGTTCCTGGCACTGCCGCGTGCAGCCGAGCCTCGGAATGTGCACGAGGCCCCTCGCTCCATGCTGATCGGCATGGGCTGGCTGACGCTGGCTTGCGCCGTCCTGGGCCTAGGTGTGACCTGGTTTCTCCCGGTCTTTGACGCGCTGACTGAGCAATTGCTCGGACAGCGAGTTTCCAGCCACCTGGTGAGTCATGGCCTGGTACTGTCCGCCGGCATGCGTACCAGCGGCACGGTATCACCCTTGGTCATCGCTGTTGGACTCCTGGTTCTCATGCTCCCGGCGGCTCTCCTGGTTGCGATAGGGGTGAGAAGGTTCGGACGCAAGCATGGGCCGGTATGGGACTGCGGACTGCCGGGTCTCTCGGAAGAAAATGAATACACAGCCACCGCATTCTCAAAAGCGCTGCGGATGATTTTCTCCGTCCTGTACAAGCCCCGTCGCGAGATTCAAGCCGTCTTCGATGTCTCGCCGTATTTTCCGAAAGAGATTCGTTTCGAGAGTGAAATTGAGTCTACGTTCGAGAAACGGCTTTATGCTCCCCTGCAAGAGTTCATCTTCCGGGTTTCCAGCAGAATGCGAACCATTCAGGCGGGAAGCATTCATGCCTACCTGGCCTACATCTTTGTAACCCTCGTTCTGCTCTTGCTGTTCGGGGTGCGCAAGTGACCGAGATCCTCATCAATTCGGCGCTGCAGTTGGTGTTGCTGTTGCTGGTGGCCCCATTGCTAAGCGGCACCATCAAGACTCTGAAGGCGAGACTTCAGATGCGCCGCGGGCCGGGCCTTCTGCAATCCTACCGTGACATCCTCAAATTGCTGCGGAAGGGGATGGTGATTCCGGAAACGGCTTCATGGATTTTCTCTGCCGCCCCCTACATCGTCTTCGCAACCGCAACGCTGGTCGGACTCATGATTCCGATGACTACGACTCACGCCCCGTTCAGCCTGTTCGGTGGCGTGCTCGCAGTGGTTTATCTGTTGGCGCTTGGTCGCTTCTTCCTTGCCCTGGGCGGGCTCGACACGGGAAGTTCGTTCGGTGGCTTGGGAAGCAGCCGGGAGATGACGATTTCCGCAATCGCGGAGCCGGCCATGATGCTCGCGATTTTCACCGTGGCACTGGGCGCAAACTCCACGAACCTGAGCGAAATGGCGAAAGTCGCCGTAGGCCAAAGCTGGAGGTTCCTAGCGCCATCGCAGATGCTGGCGTTTGCCGCTCTCTTCATTGTGCTGATTGCCGAGACCGGACGAATACCAGTGGACAATCCCGCGACCCACCTTGAATTGACCATGATCCACGAAGCGATGGTGCTCGAGTATTCGGGACCGTATCTCGCTTTGATCGAATGGGGCGCTTCCATCAAACAGCTGGTGCTCATGACACTGCTGGTCAATACGTTCTTCCCGTTCAGACTGAGTTCTGACTGGACGCTCCAAACCATCGGCGTGGGGCTGGCTTTCTATCTTGCGAAATTGCTTATGCTCGCGTGCATGATCGTTCTGGTCGAAACCACGAACGCGAAGTTGCGTCTGTTTCGCGTGCCGGAATTGCTCATGGTTGCTTTCATTTTAGGAGCGCTCGCGCTCATTTCGACATTTCTGTTCTAAGGCTATCTATGTCCTTTGTCCCCAACCCCGAGATTGGCAA
>DASQGJ010000075.1:0-102121 GCA_035632675.1 Candidatus Dormiibacterota bacterium
CTTGCGCCAGCGCTCCAGCGCTGGCGCAAGTCCAGTCACAACTTAGAAAGCATGCGGCGTTCCGCCTGCACGACAATTCCGTGCCACAATACGCCGGCATTTCGGATCGCACACGGCCCATGCACATACTCGGGCAATGATCCGTTATCGCCCCCCTAATCCGCCGAGTGTGAATCTCGGCAAAAGCTGGTTGCCATTATTTACTGGCAAATTGGATTTCGGGCGTGTAGGTGCGACGTCTGCGACGGACATGCCTATGCTTTCGTTTACTGGGGTTGCCAGAAAGGCGTGGATGTTGCCCGCATCCGGCCCGCTGCGCACGATTGCCATGCCCGAGATTTGTCCGCGTTCGTTGATCTTGTTAGCCATCACGGCGAAGAGGTTGGAACCGGCAGGAAACAGCGCGTTGAGGTCGGTCGTCACGTTGTCCTGCCAGATGAAAGCATGCGACCAGTTGAAGTTGGAGTCCCAGTTACTCCCCACCACTTGGCCCTTGCTGTTGATGCCAGTGGCTATGCCGCCAAAATCTCCAGGCAGAAGGTCCAGGGTGGTGAGTGTCTGGTTCTGCCAAAGCGCGCCAGTTTGGGTTGTATTGTCAGCGCTGCCGACTGTCCCAACAATTTGGCCCTGGTCGTTATTGCCGAAGGCGGCAGCGCCATTTCCGAAGTCAGGAAGTGCGGAGGCAGTGTCATTTTCCCATGACACGGCGTGAATAACCGACCTGCTGCAGTTATTCGACTGGCCTACAGCTTGGCCCTGGTTGTTGATCCAAACTGCGTCCCCGTCCGGATCGCCATCCACCGTAGGAAGAGCATGGGCTTTGCCGTTTTCCCACAACACCGGCAACTGAATCCGATTATTCGTTGTGTTAGGCGAGCATGTGGAGTCCACGACACCGTTTTCCGCAAACCCTACGATTTGTCCACGGTTATTGATCGCGCTCGCCTGGCCGTTATTTCCGCCGAGCGTTGGGAGGGCGCGCATGTGGGGGAATTGCCAGAGAAACGGGAGACATGTTTTGTGTGTGCCGAAGCCGCAAATGTCTTCCCCGTTCGGGTCTTGGACATTGGTTTCGGAATCGCCTACTACCTGCCCTCGGTCGTTGATCTCGCCCCAGTTCATCCAAGTGTTCTGACCTCCAAGCGTGCCGAGGTCGAACTTGAATCCGGCGACGTTGATCAGTGCGCGTCCGTTTAGAAGTTGCCCGCCCAAGTTATCCTGCTGCCCCGGTGGCAAGTTCCCAGACATAATCTCTGTCCAGCCTTGATCGTTGACCGACATGGCACAACCCAGATTGTCATTCGCCTCAGCTCCCAAATCGGTAACTTTGTAGCTGGCTTGAGCGACCGCATTGCCGAAGCAAGCGAGAATCATCGTCGTAACACACGGGATCCAGAAATTTCGTAACCGTCTAAGCGTGCTCATATGTCCTGTTTTCCTCCGGTAGAGTTGTGGGCCGAGATGACCTGACGATTTACGTCAGGTACCGTCGGCGCTCGGACTGTCTATGTCTATTGAGAGTCGAGTTGCCTCACAAACATCACAATTCCAGCCCAATGACAGACGGAGGAAGCATGTGGTGTTCCACGTTTACGACGATTCCGCGAGATGACAAGCGCAACATTTCAGGATTCGAAAACGAGTGGCGGAGTAACAACCTGCTGGGACGATCACAGAACGGCTGGAGCGACAGTTTCTCCAGCTTTTCATACCCCCTTGGCCAGAGATTACGAAATTTAAGAAAGTCCGCCGCGAAATCGGCGGACCTTGTAATTGACTTCGATTCGATTAACATACAAACTGGTCGGTATGTTGGGCGAAAAAAAAGCCACGGTTCCGTGATCCAGAGCGAACGCGGGAACGTTTGCTGCAAGCCAGCTTCGGGAGGTACACAGATCGGGATTCCAGAGTGCCAGCATCGATAAGATTCTGCCTGCCACCAATGTGTTGCGGGGGGGGAATTGTAGCGCTGCCGAGAAAACGTTTACTATAGCAATGGACTTCGGGCGACTCATCCGCTGCTCTCAATGCGGTGGTTCTCGAATATGTCGCGAACATGGCGTGCCAGACGCGCTTGCTACGGACAGGTCAAGATCCCAATGAATTGTGCGATGCTTTTTTCTTCTTATTTTGCGACTCGCGCTGAAGGGATGAACTGATGGCGATTGTCGCAGGAGTCGATTTTGGCACACTCAGCGTGCGTGTATCTCTGGTCGATAGTGAGCGGGGCCTGATTGGCTCTGCCGTCTCCGAATATCCGCTGCATCGAAAACGCGAGGATCCAGACTATGCGGCGCAGTCGCATCACGATCACATGCGCGCGCTGGCATCCGCTACGAGGCAGGCGGTCAAGGAAGCGGGGATTCGGAGCGATCTAGTCGAGGCCATTGCGCTCGACACAACGGGCTCCAGCGTGATTCCCGTTGGCGCCGACCTTAGCCCGTTGGATGACTACTATCTCTGGTGTGATCACCGCGCAAAACAGGAGGCCGCGGAGATTACAGAAGTCGCGCGCCGCGAGAAACTGGAGGCTATCCAATGGTGTGGGGGCGTGTACTCGTCTGAGTGGGGATTCGCGAAGTTACTCCATTGGCTACGGCATAATCCCGCCAAGCGCGAGAAATTTGCCAGTGCTTTCGAGCACTGCGACATGGTCGCCGCCACACTCTGCGGCATCACGAATCCCGCGGATGTTAAGCGAAGCGTCTGCGCGATGGGACACAAGTGGATGTGGAATGCCGGGCTGGGCGGGCTTCCGCCAGAGAGCTTCCTGGTGAAAGTTGATCCGCTGCTGGTGGGAGTTCGAGCCAAGTTGGACGGGAGGTACGCTACTTCTGACAAGATTGCGGGAATGCTGGCGCCGCAATGGGCAGAGAACCTTGGCCTGCGCGCGGGCATTCCCATCCCGGTAGGAGCCTTCGATGCGCATTGGGACGCGATCGGCGCCGGGGCGAGAGAAGGAGATGTGGTCAACGTAGTCGGCACCTCGACGTGCATCATTGCGTACGCGAAGCAGGCGGAGTTGATTCCGGGGGTGTGCGGAGTGGTGAAAGGCAGTGTGCACCCTGAATTCACCGGCATCGAAGCTGGACTCTCGGCCACCGGGGACATTTTCAGCGCCATCGCGCAGCGTGCGAGTACGACCGTGGCTCAATTGAGTAAGGGCCTGGAAACTTATCGCGCCGGCCAGACCGGACTGCTGCGCATGACCTGGGATAACGGCGACCGAACCGTGCTGGTGAATCCCAATCTTGGCGGAATTACGTTGGGATGGAACCTTCAGCACACGGCCCAGGATGAACTGTTCGCGGCTATCGAAGGAACTGCTTTTCATACCCGCGTGATCCTCGATCGGATGAGCGAATACGGTGCGCCCACAACCCGTGTCATCAATGGGGGCGGGATTCCGCAGAACAACCTGGTGCTGAATCAGGTCTATGCGAATGTGCTCGGCAGGCCGGTACTGGTACCGAGCAGCAAGGTTACGGGGATTGGGTCCGCGATTTTCGCATTTCTTGCGGCGGGCACATTCAAGACCATTGCTGAGGCACAGGAGAGAATTTGCGCGTCCTTTACAGTCTACGAACCTGAGAAGGCAGCTCAGAAAGTGTACGAAGATCTGTATCAACACTATCGCAAGCTGTATTTCCTCTTTGGCGAACCGGGGAAGAGCGAGTTCGGACAAGTGCTGCCCCATTTGATTCAGGGGGCCAGGATGGCCAGTGAGCACTGAGGATTTCGAGCTGTGATTCCACGGTCTTGACCGGCAACGATCTGAAGGGATTCAACGTCTTCGAATCGCCGCAGAGGGTGCTCCGCAGGCATTCGACAAGCCCGGCGCGGCAGGAGGGCGCACGACATTTGAGGTCACCCGCTCCTACGTTGTTCTTCAGTGGGGAGAGTGAGGAGCGTGACCACTCTTAGGTTGCGGGTATCGCAAGGAATGGCTCTGCGAGCGCACTAGTTTTTTCGCGGGGACTCCCCATTGCCGGAAACCAGGCGCGTCGATTCGCGAAGCACAAGGTGCGTTTTCAGTACATACTCCGTTCCCGTGGGGGAGGGAGCCTCCCGTTGCAACTCAGTTAGAAGCGCATTAAAAGCCAAACGCGCGAGTTCAGCCTGGGACATCTGGACGGTCGTGAGCGCGGGCAACACAAACTGTGCCAGACGAATATCGTCAAAGCCAATCACCGAGAGATCGGCGGGAATCTGAATTCCTTCTTCATAGGCCTTTCGCATCACCCCCATCGCCGTCATGTCGTTCGAGCACAGGACCGCCGTAGGTCTGGTTGGTCCATCCAGTAGCTTCCCGAACGCCGCGATGCCGCCCTCGATCGTATGAGTTCCTTCCACGACCAAAGTCCTGTCGGCCTCTAATCCAATTTCCGCCATCGAACTGAGAAAGGCCTGCTTGCGGGCCTCCGCCGACTTCAAATGCAACGGGCCAGATATGAAGGCGATCCTCTGGTGGCGAAGGGCGGCTAAATGCTGGACCGCCTGTCGAATTCCGTGGAGGTAATCAATGCGAATATTGCTGACCCTCGGACGTGCTGGCCCGACGTCAACGAATACCATGGGGACTTTGCGCAGTTTCAAGTCCTCGAGCAGGACCTCTTCCATGCCGAAGGTCATGATGGCAACGCCCTCGACGCGGCGCTCGATCATCCGCCGTACCGCGGTCTCCATGCGGGTGGGATCATTTCCCGTCGAGGTCAGCATGATTTCGTAATGGTGCTGAACGGCGATGCGCTCAAATACTTGCACGATCTCCGGGAAGAAGGGGTTGGTGATCTCCGATATGATGAGACCAAAAATCCGGCTTCGTCCGGAGACCAGAGCACGGGCTTGGGTGTTGGGATAGTAGCCAAGTTCTTCGACGACGTTCCAGACCCGCTTGGCGAGTTGGGGATTAACAGTCGGAATTCGATTGATGGTGCGGGATACGGTTGCGGTAGAAACTCGCGCGCGCTTTGCAATTTCGCGAATATCCATGGAGAGGCCGCGCCGTGCGGCTGCGAATCGATAACCACGATAATACCAAAACTAGGCAATCGTTTACCGTAACCCGGGTGGCAAACGTTTGGTAAGGCTGGAGATTTCCCCGACTTGGCCAGCGCGTTCCCGTCTCGGTCGCATTTTTGAGAAGCGTCTTCGCTATGAATCGCTGAATCGCCGCTTGCTCCAGGTTGCACGTTGCGGCATTGGAGTGCCAGCGTGCGATGCTGGCAAACGTTTGCTCATTTCTTGGCGGGATGACTGCTATGAGGGGGAAAAGGATTCTCGCAAACCTGCGCTGTCCCTTCGAATGCGGTCAACGGCAGATGTTTGATCAAAGGCTACCCTGATCGGGGCCGCACTCGCGTTTCAGTTCGATAGCCTTTGATCGTTGGCGAAGTCATGTTTCAGTTCTTTAACCGAGGCAGGATACGCGCAAGTCCATCGCCTTCAGCGCCAAGCCATGGGCTACCGACGTAAATTCATTTCCGCCCCGGATTCGCTTTTCTCCAAATCGCGACTCGAAGATTCTCCTTACGGCCGGAACAAATGAAGAGCCCCCTGTCAGGAAGACCATATCGACGTTCTTGGGCAGGATGCCTGAAGAATTGAGGAGAGAGTCAACGCATCGTGCAATCTGTCCAAGCTCGTCAGAAATCCATTCCTCGAAGGCGGTTCGTTCCACCTCCGCGGCCAGGTCCACAAACCCGTCAGAAAACTGGAATGTGGCGACTGGGTCACTCGACAGATCGCACTTCACCTTTTGCACGGCGCGATGCAGGTGGAAACCGAGATCCTCCTTGATAAAGTGGATGAGCGCTCCGATCTTCTCCGGTTCGAGCGATTGCGCGTGAACGCCCCTCAGCATGTTCAGCACGTCTTTGGCTCGCAACAGGGAGAGATGATGCCATCGCTCCAGCCTGATATAAACCCAGTTTGGAACCGTTAGAATCTTGCCGAGCGAGCGCAACTGCGATCCGGCGCCAAGAGCCGGAGAAACGAGGTGCCGGATAATTTTTGCGTCAAAGGAGTCTCCTGCGATGCCGACTCCGGCGTTCCCTACGATGTCGCCTGGGACTCTGCCTCTCCGACGGACGGTAGGGCCGACGTGAACCAAAGAGAAGTCACTCGTACCTCCCCCGAAATCCCCAATGAGGATGAGTTCGTCATGGTCAAGCGTGGACTCGTAATAGTGAGCCGCTGCTACCGGCTCCATCTCGAATTCCACAGACTCATAGCCCGCTAACTTAAAGGCCGATCGAAGCCTGCCTTCCGCATAACCGTCGTCGTCCTGGTTCTCTGCTCCTACAAAATGAACCGGCCTTCCGACAACTGCTGACTTGATCTTGATTCCGAACTGATGCTCCGCCCTTTCTCGCAGGTCCCTGAGAATCCTGGCCACAAGATCTTCAATCGTGTAGCGTCGGCCGAAAACCTCTGTGCCGGTGAGGTTCCTGCTACTGAGAAACGACTTGAGCGATTGGATCAGTCGCCCCTTCACGTCCGCCGAAAGATAGTGCTCGATGCCCTCTGGACCTGTCCACGACTTCAGGGCATTTACGCCGCCTTCCTTTACCTGCTGAAGATACAGCAGTGACCGATAGGCATCCGTCAGGTCCCCCAGGTACGGAAACCTGGCAAGCTGAACCTTATCTGAGCAGCCGGCCAAGGCGATCGAACTGTTGGTTGTCCCAAAGTCGATGCCGATCGCGCCTTTGCTGGTTTGGGAAGTTGGCGAATACACGTGGTTTCTCTTCAGTTAGCCGTGGGGAAACGCATTGGGGTGTTTGGCGCTAAGCAATCCTAACATTCAAGATTCCGGCCACGATGCTCTTGTTCGCCGCCAATTCTGCGATCAGCACAGGGTCCTAAACGGGCAGCCGATTTGCCGTCGCCGCTATGAACGAATCCGCGTGCTGGAACTGCAAGCCCGCATCAGCTTCTAAGGTGCTATCTTTTCTTAGGCGGCGATTTTGTGCGGTCGCCGCCCGAATCTTTTCCGGCTTGCTCCGCGCAAGACAGGGCTCTCATGACCAGACGGTTGGTTTCATGTCTATTGTTTTCTGTAAGTCTCTCTTTTTACATTATTCCCGCCGCTGCACAGGCGGCGAAGGAATCCGTGACCATCGATGCCGCAGCGAAGGCGACCCCCCTCCCTCACTTCTGGGAGCATATGTTCGGATCGGGCCGGGCCATACTGTCGCTGCGCGACGGCTATCGCCAGGATCTGCGCGAGGTCAAGCAGATCACCGGGATGCAGTACATTCGTTTCCATGCAATCTTCCACGATGAAGTGGGAGTGTACGACGAGGACGCTCAGGGCAATCCCGTCCTCAACTTTTCCTACGTCGATCAGATTTACGACGGCTTGCTCGCCAACGGTGTCCGCCCCTTTGTCGAGCTGAGTTTTATGCCCAAGAAGCTCGCCTCCAACAAGGAAGCGCTGCACGCCTTCTGGTACAAGCAGAATGTCTCTCCGCCCAAGGACTACTCCAAGTGGGATGAGCTGATCACACAATTCGCCAGGCATCTCGTCGATCGCTACGGAATCGACGAAGTCGCGCAGTGGTATTTCGAAGTATGGAACGAGCCGAACATCGATTTCTGGGCGGGAGAACCGCGCCAATCAACCTACTTCGAGTTGTACGACCACACGGCACGCGATCTCAAGGCAGTAAGCGCGCGCCTGCGCGTCGGAGGGCCATCCACGGCACAGGCCGCGTGGGCTGACGTTTTTATTCGCCATTGCGCTGAGAACAAGATTCCGGTCGACTTCGTTTCCTCACACGTCTACGGCAACGACAAATCAGAAGACGTCTTCGGTACGCACGAGCAGATCCCGCGTGATCGCATGGTCTGTCGCGCAGTCGGCAAAGTGCATGAACAGATCAAGTCATCCCCGATGCCGAACCTGCCACTGATCTGGTCCGAGTTCAACGCCAGCTATGCCAACGAGCCTGACGTTACCGACGCCGCCTACATGGGACCGTGGCTGGCCGACTCTATCCGCCAGTGCGACGGTTTGGTCGACGAGATGTCGTACTGGACTTTCGATGATGTGTTCGAAGAACAGGGTGTGGTGAAGCAGCCGTTCTATGGCGGATTTGGCTTGCTCGCCGAAGATGGAATTCCTAAGCCCGCATTCAACGCATTCCTGTTGCTGCATCGGCTGGGCGAACAACGTCTTGCCGTCTCTGCTGACGACGCCCTGGTCACTCGTCGGAAGGACGGTACCCTGGTCGTTGCGCTGTGGAACATGGCCGACCCTGGAGCCAAGGGAGCGCCCCGAGCGCTGGAATTGAAATTCGAGCATGCACAGGTTTCGAGCGTGAAGGAGACGCGGCTCGATCCGGACCATGGCGATGTTCACAAAGCGTACGAAGCGATGGGCTCTCCGCGTTATCCGACGAGGGAACAGATAGAAAAACTCCGGACGGCGGCACGGCTTTCACCCCCAGAGGTGCATGAAGTGAAGAATGCATCGCTCACGCTCATCATCCCGGCCCACGGACTGGTTTTGCTGGAAGTGAAACCCGTCCACTGAAGCGATCTTAATAGTTGCGGGTTAACAGCGAGGGCGTGACGGCACAATCGCTAGCTCAGGAGCTCGGCGCTCCCGAATTCCAACCGCCGAAGCAGTACAAACCCTGACCTATGCGTTGACGTACACTCTGTTTTGCAATGGTTTCTCGCCGCCAATTCCTGGAACGATCCGTGGCCGCCGCCCTTGTGACCAGTCAGCCTGACAGGTTCGCTAAGGAGTCGCACGGAACGTCGCATGCAGCAACTGGAGATATCAGTCTCAATGGAGAATGGAGGTTCCGCATCGATCCGGGAAATGTCGGGACCAATGAGAACTGGGCCGCGGCAGATTCCGTGGAAGCGTGGGGAGCGGTTACGGTGCCGCATACATGGCAGATCGATTCAGCGCATTGCGACTATCGCGGGATCGCATGGTACCGGCGCGAATTCGATGCTCTGCCATCCTGGAGCAATTCAGCGGTGCGGCTGGAATTCGAAGCTGTGTTCCACACTGCAACCGTCTGGGTAAACGGCAAACGAGTCGGCGAGCACGCGCGTAGGGGATACACGGCGTTCGCAGTTGACATCGCAACTGCTCTCCGGTGGGACCAGCCTAATGTGATCGCGGTGCGGGTTGACAATGGCTTCAACGAGCGCATGCTGCCCCGCGGCCGTTCGAGCGATTGGGCGCATGACGGCGGCATTTTCCGGCCGGTGAGACTGCTGGTAACGTCGAAGACGTTCATTGAACGGGTCGAAGTCGAAGCCATCCCGGATCTAAGGAGCATGGACGCGTCGCTCACCGTCTCGGCTCTTTGCTGGAATACAAGTACGAAGCCATGGACGGGTACGGCCGCATTCCACATCTTCGACGAAGTGACCGGCCGGATCGTGGCATCCAGCGCTGTAAACACCAAGCTCGTCGTGTCCGCAGGCACGAGCGCGACTGTGACCATGCGAGAGACGCTCACAAAGGCTAAGCTGTGGCACTTTGATTCTCCCCATCTGTATCGCATCAAGTTTCAGATTTGCGATGGGGGCCAAGAGGAGCACGAGTTTGAGACCACCTTTGGCGTGCGAAAGTTCGAGATCAGGGAAGGGAAGTTCCACTTGAATGGCGAAGCCGTGCGACTCATGGGAGTCGAGCGCATGGCGGGGAGTAATCCCACGTTCGGAATGGCCGAGCCCTCCGATTGGATCGAACACGATCACTGCGATCTGAAGCGATTGAACTGCGTCTTTACGCGGGTTCACTGGCCACAGGACAAACGAGTTCTGGATTATTGCGACCGGCACGGCATTCTCATGCAGACCGAAGTCCCCACGTGGGGTCCCGAGACATTCAAGGGCATGGGCGCGCAACCGGATGCTGACATTATGGAAAACGGCCTGCAACAATTGCGCGAAATGATTCAACGGGACCGCAATCACCCGTCGATTGTGGCGTGGGGGCTGTGCAATGAAATCGGCGGACAGAATCCCCCTGCTTACCAGTTTGCCAAGCGAATGCTGCAAGAAGCGAAACAGCTTGATCCAGGGCGTCTTTGCTCCTACGCGTCGCATTCGCTGGGCCAAACTCCGGAGCGCGACGTGGCGGGATTGATGGACTTCATCGAGGCCAACGAATACTTCGGCACATGGCAGCCGGGGGACGCGCGCGATCTAGACAAGCACCTCGACAAACTCCATCAGACGTTTCCGGGTAAGCCGATCGTGATCTCTGAGTACGGATATTGCGCTTGTACACCGGACCGCCCTGAAGGAGACGGCCACCGGATTGAGATCATGAAAGCGCACGACGAGGTGATCCGTTCGAAAGACTTCGTCGGAGGCGCCATTTTCTTCTGTTACAACGACTACCGGACTCATGTCGGCGACCGCGGTACAGGGGCATTGCAGCAGCGCGTGCACGGCGTCGTCGACGTGTACGGTGAACCGAAAGCCTCGTATACAGTCCTGCGGGAAGAATCGAGCCCGCTGGAATCGCTCACGATTGAGAATTACGGAAACGCATTCCGGCTTGAACTTAAGACGCGCCGCACGATTCCGTCCTACACTCTTCGCGGTTATAAGCTGCGGGGTGTGTTCTATGGGCAGGGCGAGATTCCTGTCGAGTCACAGGAAGTGGTTATTCCTGAGGTCAGTCCCGGACAAACCGTGAAATTGGATCTCATGTTTACGCAGTCAGAAAGTCCGCTGCGCGTCCGCTTCGAAGTCATGCGTCCCACCCAATTCAGCGCATATTCCGCGGAGTGGAAACCGATGAAAGCAACGGGATGACGAGTGTCCGGAATTCTTCTCCTGGCGATCCTCAGGTCGGAGTTTCAGGATGACGTTCACCTCCTGCTCCAGGCCTGCGGTGTTTCTACGTATGAGCGATCCAGCGCGGTCACGGAGGAGCAGCCCAACAGGCGGAGGGTGCGCTCCACATCGACTCGCAGGATCTCGATGGCTCGGGTTACTCCCGCCTGCCCGGCGGCAGCGAGCCCGAAGGCGTAGGCTCGACCGACAAGGACGGCGCGCGCCCCTAGACAGAGGGCTTTGACGATGTCACTGCCGCGGCGGACACCGCCATCCATCAGCACTTCGATCTGACCATTCACCGCAGCGACGACTTCCGGAAGTGCGCGCAACGTAGAGGAGACCGAATCGAGCTGCCGGCCGCCATGGTTGGAGACGACGACCGCGGACGCGCCTTCATCCACAGCACGTCTGGCGTCATCGCCGATGAGCAGCCCCTTGACCACGATTGGTCCAGACCACTGTTCACGGATCCATCGCAAGTCTCCCCAGGTTACAACCGCATTCGACAATGCGGATGCCACATCCAGCAGTTCCATCGGACCTTTGCCGGGTAGAACGATGTTCTCCAACCTGGGGACACCTCCGTCGAGGAGGAACGACAGCAGCCATCCGGGATGGGCCAGGATGTTGGGGACATACGGAATTTTCGCGAAGAGGGAAGAGCCCAGGAGTTCTTTCATGCCGTTGCGCGGATCGCGTTCGCGCATGCCCGAGACCGGGGTGTCGACCGTGATCACCAGAGCAGAGTAGCCGGCGCGACGGGCGCGATCGAGAGCCGCCTCTGCTGCTTCCCGTCCACCCAGCAAGTAGAGCTGGTAAAAGACGGGCCCCTGGGAGGCGGCTCTTACATCTTCCAGCTTGTGTCCTGAAATCGTGGAGAGGATATAGCCCGTGCCCGCCAGTCCTGCGGCGCGAGCGGCGGCGACTTCACCTTCGGGATGCATCAGGCGGCTGTATCCCACCGGCGCGAGCATCGCCGGAAAAGAGAGCTCGTGCCCCAGCACGCGGGTCTTGAGACTGCAGTCAGCTACGGCGACCGCACCGCGCGGCCGGAAAGTCACGTCGCGGAACGCGCGGCAGTTCTCGTTCAGCGTGAGTTCTGCCTCAGCACCTCCGTCGAGATAGTCGAACACCGACTTAGGGATGCGGCGTCGCGCCATGCGGCGCAGATCTTCGATGTTGACAACTTGGGATGAACGCAACGCTCGGCTCGCTTTCATGTTCGAATGTCGTGGATCATCGTGGTCAGCGCAGAGCTCCGCCGACGTAGTTCCCGTATCCTACAATGACGGTGGAGCTCACCAGAACCAACAAACTGAACGCCACCAGCAGCCTGGTTCTTCCGCCCGCCCCTTTCCATTCTTTCAACGCGATGCCCCACAGTGTGCTGAAGATGATGATACTGGCCATGTGCAGCGTCCAACTGGAAAACTTGTATCTTCCCATTTGGGTCTCGCCCATCGTGTAGAAGAAGAACTGCATGTACCAGGTCGTGCCGGCGAGTGCCGAAAACAAGTAGTTGCCAAGCATCGGAGCCCTGACGGGGGTGTCCTGCGCGACCGCCACGGCGACCGCCATCTCCTCGGCCGGAGCATCAGTGACAGTTTCGAGAATGTGCTCTTCGTTGCGCGCGGTAGCTTTGCCGCGAATCTCGGACTCGAAGTACTGGTGGCCGGTCCGGTTGCGAATGTTCAAGATGAGGCACCAGAGGAAGTTGGTGGTGAAGCCTCCGGCGAGAACGATGACGAGCACGGGCAGCCCCTGCCACAATACCGGGGTGCCGTGCAGGATGGTGATGGCTTTGATGGGGTCGCCGGCCGCGAGTCCGTAGGCGAAGCACGCGCTCATCACGCCGGAGAAGGTGGCGACGAGCAATCCTTTCTTCAGGTCGAATTCCTTGATTGAGGCGCGCTTCTGCTCTGTCGACATCTCGCGCTCTTTGGATACTCCCGCCGCTCCCGCGAACGCGATTCCCAGCAAACAGACAGCGACTCCGCCCAGAATGATCAACCCCGAGTGAGTGCCGAGAGCTTCGGAAGCGAACACCCCCCGGAAGATCGGGGGCATCAATGTGCCGAACGCAGCCGTGTACCCGAGCGCCACCGCCATGCCGAGAGACATCCCCAAGTAGCGCATGGTGAGGCCGAAGGTTAGACCGCCGAGTCCCCACAGGACTCCGAATGTGTACGCCCAGATCAGGCTGCTGGCGGGCGCTTCATGGAGCACGCGCGTGAGGTCATGGGTCATCGCGAGCGCGAGAGTCCACGGGGCGATGATCCAGCTGAAGAATCCCCCGACCAGCCAATACGTTTCCCAGGCCCAGTGCTTTACCCCGCGAAAAGGCACGTAGAAGCTGGCGGAAGCGAGGCCGCCGAGCCAGTGAAAGAACACGCCTAGCGCAGGGTTCATGGAATCCTCATAATTGTTCGTTAGCGCAGAAAAGCCTCGGATAGACCACCATCGACCGGAATGATGTGCCCCGTCGTCTTCGCACTCTGATCGCCAGCCAACCATAGGATTGCGGCCGCGCAATCCTGGGGGAGGATGGGCCGTTTTGTCAGGGTGCGCTGCGCATAGAAATCGGCAAGCTTGGTGCGAAGCTCCTCGGTCGATTCCGACTCGGTGAAAGCGATCTTATACTTTTCGAGAGATTGGATGACGCGATCGCGCGGGAACATGGTCGAACCTGCAACCACGGTCGCGGGAGCGATTCCGTTCACGCGCACTAGCGGACCGAGCTTGATGGAAAGTTCCCGAATCAAGTGGTTCAGCGCCGTCTTGCTGGTGTCGTACGCCTCGCTACCTTTCTTGGGCACAACGGCGTTAGCCGAACTGGTGAGCACCATGGCAGAAGGCAGGCCCTGATCTTTGAATACCCACTCGGTCTGGCAGGCGAGATGATAGTTGCCGGTGACATTGACGAGGAAGGTCTGCGCCCACTGAGCGTCGGAGAGTTCTCCGTCGGCGGCAGGCACAGGATAGATCGCGGCCGTATTGACAATGATATCGATGCCGCCAAAAAGCGAGATCGTAGCGTTCGCAGCGTCCGCAATTGACGCGGCGGAGCTAAGGTCGACCCGGGTGTGCGCGACAAATTCGGGAGATGACGCTCCGCCAACTTCATCAGCGACTTTATTGGCTCCGGCTTGATCAAAATCCGCCACGACAACATGAGCACCCCGGCGCGCCAGCAGCAGAGCGACTTCGCGACCGATTCCACTGGCGCCTCCGATGATCAGAGCGATCTTGCGGCTGAATTCGGCTTCCGCAGGCATGCGCTGCAGTTTGGCTTCCTCCAGCGCCCAATACTCGATGTGGAAGGCCTCGGATCGCGGAAGAGCCACATAGTTGTGGAACTGAGTAAATTCCTGCGATTGCTCGGCGTGCCTCGCCTGTGGCAGAGGATGAAAGACTTCGCCGTCTTCCAAGGCGTTTGCACCTGCCATGACATGAATAGCATTGATAAAGAACTCGGCAGTGATCCGCGCCTCTTTCTTATTCTTTCCAAAGCCGAACAGGCCCAGGCCCGGGACAACGACGACCGAGGGGTTCGAATCCCGCAGCTTGGGTGAGTCTGCGTTCGCCCACGCATCGTAATATTTCTTGTAGGCGGTTCGATATTCGGCAACCTCGCCCTGGATGCGTGCCTTCAGAACGCTGACATCCTCTTTCGCAGGATCCCAAGGGAGAAAGAGAGGGCAGACGCGGGTCCTGAGGAAATGATCCGGACAACTGGTCCCGAGCACGGCCAGCTCCTTTGCCCATTTTGATCCAGCGAAGGCGAGAGCGTCTTCATCGTCGGCATAGTGGGCCACCACACGGCGATTCGACGACACCACACCGCGGAGCGCGGGCAGGATCTGGGTTGCGATCTCTTTGCGATGCTGCACGGGAGCGTGCTCGACTCCTCCGAACCAGACACCCTTCTTCGATTGATGCTGCACGATGAATTCGCCCATCTGGTCGATGGTGTGAATGCTGTTTAGATAGCAATCGCGCTGCGTCGTCCCCCAGGTGAACAATCCGTGGCCGCCGAGAATAAGGCCTTCCGCACCCGAGTTATCTTTGACCGCGCGTTCAATCATCAACGCCAGTTCGAATCCGGGACGCTGCCAGGGCACCCAGACGATTTTGCGGCCAAATTCCTTGTTGAACTCGTCCAGTTTTCGTTTTCCATTGGCGCTAGCCGCCAGGGCGATGGCCCAGTCCGGGTGCAGATGATCCACATGAGCGAAGGGAAGGAAGGCGTGCAGCGGGGTGTCGATGGAAGCGGCAACGCGGTTGTGACCAAATGCCGACAATGGATAGAAGGCAACCATCTCATCTTCGTGTGCTTCGCCGCGATACAACTCTTTGAGTTGTTCCAGACGATCCAAGTAGAGCAGAGCAAATCCGGCATCGGTGATGGAGCCAAGATCTCCGCCACTGCCTTTTACGGCCAGCACGCGGGCGGGGCGGCCCGTGAACGGGTCGGGAAGTTCAATCTTCGAGCTCGTATTGCCGCCGCCGAAATTGGTGATTCGCAAATCTGCACCCAGCAGGTTGGAGCGATAGCGCAGCAAGGCCAGATGATTGCCCGCCATGGTTTGCGCCTCGGCTTCGTTCCACAAGTCTTTCAAGTGAGTCGTCTCTTCGATTTCAGGCATAAACACTCCCGCAATATTGCTCAAATCGTTCGGCGTGCCGATCCCAGCGGTCGGTCGCATTCGGCTCAAAGGCTACGGTTGGGAAAGATCGTTCCACGATGGCGCGAACTTCTGCCAGCGACGACGCAGCACCCGTGGCAAGAATCTGAATCGCAACATTTCCTAGAGCGGTTGCCTCCGCCGGGCCGGCCACAACCTTTCTCCCGGTTGCGTCGGCCGTCCATTGATTCAGCAACCGGTTCTTCGATCCGCCGCCGATGATACGAATTAGGTCAATGCGCTTCCCGCTGACATGTTCCAGATTGCGAAGAACCAGGCGGTATTTGAACGCCAGGCTTTCCAGGACGGCTCGCACGTACGCGCCGGGTCCCTGCGGAACAGGCTGGTGGGTCCGGGTGCAGAACTTGTCGACAGCCGTGAGCATGTCATCAGGGCGTAGGAAGGATTCGGCGTCGGGATCTACGAAGTGGCGAAACGACGCCTCACGCGCCGCCAGTTCAATCAATGCACGATAGTCGTAGTTGTGGCCCTGTGCCATCCACGAGCGCCGACAGCCCTGCAGCATCCACAGGCCCATAACGTTCTTCAACAACCGCGTCGTTCCGTTAACGCCACCTTCATTGGTGAAATTCATCCGCAAAGCGTCTGGAGTGATGACAGGAGAATCCAGCTCGGTACCCAGCAGCGACCAGGTTCCAGAACTGAGAAACGCGGTGCCTTCGCGCGCCGAAATTGCGGCAACGGCCGAGCCCGTGTCGTGGCAAGCTGGCGCAATCACGGGCGTGTCCGCAAGAGATGTCTGCCCTGCGATTGAAGGCAACAGCGTCCCTAGAATCGTGCCCGGTTCCACGATGGGTGCAGGCAGGCGAGCCGGAAGTTCGAGACGCTGCAGCAGGCCGCCCGCCCACGTTCGCTTCACCGGGTCCACCATCTGCGTAGTGGTTGCGTTGGTGAATTCGCAAGCCGCCTTTCCGCTCAGCCAGTAGTTAAACAAATCCGGAATCGTGAGCAGATGTTTTGCTGCGGCAAGAAGCTTGGGAGTGTCACGTCGAGCGGCGGAGAGTTGATACAGAGTGTTGATGGGCATGAACTGAATGCCGGTCGCGCTATATATGTCCTGCTTGCCAACCTTCCCGAGGACTTCTTCCATGACCCCTTCGGTCCGCCGGTCGCGATAGTGGTAAGGGTTCCCGATCAGTTCGCCGCTCTCTCCCACCAGGGCATAGTCCACACCCCAGGCGTCGACGCCGATGCCGGCCAGTTCCACTTCGTCCGTGCGGGCGAGAGCTTTTCGCACTTCGAACCAAAGACGCGCCACGTCCCAGTGCAGAGAGCCGCCATACTCGACCGGTTCATTGGGGAAACGATGGATCTGTTCGGTCGTGAGAATTCCTGACTGAAGATGTGCCAGAACGGCCCGCCCACTCTCGGCACCAAGATCGAACGCAAGATATGGCTTCCTTTGAATGCGCTTAGGCATAGGAGGAGACGTTTTGTGAATTCCGGGCCGCACGTTCTTTGGTGATGCGCTCGAGGTAGCCGCTCTGGCGAAAGGCCTCCATAGGATTCCTGGGCAGGCCCTTGGAGTTTCGCCAATCCTGAAGCACCGGCCGGACGTCGGTGGCAAACGCGTCCTGCAGCAAGGACTCGGCCCGCACCAGGTCACAATTCTTCTGCGCCGTCGCGAGTTCTCCGCCATCGACCAAAGCCGCCTTGGAAAAAAGCTCCTGAGCGACGGTCACGGTCTGGATCATGGCCTCGATTTTTCCCTTGAGGTTGTGGCTCTGGTCGACCATGTAGGCGATGTCGGCCCGGCTCCCGCTTTCCCATTCGAAATAGAGAATTTCGTGGAAAATCCGGAAGACCTGATAGGGATCAATGGAGCCGATGGTCAAGTCGTCATCGGCGTAGCGGCGATCGTTAAAGTGAAAGCCTCCGAGCATGTCTTCCGACAACAGCCACGCAACAATTTGCTCGATATTCTGCGCAGCATAGTGATGTCCCGTATCGACCAGGACTTTCGCTTGCGGGCCAGCCGCGCGCGAGAGCAGCAACGACATTCCCCAGTCTGCGATATCGGTGTGGTAGAACGCCGGTTCAAAGGGTTTGTACTCCACTAGCAATCGCTGGCCCGGAGACAAGGCGGCATGCGACTCCTTCAATGCCTCGGTGAACCATTGCTTGCGCTGGCGAATATTCGCGGTACCGGGATAGTTCGAGCCGTCGGCGAACCACATCGAGATATCCCGGCTGTGCAGGCGCCGCGCAATTTCAATGCTGTCCTTGGTGTGGCTCAACGCACGCTGGCGGATGGCCGGATCGGGATTGCCGAAGGATCCGTATTTGTACTCCTGATCCTGAAACAGATTGGGATTGATCGAGCCGGGGAGAACTCCGTAGTGCTCGGCGTATTTCTTGATGTCGTCAGTACTGCGGATTCCGTCCGGGCAGTCCCAAAGCACATGCAAGGCTATGGTCGGGCAAACACCCGTGAGCAGGTGCAGTTGTCCGGCATCGCTGAATTTTTCTTCGGTGGAGGTGGCCGCGGCGGATTGGATGAATTTCCCAAATCGTGTGCCGGTATTGGCAAAGCCCCAGGACGGCAGCTCGATACGGAAGGATTCGAGCGCGTTGAAAATCTTTTCACTCTTGCGCGCGTCCATAGGAACCTCTCTTCCAAAGCGTCACGGCGACTTGCCAGACCTTGTAGTCTCACCCGACAGAACGCAGCATAACACTCGCAAGAGTCAAACGGGCAGAGACCGCCACGCAGCGTGCGGGGTTGTCAGCGAGCCAAGGTTCAGCATATCGTTTCGGGGCGAGAGCAATACTTCGCCGTCCTCGATTCTGGCAGTGAGGCGAGTTCCTGGGCAGGAGCACCAGATGAAGCGTCCCAAAATACTTATCGTGTTCATCGCAATTTTGCTTCTGGCATCCGCCGCTGATGCTGCGCCGGTTCGATTGCGCTGTGAATACCTGGAGAATCCTCTTGGCATTGACGTGGCGGTGCCGCACTTGTCGTGGCAGAGCGACAATTCCGAACGTAATTGGAAACAGTTCGCGTACGAAGTTCTGGTAGCCAGCAGTGAAGAAGACCTGCAGGCCGGCAAGGCCGTCATTTGGGATAGTGGCAAAGTAGAGTCTGCGGAGTCGGTTGGAGTTGCCTACCGCGGCCCGGCGCTGGCTTCTCGGAAGCGGTATTACTGGAAGGTTCGCGTGTGGGATGCGAAAGGGACAGTCTCGGAATCCACGGAAGGAGCCTGGTGGGAAACCGGCCTTCTCCAAACCACAGACTGGAAGGCGAAGTGGATTCACTGGAAGAATCCTGAGGATGAGGCTGACCGCCAGGGCATTCGCTGGATTTGGGTGCCAGGCGAAGACGCGCTCGCAGTAGTGCCGAAAACGGCGGCCACCTTTCGCGTTACGTTCACGCTTGCGAACATGGCGAGGGAGGCGATTTTGTCGTTGGCGACGCGAGGGGATTTTGTTGCGAGGGTGAACGGACGCGAAATCGATGCCAAGAGCCGATGGGCCACGTTTGACCGGAGGGATATTTCGGAACAACTGGTCATGGGTGAGAACGTCATTGAAGTAACGGTTACGGCTCCCCCGTCACCCACCTACGGACCGAACGCCGGTGCAAAAACTACGATGGCTTCGCTGGCAGCTTTGGTGAAGATCACCGGCTCCGACGGTAAGATCATCCGCTATCCCACCAATGAAAAGTGGAAGGCGACTCTCAAACAGACATCGGGCTGGCAGTCAGCCCACGTCGTTGCGGAGTTGACCGACAAACGCCTGGGAGATCCGGGGCCACTGCCGCAACCGGCCGCATACCTGCGGCGGACGCTTGCCCTCACAAAGTCCCTGCAGAGCGCGAGACTCTACGTAACCGCCCTCGGCAGCTACCGGGTGTTTCTCAACGGCCAGCGCGTCGGCGGCGACGTCCTGACTCCCGACTTCACCGACTATCGCAAGCGGGTCGTTTATCAGACCTATGATGTGACTCACTTACTGACGCACGGCAAGAACGCGATCGGCGCGCTGCTGGGTGACGGATGGTATGGCAGTGGTCTGACGTGGGTCGGAGTGCATTTCTTTTCTCCGCCGGACCGTTTGATGGCCCAACTCGAACTCGACTACGCGGACGGCAGCCATGAAACGGTTGTGACTGACGAATCGTGGAAGGCGGCCGCATCCCCGATCGTGCGATCGGATATTTATGGTGGAGAAGTGTACGACGCGCGCCGTGAACAAGTGGGATGGGCAGAGCCCGGATTCGATGATCCCAGGTGGATGCCGGCTGTCGTTTCGGGTGCGCCCGACATAAAGCTGTCAAGCCAGATCACCGCGCCAGCACGAGTGATCGCTACGTTGGACGCGAAGGGCGTCACGCCTGCCTCAAACGGCGCCTACATCTTCGACATGGGCCAGAACATGGTGGGCTGGGCGACTCTGAAGGTGAAAGGTGTGGCCGGTACCAAGGTCCAAATGCGATTTGCCGAGATACTGAACCCGGACGGAACGATCTATACGGCAAATCTGCGGAACGCGGACGCGACGGACGTGTACATTTTGCGCGGGGGAGATGAAGAAACGTTTTCCCCGCACTTTACTTTCCATGGTTTTCGCTACGTCGAGGTCACGGGCTATCCCGGGACACCACCTCTCGATGCGATCAAGGGAGAAGTCGTCAGCAGCGTGAGTGGTGAGCCTGCGGCCAAGCTGACGACGTCCAGTGCTCTGGTCAATCACATGTGGATGATTGGCCTGTGGGGTCAGCGGGGAAATTTCCTGAGCGTTCCCACCGACTGTCCACAGCGCGATGAGAGACTCGGCTGGATGGGCGATGCCGGCGTCTTCTGGCGAACCGGAACCTATAACTTCAACGTCGCAGCTTTCTCCCAGAAGTTCATTCAAGACATCGTCGACGCTCAGACTAGCCAGGGTGCCTTCACCAATGTCTCTCCCGACACGCTTCCATTCGAAGGAGGAGGGACGGAAGGTCCGGCGGCGCGGAACGAGAACATGGTAGGAGCACCGGGCTGGGGAGATGCCGGAATCATCGTTCCCTGGACGACCTGGGTGCAGTATGGTGACAGGGCGGTCATCGCGGAAAACTGGGACGCGATGCGGCGCTGGATGGACTTCATACAGAGTCGGAATCCGGACTTCCTCCGCACCAGGGGGGTTGGCCCCAACTTCGCGGACTGGCTGGCTCCTGACGCACATACGAACAAGGATTTGCTGGCGACGGCATACTGGGCGCTGATCGCGAACATGATGTCGCAGATGGCGCACGCGATCGGCAAGGATGCCGATGCGGAGCACTATGACGATGTCGTGCAAAACATTCGAGCGGCGTTTCAGAAGAAGTACATCAAGGAAGATGGAACGGTCGGAACCGGTACACAGACGTCCTACGTGGTCGCGCTCTACACGAAGATGGCTCCCGCGGCGCTGGAACCCATGCTGGTCGACAAACTCGTCAAAGATATTGAAGCGCGCGACTGGCATCTTTCGACAGGATTTCTCGGCACGCCCTTCCTGCTCTTCACACTGGCCGATCACGGCCGCAGCGACGTCGCTTATCGGCTCCTGCTAAACGACACGTACCCCTCCTGGGGATACATGCTGTCAAAGGGCGCAACCACCTGGTGGGAGCGGTGGAATGGAGACACGGGCGATCCTGCCATGAACTCCTACAACCACTATGCGTTCGGCTCGGTGATCGCCTGGGTCTATCGTTATGCTGCCGGCATCGATACCACGACCGATGCGCCGGGATTCAAGGAAATCATTGTTCATCCGCATCTCGATTCGCGCCTGACGTCGGCGCGTGCGGAATATGACTCGATTTACGGCAAGATCGTCAGCGACTGGAAGGGAACTCCGGCTGGTCCGTTTTCTTTGAAGGTCGAAATTCCCGCAAACACCTCGGCCAAAGTCTTCCTGCCTGCCATCGCGGGAGCGCGCCTGACCGAAGACGGCAGTCCGGTGGAGTCGCAGACCGAGAACGGATCCTATGTCATCCGCCTTGGTTCCGGATCCTACAGCTTTGAAGTGAAGTGATTCGGCTGGTGGTTAGCAATCGCTGGCGCTGCATGGGGCGGAAGCAAAAGGCCCCTGCGCGCCGTGATCCTCGGGTTTCAATTGATACGTTTTAATAGAGGCATTTCGCGTGCTACAATCCGCCGCCGAGGGAGACTCGCTATGCTCATCCGTTCCTACTGCAAATATCTTTCGGTACTGGCCGTGGTGGCAACGTCGATAATTCTCTGGCCGCAATTCGTTTCCGCTCAGGCTTCGACGGCCTCAGCGAAGCTTTCTGTGCACTGGGAGGAACTCACGGCGTCCGATTTTCGCGAAGGAGTTCGCCGGGCGCAGGGCACCTGTCTTCTCCCTTTTGGAATCCTCGAGAAGCACGGCCCGCACCTTCCGCTCGGTACCGACCTGCTCGATGTGCGCTACGCCGCGCTGCATGCCGCCGAGCAGGAGTATGCCGTCGTGTTCCCGGAATACTATTTCGGCCAGATCGCCGAGGCCAAGCACGAGCCCGGCACCATGGCCTACAGCCGTAACCTGCAACTCGCACTTTTACAGGAAACCACCGACGAGATGGCGCGCAACGGCTGCAAGAAAGTCCTGATCGTCAACGGCCACGGCGGCAACGACAGCCTGCTCCCCTACTTCGCCCAAACGCAGCTCGACAAGCCGCATGATTACGTCGTGTATTTTTTCGATGAGCGCACGCCGCAGCACGGAGGTCCCGCAAGGAAGACCAAGATTGACATGCACGCGGGTGAAAGCGAGACTTCGAAAATGATGATCTCGCACCCTGAACTCGTGCATCCCGAGCGGGCGACAAATGAGTCGGGCGCCGATCAGGCCCGCCAGAAGCTGCCTGAGGACGTCTACACCGGCATCTGGTGGTACACACGCTTCCCGTTTCACTATTCGGGCGAGGGCGCAGCGGCTACCAGAGATCTAGGTGAATATCAGATGAAATGGTGGATTGATTCGGTAGTGAAGGCGATCCAGGCGGTGAAGGCGGATGATGTAAGCCTGAAAATGCAGAACGAATTCTACGAGAAGAGCACGCACCCGCTGGACACGCAGCCGTAGAATACAGAGGGAGAGTAGCTCCTTAACTTATGAAATCATTGTGTTCGCTGATAGGGATTCTTCTATTGGCAGGCTGCGCTTACGGGCATACAGCCGAGGAATGCGCAATATATTCTCTCGTGCTTAACAATCTGTACGTCCACCCTCAGAGCAAGTTGATCGTCATCGACAGTAAGACCCGCGATCCGTTTGGAAGGAGCTACATAGACCTGACGCCCCACGCCGGGCGTCGAAGTGCGCTCGAGAAGATAACTCCGGCGGCGTGGGAGGACTTCAAGTTGCAAAATACATTTCCTAGTACTGTAGAGACGACCAGCCTGCATCTCCGAGTCAGAACTGTAAGCGCTGACTCTAGTTCTGTCGCCGTAAGTAAGGTTGATTATTGGCCGGCTTTTTATCGGAAGTTTCCTAGCTCAGACGGGCTGATATCGCTGTCTCAGGTGGGTTTCGATCGCGGCTCTCGACAGGCTGTGGTGTACGTGTGGAGAAACTGCGGGGCACTCTGCGCTGACGAGTATGTTGTGGTCCTTTCACAGACGTCGGGTTCTTGGAAAATTGTGGGTAAATACCTCGCCGCTGTCTCCTGATTCGATTACAGGGGAGATCTTCCCACGCTCTACGAACTTCCGATCAGCACGCCAGTAATGAAAACCAGCACGCCGCCCAGCCCAACCTGCAGCGCGGCCGTCACCCAGGGAGTATCCATGTAACGGCGGCGGATCCACGTGATCACGCCCAGCTCTGCCAGCACAATCACACCCGCGGCCCACAGTGCGGCGCGAAAGTCGCGGATCAAGAACGGCAACGTATGCCCAATCCCCCCCACCGCCGTCATCGCCCCGCAAATCAACCCTCGAACCCACGGATGGCCGCGCCCGGTCAGACTGCCGTCGTCCGACAGCGCCTCTGCAAATCCCATGCTAATGCCGGCGCCGGCTGACGCCGCCAGGCCAACCAGAAAGGCATCCGAACTATTCTTCGTCGCCAGGGCGGCAGCAAAGACCGGAGCCAGCGTCGAGACCGATCCATCCATCAGCCCGGCCAGACCCGGCTGTACGATCTGCAACACGAACAGCCGCCGCTGCGCGACTTCTTCGTCCGCTTTTACACCTGCGGGCAGCTTCAACTTGTCGAGTTCCTGCGCCCGGTTTTCATGTTCGCGTTCTTCGTTCGCGAGGTCGTCGAGCAATTGCCGGATGCTGGCGTCCTGCGTCCGCCCCGCGGCCTTCTCGTAAAAACGCCGGGTCTCAACCTCCATGGTCGAAGCTTCCTTGCGGACGGCCTCGATCCGCAGCGGACGCACCAGCCACAGTGCCGGCCGCTCCACGAATCCACGCACGTCTTGCCGTCGAATCAGCGGAATGTGCTCACCAAACTTCTTCTGGAAGAGTTCCAGCAGTCTCCGCCGGTGTCCGGATTCCTCTTCGCGCATGCCATCAAACATGGAGGCAGTTGCGGGATAATCCTGCCGCAGCCCCTCGGCAAAATCGGCATACACGCGCTCGTCTTCTTCCTCGAGCGCGATCGCCAGAGCTAACACTTCGCGTTCCGTAAGTTCTTCGAACTTTTTCATGACGCCATAGCTTACCTGCGCCGGAGGGGCGGAGACAATCTGGATTTCTTTTGACAACCATCGAACATTCCCCGTCAGCGGTATCACATTTGCCAAGTACCGCGGGCAGCGATGCCGGGGGCTTCGATGCTACTATCCAGTTCATGAATCCGCGGAAGTCCACGGGCGGAACCCGGACGAATGCCAAGAAAAGCCGCAAGGCGGCCGCCCTCGACGGGCCACGCTCTCCGGAACTTGTGATCATCACCGGCATGAGCGGGTCGGGGAAAGCTTCCGTTCTGAAGGCATTCGAGGATCTCGGCTATTACTGCGTCGACAACCTGCCCGTCGAACTGATCCCCCGCTTTGCGGAGCTGGCTGTCCGCTCGCGTGATACGCGCCGCACCGCCCTGGTGGTCGATGTCCGCGAAGGCTCGAAGCTGGGAAAGCTGCCAGATATCCTGAAATCTGTCCGGCGGATGATTCCGACGAAGGTGGTTTTTCTCGAGGCATCGGACGTGGTCTTGTTGCGCCGCTTCAGCGAGACGCGCCGGCCGCATCCGTTGGGCACGGATGCCCCCGTCAAATCTGCGCTGAAGGAAGAGCGGCGACACCTGGGCGCGATTCGGCGCATGGCCGACTTTGTTATCGACACTTCCAAATTCAATGTCCATGAACTGCGGGCGCACATCAACGAGCGCTTCCACGAGCAATCTCAAGAGGGCAGCATCCTCGTATCGTGCGTCAGCTTTGGTTTTCGGCAGGGCGTACCGGAAGATGCCGACCTGGTCTTCGACGTCCGCTTTCTTCCCAATCCACACTTCGTGCCCGAGTTTCGTCCGCTGACGGGCCGGCACCCGCGGGTCGCCAAGTACATCCGCTCGTTTCCGCAGACGCAGGAGTTCATCTCGCGCATCTCCGATCTGCTGGTCTACCTGCTGCCGCACTATATTCACGAAGGAAAGAGCTACCTCACCATCGCGTTCGGTTGCACCGGCGGACAACACCGCTCGGTGATGATCGCTGAAGACGTCGGTAAACATCTTCGCCGCGCCGGATACCGCGTGAAAGTCGTGCACCGGGACAGTCCTAAATAGTCGTAAGGCGCGCGTCGGAATTCGGTATTGGAGGAAGAATGGTCACTCCACCAGGTCTTTACCAGACTCCGGCAAAGCCTCGCCCCGATTGGTTGACTCGCAATTGGAAATGGGTGGTGCCGGTCGGCCTCGTTGGCGGGCTGCTCATCGTGGGCGGATTCGTTGGAGGCATTTTTCTTATAGTGGAATCTTCCTTCCGGCAGAGCGGATGCTATACCCAGGCATTGGTAAAAGCGCGAGCCAATGCAGAGGTCCAGGAGAAGATCGGTCAACCCCTCACACCGGGGTGGCTGGCCGGCGGCAGCATCAACATATCGGGTTCTTCCGGCGACGCCGATATTTCCATTCCAATCAGTGGCCCGAAGGGCAAGGGAACTCTGTACGTCGTGGCGAAAAAGAGTGCGGGCGAGTGGACCTTCCAGAGACTCGAGGTTGAGATCGAAGGCGCAGAGCGCCGAATCGATCTGTTGAAGACTGCAGAGACTGGACCAGAAAAGTAGAGCGCCGCTTTTGCGGCACCCGAATCGCCATTCTCCCCGCACCCGGCTCAAGTAAAATAGAACCTTGCAACTTTTCTCTATTCCACCGGCGGCAAGGGATTGCGGCCTGCCCCGCACAGGAGCCCCATGCGGCAACTGATGCGGCTCGTCCGTTACGTGCTCCCTTTCTTTCTGCAGCTGTTGCCCGGCGTCTTTCTGCTGGCTGCCGTCGGTTTCCTGGACGCGTTCCGGCTGATGCTTCTCAAACCGGTGCTCGAGCGCGTGCTGAATCCAGCGTCCGGTTCGGACAAAATTCTGCTGTTCACCATCCCCAGACTTGAGAAACCGATCTATCTCCAGTCTTTTGTCCCCACACATTTCCACAATGCCTGGACCATCGTTGCCTACGCGCTGGTCGCATCCACGGTGTTGAAAGGCATCTTCGACTACACGGGGACCTATCTGGTGAACCACGCGGGCTTCGGGATGATCACGAGTCTGCGCAACGATTTGTACAATTCCGTCTTGCGGCGCTCGGCAGCGTTTTTCCAGAAGCACACCACCGGTACTCTCATCTCGACCATCATCAATGACATTGAGCGAGTGCAGTTCGCGATGTCGAGCGTGCTCTCCGAATTTCTGCAGCAGTTCTTTACGTTCATATTCACCGGCGCCCTGGTGATCGTGCTGGGGCGCAATCTCGCCTGGGTCCTGATGCTGTTCGTCCCGGTCATTGTCTTTTCTGCGGTGCGCATCGGCCGCCGCGTTCGCTCCACCACCAGGAAGGGCCAGGATCAGCTCGCCGATGTGCAGAACATTCTGCACGAAACCATCACCGGAAACCGTATCGTCAAGGCCTTCGGGATGGAATCCTGGGAGGTGGCGCGATTTCGCGCGGCTGCCCAGCGTCTGTTCCGCGCCAACCTGCGTTCGGTGGCGGCTGCCGCTATTAGTTCGCCGCTCATGGATATTTTTGGATCGGTGGCAATTGCTCTTCTGCTTCTGTTGGGACGTGAACAAATCGCGCACCACGGACTCGACCTGAGCGCTTTTGTGACCTTCGTAGCAGCCGTACTCACCATGTATAACCCGGCGCGCAAGTTTGCCGTTTTCAATAACAATTTTCAGCAGGCTCTGGGCGCGTCCTCACAGCTGTTCAAGTTCATGGATACCGAGGATGTGGTGCTGGAGAAGCCGGGCGCGAAGTCTCTGCCACGCTTTTCCGACAGCATTCGCTTCGATAATGTTTCTTTTTCCTATGACTCCGACGGCGATGATTCACGCGAGATTCTCCGAGGCATCAACCTGGAGGTGAAGCGCGGTGAGATTCTTGCCGTGGTGGGCTCGAGCGGCGCAGGCAAGAGCACGCTGGTGCACCTGCTTCCGCGATTTTTCGATGTCACCGGCGGGAGCATCCTGGTCGATGGCCATGACGTTCGCGACGTGACGCTCTCGTCATTGCGCTCCCAGGTCGGCATCGTCACGCAAGAGACGGTCTTGTTCAACGATACGGTGCGTAACAACATCGCCTACGGACAGCCGCACGTCCCGCTCAAGGATGTCGAAACCGCCGCTCGCGCCGCTCTCGCCCACGATTTCATTCTCGCCCTTCCGGCAGGATACGATACTGTGATCGGAGAACGTGGCGTCCGGCTCTCGGGAGGCGAACGGCAGCGTCTGGCGATTGCCCGTGCACTGCTCAAGAATGCGCCAGTGCTGATTCTCGACGAGGCCACGTCGGCTCTCGATAGCGAATCCGAAGCGCTGGTGCAGTCGGCGCTGCACAATCTGATGAGCGGTCGCACGGTATTTGTGATCGCGCACCGCCTTTCGACCGTGCGCCGCGCAGATCGCATCGTGGTGATTGACAATGGCACCATCTCAGAGATTGGCGCGCACGAGGACTTGATGAAACAACTCGGCACGTACCGCCGGCTTTACGAATTACAGTTTGCCGATGCAGATGCACCCAATGCGGTAGCAGGATCGTAGGAACCCGGTCCCCATATGCCCATACGCTCAATGACAGGTTTCGCGCAAGTCAAAGGTGAAGTGCAGCAGAATGGTGCTGCACCCGTTTCCGACGCGCCCGCTCAGGTCAACGGCCGGCTTGGGTTCACTCTCTCGCTGAAATCGGTGAATCACCGCTTCCTCGATCTGCATTTTCGTCTTCCTTCCGGCACTGATTCCCTGGAAATGCAACTGCGCCGCCTTCTGAAGGAGAGGATGGCGCGAGGCCACGTGGAAGTTTCTTTGAGCCTGGAACGCGCGAGCAGCGACTCCTTCTCGCTGAACCGCGAAATCGTGAGCGGTTACATCGCCGCCTTTCGCGCTGCCGCTGCCGAATTCTCTCTGGCGACCGAGCCCGATCTGAATGCAGTCCTGCGAATCCCCGGCGCGCTTGATTCAGCGAACGAAACGCCCGACGGAGAGATTGAGGCCGCCGTCATGTCCAAAGTCGGCGAGGCGATGGACCGGCTGAATCAGATGCGAGAGGAAGAGGGCCGCGGCATTGTGCGCGAACTCCGCGAACGCATGGCGCACCTCTCCGACGCCGGCAAGAGTGTGCAGCACCACCGCCGCGCCATGTTGCAGAGTTACACCGAGAGGCTCCAGTCGCGGCTGCAGGAGTTGTTGGGCTCAAGCGTCGACAAGGAGCGTGTGCTGCAGGAGGCCGCCCTGCTGGTCGATCGCAGCGACATCCAGGAGGAAATCGTCCGCCTTGAAAACCACGTGCAGCACTTCCTTGGCCTGCTTGACGAGGGGAACGAGATCGGCAAGAAACTGGATTTCTTGCTGCAGGAAATGAATCGTGAGGCCAATACCCTGCTTTCGAAGACTTCCGGCCTTGCCGGCGAAGCGATCAAGATCACGGAAGCAGGCTTGGCCATGAAATCGGAAATTGAAAAGTCGCGCGAGCAAGTACAAAACCTGGAATGATCCCTTCGCACAAGCCCATCGTCTACATCATCTCGGCGCCCTCGGGCTCCGGGAAGTCCACTTTAGTGAATGAACTGCTGAAACTGGTTCCACGGCTCGATTTTTCGGTCTCTTACACCACGCGTGCTCCTCGCGGCAGCGAGCAGAATGGAAAGCAATATCATTTTGTTCCGCGCGAAGAGTTTGAGCGGATGATTCGCGATGACGAGTTTCTGGAGTGGGCCAACTTTGACGGAAACTACTACGGTACGGCGCGGCGGTTTCTCGAAGAGACCGGGCAAAAGGGACACGACCTTTTGCTTGATATTGACGTGCAAGGCGCCCAACAGATCAAGCAGAAGTTGCCGGAGGCGGTCAGTATTTTCGTGTTGCCTCCGGACCGCAAGACGCTGGAATGGCGCCTGCGCAAGCGCAGCGAGGATGCGGAAGACGTGATCGCGCGCCGGTTGATCGCAGCCAGTCGCGAGATCGAGAATTACGACAAGTACGACTATATTCTGATCAACGATGACCTGGAAGAATCGATCGACCGCCTGGAGGCGATCGTTTTATCGGAGCGCCTGTCGCCGTCGAAGTCTCCCCGGCTCGCCGGGGAAGAGAAGATATTAGAACTGGCGGAACGTCAGCGACTGGCAAATATCAAGGACCGGGTTCAGCCTATCCTGGCGTCCTTTGGTGCGCCGCCTCCCTCGGCACGGTCGTAGCTTTCGCGGTATCATTGAAGGCACGCCGGGAAGTGGCGTCGACCGGAAAGCAGCCCGAAGCGGGACAAGCCCGAAAGTTGGTTCTGTTCTGTGGAACGCTCGGGATTCACATTCGCATTGAATTACTTCAAATTGCTTTTCAAGGGGGGCAGTCCCAATGAAGTTGATCGAAGGCTTTGACAGCAACTACCGGTACATTCTTGTGGCAGCGCGGCGCGCGCGGCAACTGCAGTCGGGCGCTCCTCCGGTGGTCGACACCAACTCCCGCAAGCCCTGTCGCATCGCGCAGGACGAAATCCGGGCCGGCAAGGTGAAATGGGAAATGACTGAGAGCCGAAGCGCCGCCGAACTGGCCGCGGAAACGCTCGATAAGGCAACTGGTCAGGACTGACGGCCATTGTTGATTTTGTGATTGTTGATTGTTGAATGCGTCCAGCATCGATCGAGAATCATCTATCAACAATATGAAGATCGCCCTCGGCGTCACCGGCGGAATCGCAGCTTACAAGGCAGCGGAAATCGTCCGCCTGTTGCAGGACCGCGGCATCCGCGTGCAGGTCGTCATGACCCGCGCCGCCCAGGAATTCGTTAAGCCCCTTACCTTCGCAGCACTCTCCGGCGAAAAAGTCATTACTGGCATGTTTTCGTCCGGCGAGGAACGAGAACCGAATATCGATTCCGCGATCGAGCACATTGCAGTTGCGCAATCGATCGATGCTCTCGTTGTTGCTCCAGCCACGGCCGACATTCTCGCGCACTTCGCGCAGGGTATTGCCACCGATTTCCTGACCACGCTCTTTCTTGCGACGACCGCTCCAGTTGTCGTGGCGCCGGCGATGAACGTGAACATGTGGAACAATCCGGCCACGCAGGCGAACCTGCAGGTGCTGCGGCAGCGCGGCGTCAGGATCGTCGAACCTGGAGCGGGATACCTGGCTTGCGGTATGACTGGCCCCGGCCGCCTGGCGGACAACGAGGCCATCGTCGCAGCTGTGTTGGAAGCCCTCGGCGCATCTCAGGATCTCAGTGCGGAGACAGTGCTCATCACTGCAGGCCCCACTCGCGAGAAGATCGATCCTGTCCGCTATCTCACGAATCGTTCCAGCGGCCGCATGGGCTATGCACTAGCCGAAGGCGCATTGCGCAGGGGCGCGCGGGTTCTGCTCGTCAGTGGTCCGACTTCCATCGCGCCGCCCGGCGCTGCCGAAGTGACTCGCGTCGAATCGACCGAGCAGATGCGAGACGCGGTATTGAACCTGCTTCATCAGGCCACGATCGTGATCAAGACCGCTGCTGTCGCCGACTATCGTCCGAAATCGACTGCAGGCCAGAAGATCAAGCGCAAAGGCCCTATGACGCTGGATCTCGAAGCCACTCCGGATATTCTGAAGGAGTTATCTCTTCGCAAGACTGCGCAGATCATCGTAGGCTTCGCCGCCGAGACGGAGAACGTTCTCGAAAATGCCCGCCAGAAGCTGGTTTCGAAGAACCTCGACGCAATCGTGGTCAACGATGTATCGCGCGAAGGCGTGGGCTTCGATTCCGACCGCAATGCCGTCACCATCATTACACGTGACGAAGTCGTCGAAGTTCCGGAGACTACAAAGTGGGAAGTCGCCCAACGCGTTCTGGATCAGATCGTGAAACTGCGTAAAAGCCGCAAGTCACAGGTCAAGGCTTAGGGTTCCTACCCCGCAAGACAGCCCCAACGTATAATCTCGTAAGCCAACATAGTGCCAATCATCCAAAACCCCGACCTGCGCCGCGTCCTGGCAGAACGTATCCGTTACTACAACGAGCTTGGCATCTATGATTTCTACCAGCGCGGACGTGAGGTTTCCGATTTAAGCGTCGTAGCAGTCGAAGAATCCCAGCCGGAACTGCGAGAGGAAATGTCTCCAAGGAAAACCGCCACCGTTGCCAGTATCCCCGACGAGAGCATCTTCGAAGTCCTGACCCCGAATCCCGAGCACGGCGCTACCGATCCTGTCGCCGCACTGAAACTGATCCGCGAAGACCTGGGCGACTGCACACGCTGCAAACTGCACAAGCAGGGCCGCAAGCAGATCGTCTTTGGTGTGGGCAACCCGCGCGCAGAATTGATGTTCGTGGGCGAAGGCCCCGGCGCCGACGAAGACGCACAAGGGGAGCCTTTTGTCGGACGCGCCGGCCAATTGCTGAACAACATGATCAAGGCCATGGGCATCCGCCGCGAAGATGTCTACATCGCGAATGTGGTCAAGTGCCGCCCGCCGGGCAACCGCACGCCCGAACGTGACGAGTGCGATACCTGCTCGCCTTTTCTCATGCGCCAGATTGCTGTCATCAAGCCGAAGGTAGTAGTAGCGCTCGGTGCGGTCTCAGCGAAGAATCTGCTCGCCATCAACGCGCCCATGTCGGAACTGCGTGGCCGTTTCTACGACTTCATGCCGGCGGGTGCGCGCAGCAGCGATCCGTCGTGGCAAGGATCGAAACTCGCGGTCACCTACCATCCAGCGTTCCTTCTGCGCGATCCACGCCAGAAGGGCGAAGCGTGGAAGGATCTGCAAATGGTGATGAAGTACCTGGGCCTGAAGCCGCCGAAGCCTACCGTGTAGGGGCGGCCGCCGAAGCCTGCCCTGAGCGGAGTCGAAGGGGCTGTCCCGCGGACGAAGCCCGCGTGGTTTTGACTGTGCGGCCCGTAGTTTATCCTTCCAACCAATGCCTGAATTCTGCGACGTCGCCCTGCCCGTGCCCCTGGACATGGTGTTCACCTATCGTGTCCCCGACGGCGCCGATCCAGTCGTAGGCGGACGTGTCCTGGTCCCGTTCCGTCAGCAGCGGATGACGGGTGTCGTCGTCGAACTCCACGATCGCAAGCCGACCGTCGTCATCAAGAATGTCCAAAGCGTCATCGATCCCACCCCGGTGCTCGACGAGTCATTGCTTCGACTGGGCCGCTGGATTGCCGACTACTACCTTGCTCCGGTCGGCGAAGTCTTCCGCACTATGCTGCCGCTTGCGGCCGAGTTCAAACGCGTCATCGGATATCGAATCGCCGAGTCGGGGCAGATGGCGCTGCATCTGGCCGGCATGTCTGGTTCGTCGGCCCGTTCGCGCCGCACGCCCGACGAGCAGGCCACCGAATTCCGCGCGCTGGACTATTTGGCAGGTTCCGAGGGAGAACTGGTCCGCGAAGAAGCTCTCCGATCCGCAACTCGCGTTTCAAGGTCCGTCCTTGCAGGGATGGTCCGCAAGAAATGGTTGCTCCGCGAGGACCTCTCCGCCCCGCAGGATGCTACGCGCACCGTCCGAGTCGCCGTGCTGAAATCCGTCGAGGGCAAGCTGAACGGAAACCAGCAGGCGCTGATCGGCACTCTCGCCGCAGCCGGGGGCAAGGTCCCCGTGGAAACGCTCCAGTCTCTGGACATTCCACGCACGACGCTGGGCACGCTCGTCAGACGGGGATTGGTCGAGATCATCGAAGAAGCCGCCGACTTCACCGTATCGCGCGCCAAGGCGCGGCAGTCGCCGTTCGAGTTTGAGCTCAACGCTGCGCAGAAATCCGCGCTCGCGCGCCTCCGGGAAAAAGTCGATACGCGCAAGTTCTCCGGCATGTTGCTGCACGGTGTTACCGGCTCAGGGAAGACAGCGGTGTATCTCGCGGGCATGCGCGGCGTCCTCGAATCAGGACGCTCGGCCATCTTGCTGGTCCCTGAAATTGGCCTGACGCCCGCGGTGGCTGCGGACCTGCACCAGATATTCGGCGACGAAGTCGCCATTCTGCATTCCGCGCTTTCCGATAAGGAACGCGCTGAGCAGTGGCATCGTATCAAGAGCGGAGAAGCCCGCATGGTCGTCGGCACTCGATCCGCGGTCTTCGCACCCGTTGCCGACCTCGCGCTCATCATCGTCGACGAAGAACATGACTCGTCCTACAAGCAGGAAGAGACCCCGCGCTACCACGCCCGCGACGTGGCAGTGATGCGCGCCAAGATGTCCGACGCGGTCGTCGTGCTGGGCTCGGCCACGCCGTCGCTCGAGTCCTATTTCAATGCCAAGAAGAGCAAGTACGCTCTCATCGAATTGCCGGATCGTGTGGAAAAACGTCCGCTTCCTGAGGTCGAGATCGTCGATATGCGCCTCGAGTTTCAGGAAACGGGACATGAGCAGGTCATCTCGCGCAAGCTTGCCGCCGAGATCCAGCAACGCCTTGACCGCAAAGAGCAAGTCATGGTCCTGCTCAATCGCCGCGGGTATTCGCCGGTTGTTCTCTGCCGCACCTGCGGCAAAAAGCTTGAATGCCAGAACTGTGCCATCGCGCTAACGCATCACAAGCGCGAACATAAAATGGTCTGCCACTATTGCGGATACACCGCCGCCGTTCCGAAAGCCTGCGTGCACTGCGGCAGCGAGTACGTCTACTTCCTCGGCACCGGATCGGAAAAACTCGAGGAGCTTTTGCACGGGATGTTTCCGCAAGCCCGCATTGCCCGCCTCGACCGCGACACGGTTCGCGGGCATGAAGATTTCGAGCGCACGCTCAGCGCCCTGAACGAAGGGGACCTCGATCTGCTGGTCGGCACCCAGATGATCGCGAAGGGGCACGATATTCATGGCGTCACGCTCGTTGGTGTCGTGGGCGCCGACGTTGCCCTCGGCCTCCCCGACTTCCGCGCTGCCGAACGTACCTTCCAGTTGCTCACGCAGGTCGCTGGACGCGCCGGGCGCGGCCAGACCCCCGGCAAGGTGATTCTGCAAACTTACTTTCAGGATCACTACGCCGTGCAATACGCCGCGCAACATGACTTCATCGGCTTCTACGAGAAGGAATTGCAGTTCCGCAGTTGGATGCACTATCCACCCTACTCCGCGCTCGCCAATGTGCTCGTGCGCAGCAACAACCTGGATGAGGCTCTCCAGTGGTCCGGATTGCTGGGGAAGTGGTTCGACTCGACCCGTCATGAGGGTGTGCGCGTTCTGGGCCCGGCCGCCGCACCGATCATGCGCCTGAAGCGCGACTACCGCTATCACTTCGTATTGAAGTCGCCCAGTCGCGAGAAGCTCAACACAACCCTGCGTGCCATGCTCGCCTACGCCGCGCAGCAAAAAATTCCGCGGACCCAGGTTATCGTCGATGTCGACGCGCTGTGGTTGATGTGACGCGAGATCGGAGATAACCTGTCCCCAATGCGGCCGACGCCAACGTTCTTCCCCTCGCCTGCCCACTGGCGCACCTGGCTGGAAAACCATCATGCCGAGACCGGGGAACTCTGGGTTGGACTCTACAAGCGCGACTCCGGCCGCCCAAGCATCACGTGGCCGGAAGCCGTGGACGGCGCGCTCTGCTTCGGCTGGATTGACGGTATCCGCAAGAGCATTGACGCCGTCAGCTACAAGATTCGCTTCACACCGCGCAAGCCGCGAAGCATCTGGAGCGCCATCAACATTAAGCGCGCCACTGAGCTTTCTAAGTCAGGATTAATGCATCCCGCAGGCCAGGCCGCTTTCGAAAAACGGGACGGAGATCGATCGGCGATCTATGCCTACGAACAAAGGAAGACCGCGAAACTGCCTGCCGCGTTTGAGAAAGAATTCCGTGAGAACTCTGGAGCGTGGAAGTTCTTTCAATCGCAACCTCCGTGGTATCGGAGAACGTCTACCTATTGGGTGATCAGCGCGAAGAAGGAAGAGACCCGCCTGAAGCGCCTTGCCACCTTGATCGGCTGTTCCGCCCAGAGACAAAACATCCCGTCTCTGACTCGCCCGACCCGCGGCTGAAGTGTAACCAGTCCGGGTGACTATCGTATGACTAGCTGAAAGGGCGAGATGGTGAAGGTGAGCGCCAGCATAATGAACGCCAGCAACGCGAGCGTCCAGCGGCTGGCGGGGAGATCAGGATAATTCGGTGCCTGCCGATGCCGGAATGTGAGCACATTCATCACAATGATCAGCCCGGCCCAAACGCGCCAGCTTACGTTATGCAGGCCAAGGTAGAGCAGGACAAGGACCGTGATCCATGAAATCGCGCGGTGCGCGCGCGGCGCCAGCGCATATACGATGTGCCCCCCATCCAGTTGCCCGCTAGGCAGAAGATTCAAGGCTGTGGCGAACATACCTACCCACGCCGCGATCGCCGTGGGATGCAAATAGATGCGGGACAGTGGAAGGGAAGCAATTACGTGCCCGGGCTCGACGCCGCGCAAAATGGCCTGCACAACGTAGAAGACTGCCGGGAATCCCAACTGCAGATCCGAGGGGCCAACTCCGTGGATAAGCGGCTTGGAAAGCGTCATCGCAACTATCAATGTCACCACCGCCACCACGAATCCCGCGATCGGTCCCGCAATGCCAATATCAAACAGCGCGGTCCGGGAGCGTATGGGTGCCTTGATCCGAATCACCGCCCCCAACGTCCCAATCAATGTCGGCGCCGGAATGAAATAAGGAAGCGTCGCGCGCACTCCATAGTAGCGGCAGAGAAGGTAGTGCCCCATCTCGTGGGCCAGCAAGATGACGAGCAACGTTCCGGCAAACGGAATCCCCAGGAGCAGGCGCGAAGGCTGCGCGACCACCCATTCCACCGGGAAAAATGGAATGAAACCACCGCTGTCGCTCAGTGGAGGCAGATTGTGCTGGAAGTTGAACTCCATCCGCGCTCCCACCACCAGGGTTGTGAAGCAGGTAGCGACCAGCAGCAACGCATGCAGCCAGTAACGGGGCGGCGGTGGCGCGGCTTCTGGCACCGGCAACGCCCGGTAGTACTCAATGGTAGAAGTGGGAATGGAAGGATCAGTGGCCGACATGCAATTCTTCAGTCCCGCTGGTAGAGGGACGCTGTTTTGATGCTACTACGATCGGGGAAAATGCGTGGCAAACTCAGGCCGCGGAATGCCGGGCGAGGTTCCAGGGCGTGGGCGATGAAGACTGACTTCAATCGATCGACTGCAGTTCTTTGCCCGGCTTGAATCGCACGGCCCTTCCCGGAGGAATCGACACCTCGGCGCCAGTGCGCGGATTGCGTCCAATGCCCGTCTTGCGCGGGCGCACGTTGAACACGCCAAATCCCCGCAGTTCAATGCGATTGCCGGCAGCCAACGCCTTCTTCATGCTGTCAAATACGGTTTCCACGGCCAGTTCAGCCTTGGTCTTGGTAATGCCCGTCTTGGCCACCACTTCATTGATGATGTCGAGCTTAATCACGCGGGGCTCCCAGGGTTACAGGGTCGAAAATGAAGCTTCAAGTGATTGATGCTAAGGAAGATAAGTGAGATTGTCAACCGGAGCATCTATCCCGTAAACTGGCAGGCACACCAGCCAGAGAATTGAGTGATCGTGGGATCGGGCGATTGTGCCATTTTGTTGCTCAGGAGATACCGTTCGAATCGCACCGAGATTTCCGAAATCACTCAATCACAAATCACCCAATGACTCAATCTCAAGGAGTTCCATGCTGAAGAGCGACCGCTGGATCCGCAAGATGTCCAAAGAGCACGACATGATCAACCCGTTCTCCGAGAAGCAGGTACGCGAGGGCGTGATCTCCTACGGCCTGTCGTCGTATGGCTATGACCTGCGCGTGGCCGATGAGTTCAAGATCTTCACCAACGTCAATTCGTCGATCGTCGACCCCAAGCATTTTGACGAGCGCTCATTCGTCACCATGCAGACCGACATCTGCATCGTCCCGCCGAACTCTTTTGCCCTGGCGCGTTCGGTCGAGTATTTCAGGATTCCGCGCAGCGTGTTGACCATCTGCGTGGGCAAGAGCACATACGCCCGCTGCGGCATCATCGTCAACGTGACTCCTTTCGAGCCCGAGTGGGAAGGCTTTGTGACTCTCGAAATCTCCAACACCACGCCGCTCCCCGCCCGCATCTACGCCAACGAAGGACTCTGCCAGATCATCTTCTTCGAGTCCGACGAGATGTGCGAAACCAGCTATGCCGACCGCAAAGGAAAATACCAGGCGCAGAAGGGAATCGTGCTGCCAAAGTTATGATGGAGAAATCGGGACTCCCCAAGTGGGATCCGTGCGCATTGGACCTGTGAGTCTCCTACTTCGGGTTCATGCCATACTCAAACATGCAACTCCGGCCAGCCGAACCAGACGACTCAATCGCCGTGGCACGGGTGCACGTCCGCTCATGGCAGGTGGCCTACCGAACGCTCCTCCCTGATGACTACCTCGATCAACTTCGTCCGGAGGATCGAGCGGAACGCTACGATTTTGCGAGTCGTGACCCATTGAAGCCCCAGACGATCGTGGCGGCCGAAGAAGGGCTGATTCTTGGGTTTGCTACGACTGCACCATCCCGCGACGCGGATATGCCGGGCCATGGAGAGCTGTACGCGCTCTATGTGGATCCGGACAAGTGGGGCCAGGGCATCGGTGTTGCCCTGGTATCGGCGGCGCGTGCCAGCCTATCCTCACTGGGATTTCGAAATGCTCTTCTGTGGGTGCTTGCAGGCAACGTTCGGGCCGAGCGTTTCTATCGAATCGATCAGTGGGTACCTGACGGCAGCCGCCGAACCGACTCGGTGTGGGGTGTAACGGTCAACGAAATCCGATACCAGCGTGGGCTTTAGCCCTGCGGTCGTATTTCTTACGTTACCCGCAAGTAGGTCGAATACGATCGATGAAGAAGAAAGCATACGCCCCACCGGCCTTCAGATGAGTCATGTCTTTTGTAGAGAACCGAGGATAGAAACTACTGAGGAAGTGAAGTCAAGAAGCGCCGATCCGACCCGGTAAGCTTTGAAACTCTGAAACCTTGAAACCTTGAAACCTTGAAACCTTGCTACTTCAGGTTCTCACCTTCTTTGAACATGTACTTGATCGCCGGCTTGTAGATCATCAGGTTCGCCTCGCCGTTCTCGCGGTTCACCTTGATGCAGTTCCGGTCATACCACTCGATGATGCCATGGATCTCTTCGCCGTCGCGCAGCACGATCACCATGGGCGTCCGCGACTGCATCTGCTTTTGATAGTAGAAATTCTCGGCGTTGGTCTGCTCCGGAGGCGCGGGCTTCTTGCCGCCCCCCATTCCGCGATCGCCCCGCTCCGCGCGCTCCGCGCGTTCCGGACGGTCATGCCGCTCCGGACGTTCGCGGCGTTCCTGCGCTGGCGCCGGTGCCGCAATGTGGTTGCCGTGATTTTCTGCTCGCGGCAGCGTGGGACGAATCAATTTACGATTCGCGAAGTTTTCCCTCTCAGCGGATTCCCCGGCGGGTACCGGACTCATAACAATTTCCTTCATTGTGGCGCTACCTCTAGGTACACGCATTCGTACAAGCCGATGCTCTTGGGACCCTATTAGTTGATCAACGAAGGCGTGAGCTTTTCGATTACCGTACCATAGGAATCTTCCTCTGACAATCCTTCGTTGGTGCCATTGGGTCAGTGTGCCAAATCTTGCACACTGCCTAGAATAACGATTCTTCTTGTTATTTCGTTTGGGAAAGATCGGCCCCGCGCCGTTCTCCGCCGCTAGCCGTAACCAAGGCGACCAGGCCAGCTACAATCAGCACGGTCCACGCCAAGACCGGAGTGTAACTTCCCCCATAGCGGGCCTCTGCCAGCCTCGCTTGCAGCACGGCATTGCGCGAGGCGACAAAGTTTCCCAACTGGTATGCAAACCCAGGCAGCGTTCCCCGCACCGCCGGCGGCGAAAGTTCGTTCAAGTGCGCCGGGATAACCCCCCATGCTCCCTGCACCATGAATTGCATGAGAAACCCGCCCAGGGCTAAGACGGGCAGGGTGTGCGAATAAGCCCACAGCGGGATGATTGGAATCGCCAGCAGCGCAGCAATCACAATCGCTCGCCGCCGCCCGATCCGCTCGGACAAGGTGCCAAACAGAACTCCACCCAGCAGAGCTCCCACGTTGTAAACAATCGCAATCAGGCTCACCGTTTTCGGCGACAGCAGCAAATTCTTTTGCAGGAATGTCGGATACAGGTCCTGTGTCCCGTGACTGAAGGAATTGAAGGCAAACATCAGTATCACCAGGAAAGCAAAGATTCCAGCATGAGACGCAACGTCCTTGCCCAGTCGCCACTCCGCTTTCCGCTCGACCTGCCCCTGCAGCCACGCGGGTGACTCATCGACCTTGCTGCGAATGTAGATCACCAGGAACGCGGGCAGCGCGCCCATCACAAACATCCCCCTCCACCCGATGATTGGAAATAGGGCGCCGTAAACAATCGCCGCCATCATGTATCCCACGACATATCCCTCTTGCAGCAGGCCCGAGAAGAAGCCTCGTCCTTCTGCCGGAAGGGTTTCGAACGCCAATGCCGCGCCCACTCCCCACTCTCCGCCCATGGCGATTCCAAACAGCGCCCGCGTGATCAGAAAGACCTTCAAGGTTGGCGCAAATGCCGACGCCAGCTCAAACACCGAGTAGGCGATGATGTCGACCATCAGCGTTGGCCGCCGCCCAAATCGATCGGCCATCATCCCAAACAGAAACGCACCCACCGGTCTCATCGCCAGCGTCCAGAAGATTCCTTCCGATACCTCCGACACCTTCGCATGAAACTGCGTGGCCAGCGCGCTGACACAAAACACCAGAATGAAGAAGTCAAACGCATCCAGCGACCACCCCAGGAAACACGCGATGAACGTGTTCCGCTGCACTGCCGTCAACCGCCGAAAGCGCCCTATGATCTCCATGCTGGTCTGCCTCTGTGGCTCTGTGTCCTTTGTGGTGAAAGTCTTTTCCTCGCTCCCGCCAAGTCCAGCGGATGCTAGCATAGGCTTTTCAATCTGCAATCTGAATTCTGAGATCTGACTTCCGAAATCGCCATGCCCGAACTCGATCTCCCGCAACGCCAGGCCACCGACACGTTGATGCTCACCGGTTTCTGGTACCGTGCTCTTCCAGCCGACCGCGTGCACCGTAATCAGCTGCACAAGGCCACGCTGCTGGAGATTCCGCTCGTCATCGGCCGCGATCGTCAGGGGCAACCCTTTGCCCTCCGCGACTCGTGTCCCCACCGCGGGATGCCACTCAACCGAGGCAGTTTCGATGGAGAGAATCTCGAGTGCCCCTATCACGGCTGGCAATTCGACGTACACAACGGGCAGTGCCAGCTAATCCCCTCGCTTACTTCCGAGCAGACGATGAAGGTAGATCGCATTTACGCTGGAAGCTATCCCTGCGAAGAGCAGGACGGTTTCCTATGGGTCTACCTCTCCGACCCGGGACCGCAAGGCGCGGGCTTCAGCAAGCCAGTCGAAGCGCCAGATGCGGCGCCACAAATTGAAAAGTTTAGCGAGAAATACAAGCTCGCCTACCTGCAGGCCGAAATGCCCGTCAGCATCGATCACGGCATCATCGGCCTCATGGATCCTGCGCACGGACCTTTCGTTCATCAGGCATGGTGGTGGCGCAGCCGGCACAGCATTCACGAGAAGAAGAAAAACTTCGAGCCCATCCCGAACGGCTTCCGCATGAGCGCGCACACGCCCAGCTCAAACTCCGCGCCCTACAAGCTGTTGCGCCTCTACGCCGACGCCGATTCCGTGAGCACTACCATCGATTTCGTGCTCCCCAATATGCGCACCGAAACCATTCGCGCCGGGAAATACTGGTTCTCCAGCCTGACTACGGTTACTCCCATCGCGCGCAATCATTGCCGCATCGATGTAGTAGCCGCGTGGAATTTGTTTCGCTGGGTCCCGCTTGTCCCGGAATTGTTGAAGTTCGTCTTCGCCAAGTTCGTCGAGCAGGACCGCCGCACCATGGAAATGCAAGCCGAAGGTCTGAAGCACAACCCGCACCTGATGCTGATCGACGACGCCGACCGCCCCGCCAAGTGGTATTTCCAGCTGAAAGCCGCTCACCTGGAGTCCAAACGTACCGGCATACCAATGACGCACCCGATGCCTGGGCCAGTCACCCTGAAATGGAGGAGCTGAAGTCAGGAAATGGTGGCGGTCCGAAGCGAGTTCTGTAATACTCGCTGGCGAGGGACGCCTTCATGAGAGTCAGGTCGCTGATTCTGTCAGTGAGCATCTTCTTAAGTCCTATAGTGGTCAGCCAAGCGCAAGATTCTGCTTCCCAGCCTCAGACCTCAGCCCGGACAGCAGACAAAGCGGAGCCCGAGCCCTTTACTTCCGACACACCGGACATTCTCCGTGAGACGCAACTCGGCGTCCGGCATCCGGGCTACACCGGATTAGTCTGGTGGATTCCGTACGAGTTTTGGGTACAGTCCGCGCAGGAACGGGGTGTCTCTGCGGAGAAGACCGAGCAGGCATTCGGAAAGCTGAGAGACTACACCGTGGTTTGTGTGTTCGCGGCCCAGGTCAGCGGTTTGGGCGTGCTCGACTTCTTTTCGGCGGACGATATCGAGAAAAACATTGTTCTGCGGGACGCCTCCGGCAAGGAGTACGTGTTCATCAAAGAACCTTCACAGGATGCCAAGAATCTCGCGGCGATCATTAAGCCCGTCCTCGCTGGCGCGATTGGTAAGGCTGGCGAAAATATGCAGATCCTATTCTTCCCCGGCCGCACCAAGGAAGGCGCGGTCATCGCAGACGCTACCCACAAGGGTCAGTTCTCCTTCGCGATCAAGAACATATTGGGCGCCCAGGAGACGGTCTACCTTTGGCGGCTTCCGCTAACATCGCTGGCGGCGCCAAAATATTGTCCGCGAGGCAAGGAGCGCGTAAACCTGAATTGGGAGTATTGCCCGTGGCACGGTGTGCCGTTGAATTAATCTGAAATCGACGGCGGGCAAGACAGTGCCGTCCTATTCTGCCACCAGCCAATCCATGGCCTCTTCCCGCGTTTTGAACGTGGGGAAATCCCGCTGCGAGAAGCTCTTGAAGTTCTCATAAAAGACGTGCGGCAAACTCTCCGTCCCCACCCACGCCGACTTCTTCACGAAAGGACGGTCGAGAACCAGCACCTCTTTGGCTCGCACCGCCACTTTCTTATCGATATGTGTTCCCGTAAAGTCCGCGAGGGTAAGCAACGATCCGGGCGCGTGTCGCTTCACCGACGCCAGAACCAGATCGAGCAACACGAGCATTTCTTTGTCGCTGCAGTGGCTGAAATCGATCACCAGGATGGCGTGCCCCTTGTGCTTAATGAAGTGCACCCGCTCCTCGGTGGCTCCACTCCGCGTGTCGTCGAGATTCATGCAAGCAATCCCTCCACCACCCCGTAAGCCCCATCCAGTGCTGCATCCAGCGCAGACGCATCTTTCCCTCCGGCCTCCGCCAGATCAGGACGCCCGCCGCCCTTGCCGCCCACCTTCTGTGCCACCGGTCCAATCACCTTCCCGGCCTGCACCCGCGACGTGAGATCCTTGGTCACGCCCACAATCAGCGCGACATTTCCGTCCGATGCCGAGCCCAGCACCACCACACCCGATCCGATCTTATCGCGCAGTTGATCGACCAGCGTCCGCAACTGCGCCCGCTCCAGATTGTCGACCCTGTGCGCCAGCACCTTCACGCCTTTGACCTCTTTTATCTTGTCACCGACATTCGCCGCCGAAGACGACGCTGACTTCATCCGTACTTGATCCAGTTCCCGCGTCAGTCGCTTGATCTCGGAGTCTTTCTTTTCGAGTTCAAGTTTTAACGCTTCAGCTGGAGAGAACGAAGTCTCATTGTCGGGAAGTGAATCAGACGTGGGTGCCCCATCCTTGCGCGCGAGGTCGGGTGGCCCATCCTTTCGCGTTCTTTGCGAAAGGGTGGGGGAAACGAACGCCGACACCACGTTCTCCAGTTGATGATCTTTGCGAAAGTGTCGAAGCGATCCCTCGCCAGTAATCGCCTCCACGCGCCGCACGCCGGAAGACACGCTGCCTTCCTTCAAAATCTTGATCAGCCCAATCTCGCCCGTGGCGGCAGTATGCGTTCCGCCACAAAGCTCGGTGGAAAAATCGCCAATGCGGATCACGCGCACCTTGTCGCCGTACTTTTCCCCGAACAGCGCCATCGCGTGATATTCGTTCACCGCAACATCGATCGGCACGTCGGCAATGGTCTCCACCTTCCGGTTGCGCAGGACTTCTTTGTTAATGATGTCCTCGATGTCCTGCAGTTCCTCATCCTCGACCGCCGTGAAGTGCGAAAAATCAAACCGCAGATGCCCCGGCGATACCAACGACCCTGCCTGCTTTACATGCTTGCCCAGCACTTCTCGCAATCCCGCGTGGAGCAAATGCGTGGCCGTATGATTGCGCATCGTCGCTTCACGAATGTCCGTGTTGACCACGGCGTCGACCTTGTCGCCCACGCGAATCGGAGACTTCGCTGTCACCTGATGCGCCCGTACGCCCTGAATCGGGTAATAACATCCCTTCACGTCAGCCACGACGGTATTGTGATCGTCGGAGTAAAGCCAGCCGCGATCTCCAACCTGCCCGCCCGACTCCGCATAAAACGGCGTGTGATCGAGAATGATCTCCCCCTCTTCGCCAGCCTTGAGTTGCTGCGCCCCTTGCCCGTTGTGGATGATCGCCAGCACTTCGCAGCCGTCGGAGCGCGTTTGTCGATACCCTTCGAATTCGGACCTTGGCAACTGTTGGTAAGCAGGATTGGCGGTCTGCTTGGCTGCACCTTTCCACGAAGCACGAGCGCGGGTCTTCTGTTCTTCCATCGCACGATCAAACCCGGCGCGATCAAACGCGATCCCTTGATCGCGTGCCGCGTCCTGCATGAAGTCGAGCGGCATTCCAAACGTATCGTAAAGTTTGAATGCATCTTCGCCCGTGAGCTGGGTGCGCGATTCTTTGAGCAGTGTTTCGAGCTTTTCCAGCCCAACGTCCATCGTGTGCGCAAACCGTGTCTCCTCCACATGCACGGTTTTCGACACTCGCTCCGCACTCTCATTCAACTCCGGATACGCATCCCGCATCAGATCCCGCACCGCAAACACCATCTGATAGAGGAAAGGCTTGGTCTGTCCCAGCAGCCGTCCATGCGTAATCGCCCGCCGAATAATCTTCCGCAGCACATATCCACGCCCTTCATTCGAGGGCAGGACACCGTCGGAAATCAGAAACGTCGCGGCTCGCGAATGATCGGCGATCACACGAAGTGAAGCAGCGGACTTCGTATGTGCTTCCTTGTTTAATTCTTTCTTGAGCGACGCCCCGGTCAACTCCGCAGCCTTCAAAATCAGCGGCGTAAACAAGTCCGTCTCGTAATTCGAAATCACTCCCTGCAGCACCGACGCCACCCGCTCCAGCCCCATCCCAGTATCAATCGACGGCTTCGGCAGCGGCGTCAGCTTGCCCGACGCGTCGCGGTCAAACTGCATGAAGACGAGATTCCAAATCTCCACATACCGCCCGCAATCGCATCCGAAGGCACAATCCGTGTGTCCCTGGTCCGACGCCGCGATGCCCATGTCGTAGTGAATCTCGCTGCAGGGCCCGCAGGGCCCCGTGTCGCCCATCTGCCAGAAGTTGTCTTTCATCCCCATTTCGAAGATGCGGATCTTCGGCACACCCTGCGCAGCCCATAGGTCGTAGGCCTCGCTGTCGCGGTCCACGCCGTTCTCACCCTTAAAGATGGTCACGTACAACTTCTCTTTCGCAATCCCATACCACGCCGGCGAAGTGATCAGCTCCCACGCGTAGGCGATCGCGTCCTTCTTGAAGTAATCCCCAAACGAAAAGTTTCCCAGCATCTCAAAAAACGTGTGATGCCGGTTGGTGAACCCCACGTTCTCCAGATCGTTGTGCTTTCCCCCGGCGCGCACGCACTTCTGCGAAGTCGTGGCCCGCGAGTAATCGCGCTTCTCCAGACCAAGAAACACGTCCTTGAACTGGTTCATCCCCGCATTGGTAAACAGCAGCGTAGGATCGTTGGCCGGGACAAGCGACGACGAGTGCACTTCCTTGTGTCCCTTTTGCACAAAGAAGTCCAGGAATTTTCTGCGGATTTCAGACCCTGTCGGCATGGAAATATAATTCTAAATGATAACGAGGAACGCGCCCGAACTCCCCGCCACTCCGGCGAAAAGAAGGCACGAAAAGCCTTTCGAGGGTTGTCCTCACGGCTCTCCGTGCCCTGTATGTCGGATTCTGTTTGCGATTACTTAGGGGTATCAGCCGGCTTCTGCTCTGCGGGCTTGGTGTCAGTCTTCTTCACCGTGTGACCTACACCCTTCACGCCTTTCTTCATCTCACTTCCGGTCTTGCTGGCGACCTTCTCGGTATCTTTCCCGGCCGTCTTCGCACCCTTCTCGCTGTCCTTTGCCACCGTTTTGGTGCCCTTCTCGGTGTCCTTGGCTGCCGTCTTGGTACCCTTCTCCGTGTCCTTGGCCGCAACCTTTGTGTCTTTCCCCACTTCCTTCGCGGCCGTCTTGGTCGCATGGCCAGTCTTCGTTGCCGCCACCTTTGTATCTTTGCCGGCGGACTTGGCGGCGGTCTTGGTACCCTTCTCCGTGTCCTTGGCTGCGACCTTTGTGTCTTTCCCCACTTCCTTCACGGCCGTCTTGGTCGCGTGGCCAGTCTTCTTTGCCGCCACTTCTGTATCTTTGCCGGCGGTCTTGGCGCCCTTCTCCGTGTCCTTCGTTGCCGTCTTGGCCGCGTCCTTCATCTCGCTGCCCGTTGATTTCTTATCGCTGCTGCTCGTGTCCTGCCCGAAGGCAAAGGGTGCAACGCACAGCATCGCAGTTACAAGAATCACTGCCCACTTTGTTTTCATGGGTTCCTCCTCTAGGTTTTGCCGAAATCGATTTGCAGTATGGAACAATCAAGAAGGCAACGCAAATCGACGATCACTGCGGATGGAATGCTTCTCTCATCCCTCCTCGCCTTCCAGCGCCGTCAGCGTCTCGTCATCCACATCCCACTTCTTCAGGATCGTGAAGATCGTTTTCGTCGCAAACCCCGCCCGCACCATCTGCCGGAAAATCCGTGCCACCTGCTTCTGATCCTTCGGCTTCTGCATCCGCTTCTTGCGCAGATATTCCCGCGCCTGCTTCTCCTCACTCACTCCGTCGTAGGCAGCCTCAACGGCCTTGTCAATGACCGCCCCGTGCACCCCGCGCGTCTTCAGCTCGGTAACCACGCGCCGGCGCCCAAACTTCTGATTGTCCCGGCGCATCGACGTGTAATACGCCGCATATTGCGAATCGTTCAGATATCCCTGGTCCTTCAGTCGCCGGATCACCAACTCCACCAGAGTCTCACCGTATTCCGAGTCCGGTTCCTCAATGCGCGCCCGCATCAGCCGTTTCAACTCGGCCACGGTCCGCATCCGCCGGGCCAGCGCGCCCACGGCATACTCGTACAACTCATCTTCGGAGTAGGTCCGTCTCTTCGGACGCGAGAACGCCATAACAAGCTCACGATAGCGCACTTCACAATCGGCTGCGAACTATTCTTTCTCGTCACCGTCGGCATATTGCGGATGCCGCGCCGGTGCTCGCTTCCCCATTTCGCGTAAAAGCTTACGCAGCCATCGAAGCTCCGTACGAAACTGCTCGATCATGAGACTGACCATCCACACCGCCTCATGGAAAACGTGACCCACCTCTTCCCGTATGGCGCTCAAGGTCGCTTCTTCACGCTGCAATTCTTTCTTGAGAAACTTTTGTCGCCGCCGCAGTTGCAGTTCGAAAACTCCGGGTCTCGCCTGCCACGACAAAGCCATCCACGTCAGAAACGGCGGACGCTCGCGTTGCGTCGACCATTCCTCGCGCTCCAGCGCCGCGGCCAGAGCATTGCGGCCCTTTGCACTCGGGGCAAAGACGCTGCGTTCGGGCCCGGCCGCGGGATCGGCGCTCTCGGCGCCGCGAATCAGCCCCTGGGCCTGCAGCTTCTCCAGCGAATAGTAGATCTGGGGACGTGAGATGCCGGCCCAGTCCCGCACCTGCCGCCGCTCCAGTTCCAGGTTTGCCTGGTAACCATGCATTGGCCGCTCCGCGAGCAGGCTCAGCAGAACCAGGTCCGGAGTCGTCAGCTCGCGTTTCTTAGTGCCGGGCATCGCGCGCTTTCCGCTGCCGGCTCCAATACCACCACTGGCGCTTTTCCCGAGCAAGCTTCGGATCCCTCGCCTGCGCCACCGCCGCCTGGAAGACATCGAGGCAGCAGATGTCCTGCGCCTTCCCGGTTTTGATGCAGAGTTGCTCGTACAGCTTTTCAGGATTGCGGCGCGCGAGTTGAGCCACCGACTGGATTCCCAGAAGCTCGAAGTCGCGCACCATTGCCGGACCGACGGAAACCAGATCCTCGAGTCGTCGTTGGGTCGCTGCCATCAGAATTCTCCTTGACATGGATATCAGAATTGCCGTATCGTTCAACTAGTCTAAATAAGACTACATAGCTTTGACAAGGAAAATCGTATGCGAATCGAAGCTTTTGCTCTTGCGATCGTCCTTCTCTGGACTGGCATGCCCTGGTCCCAGTCCCACGACACGAAGGAAACGACAAGCAGAAACCTAAGCGAGGAAAGGAATAAACCGATGAATGTGAAGAAGGTCACGCCCGTGCTGTTCGTGCAAGACGTGGAACCATGCGTCAAGTTCTGGGTTGAGCGGATGGGATTTCAGAAGACCGTGGAGGTTCCCGACGGCAATAAGCTCGCCTTCGCCATGCTGCAGAAGGGAAATGTTGAGTTGATGTACCAAAGCTATGCCAGCGCCGACAAAGACGTGGCGGCAGTTTCCCAAGTGGTTAGAAAAGGCCCCACCTTCCTGTATGTCGAGGTGGAGAGCCTCGATCAGGCCATCGCCGCCACCAAGGGGGCTGAAGTCGTGATGCCGGTTCGCACCACGTTCTATGGCTCGAAAGAAATCGGGATCAAAGATCCCGCCGGGCACATGATTACATTCGCGGAATTTGCTGCCCCACCGCAGAAGTAGTTAGCGATCCCCGCAGTAATAAAAAGGGCGCGCTGAAGAGCGCGCCAAAAGTCTTTGAAATCCTGAAACGTTGAAACCCTGAAACTTTGCTTCTACCGTCCCCCAAACCCCGCCGTCTGCATCGACTGCCGCGAGATGTCGGCCGTCGAAGCAATACCCTGCATGCGCAGCTTGAAGTCGTCCGCGTTCGAAGCGTTCTCCAGCGCCGTTTCGTAGTTGACCAGGCCCGCCTGGAACAAGTCCCACAGCGACTGGTCAAAGGTCTGCATGCCATACTGCGAAGTGCCGGCGGCAATCGCGTCGCGGATCGACCTTGTCTTTTCCGGGACCAGCACGCACTCGCGAATGAATGCAGTATTGATCATGACTTCCACCGCGGGTACGCGGCCCTCGGAATCGCAGCGCCGGACCAATCTCTGGCTTACGATGGCGCGCAGCACAGCCGCCAGCTGCATACGAATCTGTTTCTGTTCCGGCGGAGGGAAAATCGAGATCACGCGGTTGACGGTTTCCACCGCGTCCAGCGTGTGCAGCGTCGAGAACACCATGTGGCCGGTTTCTGCCGCGTGCAACGCCGTTGAGATCGTTTCCAGGTCTCTCATTTCGCCCACCAGGATCACGTCCGGATCCTGACGCAAAGAAGCTCGCAACGCCGCGCCGAACGAGGGCGTATCGACTCCTACTTCGCGCTGGTTGACGTATCCCTTCTTGTCGCGATGCAGGAATTCGATTGGGTCTTCGATGGTTACAATGTGTTCCGCGCGCGACGAGTTCACGCGGTCGACCATCGCGGCCAGCGTGGTTGACTTACCGGAACCGGTCACGCCCGTGACCAGCACCAGCCCGCGAGGCATGTCGCAGATCTGCTCCACCACCTTGGGCAGGAACAGTTCATCCAGCGCGCGAATCTTGGTAGGAATGACGCGGAGCACCAGTCCCACGTTGCCGCGCTGCTGAAAAATGTTGACACGGAAGCGTCCCAGGCCGGCAACGCCGTACGCCATATCGATTTCCGTGGTCTCTTTGAATTTCTGCTTCTGGCGCGCCGACATCATGCTGAACGCCATGTTCAGCATGTCTTCCGCGCTGATGCGGGGCTGATCGGTCAACGGTGCCAGTTCGCCGTCAACGCGCAGGTGCGGATAGTTCCCCACCTTTAAATGCAAGTCGCTGGCTTTCCGTTCTGTCGCAATGCGAAGCAGGTCATCAATATTCATGCGGAATTCTTCCCTGGAAGCCTCTCGGCGAAGCTTCTCAGCGTTGACTCTCTCCAGCATGATCGCCCGAATCGTCACCTTCCCCAAGATGACCTAGGTAATGGCCTTTGAGAGGAGACGGGACACAGCCTTAAGTGCTAACCCAAAGAATTGACACTCCCCCGTGTTCCTCAGTGACCCCTGTGGTGAAGAAATGAAAGAACCGTGCTAACTGATGGCCTTCTTCGCAAACTGCCGGAGTCCAACCACCAGCAGCAGGATGTCAAAGAAGAGCAGCGCCACGATAACTGCGGCAACCGGCAGGTGCGAAAACTGCGGAACCAGCGACGCCCGCATCCCTTCGCTTGCATACACGAGCGGATTGATGAGAACGACCTTCTGCAGAATCGGAAACTTCTCCAGCGCGCTCCACGGATAGTAGGTGCACCCAAAGAAGATCATGGGCGTGATGACCATGCTGAACATCAACCCGATATGCTGCTGGTTCATGCTGCATCCCAGCGCGAGCCCGCCGCAGGCCGAAAACCCTCCGACCAGCAGGATGATCACCGCGAACATCAGCGGATTCTCAATGGCAATCTGGACACCCGGGCGCAGAACCAGCCAACCGAGCGGGAGTACTACCAAGCCGGCAACGAGCGCCTGGAGCAGGCCGGCGATGACCTTCTCGATGGCAATCCAAGTCATGCTGATCGGGGCCAGCAGGCGATCTTCAATTTCGCGCGTCCACTGGAATTCGGCGATGAGCGGCATGGCAACCGCCCAGATGCCGGTGAATGTCATGCTGATCGCAATGATCCCGGGAAGCAGAAGGCTCTTGTACTGCGGCGGCATGTAGCCGCTTCCCACCATCACGCGCCCGAAGATGAAGACGAACAGGAGAGGCTGCAGGAAAGTTTGAAAAAACAGTTGAATCGCGTTCCGTCGTGCCACGTGCGCATCCCGCGCCAGCATTGCGCCAAAAGCTTTCCAGTTCAATCGCGCAAACTCCTTCCCGTGTGATGCAAAAACAAATTCTCCAGGCTCGGCTCTGAGATGTGTACGTCCGACAATTCCGCGCCCGCACTGGCGGCCAGAGAAGCAATCTCGGGAATCAACGATCCCCCGCGATCGGCGTAAACGTCGGCTGCAGTGCCGTCGGTGGCTTTCACCTCGCGTACTCCGGACAGCGACTTCATCCGCTCGAGCAAGTCGGCCGTCTGATTTCCAAATCGCAATCGCAGGAGATATCCTCCCGGAATCGATGCCTTCAATTCTGCAGGCGTCCCCAGTGCGATCACATGCCCGTGATCCACAATCGCCACGCGCTGGCACAACGCATCCGCCTCCTCCATATTGTGCGTGGTCAGCAGCACCGTTTTCCCCGACTTGTGGTACTCGCGGATGATCTCCCACAACAGAATTCGCGTTTGTGGATCGAGTCCGGCGCTAGGCTCGTCGAGGAACAGCACCTGCGGATCGTGCATCATGGCGCGAGCAATCGAGAGCCTCTGCATCATGCCGCCCGAAAACCCGCGCGTCATCTGCCCGGCACGCTCGGTCAGCTTGAATTTCTCCAGCAGTCCGTCGGCGCGCTCGGTGCGCTGCTTGGAACTGAGCCCAAAGTAGGCGCCGTGAAAAATCAGGATCTCGCGTGCGGTCAGGGAGAAATCCAGGTTCGGACGCTGGGGCACCACCCCGATCAGGCGTTTTACCTCAGCCGGCTGCTGCCAGACATCGTGATCGCCGATCCACGCCTGTCCAGACGTTGGCCGCACCCGCGTCGTCAGCACGCCAATCGTGGTCGACTTGCCGGCGCCGTTTGGCCCGAGGAGGCCGAAGATCTCCCCGGCATGAATTTCGAGGGAAATCCCGTCGATGGCCAGAATCTGCGTCTTCTGCGCCTTGCTGCCCTTGGCATCGCCGCGCATCACAATTCCGGTCGACGCCATCGGAGGCGGCGAATTGAACTCTTTGCGCAGATCGTGTGTGCGTACTCCAACACTCATGCTGAAATCCCCAGGAAAAATGAAAGCAGAAATTCTTGGAAGTATAACCCAGTGACATACACCCCACCGTCCCACGCCGGGCACGGGATCCACTGGTATATCTGTTATCCCTGCGTTTAGTTACGGCAGTGCTCATGTGGAGATGGCCGCCTCGGCCGTCCCGCGAAGGCAAAGCCGAGCGGCCCGGACCACGAACGCCGGATGCCGGACGCCGAAGCGAGGCCTGAGCCTTGGCACGAGGTCAGTGCGCGGCCGTCGCTCGTCCGCTTCCCGCACCATCACCCTCCCACTTCCGCGCCAGGCCTTCGAGTTGAGCCAGCACCTTCTCAATATCCTTCATTCGGTCGGTAATCCCATAGGTCACCGCCGGAGGAATGGTCTGCTCGTAATGCCGAAACACAAATCTAGCTCCCTCAAGCGTGCGCAGCCGTTCCGTCAAAACGCGTGCCGAAATCCCCGCAACATTCTTACGCAGGACGCCAAATCGCATCGGCCCGTTCGTGCTTAGCGCCCACAGGATGTGCATCGTCCAGGGACGAGTCAGCAGCTCCAGCAAACCGCCGATCGCACAAGGCGAGGAAGTGTGTGACGATCGTTTCATGATACTAGGTTACTCCAAAGTACTTGCTTTGTAAAGAGTCTGCAGTTATTTATTGTAACCAAATCTGAATTTCCTCATCGAAGTAATGCAGTAGGGAGGGTCTTAATGAAATTACTCCGTATCGATTCCAGCGCCCGCGAGAATTCCATTTCGCGCCAACTCACTGCAAGCTTCGTCGAGTCCTGGCGCACACAGCATCCCGATGGAGAAGTGGTCGAGCGCGATCTCGCAACGACCGCACTTCCTCACATCACCGACGAATGGGTATACGCCGCTTACTCTGAACCCACGAAACTGACGGTTGAGCAGAAGCAGGTCCTTGCCACGTCTGACACCTTGATCGAAGAGTTGCGTCAGGCGGATACGATCGTGATCGGCGCGCCGATGTACAACTTTGCGATCCCGGCCCCGTTGAAGGCTTGGATCGATCAGATCGTGCGTGTGGGGCAAACCGTTCAGTTTGGCGCCTCAGGGCCACAGGGGATTCTGCGAGGGAAGAAGGCCTACGTCATCACTTCGCGTGGCGGCGCATTCCGCCCAGGGACGCCAACTGAGCGCTTCGACTATCAGGAGCCGTACCTCCGCCACATCCTCGCGTTTATCGGCTTGACGGATGTGACCTTCATACACGCAGAGAATCAGAAGCCAGGCGCGCAGGCCGAGATCGCCCGAAGCGCTGCGATTGCACAGATCCAGCAGCTTACGGCCGGCGCTTCCATCTCTGCGGCTGAGTGAACCGGAAGAAAAGCGACTTTTGAAGACATCTTCTTGAAAGGAACAACTATGGCAACTTCTGCAGCCCTCTCGAATCGTTCTGGATCTCTTGCTGTTGCATCGTCAGCTTCAGGGCCGATCGTTCTTCTCGGCCGCCTGCTCTTCGTGCTGATCTTTCTCATGTCCGGCTTCACGCACTTCGCCAAACCGACGATCGCCTTTGCCGCATCGCAAGGCCTCCCCATGGCCTCCGTCCTCGTGCCGTTCTCCGGCATCCTGGCGTTTGTGGGAGGGCTTTCGATCCTGCTTGGTTACCGCGCCAGACTCGGAGCATGGCTCATCGTCATATTCCTGATCGGCGTGACGCCCATGCACAAGTTCTGGGGCATCGCCGATCCCATGATGCAGCAGATGCAGATGGCCATGTTCATGAAGAACCTGACGATGCTGGGAGGCGCTTTGCTCACTACGCAATTCGGTTCCGGCCCCTGGAGCCTCGACTCCCGCAGGCAATAAAAAAGCCGCCCGCTGAACGGGCGGCTTCAACCGGAACACTCTCAGGTTACGCGGCCTCGGCCGCCGGCGGGACGAACGGCTCGTCGTAGCTGCCTCCATAGATCGAAGGCACCTTCGATCCCATGGGACGCAGGTACGTCGTCAGTTCGCCGCGGTGATGGATGCTGTGGTTGTTCAAGAATCCGAGATACAGTGCGGCTGGCAGATTGAACACGCCGAAGAACGCGACTGGCGTCAGCAACTGTTCCGGCGTCATGGCGGCCACACGGGCCAGGCCGCGCTTCATGTTCTCGTCATACCAGGCGACCACTTGGGCAGAGGTTTCCGGCTTGGTTTCGGGATTGTCCATGTTGAACTTCAGGTCCGCGATTCCGTCTAGAAACTGAATGTCGCTGTTCGCGATGTGCCAGGCAAGGTCCTTCGCGGTGCGCGCATTGGGGTCGGGCTTGTAGCTGGAAGCCGCGTCAGGGATGGCGGCGATTACTCGCTTCGTGCATTCCGCTTCGCGTGCGATCCCATCGAGCATCATCGCGCGATAGCCGAGGATAAAATCCGGAGTCAGTCCTTGTGACATAACGTTTCTCCTTCAAGAGTGTCTTGTATTCTTCCGGGCAGGAACGGTTGAAAGGGGCGCTGGTAGCGCCCCTCGCATAGATGACCAGGTTAATCCAAGCGTTGCAAATTATACTCCGACCGGCTGTTTGCTGCGCACCGGGACGGGCGTGAGCCAGCCGTGGCGGTCGCTCTTCTCGCCGCGCACGATGGCGTAGAACTCCTTCTGCAGCGCCTTCGTGATCGGACCCATCGTGCCCTTGCCGACCTTGATCCGGTCGACCGAGCGGATCGGCGTGACCTCAGCCGCCGTTCCGGTGAAGAACACTTCGTCGGCGATGTAGAGCATCTCGCGCGGAATCGTCTGTTCGACGATCGCAATGTTCAAGTCGCGCGCGATCTGCAGCACCGAGTCGCGCGTGATGCCTGGGAGCACCGAGTTGCCCAGCGGCGCCGTGATCAGCTTGTCGCGATGCACCAGGAACAGGTTTTCGCCCGAGCCCTCGCTGACGAATCCATTCTTGTCGAGCGCGATGCCCTCGACGTAGCCGTTGGCAATGGCTTCCATCTTGATAAGCTGCGAGTTCATGTAGTTCGCGCCCGCCTTCGCCATCGCGGGCAGGGTGTTCGGTGCGAGGCGCGTCCACGAAGAGACGCACACATCCACGCCATCGCCGTCACCGCTCAAATACTTTCCCCATGGATAGTTGCAGATGTAGACCTCAACCGGGCAGTTCAGCGGATTGACGCCCGCGTCGCCGTATCCGCGAAACACCACCGGCCGGATGTAGCAGGGCCATGCGCCGTTGTGTCCAACAGTCTCGAGCATGCCGCTGACGAGTTCGTCGCGGGTGAAGCCGATGTCCATACGATAGACCTTGGCCGAATCGGTCAGGCGCTGCATGTGTTCGACGGCGCGGAAGATCGCCGGCCCACTGGGCAGGTCGTAACACCGGATGCCTTCGAATACCGAAGAGCCGTAGTGGACGACGTGCGACATCACATGGATCGTAGCGTCGTCCCAGTTAATCAGTTTTCCGTTGTGCCAGATCTTGTCGGTCTTCTGGATGGGCATCGAGACTCCTTGAATTGAAGTGTTGGCAACGAGGCGGAGCCATTCCTCCGGCAGGGAAAACTGAGGCGCGAACCCAACCCACGTTACAGATCATTATATCTGAGGCAATCCCCATCCCAGTTCGTGTAGGGGCGGACGCAGGCGTCCGCCCCTACACAAGCCACACCTCATTCGGACTACTTGCCGGAGCCGGAGAGGCTGACGGTTTGCGGGCTGTTCTTGGCGTTGTCGGTGAGGGTGAGGTCGGCGGGGAGGTATCCGCTGGACTGCGGCTTGAACGTGACAGTGATGGTGCAGGAGGCGTTGGCGGCGACGGAGGATCCGCAATTGTTACTCTGCGAGTAGTCGCCGGGATTGGCGCCAGTGATGGCAATGGCGGACTTTCCGGTCAGGGTCAACGCGCTCTGACCCGTGTTGGTCAGCGTGATGGTTTGCGGCGTGCTCGAAGACCCGACTCCGACTGATCCGTAAGCAAGGCTGTGAGGCGAGAGCGAGGCGGTGGGTGGGGTGAGTCCGGTGCCGGTGAGGCTGATGGCTTGCGGGCTGGTAGCGTCTCCGTCGACGATGGTGACGCTGCCGTTGATGGTGGTGGCGAAAGCTGGAGTGAAGGTGACGGTGACGGAGCAGCTTTTTCCGGCGCCGAGCGACGTGCCGCAACTGTTGCTGCTGATGCCGAAGTTTTTGCTGGCGCTGATGCTGGTGATCGAGAGGCTGGACTTGCCGTTGTTCTTGATGGTGAAGCTTTGTCCGGCGCTGGTTGTGTTCTGCTGCTGGTTCGGAAAGTTGATGACGTCAGTGGAGAGGTGGACCGAAGTGCTGGGGACAACCAGATTCACGGTGACCGTGCGCGTCAGGTTGCCGCTATTGCCGATCACTGTGACGGGATAGGTGCCGGGTGGCGTCGATGCGGTGCCCGTAACGGCAAGTGTGGTGGTGCCGGAGATGCTGACGGAAGCGATGGTGGAGGCGGAGAGTCCTGCGACTTCCGACACGCCATCGACGGAGAACGTCACGGTGCCGCTGAAATTGAGCACTGGCATGACGGTGAAGGTGAAGGTGGCGTGGCCAGAGTCGTCCAGGGTAGCGGTGTTAGCGCCGGCGATCAGCCAGTAATCGTTGGCATCGGCGACGACGGCGCACTTGTTTTGCGGGCTGCCCGAGGGCTGGACGAAGGACGAGTTGAGATCCTGCAGGGTGGTGGCTTGCCATCCGGCGAGCGATTCGGAGGTTCCGAAGTTGGGGATGGGGACCATGAATTCGCCGGTACTGTTGTCAGGATTCCACCAGATGTTTTTGTTGGAGTTGAAGCCGATGAGGAAAGTGGTCCAGTCGGTGCCGTTGAGTGAGGCGTCTGAGAACAGCAACTGATTGCTGGCGAGGCCTTCGATGGTGTTGCCGGTGTTGACCAGCCCTTGCGTGATGAGGTTGTAAATATTGCCGTTGAGCCAGTCGGTGACTTCGATGCCGCCGGCCTGTCCGATGACGGCAATCTGCGCGGCGGCATTATTGTAGATGACGCCGTTGGTGAAGGAGACGCCTTCAGAGTTGCGCACAGCGAATCCCGCGCCGGAGATGGGTGACGTCTGGTTGCAAACGTAACTGCTCGAGATGGAGATGGGGCCGGGATCTTTTTCGAGGAACAGTCCACTGAGAAGATTTTCGGAGGCGATGAGGCCGCTGCCGGAGATGGACACGTTGTCGTCGTCCCAGTGAATGCCGTAGGTCTGGTTGTACTGGGTGGTGAAGGTGCTGAGGGTATCGTTGTGCGCGGCCCAGGGATGAAATCCGGCGACGTTGCAGGCGTAATAGGCGCCTTGAGCGCCGCGCCAGTTGTCGTATCCGGCGAGATCGTTTTGCCACAGACCATATTGCGTCTGGTAGCTCTGGAATCCGCTGTCGCCGTTGTGGAGGGCGTTGCTGTTTTCAACGGTGAAGTAGGTCGTGGGATTGTCGATGGCGAGGCCCTGGCCGTTATTCCACTGGAAGGTGTCGCTATCGAACAGGATGTTCGTGGGCGGGAATGAGGGACTTCCCGTCACCGACACGGCGGCAGTGCTGCGGCAGGAGTTGGCGTATTGGAAAACGAGTCCGCGGATTACGATGTTCGACTTGCCAGCCAGCGAGAGGAGCGTGGGTTCGGTGGCGACATCGACTGTCGCCGTACTAATGTTCGTGTTGGCCGGAGGCCAGACATAGATGCGCTGGTTGGTGGTGTCGACGAAGAAGGTGCCGGTTTGCATCTGGCCGACGGACAGAACTTCGGTGAGTGCGCTTCCGTTGACCGCGACCATCTCCTGGCGAAGCATGATGTCGGGCTGAGGGTAAGAGGATGGATCGCAGCCCGAAACCGTGGCGCAGATCCCCCAGGTGTTGTTCCACGTGTTGGTGTAGATGCTGGGATTGCCACTATAGGTCGTCCATCCGGTGTAAAGGACGCCGCCGCTGAGGATGGCCTTGCCGTGATGCGTGGCTTCGAAGGTGATGGGCAGAGTTGTATCGGAAGTCGACACGGTAAGGCTGATCGACTCGCGATAAGTGCCGTCGTTGATCCAGACGTGCGTGCCTTTGCCGGCCTGATTATTGGCGACCGCTTGCGACGCGGCGTAGCCGATGGTCTTGAACGGCAGGGCCTGGGTGCCGGGGTTGCTGTCGGAACCTTTGTTGGTGTCGACCCAGAAGGAATAAAGCTCGAGCGACTCGTTGACGTTGGCTTGCGCCGCCGCGAAAGGGCTCAGCAGGGCCATGAGTAGGGATAGACCCAGGGCTCGGGGGAGCTTAGACATGGGGGACGCTGTCTCTCCTTGGCCAGAAACGGTGCCTGTCGCAACAGGCTTGTGCGATTGGTGCAACGGTGAAACGGAACTAAAGCTTTTGGTGGAGGTGCTTCCGGACGTGCAAGCCTGGGACCGGGAAGCGCTGCCCACGGGCGCGCAAAAGCCAAAATGTTGTGTCAGGTTAGCGGACGGAGTGGGGAATGTCTAGTTAAAAAACGGGAAAATCTTATCCGAAGGGGCAGGGCCGGGTTGGGCGGGAAGCCTTGCTGGGAGCGAGCTTTGGGGCAGTGTCGAAGGCGGATCTGCGGACCAATGGACCTGGGCCGCCGGGCGGACGAAGGCGTCCGTCCCCACATGAGCTTTGCTACTTCGCGGTGGTTAGGGCGGCTTGCACCGTCGCCGCCGGGAGTTCGTCGCCGCGGAAGTATTTAGGATTATCCTTCGATCCTTCCTTATAGTTCGCCGACTTCATTTCCGGCATGGCCGTGAACGGTTTCGAATAATCGTTCGCGGCGTTCCAGAACAAGAATCCGATGCCGCCTTTGGTCTTGGCGGTCTCGACCTGAATCTTTATGTATTCGGGTGAATAGGTTTTCGTGCGCCAGTGGAAAGCTTGCAGCCAGGGGCGGATGACGACGCCGCTGCCCTTGGTGATGAGTTCGAAGCGGTCCATGGATTCGCCGATAAAATGGGCCGGCTCGTCGCCGGGGTGCGCGATTCCGTCCATGCCGAAGAAGTGCGACGGGTAGATCATCGGACTCAGGACGTCGCAGTAGCGGGCCATCTGGACGATGTCCTGACCAGTGTGCGAGAGGTCGATCTGGCGCTGCCAGGCCATCACTCCGAAGACATCGAGCGAGAGCAGGACCCCGGTGGGATGGAGCTCGGAATAAGCCTTCTTCAGGAAAGATGCGATGACGTCGGTGCGTTGTGGACCGCGGGGTTTCATGCTGCAGGCGGTTGTGCCGTCCTTATGGGACTTGGCTCCATTCTTTGCCGCCACCCGGCGGCTTGCGCCGTGAGCTGCATTCTTTTGCCCCGGGGCTGCGGCCGCGTTAGGAGCATCGGTAGAGGCTTGGGGCGTGGCGGTCTCAGGTTGCTTGGCTTCGGCTGTTGTGGAGGCTCCGCCCTGCTTCGCGTCAGCGGGACGGGCGGAGCGCCCTTCGCCACATGTTGCGTTGTCGCTGCTGGCGTCCGCCGCTGGTTCCGGCTGATCCTTTTGGAAGACGAATGCGGCGTCCTTCTGGTCGCCTTCGGCGGGGAAGCGAACGTAGTCGAACTGGATTTCGTCGACGCCGAGTTGGGCTACGTGCTTGGCCAGGGCGATGTCATAGTCCTGAACTTGCGGGTTCGAGGGATCGGTCCAGACCAGCTTGCCGTTTTCACGCCATGCCGTCTTGTTCTTGCGGGACTGGACGGCGAGTTCGGGATGATTCACGACCAGGCGCTCGTCGCGGAAGATGGCGATGCGGGCGATGGCGTGCATGTTCTGCTGGTGCAGGAAGTGGACCAGCTTCGGAACGTCGTGGATGTAGACGTCGTGCTTTCCGAGCAGCGGGTGTTCAAAAGCAATCGTGACGCTGCCATCGGAATCTTTGATGTCGAAAACCACGGCGTTGCCGCCAACTTCGCGCCAGTGGCGGATGGTACGGAGTCCATGATCGCTGCCGGCCATGTATCCGGTCAGGTAGATGGCGCGGACTTCAAAATCCTTGGCGATGGGGATCGTTTTCTCGTTGATGGGAGCCGAGAGAATGCCGGGAATGATGACGTTTTCGTTCGCTTTAAGAATGTTGGATGAGTCCGACTTGTGATTCACGGAGCGGATCGCGGCGGCCAGCTCGGAGGACGTCAGATATGAAGTCTTGGACAGATAACGATGAGCGATCGTCGGGATAGCTTCTCCGCGCTTGGCGGTATAGATCTCGGTGCCGGGAGCGGCTACCGGTTTCGGGTCGGGGATCGAGGTCTTGGCGGTCGTGACGCTGACCGGCTTCAGTTGCGGCGCGGCTTGCGTGGCGACGGCCGGCTTGGCGGTTTGGGCTGCGGCGGTGAAATTCGTTGACCGCGGGCCCAGACGCCATGCGGCTCCGGCAAAAAGAAGGCAGGAAACTCCCGTGATGATGCGGACTGACGAAAGGCGCAAGCGATCCTCCCTACTTACATTCCGATACTAGCGGCGGGTGCGGGCGGTCGCTAGTTACGGGGGGAGTAGGACGGTTGACGGATTGTGTACGTAGAGCACGTCTTTCAGCACTCAGTTCTAGCTCCTGGCTAACCAGATGATCGGCTGGGTGGGTTTGTTGCACTGGTCTGCTCGGCGTTGCCTTCGCGGGAGAGCCGAGGCGGCTGTCGCCACATGGTTTTTTCCAAAGTCGCATGCCCCTTGGATCGGTACATGTTCCTTCCGTGATGGTGCAAAGGTTTTCCCATGGGTTCTTAGAGACGGTTGCCGGGGTCTCTGGGAAACTCTGGGGCACTCCCCTAAGTTTAGCAGGAGCAAGGACTTGCGAAACTTGTACGGGGGTACTAAGGGGTGGCCAGCCGCTTGCTTATTTCCGGTTAGCCGGGCGTGAACCGATTCTGGGAGGCCGTGGGGGATCTTCCAGAAATAGGCCAAAGAAACGAGCGTTAGGCCTATGAAGTCCGGGAATATACACAAGAAGAGCCTAAAACGGCCGAAAGGGAAAGCGTCCGGGAGTTTCGGACAGGGATCTTATGAGAACGAACCTCGCAACAGTGCTCGATCCAAACCGCAAGAGCAACGATGCTGGAGAGTTTGAAAGCGCCCTTCGCCGCCGCATTGTTGGGCAGGATCAGGCGGTCGAGAAGGTCGTCGAAATCTATCAGATGTTCCTGGCGGGGCTGAATGCGCCCGGGCGTCCGGTGGGGAACCTGCTGTTTCTGGGACCGACCGGATCGGGCAAGACGCGCGTTGTAGAGGCGATGGCCGAGTCGCTGTTTGGGGATTCGCGGGCTTGCATCAAGATTGATTGCGCGGAGTTCCAGCACTCGCACGAGATTGCGAAGCTGATTGGATCGCCTCCGGGATATTTGGGACACCGGGAGACGCATCCCCTGCTGACCCAGGAAGCGTTGAATCAATGGTTCACTGAGAAGCTGAAACTCTCGATTCTGCTCTTTGACGAGATCGAGAAGGCCTCAGACTCGCTCTGGCAATTGCTGCTGGGCATTCTCGACAAGGCGACATTGACGCTCGGTGACAACCGGCGGGTGGATCTGTCGCAGTGCATCATTATTATGACCTCGAACTTGGGCGCGAGTGAGATGACGAGCCTGGTGGATGGCGGGTTCGGATTTGCGCCGAAGGCTGTTGAGGTGGACGAGTCCTTTGACGACAAGATTCAGCGCACGGCAGTTGAGGCGGCGCGCCGAAAGTTCACGCCGGAGTTCATGAACCGCATCGACAAGACGGTCGTTTTCAAGACACTGCGCGACGAGCATCTGGCACAGATTCTGGATATCGAACTGGGCATGGTGCAGCAGCGCGTCCTGATGGCGGCGGGCACGAACCAGTTCGTGTTCAACTGCACCACGGCCGTGAAAGAGTACTTGCTGAAGGAAGGTACCGATCCGCGGTATGGTGCGCGGCATTTGAAGCGCGCCATCGAACGCAACCTGGTGTTCCCTCTGGCCAACCTCGTCGCCACGGGTCAGGTGAAACTCGGAGATTTCGTCCGCGTCGACATGGCTTCGGAAAACAAGATGATCTTTGTGAAGGAAGCCGAGAACGCGATGGCTCCGGTGCTGCTCGAGCGGTATGGAGCAGCGGCGGCGAACCAGCCTTCGACGCGTGCAGCGCGCACGGCGGTGAATAATCGACGCGACTTTGGATCTCCGTTGCCGGGGGTGGCTGAGAGTAAGTAGGGCTACCAGCTACGGGATTCATTTGTCGGTGGAACCGATCAAGTTTTGCCTTCTCGCTAGACCGCATCTCGCGAGTCGTATCTCATAGGCGCCGGGCCCTTCCGGCGCCTTTTTTAAACTCTGGTTAACCAGGTCGGGCCCGCTTTCAGTCAAGATTCGTCCAGGAGTCTATGTAGATATGAACCGTCAATTTCGTTTTCTATTGATGCTTGCCGTCGCGCTGAACTTTGTTCCGGGCTTCTCCGTGCAAACCGTTCATGCGCAAGCCGAGCAGACGCTCTACAGCTTCACTGGATTTGCAGACGGTGGAAATCCGCTGTCGAGTCTGGTGGTGGATTCCGCGGGCAATTTGTACGGAACGACGTTCGTGGGCGGAGCTCACGGCGCCGGAGAAGTATTCGAGTTGACGCCCAATGCCGGCGGAGGCTGGACTGAGACGGTCCTCTACAGCTTTACCGGGGGAGCGGACGGAGCGAATCCTTACCTTGCGGACGTGGTCTTTGACAAGGCCGGCAATTTGTACGGGACGACGGTAGGGGGCGGTGCTCACAATCTGGGCGCAGTGTTTGAGTTGTCGCCGACCAGCAGTGGCTGGAGTGAGACGGTCCTGTACAGTTTCAGCGGAGGCTCCGACGGAGCGAATCCGTATGCGGGGTTGCTTTTTGATGGGGCGGGAAATCTCTACGGCACAACGAACGGTGGCGGTGCCAACAACGTCGGCACGGTGTTCGAACTTCGACACGGCAGCGGCGCATCCTGGACCGAGAAGGTATTGCACACGCTCAATACGACCGATGGTAGCGGTCCCATCGGCGGACTGGTATTCGATCGTGCGGGCAACCTGTATGGAACAACGCAGGGCGGCGGGACGGCAGGCGCGGGTGTGGTGTACGAGGTCGTACGTGGGGCGAGCGGGACCTGGACGCAGAAGGTTTTGCATAGCTTCACGGGAGGCGCCGACGGCGGATTTCCTTACGCGGAGAGGCTGATCTTCGATCGAGGGGGGAATCTCTACGGCACAACATCGGGCGGAGGCACACTGAGCCTGGGGGCGGTGTTTCGTCTCCGGCCGGTGAGCGGCGGTTGGAAAGAGAAGGTTTTGTACAGCTTCGATGGGCAGGTCGCGGCTAATCCCTACAGCGGATTAGTGTTGGATAGCCAGGGGAATCTGTACGGTACCGCTGCGAACGGGAATGGGGTCACGACTGTCGGTGCCGTGTTCCAGTTGACGCGGCAATCTGGCGACACGTGGACCGAGACCAATTTGCATCTGTTCACCCGGGGAGATGGTGAGTTCCCGGAGTCGGCATTGCTTCGCGATCAGGCGGGGAATCTGTACGGAACCACGCTGCAAGGTGGGACGGGGAATATGGGCGTAGTGTTTGAGCTGAGCCAGTAAGTCGGAACGGCAACGCCGAGGACGGCGGCGCTCATTATTTGGCCTGGTAGACCGTCTTTCCCGCGACCATCGTCCACACAACTTTGGTGTCACGCATTTCTTCCGGGCTCACTGTTAGAACATCACGGTCCAGTAGAGCCAGATCAGCGCGCTTGCCGGGGGCGATTACTCCAATTGAATTCAGGTTGAGGGCGCGCGCGGAGTTGCGGGTGTAGGCGTAAAACATGGCTTCGCGCGGCGTGGCCTGCGCCGCGTCGAGGATGCCTTCGTTTCCCCTCCGGGTCTCCGCCTGATAAATCGCGCGGAAAACATTTGCCGTCGACACGGGCCAGTCGCTGGCGCCGGAGATAACACCGCCGTTGTCGAGGATGGACCGCGCAGGATACTGCCACTTGTAGATTTCCGGGTCAACGTAAGGCTTGAGGATATCGATGGTGTCGTTGCCGGCAGCGGCCCAGAAGAGCTGGAAGGCGCTGATGACGCCGAGCTCGCGGAAGCGGGGAAAATCCTCCGGCCGGATGAACTGCTCGTGCGTCAGCGTATGCGGCAGGTGGGAGTCGCCGTTGGCGGTGCGCGCGGCGGCAATCCCGTCGAGAGCGGCCTTGACCGCTCCGTCCCCGATGGCGTGGACATGGATGATCAGGCCTTGCTTGTCAGCGGCGATGCAGAGTTCGGCGAAAGTTTTGGGATCGAACAGAAGTTCGCCATTGCGCCCTGAGTTCTTGTAGGGCTTGGTGAGATACGCGGTCTGTGACGGGAATTCGGCGACGCCATCGGCGAAGATTTTGATTCCTGTGATGTGCAGATTGGGAATGTTCTTGTAAGTCTCGCGCGTCTTCTTCACGAAGGCGAGTTCGGCCGGGGGATCTTTGGCAAGAACTTTGGGGAAGGCCACGATCTCGGAAATCAGCTCGCCGTGCTCGGCCAGCAGTTTGTAGGCGTGAAGGGCGGATTCGGGCGCACTCGGCTCAAGCCAGGCGGTGATGCCGAGGCTGTAGTTGTACTGAAGGGCGGCACGCCCAGCGGCCAGTAGTTCCTCGGGACTGGGTTGCGGCATCAGATCATCGACTCTCTCGCTGCCGGCATCGACGAGGAATCCGGTGGGCTGCATGTCTTTGTCGACGCCGTAGTAGCTGCGCTCGTCGGGCGTGAGCTTCTTCAGGAAATCCTGAGTGATGCCGGCGCGCCGCAACATTGCGCGGTTGGCCCAGGTGGTGTGGCCGTCCATGCCGCGGAGAACCACGCTCTGCTTTTCGTAAGTGCCGGTGTTGAAAGTGGCGCTGAGGACGTCATTGTGCGACCAGAACTCGAGAGGCAGTCCAAGAATTTCAAGGATGTCGCCGCGCATGCCGCGGCCGGTCTTTCGCGCGTCGTCGGCAAAGGCTGGAAGTTCGCTGATGGAATTCAGTTTCTCAGTGGCATCGGCGGCGATGAGGCCGAGTCCACCGTCGATGGTGTGACTGTGCGAGTCGATGAAGCCGGGAAAGAGACTCTTGCCCGCGAGATCGGTGCGGGCGGCGTGCGGGGACGCGACCTTCAACACTTCCGGGAGGCTTCCCACGGCGATGATGGTGGCACCTCGGATGGCGACGGCTTCGGCGTAGGGATTCTGCGGATCGGCAGTGAAGATCTTGCCGTTAAAAAAAATCTGATCTTCGGCTTGTTGCGCACAGACAGCGCTGTGGAGGAACAGACCTGCGCAGAACAGAAGAACACTGAAGCGGCCCAAGACTCGTCCCAAGGATCACCTTCCACTGAAACATGTGCGACAGATTGAACGCGACAGAAACTAACCACTATACACAAATCAAGGGGAGCACCCCGGCTATACCGCGCGGAAGCAGATTCCTGGTCCCGAATGTGAGTAGAATGCCGCGCGGCGCAGGTGGGGCGGGAGCCGGTCTTTCCCTGGGAGGCGAAGCTGTACGTGTTGGTGTAGCCGGGGCGCCCAAAACCTTCTGATTTCAGTCTGATTTCGGTGTAAGATTTGCGGCATGTCTCACGTCGACCGACGTACTTTGCTTTATCTTTTCGGGATCACATCGGTGGCGGCAGTTTTCCCTGCCAGAGCGGCAGCCAGCGGTAAGGTGGCCGTGGCCAAACCCGGCGAGAACCGCTTTGCTTTCGCCAGTGCCGCGCAGGCGCAAGGCACTCCTTGCAAGGTATCCAGCGAAGACAGCGGAGGGGCTTGCACGATTTTTGAGATGAACGCCTTGCCGCGTTCCGGGCCATTCCTGCACGTTCATCATCGTGAGGATGAATGGTACTACGTCCTGTCGGGCGAATTCGTTTTCAAAGCCGGCAGCGAAGAATTCGCACTCGTTACCGGCGGGAGCATATGGCTGCCGCGGGGAATTCCTCATGTGTGGGCGAATACGGCTACCACGGAAGGCAAGTTAATCCTGATCTGCCAGCCCGGGGGATTTGAGAAGTTCTTCGATGAGATGGGAAAGGTGCCCATGGACAAGAAGAGCCCGGAGACCATGCGAGATCTGATGTCGAAGTACGGTATGGAAATGCTTGGGCCGCCGATCTTTGCGTCGTCGTGGATGCAGCAACATTCGTGAAATTGTCGCCGGGCAGATTCTGATGCCTCAAATCCTTCCAATTCTGAATGACCGACAATGCGGGGGCGAGACGCCTGCGCTAATCTTCAGACGCGGTTCGACCTTTCCGTTCGGCTGCTGCGCAATATCAGATACGCGATTGTCAGCACTGCGAGACAGGTCAGGCCACTCCAGAGGTTGACCAGCGGGTGCAGCCAGGTTTGAAGCAGAGAAATTGAGACCGCGATGAAGCCGAAGATCGAGCCGCACATCCCGAACGGGGAGCGCAGCGGGAGAGCGGCGATATCCTCGGGCTGGCGCCGGCGGCGGAAATTGATGTGCGCAAGCAGTGAGACCAGCCACGAGAGAATCATCCCCGTAAAAGCCGCGCCGAGCATGTAGCGGAAGGCGTTCTCGGGTGCCCACAGCGCGAGCACCAGCGCGAACAGAATTCCAAACGAAGAGTGCAGAACAGCATTCTGCGGCGAGCCTTCGTGATTGAGGCGGCCGAGGCTGGCCGGGGCCCATCCTGTGCGCGCGAGCGAAAAGATCATGCGCGACGCCACATAGAGTGTGGCGTTGGCTCCGGAGAGCGCGGCCGTGAGGACGACGAAGTTCATGATGCCCGAGGCGTGTGGAATTTTGACGGTCTGGAACGTGGTCACGAACGGGCTTTCAGCAACTCCGGCGTGATTCCACGGCATGACGCCCAGCAGGATGACCATGGCGCCGACGTAGACGAAGCTGAGGGTGAGGAAGGTGATCCAGACGGCGCGAGGAGTTTCCTTGGTCGAGCGCGACTCGCCGGTCGTGACCGCGACCATTTCTACTCCACCAAAACTGTAGACCGCGTAAGTCAGCGCGACCACAGGGGCCCAGAAACCTCGAGGGAAGAATCCGCCATGCGCGTTGTACTGAGGGACGACGCGGCCACCGAGCAGCAAAGATGCTCCGATCACGATGAAGGCGACGATGGTGGCCAGCTTGATCATGGAAAACCAGAACTCGAAGCGCGCATAGGCGCCAACACTACGGAGGTTGATGACGAGCAGCGCCGCTCCAAAGACAACGATCCATATATAAGAGCGCACACTGGGGAACCAGGATGACATGTAGGTGGCAGCGGCGATCATTTCGGTGCCGATGGCAAGGGCGAGGCCGACCCAGTATCCGGCGCGCGCGATGAATCCGGCATAAGAGTTGAGGTAGAGGTCGCCGTAGACGCCGAACGATCCCGCTGCGGGATGGGCGCAGGCGAGTTCGCCAAGGGCCATGGCGACGGTCCAGTTGATGAACGCTGCTGCGATGAAGCTGAGGATTGCGGCGGGTCCGGCGATTTCCATCGCGGCGCCGGAGCCGAGAAGGAGTCCCGTGCCGATGGAGCCGCCAACGGCGACCATCGCCATTTGTCCGGCGGAGAGCTGGTGGTGCAGGCCTTCTTCGTTGGTCGGCGGCTGGGAATGCGGAGTAGTCGGCTCCGGAGGCATGGGGCAAGATAGCAGAGGCCGCTTTCAGCTGTCAGCTAGCAGCTCTCGGCTCTCGGCTCTCGGCTCTCGGCTCTCGGCTCTCGGGTATGGACAGCGATGCGGGAACTTCGGCGTGAGTTGTCGAGGCGGCTCTCGGTTTCGCCTTCACGGGACGGCCGAGGCGACAGTCGCCACATGATTGGACGCATGCACCAAAAGATGGCGTTGATTTTGCTGGGGGTTGCGGCTATAACCTTAATTCTATCGATTGAATGTGGACTTCAAGTCTGTCTATCCAGATTGCCTCGGGGGAGTTGCGATGAGAAGGATGATGGTGCGATCCGTTGGGCTGTGTGGAGTTCTGTTGGCGACGGTGAGCGCGAGCTATGCGGCGGGGAATGACGCCAAAACGCAACCGGGTAATTCTCTGCCCACGGACTGGAGCCATCGTCACGTGATTTTCTCGCTGCCGTCGACGCCGGAACAGGCGGCGCGAGTGCAGCGGGACGTTCGCTATCAACTTCAACAGCGGCGACAAAACGGGCGCCCGAACGCTTCCCTGCAAACCGAAATCGATAGCAGCTTACCTCGATCATCGCGGCACCGCGGGCAGCGCACACTCCACCCCGATTGGGCCATCGACCTTGGGACTGGGGCTACGGTCGGCGCGGCGAGGTATCCAGCAAAGTTTTCATTCAATTTCAATGTGGCCAATTGTGCGGGCGCAACGCAACCCGATTTTGTGGTTTACGGCACGGGTTTACCCGGCGCAACCGGGACGCAAGGCAGCATCATTGCGCTCACGAACCTCTACACAGGCTGCCCCACGGGCCCGATTCCCGCGGCTTTCTGGGGCTACAACACCGGCGGCACCGTCCTCAGTTCCCCGGTGCTCTCGCTGGATGGGACCCAAATCGCCTTTGTTCAGACTTCTGCCGGAACTGCGAGTTTGACGCTGTTGAAGTGGAAGACGCATGATGGCTCGATCTTTAGCCCCACGGATATCAGTCCTGTGTCCGCAAGCGCGTATGCCAGTTGCCCGACCAAGCCTTGCATGGCGACCTTTTCTCTGGCCGCGAATAACAGCAACTCGTCGGTGTACTACGACTACACGTCTGACATGGCTTGGGTCGGCGACGACACCGGAAAACTGCATGAGTTTACGGGCGTGTTCAACGGCACACCGGCGGAGGTGGTGACCGGGGGATGGCCAGCGACGGTGTCGGCCAATGTCCTGACCAGTCCGGTACATGACGTTTTGACCGGGAATACCTTTGTAGGGGATTCAGGCGGTTTCATCTATCACGTGGACAGCGCCGGCACGGTGGTCGCGTCCGCGCGACTCGACTTTGGCCTCGGCTTCACGGAAGGGCCGGTCATCGATTCCTCAATAGGCAATGTGTATGCTTTTTCGTCCAATGACAATCTGTTGAATGCCGGAGTGTTTCTGCTCAGCACTACCTTCACGGCCGGCGCTACCGGGACTGAGGCCATGGTCGGCCTGAAGTCGGGTGGAGCCATACCGATTTTCGACGGCACGTTTGACCACACCTACATCACCTCGCCGGCCGGCACCGGAAACATGTATGTTTGTGGAAATCCTGGGGGACGCCCCACCATATATCAGATTCCGATTGCCAGCGGAGTCATGGGCACGCCAATTGCCGGACCAGCAGTGTCGACGACCAATCCGGCGCCGTGCTCCCCGCTGACCGATATCTATAATCCGAACGTGACTGGAGCGGGACGGCCGCAAGAATGGCTGTTTGTGGGCACACAGGGATCTGGGACGCCGGCAGGATGCAACGGCCTCACCTGCGTGATGAATTTCAAGGTTACGTCGTGGCTGCCTTCGACCGTCTATAACGTGGGCCAGGAGATTCTCGACAGCAATCTGAACATTCAGGTAGCTGAAAACCCCGGAGGAACCTCGGGGTTGACACCACCGGCGTGGAGCACCATCACGTACGCCACCACGAGCGATGGTGCCGTACACTGGCGCAACCAGGGACCTCTGTCGGCGGTGACACCTGGGGCTTGGGCAGCGACTACGGCCTATCCGGGTGGCACCAAGCTCTTGGACTCCAACAACAATATTGAAGTTGCGCAGCTGCCGGGTGGCATTTCCGGCGGTACAGTGCCCACCTGGGGTTTGACCGAGGGCTCCACCGTGACAGATGGAACTATAACCTGGGTCAATCTGGGAGGTAATACCGTGGCTGCTCTGCAGGAGTCCGGAGGGACGAGCGGGATCATCATTGATAACCTGCTCAATGCCACCGGAACCTCGCAGATTTATTTCTCGACTCTGAATAACCAGTTATGCGTCACTTCGGGTGGCACTGGCGGATGTGCAGTCCAAGCATCACAACAGGATTTGAAGTAGAGTAATACGTGACCTATGGCGACCGACGATCTCTCCACAAACAAAACCACCGCGATTTCCAAAAAGCCGTACGAGAAGCCGAGCTTCCGTTTTGAGCCGGTGTTCGTGACCTCAGCCCTTTCTTGCGGCAAAACGCCGAATGAAGGTCAGTGCTCGCTGAACATCAAGGTCTCGTAACGCGCCCGGCTGGGGCTGCCTCACCGGCATCGTAGGGTCCGGCGCGGACTGAATGCGTTCGCCCCCTCAGGGGCTTGTCGCCGTTCCACTCGTCAACCAGGACTTGACCGTCGGGTGAATTCTCCAGCCATTTGTGGCGGGCCTTCCTGTTCCTTGGGGTGCGCGTTAGCGGATCAAGCCTTTCTTTTCTCAGATTTAGCTGCCGCCAGTCGACCGGGCGTGACCTTCGTAATCGCAGTTCGACGCTACCGCATTGCTGGGGGTGAGAGGCAATCCTAGAATCGGAGCAGGGTTTACTCCGCCCGATTTTCGCATGCCTGAGATCACAAGACGACTGGACCGAGCCGAACTGGGAAAGCGCGTTGAGCGCGCGGAGAAGCTCCTGCAAAAGGGGAAGACCGCCGAAGCCCTCGAAGAATACCTGCTGGTCCTGCGAGACGATCCTGAAAATGATGTAGTACGGCAGCTCACCGCGGACTTGTGTCTGTCGCTGAGCCGCAATGCCGAGGCAGTGAAGCTGCTGGGCGAGTTATTCGAGCGGCAGGTGACGGCTGGAGACGCGACGCGCGCGAGCCTGACCTACAAGAAACTGGCGCGCCATGGAAGTCCGACCTGGCAGCAAAAGTTCCGCTTCGGCCAGCTGCTGGAAGGGTCGAACAAGAAGCTGGCAGTCGGCACCTACGAGGCCGCGCTGCTGGATCTCACGAAACTGGGGAAGAAGCAGGAGGCGGCGGAACTGCTGGATCGCATTGTGGCGATCGAGCCCACGCAGGCCAACCTATTGCGCGTGGCGGAACTGGCGTCGGAAGTCGGTAATCGCAAGGCGGCAGCCGCCGCTTTTCAGAGAGTGGCACAGGCTTCAGGGGCTGAGGGTGGTGATCCCGCGCAGTGGTACGAGCGGGCGTATCAGGAAGATGCTTCGGATCAGGGCATCGCGCTGGCCTACGCGAAGAGCCTTCTGGCGAAGGGTCAAGTCGGCGCGGCGATCTTCATTCTCGAGCCGCAGATGAACTCCGGACCAGTCACCCCGGAGTTCCGCGAGGCCTACACGGAAGCGCTGGTGGCCGCGGGCCGCTTTGCCGAGGCAGAGCCGCTGGTGTGGCAGCTGTTTGAAGCGAACCCGGCGCGGGTGCAGCAGGTCATCGGGTTGATTGGAAGTTTCCTGGACGGCGGGCAGGAAGATGAAGCGGTGGCGTTGGCGCGCAAGCTGGAACAATTCCAGCGGCGGCGCGGAGAGCGGCGGCAATTCATCGCCATCATGGAGGACATCACCGGGTCGCGGCGCGCTTCGTCGCAGATGCTGGAGTTCCTCAGCGAGCTTTATAACTCGTCCAACCGGGAAAACGACTACTGCCAGACATTGCTGAAACTTTTCGATCTGTATTGCAGCACCGGCGACTTTGCCAAAGCGGCGGAGTGTCTGGATCGGGCGGCGGAGGTGGATCCGTATGAGCCCGGACATTTAAAGCGGCTCGACATGCTCAAGGGCAAAGTCGAAGACGGGCGGTTCCGGTCGATCGCCTCGCGATTCAGTTCGGCTGCGAAGCCGGCGGAGGAGCCCGCGACGCACCCGGATGAGCGGACGCTGGGAGCTTCGACATTGCAGGACCTGATGCTGCAGGCGGAAATCCTGGTGCAATACGGGATGCGGAACAAGGCGGTAGAGCGGCTGCAGAGGATCCAGGAGCTGTTTCCGCGCGAGGAAGAGCGCAACGAAGACTTGCAGCGCTTGTACATGTCGGCGGGGGTGACGCCGCGATATGCAGGATCGGCGCCCTTGCCTCCGGCGGCGGCGGTGAGTACAACTCCCGCTCCGGTCGGTGCGCCAACGGTGCCCGCGCCCGATCCGGCGGCCGATGTGCGCAGCTTTACGCGGGTCGCCGAGATTACCCGCAAACTCTATCACCAGGGCACGGCTCCGGCGGTGCTGAACACGGCGGTCAAGGAAATTGGAGCGCACTGGGAAGCGACACGATGCATCGCGGTGATGGGCAAGGCGGGCCTTCCGCCGACCGCGTTGGATGAGTTCTGTGCGGAAGGATACAAGCGGGCCAGCGTGCCGGCGATCGGGGAGCTGGTGGGGTGTCTGCACCAGGCGATCGAGGGGCACGAACCGCTGGCGATCGAGGATGCGCCCAAGGCTGTGTCGCTGCTGAAGGCGAAGAAGGCGCTGGCAGAGTTAGGGGCAGCGACCGTGCTGGCGGTCCCGCTGAGCGATGGGGAAGAAACCGTTGGGGTGCTGGTGCTGATTCACAATCGCGCAAGGGTGTGGCAGCACGGCGACATGGTCGTTCTGAAGACCGTGGCCGACCAGATGGTGATCGCGCTGAACAATGCCGGACTGCGGCGGCTGGTCAAGAATCTTTCGGTGACTGACGAGAAGTCTGGGCTGCTGAAGCGCGCGTCGTACATCGATCTGCTGCTGGCGGAGAGCAAGAGGGCGATCCAGAATGCGTCGGCGTTTTCGGTTGTGCTCATGCAGTTTGGCAAGAACGCGGCCATGATCAAAGAGCATGGCGAAGCCGAAGTGCAGTCGGTGATGGAGCGAGCGGGCCAGTCGTTTGCCGCCAATATCCGGTCAAATGATCTGGCATTTCGTTACGACAACACGACGATTGCGATCCTGCTGGGCGAAACGGCGGAAAAAGAAGCGATGCTGGCGATTGAAAAGTTGCGGAAGATTATTGGCCAGTTGCGGTGGCCGGGAAAAGATGGGGCGGAAGGCCAGTCTGTCTTGTTCTCGGCGGGTGTGGCGGAGGCGGTGATTCGCAGCGAATATGATCCGGTCGACGTGGTGACGGAAGTGATCAATCGGGTCGAGCATGCCGTGGGACAGGCGATGGGCCAGGGTTTAGGGCATGTGGTGGCTCTGGGGCCGACGCTGGCGGCGGGGGCGGCAGCGTAGAGGCCGGACCTCGGACGGCAGACTGCAGCTGCACAACTCACAACTCAATTCTCAATTCTCAATTCTCAATTTTAAATTCTTCTCCGTCTCTCCCTGGCAGTGTCCCAATCTAGATTTTCTTCGCGACCTTTGCGGAGGTTCTCTGCGACCTTTGCGGTTATAGCTCTTGATTTCCCCAAAAAATCTGAAAGACTCTTACCCGCAAAATTACGCAAAAGAAACCACGCTAAGTTCGCGGAAAGCCAAACCAGGACACGACCCACTACCTGCCTCTGGGTAGCGGGTCTTCAGACCCACGCCCTGCCTCTGTGGTGAATTCTCTCTCTCACTGCTACACTGACAAGTTTGGCGAATTGACTCTGGCCGATTCCGGGCGGAGTTCTGCGAGTAAATCATGTTAAAAGCCGGGGATATTGCAATTGTCAGCGGGGCGCGCACGCCCTTTGGGCGGTACTGCGGAAAACTCAAAGATTTTACAGCGCAGGAGTTGGGCGCGGTCGCGGCGAAGGGCGCGATCGAGAGGTCGGGCATTGATCCGAAGGAATTCGATCACGTGGTGTTTGGAAACGCGCAGCAGACTACTGGAGATGCGCTGTATGGCGCCCGGCACGTGGGCCTGCGGGCGGGGATTCCGATTGAGACTCCCGCGCTGACGGTGAACCGGCTGTGCGGGTCGGGGATGCAGGCCATTGTGTCGGCAGCCCAGATGATCCAGACCGACGAAGCGAAGGTTGTGCTTGCCGGCGGGATGGAGGCAATGTCGCAGGCGCCGTTTACGATTCGCGGGCGCGATGGATTCACGCTGGCGCCGGGTGGGAAGCTGGAAGATTCGCTGATGGTGGCGCTGCTCGATTCCTATTGCGGTTCGTATATGGCGAACACGGCGGAGCTCTATGGGTCGCAGCAGGGGATCACGCGGGAGATGCAGGATGAGTTCGCCCTGCGTTCGCAGAAATGTGCCGACGATGCGTACAAAGCGGGACGCATTCAGGAAGAGCTGGTGCCGGTAGCGTTGCGGAATCATAAGGGCGAGGCCACGGGGGAGTCGCTGACGGAGGATGATCACCGGCGTCCGCAGACGACGATGGAGGGACTGGCGAAGCTTCGCCCGGCATTCGGCAAGAACGGGACTGTCACGGCGGGGAATGCTAGCGGGATTGTGGATGGCGCGGCGGCCGTTGTGATCATGTCGCTCGATGAAGTGCGCAAGCGCAATATGGAGCCGCTGGGACGACTGGTGGGATGGGGCGTTGCGGGCGTGGAGCCGAAGCTGATGGGACGCGGCCCGGTGCCGGCGACGAAGATCGCGCTGCAGAAGGCGGGCCTGTCGCTCGATTACATCGACTTGATCGAAGTGAATGAGGCGTTCGCCGCGCAGTATCTGGCGGTGGAGAAAGAGTTGGGACTCGATCGCGAGAAAGTGAACGTGAATGGCGGAGCGATTGCGCTGGGACATCCGCTGGGCGCGACCGGCACACGGCTGGTGATCACGCTGCTGTACGAGTTGCGGCGTCGGAAGAAAAAATATGGGCTGGCGACGGCCTGCATCGGCGGCGGGCAGGGGATTGCGATGGTGGTGGAGAGCATGAGTTGAGCTCACGGTGCGGATTGTCGCGGTAGAGCAGTCTTGTCATCCTGAGCGGCGCGTTTTGCCGCGAAGGATCTATGCAGTTTGCTGGCGCTAGGCAGAGTGCATAGGTTCTTCGCTTCGCTCAGAATGACAAAGTTTATCTTCTTGAGGAAGCAATTATGGAAATTAGGAAAGCCGGTGTTCTTGGTTGTGGGTTGATGGGCTCCGGGATCGCGCAGGTTTGCGCGATGGCTGGATTTGACGTTACCGTGCTCGAAGTCGAGCAGAAGTTTCTCGACAAAGGTTTCGCGGGGATCGAGAAGTCGCTGGCGAAGTTTGCCGAGCGTCCCGTCGAAAAGGGCGGGATTACCGCTGAGCAGAAGACTGCGATCCGGGCGCGGCTCAAGGGGACGACTTCCAAATCCGATCTGGCCGATTGCGACATCATCATTGAGGCCATCATCGAGAATGTGGAAGAGAAGAAGAAGATGTATGCGTCGCTCGATGGCGTGGTGAAGAAAGATGCGATCTTCGCTTCGAATACTTCTTCGATTTCAGTGACTGAGCTTTTGACTTCGGTAAAGCGTCCGGAGCGGTTTATCGGGCTGCACTTCTTTAATCCCGTTCCGCTGATGAAGTTGGTCGAAGTCGTTCGGACGATCGCTACCGCCGATGACGTTTACGAAACGGCTTACGCGTTCGCGAAGAAGCTGGGCAAGGTTCCGGTGCGCACGTCGGACAAGACGGGATTCATCGTGAACCGGCTGCTGGTGCCGTATCTGCTCGATGCCATCCGCGCGTATGAAGAGGGCGTGGGGTCGATTGAAGATATCGATAACGCGATGAAGCTGGGCTGCGGGTATCCGATGGGGCCGTTCACGCTGCTCGATTTCGTCGGCCTCGACACGACGTACTACATCACGCATGTGATGTATGACGAGTTCAAGGAGCGGCGGTTTGCGTCCCCTCCTTTGCTGAAGCGGATGGTGATGGCGGGCTGGTACGGGCGCAAGTCGGGCCGCGGGTTTTATGATTACTCGGACCCGGAGAAGCCAAAGGCGCAAAAGCTCTAGCCACGGATTTGCACGGATTTCACGCGGATCCTAATTTGTTGTTGTCATCCTGAGCGGTGTCTTTTGCCGCGAAGGACCTATGCAGTTTGCTGGCGCAAACAGATTGCCTAGGTTCTTCGCTTCGCTCAGAATGACAAGCGCTGAGAATTGTTTTGATCCGCGTTAATCCGCGTGAATCCGTGGCAAGGAATTTTAAATTTATGAACTTCGAAAACATTCTCCTCGAAAAGAAAAACTCGATTGCCTATGTCACCGTCAACCGGCCGAAGGTGCTTAACGCGCTGAACATGGCCACCATGGAGGAGCTGCGGGCAGCGTTTCATGACATCAAGAACGACGCGGGGATTCGCGTCGTGATCTTTACTGGTTCCGGCGAGAAGGCGTTTATCGCCGGGGCCGACATTGGCGAACTGGCGAAGCAGGATGCTGTGACCGGCAAGGAATACACGCATCGCGGGCAGAACGTCCTCAATCTGATTGAGAATCTCGGCAAGCCGGTGATTGCGTGCCTCAATGGGTTCGCGCTCGGCGGCGGATGCGAGATTGCCATGGCTTGCACCATGCGGCTGGCCAGCGAGAATGCGAAGCTGGGACAGCCGGAGGTGAAACTCGGGATTATCCCGGGCTACGGTGGGACGCAGCGCCTGCCGCGGCTGGTGGGGAAAGGGATCGCGATGCAGATGGTGCTGGCCGGCGAGATGATCACGGCGCAGGAGGCGCATCGCGTCGGCCTGGTGAATGAAGTGCTTCCGGCGGCAGAGCTGATTCCACGTGCGGAGGCGATTGCGGCGAAGATTGCGGCGAATGCTCCGCTGGCCGTGCAGTACGCGATGGAGGCCGTCAACAAAGGGACGGAGATGACGTTAAGCGAGGGGCTCTACCTGGAGGCGGTGCTGTTCGCGGTGGCTTGCTCGACCGAAGATAAGACTGAGGGGACCAAGGCATTTCTGGAGAAGAGAGCGGCCCAGTTCAAGGGGAAGTAAGCGCTGTTAAACGTAGCGCCATACCATTGTCATCCTGAGCGGCGTTCTTTGCCGCGAAGGATCTATGCAATCTGCTGGCGTCGGCAAACTGCATAGGTCCTTCGCCGCTAAAGGCTGCGGCTCAGGATGACAAGAAGTTTGCATGGGCACGAAGCCGTCACACAGGATTCCAGAGGAGAACATCAGATTGAAGATTGAGTCTGTGCCGGAGGCAGCTGTTGTGGCTTTAGAGGGCAAGCTCGACGCCTCCGGTAAACGATTCGCCATCGTCGTGGCCCGGTTCAATGCGTTCATCACGGAGCGGCTTTTGCTGAGCGCATGCGACGGCTTGCTGCGGACCGGGGCTGCAAAGAAGGACATCGACGTTGTGCGCGTGCCGGGGGCATTCGAGATTCCTTCAGCGGCGCGAACGTTGGCTTCGACTGGAAAGTATGACGCGATTATCTGCATTGGATGCCTGTTGCGTGGGGGTACGGCGCACTACGACGTGATCGTCAACGAGGTCACCCGGGGCATTGGGCAGTCGGCTCAGGAGACTGGAGTGCCGCATGCGTTTGGCGTGTTGACTTGCGACACTTTGGAGCAGGCGATCGACCGTGCCGGGCTGAAGATGGGGAACAAAGGGTTTGAGGCAGCGCTGGCGGCGGTGGAGATGGTATCGCTACAGCAAGCTATCAGCTCTCAGTCTTCAGCCCTCAGCAAAACCAAGACTCCTGTCCGCAAGAAGGTCTCTGCTAAATCGCGCAAGACAAAGCGTTCGCCTCGCGAGTAAGGTCGCGTGTTGGTCGCAACGAACGATCCTGAACGATCTCTCACCAGAATCACTTCCATGTAAACTGATGAAGCCTCGGCCATTTTGTCTTTGCTGATGGCTGACGGCTGAAAGCTGACGGCTCCAATGGGTACACGGCGAAAATCGCGGGAGATTGTGCTGCAGATGCTTTTCCAGTCGGATATGGGAAAGCAGGATGCCGACCAGGTGCGGCGGACGTTTTGGGCCGAGCACGGCACGGCGAGCGCCGAGGTGCGCGGGTTTGCCGACGACCTGTTCCGCGTGGCGACCGACCGCGTGGGCGAGATCGACGGGTTGATCGAGAAGCACGCCGAGCACTGGCGGATGGAGCGGATGGCGGCCGTTGACCGGAACCTGCTGCGGGCGGCGGTGGCGGAGTTGCTGGCCTATCCGGAGACTCCGCGGGCCGTGGTGATCAACGAGGCGCTCGAAATTGCGCGGAAATTTTCTTCCCCCGAGTCGGTGCACTTTGTGAATGGTGTGCTGGATAGCGTGGGGAAAGAGTTGGGCAGCGGTCAGTAGGCGGGGTTCAGTTCTATTTCCCTTCTTAGCGGTTTCTTCTTATGTTCCCGGCGGCTCGGCTTCGCCCTCGCTGGCCCGACGAATGCGTCCGTCCCTACGTGGATCGTGAGCGGCGCGAATCTTCTCTTACGGTTTCGCCAACGCCACGTTCAGCGTGCAGGGGCCCGTGCTGGGGTCTGTCGTGCAGAAGGCGTTGACGCCGTTGGGCAGGCTGGGGAAGGAGAGTGGAATGGCGTCGGCGCCTCCGACGGCGGTGCTGACTTCGTGGAGCATGCCATCGCTACCGGAGATCAGGATAGTTCCGGCATCGACCGACATATCGGCTGTGATGGGAGTGGCGTTGTTCTGCAGTTCGATGCCGCCGGTGACGCTCCCGGCGATGAGGCTATAGACGAGGATGCTGGAAGTGGTCCCGTTGGCCAGGTAGAGTTGCGTGCCGTCCGCCGAGGCAAAGAAATTTACATAGGTGCCAGCCGAAATGGTCCCCGCGTTCAGTTCGATGCGCTGCACACTGTCGAAGGCCAGCTGCTGAGGACAGAGAGTTGCTGGGTTGGCCGGCGGCGAAATGGTGGAGGTGACGATGTCGAATCCGGTGGCGTCGAGCACCAGCACATGGATGCCGTCGGGAATCAGGTTGCCGAAGGAGTCCCTTCCGTCGATGTGCACCGCCGGAAGGACTTTCATCAGAATGGGGTCGGCGGGCAGGTCGACACTGGCGGCAGGCTGAATGGGAGAAATCGCCGCGTTGGTGCAGGTCGCGAAGGCGGTGAGGTTGGCGCTGCCTCCAGCGCCGGCTTCCGGGATGAATGCGAACGCGCCATTGGGCGAAAATGCGATCCCTCTGCCGGGTCCGGCGAGAGAGATGGGTCCCTGCAAGGCTTGTGCCGGGGAGTACACATACAGCGAGTTTCCCGTGCTCCCGCCGATGATGAACGTCTTGAGCGTGTCGGGCGAAAAGCCGGCGATCGTCGCCGAAGGGATGTTCAGGGCAGTCGGTGAGGCGGGGTTGCCCGTATTGACGATGTACACCTGGTTGGGAGTATGGATGGTGTCGGAGAAGGCGGCGAATGTCCCCGTGGCGGAGATGCCGAGGACCCTGCCAGTCACCGTCCCCAGCGAGGTGAATGGATTATTCGTGGTACCGAAACTTGCCGGGTTGATGATCTGAGAGCCAAAATCGCTTCCCATAAGGATCCTGTCGCCGGCAAGAGAGAACAGGAGTGAATTGGGCGAAGTCGGGAGCGGATTCTCATTGCCCGGCGAGGCCTTGGATGTGGAGAGATAGTAGACCGAACTGTTGCAGACTGCCGGAGGGCTGTTCGCGCATCCGGTGCTCGCTGCCAGCACAGATACTGAGGATGATGTACCGGTGACTACCCCGGAGATCGCCGCCATGGGAGAAAGTGGAGTCTGCGTGTTGGGAGGCGTGACGAAAACGGGAGAGGCGTAAACCGGAACTGGAATGAGTTGCTGGCAGCTGGTGAATTGCGGGAACAGAGCGTGATAAAAATTCGTGCAGTCGTCGATTTTTTGCTGCGTGGAAAGCGAAGCCGGCACGAGAGGAAATCCGATATTGCAGATGGGTGGCGAACAGGAGGCAGTAACAGTGGCGCTTCCAGCAGACGGGATGCCCAGGGTGCAGGATTCGGTGCAGCTTGCGGAAACACTGATGACCTGGGGCTGGGACGAGGTCCAGGTCAGAGGAATTTTTCCGAGAACGATCCCTCCGTGGGTGTTGGGCAGGGAACTGTTACCCATAATGTCGACGAGGGTGGCGACGACGGTTGGCCCGGCGCCGCTCTTTGTAGTGGCGAAGCTGGTTTGGCCTGATCCGGCAGCACCGAGCTCAAGCGCGATGTCCTGGATGGCGCAAGTCGCAAAGAAGTCGAGAACCGGCGATCCCCCGCCCTGCGCATTGGTCAGTTGCGGCTGCTGAAACGAGGTGCTGCTAACCCCGCTGGCCGTAGCATAGATGTAGGTGATGCCCGGGTTCACTGCTTTCGCCGTGGCCTGGTTGGTGGGGAAGTTGAAGGCAGAATTTACCAGCGGCGTAAGGCTTACGACGCCCGGGTTATTTGCGGACCAGTTAAACGGCCCCACGGAAGCCGTGATGTCATTGCCTTGGCTATACGCGTGAGCTTCGACCGTCATCGACTGAGTTTGTGAGAGGCAGGGCTCCTGCACCGGCAGGCCGTCGAGCAGGACGCCGGTGACGGTAATATTATCGATGGGCGGATGGACGAAGACGTAGGTCGGGACACTGTTGCCCCCAAGGGCGCTCGCGGTTACAGTGACGGGGCCGACGTTCCCCGGGGTGCAGGTGGTGAATGCGACGTCCCACTGGCCGGCGCAGGCGACGCCATTGGGCGCCAGCGTCAGGATGGAAGTGTCATTCGAACTAAAAGTAACCGGTGTGTTGAGGGTCGTTCCGGAAGCGGTTTGAACCGACGCCGAGAAGGTCAGAATCCCTCCCAGGGTCAGTGAAGCGTTGCTGGCGGGGCTGAGCGAGATGCGTCCGGGAAACAGCGGAGAGCCCGGTTTCGAGCCGCCACCGCATCCGGAGATGCTCCCGAGAGAAAGAATCGTAACTGCCAGGCACAGACCGCTCGAACGGAACCTACCCATGCACCCCTCTTTTTCGCAAACCTTACCAGAGTCCTGCGCTGGGAACAGACGCAGTCCAAACGTTTGATGAATTGGAAAACTTGTAGTTTAGAAGCTGAAGCCAGAATCGGCAAGGGCCGAGATTCGTGGCCGTTTGTGAACCAGAAATTCGGGCCGAAATGTGGGATGCAAAAAGACGTGTTGACGATGTTTGAAGGGGCTTGCTATAGTAGTTTGGTTCCGCGAGTTCATCCAAGCTTGCTGTGTGCTGTGGGTTTTTCTGCGCGTGCGCGGGAAGATCCCAGTTAAGCTGTTGAGAAATACGTTTCCGGATGGTGGTGAAATTCGGAGACTTTCCTCGCTGAAACGTACCTGCGGCGCCTTTCGCCCTTATGCGGAAGGATATGCAGGGCAAGGCTGACGAAACGGAGTGCCCCCGGAGTTTTGGCCGGGCGCCACCGTCGGCGGCGATAGTCTTAAAGGGAATCCAGAATCTCTCGTCAGGTTGCGGGTGGAGTTGCGCGACGAGAAGTAATGGTTGGCAGGAAGCCGGCCATGCCCACGGATGCGCGTCCGAGACTGTGGATTTAAGTTGCGCCCCCGCCTGCGTGCGAGTGTGCGACTAAGGAGTGGCAAGAGTGCCTACGTTTAACCAGTTGGTGGCCCAAGGCCGGAAGCGGCCTCGTTATAAGACGGCGAGCCCTGCCCTGCAGGGATGTCCGCAGAAGCGCGGCGTTTGCACGCGTGTCTACACCCAGACCCCGAAGAAGCCGAACTCGGCCTTGCGGAAGGTTGCCCGGGTGCGGCTCACGAACGGCATTGAAGTCACGACGTACATCCCCGGGGTTGGGCACAACCTGCAGGAGCACTCGATTGTGCTGATCCGCGGAGGCCGCGTGAAAGATCTTCCGGGCGTGCGCTATCACGTGATTCGCGGAACGCTGGACGCAGTGGGAGTCGCCGGCCGTATGCAGGGACGCTCGAAGTACGGAGCCAAGAGACCGAAGAAGGGATAAAGCAAGTTTCAAGGTTTCGAAGGTTTCAAAGTTTCAAGGTGAAGTCGCCCCGGAAACATTGAAACATTGAAACTTTGAAACTTTGAAACCTGGAGTTTTATGCCTCGTAAAGGACATATCGCCAAGCGGACGGTTCCGAATGATGCTGTGTATCAATCGGATCTGGTGACGAAGTTCATCAACTCGATGATGTGGCAGGGCAAGCGGTCGACGGCCGAGGGCATCTTCTACGAAGCCTTGACGCGCCTGGAGTCCAAGGGCGGCGACGAGGCCCTGAAGCTGTTCAAGAAGGCCGTGGAGAACGCCAAGCCGCTGCTCGAAGTCAAAACCCGCCGCGTCGGTGGCGCGAACTACCAGGTGCCGGTCGAGGTGAATGCTGACCGGAGAACGTCGCTGGCGATCCGCTGGATTATCAGTTACGCGCGGGCCCGCGGCGAAAAGGGAATGATCGACAAGTTGAGCAACGAGTTGCTGGACGCGGCCAACAGCCGCGGCGCCGCCATCAAGAAGAAAGAAGACGTGCATCGCATGGCGGAAGCGAATAAGGCGTTTGCGCATTACCGCTGGTAAGGAATTGAGTGCATTGAGCGATCGGGTCATTGGGTGATTGAAAATCGCGTCCGCTTTTAGTTTTTCAATCGCAAAAATCGCTGAATCGCCCAATCGCTAAATCAAACTGAAGTTGGAGCCCCAGAAAGAGTAGATATTAGTCGTGCCTAGAACAGTCCCATTAGAGCGTTGCAGGAATATCGGCATCATGGCCCACATCGATGCCGGTAAGACCACTACGACGGAGCGCATCCTGTTCTATACGGGACGGACGCACCGCATCGGAGAGGTGCACGAAGGCACTGCGACCATGGACTGGATGGAGCAGGAGCAGGAGCGCGGCATCACGATTACGTCCGCGGCCACGACCTGCACCTGGCGCGATATCCGCATCAACATTATTGATACCCCCGGCCACGTGGATTTCACGGCCGAGGTGGAACGCTCGCTGCGCGTGCTCGACGGCGCGGTCGCGGTGTTTGACGCGGTGCACGGCGTGCAGCCGCAGTCGGAAAAAGTCTGGCGCCAGGCCGATAAATACGGCGTCCCGCGAATTTGCTTTATCAACAAGATTGACAAGATGGGTGCTGATTTTGAGCATGCCGTCGATACCATCCGCAAGCGCCTCAGTGCCAAGCCCGTCGCGATTCAATTTCCCATCGGCCAGGAAGATAAGTTCAAGGGCGTCGTCGACCTGATCAACATGAAATCGATCGTGTGGCAGGACGACACCATCGGAGCCGAGTATCTCACCGAAGAAATTCCCGCCGACCTGAAGAAGAAAGCCGAAGCATTTCACGCCCAGCTGGTCGAGAGCATCGCCGAGAACGACGACGAAATCCTGCACAAGTTTCTGGAAGGCGAAGAGATTACGGCGGACGAGTTGCGAGCGTCGCTCCGCAAGTCGACCATCGCGTTGAAGGTGTTCCCGGTGGTGGTGGGCACGGCATTCAAGAACAAGGGCGTTCAGCCGTTGCTGGATGCGGTGGTGGATTATCTGCCCTCGCCACTCGATGTCGGCGACACTCACGGAAAGAATCCGCACAACGGGCAGGAAGTCACGCGCAAGGCCGACGACAAAGAGCCATTTTCGGCGCTGGCATTCAAAATTATGGCCGATCCGTTTGTCGGTCAGTTGACATTTATCCGGGTGTATTCCGGACAGCTGAAGACCGGCGATTCCGTGCTGAATGTGCGTACCACAAAGCACGAGCGCATTGGACGCTTGTTGAAGATGCACGCCAACAAACGCGAAGAGATCAACGAGATTCTGGCGGGCGACATTTGCGCGGCAGTTGGATTGAAGAACGTTTCGACCGGCGACACGATCTGTAACGAAGATCATGCGATCGCGCTCGAATCGATTGTGTTTGCTGCTCCCGTGATCTCGGTTGCCGTCGAACCCAAGACCAAGGCGGACCAGGAAAAGATGGGCATGGCGCTCGGGCGGCTGGCCCAGGAAGATCCCACCTTTAAGGTTCACACCGATCCCGACAGCGGACAGACGATCATCAGCGGCATGGGCGAGTTGCATCTGGAAATCATCGTCGACCGCATGATGCGCGAGTACAAAGTCGAGGCTAATGTAGGCAAGCCGCAGGTCGCGTATCGCGAGACCATCCGCAGGCACGCCGAAGCGGAAGGTAAATACATCCGGCAGACCGGCGGCCGCGGGCAGTACGGGCACGCAAAGATTTATCTCGATCCCCAACCACCCGGGACCGGGTACGAATTCGTCAACGACATTATCGGCGGGTCGGTGCCGAAGGAATTCATCAAGCCGATCGACCAGGGCATTCAGGAAGCGCTCGAAGGCGGAGTGCTGGCTGGATATCCGATGGTGGATGTGAAGGCCACGCTGTTCGACGGCAGCTATCACGATGTCGATTCGAACGAAATGGCGTTCAAGATTGCCGGATCGATGGCGTTCAAAGAGGCTGCCCGCAAGGCTTCTCCGGTGCTGCTGGAACCAGTGATGGCGGTGGAAGTCGTAACGCCGGAGGATTATGCCGGTGTGATTATGGGCGATTTGAGTTCGCGCCGGGGACGCATTGAAGGCATGGAACATCGCGCGGGATCGCAGGTGATCAAGGCGATCGTTCCGCTGGCGGAGATGTTTGGCTATGCGACGCACATGCGCTCTTCGACGCAGGGACGCGCGGAATACTCGATGCACTTTGCGCGCTATGAAGAGGCTCCGCGTTCCGTCGCCGAGGAAATCATCGCCAAGGTGCAGGGAACGACGAAGTAGTTTGAAAGGGCGCGGCTTCAGCCGCGCCGCCGAAACAGTGGCAAAACGTGGGGCTTTAGCCCCTGAGGAAGAGAAATGGCGAAAGAGAAATTTGAACGGACAAAGCCGCACTGCAACGTGGGGACGATTGGACACATCGATCACGGCAAGACGACGTTGACGGCGGCGATCACCAAGGTTCTGTCGAAGCATAATCCCAAGATCGTGTTCCGGTCGTTTGATTCGATCGACAACGCGCCGGAAGAGAAGGCGCGCGGAATCACGATTGCCACGGCGCATGTCGAGTACGAGACGGCGAACCGGCACTACGCGCACGTCGACTGCCCGGGGCACGCCGACTACATCAAGAACATGATCACGGGCGCGGCGCAGATGGACGGCGCGATCCTGGTGGTGGCGGCGACCGACGGTCCGATGCCGCAGACGCGTGAGCACGTGCTGCTGGCGCGCCAGGTCGGTGTGCCGTATATCGTGGTTGCGCTGAACAAGTGCGATGCGGTGGACGATCCCGAACTGCTGGACCTAGTTGAGTTGGAAGTGCGCGAGTTGCTGAAGACGTATAAGTTTCCGGGCGACGACGTACCGGTGATTCGTCTGTCGGCTCTGGGCGCGCTGAACGGCGAAGCGAAGTGGGAAAAGCAGATTGACGAGCTGATGGAAGCGGTGGACAAGAGCGTGCCGCAGCCGGCGCGCGAACTGGACAAGCCGTTCCTGATGCCGATCGAAGATATCTTCTCGATCTCGGGCCGCGGCACTGTGGTCACGGGCCGTATCGAGCGCGGCAAAGTGAAAGTCGGCGAGGAAGTAGAAATCGTCGGCTTCCGCGAGACGCGCAAGACGGTGGTGACGGGCGTCGAAATGTTCAAGAAGCAGCTGGACGAAGGCATGGCGGGCGACAACGCGGGTCTGTTGCTGCGCGGCATTGGCAAAGAAGATGTGGAGCGCGGCATGGTGCTGGCCAAGGGTGGATCGATCACGCCGCACACCAAGTTCAAGGCCGAGGTGTACATCCTGACGAAGGAAGAGGGTGGACGACACACGCCGTTCTTCAAGGGATACCGTCCGCAGTTTTATTTGCGCACGACAGACGTGACGGGCGTGGCGGAACTTCCGGCGGGCACGGAAATGGTGATGCCGGGAGACAACGTGAGCCTGGTGATCGAGTTGATCACACCGGTAGCGATGGAAAAGGGCCTGCGCTTCGCGATTCGCGAAGGTGGCCACACCGTAGGCGCCGGCACGATCGCGGAAATTATTCAGTAAGCAAGGCCGTGTGGTCGCGGGCACTGTTGCCCGCGAGGTTTGGAAAGTTAGAGACAAAGCGGGCAGGAGTGCCCGCTCCACACGAGCAAACGTTCTTTCTTCCCGGAGATGCCGGGAGGGGTTAGAGAGATGAAACAGTGATTGGAAAAGAGAGAATTCGGATCCGGTTGAAAGCTTACGACTATCGCATTCTGGATCAGTCTACGGGCGAGATCGTGGAGACGGCGCGGCGTACCGGCGCGCAGATTGCAGGGCCGATTCCGCTGCCCACGATGAAGAACAAGTACTGCGTGCTGCGTTCGCCGCACGTGGACAAGAAGTCGCGGGAACAGTTTGAGATCCGGACGCACAAGCGGTTGCTCGACATTCTCGAACCGACGCAGCAGACGGTGGATGCGCTGATGAAGTTGGATCTGCCGGCGGGTGTGGACGTCGAGATTAAGGCGTTCGGGAAAGAGCATAAGTAAAACGCGCGCTGACACGCGCGGAACGGCCGAGGTGGCCGTTCCCACATGAGCAGAGAGCTCACGAGCAGATAGGCTCCCCAGCCAATAGCCGCGGCAACAGACCACGAGCCACGCTGGGCATGGAGAAGGAAATGGCAACCAAGGTCACGGGAATTTTGGGCAAGAAGGTCGGGATGACGCAACTGTTTGACTCGAAAGGCGACGTTCGCCCGGTCACAGTGTTGCAGGCCGGTCCTTGCGTGGTGACGCAGCATAAGTCGGCTGCGAAAGATGGATATGAAGCGGCCCAGATTGGCCTGGTGGAGTTTGTGAAAGAGTCGCGGCTGACCAAGCCGGCGAAGGGACACTTGGCGAAGAACAATCTGCCGCCCGTGAAGTTCATGCGGGAAGTGCCGCTGGAAGTTGAGCCCTCAGCGGACGGTGACGGAGCAGTGAAGGTTGGCGACCGCGTGCTGGTCGAGATTTTCGAGGGCGAGAAGTTTGTTGACATCGTCGGAGTCAGCAAGGGACGCGGGTTTCAGGGCGTCGTGAAGCGGCATCACTTTGCCGGCGGTCCGAAGTCGCATGGTTCGATGTTCCAGATCACCGGTTCGATCGGTTCGTCGGCGTTTCCATCGCGTGTGTTCAAAGGCATGCGGATGTCGGGACACATGGGCAATGCTCGCGTGACTCAGCGCAACTTGCGCGTGCTGGGCGTCGATAAGGACGAGAACCTGCTCGTGGTCGAAGGCAGCGTGCCGGGACCGCAAGGCGGGTACATCGTGATCCTGAAAGCGAAGAAACCGCCAAGAGAGCGCCGTGGATTCGCGGGCTCGGCGACGGTCGATCCGTTGAAGGCAGCGAAGAGAGCGGCAAAGAAAGCGTAGTTCGTGTGGGGCGGGCACTCTTGCCCGCTGTGGTGATAGAGGCAAGCGGGCAGGAGTGCCCGCTCCACACAGGCTAAAGAGAAATATATGGCAACGATTGACATACACAATTTGAGCGGCGAGAAGGTTGGGACATTTGATCTCGCCGATGAGATCTTCGGCGCGGTGAATGAAGATCTGCTCTGGGAAGCGGTGAAGCATTACCGCGCCGGGCAGCGCGCCGGTACGCACAAGACCAAGGGCCGCTGGGAAGTTTCCGGTTCCGGCAAGAAGCTCTGGAAGCAGAAGGGCACGGGCCGGGCGCGCATTGGATCGATCCGTTCGCCACTGTGGCGGCACGGTTACACCGTGCATGGTCCGGTGCCGCGGTCGTACGACTACTCCTTCCCGCGCAAAAAGCTGCTGGGCGCCCTGCGGTCGGCGCTGGCGGCGAAATTTGCCGATGGGAAGTTAATCGTAGTTAACGCCTTCGACGTGAAGGAACCGAAGACCAAGGAATTCCAGAAAGCGCTCAAGGCGCTGAAGGTGGACAAGACGGTGCTGGTCGTCGAGGCGCCGAAGCACGACAACCGCAACCTGGAATTGAGCGCGCGCAATATCGACGGGCTCGAGTTGGTTCGGGGCAATGAAGTGCATCCGTACCACTTGCTGAAATATGACCGCGTGATCTTTTCGCATCCGGCCATCGAGAAGCTGCAGATTACGCTGAAGGACTCGGTTTCGAAGAGGCAGCGCAAGGCAGGCAGCGGAGAAGACGATGCCGCGAAGAAGCCGGTGAAAGAGCGGCGGCGCCGGCAGCGCAATGAAAAAGCGGCGGAGGTGGCGTAATGAAGAGCGCATACCAGATCATTCGCCGTCCGGTGATTACCGAGAAAGGTCTCGCCATCAAGGAGACCCAGAACACGCTGGTGTTCCAGGTGGCTCCGAAGGCGACCAAGACGGAAATCAAGGAAGCGGTGCAGACGATTTTCAAAGTGAAAGTGCATTCCGTGCGCACGGCCACGTATCCGGGGAAAGAGCGGAGGCGCGGGAAGTTTGCCGGCTACCGTGCAGACTGGAAGAAGGCGTACGTGCGGCTGCGTAGCGGCGAGAAGATGCCGGAGTACGCGCAGAATCTGTAGGAAAGGCAGCCATCAGCGATCAGCCGTCAGCTATCAGTCAAGGCGACGGCAGGGAAGCTGAGCGCTGATAGCCAAGAGCTAAGAGCTGAGAGCTTTTTATGCCGATTAAGACATACAGACCGACGACGCAGACGCTGCGGTATCGCACCACACTCGTCAACGACGACATCACGACGAAGCATCCGCATAAGCCTCTGGTCGAACCCAAGCCGCGGACCGGCGGACGGCGCAACTCGGGCGACACCACGATGCGGTTCATCGGTGGTGGCCACAAGCGCAAGCTGCGCATCATTGACTTCAAGCGCGACAAGACCGGAATTCCCGCGACGGTGACGACGATCGAGTACGATCCGAACCGCTCTTCGCGCATTGCGCTGCTGGCGTATGCCGATGGCGAGAAACGCTACATCCTTCAGCCCGAAGGATTGAAGGTTGGACAGAAAGTATTGAGTGGTCCCGAGGCCGACATTCTGGTGGGCAACGCGTTGCCGCTGCGAAACATTCCACCCGGCACAGTGATCCACAATCTGGAACTGAAGCCCGGCAAGGGTGCGCAGATGGTGCGGTCGGCCGGCGGATCGGCGCAGCTGGTCGCGAAGGAAGAAGAATACGCGCTGGTCAAGCTGCCCTCCGGCGAGACGCGCAAGATTTCACAGGATTGCATGGCGACGATCGGACAGGTGGGCAACATCGACCACGAGAATGTCACGATCGGCAAGGCGGGACGGTCGCGTTGGCTGGGCAAGCGCCCGCATAACCGCGGCGTCTCGATGAACCCGGTGGACCATCCGCATGGCGGTGGTGAAGGAAAGACTTCTGGTGGACGGCATCCGGTGACGCCGTGGGGCCAGCCGACACGTGGGTACAAGACGCGGAATAACAAGCGTACGGATAAGTTTATTGTGAGCCGGCGCAGCAAGTAGCGCCCATGACAAAGCTGTTGGCTGAAAGCTGGCGGCTGAAAGCTGAGAGCAGAATTTATGGCACGTTCAACGAAGAAAGGCGCGTTCGTGGATGCTTACCTTCAGGCGAGGGTAGAAGGCATGAACGCGCGCAACGAGAAGAAAGTGCTGCGCACGTGGTCGCGGCGTTCGACCGTGGTGCCGGAGATGGTGGGGCACACGATCGCGGTCCACAACGGAAAGAAATTCATTCCGGTATATGTGACCGAAAACATGGTGGGACACAAGCTGGGTGAGTTCAGCTTTACGCGCACCTTCAAAGGTCACTCGATGAAGGCGGCGACCGAAGTGGCGGCGAAGCCAGCGGGTATCCCGGGCGGACCGGGAGCGATTACTCCGTCGGCGCCGTCAGCGCCCGCGGCACCGAAGGCATAAAACCAGCGATTAGCCATTTGCTTTTAGCCTTTAGCTAAGAGCTGACAGCTAAGAGCTAAAAGCTGAGACAAGACTATGGAATTTCGAGCGGAAAAACGTTACCTGCGCGTCTCGCCACAGAAAGCGCGGCTGGTGCTGGATCTGATCAAGGGCCGGCGCGTGGAAGAGGCGCGCAATACCCTGCTGTTCACCAAGAAGCGCGTGGCGGAGCACGTAGGCAAGCTGCTGCAATCGGCGCTCGACAACGCGAACTTTCTCGCCACCGAGAAGGGTCTGGATGTCGAGATCGACAACCTGTATGTGAAGAGCGCGGTGGCGAATGATGGTCCGCGCATGAAGCGGATTCGTCCGGCACCGCAGGGACGCGCCTACCGGTATCAGCGGCGCATTGCGCATATCGAGCTGATCCTGGCCGAGCGCGGCAAGAACGGCGCGTCGGTTGCGACTGTCGTTGGCGAGGAATCGGCGGCGGCTCCGGCGAAGACGCGGAGACGGGCTCCGGCGGCGAAGCCGGCTGGCAAGAAGAAAGCGGCCGCAAAGTAGTTTAGAGTTCGCGGGCAGGTGCCCGCGCCACACGGATTGTGGTTTAGGAGAAGCAATGGGACAAAAAGTCCATCCTTATGGGTTTCGGCTTGGTTTTACGAAGCCGTGGAAGTCGCGCTGGTTTGCGGAGCGGGACTACGACAAACAGTTGCACGAGGACGTGAAGCTGAAGACTGAGCTGAAGGAAAAGCTCAAGTCGGCGGGCGTGAGTTCGATTGAGATCGAGCGTCCGGGCAACAAGCTGCGCATCATTATCAAGACGGCGCGGCCGGGGATCATCATCGGACGCAAGGGCGCGGAAATCGACAAGCTCAAGGGCGAGCTGCAGAAGCGCACCGGGGGCAAGGATATTTTCGTCGATATCCAGGAAGTGCATAAGCCTGAACTCGACGCGCAGCTGGTGTCGGAGTCGATTGCGCTGCAACTGGAAAAGCGCGTAGGCTTCCGCCGCGCGATGCGCAAGGCGGTGGATTCGGCCCTGCGCTTCGGCTGCAAGGGAATCAAGGTTCGCGTGAGTGGCCGGTTGAATGGAAACGAAATCGCTCGCTCGGAATGGTACCTGCAGGGGCGATTGCCGCTGCACACGCTGCGCGCCGATATCGACTTCGGTTTCACCGAGGCGCGCACGACCTACGGCGTGATCGGCGTGAAGTGCTGGGTATACAAGGGCGAGATCCTGCAGCAGAAGAAGCGGGAAGCGCAGCCGGCAGCAGGCGGATTCTGATACGTCAGAAATAAGAAGTCAGAAGTGGTTTGGCTGTGAGCTAAAAGCTAAGGGCTAAGAGCTGATTTTATGTTGATGCCTAAGAAAGTGAAGTATCGGAAGCAGCAGCGCGGGCGCATGACTGGAAAGGCATGGCGCGGATCGACCCTGTCGTTCGGCGATTTCGGGCTGAAGGTGCTGGAGCCCGGCTGGGTCACCGATCGTCAGATTGAGGCCAGCCGCGTCGCCATGACGCGCTTTGTGAAGCGCGGCGGGAAGATCTGGATCCGCGTATTTCCCGACAAGCCGGTCACGAAGAAGCCCGCCGAAACCCGTATGGGCAAGGGCAAGGGTGCGCCCGATCACTGGGTCGCGGTCGTGAAACCAGGGAAGATTCTGTTTGAGATGGAAGGCGTGACGCTTCAGGACGCAAGCGAAGCGATGCGCCTGGCGTCGCACAAGCTGTCGCTGCGGACGACGCTGGTGAAGCGCGAGGGAGCGCACTAAACAGCAGCCATCAGCTTTCAGCCGCCAGTTATCAGCCAGTGCGACGGTGCGGATGAACTGAGAACTGAGAGCTGAAAGCTGAGAGCTGAGAGCTAATTATGAAGGTAGACAAAATCAGAAACTTGACCGACGTTGAACTGAGCCACCAGGAGCGGGATCTCGCGGACCAGTTGTTCAAGCTGAAGTTCCAGATGAACATGGGGCAGACGGAGAGCTTGAAGAAAGTTCGCGGGCTGCGCAGGGACATTGCGCGAGTGAAGACGATCCTGGGAGAGCGCAAGCACGCGGCCGTTACGGAGAAAAAATAATGGCGGAAACGACACAGAAGGCCCAGGGCCGCCGCAAGGAAGTTGTGGGTGAAGTGGTCTCGAGCCGCATGCACAAGACCATCGTGGTGCAGGTCACGCGGAAGAAAGCACACCCGTTCTACGGCCGCGTGATTGCTCGCAACAAGAAGTTCTACGCGCACGACGAGAAGAACGAGGCCCACGTGGGAGATGTGGTGCGCCTGGAAGAGACGCGTCCGCTGTCGAAGCTGAAGCGGTGGAAGCTGAAGGACATCGTGCGCAAGGCTGCCCTGCTGCCCGAAGCGGCAGTGGAAGCGGCAAGCTAAGGCAGAGCGAACCGGCATCCCGGTTTGGAATGACGAGAGATTCAGGAGATTGACGCCATGGCTGTGATGATGAGATCGATGCTGGAGGTCGCGGACAACTCCGGTGCGCGCAAGCTGCAGATGATTCTGCCGCTGGGCGGCTCGACCGGGTTGAATGCCGGGCTGGGCGACATAATCACGGCGGCGGTGAAAGAGTCGGCGCCCGAGGGCCAGGTGCAAAAGGGCAAAGTGGTGAAGGCCGTCATCGTGCGCACGCGCAAGGAGCACCGGCGGCGCGATGGAACCTATATCCGTTTCGATCAGAATGCGGCGGTGCTGATCAATGACGCGGGTGAGCCCGTGGGGACGCGCGTGTTTGGTCCGGTGGCGCGCGAACTGCGAGAGAAGAAGTTTTTGAAGATTGTTTCGCTGGCGCCGGAAGTTATTTAGCAAGTTGCAAGGTTTCAGAGTTTCAAGGTTTCAAGGTGCCTTGAGATTCCGAAGCCGAGGCGACGAGTGGTTCGCTTTGAAACCTTGAAACTCTGAAACCTTGAAACTTTGACTTTATGAGAACTGTGAGCACGGAAATCAAGCGAGTAGACATCCGGCGGAATGACACCGTAAAGGTGATCACCGGACGGGACAAGGGCAAGGAAGGGCGCGTGCTGCGCGTGTTTCCCAATGACGCGAAGCTGCTGGTCGAGCACGTGATGATGGTGAAGAAGCATGTGCGGCCGAATCCGCAGCGCAACATCAAGGGCGGCATCGCGGAGCAGGAGAGCCGGATTGCGATCTCGAACGTGCAACTGGTCTGTCCGACCTGCGGCCCCGTGCGGATTGGCCACGAAGTGCGCGGCGACCGGAAAGTCCGCGTGTGCAAGAAGTGCGGAACGACGCTGGATAAATAGCTGTCAGCTCTTAGCCATTAGCTTTTAGCTGGTTTGCCGAGATGCAGGCAGCAGAAATAGAGAGTTAGTCTCACGAACCGGTAGACGCAGTGGGCTCTTAAAGCTAAAGGCTAATAGCTAATGGCTAAAAGCTCCTGCAACCCGAAACCGTGAGAAGGATTGAAGGACATGGCAAAAGACAAAAAGGGACAGAAGGACGGCGCGCAGGAGTCGAAGGCTCCGGAGCAGGCGCGGCATAGCGCGAAGGAGCGTCCGCGGCTGCGCTCGAAGTTCGAGAAGGAAGTGGCTCCCGCGCTGCTGAAGGAACTGGAACTGAAGAACGTGATGGCGGTTCCGCGGCTGCACAAGATCGTCGTGAACATGGGTGTGGGCGAGGCGACGCAGAACGCGAAGGTGCTCGATCCGGCCGTGAATGAGCTGGGACAGATCACCGGACAGAAGCCGGTGGTGACGCGGGCGAAGAAATCGATTGCCGCGTTCAAAGTCCGCCAGGGACAGTCGATTGGCGCGATGGTGACGCTGCGCGGCGACCGCATGTACGAGTTCTTTGACCGGCTGGTGAATATTGTTCTGCCGCGCGTGCGCGACTTCCGCGGCGTTTCCTCGAAGTCGTTCGATGGGCGCGGCAATTACACCATCGGTTTGCACGACCAGTTGATCTTTCCCGAGATTTCTTACGAGAAAGTCGACAAGCTCAAGGGAATGAACGTCACCATCGTGACGACGGCGGCGAACGATAATCAGGCGCGCTCGCTGCTGAAGCATATGGGAATGCCGTTCCGGGCATAAGTTTCAAGGGTTTCAAAGTTTCAGGGATTTACGCGAAGGATTGAATGGCAACTACAGCAAAAAGAGTTAAGGACGCAAGAAAGCCCAAGTTTTCCACGCGCAAGCACAACCGCTGCAAGCTGTGCGGACGTCCGCGCGCGTTTCTGCGCAAGTTCGGGATATGCCGCTTGTGCTTCCGGCAGCTCGCGCTGCGGGGGGAGATTCCAGGGGTTTCGAAGTCGTCATGGTAACGAGATAGCGCGTTAAGCGCTCGATTTTTTCGCCCGTAATAGGCGCGGGCGATTGGGGCGGCGCGCCGGGGTCCTCCGCGAGACGGAAAGCGTCTCGCTCAGGATGATTAACGCAAGAACGATGTGGACAAGCCGCTGCAGGTTCTTCGCAGAGTGCGAAGCGAACGGGTGGCTGGAGGAGAAGCAGACGATGAGGTTGACCGATCCGGTCGCAGACATGCTGACGCGAGTGCGAAACGCACTCCAGGCCCGGCACCAGAAGGTGGACGTTCCGGCTTCGCGGTTGAAGCTGGAGATCGCCCGCATTTTGAAAGAGGAAGGCTACATCTCCAATTTCAAGCCGACGGAAGAAGAGGGCCACAAGATCATCCGGATTTACCTGAAGTATGGCGCCAATAACGAGGCCGCAATCTCGAAGGCGGAACGCGTGTCGCGCCCGGGATGCCGTGTCTACGTGCGGCGCAGCGAGATTCCACGCGTGCTCGGCGGCATGGGGATCAACATCCTCACCACGCCGCGCGGCGTGATGACCGGCCGCCAGGCACGCAAAGAAGGCGTGGGCGGCGAGTTGCTGTGCGAGATTTACTGACTGCAGCTTTTAGCTATTAGCTCTTGGCTCTTAGCTAAAACCTGTGGACGAATGATTTGGGATCAGCTAACAGCTAAAGGCTAAGAGCTACTATGTCACGAATTGGAAAAAAGCCGATCGCGATTCCCAAGGGGGTCACGATCAAAGTGGAAGGCAATACGGTCCTGGTGCAGGGGCCGAAGGGCAGGGTGGATACTCCACTGCCGGCCGGAATTAAGGTCGAGCAAAAGGATGGGAACCTGCTTGCGATTCGCGAGAACGACTCGCAGTCGGCGGTGCATGGGCTCGCGCGGGCGCTGGTCAACAACGCCGTTGAGGGCGTGACCAAGGGCTGGACGCGGGAACTGGAAATCGTCGGCATCGGGTATCGCGCCGAGATGAAGGGCAAGCTCACCGTGGTGTTCAGCCTGGGCTACTCCCATCCGATCGAGTATCCCCTCCCAACCGGGGTGGATGCGGTGGTCGATCCGAAGCAGACGCGGATCACTCTGACGGGTATCGACCGGCAGAAGGTGGGACAGGTTGCGGCCGAGATGCGGGCGCTGCGTCCGCCGGATCCATACAAGAACAAGGGCGTGCGCTATGCAGGCGAGCGCCTGAAGAAGAAGGTTGGAAAGACGGGAGCAAAATGATCGCGTTTGGCGGGCGTCTGAGTCCGCCGCGATCATCCTGAGCGAAGCGAAGGATCTCCAAAGGGAAATACGATGCTGACAAGAATCACAAAGAACGAAAAGCGCGGACATGTGCACGACCGCATCCGCAAGAAGATGCAAGGGACTGCGGAGCGTCCGCGGCTCAATGTGTACCGTTCGCTGAATCACATCTACGTGCAAGTGATCGACGATCTGCACGGCAAGACGCTGGTTTCCGCCAGCACGGCCGAAGGCAAGAAGGAAGATCGGCGCACGGGCGGGAACGTCGCTTCCGCGAAGACGGTCGGCAAAGCGATCGCGGAGCGCCTGAAGGCCAAGGGTGTGACCAAGGTGGTGTTCGATCGCGGCGGATACATTTATCACGGTCGCGTGAAGGCTCTGGCCGACGCGGCCCGGGAAGCGGGCTTGAAGTTCTGAGCGAGCCGCGAGCAGTGAGCAATGAGTTGTGAGCAACATAGGTTCGCTCAAAGCTCATGGCTCACCGCTCATGGCTAGAATCTGAAAAATTATGCCAACAGTGATCAAGAAACTCGATGCAGGGGCCTACCAGCTGAAGGACCAGGTGGTAGCCATCAACCGCGTGACCAAGGTGGTCAAGGGCGGAAAGAATCTTTCGTTTGCGGCGCTGGTGGTGGTCGGAGATCCGTCGGCTGCGGTCGTGGGCTACGGATCCGGCAAGGCCAAAGAAGTGCCACAGGCCATCCGCAAGGGAATTGAGTCGGCCAAGAAGAACCTGATCAAGGTTAATCTGACGCAGACCAGCATTGCGCACCTGGTTCTCGGACGCTACGGCTCGGGCAAGGTTCTGCTGAAGCCGGCTCCGGAAGGCACGGGCGTGATCGCGGGCGGCGCAGTGCGTGCGGTGATGACGTCGGTAGGCGTGCAAAACGTTCTGACCAAGTCGATCGGCACCACCAACCCGCACAACGTGATCAAGGCGACGTTCGACGCCTTGAAGCAGTTGAAGAATCGAGAGAGCGTCGCGACTCTGCGCGGCAAGACCGCACAGGAACTCTAGGCCCCGAGGGGCTAAAGCCCATTTCTGTTTGGCGACAATGGGCGGCGCGACTTGAAGTCGCGCCCTTTCAAGACTGAGGTTCTGAGATGACGGCGAAGAAAACGAATTCGGGCAGCGCGAAGATTCACCTGAAGTGGGTGAGGTCCGCGATTTGTGCCCCGGTGAAACAGAAGCGGGTGATCAAGGGGCTGGGATTTACCCGGCTCAACCAGGTGATTGAGCGTCCGGACACGCAGGCCATCCGTGGGATGGTGGCGAAGGTGCCACACATGGTGGAAGTGGTCGACTAGGCGTCATTAGCCCTCAGCCCAGCACATACGCGGTGGCTGAAAGCTGACGGCCGAGAGCTGAGAGCTTACTTATGAACTTATCCAATATTCACGCACCGAAGAAGGCGACCACGAAGCGCAAGCGGGTGGGGCGCGGCATGGGCTCCGGCATGGGCAAGACTTCTACCCGAGGCCACAAGGGCCAGCGCTCGCGCACCGGTTCGCGCATGATCCGCGGATTTGAAGGTGGCCAGATGCCACTGCACCGCCGCATGCCGAAGCGCGGATTCACCAACATTTTCCGCAAGGAATTCAACATCGTGAGCCTGGAGCGGCTGGCAGCGCTTGGCGAAACCACGATTAATCCCGATGTGCTGCGCAAGGCCGGCGTGATCAAGACCAAGCATCCGGTCAAGATCCTCGGCGACGGTGAGTTGAAAGTCGCTCTCACGGTCAGCGCGCACAAGTTTTCGAAATCGGCGCAGGAAAAGATCACCAAGGCGGGCGGCAAGATCGAGGTCTTGCAGTAATGCTGGATAAGCTGGCGAACATCTTTCGGATTCCGGATCTGCGCAAGCGGATTCTGTTTACGCTTGGGATGCTGTTTGTGTATCGGCTGGGCGGGCACCTTCCAACGCCCGGCATCGATACCGCCAAGCTGGAGGCCTTCTTCACGCAGGGCAGCACCAGCGGTTCGCTGCTTGGTTTTGTGGACTTGTTCTCGGGCGGCCAGTTGCGCCGCATGACGATCTTTGCCCTCGGTATCATGCCGTACATCACGGCGTCAATCATTCTGCAGTTGCTGACGGTCGTGTATGAACCGCTGGCCAAGCTGCAGAAGGAGGGCGAGCTCGGGCGCAAAAAGATCACGCAGTGGACGCGGTATATCACCGTCATCCTCAGCGCGGTGCAGTCGTTCGGTATCGCGATTGGCCTGGAGAAGAACGGGTTTGCGCTCGATCCCGGCTGGAAATTTACGATGATGACCATGCTGACGCTCACTACGGGCAGCGCGTTCATCATGTGGCTTGGCGAGCAGATTACGGAACGCGGCGTGGGCAACGGAATGTCGCTGCTGATTTTTGCCGGTATCGTCGTGGGCCTGCCGCACGGCGTCGTCGAGTTGATCGACAAAGCCAAGAACGGTTCTCTCGGTCCGTTTACTCCGGTGATTCTGGCCAGCTTGATCGTCTTTATGGCCGCCGTGGTCGCGTTCATCGTTTATGTCGAACGAAGTGAACGCCGGATCCCGGTGCAGTATGCCAAGCGCGTTGTCGGACGCAAAGTGATGGGCGGGCAGTCGACGCACCTGCCGTTGCGCGTGAATGCGGGCGGCGTGATGCCGGTGATCTTCGCATCGTCGATTCTGACTCTTCCGCAAACCATTGGGTACGGCTTGCGCACGAACCGGTACCTTGGCTCACTGTTTGAAGCGATCCGGTGGGGCGAGCCACTCTACGAGATCCTTTACGCGGTCGGCATCATCTTCTTCGCATACTTTTACGTCTCGATCGTGTTCAATCCGAGCGAAGTGGCCGACAATATGCGCAAGTACGGCGGATTTATCCCAGGCATTCGCCCCGGAAAGCGGACCGCAGACTTTATCAACGAGGTGCTGACGCGCATCACGCTGGTGGGAGCGCTGTACCTGATCATCATTTCCTTCATTCCGGAATGGATGATCGCCGGCATTCACCTCAACCATCTCTGGGGCCCGATCGGAAGATTCTTCGAGAGCCTGCCGAACTGGGTGACGAGCGGATTGGGAGTGAACTTTTACTTTGGTGGAACCTCGCTGCTGATTGTGGTTGGCGTGGCGATGGACACGGTGACGCAGATCGAGGCGCAGTTGATCATGCGGCACTATGACGGATTCACACCGAAGAGCGGACGCATCCGCGGGCGCCGCTGGTAGATTTTGCGGCGGTTTTTTTCGAGAGTGATGGGGTTGCTGCACTTCGGCGGTCCAGGACGAGCGCCGGGGAGAACGAGGTCGGGACAGCCGATGGCGCAGGAAACCTCGCGTGCTGTAGGTCCCGTGGTGCTGCTGGGACCACCGGGTGCCGGAAAGGGCACTCAGGCCAAGCGGATCATGGAACGCTACGGGATTCCCCAGGTCTCGACCGGCGATCTACTTCGCGAGAATGTAGCTCGCGGGACCGGGCTTGGCATGGCGGCCAAGGCTGTCATGGCGCGCGGAGAGCTGGTTTCCGACGACCTGGTTTGCAACATGGTCCGCGAGCGCCTGGTGCTGCCGGATTGCAGGCGCGGCTACATTTTGGACGGTTTTCCCCGGACTGCGGCCCAGGCTGGGTGGCTCGATGCGTTGCTCGAGCATGAGCTCTTTGACAAATCGCGTCCCACGCGGGCATGGCCGATTGTGGTGCGCCTCGACGTCGACTATAATCAATTATTGCTCCGGATTACTGGACGACGTTCTTGTCCCACCTGTGGACGGATCTATAACGTCCACCTCCAGCCGCCCCGCGTAGACGAACAGTGTGACGAGGTTCATGGGACGAAGCTGGTGACCCGCAATGACGACAGGCTGGAAGTTATTCAGCCGCGACTCACGGCATATCAGGAGCAGACGCGTCCGGTGGCGGATTATTACCAGCGCACGGGACGCCTGATTTCGGTGAACGGTGATCTGCCGATGGACGACGTGACCGAGCAGATTTTCCGGATACTGGAAGATCATCACGCATAAGGCATGGCGATTGTCTGCAAATCGGCGGCGGAAATAGAGAAGATGCGGCACAGCGGCCACATCGTCCGTCAGGTTCTCGACCATGTGCGGCCTCTGGTCGCGCCGGGCGTTACCACCATGGACCTGGAGCGGGCGGCCGAGAAGAAGATTAAGGAACTCGGAGCCAAGCCCGCGTTCAAGGGTTATTACGATTATCCGTGCGTGTTGTGCACATCGGTGAATGAAGAGATTGTGCACGGAATTCCCTCGGAGAAGCGGGTACTCAAAGAGGGCGACATTGTTTCGATCGATTGCGGCGTGGTGCTGGATGGATATTACGGCGATGCCGCGATCACGGTGCCCGTCGGTAACGGCCTGAAGCCGGAGTTGCATAAGCTCCTGGAAGTTACCGAAGCTTCGCTGTACCGGGGCATTGAGCAGGCAAGGATTGGCAACTCGATTGGCGACGTTGGAGCCGCGGTGCAGGAGCATGTGGAAGCCGCGGGATTCAGCGTCGTGCGTGAGTTTGTAGGACATGGGATCGGGACGCGGCTGCACGAGGAGCCGCAGGTTCCGAACTTCGGGAATCGTGGACACGGCGCCAGATTGCGGGAAGGCATGGTGATCGCGATCGAGCCGATGGTGAATTCCGGCAAGCCCGAGACGCGAGTGCTGGGCGACAAGTGGACGGCAGTTACCGCAGACGGCAGCTTCAGCGCGCATTTTGAACATTGCGTCGCGGTGACGAAAGACGGGCCAGTGATTTTGACGCAGTAAAGCAGTGAGCGATGAGCTGTGAGCAATGAGCAAACCGGGTTCGCTCACTGCTCATCGCTCATTGCTCATCGCTAAAAGGGGTGCATGAGCAAAGAAGACGCGATTGAAGTGATGGCGGTGGTGCTGGAGCCGCTGCCCAACGCCATGTTCCGGGTGGAGCTGGAGAACAAGCATCAGGTGCTGGCGCACGTTTCCGGGAAGATGCGGAAGAATTTCATCCGCATCCTGCCGGGCGACAAGGTCGCGGTGGAGCTTTCGCCCTACGATCTGAACCGCGGACGAATTGTGTATCGCTACAAATAAGATTTCGCTGAAGGCTGAGAGCTGACAGCTGAAGGCTGGGTTATGAAGGTAAGAGCATCGGTTAAGAAAATTTGTGACAAGTGCAAGATCATCCACCGCAAGGGTGTGGTGCGCGTGATCTGCGTGAACTCGAAACATAAACAGCGCCAGGGGTGAACCAGCGATGAGCGATGAGCTTTGAGCAATGAGCAAAACCGGCTGCGTATGGTTTTGCTCACTGCTCATCGCTCACAGCTCATCGCTACAGGCGAGCAGTATTCGGAGGCATTGAGAGACTCATGGCACGTATTGCAGGCGTGGATCTTCCCCGCCAGAAGCACATCAACATCGCGCTGACCTATATCTACGGGATCGGGCATCCCCGCGCCGGACGCATTCTCGACGAAGCCAAGGTCGATCCGATGAAGAAGGTTCAGGACCTCAGCGAAGAAGAGGTCAACCGGATCCGCACAGTCATCGAGGCCGAGGGCCTGGTGGAAGGCGATCTGCGCAAGGAAGTTTCGATGAACATCAAGCGTCTCATCGAAATCGGTTCCTATCGCGGATTCCGTCACCGCCGCAACCTGCCGGTCCGCGGACAACGCACGCACACCAATGCCCGGACGCGTAAGGGTCCGCGCAAGGGAACGGTCGCGCAGAAGAAGAAGGCGACGGCAAAGACATAAGAACCAGCCGTTAGCTGTTAGCTCTTAGCCGTTAGCCTTATCGCGGCGGGTTCAAAGCTAATGGCTAGAGGCTAAGACCTAAAGGCTAACTATGGCGAAACCAGCGGCAGCGGGCGGCGCAGCAGCCACACCCGAGAAAAAAGGCAAGAAGAAGACCTTCAAGAAGAAGGAGCGCAAGCATGTGCCGCACGGGTTGGCGTACGTGCAGGCGTCCTTCAATAACACGATCGTGACCATTTCCGACATGAACGGTAACGTTCTGTCGTGGAAGAGTTCGGGATCGCTCGGCTTCCGCGGATCGCGCAAAGGAACTCCCTTCGCCGCGCAGCAGGCCGCATCGAATGCCGCGAACATGGCACGGGATCACGGTGTGCGCAGCGTTGACGTGCGCGTGAGCGGACCGGGATCCGGCCGCGAATCAGCCGTCCGCGCGCTGGCCGCCGCTGGAATCGAAGTTCGTTCCATCCGCGACGTCACGCCGATTCCGCACAACGGATGCCGGCCGCCGAAACGACGCCGCGTATAAGGGCTGGGACAGGCGTTAATCAAGATGTTGCGCTTAGCTAAAAGCTGGCAGCTAAGAGCTAAAAGCTATTTTTGTCCGGGACGAAGGGTGAAGCCAAACCCGTAAACCGGTCATCTATAAGGAGAAGAAACTTGGCACGTTATACCGATGCAGTCTGCCGTCTATGCCGCCGCGAGGGCATGAAGCTGTTCCTCAAAGGCGCAAAGTGCTTCAGCGATAAGTGTCCCATCGAGAAGCGCAACTTCGCCCCCGGACAACATGGGAAGGACCGCAAGGCCAAGATTGTGGGTTACGGCCTGCAACTGCGTGAGAAGCAGAAGGCCAAGCGCATCTACTTCACGCAGGAAGGCCAGTTCCGCAACTACTTCGAGAAGGCCGCGCGCTCGAAGGGTGTGACCGGCGAGCTGCTTTTGCAGCAGCTTGAGCGGCGTCTCGATAACGTGGTATTCCGCTTGGGTTTTGCCCAATCGCGGCGCCAGGCGCGCCAGTTGGTGCGCCACGGGCACGTTGCCGTCAACGGCAAGAAGGTCAACATTCCTTCGTTTGAAGTCAACGCCGGGCAGGAGATTGCCATCCGCGAAAAGAGCAAGAAACTCACCGTGCTCGAACTGGCGAAAGAATTTGCTAGCCACGGGACCATGCCCAGCTGGCTGGAAGTGGATCGCGACAACTACAAGGCGCGCGTGCTGAGTTTGCCCAAGCGCGAAGATATTCAGCTGCCGGTCAACGAGCAGTTGATCGTCGAGTTGTACAGCAAGTAGTAAGGCGTCGTTAGGCGCTGGTCGTTAGTCGTTCGCCAAGTCGATTTGGCCAACGACATACGACTAAAGGCCAACGACGGTTCCAGGTCCGTTTTTTCGTGCCAGATCAGCCTTTGCTAACGTTTGACCTGAATCCGGACCGATTCAGGGAGTCAGCACTGAGCCAAACGGCCGGAGGAGAAACAAATGCTTTGGAAAGGTTTTCAGAAACCGAAACGTCTTGCAGTTGACACTTCCGCCCTCACCGACAAGTACGGCATGTTCTGGGCGCAACCCTTTGAACGCGGATTCGGCACCACCGTGGGCAATGCTCTGCGCCGCGTGCTGCTGAGCTCGATTGAAGGCGCGGCCGTCACCGCCGTGAAAATGGAAGGCGTGCTGCACGAGTTCCAGTCAATTCCTGGTGTCGTCGAGGACGCGACCGACATCATCCTCAACCTGAAGCAAATTCCTTTCAAGCTCTCGGGCGATGCTCCGGAAGCGATCTACTTGCGCGCGGACCAGCCCGGAGTGGTCACCAGCGGCATGATCGAGGCCGACGCCGACGTTGAGGTGCTGGACAAGGAAGTGTACTTGGCCACCATCAGCGAGGGCGGCAAGCTGGACATGGAGATGCGCCTTAAGCGCGGCCGCGGCTATGTCGCGGCGGATAAGAACTTCGACGAGGATTTGCCCATCGGCTACATCCCGGTGGATTCGGTCCACTCGCCCGTGCGCAAGGTCAATTACTCGGTGGAAGCGGCGCGTCTCGGCCAAATGACGGATTAGGAAAAGCTGGCCCTGGAAGTTTGGACCA
>DASQGJ010000076.1:0-15712 GCA_035632675.1 Candidatus Dormiibacterota bacterium
ATTCTTGATCGCGGCGTCCACTATGGAACTGTCGTAGAGCTTGTAGGGGATGGCTTCGTTGTTGCGCTTGAAAAGGTACTGGTAGAGGCGGTAGTTTTCGTCGAACAGTTTCAAGGCTGATTCGAGGCGTTTGGTGAAACCATCAATCGACGCGTCATCGAGACACTCATAGTCAACGCCGCGAACTTCGAGGATGACGCCCACCTCCCCGCTCTTAGTGAGAAAAACGTGTGGTCCGATGAAGCCGTAGAGATTGATCTGCTCGCCGAGAGAGCCGGTTTCGTTATAGTTTTTGAAAACTCGGCTAAGCCTTAGCATGGCCATCCCTTCGGATTGCAATGGGAGAGAATTTCATCGGGTCGTATTGAGAGCGGAGTCTTGCAGCGGTCAGCAGAAATCGCAGAATCTGCGGATCGGTTTGGGTGGCCCAGCGAGCCATGGAGTAGAGCAACAAAAACATCAGCAACCCCCCGAATAGGCTATTGAGAAGGTTGAAGGTGGCGGCGCCAAGGCACATGGCGAAGAAGAAGAGCTTTCGCTCAGCCCCAAGGATAGTCAGTGGTCGGGAGAGCGACCGATGCACTCTGTTGATTCGTCTTGCTTCCGCCACCTGCTTCTCCTTTAAGACCTGCGTGATTCAGTTGCCAGGAAAAAGCCACGACAAGAAATTCACTGCTGCGATGGCCATGCCGACGCCGAAGAGCACACCGGCGAGCACACGTTTCGAGCCTCCTTCACCGAAGGCGAATGTTAGGCCGGCCACGACAATAGCAACGAGTGAGAGGCCGCGAGCGATGGTGCTGGTGAAAGCCTGCTGCAGCACGCTAACGGCGTTCTCCCAGGGGGAAGTCCCTTGGGCGAAGGCAGGCGTTGCCAGGAACAGCCCTGCCACAACCACGCACGCCTGACGGGAAGCTGCCTTTAATCGACTTGCATTTCGCCAGATGGTTCTCATGTTGGGAAAACTCCTTTGAGCTCGATCTCGCCTGAGAGTAGTTGGGAGAGTTCTCGCGTCATCTCGGGCCGTCAACCGTCACGAAACGCAAGGTCGAAGAACCGCTCTCCTGGTTTGAAAGTCCTTGCACGCGGTCAAGGCACACTTGGAGCAGGCGCTCCTACCAGAGGGTTTCCACCTTCGCGTCCGGCTTGACGTTTGTCGGCTAGCTCCGATGCTTAGCGACTCACAGGTGAGGTTGTGGCCGCCCAGCCCGTAGCGGAGAATTCAGCGAGAACTCCCCTCATTTACAAGGAGGCTTTGAGGAAGAAAAAAGTAAGAAGAAAAATCTGCACAACTTAAGGGTGCCTTTGGGGTTCTATTGACATCAAAACAAACAGCGTGCCACGCTTTTAATGCCCATTCCCCCTGGCCGGAGCCTGGACGAGTGACCCGATGGACAAACCAGACCCGTACGGCGAATGGGTACTCCACCAGAACACTGAGGCAAAGGACAGTACCCCTGCGCCGGTCGATGAAACGTTGCTGGCCGCAGCTCGCGCAGCATGGCCGCGCGTCTTAGCGCATGCCAGACTAGAACTTCGGAGCAAGAATTCCGAGGGTGAGACTGAAGCCTTGACCGCCGAGGTCTGGGAGTCGGTGCTAAAGTCTGTTGCCAAGGCCCTTCAGAGGAACCGCGAGAAGGGCCGGACGATTGCGAACCTCGAAGGATATTTGTTCGCGGCTTTCCACCACCGCTTCAATAGATTCCTGAAATCAGAACAGAGGCGAGACGACGCGATTGAACTTGTTTCGTCGTCGATGGATTTCGATAAAATCGCGACTGCACAGGACACGCGATGGGTTTCCGAACTGGAAACTGCGATTGCGGTTAGAGAAATCATTCGGCAGATGGATGGCCGGACCCGAAAGATTTGGCAGGCGCGACAGTATGGCTATTCGTGGAAAGAGATTTCAAAGTGGTTGGGTGTAACGGAGCAGCAGGCAAAGATGAAGTTTCGATATGGTCTGGCGAAGACTCGGGAGAGTCTGCTCAGGACGCGCAAGCGAAAACCCGGCCAGTGACCTATAAACTATTTATGTTGAGTCTGACTGCTTTAAGGCGTTCAATTCTCGTAAGGTGAGGCTGGTCTGAGCGAAAAGACATATACCGCGAAGGAAGAGAAGGATGTCCTGGCCACATTAGGTCGCGGGCTTCGGGACGAATTCCCGAATCCCGACCGCGTAGGATGTCCTGGTCGCGAGATTGTCGCTGCCATTGCCGCGCACAGGATGCCTTTGTCCCAAGCGGAGCCGTACTTGGACCATTTGACCTCCTGCAGCCCGTGTTACCGCGATTTCCTGCGGCTTCAGGGCGACTATCGCCGTCGCCGGACGCGAATGATCCTTGCCGTCGCAGCGAGTGTCTTAATCGTCATTGGCGTTGCAACATGGGCCGTTGTGCACCGACAGAGTGGTGAGCACATGGCCCGCGCCGTCGTCGATCTGAGGGATCGGTCTATGGCGCGAGGCACGCAGCCGCCCCCCAATGAACCGCCGATAGAGATTGGCCGCTATGTTTCTCAGATCGAGATTTATCTCCCATTAGGGAGCAGCGATGGGCCGTACGATATCCGTATCGTGACCGCGACGGGAGAGGCGCTCTTCGCCGGGGAAGGCGTTGCAAGAGTCCGAGAGGGAATCACGTCGCTGCCGGTTGACGCAAATCTCTCGTCCATAACTCCCGGTTCATACACCTTGCAGGTACGGAAGGTCGGTTCCGAGTGGAACTCGTTCCCATTACGGGTGCCATAAGACTGCTGGTCGGAAGCTAAATCCGCCATTCCAGATCCCGCCAAGAAGCAACCGTTCTCCTCAAAATACTGCTTGACCCTGTAGTGCACTACGGGGTTTAGACTTGGTTTATGAGGTCGTCGCTCACCATCGGTCGCCTGGCGCGTGAGGCCGGGATCAACTTGGAGGACAGTGCGCTATTACGAGCGGGAAGGGCTATTGCCGAGAGCACCGCGAAGCGCTTCGGGCTACCGTTTGTTCCCAATCGACGCGACACGACGGTTGAGATTCATACGACGCGCTCAGGAACTAGGCTTCTCACTCAAGGAAATTCGAGAACTTCTGGCGTTGCGTCTCTCACCACGGACAACAAGTGCAGAGATTAAGAAGCGAGCAGAGGCGGAGATCGCCGACATCGCAGGCAAGATCAAGAGCCTTGAATCCATGAGCAAGAGTCTGCGCAAGCTCACGAAGTCGTGTGCCGGGTGCGCTCCGCTTTCCGAGTGCCCCATTCTTGAGGGTCTCGATAGGGAGGAATGATGAACCGCACGTGGAAGCAGAGCTTGGTTGCCCTGCCAGGTGTCGGTGTCTCGCTACTTCCGAAACTTGCTTGCCCGCTGTGTTGGCCTGCCTATGTAGGTCTGCTGGTCTGCTGGGTTCGGTAGGGCTTGGGTTCCTAGTCTCGACCAAGTACCTGCTGCCGTTCACGGCTGCCTTTCTTGTTCTTACCTTGGCGGCACTAATATTCAGAGCAAAGAACCGTCACGGATACGGGCCGTTTGTGCTGGGGGTGCTTTCTGCGGTCGGAATACTCCTCGGCAAATTTCGCTGGGAGTCAAATCCTGCACTCTACGGTGCGGTAGGGCTGTTGATACCCGCATCGCTGTGGAATGGGTGGCCGCGTCGGGTCACCACCGCAGCTTGCTGTGCAGAGAATTCAATCAACTAAAGGAGCGTTAGAAATAATGGCAAACAAAATTGAAGTATTCAGCGCGGGTTGTTCAACCTGCAAGGAAACTATCGACATGGTGAAGCGCATCGCTGGCTCTCATGAGGTGGTCATCCACGACATGAACAAATCTGAAGTGGCAACCAAGGCAAAGAGCTATGGCGTTCGCAGTGTTCCTGCCGTCGTAATTGATGGCAAGCTCGCATCGTGCTGCGCCGGTCGTGGTCCTGAAGAGAAGATCTTGAGAGCGGCACTCGCTTAGTTGGAGGAATCACTCCGGTACGGGCTGGCTTTGTGGGGTCAGCCCGTGCCGCAGAACAATTCAAATCCGGCACAACAGATAGAATCCCGCATTACATCCCTTGTGCCAACTCCAACGCTCTCTGCATTTGTGGGTCTTCGCCTGCGAGAAGCTGTTCAGGGGGTTGCGCGACGGGAACGCTGGGTGAGACGCCTCGCCCTTCAATCAGTTTGCCTTGCCACGTGAGATATGCGGCCACAGGAAGCCCCACGATGTATCCAAAGCCTGCCTTAAACGCGCTGCCACTCAAGAGTCGTCCAGGAGTCTTAGTCCCGAGAATCGTAGCAAGCTCATTCTCCTCGGCAAAAGCCGCTACCATTTCTCCAGCACTGGCCGTGTGTTCATTGACCAGAATTATCACTCGTCCGTGAAAACGTTGTGCGCCTAAACCCTCCGTGACGACGAGTATGGACTTGTCGATGAAGCCGTACCGTAAAGCCAGCCAGAGCAAGGTGGATTTCCGTGATGGTATGCGGCCAAACCGTGGAAGTTTCTCGCGTTCATACCCTTTCTCCTTCCGCTTGCGTGTGAGGCTGTAGCCTACCTCCGTTTTGCTAGGCGTTAGATAGCTCATCAGCCGTAAACCGCCGATGCCTCCGCCTGTGTTGCCTCGGAGGTCCACAATCAAACGAGTTGATTCCCGTAGGTGAGCGACGGCGTTATCGAGAGCCTTGGCCACATCAATCCCGACTGCGCCCGGAAACATCGTGACCTTCATCCAGCCGATTCCTTCAGGTAGTTGCGAGCAGATTACAGACTTCGGAACAATGACAGGGTGCTTCTTGGATCGCGGTGAAGGCACCTGAAGATTGCCGGTCACGCGCTTTCCGTCAGGCTTTTGCACGGCGTACTGCGAATCTTCTCCGACCGGAAAGATTGGAGGATCAGGCGGGCGCAAATCTCGATTTCTAATTTGTAGCAGGATGTCACCGGGACGTATCCCTGCCGTGTGCGCCGGTCCCCCCTCGTGAACGTCCTGAAACATCCAGCGTTGTTCTCCATGCAGATTGAAGCGCATAAACGTGGCGCTGATTGCGTGCCGGCCCGGAACGTTCGGACTTTTGGCGTGCCGGAATCCCGTGTGGCTCGTCTTCAGCTCGTTCAGCAAATCCTGCATTCTTGTTTCAAATTCGTCATCCGAATTACTTTGCAGAACCCGATCTTTCCTGGCTGATGCAAGGGCGTTCCAATCAGCTCCATTCATCCCAGGATCAAAGTGCTTCCGTTTGACCAGTTCAGATACTCGTGCGTAGATTTTCTCGCGTGCTTGACGTTCAAGGCTCATTGGACACCCAATCGAATCGGCGACCCGCCGTCTCCTGTCAAAACGAATGCACCCCAATAGTAGGGTGGGACTTCTTTCCCATATTTGGCAAGGAGGTCCCGCTTGGCGTCTCGAAGTGCTGATGCTTGATCCATGCCTTCCGCAATGTGAGTGTAAAACCGATTCATCAAGGCATGGGTGAATGTATCGTCTGCGCTCCAAAGACTTGCCACGACGGATCGTGATCCGCTCACAAGAAATGCCTCGGCAAGGTCTGTTACACCTTCTTCTCCTTGAAGCTTTCCGACACCTGTATCGCACGCTGAGAGTGTTACGAGATCAGCGTTGAATCGGAGATGAATGATCTCGCGGACCTGCAAAAGCCCATCATCGGACGTTGCCGAATCAACACCGAGCACAACCCCTGAACGCTCGGGAAACCGAGAATCTGAAAACCCGTGTACGGCCAAGTGAATGATCTTGAAGTCGCTCAACCGTTCAGCCTTGAAAGCTGTTTCAGTAGCTTCTTGCCCTAGCAAAAGGGTCGTGTCATTGCCAAGTATTCTCCTGATATCGAGGACCTCGTCACGCGTTTCCGGCAGATCATATAGTGGTGTGCGGAAAGAATCAGACATCCCCCGCAATAGCCTTTTCGTCATACCTCTTGGCTTGACGAGCTGGGCTGAGACGTTGCCTTGATTCTGATACGGTGCATTGCCAACGGCCAGCAGCGTTCTGCGGCGAGTATGAGAATTCTTGGCGGTGCGAATAGCATACAGGACAGTCGAGGCAGGCGCGTAACTAACGATTTGTTTCTCAAGCAAGAGCGAGTTTGACGCGTCGCGCAGCGTCTCAAACGGCAAGAGATGCAGAATGCCGTCTGGGACGATTACTAGCCTCTCAGGGGCGGAGTGTTTGCTAACAGGCGAGAACAGAACAGCAAAGAGCTGGCTCGCCAGGCTTGAATCGCTGCGCTTCTCCCGAATCGAAGTGATATACCGGCGGGTCAGGTCCTCAATCTGTCCTCGGCCTCCGCTCAACCTCTCAATCCCAGCCCCGTTCCTGGAAATCCAGAGGCAGTAAGACTGCGGCTCGCTGAGAACGTATTCCAGAATCATTTCGTCGGCACGAAGGAGAGATTGAATGTTCTTGAGAGCCGCTGGCCGTTCGAACCACTCCGGTTTCGTCGTCTCCTGGTCAGTGCGAGTCCAGCCTAATCTGCGTTCGTACTCGACAAGCTGGTCAAGAAGAATCGCGCGGTCAGTCGCATCTTCGGACCGCATCAGGCGTAGCTGCAATGAGGCAACTTCGGTCTCAAGGACCGTTACCTCTTTCGGTTCGTTTCGAGTAGACGAACCGCCGTTTTCAAGCAAAGCCGCAGGCGTTCGGCCTCTTACACGCTCCAGCACACGGAAAGCCTTTTCCACATTGCCTAAACGAGCCTCCAACTCAAAATGCCGAAGGTATGTGTCGCTCATTGCATCCGCCATCGAGCTGTTCCAGTAAGCTTCGTCCGTATTGACGAGCATCCCGTCAATCACATCCTCCGCTTGGGCATAAAATTTCTCGGCAGCAGTCGTTTGGCCTTGTCGTGCCTTGAGGTCTGCGAGCACTGTCAGATCGCGTGGCAAGTAATAGCGGTCACCGACCTTTCTACTGACATCAACTCCTATGGCGGCGCGGTCCTCGGCGGACTTAAGATCGCCCGCGTCTCGATAGATTCTTGCGAGGTCAAACATTGCCTGGGCCGCCATGCGAAAAAACGCATGCTTCTGCCCAAGATCGCCCCCCTGTTGCAGGTACTCGATTGCTTGTTGACGATTGCCGGTGCGGAGCGCGAGTTCACCCTTTTCGACAAGAATCTGAGACTGATGGCCGTACTTTTCGTTCTGTCGAGCAATCGCTAAGGCATAGTCCAGTGTTCGCCCAGCCTCATCGAATTGTCCTTCTCCTGCCAGGGTCCATCCCTTACCTTCATAAGCCATGTAGGGGAATCCACAGTCGGGATTTTGTCCGCTGATCTTTATCGCCCGGTCGAAGAAGGCGAGAGCCTCGCCGTAGCGCTGCACTTCGTTGAAACCGTTTCCCAGCATTTCGAGAGCGCGAACTTGCTCGCCCACGTCACCGCTCGCGAAGGCGGACATGACTGCATCACCCACCATTGTTGCAGCTTGCTTGCTGTCGCCTTCCAAGAAAGCAATGATTCCTAGTTCCCCTTCCGCGCGAGCTTCCCATTGAGTTTCGCCAAGTGAGTGTGCAAGTGCCCGCGCTTCCAGCCATGCCCGCTTCGCGGACGCAGCGTTGATTTCGAGGTCCGTGTATCCCTTCTGCGCGAGGCACCAAAGCCTCAGTGTCGGGTCGGCCTTCACAATCGGACGCTCTATCTCGCTTTCAATCATCTGAGAAACATCGACATACGACATCGTTTCTGACTGGGCACGAATTCGTCCGACGCGAGCGTAGATTTCATTCCTGGTGTCGCGCTTTTCCTTGAAGAGTTCCTCTGCCCGCGCGTAGAGTGGCTCTGCCTTGGGCCAATTGAAAACCCAAGCGAGGCGGTTTGCTTCTGTGAGCAGCAGGTTGGGTTCAGTTGAAGCTGTCGGGTTCGGCAGGAATTGAGCTGGAAAGGAACTACGCTTCAGCTTCCGAGAAGCATACAGCCAAATGTATTTATGAGATATTGCGCCAAGCAGAGCAATAGCGAGGGATATGAGAAGGAGCGTTACTCGAAGACGCCTCGATACACGCATTGTAGACGCAGGCCCGGTTGCTTGATGTCATTTGGCTGTTAAATCGCTAGATGCCGCGTGTGGGCTTTGGGTTTCCTCCGGTGACGCCTAGCGGCTACGCCCCTCCCCTAGTGTCGGGGGGCTACAGCCTTCCAACCCAGTTCCAGGTTTTTAGTTGCGCGCTTGGCGCACACGATGCGCCGTGTTGGTCGCATTTCCGACCGCGCGGACTAGGTACCCTTTTTGGTGATTGGCAGAGACATGAATGTTGAGGCGGGACGCCCGCTGGTGCGGGCGTCCCACAGTGCGAGTCACTCGGTCGATGTTACCGCCGTCAGAATTTCGGCGCTCGTGTGCTGAATCCGTTCGAGCGATGCCGCCAGCGTTTCCTTGTTGCCGTCGTACAGGTGAATGTAATCCACTGAGCTGGTCGCCGCCAGGCCGATGCCTTCACAAACGACAAAAGCAACCGCTTCCGCCTCCGTTTCGCGGACGCGCTTGCTGGTTTTTGTGCGCTGCTCTCCCTGATGCAGAAGCGCGTGGGCCACTTCATGTACGAGAGTCGCAAACTCCTCGGGGGCAGCTTGTCCGGGCAGGATCACAATCTTCCCCGGCGAGCATTGCCCTTGTGCGGGATAGATTGCGTCCGAATACTCAAGTTGAATTCCACGGCTCGAAAGAAATTCTTTGAGACGCTCGGTCCGGTCGGACGGATCGCCCTCCGTATTCCCGAGTAGCGGAACGGGCTTGCCGTCCGTGTCCGCCATGTCGAACACATAAGCGGCTCGAAAACTGATAGCCGCTCTATCGTGCTTTTCATCTTCCTGTTTTGATTCGGCCTCTTTGCGAAGCACGACCGGCGCAAGAATTAGGATTCCCTTTGCTCCCTTTTTCACAAATCGGCCAAGCCGCTTCCATGTGTGAAATCCGGCGACATGGGTGGCATCTGGCCTTTGTGATGCGATTAGCATGATGTTGTGCAACGAATAGCGATGGAATCGCGCCATTGCTCCTAAATATTCCCTCAGCTTCTCACTGTGGCCCGCTTCCAGGGCATGACTGAGTTCTTCGATTGCCTTGCCTGCGATCTGCTTTGCTTGCTCGATTTTCATGATGTTTCCTCCTGTTTCGGGGAGTCGTTGCTCCCTTCACAGCGCACAGCGGGAGCAATGACGCGAAACAGGGAGGAAAGCGAAGAGGGTGATGCGCCTAGGTCGGAACGGGCGGCACGCTTGAGTGACACAGTTTTTTCGTGGCGCGAAAGGTGCTAGTGGAGACCGTAGCCGAGATTCAATAGGCGGGGTGTGAAACCCTCGAAGCGGCGGAAATACGAGCGAGCCACAAGTACAACGAGCATGACACTGGAACAGCCATTAATCAATGTGTAGATTCTTTATCGGGGATAAGAAAAGGCCGGATTTGCTACTATGCCGTCATGGTAGAACTTGCGCTGAACCGTCAGGCATTTGCCAAGCGCGGACGGCGATTGGAGTACTTCACAATCGCGTGGAATACCCTTGAGGGGCTAGTCGCAGTTTTCACCGGGGCGATAGCAGGCAGCATCTCGCTCGTGGGCTTCGGGATTGATAGCTTCATTGAGGTTACGTCGGGGGCCACCTTACTTTGGAGGATGTCGGTTGATGACGACGAGCAACACCGGGAGCGAAACGAGAAACTCAGTCTCAGGATCGTGGGCATCTGCTTCATCGCTCTCGCGGCATACGTTGGTTACGAATCTATTTCCGATCTCCTAAGCAAGAGACAACCCGAACGCAGCATCCCTGGGATAGTCTTGGCCTGTGTTTCTCTCATTGTGATGCCGCTTCTATCTCGCGCTAAAAAGAAGGTGGGCGACTCAATGTCGAGTGCGGCTATGCACGCTGATGCCAAGCAGACTGATTTCTGCGTTTACCTGTCTTTCATTTTGCTGGTGGGGCTTCTCCTGAACGCTACACTAGGGTGGTGGTGGGCCGACCCAATCGCTGCCTTGGTCATGGTCCCGATCATTGGCAAAGAAGGGGTTGATGGAATGAAGGCGAGGACTTGCTGCTAGCGATCATCCGCAAAGTCTCGTGCTGTCTGTTTCGTTAGATCACGGATTGAAGCGGCTTCTTCCGCATACGACTCAGCCTACCAAAGGCATCAGTCGCAAAAGAAGGTCAAATCTTTCCTGTAAAGCTTTGCCATCTGCTGAAGCTCGACAAAATCCACTCTCCGCTCGCCGAGTTCGCATTTCGATACAAAGGAACGTGCTTTACCAAGGCGCTTTGAGACGTCGACCTGGGTTAGACCGGCTTCGCGGCGCGCCTGTACCAAGCGGGCGAGAAACCTCCTGTACGCCTTGTGATAACCCTTGTCGTTGGCATTCACCTCCGCATATATATTCAATCTTGACAGATTCCCCAAAATAGGGAATCATATAATTCCCCAAGATAGGGAAGCCGTTATGCTATTGAACTCTCCCCGACCTGCTGCCGGCGCATCCCTCCAAGGCAATCCATTTCAGATTCGCTGTGAGGCAGGAGATGGCAACCGCTTCAGCGTCCAGACTGAATCGATCACGGTAACGGTGGGCCAGCGCGTTCTGAGGGACGGTGTCCTGGAGATCTGGGATTCGGTGAGTGTTTACGCGAAACAGACCGCCGAGGGCGAGTTGGTCGTTGAGGTCCTTGTTTTCAACCCGGATTGGGACGAGCCTCTCCGTATAGCCTCTATTCGGTCCCGCCCGCAAGATGAGACGTGCTTTACGGCGGTCGGCTGCTGCTTGGATCACGTAACACCATAGACGCAATGTTCTCATTGGGCCAGGCCCGAAAGCAGGAGACTAACGATCCAATTCCCGGAAGTGAAAGGTAAGGTTGTAGAGTTCGTCCAAGCGTCAGCACAGACGGAAGGAGCATTTGTGAATATCCGGTTCACTGACAAAACCGACCTCGGCCTTACGTTCAATGCCAAGCTGAAATTGGAATACGTCACTCTGAACGACGTGAGTGACGGCAATTACGAACTCATCAGGGAATACATTAGAGTGCCGTCATGAAAAAACTACGGGCGCTCTCCAAGAAACGCCAACGAGGTCGAGGAAGCGCATTCCCTGGTCTGAAAGGAAAGGTCGTCCATTGGGTGGAGACATCATTTGAAGAGGGCAGCTTGTACATCCACATTCGGTTTGTCGACCGCACGGAACTCTGCTTCTGGTTGTCTTCCCGGATGGTAATTGAAGAAGCCACTTTGAGCGACTGGAAGACGGGCGACGATGTTATCGAGCGCACGTACATCCAAAGCCCCGAAGTCAAAGCAATCGCGGCGCAAGAGCCAGAATTCCAAAGAATTTGCCGCCAAATCGAGAGGGAAAAGAAACGCAAGGATAAATAGAGATGGCACGCAAGGAATCCACAGAACGCGCGACCGAATGGGTATCGAAATACCTCAAAATCATTGTCAGCGATCGGGAGGCGCGGGATTTTGTTGCGCAACTGCCTAATGCCATAAAGGACCTTCAACGACTCGAAGAAATCGTGGTTGATGAGAAATAGAAAGTCGGCAGTCCTAAGCGGCATTCAGCGCTAACCTGCCACAGTGAGTGTTCGCAGGGGGTAGACCACGTGCTGTTGGTTGAACGGTTCCGCACTATGCGAGAGGCCAAGAAGCTCTCCCCCGAGGAACTTGAGCTGCGGGCCGGGCTTGCACAGTCGTATCTTCGTGACGTAGAGAATGGGCACCTACTTCCGTCGCTGGAGATCTGGGAGAGGCTTGCGCGGGCGATAGAAGTCCCACTCGCCAAATTGTTCTATGACGGCGAGAGTGTTCCCCATTTGCCCAATCTCCCTGGTCGGCGGACCGCTAACGAGATCGCAGGAGGACCGGATGTTAAGCGACTGCAAAAAAATCGTACGCAACCATTCTCAAAGAGCGATAATCAGAGACGGTAGCGGCTCCGCAAGGAGGTAAAAGATGGACTTGCGATGCCCGAGTTGCAACAGCACTGATCTAAAAAGCCTGTCCCTTGCCTTCCAAGAAGGCCGGTTCGATGTCAAGACCAGATCGCGCTTGCGCGGTGTGATCGTCGGGGCAGGTGGGCCGGACGTTGTAATTGGCAGAGCGACTACGCGCGGACTACAACAGAGTAAGCTTTCCAAGAAGCTCAGTCCTCCGACAAAATGGTCATACGGCAAGCTGATCCTGTGGTCGGTTGTAATGTCGTTCGTGGCGCTCGTTGTGTACGTGCGGTCCGTCATGTCGCATCCTGGGCCTGCGTCGTCTTTTCCAGTGACTCTGTACGCCGTGATTTTCCCCGTACTTTTAGCAGTCCTGTTGGCCGCAGTTTGGCGACACAATCATTCAACCTTCTCCCGGCAATATGCCGAATGGAGTCGCTCGTTCGTTTGCGAACGATGCGGAACTGTGAGCGAGCACGATCTCGTCGGCGCTTCGGCTGCCTAACGATCTGTAAATCCCCCGTCGCACAACAAGGACCTAGCGGAGCCGTTGCTCCGCTAGGTTGAAATACTGTCTAGACAGCTCGATTCCAACGAAACGTCGGGCCGATTGCCGTGCCGCCAAGAGCGTCGAACCTGAACCACAGAAGGGGTCGAGCACGAGGTCGCCAGGCTTTGAGAACGATTCAATCAATGGCGTCAAGACGCTAATCGGCTTCTGAGTCGGATGGAGCCTGTTGCCGGTGTATTTCCATTCCAAAACGTCGGGGATGGTGCGCGCCGGTTTCTGCGGATTGCCCTTCGCCAGCAGGTAGGCGTTCTCATGCTGGTAGCGAAGAAAACGCTCGGTGGAAGCATAACGCTTGATGAACGTCAGATGGCCGATCACTCGGAAACCCACTTCACGCCAAGCAGCGATGAATTTGTCAGCTTTGTGCCAGCCGTAGAAGCTGACGCAGAAGCGATTCCAGCAGAGCACGCGATAGATTTCCTCGAAAGCAGGCTTGATCCAATCGCAGTTGTTGTCGTTGGGAACACTGCGCCCGTCGCGCGATGAATAGTGCGCCAAGTACGGCGGGTCGGTGAGGACAAAATCAACGCGGTTGGATGTCATGCGGGACAGCAATTCAATGCAATCGCCGTGCAGCAAGCTGTTTGAGAGTCCTTGATTAGGCTGAGAATTGATTTCTTCTGATTTCATTTCCGTTTCTCCTGTAGGTGATTTGGTTCCTTCACCCGAGCAGAGGAACCTGAGCACCGCGCTAACAGGAGGACGGAAAGATTCAGTAGTGAGAGGCTGGAGCGGAAGGCAACGGGTGTGACAGGAGAGGCAGTTGCGACTGGCGCAGCCGTGTGCTAGCGCAAGCCGTCCACGAAAGTCATCACAGTTTGTCCGCGCGGAAAGCCTTGCCCGAGGAGGCGTCTTCAACTATTTGCGTAGAATTGGTCGCGCAAACAGAGTCACAGTGAATCCGCAGACTTCTCCAGTCCGCTCGAACTTCGTGCGGCTCGGTTTCCAGCACCCGCTTCCACGGTGGCAATATCTTCTTGGGTTAGGTCATATAACTGAGAGACGAGACTGTTGATCTCCCCCTCCCCAGTTCGCCGTGTCCGCTCCTGGATTGCGTGGTTTCGCCAGGAGGATGCGATCAACAAGGGAGATTAAAGGCGATTGAAGGGGTGACGCAGCGAGTTGCGCCGCGATGAATTGCGGAGCACCTAGAGGTCGAATTCCCGCAAAGGTTTGGCCAGTTCACCGAACCCAGGAAAGCCAGAACCAGCCTAACAACAGCGTTAGAAGGGTGACAGGCAAACCGATCCGAAAGTAATCGAAGAAGGTGATTGCTGCCTCTTTACGTGCACGCTCGACAACGATGATATTGGCGACGGAACCTGTAATGGTCAGGTTCCCGGCAAAGGTGCTGGCCATCGCCAGGGTGAGCCAAGCCGAATGAGGGTCGGCAAATTGACTTACGAGGGATTTCAAAAGCATGACGGCGGGCACGTTGCTTACCAAGTTGGACAAAATTGCGGTGACGAGTGTAAAGACGCCTAAATGTTGTATGTTGAAACGCTCGCCGAAACGTAGCAAATGCTCCGTCAAGCCCGCGTTTTCTGCACCTCCAACGATCAGAAAGAGCCCGATGAAAAAGACGAGGAGACCCCAGTCCACTTCCTCGTACACCAGGTGGGGGTCGCGCGTGCGTGTGATTAACATGATGGCTGCTCCGACTGCGGCCACTAGAGCGGGAGGAAAACCAGCGAGGAATCCGGCGAGAACCAGTACGGCCACAAGACCGGCCTTAAGCAGTGCTGCGTGGTCAATCTGTGCTGCACCCACGGCAAGTCCGGTCTGGACATCCTGAACGCGACTACGAAAGTAGAGCCACCAGAGCGAGAACCAATCGACAAACAAACCCACAAGTGCAACGGGTCCCAAGTGCCACAGGAAATCGCGGTAACCAATACCGGAAAAAGATCCAATCAGGATGTTTTGTGGGTTGCCGGTAATCGTCGCGACACTTCCGATGTTTGATGCGGTCGCTATGGCGAGAAGATAGGGGACCGGCTTGACTCCCATCCGCCTGGTTACTTTCAACACGAAAGGAACCATGACAAGACAAATGATGTCGTTGACGAAGAACGCGGAAAGCAATCCACTCAGAAAGATCACCGTTGGCAGCAGGTGATGGGGCTTGAGCCGGGTCACGACCACATCGGTGACCCAATCGAACAAGCCCGCTAAATGTAGGTAAGCCACAACAAGCATCATCGAGAAGAGCAACACAACAGTGCCGAAGTGGACGAGGTGCAGGGCATTGTTTGCTCGCACCGCACCCGTCGTGAACATCAGGACCGCTCCGATGATCGCTGCGCCGGGCCGGTCAATCTTCATCCCTGGAAATTTTCCCAGGGCAAATACGACGTAACTCGCAATGAACACCGAATATGTGCCTATGGTCATGAGATCGGACATGGTGGCTCCATGAGGTCAATCGGTCATCTTAGCTTCGGTCATCAAGCCTAGCAATCAATTGGCGTGCTTCAAGCCCCGCTCTAATGTTTGCAACGGTTTGCACGGTGGGCTGTGGGGACGTGCCGTTAAGCGATTCGAGTCGCCAGTGGTTCGCTTGCGGGGGCGTAGTTCAGTTGGTTAGAACGCCTGCCTGTCACGCAGGAGGGCGCGGGCTCGAAGTCCCGCCACCTCGCCTAGTCAATTTCCAATAAGTCGGGAAATCCGCGGGAGAGCACGTTGCTGGCAGACACTGAGTTATCTTTCTCGTCTAGTCATTCATGCGGATGGGTACACCTGCGTCGGAACGTTGCAATCTGCAAGGGTTGAGACTAGAATTGGATGTCTTGCGAAAACGTCTCTGCCTAATCGTGATTGTGCTGGTGCTGTTTATCTATTTGTTTGCACCGGCGTTCGAGACCGTGGACCACTGGGATCAGGGTCCCATCAGCGGAAACGATATCGTTCTGAACTTGACTGCCGTTGTCTTCTGCCTGGCTGCGGTCCTCGCGTTCGCTAATCTGGTTTGTAGTTTCTTCCGCGTTTGCGGAAGTTCATTCGCCCCGTTGACATATGAGAGATTTGAGAAACATCTCCTTCTGATCTTCCGGTCGCCTCTTTTGCTCACATCTCCGCCTGCCCTGCGAATCTAGAACTGTCCCCAAATTGAATGTTCTCACCGCTTCCTGCGGTGTTTGTGCTCGTTCCTAAACTCACAGGATCAGTTTCTGAGATGTTGGAGGTTCCCATGGAAAAACAAGGAATTGGTCGTTTCTGCCATTTGACTGTG
>DASQGJ010000077.1:0-37683 GCA_035632675.1 Candidatus Dormiibacterota bacterium
AGATCTCGACCGTGGACGAGAAGTCCGTGAAGAGAACCTGGCCGCTGGGGAGTACAACCATGCCGCCGACGTACGACGAATCGATGCTGGCATTCGAAGGAGCGGACGTGGGATTCAGAGTCGTGCCGTCCCACTCGAAGAACTTGCTGCCGTTCTGAAATACGCCGGGGCTGGTGTCGAACAGAGCGTTTCCGCTCGGCAGCACCGCCGCCGGTCCGTCAGCGATGTCGAGACCGCTGCCGAATTGCGGGGCCGAAACCCAAGTGCCGGTCGACGGAGTGTAGATGGCATTGTTGGTGGTGGCTCCAGCGGCGAATACTGTGCCGTTCGGAAGCAGAGGCATCGGTCCGAGTTCAAGAGATCCCGGATCGACAAGGTTCACGACGGTGTTGTTGGAAGGAGTGGTCCACGCGCCGGTGGTGGGATCATACAGCTGGTAGCCCAACTTGCAGCACGAGGATTGTCCCACGTAGGCGTCGACGGTAAGAACCTGGCCGCTTGGCAGCAGGGTCCAGCCCTCTTCGTCGTTCCAGTCAAACTTGCCGGTGCCCGTGGTGGTCCAGGTCGCAGTCGTCCCGCTGAGAGTCAGCAGAGCTTCCTGCGTGGTGCAGCAGTTGGCCAGCATCATTTGTCCGTTGGGCAGGATGATGCTCTGCGCATCACCGACGGTGGTCCAGCCGCTGGGTGCGGTCAGACTCGTCCAGCTGTTGGTGACCGGATTGTAGAGCGCGCCTTTGGTGGTCCAGATGGCGCCGCCGTTGTTATACTCACCGCCCATGACGACGACCATGCCATTGGGAAGCAGTGAAGAGGCAAAGTACAGAGGGTTGTAGCCGCTGGGCAGCGTTCCTGCGTTGACCCACGTCCCGTTGATGTAGCTGCCGGTGGAATCCGGCACCAGGCGATACCAGGGATCGGAGTGGTTCTGGAAGTAGATGCTGTTGACGAGCACGGAGCCGTCATTGAGGAGCAGGGCGTGGGCGACTGGCGACGCCGGAGCATTGGTCGTCTGGGTCCATGTTCCCGCGGTAAATGGTTCCTGGGCAATCGCGATGCTACAACAAGCCAGCGCGAACAAAGCAATTCCGAGCGTGCGCAACACCTTCATAGAGTATTGACCTCGCATGTCATGTTTGGGTTAGTTCGAAAGGCGGCTTCGGACGCGGACTTCCATCGATCTCCCCACAGAACAGAGTCCCCACGGCAGTCCAAATCGAAGTCCCAAAGTCTGGGGATTATACCGTGCATCCGAAGGCTTCGGAGCAACTGCCGCCGAAAAATTACAGAAATTTCTTACTGCACACCAGGAGTCGCAAAAAGTTGCAAACTGTTCGCGCTCCAGCGGGGCAAAAGACTCTAAGCCGAAAGTCTCTCTGGTGGAATTGTGCGTCGTTCGTTCACTGCCGCGCTACTCTTCATCGATGGACGATTCCTCGTGATGAGCCTCCGCATCGACACTCACTTCGGGAACTTGCGACGCGCGCAGCAGACGGTTGAGCGCGGGCAGATCGGTTCTTGTGAATTCCGTCCAGCGCTTCAACACGTCGGCACTGCCATGCTCGGTCGCTGCCAACGCCTCCGTCTGAGACGCAGTTGGCTCCGCGTCGGCTTGCCAGACTTGCATGTACAAAGTGCTGGCATCACCGTTCGCGCGGCTGAGCGTGAGTTCCGGCGATGGTGGGGCGAGGAATCCGCCGGGCGCTCCAACCAGCGCGGTGAGTTTCTTCTGAAACTCTGCAATCGCATTCCTGGTGTCGACGCTGGTCTGCGAGTTCAACTTGTCGAGCTGGGCACGAATCGAGTTGCCCTGCAGAAGGGCTCGGGATGTCTGTGTGATGACGGAGGCAAGCCGCGTCTCCGCCTGAAATTTCTTCTGTAGCCCAGCGAACGGAGTCTTGATGCGCGGATCCATCTTGACCGTCAGCGGCGCGCTCAACGCCTTCCCGTCGACCGTGAGCCGCACCGTGTAGGTTCCGGGCAGAACCGTGGGCCCGAGCGGCATACGCGGAGTGTCGTACGGAATCGCCGCAATGGTGTATTCGTGGCGAGTGGCGACAGGCGCTGGATAACGCAGATGCCAGATCCAGCGATGCATTCCCGACTCCGTTGAGAGATGCCGGAAGTCGGGGATCCAGTACAGCGGGATCAACTGTTTTCGAAGCTCTTCTTCAGTGACGTCCGGTTTACTGGTGTTGGAGAAGCTGCGAACAACGTGGCCCTGCGCATCGAGGATGTCAAGCGTGACCTTGCTCGCGGCCGCGGGCAGGTAGTAGTCGAGGATGGCGCCATCAGGAGGATTCGCCGCTGCCGGCTCGTCGGGTGGAAGAGGGGTGTCGGTGTTGGTGTCGCGCTGCACGCGGTACGCAGGCGCCGGCTTGAACAGATGCACGGAGTCCGCAATCGCCGCGGAAGCCTCGCGCAATGGAGCGATGTCGTCGAGGATCCAGAATCCACGTCCGTGCGTGGCCACGATCAAGTCGTCATCGTGAATCCAGAGATCGCGCATGGAAGTGTGGGGCAAGTTCAGTTGCAACGATTGCCAGTGGTCGCCATCATCGAAAGAGATCCACACGGAATTTTCCGTGCCCGCGAACAGCAGGCCTTTGCGCACGGGATCCTCGCGCACGGTGTCGACCGGGCCAAAGTCCGGAAGGCCCGCGGTGATGAGCGTCCAACTCTTGCCTCCGTCATGCGTGCGATAGAGATAAGGGTGCGTATCGTTGATGCGGAAGCGGCTGACCGAGGCGTAGGCCGTCTGTTCGTCGAAGTGCGAAGCGGAAATCTGAGTGACCTTGCTCCACGCGGTCAGTTCCTTGGGCGTGATGTTGGTCCAGTTCTTTCCGGCGTCGCGCGTGATCCAGACCAGCCCGTCGTCGGTGCCCGCCCATAGAGTCGTAAGCGTCTTGAACGATGGCGCGAGCGCATAAATCACGCCGCGTTGTTTCTCCATACCCTTGTTCACGAGAGTGCCGACGCTGGCGGGGAGCCCGGGGTTTTCGCGCGTGAGGTCCGGGCTGATGATCTGCCAGGAATTTCCGCCATCCGTCGTCTTGAACAGCACATTGGCGGCGTAATAGAGGACGTGCGGGTCCACGGGAGAGAACATCAGCGGCTCCGTGCGATTGGCGCGATACTTCGGGCTGCGCAGCGGGATCGGCGTGACGTTCTGCAGTTCGCCGGTCGACCGGCGGTACTTCGACACTTCCGTTCTGCCACCACCGTAAATGACGTCAGGGTCAAGCGGATCGGGAGCGACATATCCGTACTCGATCACTCCGACCGGATGCCAGTCGCGGAACGTAATCTCGCCGTCGTTGCCGCGCGTCGAGATGCAGACCGAACCGCTCTCCTGCTGCCCGGCACACACGTGGTAGGGAAACGCATGGTCGGCGATCGCGTGATAGAGCTGCGCCGTGGGCTGGTTGTACCAGGAACTCCAGGACGCGCCGGCATTGACAGTGACGATTGCCCCCTGATCGCTGACCAGCAGAATGATGTTGCCGTTGTTGGGATTGATCCAGAGGTTCTGATAATCATCACCGCCGGGCGCGCCGCGGAAACTGACCCAGGTTTTTCCTCCGTCGCTCGAACGCATCGTCACGGTACTGGCAACGTAGACGAGGTCAGGATTCTTGGGATCAACGCGGGGAATCGGCAGATCTCCGCCGCCGATCCGTCCCGAGGGGCGCGGGTCGTCAGTGACCTGCGCCCACGACTCCCCGGCATCATCGGAGCGATAGACATTCAACTTTCCCGCAGCTGTGGCCAGCGTGGCATAGAGGCGGCGGGAATCACTGGGCGCGACCGCCACGTAAATCTGCGATAAGTCTTTCGGCAACCCGTTCGTCAGTGGATGCCACGTGCTACCGCCGTCGGTCGACTTGAACAGTCCGCCACCCGCACCGTTGAACTCGTTGCCATCCTCCCACGGTCCTTCGCGCGCTTCCCACATCGACGCGTACACGACGTCGGGATTCGACGGATCGATCTCGACGTCGGAGCCTCCGGTGTTCTCATCCCTGGTAATAACTTTCTGCCAGTTCTGGCCGCCATCGGTGGAACGGTAGATGCCGCGCTCCTCGCTGGGCCCATAGGGATGGCCGAGCACGGCGGCAAAAACTTTGTTGGGATCGCGCGGGTCGACAGCGAGCGCAGGAATCTGCTGGCCATCAGTGAGGCCCATGTGCGTCCAGGTCTTGCCGGCGTCGGTCGATTTGTAAATGCCATTGCCGACCGAGAGATCGGGACGATGCAAGCCTTCGCCGCTTCCGACGTAGATGATATTGGGATCCGAAGGAGCCACGGCAATGGCGCCGATCGACTGCGACGATTCGTGGTCGAAGATCGGATTCCAGGTGCGGCCGTAGTCGTCCGACTTCCAGACGCCTCCGTTCACCTGGCCGATATAGAAGACGTTCGGCTGGCTGGGAACGCCGGCGGCAGCGCGCGTGCGCCCTCCGCGGAACGGGCCGACCATGCGCCAGCGCAATTCCTGGTAGGTCTTTTCGGGAACTTGCGACCGGCTGGCGCTTGCTGCGAGAAGTAAAGAGAAAACTACGAACAGACGAAGGACTGCGTGCGATCGGTTCACTTGAGCCCCCTCGGCAACCAACGGCAAGGTACATAGGATAAATCAAAGGGCGGCGATCTTAGTCGGCCCGAGCCAGAAATTCATTGGTCAGGTGAGCGCGCGCGGTTATGATGGCGGGGTTCCCCTGACATAACGATGAGCATTCATGGTTTCCTGAAGATCCGCCGTTGTAGTTCACGCGCCCTCAGCTTCGCCCTCACCGTCACTCTTCTGGTCGCAATGATGGATGCGCGCGCCGTCGCGGCCCCGGCCAATACGCCCGCCGGACCCGGCCTGAAACCGATCCTCGACTACATCTCGACAGCTTGGGACACGCTGACGCGCTCGATGACCGAGTGCCAGAGCATTGTCGATCCGAAAATCGCGGCGGCTCCCGTCCTCTATCTGCCAAAGCAGTTTCCCGAGCCGGCGGCGGTGCAGACGCTGAGCGGCAAGTGCAACGTTCGCGCCGAGCACCTGCCCGTGGAAATTCACCGCCTGGGCGAGATCGACACCAGCAAGATCGATCCACCGGGACTTCTTTATTTGCCGAACAAATACGTGGTGCCGGGTGGCCGCTTCAACGAGATGTACGGATGGGACAGTTACTTCATCGTGCGCGGGCTGTTGCAGGCCGGGCGTGTCGAGTTGGCGCGGGGCATGGTCGACAACTTCTTCTTCGAGATTGAACACTATGGCGCCATGCTCAACGCGAATCGCACCTATTATCTGACGCGCTCCCAGCCTCCATTTCTGAGTTCCATGTTCGTCGATGTGTACCAGGCGGCTCAGAAGCAAGGCGGGGCGAAGGACGAGAAGGCGTGGCTGGAGCGGGCCTACGCCGATCTGAACAAAGATTATGAGATGTGGACGCGCGATCCGCATCTGGCAGGGCAGACCGGCCTGTCGCGCTATTACGATTTCGGCGATGGCCCGCCTCAGGAAGCGGTGCAGGACGAAACCGGCTTCTACCGCAAAGTAGCGCAGTACTTCTTTCTTCATCCTTCGCAGGCCGACGATTACGTGGTCGAGATTCAACCGGGCGCGACCCAGCCGGTTGCCGGCTCGCCCTATACTCTGCAGGTTTGCGATGCGGCCATGACGATGGCGCATCCGGAGTGCGAGAAGGCTCGACAGTTCAAGCTCAGCGCGGACTATTACAAAGGAGACCGCTCGATGCGCGAGTCCGGCTTCGACGTCAGCTTCCGCTTCGGCCCGTTCGGCTCGGCGACGCATCACTACGCTCCCGTCTGCTTGAACAGCCTGCTTTACAAAACGGAAAAAGACCTCGAGCAGATCAGCCTGTGGCTCGGGCACAGCGACGATGCGAAGAAATGGAATGGTCGCGCCGAGGCGCGCAAGAAACTCATCACGCAATATCTCTGGAGCAATGACCAGGGACTCTTCTTCGACTTTAACTTCACGACGAAGCGCATGTCGCAATACAAATATGCGAGCACGTTTTATCCCCTGTGGGCGGGGCTGGCTACGCCGGAACAGGCGCGGGCTGTCGCGAACCACTTGAAAGTGTTCGAGCGGCCGGGGGGGATTCCCATGAGCACGGAAGAGCCGGGCACGCAGTGGGATCTGCCCTACGGATGGGGAAACATCGAAATGCTCGCCATCGCCGGATTGCGGCGGTATGGCTTCAACGACGACGCGGACCGCGTGTCCTACGAATTCCTCTCCACCGTCGCGGAAAATTTCCGGCACGACGGCAACATCCGCGAAAAGTACAACGTCGTCACCCGCTCCTCAGAGGCGCACGTCGAACTCGGCTACGAGATGAACGTGGTCGGCTTCGGCTGGACCAACGCCGCTTTCCTCGAACTCCTCCACAACCTGCCCAAGGAGATGGTCGATCGTCTGGAGAAAGAGCAGAAATAGCCGCTGCCGTCGATGAGGTGATGGGTGGGAGCGCAAACCAGGATACTCGCCCCACCGCTTAGTTCGCTCACAGAACGGCGTTCCTCCACCCAACTCGCGGGCAGTGCTTGGGAACCTCACCCCCCGAAACTAGTGACTCTTGCTCGGGTCGTCGTCCGGATTGATGTAATTGAACTGCACCGGCGATTTGCCATGCACCTGGACAACGACCTCACCTGATGCCATCGCATAGTGGTGCATATCGGGGTCGAGAAAAGCGAAGCTGCCGGCCGGAAAAGCTGCCATCTTGCCAGGGTCGAACGTATCTCCCATACCAACTTTAAACGTCCCCGAGATGACGGTGACGTTCTCTCTCAGTGGATGCCAGTGCGGGGCAATGCGGAATCCGTCGGGCATTTTCAGCCGGATCGTGTAGTCGCCAGTCGACGCTGTCGGATCGCCTTCGAGCACCGCGAACTGTGCGCCGGAAGCGACGAATGGAGGCGGCGGACCCCACGCAACCGTCTCGGGGGTGAACGCATTCTTCTCATGAGCGTTCGGGTGTGCGGCCATCGTCGGGAGTTGCACAGCGCAGCACAGCAACGCAACGATCGCCAGGGTCAGATACAGGGTTCGTTTCACGTGAACTACCTCCGGTTGTGATGTTGACGGATTGCATTATGGCTCGGACCGCGAGGCTTTCCAATGAGCAGGGGATATTTTTTGGATATCTTTTTTATATCGTCGCAACTTGTTGACTTCTATCGGATAATGCCAGTCGCGAGAGGGATGATGAGGAGTTCGAGGCAATCGGCGGGCGACGTGGAGCTGGATTTGGGCCGCTACGAACTTCGCCGCTCAGGGCGGCGCATCAGGCTCGAAAAGAAGCCCATGGATCTGCTTCTCTTTCTGGTTGCTCGGCGGGAGCAGCTGGTCTCGCGCGAAGAGATCGTCCGGAAACTCTGGCGCTCCGATCTGTTCATCGACAGCGATCGCAACCTCAATAACCTCATCCGCAAGATTCGCACCGCGCTCGGCGACGATCCCAGCAAGCCCCGCTTTCTTGAGACCGTGGTTGGAAAGGGATATCGCTTTGTGGGCCCCGTGCGCGTGATCGATGCGCAGTTCCCACGCTCCGATGTCGGCCTGGATTCTGCGCGGTCCCTCAGAGACGATCATGCGGATCGGAATGAACGAACGTCGCTGGCCGTGTTGCCGTTGGTCCTGCTGGGCAAGACGGCAGACGACCAGGGCGTCTGTCTCGGCTTCGCCGATGCTTTGGTGGCTCTGCTGGGAAACCTGAAGGGGATCGACGTACTTCCGACTTCGGCCGTGCTGACTCTACCCTCGGGAGCCACTCCATCGGAGATCGCTTCCCGGCTCGGTGTCCGTTTCGTTGTCCACGGCGCGATTCAGATGTCCAAAGGGCAGTGGCGCTTTTCTATGGAAATGCTCGACACTCTTTTGCAGCGTTCGTGTTTGACCAGGAATTGCGATCTCGACATAAATCGTCTGTCGAGCCTTGAGAGCGACATCGCCACGCAGATTGCGAACTCATTGAAGAGGCCCATGGTTCCAGGGCCCCGCGAGCCGCGCCAGCGATACAGCCGAGATCCGATGGCGTACGCGGAGTTTATGAGCGGATACCGGCTCAGCGCCACCGGCGATCCATCGATGGTCGAGAAGGCGAGCCATCACCTCACGACCGCGGTGACGCGCGATCCTGCTTTTGCGCTGGCCCACGCGACCCTTTCCTATGTCTGTGCGGTTCGTCATTTTGAGTCCGATCCGTCCAGCGTGTGGTTGGAGAAGGCGGAATTTCACTGCCGGCGTGCCCTCGAAATCGACCCGGACCTTCCCGAAGGGCTGGTGGCGCGGGCGTTTCTGCTTTGGGGGCCGTCGAAGAACTTTCAACACCTGGATGCCATCGCCGACCTGAAGCGCGCGCTCTCGCTGCAGAACAACCTTCCCCACGCTTACAACCGTCTGGGTACCATCCTCGCTCACATCGGATTGCTCGATCATGCGCGAGAGATGTACGAAAAGGGGCGGCCCTTTCATCCCAACAAAGCAGTGAGTCCAAGCATCGTGCAAGTCTACGTATGGAGCCAGCAACACGAAAAGGCGCGCGCGGTGATCGCGGCCTGGCGGGCGGAGAGCCCGGTCAACAAATATCCGCTCTACTTCGCCCCGCAGCCAGCGTTGATGACCGGAGATTGGAAAGAGGCGAGCCGGCTGATCGACGAAGCCCTCGAACTTGTGCCGGAGGAACCTCTCATCATCAGCCTGCAAGGCGTCCTGCATGCCATGACCGGCCACCCGCAGGCCGCGCTGGACTGCCTGATGAAAGCTTGTTCCAGCCCAAAGTCCTTCGGCCACGCGCATCACACGTACTATCAGATCGCATGCATCCATGCCATGACCGGCCAGCGCGAGACCGCTTTTGCGTGGCTGGAACGCAGCGTCCACACGGGATTCGCCTGCTGGCCGTTTTTCCTGAGAGACCCGGCGCTTCAGGGCCTGCGTGGGCTGCCTGAATTTGAGATGCTCGTGAGTTCACTGCAGGCTAAGTATCCGGACCATCTGGGATTGCTGTAGCAGACCGGAAGCCGAGCGTCAGCCTGCAATAGCGCTTCGAAAAGCAAGTCCACGTTCGTTGATTTTTTCGTCCTCGAAAGTGGACATTTCTTCCACAGGCTAACCCGTTGCATCCACGGACCTGGCTTCTTACCCTCTACAAGAATCAACAAGATGGCACGGCGGGCTTTGTGCATTTCCACAGTGTTCCTGCAGGAACACTTTCCAGTCTCACGCGATTGACGGTGGCTGGCATCCCTCCTAAGATGAAACACTCCGTGCTGCCTCTCGGGTAACGAAAATGATCAACCAGACCATCTCGCACTACCGCATCACCGGCCAGCTTGGTAGCGGCGGGATGGGAGTCGTGTACGAAGCGGAAGATCTCACCCTGGGCCGCAAGGTCGCCCTGAAGTTCTTGCCGCCGCACTTGGCGGGCGATCAGAATGCGCTTGATCGTTTCCTGCTTGAGGCGCGCTCGGCGTCCGCCCTGAACCATCCCAACATCTGCACGATCTATGCCGTCGAAAGTGCCCCAGGAGAGAATGCGCCCGCGCAATCCTTCATTGCCATGGAGTTGCTCGAGGGTCAGAACCTCTCCCAGAGGCTCGTCACCGGAGCGCTGCCTCTGGACCGGCTGCTCGACATCGCCATTCAACTTGCGGACGCGCTCGACGCCGCGCACGCCAGGGGAATCATCCATCGCGATATCAAGCCGGCGAATGTTTTTCTGACTCAGCGGGGGCAGGTGAAGGTGCTGGATTTTGGGCTGGCCAAGCTGATTCGTCCCGAGATGCAGATGGAGACGATCGGGGCCACGGCTGAGTCTCCACTTCCTGCGCACCTCACGAGTCCTGGCGCCACTGTGGGCACGATTTCCTACATGTCGCCCGAGCAGGCGCGCGGCGAAGAACTCGACACACGGACGGATCTGTTCTCGCTGGGCACTGTGCTCTACCAGATGGCGGCCGGCAAGTTACCGTTCGGGGGGGCGACGTCGGCGGTTGTCTTCCATGCGATTCTTGAACTCGATCCCGTCCCAGTGACTCAATGGAATGCGGCTCTGCCTCCCAAACTGCAGGAGGTTATCGAGAAGCTGCTGGAGAAGGACCGCGATCTGCGCTACCAGTCAGCGGCTGATCTGCGCGGCGACCTGAAGCGGCTGAAACGCGACACGGAATCAGGAAGAAAGATTTCGAGCGCGAGTTCCGCAGTGGCGGTTGCGGCCTCCGGTTCCGCTTCGACTGTGGGAACGTCGCCAGCCGGGGGCGCAAGCGGTTCGGTACCCACAGCTCGATCGGGCCCGCGGACATGGATTTTCGGAGCCGTCGTTGCTCTGCTGGTGTTGGTGGTGATTGGTGACAGGGTTCGGGCGTTCCTGCGGCACCACGATCAGGTGCCGTTTCAAAATATTTCCGTCAGCAAAGTTACGGACTCAGGCGATGCGGTGATGGTCGCCATCTCGCCAGATGGCAAGTACATCCTCAGCATGGTGAGGAACAACGGCCTGGCCAGTCTGCTGCTGCGTAACGTTCCAACCAACAGCATCACTCAGGTGCAACCACCCGCCGAGGACTACTACAACGGCCTGCGCTTCTCGCCGGATGGAAACTATCTCTACTTCGTGCGCAGCGATCCGGGCAACTCGGAGTTGAAGTACCTGTATCGTGCTCCCCTTCTTGGGGGTACGCCGGAGCGCCTCGCCGAAGACGTCGACTCGAACGTCAGCTTCTCGCCGGACGGGCGCAAGGTCACTTTCATGCGCTACGACAATCCAGAGCAGGGTAAGTATCAGGTGATTGTCCGCTCACTCGATAGCGGGGAAGAGAAAGTGCTCGCCGCGGGACCGAGCAGCCACCCTCTGTTTAACCCGAGTTGGTCTCCGGACGGCAAGGTCATTTTGTGTGTCGTCGTCCAACCCGGCAATGCGCTCAGTGGCCTGGTGGCAATCGACGCGAGCAGCGGCGAGCCTCACCTTGTCCTAAGTTCCGATTCGTCTCTCGCTCTTCCGACCTGGCTTCCCGACAGCCGCGGATTGCTTCTGCTGGATGCGGGCCGGTCCTCCAATCTCACGCGACAGCAGATCGTGTTCGTGAGTTATCCGGAAGGAAAGATCACTCCGATTACGCGCGATACCAATAACTATTCGGACATGAGCGTGTCGGCAGCGGGACAGGTGCTGGCGACCGTGCTTAGCGAAGGGCGATGGAGCCTGCAAGTCATGTCGGCCTCATCCGGAGGCGCGGACGCGCAGCCCGTCGACCCAGCCGGAGCGTTCACCAATTTCTTCTGGAAACACGACGGCCAGCTGATCCACGACAAAGACAACGCGCTGCACTGGCTCAACCTGGAATCGCAAGCGAAGGGCACATTTACGACGCAGCCGAATTCGATCGACGGCGATCCCTGGGAATGCTCCGATAGTCGCTACCTTGTCTTTCTTCATGGAGCAGATACAGGCCAGGCCAGCCAGAATGTCTGGCGCGCCGATGCCGCGGGTGGGAACCTCAAGCAGCTCTCACACGGGCAACGCGACAACTTTCCAGTGTGCGCACCCGATTCGAAATCCGTGTACTACATGAACGGAGAGAACAAGCTGGCTCAGGTATCCATCGACGGAACCACAGAGCGAAAAGTATCAGACCTTGCTCTCGATGGTTTTTTCGCCGTTTCGCCTGATGGCAAGACAATCGCGTTCGCCATGATTGACCACGCGGCTGGACATGCGTTGAAACTGGCGCTGGTGGCGTCCGATGGAGGGCAGTTGCAGAAGACTCTGGAATTCCAGCGGCCGCGGGCGACCAATCTGATTCAGTTCTCGCGCGACGGCAAGTCGCTGATTTATACGGTCCGCGAAAATGGCGTCGACAATCTCTGGCAGCAGCCCATCGACGGCTCTCCCGGCAAATCGCTGACGTCTTTCAAATCGGAGCACATCTGGGACTTCCACTGGTCGCCGGATGGCACAAAACTGGCTCTGGTCCGCGGGCACACCGATGCTGACGTGGTGCTGGTCCGTGACATGCAGCAGTAAGCGGGCCTAAAACCTTTCACCACAGAGAACACCAGGGACTCAAGGACCCTTCTTCCGTGCCTCTCTGGGCCCTTGGCGGTAATAGAGTGACCCTACGCTGCCTGCGCGAGCGCCCGCGCGTTCACCCGCTTGGGTTGTCCCCACAACCATCCGACAATCGCACCAAATACGAAGTTGGAGCTGGTGACTTCGCAGAAATGCACCCAGCGGACCGAATCCGGGAAGACGGGGTTGGGCACCAGCAAGGGCGCAACGCCGCTGAGCAAGGTGAAGGTGGCTCCAACCGCGAGAGCCCCGCTCACTCTCGGAAGCCCCAGTATCCGCGTAATCACGAGACACAATACGACGAACACGGGCCCCCGAACCAGCAGCTGAAGAGCGATGATGGTGCCTGGTGACGGAAGCTGTTGGGTCGCATAGAACTCTTTCACGAAGGGAAAGATGATCATGCCTGCGGTGTAGTAGAGAACGAGGTAGCTGATGTCAGACAGCGCAAACTTCCATCCCCGTTCGCTGCGGGCCTTCGATTGAATCGGATGGTAGTGCTCAGGGAGGCCGTCTTTACTCTTGCCGAACAGCAGCGTCCACACAGGAATCGTCAGGGCCGACGACAGCAAAGTGAACAGGAAGATCCTGCCCCACTGCAGGTCGGCGTTCTTCAGAAATACCGTTCCTTCCAGCAGGTTTACGGAGGTGATCGTCAGGGGAATGAGCGCCAGAACCGTCCCGAGTTTCCATCCGCGCCAGTCGGACCGCACTGCTAGGACCGCGAGTGTCGCGGTAATCAGGGCAGTTGTGAGAACCAGCCACTGCATCAGATGAGGGACGGGCGAACTCCGGATGGGGATCAGAATTCCACAGAGGGCTTGGATTAGCAAGGTGGCGATAAACGCCGCCAATGACCGCAGGATGATACCGATCGGTTTCATGACGCACTTCCTTTCCTGTGTGTTGCTTTCTCGTAGGTATGGATGGCATATCGAGTCCATTGCAGAAGACACTCCGCTCCCCGAATACCGCTCTCGAATGCCAGCCGTCCCGACATGGGAATGAGTTTGGCGCTGGCACCGAATTCTTTGTGAAGCGAAGCAAGGTACGGCTTGAGCGCAACCTGCAGCGATCGGAGCAATTCCAGCGAGGCGGCGGGCCCCACGGCGGTCTCGCTGAAAGCGAAGCGCAACATAATCTCTTCCTGGCCGCGAATCAGATCGTCGGGCGTGATGGGGGCGCGAATCCACTTCTTGAGTTGAGAGAACCCGCGAGAGGTTACGCGGAATATCTGCCGGCGCCGCAATCCGGAGCCCTCTTCGATCGTGCCCCGGATCAAGCCTTGCTGCTCGAGCCGGCGCAGCGCCGGATAGATTGCTCCCGGACTGTCGCTGTAGGTCTTCAGGGAAGTCGACGAGAAGACCTTGCGGATTTCATAGCCGGAGGACGGCTTCTGCTGCAGGAGTCCGAGGAGGGCGTAACCGAGCGCCGGAGTTTTCGGCTGGCTCATGGAAAGATTTTAATAGTACGTAAAGCACTATAGCGCATCGTACTATCGAAATCAATGCCGGAATTCCCCGCCCGCCTCAGGCGAGGAATGAAGTACGCCCTGGGGGTGCGGAAGAAATTTCGCCAGAAATACTAAGGGCGGCCATTGCTGGCCGCCCTTGTTCGAATTGTCCTGCAAATGTAGCGGTTTTAGACGCCCTTGACGTTTTCTGCCTGCCAGCCCTTGGGGCCCTTAACCACGTCAAACTGCACTTGCTGACCTTCCTGGAGGCTGCGGAAGCCGCTGGCCTGAATGGCGGAGAAATGCACGAATACATCCTCGCCGTTCTGGCGGCTGATGAATCCATAGCCCTTGGCGTCGTTAAACCACTTCACTGTTCCTGTTTCCATGTTGGTGCTTGTTCCTTTTTTCTTGATGTAGCGCTGAAACTTTCGGGATTCTTCAGCAGGCAGGTCACACGCTGGGTTAAGCGGAGATGCATGTACTGCGAAGGAACTCTAAAGTCAAACGCAGTTTCATTGTACGGAAAGTGCCCTGAAATAGCCACACAATTTCTAGGGGAAGCGGGCTAAACATCTGATATTGCGGGCGTTATGTCAGGGTGTCGACCGGGTTACTCGACGCGGATTTGCTACCTTTCCGCAAAACATTCATCATAAGAACAATGCGCTCACGGATTACTTTGCTTTTGATTTTGCTCACGGCTTCGGCGTCGTGGGCCGGAATTGTGGACAGCGTGCGCTTTGCGCTGGCGCAAAATAACTTTGCGGCGGCCGAGTCGCAGCTCAACTCGTATCGCAGTCAACGAGGCGCCGACGCTGAGTATCTGGAGGCGTACTCGTGGCTGGGGCGCGCCGCGCTCGATCAGGGACAGTACGATCAGGCCGCGGCGTATGCGAAACAGACGAGGACTCTGGCGCTGGAACAGTTGAAGCAGCGTCGGCTCGACGCGGAGCCGCATTTGCCGCTAGCTTTGGGCGCGGCGCTCGAAGTTCAGTCGCAGGTGCTGGCGGCGCGCGGGCAGAAGACGCAGGCGATTGCACTCCTTCAGTCCGCGCTGCGGACGTACGCGAACACGTCGATTCATGACCGCATCCAGAAGAATTTGAATTTGCTGTCGTTTCAAGGGCGGATCGCGCCAGCTTTGAAGTCGGATCAATTTCTGGGGGCGGCGCTGCCGGCGGCGGCTTCGCTCAAGGGGTCTCCGGTGCTGCTGTTTTTCTGGGCGCACTGGTGCGGGGACTGCAAGGCCGAGGCGCCGATCATTGCGCAGTTGCGATCGGAGTATGCGGCCAAGGGATTGAAGGTGATCGGGCCAACGCGATTCTACGGCTACACGGCGCAGATCGAGCACGCGTCCGCGAGCGATGAGTTGAGATATATGGACGCGGTGCGGCACCGGTTCTACAGCGGGCTGCTGGATATGCCGGTGCCGATCAGCAAGGCCAACTTCGAAACCTATGGGGCTTCGACGACGCCCACACTGGTGCTGCTGGATCGGGCGGGGAAGGTGGCTTGGTACCATCCGGGGGCGGTGCCGTATGCGGAGTTGCGGGCGGAGATTGAGAAAGTGGCACGGTAGGTTGTGTGGCGCGGGCACTCCTGCCCGCGAGATCTGACCATCACCAAGACCGGTAGTCGCGCCTAAACTCTCGAGCAGCGATGTGGTGCCCCTTACGCTTTTGATCCACCGCTGGCATTTCGCGGGCAGGAGTGCCCGCGCCACATAATCAGGTCGCGACTTCTTTCAGCCTTCCCGTCTTTACATCATAGACAAATCCACGCACCGGAATCTGTTTGGGAATCCACGGGTGCGACTTTACGCGGTGGATCTGGTGGCGGACATTCTCCTCGAGATCATCGAATGCATAGAAATGGGCGGGTTCGCTGGCTACGACGCCCATCTTTTCGGCGAGTTTCGAGCGTAGTTCGTATTCCTGCACTTTCAGCAGGCCGCAGTCGGTGTGGTTGATGATGATGAACTCCTGGGTGTCGAGCAGGTGGTGGGAGACGATGAGGGAGCGCAGCGCGTCTTCGGTGGCGATGCCTCCGGCGTTGCGGATCATGTGCGCGTCGCCGGGATGCAGGCCGAGGCAATGCTCGAAGAGAATGCGGGAGTCCATGCAGGCGAGCACCGCGACATGCCGTTTTGGGCGGACGGAGAGAGCTCCGAGTTTGAAATTACGCGCGAATTCCTGGTTGGCTTTTAAGAGTTCGTCGGCTACGGACAATGTGCTTGCTCCTGGCGAGGTCAAAATCCCCACTTCTCGCGCAAAGAGCGCGCGAGAAATGGGGCACCCGAATACTGGCGTTCCTGTCGTTGGGCGCTCTTTAGTTTAACCGTTACAATCGGCGCGTGAACCTTGATGACACGATCGTGGCGATTGCGACTCCGGCGGGGCGCGGAGGGATTGGTGTGGTGCGGCTGGCGGGGCCTGCGGCGCGCGGGATTGCGGCGCCGATGTTGCGGCTGCGGCACGATCTGGAGCCTGGGCGGGCGGTGTTTGGGGAGTTTGTTGAGTTCCGTGGTGAGGCTGCCGAGCTTCGCTCGGGGGCGGACGAGGCGTCCGTCCCTACACAATCTGTGCAGATTGACGAGGTTGTGGTTACTTACTTTGCGAAGCCGCACTCTTATACGACCGATGACATTCTCGAAATTTCTGCGCACGGATCGCCTGTGGTGCTGCGGCACATTGTGGAGTTGTGCGTGGCTGCGGGGGCGCGGCTGGCGGAGCCGGGGGAGTTCACCATGCGCGCGTTTCTTAACGGGCGCATCGATTTGACCCAGGCGGAGGCTGTCCGCGACCTGATTGATTCGCAGACGCTCTATCAGGCGAAAGTGGCGGCGCAGCAGTTGGACGGGGCACTGTCGCGGCGGTTGCAGCCGATCAAGCAGAAGCTGGTGGAACTGATTGCTGTGCTCGAGGCCGGCATTGATTTTGCCGAAGACGATGTGTCGGTAATGCCGGATGCGAAGATTCTCGAACATATCGCCGGGGTTCGAGAGCCGCTGGAGCAACTCAGCGCGAGCTTCGGCTACGGAAAAATTGTGCACGAGGGGCTGACGCTGGCAATTGTGGGACGGCCGAACGTCGGCAAGTCGAGCCTGTTTAACCGGCTGGTGGAGCGCGAACGCGCCATCGTGACGGCGACTCCGGGCACCACGCGCGACCTGGTGAGTGAGACGGTGGCCATCGGCGGGATCCCGGTCAAGCTTGTGGATACGGCGGGCATTCGTCAGGCGCTCGATGAGGCAGAGTCGATCGGGATTCGAAAATCGATGGAGGCGCTGGCCGACGCTGATCTGGTGCTGGTCGTTTTCGATGCTTCGCAAATCCCGACAGCGGAAGACGAGGAGTTGTTGCGTCAGGCCGGGAGCAGGCCGGTGATCGTTGTGGGAAACAAGTCGGATCTGGGGGTTAGGGATCAGGGTCTAGGGGGCAGGGGGCTGGTCCTTACTTCAGCTACGACGGGCGAGGGCATCGCCGAGTTGCGTGGCGAAATTCTGCGTCACATCGGGGGAGAAGGGGGATCGCAAGCGGAGGCCGGATTTCTAACGAACATCCGGCATCATGGATTGATCAGAGACTCTCTGGTCGCGCTGGACGGGGCAAAGAACGCGGTGGCGGGAAAGATTCCGCACGAGATGTTGTTGATGGATCTCTATAGCGCGCTGCGGCCGCTGGATGCGGTCACCGGGGCGACCACGACCGATGACATCCTGAATCTGATTTTCTCCACGTTCTGCATCGGAAAGTAAGCGCGCTTCAGCCTAGGCGTGCGGCCGGACGTGGCCGGCCTGCAGGTACAGGACGACGAGGCCGGCGACGATCAGCACCAGGCATGCGAACGAAAAAATGTAGTAAAGCACTTTTACCTTCGGCCATATAAAAGCAGGCCATTTGTCGGTGAACTTATCGGTGAGTGTGTCTCCTAGACGCGGTGGCAGGGCGGCTTCCTCGGAGTTGGGATTCCAACCGGCGGCGATCCAGGTGGCGCGAAGGTTCGACAGCAGCAGTGCCATGATGATGATCTTAACGACACCGATTCCGGGAGTGTTCGCGAACACGAAAATGACGGATGACAGGAACTCGACCACATAGTAGGCGAGCATGATGCCTGCTGCGAACGGGTTGTGCTCCCGCACCCCGACACCGCCGAAATGAAATAGAAGAACGACCACCACTCCGGTGATGGGGTTGCCCGCGAGCACTTGGAACACCAGTGAGAGCAGTCCCACAATCGTGCACACCCAGAAGCCCTGCACCGCGAGATAGTCGACGTCGGCGCCACTTTGGATCGACGGCCAGAACAGGCTCTTGAGGCGACTCTCGCTGCGAGTGGTTGAATCGGAGAGGCCAAGCGTTTGCATGGCGCAACATTAAAGCGCAAGCCGGGGACGTTGTCCATGGGAAAATCGGCTATTTTGAGAGCCGCCCCATGACCGCGCGGAACATCTGGTCGAACGATTTCGCATCTCCGTCTTTCACGACCGAGGCCAGAGCTTTCTCAGCCGCTGCCCGCTGATATCCCAGATTCACGAGCGCTGATAGGACGTCTTCTTCGGTCGCGTTCAGGGCCGGGGCTGCCGGCGCGGTTGTTGGTCCCGCGGGCGGCAGCTTGTCGCGGAGTTCCAGCACCATGCGCTCGGCTGTCTTCTTGCCGATGCCGGGGATGCGCGTCAGCCGCGCCACGTCGTTGCCGCGGATCGCGCCTACCATTTCGTCGGCGGCCATGCCGCTGAGGATCGTGATGGCGAGCTTGGGGCCGATGCCGCTCACGGTGAGCAACTTCTCGAAGAGCAGTTTCTCCGACGGGCGCAGGAATCCGTAGAGGGCGAGCGCGTCTTCGCGCACGTGCGTGTGGATGTGCAGCGCGACCTCGGTGCCGACGGACGGAAGATCGGAGAACGTGGGCACGCTGATGGTGACGTCGTAGCCGACGCCGGACGTTTCGACAATGGCCTGGTTGGGATGCTTGGCCAGCAGCTTTCCGCGGAGATGGGCAATCATGCTGAGGCCATTGTAGCGGCTGCGTGCTCCAAACCCGCACTGGGGCTAAAGCCCAATTCTTTCAACACCGCCTTTACGCGGCCCTCGAAGGGCCGCTCTTCCACGGTCGCTTCCACGGTCTCCACGGACACTTCCACGGGCACTTCTCGGCCGGCACCTCCAGGGTTCGCGCACACGAGCAGTCCCTCGGCGACAATGTGTCCCTTCGAGTGCGTCCCCGCGGCAGGCGCCGCGAGAGGCGCGGGCGTTTCTTGACAAAGAAAGATCATTAGATCAAGAATGACACTGTCATGAATGACCTATTAATGCTTGCTATGATGCTGGGCGGGCCCAAGTATGGCTACCAGGTCAAGCGCGAGGCCGGATGGATGATGGGGCAGCAGGCGCTGCACAACAATCTTGTATACCCGATGCTGCGGAAGTTCCTGGAAGAACGGTGGGTCAGCAAGAAGGCGGTACCGGGAGAGCGCGGGCAGACCCGGCAGCAATATGTCCTGACGGCGGAGGGGCGCCGGGTGTTCTTCGAGCGCATGAACGCTTTCAGCGAGGCGGACGCGTCATCGGCGGACGCGTTCCGTTTGAGGGTCGGCGTGTTTGGTGCGCTCAAGGCTGAGTCGCGGGAGGCGATCCTTTCGGCGCGTGAAAGATACCTCCAGCGCCGCGATCAAACGCTGGAGACGCTGCAATCCAACATGGAACTGGGAAAGTTTGGCGGAGAAATCGTCCGCTACATGAGAAAGCAACTCGAGATGGAGCAAGACTGGATTCGCCATTTGCGTCGCATCGCGAAAAGAGCGTCTCGAAAGGAATCTGCGGTCGCATGAATCGCGAGCCGCCGCGATAGCACGAACGCCAGCGAGGACCATTGCATGAAGACACTGACAGTGTGGCAGATCGAATTAATCCCGTGGTACGTGTTCGTCGCCTACTGGGCGATCAGCTGGCTGCGTGTGAACCGCACCAAAGCCAGAGAGAAATCGGTGGACCGGTTGATCACGCTGGTTGTGGTCGTGATCGCCTACAACCTGCTGTTTTCCAACTGGCTTCGGATTGGGCCACTCCGGCTGCGCTTTGTTCCTCAGGAGCATCGGATTGCGTGGGCGGGCATCGCGCTGACGTGGGTGGGCGTTGCGGTTGCGATCTGGGCCCGGTATTGCCTGGGAGTGTACTGGAGCGCGCGGGTCACGCTGAAGGAGGGGCATCAACTCATAAGTTCGGGGCCGTACGCATTGGTGCGGCATCCGATTTATACGGGGATGCTGTTGGGCGCCGTGGGTACGACCCTGGTAGTTGGCGAGTGGCGCGGCGTTGTAGCGGTCGTGCTGTTGCTGGCCGCGCATACGCGCAAGGCCATGCGCGAAGAGTCTCTGCTTACAACGGAGTTTGGGGAGCAGTACAACTGCTACCGGCAGAGAACCGGATTTCTGTTCCCGCGTTTGTGGAAGTCCGGAACTATGCTCTAATTCTTGCCATGAAGACGCGATCTGCGGTTCTCGCGCTCTGCACGGGCCTCGCTTGCGCGCTCTCGATATGCAGCGCGGCGCAGCAACCGGCACGGTCAGAAGCGGCGTCCCCTCAGGCGGTCGCGACTCTTTCGGAATTCTCCGAGGCGCACAAGTTGATGCAGCAGGGCAAAGTGGACGAGGCTATCGCCGAGTTGCGCAAGGTGGAATCGAGCGATCCGGCGGCCAAGGGGCTCGCTCTGGAACTAGGCACCGCGTATTACAAGAAGAGTGATTTTCCCAGTGCAATTGAGTATCTGAAGAAGGCAACGTTGGCGGACCCCGCGAACCGGGAGGCGGTGCAATTGCTGGGCATGGCGTATTTCGCGGGCGGTCATCCGGCGGAGGCGATTCCGCTCCTCGAAAAAGTGCAGGGCTGGATTTCGCGGGCCAATGTGGATGGCTATTACATACTTGGGACCTGCTACATCCAGACGCGAAATTATGATCAGGCGCGGCAGGCTTTCGGGAAAATGTTTGAGGTACCGGGGGACTCGGCTGCGGCTTATCTGTTCACTGCGCGCATGCTCTTGCGCCAGGAGTACGACCCGGTGGCGGAAGAGTACGCGCAGAAGGCGGCGGCGCTCGATCCCAAACTGCCGCTGGTTCACTATCTGCTCGGCGAACTTTACCTGTACAAGTCGCGGCTTCCGGAATCGATTGCGGAATTCCAGAAGGAGCTGGCCATTAATCCTGCACATGCCGCGACCTACTACAAACTCGCGGATGCATACTCCCGCGTGCAGAAGTTTGATGAAGCCCAGAAGCTGCTGCAGCGTTCGATCCGGCTGGATGCGACTTCGAGCGTGCCCTTCATCCTGATGGGCAAGGTGCTGCAAAAAAAAGGAGACTACGATCTGGCGGTGTTGGCGTTGAAGCACGCAGTCACGATGGAGCCCAACAATCCGACGACGCACTACCTGCTTGGCCAGGCCTATCGCGACATGGGAAGGAAAGAAGAAGCGGAGAGCGAACTGAAGCGATCGCAGGAACTGCACGCGAAGGAAGATCTGCAATAGAAGCTGGCGGGATCAGATCGCCGTTGCCTGCTCGCGGCGCCTTGCCTGAATTTCGATATACACGTTGACTAGTGAAACCGCAGCCGGGGTCACGCCTGGAATGCGCGAGGCCTGCCCGATGGTTCGCGGACGCACTTTGGTCAGCTTCTCCTGCATCTCGCGCGAGAGCCCGCTGACCGAACCGTAGTCGAACCACTCGGGGATGGAGTGCTGCTCGGACTTCTTCAGGCGCTCCATGGCGCGCTGTTGCTGCAGCAGGTAGCCTTCGTACTTGATTTCTGTTTCCACGGACTTGAGTTCGTTGCGGACCTCGGAGGAAATGAGAACCGGGGAGGACGCTGAGGGATTTCTTTCGAAGAACTCCGGGGTCAGACTCGCCAGGATTGGCACCAGATGCTCGATTGATACTTCGGGGCGCTTCAGTAGTTGAGTCAGGGGTTGACCGGAGCTGGATGCGAAGAGCGCTGCCGAGGTTTGCGCGGCCTGGACCGGCGAGGCGCCCGTCCCCACACGAGCATTGGCACTCTCCGGAACCTCCACTTGCGCCAGCAATTCGGGCGTGAGTCTGGTGCGCTCCAGCAGCGTCTTCATGTGGGTCAGACGCTCTTGCTTTGACTGGAAGTCTGTCCAGGCTTCGTTCGAGATCAGGCCTACGCGGCGGCCGTGGGGGGTGAGGCGGCGATCGGCGTTGTCGATGCGCAGGTGCAGGCGAAACTCGGCGCGCGACGTGAACATGCGGTAAGGCTCGTTGGTGCCCTTCGAAATCAGGTCGTCGATCAGAATTGCCGTGTAGGCTTCGGTGCGGTCGAGAATGAGAGGCTCTGCCCGCCTCACCTGGAGCGCGGCGTTGATGCCCGCCATGAGGCCCTGGCATGCGGCTTCCTCGTAGCCGGAGGTACCGTTGATCTGGCCGCCGAGGAACAGGCCGGCGATCTTGCGCGTCTCGAGGGTGCGCTCGAGTTCGGTGGGATCGATGGAGTCGTACTCGATGGCGTAGCCGGGGCGGAGCATCTCGGCGTTCTCGAGGCCGGGAATCGACTTCAGGATCGCAAGCTGCACTTCCACCGGCAATGACGTGCTCATGCCGTTGACGTAGATCTCGTGCGTGTTGATTCCCTCGGGCTCGAGGAAGAGCTGGTGCATCTCCTTGTCGGGGAACTTGACGATCTTGTCTTCGATGGATGGGCAATAGCGCGGGCCGATCGACTGAATCTGTCCGCTATACATCGGCGAGCGGTGCACGTTTTCGCGGATGATGCGGTGGGTTTCGGGCGTTGTGTACGCGATGTAGCAGGGCACCTGCGAGTCGTGATGCGCGACGCGCCTGGTGCGAAAGCTGAAGGGCGTGGGATCGGCGTCGCCGGGCTGCGCCGGGAAGCGGGACCAGTCGATGGTGCGTCCATCGAGCCGGGGCGGAGTGCCGGTCTTGAGGCGGCATCCCCGCAGTCCGAGCTTCTTCAGGGCTTCGCCGAGCAGCACGGCATTGGGCTCGCCCGAGCGTCCCGCAGGGTACTGCTGCTCGCCGCAGTGAATCAGTCCGTTGAGGAAGGTGCCAGTGGTGATGATGACTGCCTGAGCGCCGACGGTACGGCCGTCGCGGAGCTTGATGCCGAGAATCCGGCGTTCGGCTTCCGGCGTTCGGCTTTCGGATTCGCCCGGTCGAGCGCCGTGATTTCCGGAAGCCGAAAGCCTAGAGCCGAAAGCCGATGCGATGCCGGAAGCCTCGTCCAGAATCAAATCCGCCACTTCCGCCTGCTTGATCTTCAGGTTCGGCTGCGACTCGAGCATCTCGCGCATCTTCAAGCGATAGGCCTGCTTGTCGCACTGGGCGCGCGGAGACCAGACGGCCGGGCCGCGCGAAGTATTCAGCAAACGGAACTGGATGCCAACCGCATCGGTGATCTCGCCCATGATCCCGCCCAGGGCGTCGACCTCGCGGACCAGGTGTCCCTTGGCGATGCCACCAACCGCCGGATTGCACGACATCTGGGCAATCAGGTCGACGTTGAGGGTGTAGAGCGCGGTCTTGAGGCCCATGCGAGCGGAGGCCATGGCGGCCTCACATCCGGCATGGCCGGCGCCGACCACAACTACGTCGAACTGTTCGGTGAACTGCATCGGAGAAAAGGCGAACCCCAGATTAAATCTGCGACCGCTTCTGCTTCCATTCTAGCAACTTGGCGACAGGGGGTGATCCAGATCACTTGCCGATCAGGCTTTCGGCCCTTATATTGGGCTGTCCTACTCCCAGAGGAGAAATCCATGACTACCGTTGAGTTCTTCAATCGACTGGACGCGTGTATCGCAAAATACGACCTGCTCTGCCATCCGTTCTACAAAGCTTGGTCCGCGGGACATCTGACCCGCGACGACTTGCGCGAATATGCCCAGGATTACTACCACCACGTGGAAGCGTTCCCTTCGTATCTGGCGGCTCTAGGAATGCGCCTCGAAGAAGGGGAGTTGCGCCGGGCAGTGTTGGCCAACATGTGCGACGAAAAAGGAGTCGAAGGCGGCAAGGGTACGCACGCGATTCCGCACTCCGATCTTTGGCTGGACTTCGCCGAAGGCATGGGATCGAGCCGAAATCTGGACTGGCACAGTCCGGTCCCGGAAATTCGGCAGCTCATTCGGTACTTTCAGCGGGTGTCGGGCGAGAGGCAACCGGAAGAGGCGCTGGCGGCTTTTTACGCGTATGAGTCGCAGGTTCCGCGCATCGCAAAGGAAAAGGAACTGGGCCTGCGCGAGATGTACGGAGCCGACGACAAGACCTGCGGCTATTTTGCACTGCACGCCACGGTTGACGTCTACCACGCCCAGGTGTGGCGCGGGCTGCTCGAAAAGCGGATGGCCGCAAATCCTGAAGCAGCGGACGCCGCTTTGGACGCAGCCGAAAACGCTGCCCGCATGCTATGGCAGGCGCTGGACGGGATCGAGGCGCGGCGGACTGCGACAGCGACCGCCTAGCCGCAGGGCGGACCGAGTTCGAGCCAATGATTCTGTAAAATCATTGGCTCATTCCTTTTTGGAGAGGAAGCGATTTGGCGAAGGATATTCCCATCGGAGCGCGCGGCGACGCGGAGGAGACGGTCGCGTTCGAGCACACGCTAACGTCGCACCATCCGGAGTTGCCGCCGGTGTATTCCACTCCAGACATGATCCGGTTGATGGAGACCGCCGCGTTCCACGCGCTGCAGCCGTATTGTGAAGGCGACGAGATCACCGTAGGGACGTCGATCAACGTAGAGCATCGGGCGGCCAGCGGCGTGGGCGCACACATCAAGGCAGAAGCCGTGCTCGAATCATTCGATGGACGCTTCTACACACTGCGCGTGAGTGCCCGCGATGATGCGCAGGAGATTGGGCGGGGAACAGTAGGCCGGGCAGTGGTGAGCATCGGAAAGTTCTTGGAGAGAATGAAGGGGAAGTGAAGCGCCCCGGACTCGGACCTCAGACCTCGGACCTCAGGAGACTCCCAATTGTCATCGGCGTTATTTCGGACACGCACGGGCTGCTTCGCCCTGAAGCTCTGCGAGCCCTGCGTGGGTCGGAACACATCATTCACGCCGGAGATGTGGGGTCGCCGGAGATTCTCAACAAACTGGCAGTGGTTGCACCCCTCACTGCGATTCGCGGCAACGTCGACCAAGGAATCTGGGCGCGCAAACTGCCGGAGACTGAAGTGGTGGAATGGGGGGGAGTCTCCATCTACGTCCTGCATGATCTGGCACAGCTTGATTTAAAGCCCCAGGCCGCCGGATTCAAAGTTGTGATCTCCGGACACAGTCATGTTCCGAAGCAGGAGACGCGCGATGGCGTGCTCTATTTCAATCCGGGCAGCGCGGGGCCGCGGCGATTCAAATTGCCGGTAACGATTGGAAGGTTGATCGTAACCGCCGGCGACGTGCGCGGCGAGATTGTTCCCGTCTTGTGAGCCGACGAGGAGAAGATTGCTGCCGTCATGACTGCAAAGCTGTTCGCTGGCCTGCGGCACCGGACTCATGGTATTCGGCGTCCTGGTTCACCGCCCACACATCGTATTTACGTTCCCCGCTCAGGATGTTCCTGGCGGTAAGCATCGCCGTCATCATGGCGTGATCCTGATTGTTGTATTTATGCATTCCATTGCGCCCCACCAGATGAAGCGCCGGACAGTTGCGATCGAGGGCGTGGCGAATCGTGTTCACATGCTGCTGATAGGCGTCGTCATACACCGGATACGCCTTCGGCTGCCGAATGACACATCCATCGACGACATCGGCAGCGGCAGCGAGGCCAATCTGGTGAATTTCCGCTTTCGCCAGTGCGATCAGTTCACTGTCGGGCGTGGTCCACAGTCCATCGCCTTCGAAGCAGAAATATTCCAGGCCGTAACAGGAGTAGGCAGGGTCGGGAACCATCTCGGGGGACCAGGACTTGTAATTCTGCACGCGGCCCACTTTCACGCCGGGATCGTGGATGTAAATCCAGTTGTCGGAGAAACGGCCGCGGTCGTGCGCGATCAGCCCTACGGTCAGGAAGTCGCGATAGCGCAGCGAACGTGCAGCGCAGAGCGCTTCCTCGGGCAGCCGCGGCTCGAGCTGTGCGACCAATTCGCGGATGGGCATCGACGAGATCACGTGCTCACCGCGGTATTGTTCGGTCTCGCCGCTGGCCTTGCGTGCAGTCACAACCCAGGTCTTCTGCGCCGAGTCGAAGCGGCAACCGACCACGCGGCGTCCCAGCAGGACGTGGCCGCCGAGCTTGCTGATCTTTTCGGTGCACAGTTCCCACATCATTCCGGGTCCCCGGCGCGGATAGCGGAAGGTGTCGATCAGGGTCTTGACGACTTGCGTGCGGTTCTTCGGCTGGCGTTTGGGGAGAAGAGCGTGCTTGATGGCAGAGCCTGGAGATAGCCCCTTAATCCTCTGGGCCGCCCAATCCGCCGAGATCTCGCGGCAACTCATCCCCCACACCTTCTCGGTGTAAGTCTTAAAGAAGATCCGGAACAGGCGCTCACCAAACTGGTTCGAAACCCATTCTTCGAAATTATTGGGATTGCCTATGGGGCGGAGGCGTGCAGCCAGGAACGACAGCATACAGCGCGCTGATTCGATGATCCCGAGTTTCGACAGCGCTTCGAAAGGCCTGAGAGGGTAGGAGTAGAACTTGCCACCGTAGTAAATGCGCGATGACCGGGGACGGTGGAGCATGTTCTCTCCGGCAATCTCCGTCCACAAGTCTTCCACTTCGCGGGACTTGGAAAAGAAGCGGTGTCCGCCAATATCGAAGCGGAAATCTTTATAGTTGACCGTTCGCGCGATGCCACCCACGTATTCGGGGTCGCTCTCAAGAACAACTACGGAAGCATTGTGCTTCGATAGTTCGTACGCAGCGGTCAAGCCTGCCGGGCCGGCGCCGACAATCACCGCCTTGAACAATGGTGGTTCCATGCGTTGCGAAAGAGAGCCCCACATAGATATAGCAGCTTCCTCGGAGGATTAGGTTCGTGACTACGTCACCGATCCAAGGGGATCCGGCTCCCGCGGTTGCTACAATCGCAAATGAATGCCTGGCAGCTCATCGATGCCGCAGAATTCCGTGGCTGCGCCCCACGCCAGCGGAGATTCTGCGCCGGCAAAAAGCGATTGGCTCAGCAGATTGGACTCTGGTCTGCATGAGCACTCGACCCTCATCGCGGGGGCGGTGGTGCTGGTCGGTGTCGCCTGGCGTTTATGGCTGGCGCGGGCGACGTTTTTCAACACCGATGAGGCGTGGCACTTTTTTCTGGCCAACCAGAGTTCAGCATGGATGGCCTACAAAGCCAGTCTCACGATCAGCCATCCGCCCCTGCTGATTCTCATTCTCCATTTCTGGCGAGTATTGGGTACATCGAACCTGATGTTGCGGCTTCCTGCCGTCATCGCGGGCAGCGTTTTTTGCTGGTTCTTCTACAAGTGGCTCGATCTGGTGGCTGGCCGCGCGGCCGCGTGGGCAGGGCTGATTCTGGCCGTGTTTCTCGGTCCCATGATCGCCACGTCGGCCGACGTGCGCCAGAATCCCCTGCTGCTGATGTTCTCGGCCGGCGCGGTTTACGTGTTCGACCGCGCGCTGGAGGATGACAGCGCTCTAGCGATGCTGGGGTCGACCGCATGTCTCTGTCTGGCGATGTTGTCGCACTATTCAGCTTTTTTCGTGGCGGGGGCGCTGGGAGTCTACGCGATCGTTCGGATGCTGGCCCAGAGGCCTTCTTCGCGGGTCATGCTCGCCTGGGTTGCCGGACAGTCTGGAGGCGTGGCCCTGGCCGGGTTGCTGTACAAGACACACCTTGGGCGGCTTGGCAGCATTTTGAATCAGGGGTTGCTGCCGCAGCAGTATCTTTCCGGTTCGTATTTTCATGAGGGTGCGGATCACCTTGTGCCCTACCTGTACCGCGGCACGTTTGGAATATTCCGATTCTTCATTGGACAGACGCAGATTGGCCAGTTGGCGGCGATCCTGTTTGTGGCGGGAGTCATTTTTCTTTTCGCAAGGAGAGACTCCGAGCCGGACTCCCGAAGACGTCGGGCGCTGGGAATCCTGCTTCTGCTTCCTTTCGTTCTGAACTGGCTCGCTGCGGCAGAGGGGCTTTATCCCTATGGACGTATGCGGCAGTGCATGTTCCTGGTTATCTTCGGACTGGCCGGTGTGAGCATCTGCCTGGCGAGGATCGCGAACCAGCGGACGTTTGTTGCCGCGACGTGGGCACTTGGGATCGTTCTACTCGCTCATGTCTTCGGAACTCTGCAGGACCGCGATGCGATCCCGCTTGCCGATCAGCGGCACGAGCACATGGATCAGATGCTCCAATTCATACGTAGCAACGTCGGGCCCAACGAGGTGATCTTCACCGACCAGGCCACCAGTTTTCAATTGCGGCACTATCTTTGCGATCAGAAGCCGGTTGCCATCGATACGTCACATGGACTGGAGGAATTTCGCTGCGAAGGCTTTCACGTCGGATTCACAGGTCCAAACTTCGGTGCTCTAGATCCCGACAACCTGCACAGACTCCGGCGCGATCTGGATCATTGGAGTTCGCCATCTGATCATGTTTGGGTCGTGCAGGGCGGATGGGCGAGCGGACTCGGTGAAACCCTGCAAGGCTTGCCGGCGTTCGCTCAACTCGATGTTCATACCTTCGGCAAGTACCTCGAAATCTTCCGATTTCCTACGCGAGTCCCTCGTCCGGCCTAAGGGTAGAATTGTCCATTCATGGCTATCGATTTCTGTATCGACAAGGCGTCCAACAAGGCTCGCGCCGGGCGCGTGCTCACGCCGCACGCCGAGATTGAGACGCCGGTCTTCATGCCGGTGGGCACGGTGGCGTCGGTCAAGGGCGTGCCGCAGGAAACGCTCGAAGAGCTGGGCGCGCAGATCATTCTGGGCAACACATATCACCTCTACCTGCGGCCTGGGGTCGACACCGTGCGCAAGATGGGCGGGCTGCATGGATTCATGGCGTGGCGGCGGGCGATCCTCACGGACTCAGGGGGATTTCAGGTTTTCAGTCTGAATGAGCTTCGCAAGGTGAGCGAAGAGGGAGTGACGTTCCGCTCGCACCTCGACGGGTCATCGCACTTCTTCAGCCCGGAGAGCGCGATGAAGGCGCAGATTGGGCTGGGCGCCGATATCATCATGGCGTTTGATGAGTGCACGGAGTATCCGGCGGATGCGAGCCGGGCGCGGGCTTCGATGGAGTTGACGGCGCGGTGGGCGGCGCGAAGCAAGCAGTACTTTGAGGAGCATAAGAGCGAGGTGCCGTGGGGCGCGGCTTCCGGCTCTCGGCTTTCGGCTTCCGGCACGGACCTCGCGGGCACACCTGCCATCATCGGCGCTGCGACTGAAGGTCAGGGCGGTGGAGGGGCTGCGGAGCTTCGCTCCGCTGGACGGACGAATGCGTCCGTCCCCACATGGTCCGAGGCTGTCCCTACATATGCAGAGAAGACGCAGGCTTTATTTGGCATTGTGCAGGGGGGGATGGATCGGGGGCTGCGGAAGGAATCCGCTGAGCGGACGATTGAGATCGGGTTCCCGGGCTACGCGATCGGGGGGCTGAGCGTGGGCGAGCCGCGGGAGTTGACGCGCGAGATCGTGGAGTCGACGCTCGAGCATCTGCCCACGGACAAGCCGCGCTACCTGATGGGAGTGGGGACGCCGGAGGAGATTGTCGAGTACGCCAACCTGGGCGTCGACATGATGGATTGCGTGCTGCCCACGCGGGCGGCGCGGCACGGGCTGCTATTCACGTCCGAGGGCAAGGTTTCGATTAAGCAGGCGCGCTACGCGCAGGACCAGGGCCCGCTCGACGCCAACTGCCCGTGCCGGGTCTGCCGGCGCTATTCGCGGGCGTATTTGCGGCATCTTTATGCATCCAACGAAGTGCTGGCACAGGTCCTGAACACGATCCACAATCTTAGTTTCTACCTTGACACTATGCAGCGGGTACGGCATTCTATTTCACTTGGGGAAGAGTACCGATTTCTTTCTGGTGTCTGGTCTCGACCGGAAGCCTGAGCTCTAAGGAAAGACCTCCCCGGATTCAAGCCTGAGGCCGAAGGAGCCCGGCCGAAGTTGATCCAAACCCCGTGGTGAAATAATGGATCCGCGGCGCTAAATGGGCGCGGGGCGGTTTTTCGTACACATAAGGTTTCAACTCAAAGTCATGAATATGCCGTTAGGTTTGGTGCTGCAAGGTGGTGGTGGAGGGGCACTGGGTGGCATGGTGCTGTTTCTGCCGCTCGTCCTGCTCATTTTTTACATGTTCTATTCCCAGCAGCGTCGCCAGAAGAAATGGCAGGGCATGCTGGAGCAGCTCAAGACCGGAGACAAAGTCACCACCAGTGGCGGCTTGCGGGGTACGATCATGGCGCTCAAGGACGACGCCATTCACCTGCGCGTTCCTCCGAACAACCTGGTCGTGGAAGTGACCAAGGCCTCGGTGACGCAGGTGAGCACGACCGAGGAAGAAGTGAAAGGAAAATAGTCGCGAACCGCGAGTCCCGAGTCGCGAGGCATACGGGACTCGGGGGCTCAGGACTCGGGACTGATTTTTATGAACAAGAATCTTCTCTGGAAGCTGGTATTCATCGTCGGCACGATGCTGTTTTTCCTGTTTGGAATCTTCGGCATTCCGAAGAGTCTTTCCGGCGACGGGCTGCTCACGGCTCTGACTGATCACATTCATCTCGGACTCGATCTGAAGGGTGGTACGCACCTTATCCTGCAGGTGCAGGTGAACGATGCCGTCAACGTGGCCGCGCAGAACGCGATGGAAGTTGTCAAAGAGCAGCTGCGGAGCCACAAGATCGACTACACCGACATCTCTCAGCCCGACCAGCAGAACAATCCCGACCACATCGTCCTGAAGGGCGTCCCCTTGGACGCGCGCGGCGATTTGCGCACCATTGTGCAAGACCGATTGCCGGAGTACGACATCACCAGCGGCGCGGAGAATTCCTGGAATCTGGCCATGCGGCCAACGAACTTGACGGACCTGAAGAACCGCGCGGTCACGCAGGCCATCGAGACCATCCGCAACCGCGTGGACGCTCTCGGCGTCAGCGAGCCGACGATCCAGGAGCACGGGCTCGGGCAGTACCAGATTCTGGTGCAGTTGCCGGGCGTTGACGACCCCGGCCGCGTAAAAGACCTCATCCAGAACACCGCCATGCTTGAGATCAAGCAGGTGATGAGCGAAGCATTTCCCAGTCAGCAGGCGGCTTTACAGTCAAAAGGGGGAATCGTCCCGGTTGATCAGATGCTGCTTCCGGGAAATACCCTGGGTGGGCATGCCGAGGGGGAGCAATGGTTTTTTGTGTCGCGCGTCTCCGCTATCAGCGGCAAGGACCTGCGCCACGCCGATCCCAGCACCGATCAGAACGGCCAGCCCGACGTGCAGTTCCAGTTGACCCGCGACGGAGGCCAGCGCTTCTATGCGTTTACTTCCGAGCACGTCAAAGACAGCCTTGGTGTGGTGCTTGACGGGCATGTTAAGGAAGTGGCGACGATCGATGAGCCCATCAAGGATCAGGTGCAAATCCGCGGCCATATGGACAGTCAGGCCGCCAAGGATCTGGCGATGATCCTGAACTCCGGCGCGCTGCCGGCCAGCATTCATTACCTGGAAGAGCGCACGGTAGGGCCATCGCTGGGCGCGGATTCAATTCGCTCAGGCGTGCGCGCCGCAGTCATTGGCATGCTCGCGGTCCTGATTTTCATGCTCGTTTACTACCGCTGGGCAGGCGTCAACGCTGACGTCGCGCTGATTATGAACCTGATCATTCTGCTTGGGTTTCTGGGATGGTCGACCGTGGCCGGGGTGAACGTGGCGCTTACCTTGCCCGGAATTGCCGGAGTGATTCTCACCGTCGGTATGGGCGTAGATTCCAACGTGCTGATTTTCGAGCGCATTCGGGAAGAGTTGAAGAATGGCAAGACGCCGCCTTCGGCGGTGGATCAGGGATTCAGCCATGCCTGGATCACGATCGTGGATACGCACGTCACCACCATCGTTTCGGCAGCAATTCTGTTCATCTTCGGCACCGGACCGGTGAAAGGTTTCGCCACCACCCTGACGTTTGGTCTCTTGGCCAACCTGTTTACGGCGGTGTTCGTGTCGCGCGTGATTTTTGATTGGGTGCTCAGCCGCAAGCAGCGCGGTGACGCACTCAGCATTTAGGAAATTGAGTCATTGAATGATCGGGTCACTGAGTCATTTCGGGGCGCCTTTTAATCGCTTAATCACACAATCGCCCGATCGCTCAATTCGATAGATAAGGGGCTAGAACCGGTGGAGTTCTTTCATAACGTCAACATAGATTTTCTCGGGAAGAAGTGGTACTTTCTCGCCTTTTCGCTGGTCTTTAGCGTTGCAGGCGTGCTTTCCCTGCTGTTCTGGCACGGCGTTCCGTGGGGCGTTGATTTTCGTGGCGGGACGCTGGTCTACGTGAGGTTCTCGCATGCGCCGGACCTTACAGCGATCCGTGCGGCGATGGACCGCGCCGGCTTGCGCGATCCCAAGATTCAGCCCTACGATCAGCCCTCACTCAATGAAGTTCTGATTGACCTCGATGTGCGGGAGACCACCAAAGAACAGTCTCTGGATCAGGGCAAGACGAAGATCATCCAGGCGCTGGAGAGCAATGTGCCAACTGGCAAACAGGACCTCAACAATGCCAGTACTTTGGCGATCAAGAAATATCTGATGGACCAAGACCCGATGCATCTGGGCACCGACGCCGATGCAAGATACACGGCGCAAGCGCAGACCTTTGTCGACTTTCGCGACAAGACCCATGGTGGTGTCCTGAATTCGCTCGAGCAGTTAAAGGGCGCTCCGGGGATCGATCCGGCGGCAGCGGCTTCGATCACTGGTGGGTTCTACCTGTCCGACTTCGGCGTCCGGAACGTGGAGATCGTCGGTCCCCAGGTCGGGGGTCAGTTGCGCACCCAGGCCGGGTTGGCCACGCTCTATTCCCTGATCGGAATGCTGGTTTACCTGGGCTTCCGGTTTGAGTGGATTTATGGGATTGCCGCGGTCGTCACGGTGTTCCACGATACCCTCATTACGGTAGGCGCTTTCTCGCTCCTGGCGCCGAGATTCGAGATCTCCCTGACCGTGATTGCGGCCATTCTGACCCTGATTGGTTACTCTAATAACGACACGATCGTGGTATTTGACCGCATCCGGGAAAATATTAAACTCATGCGGCGCGAGAAACTGTCGGATATCGTTAACCGGAGCATTAATCAGACCCTTAGCAGAACGATCTTGACAGCGGGCCTAACCTTTCTTACTGTACTTGCTCTCTTCTTATTCGGCGGCGAGGTGCTTCGTGGATTCAGCCTCGCGCTGGTAATCGGCATTTTGATCGGAACGTATTCATCCATTGCGATTGCGGCGCCAATCCTGGTGGCTTATCAGGACTGGCGGATCGAAAAAGGCAAGCGCCCGGTCGGGATGCCGGCGGGCAAGGCTAAGTGAATTGCCTGATGGAATCGTTGGAATTATTGCGTTAGGCCTTCTTTTGTAAGCGTTTAGAGGGTTTGCTCACCATAACCCGGGGCCCCCAAAAAGGCCCTTGGCATAAAGAAAGATTCTGGGAGCAAAGGAGAAGCAGCCGGTGTCTAAAGTATCCGTAGGGGTCTGAAGAAGTTTGGGGAGAATTCCATGTTTGAAGACAGCCTTATCGAGTCCGGCGGCAAGCTGAAAACGAAGCGGGGATGGACCTCGGTCGTCTCTTTCCTGCTCCAGTTCATGATCATTGGCGTGATGGTGCTGATCCCGCTGATTTTCACCGAAGCTTTGCCGAAGACAGTGACGTTAGGATTCCTGGTGGCCCCCCCGCCACCTCCGCCGCCTCCGCCGCCCGCAGCCGCACCCGTGAAGATCGTCAAGGTAATCCAGACCGACATCGTGAACGGTCAGCTGCGCACTCCGACCAAGATTCCACAAAAAGTTCAGATGATTAAAGAAGACGAGGCGCCACCGCCGGTCATGGCCGCGACCGGGGTAGTGGGCGGCGTCCCGGGTGGAGTTCCGGGCGGGTCGATGAACGGCGTACTGGGCAGCATCGCCAGTGCGGGCGCCATCACGAACCTGCCGAAGATCGCCGCTCCGCAGCGGGTTCGCGTGTCGTCGGGCGTACAATCGGGGCTTCTGATTCGCAAGGTTCCACCGACGTATCCGCCGCTGGCGCGCCAGGCTCGCATTCAGGGCACGGTTCTTCTACAGGCTGAGATCAGCAAGGACGGCAACATCATCAACCTGCAGTTGATCAGCGGGCATCCGATGCTGGCTCCGGCTGCGATCGAAGCCGTGAAACAGTGGAAGTATAAGCCGTACCTGCTGAACGGCGAACCGGTCGAGGTCGAGACGCAGGTGCAAGTGAACTTCACGCTCGCTGGGGGCTAAACTCCTCCGTGCCGGGCGACGGTTTGAACTGTTCGTAGTAGTGTGTGTTGGCCCTCCCCGTCCTACCTGAAGAAGAGGTGGCGGGCAGGGCTTTTCCAAGAGCCCGGACGCCGCCTTTTTTCGTGTCAGGGTACCGGTTTGAGCAACTTGCGGCGCAAGCCGCCCGCGGGCAGTGTTTCCCAGCCAGCGGTTGGAACAATAAAGCGCATCAAAGAGTCAAAGTGAAGCAGGAAGTTCCGAGGAGGGAAAGCAACTCATGTTCGCAATTCACGTAGGAGCTGTTCTCAGTCACGTACCCGCCGCAGCCGCCTGGGTAGTCCAGGAAGGTGGCGGTGCCATGGCGACCGACCCATTGGGCTTGTGGAAAGCAATGGGCTGGGTTGCTCGAACCGTGGTCATCATCCTGTTCATCATGTCGGGCTGGTCGATCGGCGTGATGATCGATCGCTGGATGGCCTATAGCGCCGCCCGCAAGCAGTCGCGTGCCTTCGCCCCTGCGGTAGCAGGAGCTCTTCGCGACGGTCGCATCGACGAAGCCATCAAGGTTGCCGAGCGCAACAAGAAGAGCCACCTGGCCAAGGTAGTCACCGCGGGCCTGATGGAATTCAAGGCTCACCAGGATTCCCCGGGCGCAATCCCTGGCGAAACCATTGAAGCGTCCAAGCGCGCTCTGGAGCGCACCGAAGCCATCGTCCACGCGGAACTGAAGCGCGGATTGGGCGGCCTCGCCACCATCGGGTCGACCGCTCCCTTCGTGGGACTGTTTGGAACGGTGATGGGCATTCTGAACGCCTTCATCGGCATCAACAACTCGAAGGCTACCGGTCTGGCGGCAGTCGCTGGCGGTATCGCGGAAGCACTGGTCACGACGGCCATCGGGCTGCTCGTCGCCATTCCTGCCGTCATGATGTTCAACTACCTGACCGGCCGCGTGGAAGCATTCGACGTCGAGATGGACAACTCGTCCAGCGAATTGATCGACTACTTCCTGAAGAAGCGCGGCGACGTTCGCCGGTAAGACACCCGCCGGTCAACCGCCGGGTCTGGTTTCTGCAGTGAGTTGCCTGTCCGGCGCTGGAGTGATCCGGCGCCGGGCCTTCCCAACTTCAGGGAGGCACGGGAACCGCCGCCGAAGCCCGGGAGAGATCAAGCTATGGCATTAGCAAAGAGGGACGAAGGATCGAAGGTCAGCTCAGAGATCAACGTCACGCCCATGGTGGACGTGATGCTGGTTCTGCTGATTATCTTCATGGTGGTCACGCCGATGTTGCAAAAAGGCGTCAGCGTTGACAAGGCGCAGGTGAACAATCCGACGCCCATGGAAGATGCCGACAAAGAGGATGCTCTGCTGGTCTCGATCACGCGAGACGGCACCGTGTACCTGGGCAGCGACAGGATTGATGTGGATTCGTTGACCACCAAGGTGAGGGATCGGCTGGCGAACAAACCCGACAAGCGCGTTTATGTGAAATCCGACCGGCGCGCCCGCTTCGGCGGAGTGGTGCAGATCGTGGATGCAGTTCGCGCCGCAGGAGTAGACGATCTCGGTTTGCTCACCGATCAGAAGAAATCAGCTCCAGGCGCTCCGCCGGCTGCGGCGGCTGCGCCCGGGCAATAGAGGAGAATCGTCATGGGAATGGGAGTCAGCTCGGGCGGAGGCCAGAGTGCGAACATCAACGTCACCCCGCTGATCGACGTGCTGCTGGTTCTGCTGATCATCTTCATGGTGATCTCGCCGTCTACGCCGAAGGGGCTGGATGCGCTGGTACCACAGCCGCCGCCGCCGAACGCGCCCAAGAACCAAACGCCCGATCGCACCATCGTGGTGCAGTTGATCGACCGCGGGCCGGGTTCAGACCCGGGCGTTAAAATCAACAACGAAGACGCGACCTGGGACAATCTACAAGGGCGCCTGGAAGACATCTACAAGCAACGCGCGGAAAAGGTCATGTTCGTGAAAGGCGATGATGCGATTCCTTTCGGCAACGTCGCCAATGTGATCGATATTGCCCATGCCGCGGGCGTTGACAAAGTTGGTCTGATCACCGCGAAGATCGAAGCGGGCAACTGACAGGCCCGTCCGGTCGAACCCGGAATGCGATTTTTGTATTCGGCCCGCCGCGCGGGGACGTGTTGCTTTCACGAGCAAGCGGCCTGCGCTTGTCAAACCGCTGTCTCTGGGCCTAGGATGCTGTTGCGAGGGAGACTTATACCGCAATGAATAAGAACCTGAGGCTGCTTGTGCCGGCGGCGGTCGCGTTGGCGCTACTCTCCTCTGTGGGCTGCGACAAACTGCGCGCCCGTGACCAGCTCAACAAGGGTGTGGAAGCCTACAAGAATTCCCACTACGAGCAGGCCATTGATCACTTCCAGCAGGCGGTGCAGCTGGATCCAAAGCTGATCAACGCCCGCATGTATCTGGCAACGGCGTTCGTCTCGCAATATGTTCCCGGCATAGACTCACCCGACAACTTGCGCACCGCGCAGCAGGCGATCGACGAATACCAGAAGGTGATCGATGCCAATCCTTCGCGCGATCAGAAGGTCAACAGCGCCAAGGGGATTGCCTATCTTTACCTCAACGAGAAAAAGTGGGATGACGCAAAGAAGTACTACCGCATGGCGTCTGACCTCGACCCCAACGATCCTGAACCCCACTACTCGGTCGGCGTGATCGACTGGACTGCCTGCTACCAGCCGCGCATGGAAGAGCGCGCCAAACTGGGGTTGAAGCCGGAAGAGCACCTGAATCCAAAGAACAAGGATCAAAAGAAGGCCTGCGACGAACTCAAGGAGAAAAACGCAGCCTCTATCCAGGAAGGCATCGACAGCTTGAACAAGGCGATTCAGCTTCGTCCGGACTATGACGATGCTATGGCCTATATGAACCTCATGTACCGCGAGCGGGCCGATGTGGAGTGCGACGATCTAGCCGCCCGGGAAGCGGATCTGAAGACTGCCGATGAATGGGTCGACAAGACCCTCGCCGCCAAAAAGTCCAAGGCTGAAAAAGAAGCGCAGAAGGCCGGCGGCGGCATTGTGATGGATCAGCCGAAGTAAGGGAACGTAGGTTGCGCCATTCCAAAAACCTGAATGGCAAATTTTCGGGAGTATAGCCGTCTGGATAAAGTGCGCCGAATTCCTCAGAAGAACTTGGGCGCACGGGACGAGCACCCGTCTTGACTCCCTCAGTACAGTCGGCGCGGACTACTTCGTGCGTAATACTCATCCAGCTATTTAGCTTCTTGCCAACTGTATAAAAGAACCTCGACTTTGAAGAACTCCCATCGCCGTTGGTGGGGGAACGCTTCCCCAAGAACCTTAGTCAACATCATGCAGGTAGAGTCCGGATTCTCGACGCTGGTGTACATAAGGACGACCCATACGCGAGGATGATTAGGCACAGCCTGGCGTAGAAAATCAGCTGAAAGCTTGGCCTTGAAGTCGCGGAAGTCAAGTCCCTCCTGCGAATAGTACGGATACAAAATCTGCGGCTCCAGATGGTCGGGTCTGTTGACTGCGCGAGAATCTCCGCCGTAGTAGCGCGCGCGATAGAACTCAAAAGGTGCACGGGCAGGCGGAATATAAAAGACGATGCCGTCACCCGGCTGGGAGTGGTCCAGAATAAAATACGTGGCTGCGCCCGCGGCATCGCGCTCGTTGTCGAAGTC
>DASQGJ010000078.1:0-74446 GCA_035632675.1 Candidatus Dormiibacterota bacterium
ATTGCTCACACTTTCGCCGACGGTCGGGTCGTTCAGGTTGGACGCTTGGAGCAGCCAGCCGTTCATCTCCAGCCCAACGCGGGCTTGGTCACCCAATCTGTGACCGCCGAAAAAGCCAAGCGCGAAGGTTGGCGTCCGGTCGCCGTGAATTTGGTCGGACGAAAGGCTGAGCTGCCCCTCCCCAATTTCGCCTCCGGCCCACCACGCCCGGAGATTTTGATCTATTTGCGCTTGAGCCGGCTTAACGCCGAGAGAGGTCATTCCAATGAAGATGAGTATCACGAGCGCCTGGCGCATCATTCAGTATCTCCTTTATTCGCCTCCTAAGAGTCATCAACATCTCACACCACCCCAGCAGTGCGAAGATGCCGCTCCCGGGATGCTCCCTCTGGATTCAGGTACTGTCAGTGATGCTCGTCACGCGTGAAATGCTCCGCGAATAGGCGCACCTACAACTCCGCTTGAAAACGGGCAAAAATGCCCAGGCGCGGGGTTTTGAGTGTAACGGCCTGGTTACGTCAACTGGCACTGACATGATCTCGCTCATCTATCCTTTGACTCAATTTACCGCAAAGTCTACGGAACGCCAGCCGGTACTCCCAGATGAATCGACGGCCTGCACTTCGAGCCGATAGGCGCCTGGCGCTAATTTGTCGAGCGGGATCTTTCGCGAGATGTGGATGCTGGAATTGCCTGACTCTATGTAGGGTGCGACATCGACAGGCTCAAAATCGTCTGCAACGACGCCTGTCTTGGAATCCACAATCCTCAGGTGAACCTGGACCTTGGGAGGGGGCTGGCTGGCGAGTAGTGGCTCATAAACCTCAAAGTAGGCTACTAGCGGATCAGTCTTGTGGAAGCTCGTGTCGGCAACCGGAGTGAACTCAATACCCTTGCTAACCAAAGGGACGAGGTCGGTCGAAAAGAGAACTTCCTGGGCGAGCGTCGCATGTCGATGTAACACCGTGTGTGGATGCAAGTCTGAGAATGAGTGGAATCGTTTGCACAATGCGATACCGCTGATCGCCAGCTGTTTTCCACTGAATTTCTCAATGACCAACGGCACTTCTGACACTCCAAAATTCTTTCCGTCACTCACTACTGCCCGCATTTGGTATTCGCCTGGAGGAACATCCAGTTGTACTTCGTATCGGTATGGACTGGTCGCCTTGCACCAGGCGGTCTCGAGCGCGAGATCCAACTCTTCTTGACCTAGCCATGTGACGGGAAAACATTCTCTTCTGTCACTGAACCGTGCTGCAAGCGAGCCATTTTTCCTGTACAGCAAGCCTAGAACTTGAATTCCGTAATCCGGCTCGTCGTTCTTGTTCGCAAACTTCATTCCTACGGGAAATTCGAGAATGATATCCGCACGAGCCGTATTAGATGCCGTGTAGGCGAAGTTTGCTCCGAGCGTGAGGACAAGCTTTCCAGTATTTCCCGAAGTAGCGTACTGTTCCATCTTCTTATCGAGGGCCGTTCCATTGAACGTGTCGTATGTGGCATGCCTCGTATTGCAGTACTCCTGCATCGCAGCAAACGCAAACCACGCACGACGACTTGTCTTCAACTTAATCTCATGGCAGCTTCCCTCCGGAGAGGGGGGCGGTACATAGGTGAGAAGATAAAAATGGCCTATCCAGTAAGCCGGGCCGCCAAAGGTGGTCCACCTTGCTTTTGTTGAGTAGTACGAATAAAGATCAATGCCCCCGCCAAGGTTATCGCTGAAATCCCTAACGTCTGAACGCAAGAACCTAAGTCGAATCCGTTGCTTCTTTCCGTCCTCGAAAAGGCGAAAGTCTTTCTCCGTCAGATCAGAGGGTTCCTCGCCGCTGAAGTTCAAGACATTAACGGGAACAAGAACCTGATTCGATTCCACCTTGAATTCAGGTACATCTTGAGCGAAGGAAACACTACCGAAAATGACGGCGACGATAAGGAGAACGCTCAGGCGCAGATATGGGATCAACCGCGGCAGCTTCCTCAACATCGCGTTCCCTCAGTTATTTAAGGTGGCAAGAGATTTTACCAACTAAGACTCTGCACTGCTGTGAGGCAGATCAATGATGGTTGGCGTAACATCGCCATCACGCTCATCGTCCCGGCTCTGAGCATTGCTTTCGCAAATCCTCCGTGTGATTTCAATCACAATCTCCCGCGACGCTTGTCACTGTCCCGAAACGCTTACCGTCCTCTAATGGAATTGTCGAAGCTGGGTGCGGAGCGGCACCTTCTTCGCCGGATTCCCCGAAAAACGAGGGTGACCATGGTTAATGACGACGTTGTGAAATGTCCGCTGTGTGGCGGATTCACCCACATTGTGAAACCCGATCTCCTGGCCGCGCTGCGCGACCCGCGTCTGCGCGAACAGGTCGAGAAGTACGTGACCGAATTGCTGAAGTCCCCGGTCGACGAACTGAGCAGCGTGGGCGCGACCACAGGCGGCCGCGATTTCCAGAAGGAAGTTCACAGCTGGAACCCCTGCGTCCCCATGTGGCGGCGCAGCCCGAAAGAATAGGTTTCAGACGTTTCAAGGTTTCAAAGACCTTGCAACTTTTGAAACCATGAAACCTTGAAACATTTGGACTTTATGAACCCAAGACGGTTCCTCACCCTTTTCGTGTTCCATCCCTTTTCAGTGTCCAGTTCTATCCAGTTTTCGGCAGCTTTCTGCGCCAAGTTACCTCGGAGGAAATCATGTTGATCAGCAAGCAGCAGGCCCTTGACTATCACAACGGGCCGCGCCCAGGAAAGATTGAAGTTACGCCCACCAAGCCCTGCCGTACGCAACGCGATCTAAGCCTGGCGTACACGCCCGGCGTGGCCGAGCCTTGCCTGGAAATCCAGAAGAATCCCCAGGACGCCTACAAGTACACCGGCCGCGGCAATCTCGTAGCCGTGCTGAGCAACGGTACCGCTGTGCTGGGCCTGGGTGATATCGGCGCCCTTGCCGGCAAGCCGGTGATGGAAGGCAAGGCCGTGCTCTTCAAACGCTTTGCCGACGTCGACGTATTCGACATCGAGGTCAACAGCCACGATCCCGAGGAAATCATCAAGCTGTGCCAGTTGCTCGAGCCCACCTTTGGCGGCATCAACCTCGAAGACATCAAAGCCCCCGATTGCTTCCAGATCGAAGAAGCCCTGCGCAAGACGATGAAGATCCCTGTCTTCCACGATGACCAGCATGGGACGGCCATCATCTCCGGCGCGGCGCTGCTCAATGCGCTGGAAGTCGTAGGCAAAGACATCAGCAAAGTGCGCGTGGTCTTCAATGGCGCCGGCGCGGCTGGCATTGCATGCGCCGAGCACTACGTCCAGCTGGGCGTGAAGCGCGAGAACATCATCCTGTGCGACACCAAGGGCGTTGTTTATCACGGTCGCAAGGAAGGCATGAACAAGTACAAAGCGCGCTTCGCCCGCGACACCGAACTACGCACGCTCGCCGAAGCGCTGGTCGGCGCCGATGTGTTCGCCGGACTATCCGTGAAAGGCGCGATCAACGGCGACATGATCCGCACCATGGCGCAGGATCCGATCGTCTTCGCCATGGCGAATCCCGATCCTGAAATTTCCTACGAAGAAGCCAAGGCCGCCCGGCCCGACGTCATCATCGCCACCGGACGCTCCGATTATCCCAACCAAGTCAACAATGTTCTCGGATTCCCCTTCATCTTCCGCGGGGCGCTCGATGTGCGCGCCACCGCCATCAATGAAGAGATGAAGCTGGCCGCCACTCACGCCCTGGCCGATCTGGCCAAGGAAGACGTCCCCGATTCGGTGTGTCGCGCCTACGGCGTCGCGCGCTTGCAGTTCGGCCGCGAATATCTCATCCCCAAGCCGTTCGATCCCCGCGTGCTGATGTGGGAGGCCTCCGCCGTGGCCGAAGCCGCGATGCGCAGCGGAGTCGCCCAGGTTCCCGTCGATCTTGACACTTACCGCGCCCAACTGGAATGCAGACTCGGCAAGGCCTATGAAGTTTCCCGCACCATGATTCACAAGGCGCAGGCCAATCCGAAGCAAGTCGTATTCCCCGAGGGCGACAACGAGAAGATCCTTCGCGCCTGCCACACCCTGGTCGAGGAAGCGATCGGCAAGCCCATCTTGCTGGGCGATGCTGGCAAAATTCAGACCCGCGCACGCGAGTTGGGCGTGAATCTTGAGGGCATGCAGATCGTCGACCCCGCCACCTCCGAGCACCGGGCAGCGTATTTGCTGGAGCTCTTCCGCCTCCGCCAGCGCCGCGGAGTCACCCTGCAAGAGGCGGAGTCGCAGATCGACAACCGCAATGTCTTCGGCTCCATGATGGTCCACATGGGCGACGCCGACGCGCTCGTTTCCGGCGTGACCCAGCATTTCCCCGACACCATCCGTCCCGCGTTGCAGATTGTGCGCATGCGTGAGGGGTTGCACCGCGTCTCGGGGTGCTACGCCGTCATCACACGTAAAGGCGAAGTCTTCTTCCTTGCCGATACCAGCGTCAACATCGAGCCCACGGCCGAGGATCTCGTAGAAATCGCGCTGTGCACGGCTCACATGGCGCGCCGCTTCGATCTGACTCCGCGAGTCGCGATGCTCTCGTTCTCCAGCTTCGGCGGCGTCGACCACCCCATCTGCACAAAAGTCCGCAAGGCAGTGGAACTGATTAAGTACGCCGATCCTACGCTCATCGTCGATGGCGAGATTATGGCTGACGAGGCTCTGTCTCCCGAACTCATCGAAGAACTGTATCCCTTCAGCGCTCTGAAGGGCGGCGCCAACGTGCTTATCTTCCCCGATCTGGCCTCGGCGAATATCGCCTGCAAGTTCGCGGCGAAAGTCGGTGGCGGAGAACTGATTGGCCCGATTCTGATGGGCATGAGCCGTCCGGTGCACGTGTTGCAGCGCACCGCGACCGTGGAAGAGGTCGTCAATGTAGCCGCAATTGCCGTGGTCGATGCGCAGGAGAACGACACCTATACGCATCCACCTGTGCACGTTGCGGTCGAACCGGAATTGATCGGGGAGGACTAAACTAAGAGCAGGCTTCAAAGTTTCAAGGGTTTCAGAGTTTCCAGGTGTCTCAGGGCTTGTCTTTGAAACCTTGAAACTCTGAAACCTTGAAACCTGTTGTGCCAGAGGAAATTCCTCATGTCCACGCTTTGGAAATCGAGATACGCCCAGAGAACACTCGGCATCAAGAGTTCCGCCATCCGGGAGTTGCTCAAAGTCACGCAGAAGCCAGAGATCATTTCCTTCGGCGGCGGACTCCCCGCGCCTGACGTGTTTCCCGTCCAGCGCTTCGAAGAGGCCTGCCACAAAGTCCTGTCCGAACACGGCGCCATGGCTCTCCAGTACGGCACTACAGAAGGCTACCAGCCGCTGCGCGAGATGATTGCCCACAACATCGCCCGCTACGGCATTCTCGCCACCGCCGACAACGTTCTCATCACTTCAGGCTCCCAGCAGGCTCTCGACCTGATCGGCAAGCTGCTCATCAATCGCGGAGACCGCATCCTCGTCGAAGCTCCCACATACCTCGGGGCGCTGCAGGCCTTCAACGTGTATGGCGCGCAATACGTCCCCGTGCCGGTCGATGAAGACGGACTGCTGACCGAGCAACTCGATCCCAGCCTGCGCGCCGGACCGAAATTCATGTACGTGCTGCCGAACTTTCAGAATCCGGCGGGCGTAACTCTCTCCGAGGGGCGGCGTCACCAGCTCATCCTGCTGGCTGACAAGTACGGCATCCCGATTATTGAAGACGATCCCTACGGACAACTGCGCTACGAAGGCGACCACATCGCCCCGCTGGTGGTGCTCGACCGGGTCAACGTGCGGCGCGACAACGGATTTACTCTGGGCAACGTGATCTACCTCAGCACGTTCTCCAAGACCCTTGCGCCCGGAATCCGTCTGGCATGGATCGTGGCGCCGGAAGACGTCATCAGCAAACTGGTCCAGCTTAAGCAGGCCGCGGACCTGCACACCTCCACCTTCAACCAGTATGTTGCGTATGAGGTCGCCCGCGACGGCTTCCTCGACCAGCATGTCAAGCTGATTCGCCAGGTGTACCGCGAGCGCCGCGACACGATGCTGCAGGCCCTGCACGAATATTTTCCGCCCGAGGTAACGTGGACCCATCCCAAGGGTGGACTCTTCCTGTGGGTCACAATGCCGGAAGGAACGGACTCGCAGGCGCTGTTGCGTGCGGCGCTGGCCGAGGATGTGGCTTTCGTCCCCGGCGACTGCTTCTACGCCAACAACGGCAATGGCAATGAGGGCGGACGCCACATGAGGCTGAACTTCTCCCACTCGCAGCCGGAACAGATCCGCGAGGGCATCCGGCGCCTCTCGGTGGCCGTCAAAATGCAAATTCGGTCGAACCACGTAACACACTAGTGCGGTACGGATCGGTGCTCCCGTCCGATGAACCACCATATCGGCAGTCCCAGTTTGTTCTTCTTCGCGACCTTCGCGGAGGTTCTCCGCGTGCTTTGCGGTTCCAGCTTTTGATTTCGCAAGCAAAAAAACCGCCCAGCTACGAGCTGGGCGGCGAAGGGTGAGATGCGTTCAGGAGGGTGAAACCGGACAAAAATTGTGCCTTACGTCTTGGCGAGCTTGCGCCGCAAGGCGCCGGCCAGTCCGACCAGGCCCGTTCCAAGAAGCATCAGGCTGCCGGGCTCCGGAACCGTGAAGCCGATGAACTCCTGCGGACCCCATCCTGGCTTGGCGCCAAGAGGCGTGTAAAGAACCAGCCCGGAGTAGGCGCTGTTCGACGCAGTCAGCGCCAGATTCAGGTAGGTGGCATCGGTGGCCGCGCCGCCATATTGAGTGAACAGCGGATTATTCTGCGCGTTGGTCGAGAACAGTCCCCACACCGCCCACTGCGCCTGCAGCGTCGTGAGGGTGCCGGACATCATACCCTTGTAGATCAGGCCGGCCGCCTTGTAGTCCAGCGTCATCGACGGGCCGAACATGCTGTTGGCAATGCCTGCCAGGAACGGCGATGCGGTCGCCGTCCAGGTCTCGCCCCGGTGGATGTTGTTGTCGAAGCTGTCGCACATTAGCGGCGTGAAGGTGCTGCTGCCGTTGACCGAGAGGTAGTAGGCTTGATTCTGATATTCGTAGGTCAGGCTCACCGACTTCGCCACGGCAGGATTGGCCAGAACCAACGCCATCAGCGCTACAAACAGGGCCAGAGAGATTCGCTTCATAGTCTGCCTCCCAGCAAACGACATGGGCTGCCTTCGCGGCAGCTCTTGCAAATTCTTTTCTACCTGGGGGTATCGGCTGAAGACCCTTAGGGGTGGGTCCAGCTTCTCGGTAGTGCCGCCAGAAAGGGCCGGCGGCAACGTGCGGGGCTTACGCCCGTAACAAAAGGCATAGTACCAACGGACCAAACGCGAAGGAATGGCACGTTCGTGGCGTTACCGAGGTTCCCGACTCCAGCGACAATGCAAAGTGGCGCGCATAACTGTAGCGAGGTGGTGTCGAGTCGGGGAGGTCTCTCGTTTCGCCCTTGCATTTCGAGTCTTCGGAGAACACTGCATCACCTTTTATGTGCAAAGGTCTGCATCTAAAATGACGAAAATCGCGTCAGGTGCCGGTAAACCACGTATAGTGTGCAAGTTGGTCGCAGGGGAAGATGGCCCTCCAACTGCATTTGCATCTGGGGATTCGTTTGCCCAGTTCCCAGACTCAGGGCCATCAAGGTAGGTATCGAGTTGCTGGATCAACCAGAAGGAGCGGTGAGACAGATAGTTGTGCGGCGACGCCCGACTCGTCGCCACCGCCGCAACCGGCGTGTGCGCCGCGTGCTGCTGGCCCTGTTCTGTGCCGTGCTGGCCACGACCGCGTTCGTGGCACTGCGGTCCCCGGCATTCCGTGCCTCGCGGGATATCGAACCCGACCGGCGGTCCGCCGAGGCCACCCGGGAGCGGCTCATTGCGGTGGAGCAGGAAAGCCTGCGCCAATTCGAGAACCGGCCCGTCTACAAGTACTCGGTCGTAAATGGTGGCGTACGGGATGTGCAGGAACTGAAGAGGGCGGCTGAGCGCGATCCGGTCGTCAAGGCACATTACGCCGGATTCGACTACAGCCACGCCCGTCTCAAGGTATTGAAGGCCACTCTCAGCGCCTATGTTTCCTACCGGATTGGTAATAAGGTCTATTGGACGCAGCATCCCGTCAGCCTGAAGAAGGGCGAGACCGTCATTACGGATGGCACGATGACCGCGCGCACCCGCTGCGCCAATCGTGTGGAGGAGGTTCCGCAGCAGGCGACCTCTCAGTCGGAACCACCGGTCGCAGCCTTTGACGAGCCCGCTCAACCGAATCTGGGTACAGCTGTGAGTGCGCCCCCCGTCCCCTTCGAATCGACTCTTGCCAGCCGCAACCCCATGCCGGGACTGGGGCCCGCTCCCCCGCTTACCGTGTACGATCCCATGGGCGGCGGCACCGTGGTGCCCATCCTGCCTCCTGAGTTGCCCGCGGTTTGCGGCGTCGGTACCAAGAAGCATCCAACCGGATCGGGCGGAGTTGCGTCGGCATCCGGAAAAAAGAAGAAAACCCCCGATCCCTGCGGAAGCGGCGGCGGGGAAGTCCCCGAGCCCGGAACCTGGCTGCTGATCGCAACTGGCATGGCAGCAATCTGCTGGAAGGCCCGCCAGAAATTCACCCGAGCTTAGCCGTCGACCTTTCGGCCCTGTCCTAATTTGGGAAAACTTCGTCCTACCCATTGCAAAAATGTTGCCAATATCAACAATGGGGATACATTCTTAGAGGGGCGATCCTCGCAGAGTAGGTTTATGACTAGATGGCCCGAAATGCGTACCATGGTAGGATTCGGTTCCGAATGGGGGATCGCCGCCCTCATCTAGCCTTAAACCCCGCCCAATCTAAGTCAGGACACTGCCATCTTTCTCACATCTTGCGTCCCCCTGCGTTCTTCCGGTAGCCTTCCGCCTTGTTCCTTGCAGGAGGTACTTCGTGCACTCAGGGTTGCGCTGGTGGTCTGTTCTTGTTCCGACGCTTTCGCTTCTGCTTGCCGGCCCGTTCCTCGCCGCCCAGGCTATCCGCCTGCATGTGGACTTGACTGACGCGCCTCGCAACATCTACCACGCGCATCTGCAGATTCCGGTTCACGCTGGCGACCTGTCGCTCGTCTTTCCCAAATGGATTCCGGGCAACCACCGGCCCAGCGGACCCATCGGCGCGCTCACGGGTGTTCGCATGGAGGCGGGCCATCATCCCATTTCGTGGCAGCGAGATAGCGCGGAAATGTACGAGTTTCACGTTACCGTCCCGGATGGGGTGGACACCCTCGATGTATCGCTCGACGCGATCACTTCGCAGGACAGTGCGGGCGGCGGCGGACCAGCCGCCTCCGCCAATCTCCTCGATCTCAACTGGAACGCCGTCGTGCTTTATCCCAAGGGCACGCGGTCCGACGATGTGAGCTTCGCGCCTTCGGTCACGCTTCCCGCTGGATGGAAGTTCGGCACGGCACTCCCGGTGGCGCGCACGAATGGCGATGAGGTCGAGTTCTCGCCCGTGTCGCTGACCACGCTGATCGATTCTCCACTGATTGCCGGAGCCCACTATCGCAAGGTCGATCTGACCAAAGCCGGAGAGTCCCCTACGCACGTGATGGATCTGGTTGCCGATGCCGAACCGGACCTCGCGATCACCCCGAAAGATGTGGCCGCCTATCAGAAGCTGGTCGCCGAGACGGGCGCTCTGTTCGGAGCGCGCCACTACCGTCACTATGATTTCCTTCTCACTCTCAGCGACCAGGTTGGTGGACACGGACTGGAGCATCACGAATCGAACGACAGCGTAGCGGGGGAGCGCGCTCTGGTCGATCCCGACGTACACATGCTGTATGCCGGCCTGGTGCCGCACGAGTTTGTGCACTCATGGAATGGCAAGTACCGGCGGCCTGCCGGGCTGGCTACTCCGAACTACCAGCAGCCGATGATCGGAGACCTGCTTTGGGTCTACGAGGGTCTCACCGAATACCTCGGCAACCTGCTGGCGGAGCGCAGTGGATTATGGACCGACGAGCAATACCGCGAGGCGCTGGCAAGTACGGCGGCCATGCTCGATCACCGCAGCGGCCGGACATGGCGTCCGCTGGGCGACACCGCCCGCTCGGTGCAGACCCTGCGCATGATGGGATCGCAATGGCAGAACTGGCGCCGCAGTCTCGACTACTATCCCGAGGGCGAACTGATCTGGCTGGATGTGGATTCAATTCTGCGGCAGCAGACCCATGGGCAGCGGTCCCTCAACGATTTCTGCCGCCGCTTTCATGGCGGAGAGAGCGGGCCTCCGAAGGTTGTGCCGTATACGTTTGACGACGTGGTGCACGCGTTGAATGATGTTGCACCGTACGATTGGGCCCATTTGTTGCACGAGCGGGTGGACGCCACCACCACCCACGCTCCCCTCGGCGGCATTGAGCGCGGAGGCTGGAAGCTGGTCTACAACGACAAACCAAACGTCTTCACCGATGCGATCGAGAAGCTGGCGAAGTTCACTGACTTTTCCTACTCGCTGGGCTTCACCGTCGGAGAAGACGGCAAGCTCGATGACGTGATCGTCGGATCGCCTGCCTACCAGTCGGGCGTAGGCCCTGCAATGAAGCTGGTCGCGGTGAATGGGCGAAAGTGGTCGCCCGAGGTGCTGCATGCGGCGATCAAGGCTGCGCAGGGGAGTAATCAGCCGATCGAGTTACTGGTCGAGAACGCGCAATTCTTCAAAACGCATTCGGTCGCCTATTACGACGGCGAGAAGAATCCGCACCTGGAAAGGGTGTCCAGCCAACCGGACATTCTGGGGGATATCCTGAAGCCTCTCACGCCCTGATTCGCGGCCCGTGCGAACCACGGGTTCTAATACTTACGTAAGCCCTTGGCCCGAGCATCGCTGCTACAATCGCACTAGAACACCCAAGAAATCATCCAGGCGCAGGTCGTCCATGCACAGATTTTCGCGAATCATTGCGAGCCGGCTGTTTGCAGCCGCACTTTGTGCTGGCCTTGCGCTTCCAGCCCTGGCGCAGGTTTCGGTTCGCTCCGTCAAAGTTCTGGGCAGCAAAGACACGGTCGAGATTGAAGTGGAAGCCAGTGACCGGATCGTTCCTCAGACCCAGGTACTAACAGGACCCGACCGGTTGGTGATCGATTTTCCCAACGCCGTACCCGGCAACCAGGTGCGCAGCCAGTCGGTCGATCGCGGAGATGTAAAAGACGTTCGCGTTGGCCTGTTCCAGTCGAAGCCTCCGGTCACACGCGTTGTGCTCGACCTGAAAACGGCGCGTTCATTTCAGGTATTTCCATACGGCCGCACCGTGATGATCAAGATTATGGGCGATGCGACGGTATCGAACGCATCGGCGAATGATTACTCTCAGCCCGCGCGGCGTCCCAGCCTGGTGGTGGCCAATTACACCACCAGCGTCGAGCCGGTGAGCATGGCGGCTGCGGCGCCCGCACCTGCGCTTCAGGTTACATACCATGACGGGCTGTTGGGCATCTGGTCGAACAAGGCGACGCTTTCCGAGGTGCTGTACGCCGTACAGCAGCGCACCGGCGCCGATATATCGATTGCCGCCGGAGCCGAGCAGGAAAAAGTTGTAGCCGAGATCGAACCTGCACCCGCCGCTGAAGTTCTGGCGCGGCTGCTCAACGGCTCCAGATTTAATTTTCTGATCCTGAACTCGACCACCGATCCGCGCCAGCTGGATCGCGTGATTCTCACGACGCGCACCGAGGGCGGAAACTTCATCCCACCACCGCCGCAAGCGCAAAACGAAGACCTGGCCGACGACCAGCCCGTCCCCCCACGCAACCAGCCGAACAACGCAGCTCAGGTCCATGCCCCTCCCAACCCCGAGCCCGTGGTTGAGGAGAATGGGCCCCAGCAGCAGTAGCCAGGGCTTCCGCTCAAACAATCGAAGGCTGATACGACTGCACGCGCCCGTTTAAGGAGGCGTGATTAAGCGCACCGGTACGGGGGAATTCGCGACGACCGCAGTGCCAACGAGGGTGCTGACTCCATTACTACATCCCGCAACATTCAACACCGTGACGCTGACATTGCCGTAAGGGTCCACAGCGTTGATGAATACCTGGAGAAAGCCGACAAAGGTTACCTGTGTGACCCCGCCCGTAAGAGGTGTGCTCTCGTCGTAGATGGGCAGGGAGACAATCGAAGTACTGACGCTGATCGGGCTCCCGCTGGTTAACCCGGCGCTCAAGAGCGGGCTGGCGCTGCCCGAAAAAATTTGAAACGGGTAAGAGGTGGGTTGCCCCATAGTAGGGGTGCTGAGATAGTCCTGGCCCGTAGGTTCGGTTATGTCGCCGCCCGAGGCCTGGTGAATCAGGCACGAGACTCCGTTCGCGGTCGGAACGTCGGGATTCAGGGAGAGTTCTACTGCATTGGTGCCTCCGGAAGTGGGCGGCAGGCCGCAGGAGTAGTTCGTGGGCTGGTCGCAGCCTTCAATCGCCTCTTCGAATTGATCTCCAGAGGTGCAGGAAGGAACGCCGATGACCGGCGTCGTTCCGACTTGCCCGGGGGCAAAAATCAGATTGGGCGGACCCCTCATAAAGCCACTGTTGTTGTTGTAATTAGCCTGCGGCGGATTCACACGCGTGGTGCAGGAACCACCGGTGTAACGGCAAATCGGGTTGAGCCAGAACGTCTCGCCGATGATGCCACCCGCGCCAGTCCCACTCAGTGAGATTCCTTTGTTCACAATCGAACCATCGGTCAAATTGACGATCTTGGCGCAATTGCCGGTTGCCCCTCCGGTGCAAATTCCGACACCTCCACTCGTGTTGTGCAACGGATCCTGGTTCGGTACGACCCAAGGCTTCACGCAGCGCGGCTGCACGGGAATAATCGTGCCCGTCGGAAGACTTCCGGAGGTGCCGGAATTGGAAGGGTTAAAGACCTCGGCCGTGGACGTCGCGCTGATGGTATTGCCGGTATTTCCCCAGATGCGGGAAAAGAAAGTGGGCAGGCCGGCGCGGCTCAGTTGCACGGTGATGATGGGGTTCACACCGAAACCTGTGGAGCTGAGAGCAGTGCAGTCCGCGTTGCGTGTTCCTCCCGAAGAATACGTTACGGTCGGACTCGTCGATGGCCCGCCGCCGATCTGGTTCTGGTTCGCGACCGCCTTCGCCACGCGCGTGGCAAGGCCGTTGGTACCGTCGTCAGGGCCGCAAACCACTCCCCAGTTTCCCGAGCCGTTATTCGGATCGCCGGTGATTCCGGAAAGGGCAATGACCTTTCCCGCAGCGAGTGCGGCAGCATCGGCCGAGCGTTGCGCCTCCTGCTTCGCCAGGTAGAGCGTGATCACGTCGATGGAAAGCGCGGCCATGGCAATGATGGCGACCATGGCGAGCGCAACGAGAACCATCGTGACGCCTCGTTCACGGGGACGGTGGGCGGACCGGCGAATGAGGAGTGTCTGCATGGGGTCAGTTCTCGTTAAACGATACTGCCACCGCCGAAATCTGTGCGGGCAACAGAGTGGTCGAGCCGAGAAGACTGGCGGCGCGGCCGAATCTCCACGGATACGCGTACTGAATACTTACGCAGGTGCTGATCACGGCAGGCTGGCCGGCAGAATTCTGCGATTGGCAAGTTGTGCCGGGAACTGCACCTCCGTTAGCAGGGTAGTAGTATCCGCGATTGACGATGATGGTCAGACCCGGCGTCGGGCATCCGTTTCCGCTCGCCGTAAAGGTCCAGGTCAAACCGGATACGGCGGCGCTCGTCGAAGTACTCAGGCCGCAGTCATTGAGCTTGCTGCCCAACAGGTAGTTGTCGACGATGTAGTAGACGTCCATGACTGAGACCGGATTGGTACCTGTGATGGCGCCTTGAAGATCGTTGCTGGGGTCGGCGGCCGAGGCCCGCGCCGCGTCGCGTGCGATGTTGGTGAGCCGTTGCTTCAGCGTGAAGGCATTGCTGAAGTCGAAGATGCCCACTACGAATAAGACGAGCAAGGGCAGCGCCACGGCGAACTCCACGATCTGAGCGCCGCTCTCGCGGTTCAACCACTGGAGCCAGCGTCGGGCCGCGAGTTCTAGCCAGCGCTTCAACGGGTCTCCATCTTCACGCGAGCCGAGGCGCTAATCCAGATGGTTTGTTGATTGATCGAGGTGAAGGGTAGCCAGAAACGATACGGGTAGCGCATGGAAACAGAGATTCCGCACAGGCCGGTGGCTCCCAGGCCGGTGTTGGTCAGCTGAATCGGAGCCTGAATGCAGAACTGCGTGCTGGCCCCGGCGCTGCATGTCACAGATGCTGAAGTGCTACAGGAAATCAGGGAAGGTTGCGGGGACGGGTATTGCGCCAGCGAGGGATTCAGTTTCGAAGCCAACAAGTCATTCTGCACGGCATTCGCCGCGTTGGTGGCGTACGCCGAAAGCGTGTTGTTGCCGTTGCAGGTTGCACAATATGGCAGCGACCCGGCACGCGCTCCGTCCTGTGCAGCGCGCGTGAGCGCACCATAAATGCTGAAGGCCTGTCCAAACCAGAAGATGCCCAGCAGCATCATGAACATGATGGGCAAGACGGCGGCGGCTTCGGCAATCTCGGCCCCGCGGGTTTCGCGGACGAGGCGGCGAACAGCCATGCGCTGGATGATCGTCATGCCACGACTCCCCGCACTCTCGCAACGGCGTACAGCAACACCGTGAACGCCAGAGCCACGCCGTAGGGGATCTTCAACGAATCGGGATTGTCGAGCGTTACGCGCGACTCCGGCAATCGAAATGTCACCAGCGATACGAGGATGTGCCCGATGTTGCGCAACGTTTGACGCACCCGCCCTTTGTAGATGATCAATGCCATGGCCATCAATCCGGCAACAAAAACAGAACCAATCAACAGATCGATCAGCAGGCCCGGCCCCGCAAATGCCCCGACCGCACCCGCCAGCTTCCAGTCACCGGCACCCAGGCTGCGTAGCAGAACGAACGGCAACAACAAGCCCAAGCCCACCAGCGTGCCCAGCAGGGAAGTCTTCAATCCTCCCCAACCGCCGAGCACCGCGTTCGCCGCCACTCCGACCGCAAACCCAGGCACCGTCAGCCAGTTGGGAATGCGACGGCTGCGCAAGTCGGTCCACGCGGCGATGATCGAAAGCAGCACTGCCCCCGCCAGAATCGCCAGCTTCAAGAAGGCCCCGATCCGCGCAGATGGACGAAGAACCCTCCAGCGCTGCTGTCATCATAATGACCCATCTGACAGTGCTCAAGGGGTATTGCGTTGATAGAGAAGAGACGCTCGTGTAGCCGGTTCGTGTAGCCCCGAGCTTGTGTCCAGCCGGGGACATAGTTGACATTTTAGACCGGGGACATAGTTGACAGATTTTGGTCCGGGTGTTGGGGATGGAGTGCAGAGGAAGGGGGTAGTTCCCCTTCCTTTGCACCCTCGATGTAGAAGTCATCCGTTGGGGGCAGGCGATGAGGCGACCGACGCTGAATGCGCTCGTCGCTATCGCGACACACTTCTAACCCTTAAAGGATCCATCGCCGGTTAGGATTCCAAGTCCGGTCCGAGTCTAACTTGTAAAGCGCGCTTAAGCGGTTAGTTCTGGCGATTTGGCGAGGAGGAGACCGCTGGCTTGGTTCGTGTAGCCCCGGACGCCTCGTCCGGGGTTGCGCGAAGCGCAATGAGGCGGTTGGAAGCGAGCAGGCACTCGTCGCTTTCGCGACTCGGGGCGGACCCTTCGACTGCACTCAGGGCAAGCTGCGTCCGCCCCTACACGAACCTTCCTACACGAACTTACCGGTTGAACGCGGGAGCCATGTTGTGCTCGGCCACGATCTTCTTGGCGTTGTCGGCCAGCGCCTTGGCCTGCGGCAGCAGTTCAAGTCCCTTGACCACTTCCGGATCGGACTCGGCGCGTACCTTCATGCCTTCATCCTGCCCGAAGGCGTCGATGAAGATTTCTGACTTGATGCTCGACTTGATCCAGTCGTTGTTGTCGAGCAATTCAGCCTGCGTGTACGGAATGCTGCCTTCGTCGAGCGACTTGCGGAAGGCCTGCAGCGTGGCATCGTCCACTTCGAAGGACTTCGTGGGGTGGTGATCGACCACGTAGCGCTTGGCGAAATTGAAGAACGCATAGTGCTGCAGAAGCGTGTCCTGAAAGTGATTGCCCTTCACCGGGGGAACGTTGACGTCAGGAGTAATGCCGCCACCGCCGTACACTGTGCGTCCGCTGTCGGTGAGTTTCACTTCGCGATTGGCCGTGTTGCTGCTCTCGGCGCTGTCGCGATTGTAGTAGTAGTCGTAGAGCGAAATGTTGGAGTAGTCGCGCTGGATGAGCCGTCCGCTCGGCGTGTAGTAGTGCGCCGTAGTCAGGGCCAGGCCGGTATTCTCCGACAGCGGATACACCGTCTGCACCAGGCCCTTGCCGAACGTGACTTCGCCGACAATCAGGCCGCGGTCGTGATCCTGAATCGCGCCCGAAACAATCTCGGCCGCCGATGCAGTGAGCCGGTTGACCAACACAACGATCGGATATTCCTTGCCGCTATTGCCATGCTGCGCGATATAGCGTTTCTCCGCCGACGCGCGCCCGTGATGCGAGACGATCAGCTGTCCCTTCTTCAGGAACTTGTCAGCCACGCCCACGCCTTCGCTCAGCAGGCCGCCGGGGTTGCCCCGCAGGTCGAGGATCAGTCCCTTCAAGTCGCCGAACGAATCGAGCGCTTCCGCAACTTCGTGCTCGGTGGTCTCGTTGAAGCCGTTGACATGCATGTACCCCACGCCCGGCTTGATCAGGAAATGTACGTCCACGCTGTAGCGTGGAATCTCGTCGCGAACCAGCGTGAACTCCATCGGCTTCTCGACGCCTTCGCGCGCGATGCTGATGTGAACCGTGGTGCCCTTGGGCCCCTTCAGCATATCGGCCACGTCGCCCGTGCTCATGTTCTCGGTCGACTTGCCATCGACGGCGATGATCACGTCACCGGGATGAATGCCAGCCTTATAAGCCGGCGTGCCCGTAAAAGGATAGATGACGATCACTTTGTTATTGCGCGGACCGACGGTCATACCCACGCCGTAGTACTTGCCGCGCTGGTCTTCGCGCATCAGCGCGTACGACTTGGGATCAAAGAAATTAGAGTGTGGATCGAGCGCGTGCAGCATGCCGGGAATCGCGCCATTGTAGATGGCCTTGTCGGCATTCACCGGCTCGGCGTAGTTATCCTCGACGAGGGAATACACATCGGTGAACTGCTTGAGGCTGTCCTTGACGTCGGAGTCGCCGGTAATCGACGACTGCTGGCCCGACCGCTGGGCAAACAGAATGCCCAGGAAACCGCATGCAAGCAGGAAAAAAACTACCAGGAAGAGCGACCGGCGAGAACTACGTGCCATCTTGGGATTCCTTCGTTGAGGGCTTGCTTCCACCCCAGCTACCGCGCTGAATAACCGCAGTATATCACCAACTTAGACGTATCCAGACAGGGAGAGTCACCATCGTAACCGCCCGGAAAACAGGACAGTTATGAGATGCCGGGAACGCCCGCAAGGGTTCCTCCGAGCTGGGGGTTGGGCCTAGTTTTGCCGTTTGGCGATCCTGATCATGGCCGCCACGCTACGCTCGACATCATCGTCGGTGGTGGCCCAGCACGAAACTGAGATTCGCATCGCCGTATGGCCCTGCCAAACCGTGCCGCCGCACCAGCAGGTTCCGTCCGCCTGAATATCCGCGATGACGCGGCGCGTCTCCTCGGGGCTGCCAAATGAGACCAGGACTTGGTTTAGAACGACGTCGTTCAGCACGGTGAATCCGGCTGCGCGCAGGCGTTCGGCGAACAGCCGGGCCTGGCGGCAATTGCGCTCGATCATTTCCCGTAGGCCGCTTCGTCCGAGAGATCGCATCGCCGCCCACAATTCCACTCCGCGCGCCCGCCGCGAGGCGTCGGGAGTGAACTGCCAGGGTTCGCGCCCCGAACCCTGCGTCAGGTAAGCCGCGCTTCCCCAGGACAGCGCTCGGCGCAGGTGGTCGGGCTCGCGAACGACCACGATCCCCGAATCGTAGGGAACGTTGAGCCATTTATGACAATCGATGGCCCAGGAATCCGCGTCGCTGATGCCATTCACCAGTGGCGCATAGGTTGGAGACACGGCGGCCCAAGGCCCAAACGCTCCGTCCACGTGCACCCAGGCCCCGGCTTCGCGGGCCCGAGCGCAAATTTCCTTCGCCGGATCAAAGGCACCCGTGTTGACATTGCCGGCCTGAATACAAACGACCGTGTGCTGGTCGAGCGTCGGCAAGGCGCCGGCACGCATGCGTCCCTGGCCATCGGCCGGCACGATGACGACGCGCGACCGGCCAAGGCCGAGCATGGTCAGCGCCCGCAGCACCGACACGTGAACTTCCTGCCCCACCACCACACGAATGGGCGGCGCGCCAAACATCCCGTTCTCTTCGATATTCCATCCGGCGCGCTGCAGAAGAGCCGAGCGGGCCGCGGCCAATCCGGAGAAGTTCGCCATGGTCGTGCCGGTTACGAACCCGGCTCCGCTGCCCGGCGGCACACCAATCAGATCCAGAATCCACGACTGGACGATTTCCTCGAGCCTGGCCGCCACGGGCGACATGACCTGCATAGCCGCGTTCTGGTCCCATGCTCCAGCCAGCCAGTTTGCTGCCAGCGACGCGGGGAGCGTCCCGCCAATCACAAAGCCGAAGTAGCGGCCGCCCGTGGTGGCGACGGTGGCGGGCGAGCCGACGTCGTCGAGGAGAGCGAGCAGTTGCGCAGGATCGGACGGGGCTTCCGGGAGCGGTCCGCCCAGAGACTGCAGTCTTGCGAGGGCTTCTGCGGTGGGAACGACTGATCGGTCGTTGATGCCGGCGATGTATCGAGCGGCTCGTTCTGCGGTTGCCGTAAGTAGTTCCTTCACGCTTGCCCCCACCAAGATGCTGTATCGCGGTTCCCGGTAGGGATGAGTGTACACAGGCGGAGGATTCTCAAACATTCTGCAAGGCTGGAACCCCGGACGAGACGTCACGGAAGAGACTGGAGACGAATGTCTTTGGAGACCGCGTAGAGGTAAGCGACTCCTGCCGGCATCACCGGGTCGCGTCCCGCTTGCCCGCGACACGGTTCCGTAGCTGCTATGGCCATCGGAATGGTGAAGGGAGAGAGGGCAACGACGACCGCGGCCTCGCCGATGAAGACGGGCGCGCGGCCAATTTTCTTCCACGGCGTGTCCAGAGGAACCCACTCGGGGTCTCCGGTTTGATTCGGATGGTAAGGGTAGGACTTGACTTGCTGGACCTGAATGCGTTCGCCGCTCGGAGTGATTACGAATCTTAGTTTCCACTCGACCTCGCCGTCGTGACAATTCTTGCCTGCACGTTTTACTTTTGTCACGGTTCCGTGAACGATCCAGCCGGTCGGGAGGATTGTTTCGCCGGCGGCGATTAGCGGCCGGTCGAGTTTCGCGGTGACTTCATCGCCAACCTTCGCGCCAGCCGAGTCCAGTTCTGTGAGCAGAGACAGGCTGAGGGTTTGGCCGCGATTCACGCTTATGAGCTTTGGCTTCGGGCCTGCGTCTTGCGCGTATGCGGTTATGCCCAGGGTCATAATCAGGAATGCGTAGCCAAAGGCTCGCAGGCTGCACATGGAGGAAGTGCGGTTCAATTGCCACATGCCAGCAGGATAGAAGCAGGCCTTTTGGAATGGTGGATGAGTTAGCGCACTTGGTGAAGTGTCACAGCTTGGAGCGTGCGGCTGATTCGATTGGCTGGCGGACGAACTGCTCAAAGCGCCGCAGTTCCGCGATGGACGATTCCGATAACAGCGAGAAGGGAATCGCGCGGCATCCTTTCGGAAGCTCAGCCGCGGTGAGCAGGTCGCACACCACCGCTGCGGTTTGTTCCAGCCCTCGCTGCCAGTCTTTCTCGCGGACGTCGCGAAACACGAGGCTGTCGGGATGGAATCCCACGGCGTTGAGCACCGCCCGCGCCATCTTCAGGAATTCGTCCAGACGGGAGGCGACGCCGACGAGCGCACCCGAGGGCGCGGGTAGGTATCCCGCGAGCGATGTTGGTACGGAACTGATTTGCAGGGTCAGCAGTTCCGTCCCCGCAGGAAGCAGTGGGCGCACGGAGGCCTCGCGGTTGGAGAGCACCACCGGTATCCCGCCTTGGGTTGTTCTTGGGCAATCCTCCAGGCCGCAGGATTGCACCGGGAAAGTCACGGCGCGGGCGATTTCCGCGGCGAGAATCCGGCGCAGTTCTTCATCGGGATCAATGAGCAGAAAGTGGTCGGGAGGCTGCAACTCGAGCCATCGGCGCAAGCGGGATCGCACCTGCGGCAGCGACACGCCCATCTTGCGCGCCGACAGGAACAATCGCGCAATCATCTGATCGAGCGCCAGAGCCGGCGTGGGCGATGTTTCCTGCTTCCGGGCGCGAACGTAGACTCCGCTTCCGTGGCGGAACTGCACCCACCGGTCGCGCTCGAGCTGGCGGTATCCCGCGCTGATGGTGTTGGGATGCAGATGGAATCGGCGCGCCAGTTCGCGGGTCGAGGGCAGACGCTGGCCGGGTGACAGATCCTCGCTCAGAATGCCGAGCACGACCTGCGTGACCAGCTGTTCGCGGATGGAGACGTCACTGCCTCGTGCAAACCAGAATTGCATGGCGGCAACATGATAAAGCAAGGGGCCAGGGGGGGATGAGGCCGTGCACCTTAGCTCATCGCGGTGCCGAGTTAGATCACCTCAGGGGCTGAAGCCCAAGTCCGGTGGGATGCTTGCTCAGCGCGGCTTGAAGCCGCGCCCTTTCAAAGACAGGGCTCCTTTCAAGATAGGGCGGATGGTGACGCGCGGCTGAAGACCGGCTCTCAAAGAAAGCGACGTCTCAGAGAACGCATCGCGGTTGGCTCATCGCTCATCGCTCGCAGCTCCCCCACGTCAAATCTTTGTCTCATCGATTGCCCCGCTTCTTCGGGCACAGTATGATGAACCGCATGAGCTTTTCCGAGACGATCTTCCTGTTCTTTTTGGCCCTCGTCATCTTCGGGCCCAAGAAGTTGCCGGAGATCGCCCGCCAGGTGGGCAAGTATTTGAACGAATTCAAACGCGCTTCCAACGAATTCAAGTCCCAGATCGAGCAGGAAATTGCGCACTTGGAGGTCGAGAATAAGCAGACCATTCTGCCGCCAAGCGCTCCTGTCGAGGGGACTGCAAGCCGCACGCTCAACTCAGTCTCGGCCGAAGTCAGTGAAGCGCCGGCCTCAAACGAAGCACCAGCGGCCGATGTACCGACAACGCTGGCCGCCTCGGTGGAACATCCTCTGCCCGCGGGCACCAACGGCGGGCCGCCTCCGGTCGCTACCGAGGCGATAGCCCTATCTCCAGATGTGACATCCGAAGATGTGACCACCGAAGATGTGACAACCAGTGAAGTAACTTCCACTACCTCGCAGGGATCGCATGCCTGAGCTCGCGGCCGCTCCCCCGAGCGGCGAAGACGAAAAGGAATCGATGCCCACCATGGGCTTCCTCGATCACCTCGAGGAACTGCGCAAGCGCATCATCTATAGCGTCATCTCGGTGGCAGTGGGATTCTGCATCTGCTGGTGGAAGGTGGAGCGCATCTACGACGTGATGCAGCGCCCCATCATGGATGCGCTGAAAGCCAATGGGATGGCGGAGAAGCTGGTCTACCTGAATCCCACCGAGCCCTTCAACCTTTACTTGAAGATTGCGGCGCTGGCAGGTCTGTTTCTCACCTCGCCCTTCGTGCTCTATCAGGTCTGGATGTTTATTTCCCCCGGCCTGTACCGCAACGAGAAGCGTTACGTCGTACCCTTCATGGTCTCGACCATCACGTTGTTCACGTGCGGGGGATATTTCGGCTACAAGATCGTTTACCCGGCTGCACTCAATTTCCTGATTGCCTTCGGTAAGCAGTTCCAACCGATGATCACCATCGGCGAGTACACCTCGCTGTTTCTCAGCATCATCCTCGGCATGGGATTGATCTTCGAGATGCCGATCCTCGTCTTCTTCCTGTCGTTGATGGGAATTCTCAGCGCCGGGTTCATGTGGAAGAATTTCCGCTATTCGATCCTGGTGATTTTCATCATCGCGGCCATCGTTACCCCGACCACCGACATCCTGAACATGTGCATTTTCGCCGCACCCATGATCGCGCTGTACGCAGTCAGCATTGGTGTGGCCTGGCTGGTCCATCCGAAACAGCGCGCCAAACGGAAAGAGAAAGAGAAGCAGGCACAATGAAGCGGGCGAAAGCGTTAACGTGGATCCTGCTGGGCGGTGCGTTGGCGCTGATCGCTTGCGATCGAGGTAAAGAGTCCACCCCCGCGCAGGATACGGCCGCCGCTGCATCGGCGAGCGCGCCGGCAAGCGAACCTCTGAAGCTGCCGCCGGACGCTGGTCCGCCGCCTGCGGTCGATGGCGAGCGTGCCATGCAGTATGTGAAAGACATCGTGAAGTTCGGTCCCAGACCGCTGGGCAGCGCAAATCACAAGAAAGTGGAAGAGTACATCTCCTCGCATCTCAAGGGCGATCAGGTCGAGGACGATATCTTCACTGCCGACACGCCCGAGGGCAAGTTCTCTGTCCACAATATCGTCGCGAAGTATCCCGGAACCAAGGATGGCATCATCATCCTTGCCAGCCATTACGATACGAATTATTTCTTGCGTAATACTTCATACGTCGGAGCGAATGACGGCGCGTCGTCGAGTGGGCTACTGTTGGAGCTGGCCAGCCATCTCCGCGGCAAGCCGCGCGATGGCTACAGCGTCTGGCTGGTCTGGGACGACGCGGAAGAGGCCATGAAGCCGGATGGATCCGGCGGTACTCCGAATGAAATGCCGTTTAGCGCGGATAGCCTCTACGGGATCACGCATCTGGCGGAGAAGTGGCAGGTGGACGGAACGCTGAAGAAAGTGAAGGCCTTCATTCTGGCCGACATGATCGGCGACGCGGATCTGAACATCGACCGCGACCTGAACTCCACTCCTTGGCTTGAAGATGTCGTTGGAGAGGCGGCGAAGCGGCTGGGATATCAATCGCACTTTTACGAGCGCACGAATACAGTTTCCGATGACCACCTGCCGTTCGTGAAGCGCGGGGTTCCGTGCGCCGATCTGATCGACTTCACTTACGGTTACAACCTCGCGTACTGGCACACGACGGAGGACACCGTCGATAAGCTGAGCCCGCGCAGCCTGCAGATCGTTGGCAGCACGATACTGGAGACCATCCGCATCCTCGACAAGATGGACCCGCTCCCGCCGAAGTGAAAAAACAATCAGCCACTAAGGACACGAAGGACCACGAAGGAAATCTTTCACGTTTTCATTTGTGGTCCTTCGTGTCCTTAGTGGCTTCGGCCTTTTGCGCTTTTCCAGAATTTCATTTCTAATGCACTCCAATATGCGGACTGTGAAGACCCTGTTCGTCGTTTGCATTCTCAATCTAGCCAGTTTCGCGGCCAACCCTCCCGCGGAGAATACCGAGGCGGACAAAGTCATTCAGGCCGCCCTGCAGCCGTCACCGATTCAGGAGAATCTGCGGCGCCTGACGGACGAGATCGGCGGCCGGGTTCCGGGCACGCTCGCCATGCAGCATGCTGTCCAGTGGGGCAGGCAGGCCTTCACGGAAGCGGGAGCCGATAGCGTCCATACCGAAGGATTCGAGGTCCCCAACTCGTGGTCCGAAGGCGCAACCGAAATGATTGCGACCACGGCCCACCAGGTCAGTTCCACGACGGTGGGAGGCGGAACCGTCCTTTCCACATTTCGCGTCCGGGCGGTCTCCGTAGGGTGGGCTCCGGCTCTTGCCCCGGTCAAGCACGTTCCGATGGTCGACGTCGGCGAGGGAACCGAAGCCGATTTCAAGAAAGCTGGAGACTTCACCGGCAAGATCGTGCTGGTGCACACGACAGTTTTGAAGACGTGGGACGATCTGTTCGCTGAGTATGCCAACGCTCCGCCGATCGTCGATCGCGCGGTGAAGGGAAAAGCCAAGGCGGTTGCCTTCATGGCGACGCGCGAGCATGACATCCTCTATCGCCACACGAATGCCGGAGCGGGAGAAATCGACCGCTTGCCCATGGTGATCGTGGCCCGCGAAGACGGCGAGCGCATGGCGCGCCTGCTGGCTGCGGGGAATCTGGTGTGGGCCGATCTGTCGATTCCCAATCAGATCGGCGGTCCCATCAAAACCTCCAACGTCGTCGCCGAGATTCGGGGCAGCGAAAAGCCCGATGAGTTCGTAATCCTGGGCGCGCATCTGGATTCGTGGGAACTGGGCACGGGCGCACTGGATAACGGTTGCAACGCCGCGCTGGTGATTGACGCACTCCGCGCCATCAAAGCCTCGGGGGTTACGCCGCGGCGCACGATCCGGTTCATTTTGTTCTCCGGGGAAGAAGAGGGGCTTCTCGGTTCGCGTGCGTACGCCGTCGGTCATCGCGCCGAACTCGACAGGGCTGCGGGAGTGATTATCTTCGATTCGGGCGTGGGCAAGACCACCGGCTTCATCCTCGGCGGCCGCAGGGATGTGTCTTACGCCGCAAAGGAGCTCATCGCCCCACTCGCGCAATTCGATGTGAAAGAACTGAAGATGGACATGGAGTGGGGAAGCGATCACTTCGATTTCATGCTGGAGGGCGTCCCCACTTTCATGGCCGATCAGCAAGAGGCCAACTACCTCGAGAACTATCACGCCGTTTCCGACACGTACGACAAGGTGGATTTCGCGCAGCTGAAAAAGCACGTGGCCGAGGCCGCGGCCCTGAGTGTCGAGCTGGCGAACCTGCCCCAGCACATCGGAGCGCGGCTCACGCACGATCAGATTGAGCAGACCATGCGCGACACCAAAAGCATTGAGATGTTCAAGGCTTTCGGCCTGTGGGACGATTGGGTGAGCGGCAAACGGGGACGGCAGAAATGACTGCAGATTGAAAAGCTGGAGTGTGGGATTTGGGCCGGCTTCCCAGAAATCTGCAATCATCAATCTGAAATCTGAAATCGCTGCTCCGCCAGGAACTTCGCTTTGCTCTATTTCTGGATTCTCTTCAACATTTTCGCGCTGGGGATGCTCGTGCTGGATCTGCGCGTCTTCCATCGCCCCGGCCATGTGGTGAATTCGCGCGAAGCCCTGGGCTGGAGCGCGATGTACGTCGCCATGGCGGCGGTCTTTGCCGCCATCCTGTATTTCTGGCAGGGACATCAGGCCAGCCTGGAGTTCGTGACCGGCTACGTACTTGAGCTGTCGCTTAGCGTCGACAACCTGTTCATCTTTCTGATGATCTTCAACTATTTTGCGGTGCCGGAAGAGCAGCAGCACCGAGTCCTGTTCTGGGGAGTTGTGGGCGCACTGATTCTGCGCGGGATATTCATCGGAGCGGGGGTTGGCCTCATTAATCGCTTTCACTGGCTCCTGTTCCTGTTCGGAGCGTTGTTGATCTATAGCGGTATCCGCGTCTGCGTGATGGGAGAGCACCAGATCGATCCCTCGGCCAATCCTGTTGTCAAAGCGCTGCGAAGGTGGATTCCGGTTACATCCGACTACCGGGGCGGGCGATTCTTTTTCCGCAATGAGCAGGAAAACGGCCGTCTGTACGCTACTCCGCTGCTGGTCGTGCTTCTCGTCATCGAGACCACCGATCTGCTGTTCGCAGTTGATTCCATTCCGGCCATTCTTGCCATCACCCTGAAGGCGTTTATCGTGTACACGTCCAACGTCTTCGCGATTCTGGGACTGCGTTCGATGTATTTCGCAGTCTCGGGGCTGATGAAAATCTTCCGTTTCCTGCACTACGGGCTGGCCGTCATTCTGATTCTTGTGGGAGTGAAGATGCTGGTGGGAGACTACTTCGACATCCCCATATTAGTGACGCTGGGGACGGTGGCCGCAGTGCTACTGATCTCGATTGCGATCTCGATCGCGTATCCGGTCAAGACGGACCCGGGTATCCAGAGCCCGTGAATCACACACAGAGCGGGGATCTAGACAAAGACCACTTTGTCGCCCCGGACGACGGAATGCTTCAGGAATTTCCTGTCATCGTGATCCGGATAGTCAATGCGGTAATGTGCTCCGCGGCTCTCCTCCCGGGCTAGTGCCGAACGCGCTGCCAGCAGCGCCGTCAGATGCAGGTTGGCGGCTTCATGCCCGCGCCGCGTTTTTGGATGCGCCACTTTCGGTGACATCTCTTCCAGGACTTTGACGGCCTTCTGCATCCCCATGCGCATCCGCACGATGCCCACTTCGCTCCACATCAGGTCCTGGATCTGACCCACGAGCTCTTCCATGCCGGCATCGACCGGGCCGTTCGAATACGCGGCTCTAGGCTCTATTCGCCCCTTCGGCGCAGTCTTCTCAATCTCACGCATCGCCTTGCCGGCCCGAGCCCCGTACACCAGGGCTTCCAGCAGAGAGTTGCTCGGCAGTCGATTCGCACCGTGGACGCCAGTCGCGGCAACCTCACCGGCAGCATAAAGTCCAGCTATGTTCGTCTTGCCGTCAAGATCGGTGCGCACCCCGCCCATCGCACAATGCGCTGCTGGCCGGACGGGAATCACGTCCTCGGTAATGTCGATGTTGTAAGCCATGAACGCGGCATGGACGCGCGGAAAATGCTTCTGCACCTTGGTCGCGCTCAAGTGAGTGAGGTCGAGATATACGAAAGGATCTTTGGTCCGGCTGACTTCCATTTCGTGAACGATGGCCCGCGCCACAAGATCGCGCGGCGCCCTTTCGCCCAGCGGGTGGTACTTTCCCATGAAGCGGTCGAGCACGAAGTTGCGCAGGTACGCGCCCTCGCCGCGCAGGCTTTCGGGCAACAGGAACCGCGGCACCTTCTTCATGTGCAGCGCCGTGGGATGAAACTGAACGAACTCCATGTCGCTGGCTTCTGCTCCGGCGCGCACCCCCAGCGCCACGCCGTCCGCGGTTGCAGTCTCCGGGTTGGTCGTATTGCGATAGAGTTGCCCGCAACCGCCGGTCGCCAGCAGAATCGCGGACGCTGCAACATCGTGGGGCGTCCCTTTCTCATCGAGCAGCGAAATGCCCTGGATTCGCCCAGCCTCGCAGATCAGCGCAGTCGAGAAAGCAAATGGGGCAATCGAAATATTCTTCAGCGAATGCGCCTTCTCCCAAAGTACTTTCAGGATTTCCTTGCCCGTCGGCTCGCCCTGGGAGTGGAGTTTGCGGCTTCGGGTGTGCGCGTTTTCAGGCTCGAAGCAGAGCTTCGTGCCGCCGTGCTTGCCCCAAGCCAGCAGTTCGTCGATGCGCTCCGAGCCCTCTTCCACCAGAATCTTGACGGCGGCGGCGTTGCACAGGCCATCCCCGGCATCGAGCGTGTCCTGCAGGTGGAGGATGACATCGTCCTCATCGCTCAGCCAGGCAGCTTCGCTCCGGGCATCCGTGGTCTTGAAATCAGGAATTTCCTTCTTGCTCAGTACCAGCACACGTCCAGCCCCGGCCAAATCAATGGCTGCGCGCAGCCCGGCGACCCCTGCGCCGATCACTACAAAATCGGTCTCGGATGGCAGACCCTTCATAGACAGGGGGCAATAGTACACCGCAGGATGGAAGGCAGTCACCCAAACGCTTACGCTATTATGGAAACGCAATGCCGCAAGCTACCATCCATGTGCTTCCACGTCCTTACCAGGCCTGGATCGAAAACGGCCTGCTGACTCGGGCGGGCTCTATCCTGAGCGAACTGCTGCCCCAGGCCAGCCGGATCTTTGTGGTCACCGTTCCTCCCGTGCGCAAGCGCTGGGGATCGAAGTTTCTGGCATCTCTGAAACGCAGCGGCTTTGAACCTCAGGTCATCGTTATGCCCGATGGCGAGCCCGCGAAGCGTCTCGCGACCGTAGAAGCCATGGCAGAAAAGCTGGCGCGGCTGGGGGCCGACCGCAAGGCCGTTATCATTGCACTGGGGGGTGGCGTCGTGGGCGACGTCAGTGGACTGCTGGCTTCGCTCTACATGCGCAGCGTCGAGTTTGTGCAGGTTCCCACTACGGTGTTGGCGCAGGTGGACGCTTCGGTCGGCGGCAAAACAGGAGTGAATCTTGCCGCCGGAAAAAATCTGGTCGGGACTTTCCATCACCCCCGCGTCGTGCTGATCGATCCGACGGTGCTGAAGACCTTGCCCGAGCGCGAATTTCGCGCCGGACTTTACGAAGCGTTGAAGTGCGGGATCATTGGAAATGTGGAGTTATTCCTGCGCTTCGAGCAGAATCGCGCGCGCATTCTGAAGCGTGATCCCGTGGAACTGGAGTGGCTCATCGCGCAGTCCGTGCGGCTCAAGGCCGAAGTGGTTTCCGCCGACGAGCATGAGGGAGGTTTGCGGCGCGTGCTCAATCTCGGTCACACCATCGGCCACGCGTTGGAAACCGAAACCCACTACCGGAGCCTGCTGCACGGCGAGGCCGTGGCCTGGGGGATGATCGCCGCGACCAACATCGCGCTCAGCGTGGGCCGCACCGACAGTGTGACGGCCGGCCGCATCGCAGACGCGGTGCTGAGCCTGGGGCGGCTGCCGGAAGTCAATGTCGGCGCGCGCAAAATCCTGGCGCGGCTCCAGTCCGACAAGAAGACGCAGAACGGCGTCGTGCACTTCATCTTGCCGCAGGAGATTGGCAAGGTCGAGGTCGCCAGCGACGTGCCCGAGTCCGCCGTGCTGGACTCCGTCGAAGAGTTGCGCCGCTTGTCACGCGGCGGATGGGTGTGGGGAAAATAGAAGGGGACGAATATGCAGGAAACAGCTGAACAGTACATTCACCGGATTCTTGGCTACGTTGAGGGCCGGGATGCGATCAAAACGCAGGGAGCGACTCCCGCAAAATTGAAGAAGTCCATTGCCGGGCTGACTCCGACGCAACTGAAATGGCGCCCGGAGCCGGCCAAGTGGTCGATCGCCGAGATTATCGCGCACCTCGCCGACGCCGAGATCGTGGCCAGCTGGCGCATGCGCTCGGTCATTGGCGAGAACGGCATCACCATCCAGCCATTCGATCAGGACGCGTGGGCGTCGGTGTTCACCTATCGCGATCGCGACGCGAAACGATCGCTGGAGCTGTTTCGCGTGTTGCGCGAGAACAACCTGACCATGCTCAAGGAAATTTCCCGCGAGACCTGGGACAACTACGGCATGCACCTCGAGCGCGGCAAAGAGTCGATCGCCCATCTCACCCGCATGTTTGCCGGGCACGACACCAATCACCTGTTGCAGGTGGAAGGCATCGTCAAGCAACTCAAGTTCGCGAAGAAGAGCGCGAAACGGAAGGACAAGAAACGGCGATAAGCCGTGGCCGTGCCCGAAAGCAAATCCACAGTAGTCGGCGCAGCACCGGAAGGCGCGAGCGACAGGAGTTCCTCGGCGCGGGCCGTGCGCGAGATGTTTACGTCAATCGCGCCGCGTTACGACCTGCTCAATCACGTTTTGTCGTTCAACGTCGACCGCCTCTGGTGGCGTCGCACCGCCCGCACGTTCCGCCACATCGTCACGCGGCCCGACGCTCGTCTGCTCGATCTTTGCTGCGGCACCGGCGACATGAGTTTTGCGCTTCGCCGCGAAGCAGGGAAGTCGTCTCCGCGGATCGTTGGCGCAGATTTCTCTCATGCCATGCTGCAGCGTGCCGCGGCCAAGTCGGTCACTGACGCGGCCGGCGCGCCTCTCCGCTGGATCGAGGCGGATGCCCTCAATCTGCCGTTCCCCGCAGGGCACTTCGATCTGGTCACGTCCGCGTTTGGCTTTCGCAATCTGGCCGACTACGACGCAGGACTGCGCGAGATATTTCGCGTGCTTCGTCCGCAAGGCGAATGCGGCATCCTCGACTTTGGCGAGCCTAAAGGTGTGTTGGGCTCTCTCTACCGAATCTATTTCAAGCAGGTACTGCCCCGCATCGGCACACTGATTTCCGGTGTGCGTGGTCCCTATGCGTATCTTCCCGCTTCCGTCGAGCGATTCCCGGCTCCCGAAGAGATGCTGGTACGAATGAAAGCGGCTGGCTTTGCCGAACCTTCCTGGACGCCCTACAGCTTCGGCATTGCGGGTCTGTACCGGGGCAAGAGACCAGCCTAGATCTTTCAGACTGACACCCTAACCGGCATCGCGCAGAAGTTTGCTGAGGCTCTCAACATCGTCCGTGCTCACGTCTCCGACCACGAAATACTGCAGCCCGTTTTTCGTCCAGCTTTCCTCGGTGAACGACAACAGGGAGACCGGCCCGGAGGACAACTTGGCCGTCTCCCCTCCCCGATCCTGAAAGATGAACACCGAAATCTCGTGCTTGCGGATGCGGTAGATCAGATGCGCACCCGGCGCCTGCGCGAGATACGTGACCTTCCCTCCGACGAGGGTGAAATCGGTGCCCTGAAGTTCAGGAAGGTTGAAGGTGAACGGAATCTTGCCTTCGAACCACGGTTTCACCGTGTGGCGATCGGTCGAAACCACGTCAACCGCATTGGCGCTCGCCAGCGTGGTGACGTGGAGATCGGCCAGTTCGCTGTAGACCCGCTGTCGGCGCGCCTTCTCGCGGTCCACGTAAAAGTTCACCGCCAGCGACAGGATCAGCACGAGAGCGGCGGGCAATGCCACAATTCTCCACAGCCACGCGCGTTCGCGCGGCCTCGGCGTGCTGACAGCCTTGAGAAGTTTCTGGCGGAATTGCGCGCTCGCTTCGTAACGCTTGCCTGCCGTGGCCACCGACCGCTTCATCTGAACCCGTTCCAAAGCCTCGGCCGCGCACCCGGCACACTGAGGCAGATGCTTGGCCAACGCGCTCGCTTCCGCGGAAGGGAGCGCGCCGTCCACATAAGCGTCGAGCTTCTCGCGCCACGACTCACACGCCATTCGGACCTCCCTTGAATTTCTCTACCAGCCGTCCCCGAAGCGCCTTGCGCGCGCGATACAGGCGCGACATAACGGTGCCGATTGGAATCGCCAGCACCTGCGCGATTTCCTCATACGACATTTCCTCAACATCGCACAGCAACAAAATTTCGCGAGCGGGTACCGGCAATTCCGTCAGCGCCTCCTGTACCGCCTGACGATTTGCCTGCTCAACCAGAATCGCTTCGGGCGTTGGCCCCGGCGATGCCAGCGACTCAAGTTCGTCCTCGTCCATTTCCACCTTTGACTTGAGTCCGGTCCGCGAAGTCAGAAACGTGTTTCGCAGGATGCGAAACATCCACGCGCGAAAGTTCGTGCCCAGTTGAAAACCTGCAAACCCGCGCAACGCTTTCGCATAGGTCTCCTGCACAAGATCTTCAGCCTCGCTCGTATCCTGGGCCAGCCAGCGGGCGAAGTTGTAGAGCTGGTCGAAAAGAGGCAGGGCCAGATCTTCAAACGTCCCGGCGGGCAAGGGTTGGTCTGGCACCTCAGTAGGATAAACTCCGGCCTTCAGGTTTTATTCCCTCCTGCGCAAGAAAATATTTCCTGGACGAAATTGGCGTGGCGCCGTTGGATGCGCTGGTGGGAAGAAAGCGAAAAAGGCCTCGAGTCAGGCTGTGGGCTCAATGCGCCGGAACGAGTCTGCGAATGCGTCCGCGACCGTATAGCGTATGACGTGGTCATACTCGGGGCCCAGAAACCGGCGCAGGCGATCGGTGTTCATGGTGTATTCGCCGGTCATGTAGGGAACTGCCTCAGGAGGAATCGCCGAGATTTTCTGCTTCCAGAGAAAGGCCAGAACTTGGCGCATGGCCCATTTGCCCGGGACGCGCAGCAGCTTGGCCTGCGCCATCTCGATGCAGCGCGCGAAAGTTAACGGTTCGCCGCGGCCGGCGACGTTGAGCACGGTGAGCCGCTGGGTTTCCGGCTCGCGCTGCAGGATGTGCCGGATGAGCCGCGCCATATCATCCACGTGGACGAATTGAAGTTTGTTGTCGAGATACTGCTGCCCGCGCGGCAACATGCAGGGCAGGCGCTTGCCCTGGCTACGCATTCTTTCAGCCCGCGGCCCCTTGCCATTCGGCGTGCCGCGGAAGGCGCCCATCAGGTAGTTTTCGACGCTGGCGCCGGCGAAGATGTGCGGCCGCAAAATGTAGACGCTGCATCCCCGCAGCGCCGTACAGCGCTGCTGCACGACCTGATCGGATTCCTTCTTGTGAATCGCGTAAGGCAGGGTGTGCGCGCCGAACGGGGATTCCTCGGTCGCAGGTGCCGTCAAATCGGGCCCGTACACGGAAACACTGCTGGGAAAGATGAACTGCTTGATGCCGTCATCCGTGCTTCGATTGGCTTCGGTGACAGCTTCCATGACGCGCGCGGTGCCCGCCACATTGATCTGCCACATGCGCTCGACATCCAGCACCCCGGTGCGCACCGGGTCGATCACGAATGCCAGGTGAATGACCGCGAACGGATGCGTATCGCGCAGCAACTCGTACAGCGTCCGGGTAGACGATTCCTGACCCAGGTCCAGGCTCTCAAACTGCAGCTCGGAATCGGTGTGGGGTGGATTCACATCCACCCCAATCACCGAAAAACTCCTCAGCAGCGGCAACAGCCGGGAACCCAGGTTGCCCGATACGCCGGTCACCACGACTACAGGTTTGGCCATCTAGTTCGTTTGGGGCGCAGGAGATTGGGCCGCCGGAGGTTGCGCCGGAGGCGTTTGCGGCTGTCCAGTCGGAGGCGTTCCCGGCCGCGGACGAGGCATATGCGGCGGCGGCATCGGTCCCGCGCCGCCCGGTCCAAAGTAGGCTTCGTTGGCATCCACCTTGAACGAGTTGTTCAGCTTCTCCATCTTCTCGCGCATACGGTCGTTCTGCAGCTTGCCGTGAATTTCGTTCTTGGCCTGGTCGAGCGGCATCGCACTCTTGCTGTTTACCTTGTAGATGTAGTGCCCGCCGGAATCACTGATTACCTGCGACACCTCGCCCAGCTTCAAATCAAAAACTGCCGTGTGCGCCTGTGGCAGTCCGGTGCGGCGTACGCTTGGCAGGTTCACCGTCGGAGATTCGATCTTCATCCCCGCTGCATCGAAGGCCACCTTCTGCAGCGCCGCGATGTCCTCTCCCTTAGCGGCACGAGCACGCAGATCGTCGGCCAGCGTGGCCATCGCTTTCTCACCCTGTTCCGCCTTCGCCTTCTCAGCGTCTTCCTTGGCCTTTTTCTGTTCGTCGGTGAGCTTCTCGTCTTTGTCGTCGTCTTCTTTTGCTTCACTCTCGACCTGCTTGGTGCGCGGCACAAATAGCCGATCGAGGTTGTACTGCTCAAAAGTCTGAGGATTGTCTTTGTAATACTTCTCGATGTCAGCGTCTGAAATTTTCGCTGCATCTTCCTGGATTTTGCGTTGCAGTTGATTGCTCAGGACCTGCATCTTGACGAACTTCATATACTCGTCAAACTGCGGAGTCTTGTCGATGCCCTGCTTCTTCGCCTCGGCCGACATCGCCATGACCCTCGGAAGGACGGCCGCCAGTTGCCTCTTCTGCTGCGGGGTGGTGTTGGGCGCGACCGCGCTGGCCAGCTTCTCAAACTGAGCCTTGGTGATGACGGTCTTGCAGTCGGCGGCGGCAGGCTTCGCGGCCGCGGCCTTCTCGGCAGCAGGCTTCGCAGCAGCGTCCTTGGCAGCCGCAGGCTTCGGTGCGGCGGGACACACGCCATTCACAGTCAGCACCGCCGCAGTCGCCGGGACCGACGCTGACATATCCGCGGGTGCCGCCGGAGCCTGCGCCGGCTGCGGCGGTGGCGCGCTCGGGGCTTGTCCCCATGCCAGCGTTCCCATCAAAACACACAGCAGCCAACTCTTACGCATAAGTCTTATCCTCCAGGATTGGTCCACCAGAAAGGTGAAATGCCAAGCATCAAATCCTAGCACAATCCGCGTCCTTTGCCTCTGACCGAGGTTCGGACAGGTTGGGGGAATTCAGTCATTGAGTCATTGAGTCATTGAGCGTTCATCGGTTACTCCTTTGCATCTTGTCCCGGGCATATCGGAAAAGGCTTTTCAATGACTGAATGACTCAATGACTGAATGGCTGAATGATTCAATTGATTCAGTCCTTATTTGGCGCTTTCCGCCCTCAGCAGCGATAATTCCAGCATGTCGGGAACCCCGGCCATTTCTCCGTCAGACTTGATGCGCGCCGAAAAGCGCACCGCCGCGGGAAACTCCGTCTGGGCCGCGGTCGTGATTACCGGCCTCAAGATCGCCGTCGGCATTACCACCGGAAGCCTCGGCATCCTCTCGGAAGCGGCGCACTCCGGACTCGATCTGATTGCTTCTCTTTTGACGTTCTTCTCGGTCGGAGTTTCCGACAAGCCTGCTGACGCGGAACACCAATATGGTCACGGCAAGATCGAGAATTTCTCGGCCTTCGTGGAAACCGGGCTGTTGCTTCTAACTTGCGCCTGGATCATCTACGAAGCGGTTCTTCGCCTCTTCTTCCGGCGCATCGATATTGAGCCTTCCCTGGCGGCATTCGCGGTGATGCTATTCTCGATGGGCGTGGACTGGTGGCGCTCCCGCGCCCTCGGACGCATCGCCAGCAAGTACGACAGCCAGGCGCTCGAGGCCGACGCGCTGCATTTCTCCACCGACATCTGGTCTGCCGGCGTGGTCGTGGTCGGCCTGGTGCTGGTGCTCGTAGGCCGAAACTATCATGTCGAATGGCTGCGCGATTCCGATCCCATCGCCGCTCTGTTCGTTGCGGGCGTTGTCGTCTCGGTAAGCTGGCGTCTCGCCCGGCGTACGATCGATGCTCTTCTCGACGCCGCCCCACCCGGGGTTCGTTCCCAGATCTATGACGCCGTCTCCCACGTCGATGGAGTTCTCGAGGTCGACCGCGTCCGCATTCGCCGCGCCGGGAATCGCTACTTCGCCGATCTCGCCGTTGGGCTCGCCCGCACCGTCACCTTCCAGCGCTCCGGCCAGCTGGCGGCCGCAGTGACGGAATCGGTTCGCCGCATTCTTCCGGACGCCGACGTGACCGTGCAGCCGCTGCCTCGCGCCCAACGTTCGGAGAATATCTTTGACCGCATCCGCGCCGTGGCTACGCACAGCAACCTCAACGTGCATGACATCAGCGTGCAGGATCTGTCGGGCCGGCTTCACGTCGAGCAGCACATCGAACTCGACGAGCGCATGACCCTTAAAGCCGCCCACGATCAGGTCACGGAACTTGAAGCCGATATACGCCGCGATGTTCCCGAAATCTCCGACATCCTGACTCACATCGAAAGCGAGCCGGCCACGATCGAGCGGCCTGAAGAACTGGTGAGCGATGCCGAACTTGAACATCGCCTGCGAGCCGTCGCCGCGCAGTTTCCCGAGATCCTCGACGTACACGACTTCATCTTCAAACGCGTCCGCGGACGTCTGTATCTTTCGTGCCACTGCACGCTGTCAGACGACCTCTCGCTGACCCGTGTACACGACATTCAGACGGAATTAGAGATTCGATTCAAGCAGGACGCGCCGGAACTATTTCGCGTCCTGATTCACCCAGAGCCCAGCACTGATAACCGGAGATAGACAGTGATCGCAGCCAAAGCAATCTGGACTGATAACGAGCGCTACGTCGGCGAGGCCAGTTCGCGCCACGCTATTGTGATGGACACCGCCAAAGAGAAGACCGCCGGCACTCCGATGGAGCTGGTGCTGATCGCCCTCTGCGGCTGCACGGCGTCGGATGTCGTCGGCATCCTACGCAAGAAGCGCGAGCCCTTCACGGGCCTTGAGGTGAGCGCGGAAGGCGAACGCGCAACGGACTATCCGCAGGTCTATACCGAGATCAAGGTGAAGTACCGCGTGGCCGGCAAGGTCTCGCATAAAGCAATGGAGGACGCTGTCAAGCTTTCGAAGGAGAAATATTGCTCCGTCTCGGCCATGCTCGAAAAGACCGCGAAGATTAAGGTGGAAATTGAATACGTAGACTAGACTGGTACGTCGAAGGATTGTGGCCCAAGCCGCAGAGCGGCGGTATGTGAAAGCCCGGCATGGAAGTGCCGGGTAGCGTCAGGAAAAAATGCGAGTCCCGCAGGGACGACACCGCATCCGGAATGACCAGATGATTCCTCAAATCGTGCTCTATACTCAACCCGGCTGCCTCCTCTGCGAGCTGATGCGCGTCTACCTCGACGCTCGCGAGATCGCCTACGAAGAGCGCGACATCAGCACCGATCCCGAGGCCCGCCGCGCCATGCTCGAAACCTACGGCAGCAACGAGACCCCTACGATGGTGCTGGGCGAAGAGGTGATTACCGGATTCGATCCCGGCCTGCTTGACCAGTTGCTCGATTCGCCCTCATCATCAGACTCGGTGGCCTGAGTCTGAACGCTTCAAATTCCAAGCCAACGTCGCATCCTCTGCGCGGATATTTCTTCATCGCGTCCGCGGCGTTCCTCTGGGGAGTCTCCGCCGCTCTCGGCCGCGCTGTTTTTACCGGAAAGCTTCCGCTCGCCGGAGAGGCCCTGCACCCTATCGACCCGCTGATCCTGTCGCAAACGCGAACGTCATTTTCACTTTTAGTGCTGCTCCCCGTGCTGGTGGGCCGACGGGGATGGCAGCGCATCAAGCTGCCCACGCCCGATCTCATCCAATGCCTCTTGCTCGGCATGCTGGGAGTGGCCGCGTCGAATTATTTCTATTACGTCGCCATTCAGCGGACGAGCGTCGCCATCGCCATCATCCTGCAATACACCGCGCCGGTCTGGGTGTTGCTGTACGTGGTGGCTGTCCGACATCAGAAGCTGTCGCTGCAGAAGGTCGCCGCAGTCGCAGTCGCGATCGCTGGCATCGCGCTGACCATCGGCATGGTTGGCGGAAAGTCGGCGGCGCCGCTCCACATCGACTCCTGGGGCCTGATCGCCGCCATGCTGGCGTCGTTCTCTTTCGCCTTCTACAACGTCGGCGGACACCGCATCCTCGCCCGCTACGACCGCTGGCGCGTCCTGACCTGGACGCTGACCTCGGCGGCCGTCTTCTGGCTGGTGTGGAATCCGCCGTGGAAGGTCGTTGCCGCGCACTACACCGCGTCGCAGTGGGGGTTCTTGTTCGTGTTCTCGATGATCTCAGTCCTGGGATCGTTCTCACTCTACTTCCAAGGCCTGCAGCACCTCGAGCCGACCAGAGCCATCATCGCCAGTTGCCTGGAGCCAGTGTTCTCGATCCTGCTGGCGGCGGGGTTGTTAGGAGAAGGCGTGCACCCGATCCAGACATTGGGGATCGTTCTGGTGTTGTCGGCGATTGTGATCGTGCAGCTGCCCGGAAGGGGCACGGGGGTACAAGAATCAGTGGTGGTCGACCCGATTGAGTAGAGTTGGTGAGAACCGGCCTCTATTTACTGAACGTCTCCATCACTCCAGCCTTTTCCCCCGCGTCTCCGGCAGCTGCGTCGTCATCAGCGCCGCCAGCAGATATCCGGCCGCGCACAGGTAGAACGCCCAGCTCAATCCCTTCGCCTGCCCGACGCGACCAATCACCAGGGGAGCCAGCGAACTCATGGTGCGCGCGCCGTTGTAGGTGAAGCCGAGCGCGCGCGCCCGCACGGCGGTAGGGAAGATCTCGCTGCCCATAATCCCCGAGCCGGAGAAGATTCCCGTCCCAAAGAACGCGACCAGCGTGCCCAGTACCAGCAGCACGCCCTGCGATCGCGCGCTGGCATAAAGTGGAATCAGAAGAGCTGCCGCCAATGAATAGTAGAGAAACGCCTTACGCCGTCCGATGTGATCCGCAACCCAGCCGAAGCTGGCATAGCCCGGAAACATCCCGCAGAGGTTGAGGACGACCATCAGCGTGGTCATCCCCATCACGCCAAACCCGCGCCCACCCTGCGACACCGGCAACGACAGATACGGCGGCAGCCACGTAAACAGCCCCCACCACGCAAACATCGCAAAGAAGTTGAACAGCAACAGAGCAAAAGTGTGCTTCACATACGGCGGCCGGAAAATCACCGCAAAGCCGCTGTCGTCTCGGTGGCCTGCACCGGTGACGTCGCTTCGGACGCTTGCGCTACCGTGGAAGAGCGGCGCTTCAGCGCCGCGTAAAGGCGCCGCTACGGACGGGGCTTTAGCCCCCGAGGTCCGCTCTTGCCACATCTCCGACTCCGGCACTCTCCGCTGAATCCACAACGTAATCACGGCGGGCAAGATGCCGACAAAGAACACCGCCCGCCACCCGTAATACCGCGACACCGGACCCGCCACCAGCGCTGCCGCCGCAAATCCCAGCGCCCACGAACTCTGCACAATGGAGATCGCCTTCGCGCGGAACTCGGTCGGCCAGCTTTCCGCGACCAGCGTTGCCCCGGTATTCCACTCGCCGCCCATTCCCAGCCCAAGCACGAACCGCGCCGCGGCCAGCATCGTGACGCTCGTGGCCAGCCCCGAGGCGAACGAGCACACCGAATACGTCAGGATGCTCGCCATCAGCGCCTGCTTGCGCCCGATGCGGTCCGCCAGTAACCCGAACAACACGCCGCCGATCCCCGACGCCAGCAGCGTGAGCGTCCCCAACGATCCGGCTGTGGTCTTGCTCATCCCCAGATCGCGCATGAGCATGGCCAGTACCAGGGAATACAACATCGCGTCGAACGCATCGAGCGCCCACCCCATCGCGGCCGCCAGCAGCGTCCTGCGCTGTCCCGGCGTCGCCTGACGAATCAACTGGATGGGTCCAATCGCCATAAGGTTCGTTCGCGCGGCGATTGTACCGGATAAATTGTTGATTGCTGATTCTGAATGAATTGTTGATTGCTGATTTTTGATTGCTGATTGAAGAACATAGGTGTTCGGCCATCGGAAAGACCTGGGGCATAGGATTTTTCAATCAACAATCAGCAATCAAAAATCAGCAATTTCCCCCGGTTACCCTCAGTTACCTCCGTGTTCCGCTTGACATCATTTTGACAACAAGCCGGGCCGCTGTTCGCTACGCTCTTACTACCCCCGATACGAACACTGAGGTTTGTGGCATGAAACTTCGCTCAGCGATCTACATACTTATTTTCCTGTGTGCCTGCCTGACGCCCAGCTTCGCGCATCACACGGCGGTGGTGGTGAACAAAGACAACGCGGTGGACAACGTTACGTCCGCTCACCTGGTGAAGATCATTCGCGGGGAAGTCAAGAAGTGGCCCGACGGCAAGAACATCGTGCTCGTGCTCCACAAGGACTCCGCCGGCGAGACCGAAACGCTAGAGCGCCTCAACAAAATGTCGGCTGCAGAATGGAAGGCGTTTCTCCTGGCGCACAAAGAATCGATCATCTTCGTTGACACCGACGCCGATGTGCTCAAAGCGGTGCAGGCCGAGCCGGGCGCCATGGGCCTGATCGAAGCCCACTCCATCGACAACAGCGTCAACGTGGTACACGTCGACGGCAAGCTGCCGATGGAATTCGGATATTTGCCTCACTAAGCGACGGCGTGAAGCAGTTCCGGCGAATTACATGAGCCGTGGAAGAGCGGCCCTTTAAGGGCCGCGTTGCAAGCGTGGATTGATTAGGGCTTCAGCCCCGGGGTGCGCCTCCCCAGCAAATGAAAATACCGGCGTGCCTTCTTCACATCGCGCCCAATCTGCTCGCGTAGCGCGTCCACCGAGGGAAACTTGATCTCATCCCGCAGCCGCTCGAGGAAGCAGACTTCCACCTCCGTGTCCGGCGTCAATTCCAGGGGATGAAAGTTCAGCAGATGTGTTTCAATCGCAAATAATTCCGCCCCGAACGTAGGACGATTCCCCACGTTCGTGACCGAATCAAAGCGCTCGCTTCCCACCCGCGTCCAGGAGACATAGACGCCGTCTTTGGGAACAAGTTCCTCGTACCGCGCCAGGTTGATGGTCGGCACCGTGTACTTCGACCCGTACCCGCGCCCGCGCCCCGGCGTCCCCAGAATGCAGAACGGACGCGCCAGCAGATGCCGTGCCCGGCTCACCCGCCCTTCGCTCACCAGCCTGCGGATCTGGCTGCTCGAGACGGTCTCGCCGCGCAGCTTCATCTCCGGATACACCTTGACTTCAAATCCCATCTCCCGCCCGAACTCGGCCAGCATGTTCACGTCCCCGGCAGCTTTGTGTCCGAAGCGAAAGTTGAATCCCTCGTGCACTTCGCGCGCGCGTAACTTCTTCTTCAGAATGCGTTCGGCAAATTGCCGCGGTGTCATCAGCGAGAGATCGCGTCCGAAGGGAAGCAGCAGCACCGCATCGACTCCCGTGCCCTCGAGCCAGCGCAGCTTTTCGGGAGTCGGGGTGAGCAACTTCAATCCCGCCTCCGGCTTCAGAATCCGCGTGGGATGCGGCTCAAACGACACGGCGACGGCTTTGGCCCCACTGGCCCGGGCCCGCGTCACAATTTCGTCCAGCACATGCGCATGCGCCCGGTGAACTCCGTCAAAATTCCCGACGCTGACAAACGCCGGACCGAAGTCGGCAGGGACATCCTCGAGTTTGCGGAACACAAGCATAAAAAAACCGGCGGCGGACCTCGGGCGTCGGACTTCCGCAATCAGATCTTCCTGACGCCTGACGCCCGATGCCTGCCGCTAGATTTCGAACTCCAGCTTCATCCCGTCATACGACAGCCGCACATTCCGCGGCAGGGTTGCGTTGGTCGCCTCATGTCCCAGATCGTGGCAGATGTGGGTGAAGAATGCCCGCCTCGGTTTCACGCGGTCCACGATGGCCAGGGAATTCTTCACTGTCGAATGGGTCGGGTGCGGCTTATGCCGCAGCGCATCGAGAAACAGGATGTCCAGCCCATTCAGTTGATCCAAAGACGATTCCGGGATCTCGCTGTGGTCGGTCAAGTACGCCGCCGAGCCGAAGCGGTAGCCGTAAATCTGCGTCTCCCCATGAATGAGGATGATGGGCGCGAAGCGCGCTCCGAACACATCCACCGGCCCGTCGATGGGGCGCAATTCCAACTGGGCGAGCCCGCCGAATTTATAGTCGGCGTCAAAAATGTAGCTGAACATTCTGCGCAAAAACGCCGCCGAGTCAGGACGCGCATAGAGTGGAAGCTTGTCAGGTTTGTGGTGATAACTGAGTGGGCGCAGATCGTCGATGCCCAGGATGTGATCGGCGTGCGTGTGGGTATAGAAGACGGCATCGATGCGGGTGATGTTCTCGCGCACCGCCTGCGTGTAAAAATCAGGCGTCGTATCGATCAATATAACCTTGCCGTCATACTCGAGCATGATCGAGGGGCGCGTGCGCCGGTCATGCGGATCGTTGGAGTGGCAGACGGCGCAATCACAGCCCAGCGTGGGCACGCCCATCGACGTCCCACTGCCCAACACGGTCAAGGTCGCTTTCATCTTCCCGTCGTTCCCGTCGCGGGCCCGGGTTGTGGCGGACGCGCGAGCGCGTTGGTTACCTCCACATACGCCATGCGCAGTTCGTACAGACTGTTCTGCAGGAAATTCTGTTCGGCCGCGGTCAGGTTGCCCCTGGTCTTTTCGGCGATCAGACTCAGCGTGTCAATGGTGAGCCGGGCGCCGATGATGTCGACGCGCGGTTGTTCGCCCTGCTGGCGCATCAGCCCGAGTTGCAGCATGGCCGTCATGTAGAGCTGGGCCAGGAAACGCTCGAAGGTAATCTCAAACTCTTGCGCGGCATGCCCGCTGCGTTCGACTTCTTTGTCGAGGTCTTGTGAGGACTGGCGATAGGCCGCCGCTTGCGCGTCCTGCTCAGCCTGGGTCGGCGGCATCGGCATCTCGCGATCGCCGATCTCGCCGGATTCGGCCGCCGCAACTGATGGTGCCGGCTGCGCCGGAGGCATTTCCACGGGCGCGGCGGGCATCGCTGTTGCCGCGACCGGTTCCTGCGCGACCTCCGAACGCAATTCGCCTTCCGGCGTGAACAGCCGCCGGTCCGTCACTGTAAAGCTAGGCTCCTTCTTCTTGTCAGCCATAAATCCTTTCCCTCGTTCTCACAATTTCCTGAAAGGTAACTCCGCAACCGTAGCACTGACGGCTCCAACCTTAACTAATTTGCCGGGTGCCGCTGCCTCGCGACGTATGTAGCCGAGGGCCAGCCCAGGTTCGTTATTACCTATGCAAGCGATACTCGTAATCTCGCCAGCTTCCTTTTCGCCGATCAGGATCTTCGCGCCCGGCTCGACGCCAGTCGCATTCTCCATGGCGAACCCGGAAAACTTCCGGTGCACCGCGCCGCGCGAGCGAATCCGCTCGACGATTTCCTGCCCCACATAGCATCCCTTGTTGAAATTCAAGGCGCGTGCCTGCTCGGTTTCCTGCGGCAGATCGCGCTCCCGGATGTCAACACCATAGCGCGGAACGCCTGACACAATCCGGTGCAACTCCAGCGCCTCTGAACCTGCAGGCGTGGCGCCGTGCGCGACCAGCGAATCCCAAGTCTTTCTGACTTCGGAGGGCGCAAGCCATAGCTCGTAACTTTCCAGCGCCGCGTCCTCGCCGCGCACCAGCGTGCAATCCGCCGATCCACAGTTGGTCTCGAAAATCTGCAATGGATCGGCGTCCGGAATCTCGATGCCGCAGCCCGCGAGCACCTCCCGCGCCTTCGGTCCCGAAACTCCAAGCGCGGTAATCTGTTCGCTGAGATTCGTGACCTCCACATCGTCCATGATGATGTAGTGGTCGAAGGTTGCGAGCATCTTCTCCACCTGACTAAGGTCGGTGTCGACGACGATTGACTCGCCGCGGTTGTAGGCGTAAAGGTCGCCGAGAATACGCCCCTGCGGGTTGAGCAGAAACGAATACACCCCATGGCCGGATGCCAGATCACGAATGTTGTTCGTGACCATCCCGTTCAGCCAGCGCACGCGGTCACCGCCCTGGAGCGAAATCTTTGCGCGAAATCCCAGGTCATAAACGCCGCATCCGGAGCGCAATGCCGCAAACTCCGCTTGTGGGTCGCCAAAGCGCGCGGCCGTGGTTGCGCCGCGATACTCGGCGACAGCCGCCGCGCCCAATCCCTCGCCATGAACCTGTAACGCTGTGAGACCCATACCTGTATTCGATTATAGCGATTGTGTTAACGTTCCTGCCGTGGACTCAAGAAAGCAACCGAAGAAGCGCATTGCCGTCATCCCCGGAGACGGCATCGGCAAAGAGGTCATTCCGCAGGCCGTGAAGGTAATTCAAGCCACGGGCGCGGCGCTGGAATTGACCGACTTCGACTGGGGCGCCGACCGCTATCTACGCGATCAAACGACAGTTCCTGCCGGCGGATTCGTCACTCTGGCCCGCGACTTCGATGCGATCCTGGTCGGCGCATTCGGCGATCCCCGCGTCAAGACCAACATCCACGCCAAAGAGATTCTCCTCGGCATGCGCTTCAAGATGGACCTTTACGCCAACGTGAGGCCCGTGCGTTTGCTCGACGCCGCGCTGTGCCCGCTGAAAGGCGTCGAACCGAAAGATGTCGACTTCGTCGTCCTCCGCGAGAACACGGAAGGCGTCTACACCGACGCCGGCGGCGTCTTCAAGCAGGGAACGCCCGACGAGATCGCCACGCAGGAAGACATCAACACGCGCAAGGGCGTCGAGCGCATCATCCGCTACGCATTCCAATACTGCGAGCAGCACACCAAACTCGACGGCTCGCCGCGCGACAAAGTCCTGATGTGCGACAAGTCGAACGCCATGACCCACGCCGGGGGCTTGTGGCAGCGCGTCTTCAAAGAAGTCAGCGCCGAATATCCCAGGATCACCGCGCAGCACATGTACGTCGACGCGCTCTGCATGCAGATGGTGCGCGACCCGCGCCCGTTCGACGTCATCGTGACCAACAACATGTTTGGCGACATCATCACCGACCTCGCCGCCGGGCTGCAGGGCGGCCTCGGCATGGCCGCCAGCGGCAATATTCATCCGGGCCGCACCTCGATGTTCGAGCCGGTGCACGGCTCGGCGCCGCCGATTGCAGGGAAGAATCAGGCGAATCCCTTTGGAGCGATTCTGACGGCGGCCATGATGTTGAGGCATCTCGAAATGGAGTCCGAGGCATCCAGCATGGAGTCGGCGGTGCTGGCAGCCGTGCGAGAGAGAAAGACTACGCAGGACATCGGTGGGCCTCTCGGAACGCGAGAAGTTGGAGATTGGGTGGCGGGCCGGCTCGGCGGGTAATCTGGCCGAGAGGGTAATTCAAATCCAGATCGCAATTCTTCTGTACCGCAATCTTCCAGCGGCGATGAGCAGGAATTGCGAGGAGAAAGAACATGCGAACTTCTGTTTTAGTCGTGGCAGTCACGCTCTGTTGGACGGGTCTCTCGCTTGCCCAGGACCATCCCAAGGCGGAACTCTTTGGCGGCTTCTCCGTGGAACACGTCGCTCCTTGCGGCGAAAGCGGAAGCGGTTGTAACTTCGAGGGTAACGAAGGTCCAGTCACAGGGAACTTCAAAGGGTGGAATGCGGCAGCGACGGCTTACTTCAAACGATCCTGGGGGATTACGGCGGACGTTGCCGGTCATTACGGATCTACCAATTTCCTCCCCGGCGGTTCCGCAAGCTACTCAAATTATTCCTACATGTTTGGGCCTACTTATGCGGTGCACCTGGAAAGCGCAACTCCCTTCGTACATGGGCTGTTCGGAGGGGTTACGTGGCGTTCTCCGTCTAACCTGGTGCAATACAACGCACTCGCGTGGGCGGTGGGAGGCGGTGTTGATGTAAACGCAACTCCGCGCGTCGCGGTCCGGGTCGTCCAAGTCGATTACGTGGGAACCAGGGTCCCCAGCGCGGGTAATTCGCATATTGGGTCCGGCTTTCGCTTCTCCTTGGGATTCGTTTTCAAGTTTTAGCGTGCTTAGGGACGCGTGCCGGCGAGTAAGGCCAACTCCCGCCACTTCCACGAACAGTCCACATCCACGAACCCAATCTCGCGCAGCCACCCAAGCTGGGTTTCGACGTCGAGCAGTTTATTCGACGGATCTTCGGTTTCGACCGTAAACCCGATCCGCAGCAGGAATTCTTCGTGCAGTCGCGTCGTCGGCGAAGCCACGTGCTCCAGATTGCAGAACGCGCCTGTCGGATTGAGCAGCCCGTAAATCTCCGCGTACAGCGCCCGCTTGCGCTCGTCGGCCAGATGATGAATCGCAAAACTCGAAATCACCGCATCAAACTTGCCTAGGTTAGGCAGCGGCGCATCCAGATTGTGCTCGACCACCGTCACCGAGGCGTCTCCGGCGAAGCGCTTCCGCACCGCCTCGAGCATCGCTGGAGAAAAGTCGACCGCCACGGCCTCCGGCTCCGGTTCGGCCCGTCGCTCGATCTCTTCGAGCACCAGCCCCAACAGCCGTCCGTCGCCAGTGCCCAGGTCAAGAATCCTGCGCGGGCTGCGCGGAATGAATTCCAGCAGCACCGCCTCCCCCTCGGTGCGATGAGAAATCTGGTCGGCGCGCACCAGGTAGTCGCGCGCGTGTTCAGTCGACGTCCACAGATTGACGGGATTGGCAGCCTTCATGACCGAAAGTATAGGGAAACCTGTAAACTCAATCTCAATGAATAGAGTTGAAGTGCCGATCCGAGGGATTCGACGGTTGTTTTTCGCGGTTGTGTTTTCGCTGGGAATCTGCGCCCTGACCTCCGCCGCGCAGACTACGCCACCCGCGGACAAACCCACCGACCAGCACACGCAGTCGCCATCTTCCTCAACGCCGGCGAAGCCCGCGGAGTCCGCGCAGGAGCCCCCCGGCGATTTCAAGATCACTCCGCGCCAAGCCGAGGAACTTTTCCACTCGATCGACCAGATTCTCGAATTCGATAGCAAGCAAACCGGACTGCCCATCAAGCGCGAAGTAAAACGCAAACTGACCAGCCGCGACGAAGTGGTTTCCTACCTCACCAAGCACCTCAACGACGAAGACACGCAGCGCCTGCGCCGCTCGGAACTGGTGCTGAAGAAATTCGGACTCCTGCCCCGCGACTTCAATCTCGAGACGTTTCTGGTCGCGTTGCTCCGCGAAGAAGTGGCCGGCTACTACGATCCCAAGACGAAGACCGTCAACTTGCTCGATTGGGTGCCGATCGAAGAGCAGGAGCCCGTGATGGCCCACGAGCTCACCCACGCCCTGCAGGATCAGCAAGTCAACCTGCAACGCTGGATGAAGCGCGGCGAGAAAGATCTTGCCGAGATCAAGAGGGACCCCACTGCTGCCGACATCGAAAACGACGAACTGGACAACGTTCGCGAAGCCGTCATCGAGGGCCAGGCACAGGCCATGATGTTCCAATACGCGATCGCTCCGACCGGCCACTCCATCGCGACCTCACCCGAACTGGTCGGCGCCATGGAAGAAGAAACCCTGACCGGCACGCCCGGGACCAAGGTGTTCAATGATGCTCCCATTTTCATGAAGGAATCGCTCACCTTTCCCTACAGCTATGGCATGGATTTCGTGATCAAGTTGCTGCTGAAGGGTGGCAAGCAGAGAGCCTTCGCGGAGCTGCTCCAGAATCCTCCGCACACCACGCGCCAGATCATGCAGCCGGAAACGTATTTGGCGGGAGAGAGGATCGAGCCTATGCGCGTACTCGACTTCAAGCACGACTTTAAGGACTATCGAAAGTTCGACATCGGCGCGATGGGCGAGTTCGATGTGGCGCTGCTCGTCGAGCAGTACGCGGGCAGGCCGCTATCGAAGAAGATGTATCCGGAGTGGCGCGGCGGCTACTACTACGCCGCCAGGGTCAAGGCTGACGCGGCCGCTCCTCTAGGCCTGCTGTATGTTTCACGCTGGTCGAGTCCCGAGAGCGCTGCGCAATTCGCCGGAATCTACGCCGCCTCACTCAAGCAGCGCTACAAGAAGGCCGCAGAAATCGGAGAGCCGCCAGCGTCCGCACCGAATGCGCCAGCCAGCGATGACTCTGCGCCGCGCACTCTTCAAGGCCGCCACTCCTGGTCGACCGAAGAAGGCACTATTGTGATCGAGGAGCAAGGCGACACGGTATTCGTCAGCGAAAGTTTGGACGCCGCCACGACGGCGACGCTGGAAAAGGAAGTGTTCGGGCCGTCTTCGACCGGCAAGTGAACCATGGGGCGACAGCCGCCTCGGCTGTCTAGCGGCGCGAAGCGAGCCGCCTATACCACGATGTTCGCCCTATTTCTTTCTCTTTTCCTCCTCCTCCGGCACATCTCCCAGAAAATGCTGCACTTTCGCCAAGACCGAAAACTGCTTTCCCGCACGCTCCAGGGTCAGCTTCTTCTCCTTGCCCGGAGTTCCTCCGAGCATCGACCAGACCTCTCCCATGGTCGAACCGCGCAGCGGGATGTCATTCATCGCCACCAGGTGATCGCCCGCCTGAACGCCCGTGACCGATGGCTTCCCCTCAAAATCCACCACGCCTAAAACCGTGAATCGCCCATCGTCCTCCGGGCGCAACACCAAACCCACGACATCGAAATCCGGAAAGTTGAAAGCTCGGCCCAGCTCGAAGTAGACCGCCGAGTGCGCGTAATCCAGCCCGACCCGGTAATTCAGCAACTCGTTCGATCCCACGAGCCCCGCAGTCGATGTGCCCGCGCGCTTCTCGAAAAAATCCACCGTGGCCTTCGGCAGCGCCACCGTCGCCACGTTCGTCAGGAACAGCGGCCCGTACTGCAAGCGGTCCAGGCGCATCACCTTCCACTTCGTTTCCTCATCCGCGCCCCACATATTGGCGGATCCCACGGCGCCCGTTATTCGCGGCCAGTCCGGATGCACAACAGCAATCTTGTCGAACAAATCCTCGGACAGGAAACTGATGCAGGAACCTACATCGAGCGCGAGATTATACTTTTTCCCCTCAATCTGGCTTGGAACCTGGATCAGCCCGTTCTCCGCATTGACCAGCACCTTGCCCCCCGCGCCGCGAAAACGGATCGTGCCCGGCAATCCAATCGAAAACTTGCGGTCGGGAAAATCAATCAGGACGTCGTAATGCCGCAGGATCGTCGAAGGAATATTGATCTCGGCGTTCATTCCCAAAGCCAGAACTGACGCGGCGCTCACCGGGCGCAAAGGAATCTTCGCCTCCTTCAGCCCAGCCAGCGAAATCGCCATCCCCCCGACCAAAATCTCGCGTGGCGGAGGCGCGGAGCACTCTTGCTCGCCGCAAGTCAGTTCGAGACCGAGCACAGACGCGATTCGGCGTGACATCTCCAGCTCCGGATTCCCGTTGTCCACCCACGCGCGCACAGTCTGCGAAGACCCATCCGGCAGTGGAATGTCGACCTTGATGACGACGCGGTTGTGATCGATCACTGCAGGGACGGTCACGGGCGCAGACGTGGCTGGTCCAGTCGTTTGTTGCTGCGCCGAAACCCGCAGGCTTATCAAGAGCAGCACACATCCCGCAACCACAGCTCGCATTACAAAATTGTAGCCGTAACGATGCTCGTGTAGGGGCAGACGCCTCGTCCGCCCCGCGAGCGCAGCGAGCGTGCCGCGGCCGAAAGCTGCAACCCGCGCGGGATAACCCGAATTTCCGTCCTGTATAATCACCAGTTTGCCCATCACCACCGCGTACAGGAGGACGTTTGCCACAAGCGGAAATCGGAATCATCGGCGGCAGCGGGCTTTATTCCATGCCCGGTCTTACCAAGGTCAAGGAAGTGCGCCTCAAGACGCCGTTCGGCGCTCCCTCCGATGCCTACGTTTGCGGCGCGCTCGAAGGGCGCAAAGTCGCCTTCCTGGCCCGTCATGGACGCGGTCACCGCATCCTGCCCAGTGAATTGAATTTCCGCGCCAACCTCCACGGCTTCAAACAGCTCGGTGTTTCCCGCATTGTTTCCGTTTCCGCCGTGGGATCGCTCAAGGAACAGCATAAGCCGCTCGACTTCGTGATCCCCGATCAGTTCTTCGACCGCACCCGCCATCGGGTCGACACTTTCTTCGGCGGTGGCATCGTCGCGCACATCGCATTCGCCGATCCGGTTTGCGCAGAACTCTCCGCCGTGGTCGCATCGGCGTGCCAGAAGGTCGGCGTGACCGGCAAGCGCGGCGGAACCTATCTGTGCATGGAGGGCCCGCAGTTTTCCACGAAAGCGGAATCCAATGTCTACCGCGGCCTCGGCATGGACGTGATCGGCATGACCAACCTGCAGGAAGCGAAACTCGCTCGTGAAGCGGAGATCTGCTATGTCACCGTCGCCATGGTCACCGATTACGACTGCTGGCATCCGCACCACGATTCGGTCACCGTGGATCAGATCGTCGCTGTTCTCGTGAAGAACGCCGACAACGCTGCCAAGGTTGTGCGCCAGACGGTGGCCGACATGCCTGGCGAACGCTCCTGCAAATGCGATTCAGCGCTGGCGCATGCAATTCTGACGGATCACAAGAAGATTCCTGCGGCCACCAAGAAGAAGTTGAAGCTGATCGTAGGCAAATACGTGAAGTAACGGGGAGCCGGCGACTAACCCCTGGCCCTGACCTCTAGCCCCTAAAGGAACGCATGAGCATACTCGTAGTCGGTTCGGTGGCATTCGATGACGTCACGTCGCCCTCGGGCAGCGTAAAAAATGTGCTGGCGGGCGCCGCCACCTATTTCTCGCTGGCCGCCAGCTACTTCACCCAGGTCCGCGTGGTTGCCGTGGTCGGAGAAGACTTCGGCCCCGATCAGGAAAAGGTTTTCCTCGATCACGGAATCGACATTCGTGGCGTGGAGCGGGCGAAAGGCCAAACCTTCCGCTGGGGAGGAACCTACACCGACAATCTCAACGAAGCCAAGACCGACTTCACGCACCTCAACGTCTTCGAGTCGTTTCAGCCGCGCATTCCTCAGGCCTATGAAGACTCCGACTATCTTTTCCTGGCCAACATCCAGCCCACATTGCAGGCTGACGTCCGCCGCAAGATGAGCCGCGTGCGCCTCACCGGCTGCGACACCATGAATTACTGGATCAACCGCACGCCCAAAGAACTCGCGGAAACGCTCAAACTCGTCGACGTGCTGCTCATCAATGACACCGAAGCGAAAATGCTGGCGCACGAAACCAATCTCCCTCGCGCCGCACTGAAAGTCATGGCGATGGGCCCAAAGGCTCTGGTGATCAAGCACGGAGAATACGGCGCCACAATTTTTTTCCGCGAAGGCGCGTTCGGCTTTGGAGGTCATCCCTTCCGCGCTCCGGCTCTGCCCATCGAAGAAGTGAAAGACCCTACCGGCGCGGGCGATTCCTTTGCCGGAGGATTCATGGGCTATCTCGCGTCGCAGAAGGAAGTCAGCCGCGAAGTTCTCAAGCGTGCGATGTTCTACGGCAGCGTGATGGGATCGTTCGTGGTCGAGCGTTTTGGGCCCGAACGCCTGCGTTCGCTGACGCGCGACGAAATCGACGCCCGCTTCCAGATCTTCCGCGAACTGACTCACCTGGAGTAGCGTGATAGTTTCTGTGTGGCGCGGGCGCTTTCGCCCGCGCAGTCCGCGCCCCGGCGATTGCGAGCGCCAACAGCAGCCGAAAGTCGGGCGCGGCCATCAATCGAATGCCCAAGCCGCGAAAGATCGAACCTCCTTCCCCCTGGGATTCCGAAGTCCGTCTGCTCGCCTGGCTCGCCACCTGCGTTTCCGTCTTCTCCTTCCTGTTCTATTTCAGAAGCGGCGAGACCATGCTGTACGGCGATGCCGTCGCTCACATCAACATTGCCCGCCGCGTCTTCGATTCAAAGACTCCCGGCCTGCTGCAGCTCGGAACCGTGTGGCTGCCGCTGCCCCACCTGCTCATGATTCCATTCCTGATCTCAGGCAAACTGTGGCAGACCGGCGCTGGCGGCTCACTTCCGTCGATGATTGCGTATGTCTTCGGCGTGGTTGGACTTTTCCGCCTCACGCGCGGTGTTCTTTCGCGTACCGCCACACCGGACAAGGCTGCCCGCGCTGCCGCCTGGATCGCCGCTCTGATCTACGCCGCCAATCCGAGTCTGATTTACATGCAGTCGACTGCGATGGGAGAAGCTCTCTACCTCGCACTCTTCCTCTGGGCAGTCGTCTATTTCAGCGAGTGGACTCGCGGCGATGGCAAGGCCCTCACCAAATGCGGACTGTGTCTGGCGGGGCTGTGCCTCACCCGCTACGACGGATGGTTCCTGGCGGTGGCGATGACTCTCGTGGTTTTGCTGACATTCGGAAAGACGCAATCGTTTGTGGGCAGCGGAGGAAAAGGGGCGCGTGAGCGCCGCGACGCTGCCAAGGAGGCAGCGGGACCTTCTGCCCCTCGCGTGAGGCTGATCAAGTTCCTTCTGATCGTGGCCGCCGCTCCCGCTTTTTGGCTCGCGTACAACGGCATCGTCTATCGCAATCCCCTGGAATTCGAGAATGGCCCTTACTCGGCGAAGGCCATCGAACGACGCACCCAGAGTGCCGGCAATCCCGGACATCCCGGCACCGGCAACCCGATCCTGGCAGGAATGTATTTTCTGAAAGCTGCCGAAGACAACGTCGCAGGGTACGAATGGTTGCAGCGAGGTTGGATCCTGATCTTACTCACGGCCGCAGGAGCCGCCTTCTTCGCGGCCCGTAATCGCGCTGGCCAATCCGAACCAGCCGTGTCGTCCGCATGGCCCCTGGCCTTCCTGCTGATTCCCGTTCCGTTTTATGCGCTCTCGATCGCCTACGGTGGTGTCCCCATTTTCATTCCACAATGGTGGCCCTTCAGCCACTACAACGTCCGCTACGGATTGCAACTGCTCCCAGCATTCTCGGTCGCAGTCGCGATTCTTGTGAACTGGACACTCCGTTCAGACGAGTGGAACCGTCGTCTCCGTCTCGCCACCGTCATGCTCTTGCTGGCACTAGTGTCGGCAAGTTACATCTCGGTCTGGCACACGGGGCCAACTTGTCTGCAAGAGGCCAAAATCAACATGCGCACGAGGAACGAACTTGCGGCTCAGCTGGCCCTGTTGCTCGACAAGCTTCCCCCCGACTCCACCTTGCTGATGTATCTTGGCGATCAGGTCGGAGCTGTCGAGCGCGCGGGAATCCCGCTCAAGCGCACCATTAACGAAGGTAACCACCGCGTCTGGAAGCAGCCGCGCGATCCCGACGGTCTGTGGGAGCGCGCTCTCGCCAGCCCATCGCAGTATGCGGACTACGTCCTTGCCCTTGAGGGCGACCCGGTCTGGCAGGCCGTTCACGGATCGGCTCTGCGCGAACTGGTTGAGATCCACGTCACCGGACAGGCCAGAGCCATTCTCTATCGCGCTCGGTAATCAGCCGGGTTAACGCAGCCGCTCGCTGCTTGAGTGATAAAATCCGGCCATCCGAAACATATGTGAAACCTGCGAGTGATCCCATGAACTGGCAACACTTCGTCGACCTGATCCACAGAGAGTTGGCGAGCGGCATCGTCGGCAGTTCGACATCGCGTCTTCTGCTGGCGGCGATTCTCGGCGGCCTCATCGGCCTCGAACGCGAGCTTAAACATCGCGCGGCGGGTCTTCGTACGAACATGTTCATATGCTTCGGAGCGGCGCTGTTTACCGTCCTCTCCCGTGGGCTGGCAGCTGAGCCCGGGGACTACACGCGCATCGCCGCCCAAATCATTCCCGGCATCGGTTTCATCGGAGCAGGATCCATCCTGCACACGCGCGGCCTCACCAGCGGCCTGACTACTGCCGCCACAATTTTTGTAGTCGCCTCGGTCGGCATGGCCGCTGGCGGCGGACTCTACCTGACGGCAATCTTCGCCGCCGGATTAGTGCTGATCTCGCTGTTTCTTCTGGGCCGCATGGAAGAAACTTTCAACGTCAAGCTCCTGGTGTCGAGTTACGAAGTCACGGGGGGCAGCGTCGATGAAATCACCCAAGAGGTGAATCGCATTCTCGAAAGCCATCACCGGCTGATGCAAAACGTCCTCAGCGGAAACACCGGACAGCACATCCGTCTGCAGTTCGACGTCGAGGGCTGCAGCCGCGAGCAAAAAGAATTGCTGCGGCAGTTGAAGTCGTCGACACTGCTCGGCAGCGCAATCTCTCTTGGACGGGTGGACCGCGAGTGAAACCGGCCGTTCGCACCATCCCCTTTATCAAGGCCAGCGCCTGTGGCAACGATTTTCTGTTGATCGACGCAGGCCTGGCTCCTGCTGATATCGAGGCATTTACGCGACGCATCTGTGACCGGCACGACGGCGTGGGCGCCGACGGCGTGGAATGGATGTCGCCTCACTTTTCCGCCGATGCGGAAATCCGCCTCATCAACGCGGACGGCTCACCCGCCGAGATCTCGGGGAACGGCACCCGCTGCGTCGCGGCCTACGTTTGCGCAATGCAGGGAAAGGAGCGTGTCTCCATTCTCACGGGAGCCGGAGTCAAAGTCTGTACGCTGACGGGCCGCCGTGATGCGGAGTACGAGTTTGAAGCAGAGATGGGGAAGGCTGGAGTCGATCCCGAACTTGGTTTGAGCATTAACTCCGGAGAAGTGCGGGGCATTCCGGTGTCGATGGGCAATCCGCACTTTGTCATCTTTGTCGGCGAATTCATCCGCAACTGGCAATCGCAAGCCGCAGAGATCCAGAAGTTGTCGCAATTTCCGGAGGGCGTGAACGTAGAGTACGTTGTGGTCGACAGCAAGTTCGATCTTCGAGCCCGCTTTTTTGAGCGCGGTGCCGGGGAGACGCGATCATCCGGCACTGGCTCGTGCGCGTCAGCCGTGGCCGCCATGAGCACGGGACGCGTCGATTCATCCGTGAAGGTTCACGCCCCCGGCGGGACGCAGACCGTGCGCCGCGTGGGTGACAATATCTTCTTGCGCGGTCCGGCCCGATTGGTGTGCAGGGGAGAATTCTTTCTGGGTTAACGCTGGCCTTGTCGGTGCATCCCGCCAGCATGGCTCGTAAATCATGTCAACCTCCGACTCAAAACTCGTGAAACCACCCAGCCTTCGCCCCGGGGACGTGGTGGGCATCGTCGCGCCGGCCAGCAATATCAAGAAAGGCGATCTCGACGCAGGCTGCGAAGCCTTGCACAGCGCCGGATATCGCCCGTTTTACTTCGAATCCATTGTGGAGCGCGATCTTTACTTCGCCGGATCGGTGGACCGCCGGGCACGGGAATTAGTGGACATGTTTACCCGCGACGACGTGCGCGCGATTTTGTGTGCCCGCGGCGGTTATGGAGCGAACTACCTGCTCGACAGGCTCAATTTCGAAACCATCAAAGCGCATCCCAAGATTTTCATCGGCTACAGCGACATTACGAGTCTGCTGACGTACCTCACCGACGCGACCGGACTGGTTACGTTTCATGGGCCCATGGCTGCCAAAGATTGGACGCATGCCGGTGGTGTCGATCTCCCTTCATGGCAAGCTGCTTTGTCGGGCGCCACCGGATGGGCCGTCCCGCTGAACTCCGATGTCATCGGCCTCATCGATGGCGAAGCGGAAGGCATTCTCTACGGCGGTTGTCTTTCCATCCTGGCCGCCTCTCTCGGAACTCCTTACGAAATCAAGACGGGGGGAACGATCTTATTTCTCGAGGACGTCGCCGCCAAGCCCTATCAAATCGACCGCATGCTCATGCAACTCAAGCTGGGCGGCCATTTCGACGCAGTTCGCGGCATCGCCTTCGGCGAGATGCTCGACTGCGTCCAATCCGCAAATCAGGATTACACTCTGCAGGAAGTGGTCACGCGGATCGTCGGGGACCTGGGAGTTCCCGTCGCCTACGGCGTGAAGTCAGGACACGTTGCATCCGGGAATATCACGCTTCCGTTCGGAGTGCGCGCGAGTCTGTCAGTGCGGAGCGGTGCGGTACATCTGAGAATAGGGGAATCAGCAGTGTCGACTTGAGTTCCTTCTGGTACCTTCGTGTCCTTTGTGGTGATTGATTTTCTTATATGGCTCAACCCAAGCACATCCACCTCATCGGCATCTGCGGCACCGCCATGGCCTCGCTCGCCGGCATGCTGAAGCACCGCGGATTCCGTGTCACCGGCTCCGACGCTGCCGCCTACCCGCCCATGTCCGACTTCCTCTGCGAACTCGTTATCCCCGTAGCCCAGCCCTTCGACGCGAAGAATCTCGAGCCTAAGCCGGACCTCGTGGTCGTCGGCAACGCCATGTCTCGCGGCAATGTCGAACTCGAGCATGTGCTCGACCAGCGCATTCCATTCTGCTCGCTGCCGCAACTGCTGCACGACGAATTCCTCCGAGGCAAAGAAGTCCTCGTCGTCGCCGGAACTCACGGCAAGACCACGACCACTTCGATGCTCGCCTGGATCTTCCACTCCGCCGGCCTCGATCCATCATTCCTCATCGGAGGCATCGCCGAAAACTTCGGGTCCAGCTTCCAACTCGGCGAGGGCAAGCACTTCATCCTCGAAGGCGACGAATACGACACCGCCTTCTTCGATAAGGGACCGAAATTTCTTCATTATTTTCCCGACTCGATTATCCTTACTTCTGTTGAGTTCGATCACGCCGACATCTACAAAGATCTCGATGCGGTGGAGACCGCGTTCAAGCGCCTGGTGAATCTGATTCCGCGACGCGGCCGAATCATCGCCTTCGACACGGGCGCCAGCGTCGAACGTTGCATCGCCAAAGCTTTCTGTCCTGTCCAGCGCTATGGATCAAAGTCGGGAAGCGCATTCGAGATTTGCGCGCTGGAATTCGAGCCGGATTTCACCCGCTGGGTCGTGATGCAGCACGGTGAAATCTGGGGAGAACTCGAAATCCCGCTGGCGGGGGAATACAACGCGTGGAACGCCACTGCCGCGGCCGCCCTGGCATTTTCCTGCGGTGTTCCGATTCCCGAAATTCAGCGCGCGCTTAAGACCTTCAAAAGTGTCAAGCGCCGGCTCGAAGTGAAAGCCCAGGTCAACGGCATCACCATTATTGACGACTTCGCGCACCACCCCACGGCTATCGCCGGGACGCTGAAAGCTCTCCGCGGACGCTATCCTGGAGTGCGTCTCTGGGCGATTCTCGAACCACGATCCAACACGCTTCGCCGCCGCGTTTTGCAAAGCGATCTGGCTCGCAGTCTTGCTCAGGCCGACGAGGTCATCGTCGCTGGCGTGTTTCGTTCTGAATCTGTTCCTGAGAATGAACGCCTCGAACTGCCGGCGCTCGCAGCCGAGATCAAGCAAAATGGCCGTCCGGCGCGTCTTCTCGCCGATGCTGACGCGATCGTGCAGACCATCGCACCGGAACTGCGCAAGGGCGACGTGGTTGCGATTCTTTCCAACGGCGGCTTCGGAGGAATTTACGAAAAGCTTCCAGCACGTCTGCGCGAACTGACGGAGAAAGGCTGAAGAAGAAGCGTCGACAGAAAAAATGACCGCACGCCTCCATGCTATCCACCGCACCGCGCAGGTCGCAGCTTTCACGGCGATCTTCGGCATATGCGCAGCCCACGCAGTCGCGGCCGACGTAGCCTACACCGTCTCTCTCGCGTCCCCGGAACAGCACGTGGTGGAAGTTCAGATCACGCTGCCGCCCGGCAGCGCCCAAAGAGAACTCCAGTTGCCCGTATGGAACGCCTTGTACCAGGTCCGCGACTTCGCGCAATTCGTGAACTGGGTCCGCGCCAAAGATTCCGCTGGAGCTGCGCTCGCCGTCCGCGAAATGAACAATAGCCGCTGGCAAGTCGACGGCGCTACGAACGGCGCAATCGTGGAATATCAAATCTACGTGGACTCCTTCGGCCCGTTCGGCGCGCAATTGAATCCGCATCACGCCTTCTTCAATCTGGCGCAGGTCCTGATGTATCCCACGGACGCCCGAAACCAGCCACTCACGCTGCATTTCACGCGCGTGCCGGCGGACTGGCGCATCGCGACACCGCTCAAATTGGAATCCGGAGCGTACCTCGCCGACAACTACGACCGCCTCGTCGACTCTCCCGTCGAAATCAGCAACTTTCGCGAATCGGACTTCGATGAATCTGGCGGCCACTACCGCGTGATCTTCGATGCCGACTCCGCCGACTACGACTCCGATAAAGTCATCGCCGATCTGCACAAAATCACGGCCGCGGCCACTTCATGGATGAACGATCGTCCCTTCGACACGTACACGTTCTTCTATCACTTCCTCCGCGGTCCCGCCGGCGGAGGCATGGAGCACGCCTATTGCACCGCGATTGATCTCAATGCCGGAACCATTCAGACAACTCTCTATCCTCTGACGGCCGTCACCTCCCACGAGTTCTTTCACCTGTGGAACGTGAAGCGCATCCGTCCGCAAACTCTGGAGCCGGTTGACTACACCCGCGAAAACTTCACCCGCGCCCTCTGGTTCAGCGAGGGCGCGACCAGCACTGCCGAAGAAATTATCCAACTCCGCGCCGGACTGCTCGGCGAGAGGCAATTCTTGTCGAATCTCGGCGCCGAGATTAGCGAACTCGAGCATCGCCCCGCGCACCTGACGCAATCCGCCGAAGAGTCCAGCCTGGGCGCGTGGCTTGAGGGATTCGACTATTACCGCCGCCCCGAGCGCAGCATTTCCTACTACAACAAAGGAGAACTCCTCGGCTTCATGCTTGATCTCGCGATCCGCGAGAGAAGCCACGGGCAGGCGTCGTTGCGTGAGCTGTTCCAATGGATGAACACACACTACGCCCAGAAAGGCCGCTTCTTCGACGACTCCAGCGGAGTGCGTGAGGCGGCTGAAACTGTCAGCCACTCGGACCTCGGCTGGTTCTTCATAAAATACGTCGCGGGCACGGACGAGATTCCCTGGAACGATTTCCTGGGCTACGTGGGTCTTCGCGTCGTACAGTCGTCAGTCACTGTACCCGATCCCGGCTTCATCGCGTCGCGCAATTTCGACGGGCCCACGTCTGTCGTCGCCGTAACGCCGGGCAGCGACGCAGAGCGTGCCGGATTGCAAGCCGGCGACATCATGACGGAACTGCTGGGCAAGCCGCCGGGAGAAAAATCTGGCCAGCAGTTGGCGCGCCTGAGTCCGGGCGACACAATCTCGATGAAAGTCCGCTCAGGCCGCGGCGGCGATCGCGACCTGAAATGGACAGTCGCGGCCCGTCAGGAAACGTCGTACGAGGTGAGAGATCTCGATCAGGTTACGCCTGAACAGCGCTCCCACCGCGCCGCATGGCTGAAGGGTGAAGCGCAACCCGAGGCTGCACAAAGATGATCCGAACTCTCCTCATGCTGACGTTCTGGGGCCTCGCCGCTCCCGTGGCCGCATTGATTGGATTCCCCTGGACCATCATCACCGGCGATGTGAGCCTGCTCTACCGCATGTTCACCTGGGGAGCGTACGCCGGAGTGTGGGTCACGGGAGTGCGCGTCGAGACCATCGGCCTTGATCGCTTCGATCATTCCCGCAGCTACATCTTTATGACGAATCACGTTTCCAACCTCGATCCCCCAATCCAGGTCTGGCTGATCCCGCGGCGCACCTCGGTTATGGTGAAGAAGGAACTGTTCAAGACGCCGATCCTCGGCGCCGCCATGCGCATGGGATCGCTCGTGCCCGTCGATCGCGGCAACCGCGAGGCGGGTATCGACGCGGTGAAGGCCGCTAAAGCCGTCGTTGCGCAGGGACTGAACATGATCATCTACGTGGAAGGGAAGCGCTCGTTCGACGGCAAGCTCCTGCCGTTCAAGAAAGGCCCGTTCTATCTGGCGATGGAATGCGGAGTTCCCGTGATCCCGATAACGATTGTCGGCACGCACTACGCAATGCCCAAAGCAAGATTCGCCATCAAGCCAGGCAAGGTGCAGGTTATCTTCCATCCCCCGATCGAACCCAAAGACTTCGGCTCGCGCGAATGCCTGATGGAAAAAGTCCGCGCCGTAATCGACGGCGGATTGCCGGAAGAATATCGCCAGGGAGAAACATCAACCACAGGGGACACAGCGGCTCACGGAGTCAACTCCGAGTCTTAAACCCTGTGATCCTCCGTGTGCCCTGTGGTTATTCTTTTGGTTTTTGAGCCCGCAGCGCCCGCGCAATCTCCGGCAGCCGCGGCAGAATCGCCGAATACTTCAGCCACAACTTGTGATCCACAGCCGGAGCGCCGCTCACCAGAGCTCCCGCAGGAATATCCCCCGCCACTCCACTCTGCGGAGTCACAATCGCGTTGTCCCCCACCTTGCAATGCCCGACTACGCCGACCTGCCCGGTGAGAATCACGCGCTTCCCGATCTCGGTCGATCCCGCGAGCCCTACCTGCGAGCAGAGCAGCGCATCCTCGCCGACGGTGGACCCGTGTCCCACCTGCACCAGATTGTCGACCTTCACGCCGCGCCCAATGCGGGTCTCGCCCACGCTGGCGCGATCGATGCAGGAATTCGCCTGCACCTCGACATCGTCTTCGATGACGACCGGCGCAGGCTGCGGAATCTTGTGCCAGTGTCCTTCGTCGGTCTTGGCAAATCCGAACCCATCGGCTCCGATCACCACGCCGTTCTGCAGAAGCACATTGTTGCCGATGCGGCAATTCTCGCGGACCACGGAATGCGCATGCGCAAAAAAATTGTCGCCAATCGTGACGCCGCGATAGATGACGACATGCGCCAGCAGTACCGCGTCCTGGCCGATTACGACTCCTTCGTCGATCACAACATAGGGCCCGATGTGCGCGCCCTGCCCAATGCGGGAGCCGGCATTCACGACCGCCGTCGGATGAATTCCCGGGGCATACCGCGCCGGCGGATGAAACAACTCGAGCGCCCGCGCGAACGTGAGATATGGATTCTTCGAACGCAGAACGGGGGCGGAAATAGCAGGGAAGTCTTCGCCCACGATGACGGCCGCAGCGCGCGTCGTCCGCGCCGCCCCCGCATATTTTGGGTTCGACACAAAGGTGAGTTCCCCGGGCCCCGCCTGTTCAATCCCGTTGAGCCCGGTGATTTCCGTATCAGGAGACCCGTTTTCAAGGCGCACTGCAAGAGCCGAAGCGATCGCAGAAAGTTTCATGGGTGTGGAGTGATGCACGTAAATCGTACACCACTCCATGTCGCATCAAGCTGCCGCCCTATTGCACAACCAAAGTGATCGTTGTCTGATGCGCGAGTTGCCCGCTTTGAGCGACGATATCAATCTGAAAACTCCCGGTCGGTGTTCCAGTAACGACGTTGAAATTCACAGGAGCAGAGGTTCCTCCTCCAGGTCCAGGATTTGTTACGGTCACTGGATAGGTTGCAGTCGAAGAGAGATCACCAATTGATAATCCGATCGACAACTGAGTAGTTCCGTTGTACTGATTCACAGGGCGCGTCCCGCCGCCAACGCCAAAGTTAACTGTGGAAACGCCGGGCATGAAGTTCGCCCCATTGATAACCAATATCGGCAGAGCCGATTGGGCAGCAACGGAACTCGGAGACAAAGAAGAAATGGATGGCGTCGGATTGGTCGTTCCTCCTCCACCTCCACTGCTGCCACCTCCACAACTGGGAAGAAGGATCGCAAGCCCAATGGCCATGAGGAGTGGCAGTCGTCGCCTGGCCCCGGGCGCCGCAATCAAGCAAATTCCGATGAGCAGAAGCGAACCCGTGGTCCACGAAAAAGCCGGCCGATTGTTCGCCGCTCGCCGTAGCCGCGATTGCCCAAGCGGTGTGGTAGTGATCGTCAGCGTAGTGGATCCGGAACCGTTCACCTGTGTGGGGTTAAACGAACAAGTTGTCTCCGCGGGCAGTGGTCCCGCACAGGCGAAATAGCTGATGTTTCCAGTGAACCCGTTCGACGCCGTAATGTTAATCGGAACATTCTGTGATTGCCCCTGCGTCACGGTGAACTGGGAACCTGTGGAGCTGATCGCGAAGTCGGGCATATTTACGATCGCCGACGGCGACGAACTCGTAAATGGGTAGTAGGTATCGCCGCTGTACACGGCGGAAATGCTGACCGAGGAAGTCACCTGAAAACTTGCGGTTGCTTGACAAGCGAAGTTTCCGCTGCTGTCCGTAGTGCTTGTGCACGGGACTCCGACAGCCAGAACTGCGCCGGTTTGCGCGACGAAATTGACCGCGCCCGTCGGGTAGTTTGCCTTGTTCGTTGTGTCGACTAGTGCAGTGACGTTCGCGATCCCAAGGTACTGAACGAGTTGTTGGCTCGGGGTAATCGAGATTGCTGGCGAGGGATACATCACCCAGATGCCAGTTCCCGATGAGGTCGAACCGGTGTAGTTTCCGTCGCCGCTGTAAGTTGCCGTTATGGTGTAGTTCCCAGGCGTAGGGAAGGCCGAAGCAGAGCTTGTGAAATTAGCCGTCAACCACGCTACAGGATTCGATCCTGTTTGCGTCCCTCCTTGATACGTCGTGGTTCCGGCGATTGGGCTTCCGTTGGAATAGAAGGTCACGGTCCCCGTAGGAGCCGCGCCGCTACCGAGCGATTGCACGAGCGCGCTGGCCGTAAATACTGAGCCGACAACATAATTCTGAACGGTTGGTGGATTTACTCCTGTCGAAGCCTTAGAGATGCTTATAGATGATGTGATCGTCTTGGTATTGAAACTGTCGTCGCCGGAGTAGTTGACCTGTACTGAATTCGTGCCCCCGGGGAGCTGCACGGCGAGGTCCTCGACGTAGCCATAACTGTTCAAGGGGTAAGTTCCGGCATCGAGGGGAGACCCATTATTCGCCAGCGTCACAGTTCCCGATGGACATCCAGTTGCACCCGAGGCAGCCATTGGCGAGCACATGGCCCCTGACGAGTTTGCAACGTCCACTCGCAGGATGTAGGGTGACCCATAGATTGCGGTATTCGTATCGCCACTCACCACGTGTCCGCCACTGTCGAAAGTCACCAGGTAGGCCTGCGGCTGGCTATTCTCCTTGCTCACCGTGACAGTGATCGGACTCGAATCGCTTGCCCCATACGTCGAGTCGCCCGGATAGTGCGCCGTCACCGAATACGTCCCGCCGGAAAGCAATTCGGTTGTCCCGGACACTGTGCCGTTGGTCAAACTGAACCCGGCGATGTGGCCAGTGCTGTTGGTTGGCCCCCCTTGCAGTGAAATCAATCCCGTAGGTGTTCCCGTTCCACTCGCCGGCGCCACCGACACCGTGAAGTTCACCGATTGCCCATGCGTGATCGTCGTCGGCGTCAAACTGCTCAGCGTCGTTGCGGATGGCAGCAAGGTCACAGAACTCCACTTCGTTACCAGATTGTTAACATCTACAGTTCCTAATCCTGTAGCCAGGTCGTACTTTGAGGTTGCAGCGTAGCCAGTGAGAACTCCGTAGAAGTCAGATGGATTCGAGGTCGTGCAATTCGGAGAGTTGGTTGCGCACGGCATCGCGATCGTTCCCGATGTGATGTCGTGAAACGCCGTGGGTTGCTGCGCCGCCAGCTTGTAGAGGATGTAGTTGGCGTTGCCCTGGCGCTCTCCCGTTTTCTGGTTTACCAGCGCCATGATTCCCGCGAATGCAGGCGACGACGCTGAGGTGCCGCCGATCGCGAGGAAGTAGTAGTTTGGCGCTAGGCTGCAAGGGCCTGGTGTTTGGTCCGCCTCGCACATCATGTAGAAGTTGCCAAGGAATCCCGAACTGGCGAACAGCGAGACGTCAGGTATGTCGCGCTTGCCGTCGTTGGGCACGCCCGTCCCAGTCTGCCACGAAGGTTTCGCATAGCCACCCGAGCAACTGCTGGTCGTGGATCCATCGGAGGTCGTGCAGTTGCTGGCTCCGCCCGAGCCTCCGAGCGGCACATCAAAATTGGAATAGATCCGATAATCATTGCAGTTGGTCTCGGGGTTCGTGCTGTATCCGATCTGGCCAAAGATGGGATTGGTGCATGAGCCGTTCCAAGGGACCTCGGGGATGTAACCCTTGGCGGAAGCTTGCGTTGTGGAGTTTGTGAGGTTCCAGTAGGTCGAGGGATTCAGGAAGTCGTTAAAGTCCGTTCCGCCAACCGCAACATTGTACGGAGTAGACGCAAAGCCGCTCACTTGAAGCCCAAATCGAGCCGGCGCCGGTGACTGCGCGTTGAAGTTGTCGCAGCCGGCTGAGCCGGCGTCCCCGGCCGATATGAAGACGGTGATTCCCTGTGCGGCCGCCTGCTGCCACAACGAGTTGTAAAACTGATTGCCTGCCGTGCCGAGCGCCAGTTCGCAAAGGCCGTAACTCTCGCTCATCACCGGGGCGAGATTGTTTTCGACGATGTAGACCGCAGACAGATCAACGCCAAAGGTGGTCTCGGTTGACGCAGAAGCGACGAACTTAATTGTGGCATTGGGAGCGACGGCGCCGGACCATTGCAGGTCAAGGTTCGCTTCCACTTCGTCACCGACGATTCCTGGATCCGGCCCGTTGAGGATGATCTGAGGATCATTCGCAGGCAGCCCGAACAAGGTGCGAAAGTCGCGCACATCCTGAATGTTGACGTTCGTCTCTCCCACGATCGCGATGGTTTGTCCGTTACCCTTGATTCCTGCATTCCATAAAGGCAGTACGTCGTAGATGGTGGCGAAGTCGTAAGGCGATACGCCATAGAAGCAGGGAGTATTTGAGGAGGGATCTTGAACGCAACCAGTAGGCAGGGTGTAGACGGGCTCGACGGGTTGAATCTGTCCCGTCGTTTTGTCACCGGAGAATGCACCCAGGACCCGGCTCAGCGGCTTCCGCGGAAAGTTGTTCAGCGAACTGATCCCCGCCACCGCCGGCGCCAGCGCCGCTGGAATCTGTGGGTCGCCAGCATTCGCCCAGTGTTGCTCGCCATTCACCATGTACTTGTGAATGCTGGTGTGGAAGGCTTCCTGCACCTGGCTCGCTGAGCCGGTGAACTCCAGCACCGTGCGGCCCTTTGTCGATCCCACTTCGAATCCGTGGGACTGCAGCCAACTTGTGATCGTCTGCATGTCGGCGTCGGTCGGGCCATACTGCGCGCCGAATTGTTCGGGCGTCATCCACTTGTGGTAGTTGGGAGAATTCTTGTCCTGCTGGTCGTCGAGCAATTTGCGCAGCGAGGTTTCCTGATCGTCACTGCGTTTCAGCACCAGCAGCATGCGCTGCATCGGCAGGCTTGCGGGAGCCGTGCCTAGATCGAATTCCGGACGCGCCAGCGGATGCGTGTTGCCCTTTAGCGTGGCGAGGCGCGACTCGTCGATGGCAGCGGTGATCAGCGGGCGCGGAGGCGCCACAGCTTGCGCCTGTTCCTGGCCGAACGCCGGGACACTCACACTCATACTGGCGAGGAAGATGACGAAGAGAACGGTAAGGGCGACACGACAAGACGGCTTCATAGATGAAGTGGTGCAGGCTCGCATAGCGACACCTCTACCTGGAATGTACGACGCCCATGGAGATCGAACGGACAGGAGGAAGGAAGAAGGCCCGTTCAACTCTTTCTTGGCCCGAGAGCCCGTGGGACCGAAACACTATACCAATATCGCCCAGATTTTCAATGTATGTAGAATCACAGGTAGTGCCTCAGTTTGGCGCTCCTTGCGAACTTTGCGCGTGAAAGCTTTTGAGGTTTGCTTGTGAAATCAAAAGCTATACCGCAAAGGGCGCGGAGAACTTCCGCAAAGATCGCGAAGAAGATCTGGATTGGGATACTGCTGGACCCACACATTCCCGCGGTGGACGGGCGGGATCATAGCCGGGGCACTCGTGTACTACCGATTCTTTTCCCATGTGCTTGTCCGATGGCATACTGACCCAACACCAACAATTTATGGGGGATTCATGAGCAGAATCGCAAGCATCGGGGCGATGCTCGTCCTGGCGTTGTCCGCACTCGCCGTGGGGCAAACTTATCACATCACCGATCTCGGCGTACTGAAAGGCGACAACGAGAGCAGCGGCTTCTGGATCAACAATCTTGGCGAGGTCGCCGGCTGCTCCGACATGCAGACTTCCTTTGGATATCCTTGCACCGGTTTGGTCCCCGGGCAGCACGCCTTCTACTGGACGCAGAGCGGCGGGATGAAGGATCTGGGTACGCTCTCGGGCGCAACCGTGAGCGGCGCGATTGGAGTCAACGATTCCGGAACGGTGGTTGGCTACTCCAACGTCAAAGGGCAGCTCGCGACCGACTTCGTGGCCGTGCAGTGGTCGTCCACCGGAGCCATCACCAATCTGGGCACCCTCTCGGGAGGCGCGTCGAGCGCGGCCTTTCAGATCAACTCGGCAGCCGAAGTTGCTGGAGATTCGTTCCTCAGCAACGGCAAGGTCAACGCCACGAGTTGGACGAACACGAAGATCAAGAACCTGGGCGCGCTGAAAGGGTCTATCTTCACGGCGGGACTCGCCATCAACGATAGCGGAGAGATTGTGGGGGAGTCCGTCTTCGGCTACGGCCCACCATTCACCTCGCATGGATTTCTCTGGAACGGTTCGACCATGACCGACCTCGGCACGCTGTCGGGAGGCGTGACCAGCATGGCGAACGCGATCAACACGGCGGGAGTGATCGCCGGCCAATCCGACGGATCGAGCACGTCGGGCCACTGGCATGCGGTGAAGTGGAATAGCAGCGGAAAGATCCAAGACCTGGGAGTGCTCGGCGGAGGAACCTACAGCATCGCGTTCGGGATCAACGACTCGAATGTGGTCGTCGGCTACGCCAACACCTCCGACAACTCCGCCCATGCCATGGTCTGGACGTCGTCGGGAGGCATGCAGGATCTCAATTCGCTGATCCCCGCGACCTCGGGATGGACGCTGATCAACGCCAACGCCATCAACAACGTGGGACAGATCACAGGATACGGCAGCAAGAACGGGCACAATCATGCGTTCGTGCTGACGCCTGTGAACTGAGGGCGGACGTCGAGCGTCGGGCGGCGGACCTCGGGGTGCCGGTCGTTGTCTTGCGACGGGCGGACCACTGGCGATGGAACGCCGCAACTGCGAATACTTGAAACCGGAGTTGATTTCTACCAACAAGCCCTGCGCCATCAGGTGCTTACCGTTTGATCCTCAGTTGATCGGCGGTGCATTGCCTGGACGCGAGGAAGCTGCGAACAATGGCCTCGTTTGAAGGAGGCAGCTATGTGGCGCAGCGTGCTGGCAGTGGTTCTGGTGCCGTCGATGGTGTGGGGGCAAGAGCAGAGTCTCGCAGTTCCAGAAAAGCAGGAAACGGTTGTGACGAAAGACCCGCAACCCGCCGACCAGGCCCTCATCGAACCGCGGACGATTCGCCCCGGCAAGACCAAGAAAGCGATGCTCATTCTTCTTCTTGATCAAGGCCCGGTTGTTTCCCGCAACGAATCCTCCAGCGACATGGTTCCTTTGAAACTGGAATTTGAAGAGTCCGAAGGCTTGACCGCCGACTCGTTGACCTTCCCAAATGAACAACGCAGGAACTTCGCCTTTCATGACGAAGCCATGCGCAAAGGGGAATTGCTCGAGCCTCCGGATGACAACTCCTATGCGGTCTCCGGAAACCCGCTGGGCGGAAGAGGTCGCCTGAAGATCAGGGACACTCGTGTCCGCGTGCTCGATGGAAACTCTCTTCGCGTCAACATCAAGCTGAAAGCCTCGAAGAGTGCCGACTTCGGGGAACATTTTCTGCGCGCGAACGTGACGTTTCAATCGATCAGGGACAGTGGAGTTCTTCCGCCCCGGCAGATCGAAGTACAGGTGCCAGTTAGGGTCATCGATCAAGAACCGGAAGCGAAGAGCACCAAGACGGCTGGCAACGACGAGGGGGGCATGCCCATCTCCATGTGGATACTCTTACCGCTGCTGATCCCGTTGACTATCGTGATGGCCATCGTGTGCGGAATCAGGGGCGAGGATTGCTCGTGCTGAGAGAATGCCTACTCCTCGAACATCGGCACCTGACGCTGATCCTGCGGACGTCGCTGGCGGCGGGTGGCGCCAATCACTGCCAAGACGGTGAGCGATTCTAACGCAGTGCGCGGTACGAAAATGCGCTGCGTGTTCGAGCGCTGGTCAGGAGGGTTCACGAGATATCCTTCGGGCGTGGCCTGCAGGAGGTCGGCGGGCATGAGGCCTTCGAGGACTTCGCTGTCTTTGAAGCGCAGGCGGACCCACAGGCCCTCCGACCGCGGACGCGAGGTGAAAGTCTTGCGGGTGAGGGACTCGGCCTCGCCAAACTCGCGGACGAAGTAGACGCCTTTGATTTCGCGCAGGTCGATCGAGATGACCGTGCCCGAGGTGTTCAGCAATTCGAGCTTGCCTTCGTGGACGAACTGGGCCGGGGAGACGTATCCCGAGACCGAATCGCGGTCCATCTTGCGGACGATGACTTTCTTGTGCGTTGAAGGCATTGGAAAAGCGGGCTTTCGGCTTTCGCCGCTCGGCTTTCGCTAGATCCTTGTGCGCTCAGGACCGAAAGCCGGACGCCGGAAGCCGAAAGCCGACTTCGATTCTCGCACCTTTTCAGGGAAATCTAGCGGAATCCGCCTTGGCAGTAGCCAAAATGTAAACGTTGTGTTATTTTCTTGAGCTTGCCACATAATTTCCATTCTGTATAAGTACTTTGTACTAAGCCACTTGCGTCTTGGTGGCTGAGGGTCCGGTTAGGCGTTCGGACCGGCTCTGTGGAAATCTTGTGGAAAGTACGGCAAATTCGGCCCTCCCCGTGGGCGATTCACGCCATCGAATCGCTTCGGCCAAGGCCTGACCGCCGCCTGAAAGCGAATGGCTGATTACATTTACACGATGGAAATCCGGCTGACGCCGGACCAGTTAAAAGGCGTCGGCCTGGTGCAAGACGTCGCCCGCGCCGCGGGCATGAATCTTTATCTGACGGGCGGGGCGATCCGCGACATCATCAGCGGATTCACCATCCGCGATCTCGATTTCACCGTCCAGGGCAATCCCCTCAAACTGCAGAAGGATTTCGAGAAGGCGGGCGCCAAGATCACCGCCGTCGAAGAAGACGTTCGCACCATCTTTCTCGCGCTGCCGGGGAACGCGCGCGCTGAAGTCAGCATGGCGCGTACGGAGCGCTATGAAAAGACGGGCAAGCCTCCGATTGTGATGCCGTCGACGATTCATGAGGACCTGCGGCGGCGCGACTTCACGGTCAACGCGATGGCGTTGTCGCTGAATGAAGGATCGCGAGGTCTGCTGCTTGATCCTTTCAACGGGGTCGCCGACCTGGAAGCGAAGCTAATTCGCATTCTGCATAACTATGCGTTCCTGGAAGATCCGTCGCGGCTGATTCGCGCCACGCGGTTTGCGGCACGCTTTCACTGGCCGCTCGAAGAGCGTACGCAAGCTCGCTACGACGCGGCGAAGGAAGGGAAGTACATCGACCACATTTTGCGGTCGTCGATCGGGCACGAGATCGCGGCGCTGGCGCATGAGGACGATCCGCTGCACGTGGTGAAGCAGCTCGAGAAGGAAGGCTGGCTCGAAGTGCTCCACGACAAGTGGACTTCGGCCAAGGTTGACACCAACGGCATCAGTGCGCTGATGAAGACGCGGCAGCAGATGGTCGATCTCGGCTACACGCCCGACGCCGGTCCGGCCGTCATGTATTTCCTGACGTCGCACTTCTCCGATAAGGACGTCAGCGACATTCAGAAGTTGATTCCGCGCAAAGATCTGGTGGAAGCGTGGCGCGATATTGAAGACCATGCCAAGGAACTGGCGAAGCGCCTGATGGGCAAGGAAGCCGCAACCCCGTCGCGCACATGGCAGTTGCTTTCGACGGCACGGCCGGAAATGGTGTTGTTCCTGGCGGTCACAGCGAAGCAGCAATCTGTCGAACAGAAGATCAAGAATTATCTGACCAAGTGGCGGCAGGTGCAGCAGAAGATTCCGTTGCCTGAGATGACGGAGTTGCTGATCACGCCGCAACTCCCGATTTATCCGAAGCTGGCCAACGATGTGTTCATGCTGTTGCTGGACGGCAAGCTGCGTTCGCGGACCGAGACGTTGAAGTTCCTGAAGCCGTTCGCGCCGCCGCCACCGCCGCCACCGCCTGCGCCTCGGCGTGGACGCGCGCCCAAAGGTACCGTGCCACCTGCCGCTGCTGCGGCAGCCGCGCAGCCGGCGAAGCCGGGTCCGAAAGGGAAGAAGGGGAAGGCTGTGGCAGCGCCCGTTGTTCCACCGCCTGCACCGGTTGCGCCCGCAAAGCCGGCAGCGAAAGCGACGGTGGCTGAAAAGGCGAAACCGGCGGCTAAGTCTGCGAAGCCTGCGCCAAGACCTGCACACAAGCCTGCACCCAAGCCCGCAAAGAAAGCGGCTCCCAAGAAGCCTACCAAAAAAGGGAAGAAGTAAGTGAGGGGTCTGCAAAATCCCCACTTCTGGCAAAAGCGGCCAGAAGTGGGGCACCCGCCAATGCACTAATCCAAGCGATTCTTTCGCCGGGGCATGGAACATCCCTACCCGTTTGCTGGTATTATCCCGCTCATGTTTTTGGGGCGCGGTCCCGACCGGGGCTGCCTAAATTTTCTAAATTGGAGGAATCTGATTTGAAAAAGCTCGGGAAAGTTCTGCTCTATGGACTTGCTGGCCTCCTGGTGCTGTTAGCGATCGCTATTTCGTTCACCATCGGATGGCGTCCGTTCATCGGGCCCAAGGAGCGTGCGACAACGGACCGACAATTCGAGCGCACTCCGGAACGGCTGGCACGCGGACGTTATCTGGTGCAGGGATTACTCAGTTGCGAAACCTGCCACACGCCCTCCGACTGGACGCAGCATGGTGCGCCCAGCGTTGCTGGGATGGAATTGGCGGGCCAGAGCCTGCCGCTGGCCGGTTTTCCGGGCACGGCGGTGGCGCCGAACCTCACGCCCGATCCGCAAACGGGCGCGGCGGGATGGAGCGATGATCAGATTGCGCGGGCGATTCGCGAGGGCATCAAGCACGACGGCACTACAATTTTTCCGTTGATGCCGTACTTCGACTTTAAGAATCTCTCGGATGAAGATCTGGCGTCGGTCGTCGTGTACGTGCGATCGGTTGCGCCGGTGCACAATTCGCTGCCCGCCTCGAAGATCAACTTTCCCGTCAACTTGCTGGTGCGCGGCGCGCCCGAACCTGTCACAGCGCCCGTGCCCGCTCCGGCCAGCGATCCACTCGCGCGTGGCAGGTACCTGGTCAAACTCGGATGCGGCTGCCACAATGCGGTCGACAAACTGCCGTTTGCGGGTGGGGAGGCGCTGGGCGGACCGTGGGGCTCGGTGGTGAGCGCGAATATTACGCCGGATGCTTCCGGGATCAGCTACTACTCGGAGCAGACGTTCATTACGGCGCTGCGCACGGGATACGTGGGGGCGCGCAAGCTCAACTCCATCATGCCATTCGGCGAGTTCAGGAACTTGACGGACGACGACTTGAAGGCGACCTACGCATACCTGCGAACGTTGCAGCCGGTGAAGCACCGGGTCGACAACACGCTGCCGGCGACCTATTGCAAACTGTGCAAGAAGAACCACGGGGCGGGGGACCAGAACTAGATCGCGCGCGCAGTTTGGAAGCTGAGTCCGGGCGGCGAGCAGCGGCTCCTTGATTGAGGGCGAAGCCTACTGCCCGGGCATGGTCACCGACGCCATCGCCGTCACGGCCGACCCGGCCAGGAATGGCGACCCTGCCAGCGGCGTCAGCGCTCCGGTAGTCTCGTTGATGCTGAAGCCCGCGATCGAATCGGGTATTCCCGATGTGCCCGTGGTTGCGGCATACAAGAAATTCCCGTATGCGAGGAACGGACCGTACACCCGCGCCTTGATTCCTGTCATTGGCGTCAGAACTCCGGAAGCCGCATCGATCTGGAACTCGACCGTGGTCATGGTGTCGTCCATGCCGGTAAACAGGTAGAGCCCCGAAGCGTCGAGCGTGAGCGAAGCCACGCTGCTTGCCGGAAACGGAGATCCCGGTACCGGCGTCAGCGCGCCCGTGCCCGGATTGACGGAGAACCCCGCGATGTAGTGCTGCGCGTTCTGTATCTGCGTATTGAAAAGGGTGACGTACACGAATCCCCGCGAATCGTAAACCAGGTTGACCGGACTGCCGTTGGGTCCGGTTGAAAACGGAGAGCCGGGTACGGGCATGAGCACTCCGGTGTTGGGGTCTACGGTGAACGCCGCGACTCCCCCGGCGGCCCCCGTACTGCCCTCATACTCCGTGGCGTACAGGTATGGGGCCTGGTTGCTCAAAATCGGGCCTGGGCCGGCCATGATGTTTGTCAGCGGACCGGCGGTGAAGGGCGATCCGGCGATCGACGGAGAGAGCGATCCATCGGTTCCGATGCTGAAAGCGTTGACCGCAGGCGCGAGACCCCCACTCAGGGCTGACGTCGCCCCAACGTAGAGAAAACTGTTGAATCCGGATCCCCCGCTGAGCGTAATCGCATCCGCAGCGGCAAAAGGAGAAGAGGCAATCTCGCTCAGCGCTCCGGTCTTGGCATCGATGGCGTAGCCGTGGATCTGATCAGGAAAGGATTGCAGCGAGACTACCGGAGCGACGTACAGGAAAGGAGATTTCTCCCCAGCAACGGTCATGCTGAAGATCGGAGGCTGTGGGCCGGCGATCGCGAGCGGCGTCCCCAGGGCGCCAGTCTGGGTGTCGAGCGGAAAGCTGAGAAGCTGTCCTGACTGCAGGCTTTGTTCCCCGGCCGCCAACAGGTACGAAGGCCCCGGTGGAGGTCCCTGCACCGGACACCCCTGGCATCCTTGAGGGCTGCTACCGCACGCCACGAAACATAGAGGCAAGCACGCACAAACGAAAACTGCAGAGAGGGCCCGAAGAGAAGAGTCGCGCATATCCCTCCTTGAGAGGAACGCTGAAACTGCCATCCTGCTGTGTGACTGCCGTCGCGGTACTCGACAAAAGTCTACCGTCCTACCTTGGAACGCAGCAAGGATGGAGACTTGCGAATCCATAACACCACAGGGTGGCAGAAAGTTGCGCTTCGTCGGTAGAGTCTGACGGCAAGTCGCCAACACGGGGAGCTAGACACCTCCCTTGCGTTGCGGGCTTATAATGTTGGCGTATGCGTCGCCTAATCTCCATCGCGGCGTTCGCTCTGGTGCTCGCGGTACCCTTGTGGGCGCAGCGGGGCGGGCATGGCGGCGGGAGCCACGGCGGCGGATTTGGGGGCGGCCACGGCGGTGGCCACGGCGGCGGATTCGCCGGGCACGCTGGTGGTGGCGGGCATTTCTCTGGTGGCATGCATTCGGGCGCGGGGGTCTCTCGCGGTTTTGTCCATTCTTCCCGGCCAGGCTTTTCGCGACGGCCATTCCTGCATGATAGATTCCGCAACCGTTTCCAGACGTTTGGGTTCCGCAACAACTGTTTCGGATGGAACTGCCGGCGATTTGTTTATCCGTGGTGGGGAACGGGCTACTACGATCCGTGGTGGTACGACTCGGGCTCTTCCTATGACCAGGACTACGAGCGGGATCGCGCCATCGCCAACCAGATGAACTGGCAGAGCCTGGAAGAACAGCGGATGCTACACCAGGAAGAGGCCGATGGGGACCAGGACTCGTACGCTTCCCGGTCAGCGGGGCCGCGCCCCGAGCCCAACCACAAGAGAAATTCCGAGGAGAACGCCGATCCTGTTCTGCCGCCGACAGTGCTTGTGTTCCGCGATCAACATCGGCGGGAGATTGGCAACTATGCCATCGTCGGGCAAACGCTCTGGAACTTCTCTGCCGGCCGGACGGAGAAGATTGCGCTGGTCGACCTCGATCTGGCTGCCACCGAGAAGGCGAATGACGATCGCGGCTTGACATTCCGTGTCCCCGGGACAGGCGAAGCTCAGTAGGCAGCAAACCCCGAAGAGTTTCTCTGCGTGCTCGGCGGGCGTTCTCCGCGTGCTCGGCGGTTAGAGCTTTTGACCGCAGAGGACGCTGAGAAAGGCCGCAGAGAGCGCTGAGAACAACCGTCGCCCATTCGAATCGCGTCCCGCTTAGAGCACCCTACGCCCGTTCGCTGCTCTCCAGGGCACATTCACCCCCTCTGTATTTGCTTTTTGGCCCGGACGGAATACATTGGAATCAAGAACTTAGGCCATCTCTAAGTGTGTTGTGGGGAACCTGCGGGAACACGGGTCACTCAATCGAGGAACCGTGTCTGGATGCTAGAATATAAGAACACCAAAATATGCCTCTAAAAACACTGTTTCTGAATCCTCCATCGTTTGAAAACTTCGACGGAGGCGCTGGCTCTCGTTGGCCCGCCACCCGCGAAATCGAGAGTTACTGGTATCCGGTATGGCTGGCGTATCCGGCAGGGATGCTGGAAGGGGCGCGGTTGCTGGATGCGCCTCCACACCATGTCTCGGGCGAGGAGACCATCAACATCGCCAAGGACTACGAGTTCCTTGTGCTGTTTACCTCGACACCGGGGTTCCCTGGGGACATCCTGCTAGCGGGCGCGATCAAGCGCGCGAATCCCAAGATCAAGATATGTTTTGTAGGGCCGCACGTGACCGTGCTGCCGGAGAAGTCGCTGCGCGATTGTCCGGAGATCGATTTCATCTGCCGCAAGGAATTCGACTACGCCGTCGTGAACTACGCGAAAGGCAAGCCGTTGGCGGAGATTCCGGGGGTGTCGTTCCTGAAGGACGACAAGGTGGTGCACACTCCCGACGCGCCGCAAATTCAGGATCTGGACGCTTTGCCGCATGTCACCGAAGTTTATAAACGCGACCTCGACGTAACTCGTTATACCGTTCCGTTCCTGCTGCATCCGTTTGTGTCGCTGTATACCACGCGCGGGTGCCCGGCGCAGTGCACGTTCTGCCTGTGGCCGCAGACGTTGAGCGGTCACCCCTGGCGCAAGCGGTCGTCGGATGACGTTGCCCGCGAGATGGCCGCGGCGAAGGCGATGTGGCCGGAGGTGAAAGAGTTTTTCTTCGACGACGATACCTTCAACATTCAGAAAGCGCGCACCATTGAACTGTGCGCCAAGCTGAAGCCGCTGGGGCTGACGTGGTCCTGCACCTCGCGCGTCACCACCGACTACGAGACTTTGAAGGCCATGAAAGAAGCGGGCTGCCGTCTCCTGATTGTTGGCTACGAGTCAGGCGACCAGCAGATTCTGAAGAACATCAAAAAGGGCGCCACCATCGAGCGGGCACGACAATTCACCAAGGATTGTCACAAGCTGGGTCTGGTCATCCACGGCGACTTCATCCTCGGCCTTCCGGGCGAAACTCACGAGACCATCCGCAACACCATCGCCTTCGCCAAAGAGTTGGATGTGGAGACGATTCAGGTTTCCGTTGCCCACGCCTACCCCGGCACCGAACTCTACGACTACGCCGTCAAGAACGGCTTCATGGTGGGCGACAACAAGATGGTGGACGAGGGCGGCCACCAGTTGGCGCACATTCAGTATCCGGGCCTCCCGGCGGAAGAGATTCTCGAGGCGGTACACCGCTTTTACGACGAATATTATTTTCGTCCGTAGGCGGTCTTCCGCATCCTGCGAAAAGCGGCATTCGACAGTACCGATCGCAAGCGCCTCTACAAGGAAGCGAAAACCTTCCTCAAAGTCCGCGCCATGCGCCATAAGTGGGTAAAGGATAAACGCGAGAAGGACGATTCCGCTGCCGCCGTCGCGCCGGCCAAGGCTTAGGGAAAGATCGTGTGACCTTCCGCAAGTATCTGGTGCTTGCCGGCGTGACGCTGTGCGCTTCCATCGGCGATTCGCTGCTCTCTCGCGGCATGAAGCAGATGGG
>DASQGJ010000079.1:0-6840 GCA_035632675.1 Candidatus Dormiibacterota bacterium
CGTCGCGACGCAAGGGGGGGAGAATCATCATGGGAACCCGTTCCGATGCACTGGCAACCCGGTTCGAACAGGCCGTCGCCGATTTCGCCAGGACGGTGGAGGCGTGCTCCGACGCGCAATGGGCGGCGCCCTGCAGCGCCGAACGCTGGACCGTCGCCCAGACCGCCCAGCACGTCTCCGGCCAGTTCCCCCTGGAGATGGAGTTCATCACCGCCGCCGCTGAAGGCAAGCCTCTGCCCGGCTACACCTGGGACGACGTCAACGGCAAGAACGACGCCCGCGCCGCCAGCAACGTGGCCGTGACGAAGGCCGCTGTCCTGGAGGAACTGCGTGAAGGCGCCGCCTCAACCGCCGCCTACATTCGCGCCCTCACCGACGAGCAGCTCGACCGCACCGGCTCGCTGCCCCTCGCGGGCGGCGCCACCGTCACCACCCAGCAGCTAATCGAAGGCGGCGTGCTGACCGCCCACGTCACCGGCCACCTCGAAAGCATCCGCGCCGCCGGCTGACCGGCCCGCTACGCCGGCGCCGGCGCGCTCCGCCGATCGCCGCTTGGGGTGGACCCCACCCGCCCGCCCCGTCCGGCCCGCGATCGCGGACTTGGGCGCGCGACCGCATTTCCGGACCCTGCGTACACCGCCACTCGATCCTCTCCCCCGTCACGCCCTTCCCCGCCGGCGATCTGACCGCAAAGTTCGCTACACTACCACCACGCACATCCAAACACACTCCGCACGCCGAGAGGACGCGCCACCATGGTTGCCACGAACGACCGCATCACCACCACAAACGGCGCCGCCGGCTCCGCCACTACCGGCACCTGGGCCGTCAAGAAGGGCCTCGCCCAGATGCTCAAGGGCGGTGTCATCATGGACGTCGTCACCCCCGAACAGGCCAAGATCGCCGAGGAAGCGGGCGCCTGCGCGGTCATGGCGCTCGAGCGCGTCCCCTCCGACATCCGCGCCCACGGCGGCGTCGCCCGCATGTCCGACCCCGACATGATCACCGGCATCATCGCCGCCGTCACCATCCCCGTCATGGCCAAGGCCCGCATCGGTCACTTCGTCGAGGCACAGGTCCTGCAGGCCCTCGGCGTCGACTACATCGACGAGTCGGAAGTCCTGACCCCCGCCGATGAGGCCCACCACGTCAACAAGCACCCGTTCAAGGTCCCCTTCGTCTGCGGCTGCCGTAACCTCGGCGAAGCCCTCCGCCGCATCGGCGAAGGCGCCGCCATGATCCGCACCAAGGGCGAAGCCGGCACCGGAGACGTAGTCCACGCCGTCAAGCACATGCGGCAGATCATGCAGGAGATGAGAATCCTGACCGTCCTCAGCGCAGAAGAACTCTACGCCAAAGCCAAAGAGCACCAGGCCCCGTACGAGTTGGTCAAGATGGTCGCAGAAACCGGGAAGCTCCCCGTCCCAAATTTCAGCGCGGGAGGAATCGCCACCCCCGCCGACGCGTCGCTCGTCATGCAGCTTGGCGCCGAATCGGTGTTCGTAGGCTCAGGCATCTTCATGGGGGCGCGCACGTCGTGTACACATTCTGTAGAAGCGCACCCCTTCGACGAAACCTGCGCATTCGCGCCTCCCGAACAGGCTGCCAAGCGCGCCCGCGCGATCGTGCAGGCCGCCACGCACTTCCAAGACCCTAAAGTATTACTTGAAGTCAGCGAAAACTTGACGGGAGCGATGAAAGGGCTGGCCGTAAGCGGGCTGGATGAGGCCCATATGCTGCAGACCCGAGGCTGGTAGGAACTGTAAGGCATAAATGCTGGGGCTGAGTGGACGATGAATATCTACCAGAAGCGCCACGCAGTGTTGGCAAGGCATGTAGGGAAGTGGATCGCTCCCGCGCAATTGAAGGCAGAGGTTCTGCGAACGTTCCCGGGCACAAACCCTTCCAGTGTTAATTCGGCGGATTGCTTCTACACAGCCACCAAATCTGCTGGTTGCACGTGCGGAGAATGCACGAAACTCGGCGGATTCGCAGTGAACAGGGACGGCATAGTTGACATGGGGACCAGCGGCTTTGGAGAGATTTCGCCCAACTATATTCCTAGCGGGAGTACCAGGGGCTCGCCGTACAGCCCCGCGACCGGTGCGATTCCCGTCCAGGCAGCTGTCTCCGTCGCGGGTGCTTTCCTGCGGATAAGTCCCGACGATGCTGCGGAATATGTTCGAGAGTACAACCTCTCCTCCTATCGAGGGCGAAGCAACACCGCCTTGGATAGAGAAGCTTACGCCCTTTTCAGAGGTGGCATTTCGCGCGACGCGCCACGCATGATAGAGCAAATTGCATTTGTTGGGGAACAGTACGGCGGTGCTCAAGAGCGATTTGGAAGCATACAGGCAGAGGCGGCTTTGCTTGCCTCTAACCTTCATCCAATACTCGACGAATGGCTGAAGGTGGCCCGGGAAGCGAAGCCCTTGTGCGAACGCGTTCCGGACCAGGTGACATTGGATTTCCTCTTTTCTCCGTTTGCGGGTACGAAACAGTGGCCTGTGTGGGCATCAAAGACGCTGCATTTCGTTCGCCCCGACGTTTTTCCAATCCTCGATTCCAATGCGAAGAAGCCGCTGGGGATGAAAAATCTCGTGAACTCCAGCGTGGGTTATCGTCAATTCTGTTCCAGCTTCCGCGACGTACTCCTCGCAAACCGGGATGCCCTCACAAGCGCACGTACCGCAGACGGGGACGAATCCCCAACAGACTTGAAACTGCTAGACAAGATTCTTTTCGAGCTTGGTCTTCGCATGAAGTGAGGAACGGGCGGGAGGCCGTCCTTCGCGCTTTCCAAGGGTTGGGGGGTTCGTGAACCTTCTTACAGAAAGTTCGTCCCAATCCGGGAAACGCACCAGAAGATTGTGACCCGTGTCCTTGCGAACTCCCAAGCCCCAGCAGACACTCCATTCAGGGCCCGTAGTGTAACGGGAACACAGCACTCTGTCATAGTCGCAGATGCGGGTTCGACTCCCGCCGGGTCCATTTCTCCCGTCTGTGGAGAAGGAATTTCGTCCAGGGAGAAAACGCAGAGATAATCTCCCTAAGTAACTTGACACTGTGGTCTCATTCTTCAATACTGAGTCTGACAGAGTGCTTACACTACGTGATTTGGATGGCTCCGGGTAACCGGAGCCATTTTCATTTACAAGCAGATCCGACCCCCTTTGCGGCGTCATCTCGAAGGCCCGCGTTTTCACCAGTGGGGCGAGGGATCTCGCGCGCAGCTTAGCCGACGCAGGTCTGGGGGGCCCCAAAGCTTCCTTCGTCGACGTGAAGCGCGGAGCCCCACCCCCCAGAGTAGAATCCTAACCGGAGGTTCTGCATGCGCGCGCCACTGAAATCACTGTTCGTCAGCCTGGTTCTATCCGCGGCATTCACACCCTGCCTGGGTCAGTCCCCGGCGACTGACAAGCCCACGGACAAGTACAAAGAGACCGGCAACGTGCTCTCCGCCATCTCCAAGCACGGACACTTTTATCAGATCGCGACCGACAGCAGGATCTATCTGTTGATGTGCGGAAAGGTAGGGATCTTCGGGGGCGAGCCGGAATGCAAAGTCGGCGATAAGCCGATTGCCGCTGGAGACACGGTCCACTTTCGAATCGACGGCGACTGGGCCTACGTGCCTCTCGTCGCACCGGACGCGGAAGACAAGCTTCGCATCCTGACGACAGAACTGAAAGTCATTCCGGCGTTGCCGCCCGCTGCCTCTCCCGCCAATCCTTCCTCCGCCAATGCTTCCTCCGGCAGTGCCGCCCCCGCCAGTGCTTCGCCTAATAAAGACAAGGATTCGACTCCAACCTTCGAACCAGGCATCGTCATCGGCACCGGGCTGCATGTGAAAGGGCAACATGGGGTGGGCTGGTCCACAATGCCGGCCACTGGGGTCGGGGCGCCGGTCGCTGCGAGCGCGGCCACACCCGTTATGGCGACGGCTCCGGTCATGGCGGTTCCAGTCACGGGCGGCCCGCCCGTCTTCGTGACGCCAATCGGACCCACCACAGGCGGTGTAGTCACTGGAGTTCCAGTTACGGGTGGCCCTCCGGTCACGGCAATCCCAACCGCGCCAGTGATGGGCGTTCCGGTTGGCGGCGCGCCCGCCGCCGCTGGTCCGGTCATGATGGGTGGAGGAAGGAGCGTGCCGCAGTGGGTCCACGTTTTGCGCATCCAAACCGCCGGCAAGATCTACCAACTGGAGTGTTCCAGCAAGCCCTGCGCGCTGGTAGACAAAGAAATTGCACTCGGTGACTCCCTCACGCTTCGCGTCGACAAAAAGCACGCTTATTTGTCTTCCGGTACGCCAGGCTCAACCCCAGAGCGGGAGTTCAAAATCCTGAGCGTGAGCGAACCTGGCTCACCACCCGATTCCAAGCAACCCTAGAAGTCCGACAAGCGGACCAGCCTAACCTGAAACGCTCCTAGCCCTGCTTCTTGAAAGTCGTGCGACAATATTGCTGGCGCATCATGCGAAAATCCTCCCATGCCCAGTCCCACCGACCATCTCGACACCGTCCGCCGCTACCTCAAGGCTGTTGAAAGTGGCAGCTTCGCCGACATCGCCGGCCTCCTCGCTCCCGACATGGTCATGGAGCAACTTCCGAACCGCATTTACCCCCACGGGCTCCGCGGAACTGTCTCCCAGATGGCCGACGGATTCGAAAGAGGCCGCAAATTGCTCTCACACCAGACCTACGAGATCAAGAACGCGCTGGTCAACGACAACGCGGTTGCCGTCGAAGTGTTCTGGACCGGCACGCTTGCCCTGACGTTCGGCAACCTCTCCGCCGGGGCGAAGATGCGAGCCCATTCTGCGATGTTTTTCGAATTCAAAGACGGCAAGATTTCGAGCCAGCGCAACTACGACTGTTTCGAGCCGTGGTAGTGGTGGTCCGGTGTGGCTCGCTGTCCTCTCTTCTCTTCCGCTAAAATCAATAAGTGCAACCGAAGCGTAAGCGAACCATCAATTCCATTGTGTTCCCCCAGGGGAAGTTCTAAAGGGAAGTCTTGAAAGGAAGCTCTAAAGGGAAGTTTTGAAAGGGCGCGGCTTCCAGCCGTGCCGTAAATTGCGCGAATCCGCAGTCGGCTTTAGCCGCTGAGGCTCGCTCTGGATGTTGGTGAAGTTTCCCATGACCATAGGAGTCCTCGCCCTGCAAGGCGATTTCGACGCCCACCGCCGCCGGCTTGAAGAGCTGGGGGCGACGGTCGTGCTCGTAAAAAAACCCGAGCAGTTCGACGCAATCGATGGCCTGGTCATCCCCGGAGGCGAGTCCGGCACCTTCCTCAAACTTCTCGGCGACGCCGGGTTCGAAAAGCTAAAGCAATTCGTGATGTCCAAGCCGACGTTCGGCACCTGCGCCGGCGCGATCCTGCTGGCCACCGAAGTTGAGAACCCTCAGCAGGCCGGACTCGGCGCCCTCAACATCCGCATCCGCCGCAACGCCTACGGACGTCAGATCGACAGCTCCATCCGCGAAGGCAAACTCGGCAAGTCCGACCAGCCGCTCGAAATGGTCTTCATCCGCGCCCCCAAGATCTCCCACGTCGGAGAAGGTGTCGAGATTCTTGCCACCGAAGGCTCCGACCCCGTCGCGGTCCGGCAGGGAAGAGCCATGGCAGCAACGTTCCACCCCGAACTCTCCGACGACACCCGCGTCCACCAGGCCTTCCTCGACTTAGTCTCTAGCGGCACGCCCTGAACGATCCATCCCGCCGCCTCCCGTAATGTCATCCTGAGCGAAAGCGAAGGACCAATGCAACACGTCGGCTGCGCCCCAATGTTCGCCCGTGCATGAACTTGGCTTGCGCTGAAGATTCGAGAAGATTCCTCTTGACATCGCATTCGCGTAACTGTAAGGTTACGCATTATGCGTCACCGTTCGGTTACATATGCGGCCCCGCGAAATCAGGAAGCCACTTTCCAGGCGCTTGCCGATCCCACCCGCCGCGCCGTCCTTGACCTGCTCCGACGCGGAAGCCAGCCGGCGGGACAGATTGCCAGCGCTTTTCCCGTTTCCCGTCCCGCGATCTCCAAACACCTGCGCCTTCTTCGCCGGGCGCACCTGGTGCGAGAGCACAGGGAAGGCCGCAACCGCATTTATGACCTGAATCCCGAACCGCTTCGCGCCGTCGACTCCTGGATCGAGCAATACCGCGTCTTTTGGGCCGCGAGCCTGAACAACCTGAAAGCCTTTGTGGAAGCCGAATACGAACGGGAGACCGCAGCCGCCTCCCGCAAGCCCAAATGAATTTCGCGACGGACAAGATTCCGTCGCAAAGAAAGGGAACTCCTATGACGAACCGTACCTGCACCGCCGCCCGCATCCTGATCGCTCTCGCACTCACCGCGTCTGCCTTCGCCCAGACCGACGCCCAGAAAGCCTTCGCCACCATCAAGAACATGCCCGGCACCTGGGAGGGCAAAGCCCCCGACGGCCACACCTTCCAGGTCACGTTCAGAGTCGTCTCCGGGGGGTCAGCCGTCGAAAGCGAAATTCAAGTTCCGAACGAAGACATGATCTCGATGTTCCACCTCGACGGGAACCGGCTTCTGATGACGCACTATTGCGCGGCGCAGAATCAGCCGCGGATGCAGGCGAGCGTGTCTGCCGATGGCAAGACCATGACCTTCAACTACGTCGACGCGACGAATCTCGCTTCGCCCGATGCCGGACACATGCAGAAGATGGTGCTCACGGTCCTCGACGATAACCACCACACCGAAGAGTGGACCTTCGTCGACCATGGCAAAGAGCACAAGGAAACGTTCGACCTGCGCCGCAAACTGTAAGCACGGTAGCGCGGGCCGGTGTGGCGCGGGCGCTTGCGCCCGCG